>NZ_CP117781.1:1200000-2400000 GCF_028657905.1 Burkholderia sp. FERM BP-3421 | reverse complement strand
GGCTGCCTGAAGGCCTGCCCGTCGCCGGGCGCGATCGTGCAGTACAACAACGGCATCGTCGATTTCCACGAGGAAAACTGCATCGGCTGCGGCTACTGCGTGACGGGCTGCCCGTTCAACGTGCCGCGCATCTCGAAGAAGGACCATCGCGCGTACAAGTGCACGCTCTGTTCCGACCGCGTCGCGGTCGGCCAGGAACCGGCCTGCGTGAAGACCTGCCCGACGGGCGCGATCGTGTTCGGCACCAAGGAGGACATGAAGCAGCACGCGGCCGAGCGGATCGAGGACCTGAAGGAGCGCGGCTTCGAGCACGCCGGGCTGTACGACCCGCAAGGCGTGGGCGGCACCCACGTGATGTACGTGCTGCATCACGCGGACAAGCCGTCGCTGTACCACGGGCTGCCCGACAACCCGTCGATCAGCCCGATGGTGAAGTTCTGGAAGGGCATCGCGAAGCCGCTGGCGGTCGCCGGCATCGCGCTGTCGGCGCTGGCGGGCTTCTTCCACTACACGCGCGTCGGGCCGAACGAGGTGACGGACGACGAGGAAGCCGCCGCCCGCGACGAGGCGCGCCGCATCAAGGAGGACGTGAAATGAGCCAGCGAGACCCGAACCTGATCGTGCGCTACACGCCGAACGAGCGCAGCAATCACTGGATCACGGCCATCACGTTCGTGCTGCTCGCGCTGTCCGGGCTCGCGCTGTTTCATCCGTCGATGTTCTGGATGACCGCGCTGTTCGGCGGCGGGCAGTGGACGCGGATCCTGCATCCGTTCGTCGGCGTCGTGATGTTCGTGTCGTTCGCGATCATGGTGGTGCGCTACTGGCACCACAACCTGCTCGACGCGGACGACCGCCAGTGGCTCAAGCAGATCGACGACGTGCTCACGAACCACGAGGAGAACCTGCCGCCCGTCGGCCGCTATAACGCCGGACAGAAGCTGCTATTCTTCACGCTGGTCGCCTGTCTGCTGCTGTTGCTGCTGTCGGGCATCGTGATCTGGCGGCGCTATTTTTCGTTCTACTTCCCGATCGGGGTGATACGCGCGGCGGCGGTCGTGCATGCGGCGGCGGCCTTCGTGCTGATCTCCAGCATCATCGTCCACATCTACGCGGCCCTGTGGGTGAAGGGCTCGATCGGCGCGATGGTGCGCGGCACGGTCACGCTCGGCTGGGCGCGCAAGCACCATCCGAAGTGGTTCCGCGAAAACGTGAAGTAAGCGCGCATTCCGCGTCCCGGCCGTTGCGCGCCGGGGCCGATGCGGCGGCCGGGCCGGCCGCGCCGGGCGCCTCGCGGCGCACCGCGCGGCCGGCCGCCGCGATCAGGGCGCCGATTGTTCGGCGCTTGTTTTTTTAGGGCACGCTCGTGACTAATGTGACACAGAAGATTCTCGATCCGAATGAAATCGCCACGCTCGATCATTCGGCCATTCCGCGCTTTCGCCTGCCGGAGCGCGGCACGGCATTCGCTGCGCGCGCGGCGCGCCTGCGCAAGCTCGCCGACCTGAACCCGATCAGCGGCTACCTGCGGCTGATGGCGACCGTCGTCGACGCGCAGCATGAAGCGCTGCAGACGCTCGACGGCCGGATGCCGTCGGAAGAATCGATCCGCCAGGCGCAGCAGCATTCGATGCCGCTCGCGCCCGCGCTGGCCGGCGAACGCGATCCGCAATGGCGCGAGGTGCTGCAGCGCGTGCTCGATCACGTCGAACGCGCGGGCCTCGTGAACCCGCCGCTCGCGAAGTTGATCGACGGGCTGCGGCTCAAGACGCCGGCCGAACTCGACGCGCAGGCCGACGCGATCGCCGCGCTGCGGCTCGCCGAGGTCGAGCCGGCGACGGCGCCGTTCATCATGGCGGCGCTGCAGGTCGTGTGGACCGACTACGCGACCCGCATCAAGCCCGCCGACGTGCCGTACCTCGACCAGCCGGGCCTGTGCCCGGTATGCGGTTCGCATCCGGTCGCGAGCGTCGTGCGCGTGGGCGGCCAGTATCAGGGCTACCGCTTCGTGCAATGCGGGCTGTGCACGACCGAATGGCACGTGGTGCGCGCCAAGTGCTCGCACTGCGATTCGACGAAGGGCATCGCCTATCACGGCATCGAGGGCGGCAGCGAGGCGGTGAAGGCCGAGTCGTGCGACGAGTGCCATACGTACCGGAAGATCGGCTACCAGGACAAGGATTACGAGTTCGAGCCGCTCGCCGACGATCTCGCGAGCCTCACGCTCGACCTGCTCATGAACGAGGCCGGTTACCAGCGCAGCACGCCGAACCCGCTGCTGTGGCCGGAACTGCCGGCCGACGCATGACGGGCGGGCCGGACGTGGGCGCAGCCGGGGCCGACGGGCGGCAGGCGCTGCTCGCGCGCGTGCCGTCGGTCGAGCGCGTGCTGTCGTCGGCGGCGTGCGTCGCGCTCGTCGCCGAGCATGGCCGCACGCGCGTGCTCGATGCCGTGCGCGCGTCGCTCGACGCGTGGCGCGACGCCGTGCGGCGCGATGCCGCGCATGCCGCACCGCTCGACGACGGCTCGATCGCCGCCGACGTGCGCGCGCGGCTCGCCGCGCAGGACGCGAGCCGGCTGCGCGCCGTGTTCAATCTGACGGGCACCGTGCTGCACACCAATCTCGGGCGGGCGCTGTTGCCCGACGACGCGGTGCGCGCGGTGATGCAGGCGCTCACGCAGCCGATGAATCTCGAGTTCGATCTGGCGACCGGGCGGCGCGGCGATCGCGACGACCTGATCGACGCGCTGATCTGCGAGCTGACCGGCGCGGAGGCGGCGACCGTCGTCAACAACAATGCGGCGGCCGTGCTGCTGAGCCTGTCCGCGCTGGCGGCGCGTCGCGAGGTCGTGGTGTCGCGCGGCGAACTGGTGGAGATCGGCGGCGCGTTCCGGATTCCGGACATCATGAGCCGCGCGGGCGCGAAGCTGCGCGAGGTCGGCACGACCAACCGCACCCATCTGCGCGACTACGCCGAGGCGATCGGGCCGCGCACCGCGATGCTGATGAAGGTGCATTGCAGCAATTACGCGATCAGCGGCTTCACGAAGGAAGTCACGCTGGACGAACTGGCGCCGCTCGCGCGCGAGCGCGGCCTGCCGGTCGCGGTCGACCTCGGCAGCGGCACGCTCGCGGATCTCACGCAGTGGGGCCTGCCGAAGGAGACCACGGTGCGCGAGACCGTCGAGGCGGGCGCCGACCTCGTGACGTTCAGCGGCGACAAGCTGCTGGGCGGCCCGCAGGCCGGGCTCATCGTCGGCCGCCGGGAGTTGATCGCGAAGATCAAGAAACATCCGCTCAAGCGCGCGCTGCGCGTCGGCAAGCTGACGCTCGCGGCGCTCGAACCGGTGCTGCGCCTGTATCGCGCGCCGGAGCTGCTGCGCGAGCGCCTGACCACGCTGCGCCTGCTCACGCGTGGGCAGGCGGAGATCGCGGCGACGGCGGAGCGGCTGCGGCCGGCGTTGCAGCAGGCGCTCGGCGCGGCCTATGCGGTCAGCGTCGAGCCGATGTTCAGCCAGATCGGCAGCGGGGCGCTGCCGGTCGACCAGCTGCCGAGCTGCGGGCTCGTCGTGCGCGCGGCCGACGGCAAGCGCAGCGGGCGCGCGTTGTTGCAGCTGGAGCGGCGCCTGCGCGCATGGCCGCGCGCGGTGATCGGGCGGATCGCGGACGACGCGCTGCGCCTCGATCTGCGCTGCCTGGAAGCGGCCGACGAGGCCGAGCTGATCGCGCAGTGCTTGCGCGAGGCGGGGTCGCACGCATGATCGTCGGTACGGCAGGACACATCGATCACGGCAAGACGACGCTGGTGCGCGCGCTCACGGGCGTCGACACCGATCGCCTGAAGGAAGAGAAGGCGCGCGGCATCTCGATCGAGCTGGGCTATGCGTATGCGCCGCTCGACAACGGCGAGGTGCTCGGGCTGATCGATGTGCCGGGCCACGAGAAGCTCGTGCATACGATGGCGGCCGGCGCGTGCGGGATCGACTTCGCGCTGCTCGTGATCGCGGCCGATGACGGCGTGATGCCGCAGACGCGCGAGCACCTGGCGATCCTGCAGCTGCTCGGCGTCGCGCATGGCGCGGTGGCGGTGACGAAGTGTGACCGGGTCGACGCGGCCCGGCTCGCGCAGGTGCGCGACGAGATTCGCGCCTGGCTCGCGCCGACGGCGCTCGCGCAGGCGGAACTGTTCGATACGCGCGCGACCGAACCCGACGATCCGGGCGTGGCCGTGCTCAACGCGCACCTGCGCGCCGCGGCGCGCGCGTGGCGTGCGCGCCGCGACGATGGGCTGTTCCGGCTCGCGGTCGATCGCGTGTTCACGCTGACGGGGCAGGGCACCGTCGTGACGGGCACGGCGTTCGCGGGACAGGTGCGCACCGGCGACACGTTGAGCGTGGTGCGCAGCGGCGAAGCGGTGCGCGTGCGCAGCATCCATGCGCAGAATCGCGCGACCGACGCGGGCCGCGCGGGCGAACGTTGCGCGCTCAACCTCGCGGGCATCGACAAGGCCGCGCTCGCGCGCGGCGACACGATCGCGGATGCGCGGCTCGGCGAGGCGTCGCCGCGTCTCGACGTCGAGCTGACGCTGCTGCCCGATGCGGCGCTCACGCTCACGCACTGGGCGCCGCTGCACGTGCATCTCGGCACGCTGCATCGGGTGGCGCATGTCGCGCTGCTGGACGGCGAGACGCTGGCGGCCGGACAGCGCGCGCGGGTGCAGCTGATTTTCGATGAACCGGTGTTCGCGGTGCCGGGCGACCGCTTCATCGTGCGCAATGCGCAGGCGACGCAGACGGTGGGCGGCGGGCGCGTGCTCGATCCGTTCGGTCCGGCGCGCAAGCGGCGCACGCCCGCGCGGCACGCGTGGCTCGATGCGCTCGCGGCCTGGCTCGATGAAGGCCGGCTCGACGCGCTGCTCGACGAGGCGCCGCTCGGGATCGGCACGGCGACGCTCGTGCATCTGACCGGGCTGCCGCACGAGGCGCTGGCCGTGCCCGCCGACGCGGTGCGCGTGGCCTTGCCGGGCAAGTCCGGCGATGCGGCGCTGCTGGTCGCGCGTCGCCACTGGGATGCGCTGCGCGCGAAGGTGCTGGCGACGCTGCAGGCGTTTCACGCGCGCTCGCCCGACGAGCAGGGGCCGGACGTCGCGCGCCTGCGGCGCATGGCCGCGCCGCTCGCCGACGATGCGCTGTGGCGCGCGCTGGTCGACGCGCTGGTCGCGGGCGGCGAGGTGGTGCGCAGCGGGCCGTGGCTGCACCTGCCGTCGCATGCGGTGAGCTTCGATGCGCGCGAGGAAGCGTTGGCGCGGCAATTGCTGCCGCTCGTGCAGGCGGGGCGCTACGATCCGCCGTGGGTGCGCGATCTCGGCTCGGCCACCGGCGCGGGCGAGGAGCCGGTGCGCGCGCTGCTGCGCAAGCTCGCGCGGCGCGGCGACGTGCATCAGGTCGTGCGCGACCTGTTCTATCACGGCGACGTGATCGCCGAGCTGGCGCGCGTGATCGCGACGCTGGCCGAGGCGCGCGGCGGCGCGGTCGACGCGGCGACGTTCCGCGATGCGACCGGGCTCGGACGCAAGCGGGCGATCCAGATCCTCGAATTCTTCGACCGGGTTGGGTATACTCGCTTCCATCGCGATTTACATCTGTTGCGCGCGGACAGCCGGCTGCTCGGTTCGTCGTAGTCGCGCGCATGTTTCACGTTCCCCGGGAAGGCATGCGTATCCGGTGGTGCGGCTGGGCTTCAAACCCAGTTGGGGGCGTCTACCGCTCCCAGGTCGGTTCGACTCCGGCTGCCTTCCGCCATGAGGCACGTAGATCGCCTCGGCAAACGCCCCGGGCAACGCGAACACTCGCGTAGCCCCGCGGCCTCTGCCGAGATCCCGGCGGCCCCGGCCCTGATGCAGCCGCATCGACTCATGTACCGGCATCGGCGACGCCTGCGCGATCGCCTTGAAGTGGGTGACCTTCTCCGCAATCGCGCGTCGGCGGTCGACCGACCTGACAACACCACCCGGCATGAGATCCGCGCGAAGCGGATCTCGGTGGCTGATTAGCTGCAGCTCTTCAGTGCGGCTCGTCTCACTGACGTCTCTACGCTGTGCGGGGTTGTGCCGGCCTCCATTGATTTCTTTGAGATCTTGGACGCTCGTACGAATATTGCAGCTGCGGCTGCATTGGCGTCGGCTGCGGCGCCTCCAGCGGCTGTTTTCCCTTTGCTGGCCGCGTTGGCCGCCTGAGCCACGATGCCACGCGTGGAGATGCTCGAATTCATGATTTGATTGATGGCACCAGGGACCTCCGCTATCCCCATCACGACTGAAAAGGCCTCTGTCACAACGTTAAAAATATCCATTACTTCGGCATCCGTATTGACGAACGGATCTCGATAGGCAGGGCTTGTCACCTGGTAACCCTTTGTCGGGCAGTCGTCGTATATTGCGGTGCCGGATCCATAATTCGCGGCCGTCATCGTGCACTGAGAGAGCGGCTTCCCGCCGACGATCCAGTCGCCGCTGCTGGATTTCTTGACTACCTTGTATGGGTCGCTTTGAGCAATCGAGGCATCGGATAATGAAAAAATGATGGCGATGCACGCCAGTGTTCTGATCTTGCTCGCCGAAATGGCTTGTTTGAAAATGGATGTGCTGTTCATCTTGTGCCTCACAGTGATATGGGATCTTTGGGTGGCGAAACTCAATCGACGTTTTGATTCGGCACGCATGCTCAGCATTTGTTTCCGAGACTTTGCACATATTTTTGAAGATCTCGCCCGCCGGTCATGTCATTGCCATCGAATCTCTTGATCACCGTCGGCCTGATTCCTTCGGCCGTGGACCACGGAACGGCAACTTCAAATCCACCATCGACTAATGGAACACGTAGAACCGCAGCATCTACTCCCCATTTTCTCAAGACATTTTTATCGCCGAGCTGATCCATAAGCGGCTTGTTGACGTCCAATCCCAGTGCCTTTTTTATATCGTTGGGATTTTTGGCATCCAGGTTAATGGTGATCTCCCTGACTTTGCCGGGAATCTTGGCTTGCGTGACTGCTCCGGCGACTTTGTCTGCTTTCCTGGGATCGCTCTCCCACATGGAGTCCGGCGCGCCAGCGTATGCCGCTGCGACATCTTGGCTCTCGCCCAAATACCAGGCCTTCCATTCCGGACTGTCGTTTCCGCCTGTTGGCGTCCGTTTTATTCCGTTCAACACTGAGTCGACATTCCCGTAGGTCACGCCGTGGTATCCACTGTATCCATCTTTCAAATCTCTCTGAGAGGTGATGACGTCATTGGGATTGGCTGAGGATGCGATGGGATAGGTCAGGGTGGTTGCCGTGATTGCGCCAGCTGCAATAAAGTAAAAATTCAACACCAGGCGAATGAGATTTGATTTAACTTTGCGATGCATGGCATGCTCCAGTTTAAATTAAATATCCCCGGTGCTTGGTAGCAAGAATCTTGATGGTATTGTCGTTTAATATGGGCATCAAAATTCGCGTTTAGTATGGCGGCGGCCAAACTCTATTTCGATGACGCGGAAATTAAAATTTTGTCGAACGCGCGTCATGGTCGACCCTCGTCGCGACGGAGATGGCGCGGGCGCCAAACATGCCCGCGTGGAGTCATCGATCGTGTCAAGCATCTCCAGGACGGTCGCCCACCCATTGATCGCGGACGAAGCTGTCGCTTCAGCTCATGCCCAATTCAATGCGACGACACATAGATCGCATCGGCAAGCGTCTCCGGCAACGCGAAACGCTCGCGCATCCGTCTCGTCTCCGCCGCCGGCGTCAACCCGAACAGGCGTTTGAATTCCCGGCTGAACTGGGACGCGCTCCCGTAGCCCACGGCGTGTCCCGCGGCCTCCGCCGTCAGATCCTGGCGGATCATCAGCAAGCGGGCCTGATGCAGCCGCGTCGACTTCACGTACTGCATCGGCGACACCCGCGTGATCGCCTTGAAGTGGCTATGGAAGCTCGGGATGCTCATGCCCGCTTCCTCGGCCAGTTGCGTGACGTCGAGGGGCTGCGCGTAGCCGGCATGAATCAGGCGCAGTGACCGGCCTATCCGGCCGAACTGGCCGCGCATCGCCAGCGCCTCGCGCATCGGCCCGCCCTGGGCGCCGGTGAGTACGCGAAAGTACAGCTCCCGCAGCAGGCCCGGGCCCAGCACGGCGGCTTCGAGCGGTCGATGCAGCGCCTCGAGCAAGCGCAATACCGAGGCTTGCATCGCATCGTCCATCGGCGTCGACATCATGCTCTGGGGGACGTGCACGGGCG
Organism: Burkholderia sp. FERM BP-3421; assembly: GCF_028657905.1. NCBI lineage: Bacteria > Pseudomonadati > Pseudomonadota > Betaproteobacteria > Burkholderiales > Burkholderiaceae > Burkholderia > Burkholderia sp. FERM BP-3421. The sequence goes on along the minus strand of NZ_CP117781.1, from coordinate 2,391,719 downwards.
CCATGCCGCCCGCGCGGTCGATCTGCGCCGCGAGTTCGGCGGCCAATGTGAAATCGAGGTGAAGATACAGCGCGAGCAGCGGATGCTCAGGCGTGGCGTCGGTTTCCATGTCGAACGGCACGGGCACGGAGACGGCCAGATAGTGACGCTCGTCGTACAGATAGAGCCGGTCGCCGAAGTAGCCCCGCTTGCGGCCCTGGCACACGATCACGATGCCGGGGTCGTACAGAACCGGCGTGCGCGAGAGCGCCCGGTCCGAGCGCAGGAGGCGCACGCTCGGGAGCGCCGTCAGGTTGTAGCCCTCGTCGGGCGCCAGCGCGCGCAGCAGGGCGACCATGCGCGCCCGGCTGCGACGGGGCAGATCCGGAGGCGGGTTCGAGATGCGCTTCAGGCTCATAGTTTTAGGCAAGATAATCAGCGGATCTTGGCTTATCCGATGCGGTTCGCCAGACTAACATGCATTCTCCAATCGACATTCGGGAGAAAGGCTCATGGCATCCGGCAAAATCCTGCTCATCACGGGCGTCAGCAGCGGCTTTGGCCGCGCGCTCGCGCACGAAGCGCTGGCGGTGGGGCACACGGTCGTCGGCACGGTGCGAAGCGCGCAGGCCAGGCGCGACTTCGAATCCCTGTCCGGGCAGGCCCGGGGGCGCGTGCTCGATGTGACCGATTTCGATGTGATCGACGGCGTCGTCGCGGACATCGAGGCCGATGTGGGCCCCATCGATGTTCTCGTCAACAACGCGGGCTACGGCCACGAGGGCATCATGGAGGAATCGGCGCTATCGGACATGCGCAAGCAGTTCGATGTGAACGTGTTCGGCGCGGTGGCGATGATGAAGGCCGTCCTGCCTCACATGCGCAAGCGCCGCCGCGGGCACATCCTGAACATCACGTCGATGGGCGGCTTCATCACCATGCCCGGGATTGCCTACTACTGCGGCAGCAAGTTCGCGCTGGAGGGGATTTCCGAAGCGCTGGGCAAGGAAGTCGAGCCGCTCGGCGTGGCCGTGACGGCCGTGGCGCCGGGTTCGTTCCGCACCGACTGGGCGGGCCGCTCGATGGCGCGCACGCCGCGCTCGATCGCGGACTACGACGCGCTCTTCGATCCGATCCGCAAGGCCCGCGAGGACAAGAGCGGCAAGCAACAGGGCGATCCCCGGAAAGCCGCGCGCGCGATGCTCGACGTCATCGCCGCGGAGCGCCCGCCCGCGCATCTGCTGCTCGGCAGCGATGCGCTCGGGCTCGTGCGGGACAAGCTGTCGGCATTGGCGCATGAAATCGGTGCATGGGAGGCCGTGACGGTCTCGACGGATGGTTGAGCGCGCAAGCAAGGGATGGCCCGGATCGTGGAGGCTTCCGCGCCGCCGCGTGACCGGGATATCCGCGGGTCGAGCGTGGAGCGGCAGCGTCGGGATTGCGCCCTGGCATCGATCTTGGCCCCCGGCGTTCGTTTGCGCATTCATCGATCGGGCTCGGCTTCCTGGATGCCGTCTATCGCCAGCCCGCGCTTGTTTCGCGACGGCGGTTGTCGTTCCTGCGACGTCGGTACAGGATCAACCGTAGCGCCCGCCCGTGACGTGCAGCACTTCGCCGCTGATGAAGCCGGCGCGCTCGCTGGCGAGGAAGGCCACGGCGTCGGCGACGTCTTCCGGGCGACCGGCGCGCTTGATCGGCTGGGCGGCCAGCGCGCGCGCCTTGATCGCCTCGTAGGTCGGGAGCGCCTGCACCATTTCCGTTTCCATGAAGCCGGGCGCGACGCAGTTCGAGGTGATGCCGTAGCGGCCTTCCTCCAGCGACAGCGCCTTGGCCATGCCGATCAGGCCGGCCTTGGCGGCGGCGTAGTTGGCCTGCGTGGGGTTGCCCAGGTAGGCGCGCGAGCTGATGTTGATCAGTCGTCCCCAGCCCTGCTCGATGAAGTGCGGCATGACGGCCCGGGCGGCCAGGAACGCGCCCTTGAGCATCACGTCGATGACGAAATCCCAATCGTCCTCGCTCATCTTCACCAGGTACGTGTCGCGCGGCGCGCCCGCATTGTTCACGAGAATGTGCACGCCGCCGAATTCCGCGACCGTTTCGTCGACGAGGCGTCGCACGTCGGCTTCGCGCGTGATGTCGCCCACGATGCAGTGCGCGGCGAGGCCGTCGTCCCGCAGCGCCTTGGCCGTGGCTTGCGCGAGTTCGGCATTGATGTCGGTGACGACGACGTGCGCGCCTTCCTGCGCGAGCCGGCGCGCCGTGGCCGCGCCGAGGCCGCGCGCGGAGCCGGTGACGATGGCGACCTTGCCGGTCAAACCCAGATCCATGCGTATCTCCTGAAAAGAACCGTTCAGCGCAGGTCGACCCGCGCGTTGTTCACTACCACCACGTTGCGTTCGACGGCGGTGACGCGCAGCGAAACCGCGCGGCCGTCGACCCACATCTCGGTGCGCAGCGTGTCGCCGGGCCAGGCCGGCGCGGTAAAGCGCACGCGCATGCCCGCGAAATGCTCGTCGTCGTAGTCGAGCACCGTGCGCAGCACCGCGTGCGCGGCTATGCCCATCAGCGCCATGCCGTGCAGGATCGGGCGCGGAAAGCCCGCCGACGCGGCCACGGCGGGGTCGGCGTGCAGCGGATTGAGATCGCCGCTCAGGCGGTAGATCAGCGCCAGTTGCGCGGGCGTGCGCAGCTCGCACACGCGATCGGGCGGGCCGTCGGGCATGGCGTGAGGCGTCGGCGGCGCGCCGGCGCCGCCGCCTGTGTCGAAACCGCCGTCGCCGCGCAACAGGCTCAGTTGCACCACGGTGGCAAGCAGGCGGCCCGTGTCGGCATCGGTGACGTCGCGCGTCTGCTGGAGAAGCGCGCCGGTGTTTTCTCCTTTGTCCCACAGGCCGGTGATGCGCGTCGCGCCCGTGACGCGGCCGCTGGCCGGCAAGGGCGCGTGCAGCCGGATCTCCTGCCCGGCGTGCAGGATCCGCTGCCAGGTGATGCCCGTGTCCGGCTCGCGCGCCCAGAAACCCGGGTAGGCGAGCACGTTCGCCATGGTCGGCAGCGCGCGCAGCGATCGACCGTCCTCGCCTTCGTAGACGTAGCGCAGTTGCCTCGCGTCGAGCGGGTCGGTTCCCAGCCCCAGGCCGAGCGCGTACAACTGCGTATCGCGCAGCGAATACGCATGCTCGATGGGGGCAAAGGGGCGGGCCAGCAGCGAATCGGCTTGGAGCGGCATGGCGTACGTGACGGCAGTGGACCCGGCTCGTACGATGCAACCGCGCCGGGCATGCCGTCAACGGATGGGCGCACAGTGTTCCGTACCTTGGCAGCAGCCGGGGCGGGTCGGGCCGCGCCGTCGCCAATACCCGCCGCGTCGGCGCGTTTTCATCTTCCGGAACGTTCTCCGCGAGGCGGTTGTTTCGCGCCGGCGGCCGGCGCACTATTGCGTCGATTCCACTCTCTTTCAAGGCGCGTCGACATGATTCGCGATCCGGAAACGCTCAATGGCCTGCTCGACTCCATCGCTCGATTCGTTCGCGAGCGCCTCCTGCCCAACGAGGCGCAGGTCGCCGAAACCGACGAGATTCCCGAGGAGATCGTCGCCGACATGAAGGCGATGGGCCTGTTCGGCCTCACCATTCCCGAGCGCTTCGGCGGCCTCGATCTGACCATGGAGGAAGAGGTGCTCGCGGTGTTCGAACTGTGCCGCGCGTCGCCGGTGTTTCGCTCGGTGCTCGGCACGACGGTCGGCATCGGCTCGCAGGGCATCGTGCTCGACGGTACGCCCGAACAGCAGGCGCAGTACCTGCCGCGCCTCGCGACCGGCGAACTGATCGCGTCCTTCGCGCTGACCGAACCGGAAGCCGGCTCCGATGCGGCCTCGCTGCGCACCACGGCGCTTCGGGACGGCGACGACTACGTGGTCAACGGCACCAAGCGTTTCATCACGAACGCGCCGCATGCGGGCATCTTCACGTTGATGGCCCGCACCAATCCGCAAGACAAGGGCGCGGGCGGCATCTCGGCCTTCATCGTCGACGCCGGGACGCCCGGTATCAGCTTCGGCAAACGCGACCGGAAGATGGGGCAGCAAGGCGCGCATACCTGTGACGTGATCTTCGAGAACGTGCGCGTGCCGGCCGCCAACCTGATCGGCGGAAAGGAGGGGCAGGGCTTCAAGACGGCGATGAAGGTGCTGGACAAGGGCCGCATCCATATCGCCGCGGTGTGCGTGGCCGTGGCCGAGCGCATGCTGTCGATGGCGTTGACCTATGCGCTGGAGCGCAGGCAGTTCGGCAAGCCCATCGCCGAGTTCCAGCTCGTGCAGGCCATGCTGGCCGACAGCAAGGCCGAGATCTACGCGGCCCGCTGCATGGTGGTGGACGCCGCGCGCCGACGCGACGCCCGGCAGCCCGTCGGCACCGAGGCGTCGTGCGCGAAGCTGTTCGCGTCCGAGATGTGCGGCCGCGTGGCCGACCGTGCGGTGCAGATCTTCGGCGGCGCGGGCTACATGGCCGAATACGCGATCGAGCGCTTCTACCGCGATGTGCGCCTGTTCCGCATCTACGAAGGGACGAGCCAGATCCAGCAGCTGGTCATCGCCCGCAACATGATCCGCGATGCGCAGTGACGCGCCGGGGCGTCGAGGCGGCGGCCGAGGCGGGCGCCGTTGCCCGTGGCGCCGGACGGCGGCCGCTCCTCGTCATGCGCTTCGCGCAAGCGATGTCCTGTTCCGTACATTGACCTGTTCCGGCGCAGCCGTTCCGCCAGGAAACGATCGGGAGCCGGCTGTCTCCCGCCCTGGGTGCGTCATTTCCATGCCCGCAGCGTTTCCAGAGTACGGAACAACCTGGCGCGACCATTGACTCGCTGGCGGTTGGCCCGTGTAATGCGAGGCATCGGACGTACTCATCCCATGCGTGCCGCCATGTCGCGCGGCGCGCCGCGGCGGCGGCCCGGAGCCGGGTTCAGCGCCGCGTTCACAGCCGAATCGAGGCAAACGGAGCAATCGATGCCGCCGCATGCACACCGGGCAACGCCGTCCCTGCCGGCGCAGCAGGACGCGAGGGGGCGCGATGCGCCGGATGCCGGCGGCGAGCGGGCGGAAGACGGGCCCGCATCGCAGGCGATGGTCGTTCCGCTGGCGCGGAGTCTCGCGATCCTGGCCGCGTTTTCGCCGCATGAGCCATGGCTCGGCAATCAGGACCTCGTGCTCGAAACGGGCATCCCCGCGCCGACGATCACGCGGATGGCGCGTTCGCTCGTCGCGCTCGGCTACCTGCATTATTCGCCGCAGCGCCGCCGGTATCGGCTGGCCGCCCCCGTGCTGTCGCTCGGCTACGCCGCGATCGCGCATGCCAACGTCCCGCTGCTCGGGCGGCTCGACATGCAGGCGTTCGCGAACGCGAGCGAAACCTATGTGATGCTCGGTACGCGGGATCGCCTCGACGTGATCGTTCTGGACACGTGCGCGAGCGAACCGGCGTCGGTCGATCTCAAGCTGGACGCGGGCACACGTCTGCGCATCGCGTCGTCGCCGATGGGCTGGGCCCTGCTGGCGGCCTTGCCGGAACTCGAACGCTTCTACCTGCTCGGCAACATCGAACGCAAGGCGGGACGCGACTGGCCCGGCCAGCGCCGCCGGATCAGCGGGGGTATTGCCCAGGTGCATGACGTCGGCTATTGCATGTCGCTCGGCGAATGGGAGCCGGACCTGACGATTCTCGCCGTTCCGCTGCGGGTTCAGGATCACGCGCCGCTCGTGCTGGCCTGTATCGGACGCAGCGCGAGGCTGGGGCGCGCGCGGGTCGAGCGGGAACTCGGGCCCAGGCTGGTCGCGGCCGCGCGGCATGTCCAGGCGCAGTCCGCCGTCATCGACTGACGCGCACATGGGCGAGACCGACAGGCAAGCAGCATGACGCTGACCATCGAACGCGGGCTCGACGTGCTCCACGCATTTCGCGGGGCCCGCACGCCGCTGTCCAATGCGGAACTGGTGCGGCGCACCGGTTTGTCGAAGGCGACGGTGTCCCGCCTGACGACGACCCTGATCTCGATCGGCTATCTGCGCAGGGTGGGCGGCGGGCGCTTGTTCGAACTCGGCGCCGGCGCATTGCGCATCGGACATGCGTATCTGGAAGCGAATCCCGTCACGCGCCTGGTCACGCCCGTGATGCAGCAGCTTGCCGACAAGCTGAGCTTCTCGGTTGCGTTGGCGGTGCCGCACCGGCTCGACATGGTGTATATCGCGTCGCGCGCGGGCGCCAGGATCGCCACGCTGCGGCTTGGCGTCGGTTCGCTGTTGCCGATCGCGTCGACCGCGGTCGGGCGCGCCTATCTGTATGGGCTGCCGGGCGAGGCGCGCGCGCCGTTGGTGGCCGAGCTGCTCGACGCGGCCGGAGACGAGGCGGACAGGGTTCGCGAGAACCTCGAGGCGGCGTTCGAGGATCTGCGGCGGTCGGGCGTATGCATGTCGGTCGGCGGCTATCAGCGCGACGCCTACGGCATTGCATTGCCGATCGTGATCGGCCGCACGCGCACGTTGATGGCGCTGAATTGCGGTGCGGTGGAGCCGGAGCCGGATGTGGCGGCGATCCGCGCGCGCGTGATTCCCGAGTTGAAGGCGATGGCGGAAACCCTGTCCTTCATCTTGCGCGACGTCGACTGCGCGCTTTGATGCCGGGACATGCCGGGTTCACTCGGGATTGACCGGGTCGCGTAGCGCGCACCCGGCGCGGATTCGCGCTCGGCGGCGGCTGCGGCGAGGCCGACCCGGCCGGCGCTCAGGCCCGTGCGCCGGCCACGATCGTCTCGGCCAGGCGGATGACGGGCAGGTCGACCATGCGTCCGTCGAGGCTGAACGCCGCGCCGCCGTGCCGCGCGGCTTCCTCGATCACGCGGTGCGCCCAGGCCTGCTCGTCCGCCGAATAGCCCATGACCTCGTTGACGCCGGCGACCTGCGCCGGGTGGATGCACAGCTTGCCGCCGAACCCGAACGCGCGGGCGCGCCGGGCGTCGGCCGCGAGACGCTCGGCGTCGTCGGTGCGGGTGGTCACGCCGTCGATCGGCGCGGGCAGGCGGGCGCGCCGTGAGGCGGCCACCAGCGCGTTGCGCGCGAAGGCCAGCTCCGCTTCGTCCGGCGAGGCGCGCATGCCCAGGTCGAGCTGGAAATCGAGGTGGCCGAAGGCGAGGCGCGCCACCTGCGGGTCGCGCGCGAGCGTGTCGGCCGCGTCCAGCCCGGCCAGCGATTCGACCAACGCCACGAGCCGCGCGTGCGCCCCAAGCTGTTCCGCGACGCGGCGCAGCGCGTGCGCGTCTTCGGACTTGGGCAGCATCACTGTGACGCCGTGCATTGTCCAGTCGCGCAGCAGCGCGAGGTCCGCCGCGTGCCAGGCGGTGTCGACGGCATTCACGCGCACGAGCGTGCGCCAGCGTTGTCCGGAGGTCAGCCGCGGCAGGTGCTGCGCGAGCTGCGCGCGTGCGCGGTCCTTGCCGTCCGCGGCGACGGCATCCTCGAGATCGATGATGACGCAGTCGGCCGCCGATTCGAGCGCCTTGGCGAAACGCTCGGGCCGGTTGGCCGGCACGAACAGCAGGCTGCGTGCGTGAAGGACGGGAGAGCGGGCGGTGGACATGGTTCAGATGACGCCTGCGGCGCGCAATCGTTCGATATCGGCCTCGCTGCGCCCGAGTTCGCGGAGGATCTGCGCGGTGTGCCCGCCCAGCGCGGGGACAGGGTCCATGCGCGCATCGAAGCTGTCGACCGTGGCGGGCGGCAGCAGCGCGCGCAGCTCGCCGGCGGGCGAATCAATGGTGCGAAAGCGCCGGCGGGCCTGGAGTTGCGGATGGGACCAGAGATCGCCGACCTGATTGACGGCGGCATTGGCGATCTGCGCGTCGTCCAGGCGCGCGATCACCTCCTGCGCGGTGAGGTCGGCGAACGTCTGTTCGATCACGGCTTGCAGCTCGGCGCGGTGTTCCGAGCGGCGCACGTTGGCGTCGAAGCGCGGATCGGTCGCCAACGCGGGGTTGCGCAACACGGTGTCGCAGAACGCCTTCCACTCGCGTTCGTTCTGCAGGCCCAGCATCACCACCCGGCCGTCGCCCGCCTTGAACGGGCCGTAAGGGTAGATGGTGGCGTGCGCCGCGCCGTTGCGGCCCGGGGGCGGCTGGCCGTCGTATGCGTAGTACAAGGGAAAGCCCATCCATTCGCCCAGCGCTTCGAGCATGGAGATCTCGACGTGCGAGCCCACGCCGGTGAGGCCGCGTTGCAGCAGCGCGCTGAGGATGCCGGTGTACGCATACATGCCGGCCGCGATGTCCGCGATCGAATTGCCGGCCTTGCTGGGCTCGTCGGGCGTGCCCGTGACCGACAGGAACGCCGCTTCGCTCTGGATCAGCAGGTCGTAGGCTTTCTTGTCGCGATAGGGGCCGTCGGCGCCGTAGCCCGAGATGTCGCAGACGATGAGCCGGGGATGCTTCGCGTGCAGCGCCTCGAACGACAGGCCCATGCGCGCGGCCGCGCCGGGCGCGAGGTTCTGCACGAGCACGTCTGCCTGGGCCGTGAGCTCGCCGAGCACGGCCTGGGCGGCGGGCTGTTTCAGATCCAGCGTGAGGCTTTCCTTCGAGCGGTTGGTCCAGACGAAGTGCGAGGCGAGGCCGCGCGTGCGGTGATCGTAGGCGCGCGCGAAGTCGCCCACGCCCGGGCGCTCCACCTTGATCACGCGCGCGCCCAGGTCGGCGAGCTGGCGGGTGCAGAAAGGCGCGGCGATCGCGTGTTCGAGCGTGACGACGGTCATTCCGCTCAGGGGGCCGGGTCGAGCTTGCATGGTCGGTGCTACTCCAGTTCGGCGCTGGCCTGCATGGCCAGCTGGCCCTGCGGGCCGCATGCCCACAAGCGGGCGGTGTGTGTCTCGAGCGCGCCGTTCACCGTGAACGGCGCGGTGTCGAACAAGGGGCTGACCGCCTTGAACGCGAAGCTGCGAATGGTTCGGTCGGGGTGCGCGCGGCGCAGCGCTTCCAGCAGCAGCGTGGCGATCAGCGGACCGTGCACCACGAGGCCCGGATAGCCTTCCTCCTGCGTCGCGTACGGCCGGTCGTAGTGGATCCGGTGGCCGTTGAAGGTCAGCGCCGAAAAACGCATCAGCAACACCGGATCGGGCGTGATGACGTGCGAGTATTGCGCGTCGTCCGGCGCGGGCCGCGGAGGCGGCGCGTCCGCCGCGGCGGGAGGCGGTGCGTCGCGATACACGATGTCCTGTTCTTCGCGGATGGCCACGCCTTGCGCGTCGCCGACCTCGTGCCGCACGGTCACGAAGACCAACCGGCCGCTGCGGCCCGACCTGCTCTTCACGTTCGTGATCGTGGAGCGTCGTTCGGCCGGCGCATCCATGTCCAGCGGGCGCAGGAACGCGAGCCGTCCGCCGGCCCACATGCGGCGCGGCAGCGTGACGGGCGGCAGGAAGCCGCCGCGCTGCGGATGACCGTCGACGCCGAGGTGGGACTGGCGCTCGCCCGGGAGAAAATACAGCCAGTGCCACAGCGGCGGCAGGGTCGCGGGCGGCGTGGCGTCCTGCGCGTAGTCCAGCGTGGCCTGCATGAGGCGGACAGGGGATGGCGTGATCCGGTCCGCGCGCGTTTCGCAGCGACCGATCCAGGCATCGAAGGAATCGGGATTGTCGAGACTCATGTCGTTTCGCTCATCGATGAGGGCAGGCGTCGGGCGTGTCGCGGGCGCTTGCGGTCGCCCTTGCCGCGCTCAATAGGAGCGGGGCAACTCCAGCACGTGCTCGGCCACATGCCCCAGGATCATGTTGGTGGAGATCGGCGCGACCTGGTACAGACGCGTCTCGCGGAATTTGCGCTCCACGTCGTATTCGCAGGCGAAACCGAAGCCGCCGTGCGTTTGCAGGCAGGCATTGGCGGCTTCCTAGCTGGCCTTGGCGGCCAGGTACTTGGCCATGTTGGCCTCGACCCCTGCGTTCTGCCGGGCGTCGATCTTCTCGCACGCGCGCCAGCGCATCAGGTTCGCGGCCTCCAGCTCGATGAACGATTCGGCCAGCGGAAACTGGATGCCCTGGTTCTGCCCGATCGGGCGGCCGAACACCTTGCGCTCGACCGCGTAGTCGCGCGCCTTTTCCAGGAACCAGTAGCCGTCGCCGATGCACTCGGCCGCGATCAGCGTGCGCTCGGCGTTCAGTCCTTCGAAGATCACCTTCAGGCCCTTGCCTTCGGCGCCCAGCAGCGCGTCCTCCGGCAACTCCAGGTTGTCGAAGAACAACTCGTTGGTCTCGTGGTTGACCATGTTGAGGATGGGCCGCACCGTGAGGCCATTGCCGATCGCCTGCTCCAGCTCGACGATGAAACACGACAGGCCGTCGCTCTTCTTCCGCACCTGATCGAGCGGCGTGGTGCGCGCGAGCAGGATCAGCAGATCGCTGTGCCGGACCCGCGAGATCCAGACTTTCTGGCCGTTGACGACCCACCGGCCGTCTTTCCTGACGGCCGTGGTCGTGAGCCTGGTGGTGTCGCTGCCCGTGGTGGGCTCGGTCACGCCCATCGACTGCACGCGCAGCTCGCCCGACGCGATGCGGGGCAGATAGCGCGCCTTCTGCGCATCGGTGCCGCTGAACACGATGGTGTTCATCACGTACATCTGGCCGTGGCACGCGCCCGAATTGCCGCCGGCGCGGTTGATCTCTTCCATGATGACCGACGCTTCGGCCATCGACAGGCCCGGGCCGCCGTAGTCCTGCGGGATCAGCGCGGCCAGCCAGCCGGCCTCGGTGAGCGCGGTGACGAACGCCTCGGGGTAGCCGCGTTCCTCGTCGATCTTGCGATGGTATTCGGGCGGAAATTGACGACACAGGCCGCGCACGGCGTCGCGGATCTCCTGATAGGCGTCGGGGGCGGAAAAAATGGAGGCGCTCATGAACCCTGTCTCGTCATTGGCGGGGATGGTCCATAATAAGTATTGATGGATGTCTGAAAAAATAGAATTTCCTGATCGATGTATCAGTTTTCGGTATCGAGGTATCCGCGATGGATCTCAAGCAACTGCGCGCCTTCGTCACCGTGGCCGAGACCGGCAACGTCACGCGTGCCGCCGCCCTGTTGAATCTCGTGCAGCCCGCCGTGTCGCGCCAGTTGCGCCTGCTGGAGGACGACATGGGGACGGAGCTGTTCGAGCGCGGCCGCCACGGCATGCAGCTCACGCCGTCGGGCAAGACCATGCTCGAATACGCGCGCCGCATCCTCAACGAGGTGGCGCGCGCCAAGGCCGAGATCCAGCCCACCGAGGGGCCGGTGGCGGGCATCGTCAGCATCGGCCTGCTGGCCAGCACGTCGGACCTGCTGGCCACGCGGCTGGCGGGCGAGGTCGCGCGACGCTATCCGCACATCCGCCTGCGGCTCACGATCGGCTATGCCGGGCATCTGCAGGACTGGCTCGAAGCAGGGGATGTCGACGCCGCGCTGCTGTACGGGCAGAAGGAGACGCCCGCGTTGCACGTCAAGGCGCTGATCGAGGAAAGCCTGTGGGCCGTGGCGGCGCCGTCCGCCGGGCTGTCGCGCAAGCGGCCGCTCGCGCTTGCGCGCGTCGCGAGCGAGCCGTTCATCTTGCCCGCCGCGCCACAGGGCCTGCGCGCCGCGATCGAGCACGCCGTGGCCGAGGCGGGGCTGACCTTGCGGGTGTTCGCCGAGACCAATGCGTTGAGCGTGCAGAAGGAACTCGTCGCGCAAGGCCACGGCTGGACGATCCTGCCGGCCGTGGGCGTGACGCAGGAGGTCGAGCGCGGCGTACTGAGCGCGGCGCCGCTGGCGCCCCCGGGCGTGCGGCGCACGATCGTGCTGGCGGCGCCCAGCAGCCGACAGGCCACGGCGCCCGTGCGCTGCGTGGTCGGCGTGCTGCTCGACTGCGTGAAGCACACGTTCGAAGCGGGCTGCTGGCCCGATGCGCGCTGGCTCGGTTAGGCGATGGTCCGACCGCCGGGCCGCGACGGTTCGCGCATCGGGGCGGTTCCGCGTGCGGACGGACGCTTGCCGGAGCGAAGCGTGGCGCGATGCGCTGGTCCGACGTGCATCGGATCGAGCGGACGATGTGCGGGGCGCGTGACGGTCCGGTGTCCGGATGCGTGTCGCGCGAGGCTTTTCCGTGGAGGCGTCGCGCGCGTGACGGCTTTCGATATGTCAGTGCGTCGACGAGCAGCGAGAAGGTGGACGACGCGTGGCGTCGATTCGCCTCGTAGCGGCGGCAGCCCTCGAACGTCTTGCGCCAGGGCGTCAGCACCTGAAGGCTCGAACTGAACGCGGGCGCTCGACCCGGTTCAGTTCGGCCCGGATGCGCGGGAGGCGCCGGGCGGCAAGCGGCTCAGAACGTCCAGGCATACCCCGCCGCCGACTGCGGGCCGAAGACCTGGCATGGGCTGTTGCCCGCGCTCAATACCAGCGAATCCGAGAGCGTGGTCCCCGCGGCCACGGTGTAGTGATACACCTTCTGGGCCGGGGTCAGCGCGTTGGCATAGACGATGAAGGTCGATGTCGCGGCCGATTTCGAGTTGTCGAAGTTCAGCGTGATCGAGGTGCCGCTCCGGCTGGCCGTGACCTTGTAGTTGTAGGGCAGCGGGGCGGCCGGCCGCGTACCGGCGCCGACGCCCGGCGAGAACGTGCTGGCGTCCGTGTAGGGATAGGGCGCGTACACCGAGTTGGGCCCGTTGCTCGGCTCCGTGATCTTCCAGCCGGTGACGTCGGTGTCGCTCGGCGTGTTGCTCGGCGACGCGAGGTTGAGCGTCTCCGTCAGGTCGCCGCACACGGCGCGACGCCAGGCCGAGATGTTCGCGCACTGGACCGCGCTCGCCGGATATCCCTTCGCCGCGAGCCAGGTTTCGAGGAAGCGGACGATCGACGTATGGTCGGACAGCCGCGATGCGACGCGGCCGCCCTTGCTCCACGGCGACACGACGATCATCGGCACGCGCGGCCCGAGGCCGATCGGCTCCGATCCGTAGGTCTCGTCGCCGAGATCGATGGGTGCGCCGCCCGCGGTCGTCAGGTTGTGCTTGCCGTAGCCGGCGAGCGGCGGAATCGGCGCGGGCACGTGGTCGAAGTAGCCGTCGTTCTCGTCGTAGGTGATGAAGATCGCGCATTTCCCCCAGACGTCCCTGCTGCCGATGATCGTGTTGATCACGCGTTCGGCGAACGTCTCGCCCGCGCTCGACGTGGCGGTCGGATGCTCGCAGTAGGTGTACGGCGCAACGATCCACGATACGGCCGGGAACGTGCTCTTGCCCTGCGCATCCTTGCCTTGCAGGTCGGCCTGCAGGGAGGCGATCAGCGCATCGGCCGAATGCGCGTCGTCGTCGCCGGATTTGCCGGCGTAGCTGCGCGCTTTCGCGATCTTGCCGGCGTCGCCGCCGCGCCGGAAGTTGTTGAAATAGGCGAGCCCGTTGTCGCCGTAGTTGCCGTAGCCCTGGTAGACCTTCCAGCTGACCTTGTTCGCTTCCAGCACGTCGGCGTAGGTCTGCCAGGTCCAGCCGTTCTGGCTGCCGCTGTCCTTCGCGATGTCCGACGTGGTGTTGCTTTCCCACAGATCGTCGTTCTCGACGATGTAGTGCTTCCAGAGCGGGTTGGTGATCGTGCCGCCGCCCGAGGTGCCGGTCCACAGGAACCGGCGGTTCGGATTGGTCGGGCCGAACAGCGAGCAGTGGTAGGCGTCGCAGATCGTGAAGGCGTTCGCGAGCGCGTAGTAGAACGGCAGGTCGGCGGGCTTCAGATAGCCCATCGTCCAGTAGCCCTTTTTCTGCACCCACGCGTTCCAGCTGCTCCAGGTCTGCTGCGATCCCTTCCACGAGTGATCGAGGTTGACGCCCTGGTAATTGACGGGCGTCGAGGTCCCGGGGTTGAGCGGGTAGGGCATCACGTTGGCGACGAGCTTCCCCGACGGGTCCTTGGCCGCATAGCTGCCGGACGACAGGTTCGGCTGATACCAGACCGGCTTGCCGCTCGGCAGCGGCGTCGGGTACGGGTCCGACAGGCCGCGTACGCCGGGCAGCATGCCGAAGTAGTGGTCGAACGAGCGGTTCTCCTGCATGAACACGATGATGTGCTCGATGCCGGCCAGCGTCGTCGGCTGGGTCGTCTGGGCGAGCGCGTTGCGGATCGCGGGGGGCAGCACCGATGCGACGCCGGCCGCCGCCAGCGTGTGGGTGCCCAGCTTCAGGAAGTCGCGGCGTTTTTTTGAGGTCATGGGGAGTCCGACTCGAGTTATCCAGCGATTGCGGGGGACTTCATCGTGCTCGTCGAAGGCACGCAGGACGATAGCCGTGCTGCATGAGACTAAGATGACAACGCGATAGCGAACGCCTGTCGCGTGGCGTATGACGCGGCGGGTGGGATAACTGGAGAGTGTGAAATCAAAAAGCGGGCGTGCCGACAGGATCCGACGGAATCCTGTCCAATTGCGACCGACGGCGGTGCGTGGAACCGACCCGATGGCGCTTGTCGGCGAGGTTGGCTCGGCGGCGCATGCGGCTCGCGCCGTATGGTGTCGCTCCGGGGCGACGCCGGGTGACGATGCGCGAGCGCATCGATGATGGCGACGATTGAAGAGTCGGAAATGATCGACGCTTCGGATTGGCCGGCGATTTTGTTTCGGATTGGGAATCAATGGGCGGCGTCGCGCGAGCCAAGCATCAGGTCCAATGAGATCGCCCCGGGTGACCCGGGGCGATCGACCTCGTGCGCGACGTGCGCGGCTGCTTTACTGCGTCAGCACGTTGATCAGGTTGGCCTGCGGGCTGCCCCAGCCCGTCACGAGGTCGAAGCCGGTCGTGGAGGAGAAGCTGCCGGACTTGCCGCTCGTGATGTCGTGGAAGGTCGACTTATACGTCGTGCTGAGCGCCCCCTTGACCTCGTTGTTCGCGTAGATCACCGGGTTGATGTAGCCGACCGGCGCCTTGCCGTTGTTGGCCGCCTGCTGGTTGGCGAGCGCGATGAAGCCCGCCCACATCGGCGCGGCGAAGCTCGTGCCGCCGTACTCGTTGGCGGTGCAGTCGGTCTGGTCCGAGCACACGTAGAACGTGAAGTTGGCGTTCGCGGCGACGTCCGGCCCGTTGCGCAACGTCTTCGAGCCCTTGTTCGTCGAGGTGATGATGCCGGTGGCCGCCTGCCATGACGGGATCTTGATGCCGTCCGGCGAAATGCCGCCGCCGCTGTCGACCCACGCCGTTTCAGACTTCCAGGCGCCCGCCGCCGAGCCTGTCGTCAGGTCGGTGCCGCCTACTCCCACGACATATGCGTCGTCGGCCGGCCACGCCTCGTTCGACGACGACCACGTCGAGCTGTCGCCCGACGCCGCGAAGAACGTCTGGCCCTGTGCGGCCATCTGCTCGAAGTACGGGTCCAGCGTCGTGTTGTCGGCCGGCGTCCAGCCCCACGAGCAGCCGATGGTCGTCGGCAGCGGGTTGGCGGTCGTCATCGCGCTGATGATCGCGGTGTCGGTGTTGCCGACGTACATGGTCAGGCTGGCGAGCCCGGGGGCCATGCCGAGCGCCTGCGTCATGTCGAGCGTCTGTTCGCCGTCGTCGCAGTTCTGGTCCTCGGTGCACGAGGTGCTGGTGCCGTCGGTCGAGGTCAGCGTGATCGGGACGTTGTTGGTCTGGCCGACGTTGTTGTAGTAGGTGGTCAGGTCGTCGAGATCGGTGCCCTCGTATTCCCACAGCCCCAGGTTCTGGCCGGCGCCCGTCAGCGCCGTGCCGCCGTAGTACGCGGCGCGCATGTCGCTGCCGAGGAACGAGGCCGACGGGCCCGAGCCCGTCGTCGCGCGCGGCGAAACGGCGTCGGCGGTGACGCCGAGCGTCTTCGCGACCGCGCTCCGCTTGACGTACAGCGGATGCGGGATCGAGTAGTTGTCGAGGCCCGAGACGTGCCAGAGCGGTTTTTCGAGCGCGGTGGTCGGTTCGCGGTCCGGGCCGTAGAACGTCCGGTTCTCGGTCGGATGCTGGTAGGTGCGGATCTTCACGTTGAAGGCCTTTTCGACCGAGGCGACCGGGCCCGAGACCTGGATGTCCATGCGGTCGCGATTGCCGCCCACGATCGTCAGGCCGGACTTGACCAGATACTGGGCGGCGGCCTCATAGTCCGCGAGCGTCGGGCCGAATTTCTCCGTGAACTGCTTCGGCGTGATGTAGTGGCGGAAGTTCGGGCTGGCGGGGTTGGTCACGTCGGCCACGAAGGCATCCAGGCCGGCCTTGTCGCGCAGGGGCAGCACGACGTCGAGTTTCATCGTCTGCGTCTCGGCAAGGCTGCTCGTCGCCATCGCCACCTTCGACGCGGCGCGCACGTGATGCGTCATGACCGCCGCGGCCTGCGCCGTCGCCGCGAAGCCGCATGCCATCGCCATGCCGATGGAGAGCGAGATCGCCGTCCTGGCCAGGCCGGATGATTTCCGGGAGAAAACGTTCTTGGTATCGTCGAAACGGTTCATCAGTAGCCACCTCATGAGTTGAGAGCGAATTGTGTTCGCCGCGATATTGGATAATCACTTCTCAAACGGACTACGTTCAGACACCTGATGATGCTTGGTTGTTTTTAAATAAACGCCATGAAGTTCGTGGTGCGAAATGTCATCTGCTGCGCCGCATTAATTTTTTTGACTGGGTAAGTCAATTGAAAAGAAATTGATGCGGTGGCTAGAAGCTAATTGAATTAATTTTGACGATCTACTGCGAAAAATGGTAGGGCGGAATCAGCGGCGTGTAATTTGAGATGCTCTTGAAGACACGTTGTCTTTCAATTCTGTCTGGTTATTTTTTTGTAAGGCGTCGTGGGGATTTTCGCGGGAAATATATTGATTCAGGGGATTGCGGGCTTCAGGCGGGGAAGGGCCGCCGGGGATGTATGACCGCATGCTTACGCAATGACAGTTGGGCTGTAAGCCAGGGGCCGGCGTGACGCGGTGGTCGAGATGGAGAATTCGGCCGCGATGCGGCGCGCGGTACCAGTCGGGTGCGCGATCCGGCGTGGTTTACGCCGGATCGCATGGCGCGCGGGCCGGTGCGGACCTGAGGTGGCTGTGCAGCAATCGGAGGCGCGACGGGGTGATGATGGGCCGAACCGAACCGGCGCGCCGCGCATCCCGGCGAGGCGCAATCAGATCGATTCCAGCACGAAAAATGCATATCCGTAGAAATCGGCGTATTTGGCATAAAGACCGATTTCATTAAAATGATCGTCAAGAATGAATTGCGCTTCCGGATTATCGATAAATGAAATCCGGAGATCGTCGATCTTTCTGCTGAGTGGCGTGTAATACTCGTCCCACCAATCCTCGGGTTTCATAATCAGATCGCCGCGCGCGAAATAATTGCATTCGGCGGCGATTTTCCGCAGGGAATCCATATTTCGCATCGCCGGATACACGGACCAGAAATCGCGCACGGAGGTCGGCGCATCGTTCCTGAGCCAGACAGGTTCCGCGATGGCGAGCATGCCGTTCGGTTTCAGGAGGCATCGCCATTCCCGCAGTGCCCGCTCGAAGCCGATCACGTACGCGGCGCCCTGGCACCAGATCAGGTCGAAGCTCGCGGGCTCGAAGGCGAGGGCGTTCATGTCGCCCCGGACGACGTCGAGGCGTTCGGCGAATCCGCGTGCCGCGGCTTTGCGTTCGAGCGCGCGGAGGAACGGCGCGTGGCAATCGAGCGCCGTGATGCGCGCGTTCGGCAGCAGCGTCGCGAGGTCCACGGTCTGCGCGCCCGTGCCGCAACCGATGTCGAGCACCTTCGCGTCGTCAGGCAGCGGCTGCGCCAGTGTCAGCGCCTGCATGGCGGTGCCCAGGCTGCCGGGCCCTTCGCGCGGAAGGTCGCCGTGCAGCGCGTCGAAAATACGTTGTTGGAGGAGGGTCTGGTTTTCCACGGAGTATGAAGAACGTCGAGTATCGGGAAGGGAGCCGATTCGGCCTCCTTCCCGGATGGATTACGGAGCGCACGCGCGGGCCGCCGCCCGGCCGCCCAGCGTGAAGCGCGTCAGGACGAGGGCCAGCAGCGCGCTCAGGGTCATGCCCGCCACCATCGGCAGCGGGCTGTCGCTCGAGAACAGGCCCATCAGGCCGGTCGCCACGGCGCCCGTCATCATCTGCAGCGTGCCGAGCAGCGCGGAAGCCGTGCCGGCGATGCTGCCGTGCGTGTCGAGCGCGAGCACCGAGGTGGTGGGAATCATCCATCCCATGAACGCGCTGGCGAAGAAGTACAGCGTCAGCAGCACCCACAGCCGGTCGCCGCCCGCGAGATAGTGCGCGAGCAGGGCCAGCAGCGCGACACTGCATCCGAGCACGCTGAAGCGGATCACCCGCGCGATGCCGAAGCGTTCGCACAAGGGCCCGTTGAGCTGGGCCGCGCCGAAGAACGCAGCCGCGTTCACGCCGAAGGCGATGCCGTAGAGCGTGGGCGACAGGCCGTAGTGCTCGATCAGCACGAACGGCGAGTTGGCCAGGTAGATGAAGAAGATCGCGAACGCGAAGCTGCCGATGAAGACGAGGCCGAGGTAATGGCGGTCGCGCAGCAGCTGCGCATAGGCGCGCAGGACGCTGCCGAGGCTGCTTTCGACGCGCGCGTCGGCGTTGCGCGTTTCCGCCAGCATGCCGGCGGCCAGCGCGAGCCCTGCCACCGCCGCGAACGTCACGGCCCAGAACACGCCGCGCCAGCTGGTATGGGCGATCACGACGCTGCCCACCAGCGGCGCGAGGATCGGCGAGACGCTGAGCACCAGCATCAGCAGCGACATCAGCCGCGCCGCGTCGTTGCCGGTATGCAGGTCGCGCACGACGGCGCGCGGGATCACCATGCCGGCGGCCGCGCCGAGGCCCTGCACGAAGCGCAGCGCGACCAGCGTCTCGATGCGGGTCGCGAGCGCGCAGCCGATGCTCGCGACGACGAACAGCGCGAGGCCGGCATAGAGCGGCGGCTTGCGCCCGACCATGTCCGACACCGGGCCGTAGAACAGCTGGCCGATGCCGAGCGAGACGAAGAACGCGGTGAGGCTCAACTGGACGCTGCCCATGTCCGCGCCCAGGCTGCGGCCGATGACCGGCAGCGCGGGCAGGTACATGTCCACGGCGAACGGCCCGATCGCGGAGATCAGGCCCAGGATCACGGCGACTCTGTAGAAACGGTGATTCATCGATTCATCTCGGTAATGGCGCGTGGACATCGGGCCCGCGCGCGGGGTGTATGCGGAGCGGGGCGCGCGGCGCGCCCCCGCGTCGCCGGTTTATTCGACTGCCTCGAAGGCCGCGTGGTACCGCACGTCGCCGGCGGGGACGTCGCCCGTCAAGGGCAGCGCCTGGAAATATTCCTGCGGGACGCCGGGCAGCGTCAGGCCCGGATGCGTCCGGAACCCGAAGCGCCCGTAATACGCGGGATTGCCGAGCACGACGCAGCCGTGGCCGCCGTGCGCTTTCAATGCGTCGAGCGCGGCCGTGATCAGCAGCGAGCCGATGCCGCGACCCTGCTGGTCGGGCTGCACGGAAACCGGGCCGAGACCGTACCAGCCGGCTGCGCCGGATGCGATCGCGACGGGCGAGATCGCGACGTGGCCCACGACCGCGCCGTCGTGTTCCGCGACGAGGGAGAGGGACAACTGTCCCGCGCGTCGCAGCGCGTCGACGATGAACTGCTCGGTATGGCTCGAATGCGTTTCGTCGCGGAACGCGGCTTCCGTGATCCGGTGGATGCGGTCGAGGTCGGCGTCGCGCTCGGGGCGAATGGTGATGGATGCGTGTTTCATGTCGGTTTGCCTGTCTTGCTCGATGAATGAGGGAGGGCGGGTGCGCCCTCCGTCGGTGTCGGGTCGTCGTTCGGGGTCGGTCGGGCCGCGATCGGTCGGGCCGCGAAGCCCGGCGGCTGACGACGGCCCGTTCCGGGCCTGCCGCCGGCCGCCGCGCGTATCGGGCGCGCATCGTCGCGACGTGGGCGCGCGCGCGTCAGCGGTTGTCCGCTTGCGAACGCACGGCGCGCAGCCCGGCCGGATTGACCCGATACGGCCGGCCGTCCTGGGACCGGATCAGCCGTTTGGTCTTGAGCCGGGTGAAAACGCTCAGCGTGCAGTCGGACAGGACGTACCCGTCGCGGGTGAAACACTGGGCGGATGTGATGTTGCCGGCCGCGTCGCGCGTCAGCACGATGCAGCCACCTTTGGCGAGGACGTGGAGGGTCCGTTGCTCGGGCCTGGAGAGGTTCATGTTGGAATTCGAACGCAGTAATCTGAATGTGCATAACCAGCGCGCACCAAAAACGGGTGCCCGCCAAGCTTTTTTGCCCATCGATAACCGAAACACCTTGCTTGCGCAGGGTTTGGGTTATCGGATTACCGCAATCTCCAACATACAGGCCTTGTTCAATGCAACGTAAAGGAAGCCCTTCGAGGGCCGGGATATCAGCAGGTGCCGGGCAACGTGCCAGCGCCACACCTGAAATATCGAGGTCGGGAGGATAGCACATCGGCGGCGCAGCGAAAAGCCGGCGGCCGCTGGCGCGAGGCGCGCGCACGCGCTCAAGGCAGACGTCGCGCGCGTCGAGGCGTCCCGTCGCGACGGCTTCGGCGGCGACGGCTCGCGACGCCGGTTTCCCTCCGGCCCGTCACGCTCTTATCATGCGTGCTGCGATGCGGGCCCTGTCAATTGTCGAGGTGTCGATGAATCGGAAAATCACGTTTTCCCTCGTGCCGGTTGTGCTGCTGGTCGCGGTTCTCGCGGCGTATTTCCTGTATGGTCGCGGCAATCCCCATGCGCTGTGGGAGATCGTCAGCCAGCGGTGCGTGCCGGACCAGACCGCGAACGGCAAACCCGATCCGTGCCTGAAGGTCGATCTCGCCGCGCAGTACGTGGTGCTCAAGGATCTGCGCGGCCCGTATCACGACCTGGTCATGCCGACCCACCGCGTGACGGGCATCGAGTCGCCGCTGCTTCAGGCGGCCGGCGCGCCGAGTTTCTTCGCGGCCGCGTGGAACGAACGCGGCCGCCTCGCGCAGGAATTCGGCAGGCCGATCGACGATGCCTATCTGTCGTTCGCGATCAACTCGAAATACGGGCGCTCGCAGGATCAGCTGCACATCCACGTGTCCTGTCTGAAGCCCGAGGTCTATCACCTGCTGGAAGGGGCGCAGCGCGACATCGGCCCGGACTGGGCGCCGCTCGCGCAGCGGATCAACGGGCACGTCTATCTGGCGAAGCGCCTCGGTTCGGACGACCTGGTCCGCGAGAATCCGTTCAGGATCGTCGACGCCTATGCGCGGCGCCGCGAGGACAGCATCGCGAAGTTCGGCCTCGCCGTGGTCAGGCTGCGGGACGGCGGCATGGCCTTGCTGGCGAATCGACTGGACGTCATCCCGGATTTCAACTGGGGCTCCGCGGAAGAAATCCAGGACTTCACGTGCGCGGTGGTCGGCGGCGCGGCCGCGCACCAGTAAGCGCCCGCCACCGCCTGCCGCGTTCCCGCGCGAGCGCGCCGCGCTTACACGTCGGAATCGGGCGACACGACTTCCCAGGTGCCGTACGTGGTCAGGCCGACGGAGCGCGCCAGCGCCACCGATGCGGCGTTGTCGAGCTGACAGCGATACTGCGGCTCGCATCCCTGCGCATAGGCATGCCGGCAGAGCGCGCGCACCACCTTGCGCGCGTGGCCGTGCCCGCGCGCGTGAGCGAGCGTGAGCACGCCGAGGTCGGCCAGGCGCGAGTCTTCCCACGCGTACATGCTGGCCGCGCTGACGAGCCGCTCGCCTTGGAACGCACCGAATACCGCCCGGTGCGCCAGTTCCACGTAGGCGTCGTCGAGGTCCTGCTCCGATGCGCACGACTCGAACGCGGCAAACGCCTCGGCATCGCGCGTCGTCAGCGCGCGCACGCCGGGAGGCTCGGGCTCCGCCAGCAGCGCGTATTTTTCCGCCGCCGAAAAGTAGAGCAGGTAATCCGCGCCATGCAGGACGAGGTTGGCGTCCGCGAGGCGACGGCGGAAGCTGTCCGCCGACGGCTTGCGCAGTTCACGCAGGCCCATGCGTCCGGCCAGCTCGGGCGTGACGACCGCCATCGCCAGGCCGTCGGGGCGCGTCAGCACCATGACCCGCGAATCGTCGTCGAGATCGGGATTGGCGGCGAGCGTGAAGCGCGCGTCGCGGTACAGGATCTCGCCGCTCAGGAACGACGCATTCCAGAAGTTGGAGATCGTGGTCGAGAAGCGAGGGGCCGGGCGGTCGGTCATCGTGTCGTTCGGTGGTGGCGTGATGGACGGGGCGCGGGCCGCCGGCGGCCCGCCCGGGTATCGGCGGCGCGTCCGGCGCGTCCAAGCGACACACGATCGTAACCGATGCGCATCGGCCTTGCAGGCGCCGCGGCCGGGCGGCTCCCCCGGCCTCGATCAGGCGGGACGCGGGGCCGCGCCGCACGCTGCGCGCGGCCGCGTCGCGTTGACAATCGACGACGCTGCATATAAGAATGAGTGCCCCCCGCCCCCCCAGAAGAGCGCGCGCCGATGCCCGTCGATCTCCCCGAACCGCAAGCCGTTTCCAGCCCCGTCACCCGCAGCGCCATCTTCATCGTCGCCACCCTCGCCGCCGGCGCGGCCCAGGCCGGCACCGTGCGCGCCTGGTGCGCCGACGTCGCGGCGCTGGTCCGCGCGGTCGGCTCGCGCGTGCCGGCCGGCAACCTGTCGTGCGTGTGCGGCTTCAGTTCCGGCGCCTGGGACTCGCTGTTCGGCGCGCCGCGCCCCGCCGCGCTGCATCCGTTCCGCGAGTTCGGCGCGGGCGGGCGCGTCGCGGCGGCGACGCCCGGCGATCTGCTGCTGCATATCCGCGCGGACGCGGCCGACCTGTGCTTCGAACTCGCGACGCAACTGCTCGCGCGTCTTGGCGACGCCGTCACGGTGGTCGACGAGGTGCATGGCTTCCGCTATTTCGATCAGCGCAGCATGGTCGGCTTCGTCGACGGCACGGAGAATCCGGTCGGCCGCGAGGCCGCGCATTTCACCGAGATCGGCGCCGACGATCCCGGGTTCGCGGCCGGCAGCTACGTGATCGTGCAGAAGTACCTGCACGACATGGCCGCCTGGAACGCGCTGCCCGTCGACATGCAGGAACGCATCATCGGCCGCACCAAGCACGACAACATCGAACTCGACGACACGGCCAAGCCGAGCTGGGCGCACAACGCGCTGACGTCGATCGTCGAGGACGGCGAGGAGGTCAAGATCCTGCGCGACAACATGCCGTTCGGCCGTCCCGGCGCGAACGAGTTCGGCACGTACTTCATCGGCTACGCGCGCACCCCCGCGCCGATCGAACAGATGCTCGAGAACATGTTCGTCGGCGTGCCGCCCGGCAATTACGATCGTCTGCTCGACTACAGCCGCGCGGTGACGGGCGGGCTGTTCTTCGTGCCGTCCGCGACGCTGCTGGAAACGCTTGCCGAGCGCGTGCCCGACGCGGCCGCGCCCGCTTCCGACGCGCCCGTTGCCGAGGTCGGCGACGGCTCCCTGAACATCGGCTCACTCAAAGGAACGCACCATGAATAACCTGCATCGTGAACTCGCGCCCATTTCGGCCGCCGCCTGGTCGCAGATCGAGGAGGAGGTCGCGCGCACCTTCAGGCGTTCCGTCGCGGGCCGCCGCGTGGTCGACGTCAAGGGGCCGAACGGCGCGGCGTTCGCGGGCGTCGGCACCGGTCACCAGCGTGCGATCACGGCGCCCCAGCAAGGCGTGGGCGCGCGGCTGCGCGACTATCGCGGGGTGGTCGAGCTGACGGTGCCGTTCGAGCTGCAGCGCGAGGCGATCGACGATGTCGAGCGCGGCTCCAACGATTCCGACTGGCAGCCCGCGAAGGACGCGGCCAAGGCGCTGGCGTTCGCGGAAGACCGGGCGATCTTCGACGGCTACAAGGCGGCCGGGATCGTCGGCGTGCGCGAGGGCGCGTCGAATCCGAAGGTCGCGCTGCCGAAGAGCGTCGCCGACTACCCGGCCGCGATCAGCGGCGCGCTCGAAGCGCTGAAGCTCGCGGGCGTCGACGGTCCGTATTCGGTGCTGCTCGGCGCCGATGCGTACACCGCGCTCAACGAGGCCAGCGACCAGGGCTATCCGGTCGTCGAGCACATCAAGCGCATCGTCAACGGCGAGATCGTGTGGGCGCCCGCGCTCACGGGCGGCAGCGTGTTGTCGACCCGGGGCGGCGATTTCGAGCTGCATCTCGGCCAGGATCTGTCGATCGGATATCAAAGCCACACGGACAAGCTCGTGAAGCTCTACTTGCGCGAAACCTTCACGTTCCTGATGCTGACGGGCGAGGCCTCGGTCCGGGTCGGCTGACCTGCCCGCGGCGCCGGCCGGTCCGCCGCGCGCCGCCCGCGCTCCTTCTTCCGGCCCCGCGCCGCCAGCAGGCGGACACGGGGCATCTTCCTCATCCCGCCATGTCACTCCGCGCCCTGAGAACCCTGGTCGCCGTCGCCCGTCATCAGACCTTCGCGCGCGCCGGCGAGGCGATCGGCCTCACGCAGTCGGCGGTGAGCCTGCAGATCAAGACCCTCGAAAGCGAATTCAACGTGCAGCTGTTCGACCGCACGCGGCGGCAGCCGATGCTGACCGAGGCCGGCCGCATCCTGCTCGCGCAGGCGGAGCAGGTGCTCGCGCTGTACGACCGGATTCCCGATGCGCTCAGCGACGAACAGCGGCTGGTCGGGCGGCTGCGCGTCGGCGCGATCCAGACGGCGCTGTCCGGCCCGCTGCCGGACGCGCTGCTGGCGATCCGGCGCGCGCATCCGTCCTTGCGCATCCACGTGTCGGCGGGCATGTCGATCGAGCTTGCGCATCGGGTCGCGGCGGGCGAACTCGACGCGGCCGTCACGACCCAGCCGGTCCGGCCGTATCCGGCCGGGCTCGCGTGGACGACGCTGTACGAAGATCGCTTCTGGCTGCTCGCGCCGCTGCAATACGCGACGCGCGATGCGCGCGCCTTGCTCGAGGCGCTGCCGTTCATCCGCTTCGACGCGCAGGCATGGGCGGGCCGGATGATCGCCGCCGAACTGCGTCGGCTCGGCGTGCGGGTGCGCGAGGAGATGGTGCTCGACAGCGCGGAGACGATCGTCCGGATGGTCGCGAACGGCCTCGGCGCGGCGATCGTCGCGCTGCCCGACGCAACGCTCGCGCGCCTGCCGCCCGTCGCGCGGCTGCCGTTCGGGCAGCCGCAGATGGGCCGCCCGGTCGTGCTGCTCGAACACCAGTCGCGCCCCGCGCAGCGCTTCGCGCAGGCCTTCGCCGCCCAGGTCGCCGAATCTGGCATGAGAATTTCTTATTGATCGCCCGAGAATTCACCATTATTTCCGTGGGTTCAACGTGCTAACTTGGCGACGTCGTCCATTCAACGAGCGTCACCATGTCGTACCGAGGGCGGGTTTCCATCGCGGCACATCGTGAGCCGCACGGCAGCGGGGCGCGACGATGAGCGCCGCCATCGTGCTGGCGCTCGCGCCGGTCGCGCTGCTGGTCGCGCTGGGCCATGCGCTCGCGCGCGGCGGTGTCGTCACCGCCGCGTTCTGGTCGCAGGCCGAGCGGCTCTGTTATTACCTCCTGCTGCCCGCGCTGTTCGCCGATCATCTCGCGAGCGTGCGTCTGTCGTCGCTGCCGGTCGCGCCGCTCGCGCTCACGCTGGTCGGCTCCACCGCGCTGGTCGCGGGCGGGCTCGCGCTGGCGCGTCCGCTCGTCCGCGTCGACGGAGCCGCGTTCACGTCGGTGTTCCAGGGGGCGATCCGCTTCAACAACTACGTCGGCGCGGCGGTCGCGGTCGCGCTGTTCGGCGCGCAGGGCGGGGCGCTCGCCGCCGTGTGCGTGGCGATCATCGTGCCGCTCGTGAACCTGATCTGCGTCGCGGTGTTCGCCTGCCACGGCGCGTTGCGTCCCGACGCCCGCGCGCTCGCGCGTCATGTGCTCGCGAATCCGCTCGTGCTCGGCTGCCTGCTCGGCATCGCGCTGCAGACGGCCGGCGTCGGCTTTCCGCCCGTGATCGCGCCGGTCGTGCGCGCGCTCGGCGCGGCGTCGATGCCACTGGGCCTGATGTGCGTCGGCGCCGCGCTGCGCTTCGGCGCGCTGCGCGCCTGGGCGGGGCCGGTCGCGGTCGCCTCGGCGTGCAAGTTCGTCGCGCTGCCCGCTGCCGCATGGCTGGTCGGGCATGCGCTCGGCCTGGGCGGCGCGGCGCTGACGGTCGCGCTGCTGTTCCAGGCGCTGCCGACGTCCTCCGCGTCCTACCTGATGGCGCGCCAGCTCGGCGGCGACGCGCCGCTGATGGCCGGCATCACCGCGCTCCAGACGCTCGCCGCGATGGCGGCCGTGCCGCTCGTCGTCGGCGCGCTCGACGCGTGGCCGGGCTGGCGCTGATTGTTCCTCTCGACTCGATCTCATGCATACCCGAACCGCCCCGTCTCCCCTCGATCAAGCGATGGCATCGTCATCGGCACCCGATGCGCCCGCGCGCGCCGCCATCTATGCGAAGCTGACGCTGGTCGCGTTGTTCTGGGGCGGGACCTTCGTCGCCGGCCGCCTGCTGGCCGGCGCGATGTCGCCGTCGCAGGCGGCGATGGGCCGCTTCGGCGTCGCCGCCGTGCTGCTGGTGTTGCTGGCGTGGCGGTACGAGGGCGGGCTGCCGCGACTCGATGCGCGCCAGGTCGCGACGACCTTCGCGCTCGGGCTGACCGGCATCTTCGCCTACAACCTGTGCTTTTTCGCCGCGCTGGCCCGCATGCCGGCCGGCCGCACCGCGCTGTTCGTCGCGCTGACGCCGATCGTCACCGCGCTGCTGTTGGCGGGCCTGCTGCGCGAGCGGATGTCGGCGACGCGCTGGATCGGCATCGGGATCGCGTTGTCGGGCGCGCTGCTCGTGATCGGTCGCGGGCACCTGCTCGCGCTGTTCAGCGACTTGCGCGGCACCTTCGGCGCGGGCGAGTGCTACATGCTCGGCGCGGTCGCGAGCTGGAGCGCGTATACGATCATCGGCCGCCACGCGCTCAAGGGGCTTTCGCCGCTGGCCGCGACGACCTACGCCACGCTGTGGGGGCTCGCGCTGCTGGTTGGCGCGCATCTGCTGACGCCCGCGACGGGCGAGGGCGCGGGCATCGGCTGGCAGGCGGCGGTCGCGATCCTGTACCTCGGCGCGATCGGCACGGTGGTCGGGTTCGTCTGGTATTACCAGGGCATTCGCGCGCTCGGGCCGGCGCGCGCGGCGGTCTTCACCAATCTCGTGCCGGTGTTCGGCGTGCTGCTCGCGGTCGGGCTGCTCGGCGAGACGCTGAGCCTGTCGATGCTCGCGGGCGGGGCGCTCGTCATCGCCGGGGTCGCGCTGGCCAATCGCGGAGCGCGCTGACCAATCGCGGGGCGCGCTGAGGCGGCGCGGAGCGTGGGCGACGCGGGTGGCGGTGGCCGGCCGTCGGGCGGGAGCGGGAGAGGCAACGCGAATCCGCTTTGAGCCGTCGCCGCGTATCCGCGCGCCCATTCGATTGTCGGCAGCGGTGCTGCCTCCGAGGTGCCGGCGCAGTGCGGACCTACCGGGTTTCGGTCACGCGCGGCGCAGGCCGGCTGGTGAAATCGGAAGAACCGATCCAGCAACACGCGAGCGCGAGCGACTGCAACCCGCGCCGCGGTCGGCGCGGCTCCCTGTCCGGGTGGAGCCCGCGGTGGCGCTTCCACCCAAGCGACGCGGACGGCTTCGGCGTTTTCGCGCTTTGCCTGCGCGTACCGACAGGCATGGTTTTCCGATTGTAAGGAAAAGAAGCGGATCGTCAGCACATCGAACTCGATCGCTCCGATGAGCGGTATGCTGTCGGGCACAGGAGCATGCGATCCCGATCCGCCGCCGCGCGGCGGACGAGGTATCCGTCGGCGCGCCCGTTCGCGCAGCGCCGACGGCGGCGCCTCCCGCTCACATGGAGAACAAGGAACCGTTCATGTCCGACACATTTTCGCTTGCCGTCGCCACGCCCTCGCATAGAGGGCTCTTCACCACGTCCTATGTCCGCAGCGTCTGGGGGCTCCAGAAAGCCTGCCTCGCTCGCGGGATACGTGTCGAACTCCTGACGTTGACCAATCAGAGCTTGGTCGACCGGGCGAGAAACATCATTACGAGCTTCTTTCTTTACAAGACCGACTACAGCCACATGCTGTTTCTCGACGACGACATGGGCTTCAATGTCGACGACATCATGCGCATGCTCGACTGGCATCAATACGACGTGGTGGCCGCCATGTATCCACGCAAGGAGATCGACTGGACCCGGATCAAGGAGGCCGTACTGGCGCATCCGGAGATCGACCCCGCGCTGTTGCCGCAGATAGCCGGCCAGTACGGGGGCATGCACACGTTCCTGCAGGAAGGCGATACGCCGGCGGGCGCGCTCGACGCGCCGATGCCGGTGCGCGAAACCGGCACCGGCATCATGCTGATTGCGCGTGCGTGTCTTGAGCATCTGGCGCAACAGAATATTCCCAGCGCCAAACCCGGCGGCGCGACGGACTTTCCCGTCCATGAATTCTTCAGCCAGAAAGTCATCGACGACCGGCTCGTCGGCGAGGATTTCTACTTCTGCAATCTCGTGAGGGAGCACGGCCGGACGGTCTATGGATGCGCGTGGCCCAATGTCGTTCATACGGGGACATGCGATTTCATCGGGGATTTTCCGTCGATTATGTCGCTATCCTGATCATTTGGCGTGGAAGGGATCTGGAATATCGACATCGGGCGTGGGCGGCGCCACATGGGGGTTTTTCAATGAAGCTGGCTTTTCTGGATCCGATGTCTTGGGACTACGACACGGAGACGCCCTTGCTCCGTCCACTCGGAGGCTCGCAATCGGCTTTGTGCTATCTGGCGGCCGAGCTGGCCAGGCAGGGCCAAGACGTCTCGATTATCAACGGCGCCAGCGAGCCGGGGCGAGATGCGAATGGCGTACGAATTCTCTCGTATCTTCATGCGCTTCAGGACACGACGCTGATGAACGGCTTTGATGCGGTCATTGTGCTGAATCTGGCTGTCGGCAACACGTTGCGAGACACGTTGGGAATCAAAGTCCCCCTTGTCTTGTGGACCGGCCATGCGTCCGACCAGCAAGCCGTGGCGCAACTGCGGCAGAGTCAGGAGCGCGCGGCTTGGCGGGGCTTTGCATTTGTCAGCCAGTGGCAGGCCGCCGCCTATCAGAGGGCATTTTCGATCCCGCCCGACAAGGGCAAGGTCATTCACAACGGGATCGCCCCTGCGTTCGCCTCCGAAGCCGTCTCTTTGCCCTGGTATGCCGGGCGACGCGATCCCGTACTCGCGTACACCAGCACGCCCTTCAGGGGGCTTTCCCATCTCCTCGACGCGTTTCCGGCCATCCGCGATGCGGTTCCGAATGTTCGTCTGAAGGTCTTTTCCAGTATGGCCGTCTACAACGTCGCTCCTGAGCAGGATGAGTACCAGGACATTTATGAACGTTGTCGTCGAATGGAGGGCGTCACGTATGTCAGCGCGATCAGCCAGCCGGCGCTGGCAAAAGAACTGTCGCAATGCGCCGCTCTGGCTTATCCGTCCGTTTTCGCTGAAACGTTCTGCATCGCGGCGGCCGAGGCATTGGCCAGTGGCGCAAGTTTGCTGACCACCAACTGGGGGGCGCTGCCATCCCTGTTCGGTGAGTACGGAGCGTTCATGGACCTGCCCTCGGATCATCGGGAATGGGCGCCTCTGTACAGTGCGCTCGTGATCGACAGCCTCGAGAGGGATCTCGCGGAGCCGGAGGCGAGTCAGATCCGACGGCAGGCGCGTATCGAAGCCGTGCGTCAACGTTTCTCCTGGCCGTCCTTGGCGGGATCCTGGGTCGGTTGGCTGGATGCCGTTCTCGCCTAGTCCGCTGGACGGAATGAATGGGGCTGGATACGGACAGGCCCGTTCTCAACAGGCGATTCGATGACGATCTCCCGTTCGCCTCACCTCATCGCACTCTGCTGACAGATTCTGACAGTGACGACGCGTAGGATCGGCGTCGTCATTTTCGTGTCAGGAGGACAACGATGACCGCACCCAATCTCGTGATTCTTTACGTCGACGATCCGCTGCGCAGCGCCGGATTTTATGAAAAACTGTCCGGCCGCGCGCCGGCGGCCGTATTCCCGACCTACGTGGCCTTTGCCTTCGACAACGGCTTGCAGCTCGGTTTGTGGTCGACGCGCGCGGAGAATTTCGTATCGGGCGGCACGGGGCATCGCTCGGAACTGACGTTCCTGGCCGACACCGAGGCCGAGGTGGACCGGCTCCACGCGGCATGGCGCGCGCTCGGCGTGACGATCGAGCAGGCGCCGATGGCGGCGGTGTTCGGGCGCACGTTCGTCGCGCTCGATCCGGACGGGCACCGGCTGCGGGTCTGCACCCCGGACAAATAGCACGGCCGGCGTGCACATCGAACCAGGAGGCGTGGCATGAAGGGCGACGTGGGGCAACGACAACAGGGCGACGCCGCGCCGCGCGTGGGCGGCGGCGCGGCGCGCCTGCGTCGGCGTGCGGCCTGCTGGCTGCTTGCCGGCGCGCTCGGCGCGGCGATTGCGCTACCCGCGACGCCCGCCGCGTCGGCCGAGGCGCTGTTGTCGCCGTTTCCGATCGAACGGGACGACCACAGCCGTATCGATTACTACCTCGAACGCCGCGCGCCGTCCGCGCGCGGCGGCACCTTGCTCGTGGTGCTGCAGGGTTCGGACTGCAACAGCGTCAGGCAAGTCGAGGCGATCCGCCGCGATCTGGCCGGCGTGCTGCCCGACGCGGATCTGCTGACGATCGAGAAGTACGGCATCACGGCGGCGTTGCCCTACAGCGCGGACCCGGACCGGCCGGATTGCCCGGCCGCCCATGTGGAGCACGACACGCCCATGCGGCGCGCGCGCGACGCGGCGGCGGTCGTTGCGCGGCTGGCGGCCGAGAACGGATACGCGAAGGTCGTGGCGATCGGCGGCAGCGAGGGCGGGGTCGTCGCGAACCTGCTGACGGCGCGCTCGACGCTCGTCGACGCGACGATCGCGTTCGGAGGCGGCGGCCGCTGGTTTCTCGACGACGTGCTGCATAGCATCGCAGTCTCCGATCTGCCTGCCGCGCAGCGCGCCCAGGCCGTCGGCGGCATGCGTGCGCTGGCCCGGTCGATCGCGGATGGCGAGCCGGTGCCCGCGATGAGCGGCCACGGCGTCGCATGGTGGCGGACCGTGTTCGGCACCGATCAGCTGGCTGTGTTGCGCGAGGTGCGTACGCCCGTGCTGCTGATCCAGGGCGCGGAGGACGAGGCGGCATCGACGGCCGCCGCACGGCGACTTGCCGTCGCGCTCGCGAGGGCGGGGCGCGACAACGTCCGCCTGGTGGTCTACCCCGGGCTGGATCATCGCCTGCGCGGGCCCGACGGCGTCAGCCAGATGGCGCGCGTAGCCGCCGACATGACGACCTGGCTGCGCGAACGCGGGTTCGCGGATTGAGCGGCCGCGCGGCGGCGGCAGGCAGCGGACCTTCGGTCCGCCGGCCGCGAGCCGCCGAAGCCGCGCCGAAGCCGCGCCGAAGCCGCGCCGAAGCCGCGCCGAAGCCGCGCCGAAGCCGCGCCGAAGCCGCGCCGAAGCCGCGCCGAAGCCGCGCCGAAGCCGCGCCGAAGCCGCGCCGAAGCCGCGCCGAAGCCGCGCCGAAACCGCGCCGAAACCGCGCCGAAACCGCGCCGAAACCGCGCCGAAACCGCGCCGAAGCCACGCCGAAGCCACGCCGAAACTGCGCCGAAACTGCGCCGAAGCCCCCGAAGCCCCGAAGCCAGCGCCGAACATCAACGGAACATGAACATGGATCCCCCCCGATACCGCGCCGCGACGCCCGGCGACGCCCGCGCCTGCATCGACTTGCGCGGCCGCACGCGCGAGAACGCATTCACCGAGGCCCGGCTGCGCGAGCTTGGCATCACCATCGACAGCTGGGCCGCGGGCATCCGTGACGGCAGCTTGCCGGGGCAGGTGTGCTGCGTTGGCGGCCGGATGGTCGGCTACTGTTTCGGCGAGCGCGACAGCGGCGAGATCGTCGTGCTCGCGCTGCTGCCGGACTACGAGGGGCGCGGCATCGGCCGCGCGCTGCTCGCGCAGGTGGTCGAGTCGTTCCGGGCGCGCGGGTTCCAGCGCCTGTTCCTCGGCTGCACGATCGATCCGGCCGCGCGTTCGCACGGCTTCCATCGCCGCCTCGGCTGGATTTCCACCGGCCGGCTCGACGCAGCGGGGGACGAGATCCTCGAACTGCGGCTCGCGTGAGCCGCGCGGCGGCATGCGTAAAATGCCGCTATCCGACTCCCGCCCCGCCGCCCCAATGCCTCTGCCGACCCTGCCCACCGCGCCGTTCTGCCCTGCCGAAGTCAAGGGCAGCATCGTCATCGACGCCGGCCTGTCGCGCTTCGCGAAACTGCGCCGCTTCGCCGGCCCGGGCCTGCTGGTGGCGATCGGCTACATGGACCCCGGCAACTGGGCGACCGATCTCCAGGCCGGCTCCCGGTTCGGCTACGCGCTGCTGTGGGTCGTCGCGCTGTCGAGCCTCGCCGCGATCTTCCTGCAGATGCTCGCGGCCCGGCTCGGGCTCGTCACGGGCATGGATCTCGCGCAGGCCAGCGATGCGCGCTACGGGCGGGTCGGGCGCGTCGTGCAATGGCTGACCGCCGAGGTGTCGATCATCGCCTGCGACATCGCCGAGGTGCTCGGCTGCGCGCTCGCGTTCAAGCTGCTGCTCGGCGTGCCGCTCGCGTGGGGCATCGTGCTCACCGCGCTCGATACGGTGATCGTGCTCGGCCTGCAAGGCAAGGGCTTCCGTCAGATCGAGGCGATCGTGCTCGGGCTGATCGGCACGATGGCGGCCTGCTTCATCGCGCAGCTCGCGATGGTGCCGCCCGACTGGCACGCGGTGGCGCGCGGCCTGATTCCGGGCGATCCCGGGCACGACCGCAAGGATGCGATCGTGCTCGCGCTCGGCATCGTCGGCGCGACCATCATGCCGCACAATCTGTACCTGCATTCGTCGGTCGTGCAGACGCGGCGCATCGAGGGCGGCCCGCGCGGCGCGCTGCGCGACACGCTCGCGATGGTGCGCATCGACACCTGGGTGTCGCTCGTGATCGCAATGCTCGTCAACGCGGCGCTCCTGGTGCTGGCCGGCGCGGCGTTCCACGCGACCGGACGCACCGACGTGGCCGACATCGAACACGCCTACACCCTGATCACGCCGATCGCGGGCAGCGCCGCCGCGCTGCTGTTCGGCGTCGCGCTGCTCGCGTCCGGGCAAAGCTCGACGCTGACCGGCACGATCGCCGGGCAGGTGATCATGGACGGCTTCCTGCACGTGAAGATCCCGTGCTATCAGCGCCGCCTGATCACGCGCGGGCTCGCGCTCGTGCCCGCGCTGATCGGCGTGCTGTGGCTCGGCGACGGCTCGGTCGGCGAGCTGCTGGTGTGGAGCCAGGTGTTGTTGAGCCTGCAACTGCCGTTCGCGATGTGGCCGCTGATCCGCTCGGTCAGCGATCGCGCGCGGATGGGCGAGCATGCGATCGGCGGCGTCACGCGCGTGGTCGCGTGGGGGCTGTTCGCGCTGATCTGCGGCACCAACCTGATGCTGATCGCGAGCGGCGCGCAGTGAGCGCGCCGCTCGACGGCGGCGATGCCGCTGCCGTTACGCGGGCCGGTCCGGCATCCGCGCGCGCAGCGCGGCGTCCGCCTCGGCCGCACCCGCTGCCGCGGCGCCGCCGCCCGGCTCCGCGAGCGTGGGCAGCTCGCCCAGCGCACGCGCGCGGCGGCCGTACACCAGCTCGAACAGCGGGGTGGTCATCAGCGTGGTCAGCACGGTCATCAGCACCATCATCGAAAACAGCGCCGGGCTGATCACGCGCTCCTGCATGCCGATATTCAGGATGATCAGCTCCATCAGCCCGCGCGTGTTCATCAGCGACGCGATGCCGAGGCTCGTGCGGTTGTCCTGGCCCGTGATGCGCGCGGCGAGCCAGCATGCGCCGGCCTTGCCGGCGACCGAGACGACGAGGATCGCCGCGGTCAGCGGCGCGAGCGCCGGCTCGGTGAGCAGCGTGAGGCGCGTGTTCAATCCCGAATAGGCGAAGAAGATCGGCAGCAGCAACGCGAGCGTGAACGGCTCCAGCTGCCGGCGCAGCTCGCTCGCGAGGCGCCCGCGCGGCATCGCCGCGCCGAGGATGAAGCCGCCGAACACCGCGTGCACGCCCACCCGGTCCATCGCGTACGCGGCGAGCATGAACAGCAGCAGCACGACCGACAGCAGGGTCGGGCCGACCTGGCGGTCGCGCTCGGCCCACTGGCCGAGCGGCGCGAGCAGGCGCGGCCCGAACGCGATCATGCAGACCGCGAAGCCGATGCAGCCGGTCACCGCGCGCCATGCGGCGGCGGCGTCGCCGCTGAAGGTCGCCAGCACGATCGCGAGCACGATCCAGGCGCCCGCGTCGTCGACTGCGCCGGCGGACAGCACCAGCGTGCCGAGCCGCGTGTCGTTCAGGCCGCGCTCGTGGATGATGCGCGCGAGCATCGGAAACGCGGTGATCGAGATGGCGGCCCCCATGAACAGCGTGGCCTGCAACGGGCTCGGATGGCCGGGAAACAACCCCGGCGTGTTCAGCAGCCATGGCACCAGCAGGATCGCGCCGGCGAACGGCGCGGCCATCCCGAACACCGACACGGCGATCGCGCTCTTGCTGTTGGCGCGGAAGTGGTCGCTCCGGAAGCCGAGCCCGACGATGAACATATAGAGGCCGATGCCGAGCTGCGCGCAGGCATACAGCACGCCCTTCGATTCCGGTGGGAAGATGGCTTGCTGCAGGGTGGGGGCGACGAGCCCGAACAGCGACGGCCCCAGCACGACGCCCGCGAGCATTTCGCCGACCACGCGCGGCTGCTTCAGCCAGCGCTCCGTCAGCCAGCCGACGGCCCGGCATGCGGCGATGATGACGAACAGCTGCAGGAAAAAGATGCTGCCAAGCTCGCTGAGCTTCACGATGGTCTCCAGGCTTGCGCGCGGCGGCCGCCGGCCGTGAGTCGTATGCGGCGGGAGAGCACGCGCGCCTGCCGGCGGGCGTGACGGACTGGATTAAACCATTCGCGCGCGGCGCGGCGCAATTCAAATATACAAACGCATCCGGACTGTCCGGATTCCATTTCATTCAATAAGAAAAAATAATGAAAGGCAATGCGTCGTGGAATGAGATGCGCCGCTTTGAATTTCCGGGAATTCACTGGTGAAATTCTGGCTTGTTCCGTCGGATTTGTCTCGCTTTGGACGGTTTCTTGCGGTCTGATTTTATCGAAAGCCAATCGTCCGGTAATAGTTGGATATTGGAAAAATAGAGGAAAAGTTTGTTTTCATTTCGATGGTCAATCGGCCGGATTGCTCGAAAAGCGTGATTTTAAAAGGGTAAACGAGAAGTGATGGCCGTTCCGGAAGCCGTCATTCTTTAATTAAGTGCTGGCTTCCAGTTTGATTGCATTGCGCGTGTGGCAGGAATGAAAAAATCGAATTCCTTGTGTTCATGGATCATTGGTTTAGCGCTTTCTGGCAAAAATTTTCGCTGTTCGTATATGAAATTAAATGAAATGCTATTAGGATCGAATCTTGCATAAAATAGCTTGAAAAATTGGATAGTGTGTCTCCATACTGAGGTGGGCGTGACGGCTCGCGGGCAGGTAGCGGGATTCCGGTCACGCTCATCATGTCAACATAATTTCCTGAGAGGTGTGTTATGGCGATGGACCAGCTGGTGGACTTCCTGAAGAAGTGCGACAAGCGGACCGACCAGAAGTTGTTCGAGGATGCCAAGGTTGCGACGAAGAACGGCGGCGACAAGGTTGCGTCGGCCGCGCACTTGATCGCCGAAGTGGGCAAGAAGAAGGGCTTCTCGTTCTCCGAGCAGGAAGTCACGCAATACATCCACTCGGTGAAGACGGACTACTACACGAACGCCACCGTCCGGACCCTGATGGACGCCTACTGCTCGACCAGCTGCCACATCGGCAGCCAGATCCAGCGGCAGTGATTTTCCCGGCGTTGCGCTAGGAAGCGGCCGCCCGCTGCGTTCCGAAAGGACGCGGGCGGCCTCCTGGCGTGCGGCGTGTGTACCGGTTCGCTTGATTTCCACCCGGTCGGCGCGGGCTTGCCGCGATCTCGGCCGGATGTGCTTCCAGGAGGATGACGTATGTCAGTGGCCCGATCCGCCGGCGCCCGCACGGTCATTTCCGTGCCGGACGAGGCCGAGCCGCCTTATCGTTTCGAGGAACTCGACGCCGCCGACCTGGCCGGGACGCGGCCGAACGGTCTCGCCGACATCAGCGAGGGCCGGGTCGACGGCCTGATCATCCACAACGCCTTTTCGCGCGAGGAGATCGAGCGCGTCTCGAGCCGCCTGACGCGGCGCGAGCCGCTGCCCGATTCGCCGTTCGGCAAGGTGCTGATCTACGGCCCCGCGCTGTATATCGCCGAATCGGATCTCGAGCGCTACCGCCGCGAGGCGGCCGAGTTCCGGGTGTTCTGCGCGCAGTTGTTCGAGGGCGGCCGCGATTTCTCCTCGCGCATCGCCGAGCTGCTGGGCGCGATGACGGGCGGCCGCGGCCTGCGGGTGCCCAATGCGCCCGACGGCGAACCGTATACCCACGCGACCGTGCGCGTGCTGGAAGTCGGGCAGGGCATCGGCTGGCATTTCGAGAATCAGTTCCTGCACGCGACGCGCGGCTATCGCCACCTGTCCACGCTGGTCAGCCATACCGATCATCTCGGCTTCTTCATCGTGCTCGAGGCGCCGCGCGCGGGCGGCGAGCTGATGCTGTACGGCATGCGCTGGGAAGAGACCGAATGGCTCGACAAGGAGCGCGGCGGCATCGCGCACACGGGCACGATCCGCGGCCGGCCGATCACCGACGTGATGGAGAACTATCCGCGCATGTCGGTGACGCCGCCGCCCGGGTCGCTCCTCGTGTTCAACGGCGGCACCATCCTGCATCGGGTCGTGCCGGTCGCGGAGGGCGGCCGGCGCGTGACGATCGGCGGCTTCATCGCGTTTTCGAAAGGGAGGCAGGATGTCTATTACTGGAGCTGACGTCGTCACGCCACCGCTCCTCGCCCCGGCGCTCTCCCTGCCTTGCTCCGATCTCAACCAGCTGCTGCGCGGCCGCGCCGAACGCACGCCCGAGCAGCTTGCCTATCACTTCCCGCGCAACGGCGACGAGCCCGGCGACGCGCTGACCTACGCGATGCTCGACCGCGGCGCGCGCGCCCGCGCGGCGCACCTGCTGCGCCACGGCCGCGCGGGCGACCGGGTGCTGTTGTTCCCGGGCGGCGCGGCGTTCCTGGTCGCGTTCTTCGGTTGCCTGTACGCACGGATGATCGCGGTATGCGTCGACCTGCCGCGCGCCGGCCGCCCGATGACGCGGCTCCTGCCGATCCTGCGCGAAGCCGCGCCGCGTCTCGCGCTCGGGCCGGACAGCCTGGCGGCCGACCGGCCGGATCTCGACGCGCTGCTGCGCGAGGCGGGCTGCACGCTGCTCGCGGGCGGCGGCGCCGACGCGCCGCTGCCGGCGGCGGACGTGCCGCTGCCCGGTCCGGACGCGCTCGCGTGGCTGCAATACACCTCGGGTTCGGTCAGCGAGCCGAAGGGCGTGATGGTCAGCCACGGCAATGCGCTCGCGACGCTGTGCGACATCGACCGCGCCTCGCGGCACGGCCCCGACAGCTGCATGGTCAGCTGGCTGCCGGTGTTCCACGACATGGGGCTGCTGTACGGCGTGCTGCAGCCGCTCTACAACGGCTTTCCGTGTCACCAGCTCGCGCCGATGACCTTCCTGCAGCAGCCGATGCGCTGGCTGCGCGCGATCACGCACTTCGGCGCGACGCACACGGCCGCGCCGAACTTCGCGTTCCAGCTGTGCGTCGACACCGCCGATCCGCGCCGGACCGCGGGGCTCGACCTGCATACGCTGAAGGTGGCGATCAACGGCGCGGAGCCCGTGCGCGACGATGTCGTGCGCCGCTTCGTCGAGACGTTCGCGCCGTTCGGCCTCGGTCCCGACGTGGTGTGCCCGGGCTACGGGCTCGCGGAGACGGCGCTGAAGGTCGCCACGCATCCGCGCGGCGCGCCGCTGCGCCGCTTCGCGATCGATCCCGCCGCGCTCGCGCGCGGCCGGGTGGCGGCGCGCTCCGAGGCGGACGGCGGACGCGTGCTGCTCGGACACGGCGCGAGCTGCATCGACGCGCGCGTCGAGATCGTCGACCCGCGCACGCTGCGCCCCTGCGCGCCCGATCAGGTGGGCGAGATCTGGGTGGCCGGCGCGGCGGTCGCGCAGGGCTACTGGCAGCGGCCGCAGGAGACCGCCGAGACGTTCGGCGCGCGGCTCGCCGACAGCGGCGACGGGCCGTTCCTGCGCACCGGCGATCTCGGCTTCGTCGCGGACGGCGACCTGTTCGTCACGGGCCGCCTCAAGGACGTGATCATCATCCACGGCCGCAACCACTATCCGCAGGATCTCGAACGCACCGCGCAGGCGAGCCACGCGGCGCTGCGGATCGACCACGGCGCGGCGTTCTCGATCGACGCGGCGGACGGCGAGCAGCTCGTGATCGTCCAGGAGGTGCGCCGCAGCCATCTGCGCGACCTCGACCCCGCGCAGGCGACCGACAGCATCCGCCGCGCGATCGCGGAGCTGCACGACGTGGGCAACGCGCGCATCGTGCTGATCGCGCCGGGCACGATCACCAAGACGACGAGCGGAAAAATTCAGCGGGCGGCCTGTCGCGCCGCCTATCTGGCCGGCACGCTGGCGCAGGTTCATGCGAGCGGCCGTCCTTACCAAGCCCCGGCCGACGGGGCGCATCTCGAGTGATGGGGAGACTTCACATGTTGTCAGCCGAGCAGCTTGAGCACTTCAACACCAAGGGTTGGGTGAAGGTCGATCTGTTTTCGCCCGCCGAGGTCGCCGTCATCCAGGATTGCCTGGAAACCAATGGCCGCCTGATCGAAGAGGCGGACGGGCAGCAGGTCATGACCTTCTTCAACAACGTGCTCGGACTCGAAACGCCGCGCGACCTGCACCTGTATCACGAGCCGCTGAAGGCGATGTTCCGCAAGCCGGAGCTGATCGGGAAGCTGAACCAGATGGTCGGTCCCGACCTGCTGCTGTGGTACACCAACGTGTTCTGCAAGATGCCGGGCCAGGGCGTGATCAAGTGGCACCAGGCGATCGAGCACTACTCGTCGAGCGACATCGATTTCTCGAAGAAGACCCTCGTCTATCCGGACGACGAGGAACGTCACGTGAACCTCACCGTGTGGGTCGCGATCGACAACGTGGATAAGGAAAACGGCTGCATGCGCTTCGCGAACGGCTCGCAGTCGACCGCGTTCGAGATCATCCCGAGCGCCGCGCCGGCGGCCGACGGCATCTTCGCGGGCATCAGCGCGCACAAGACGATCTGGCAGCGCAACCAGCAGTATTCGTTCGCCTACGCGTTCGACGAGAACGACTGGGAAGTCGAGGACGTGCCGGTGCGCGCCGGCCAGGCGATCATCTTCACCGAGCGCACCATGCACTGCTCGTATCCGAATCATTCGACGCGGCGCCGGCTCGGCATCATCGGCCGCTACGTCGGCCCGGACGTGCTGGTCTACCCGGGGCGGCAGACGCAGGAATGGATCGATGAAAACGGCCACGACGTGCGTCGCCACTACAACGTGCTCGTGTCGGGCGAGGATCGCTTCAAGCGCAACGTGGTGCGCGACAACCACGATCTCGACGCCGACGAAGTGGCGTTCCACGCGCTGTACAACGCATTCCGGCTCGGCCGCATCGCGCTGCCGGAAAACGAGGTCGGGCTGGAGCTGAGCGCGCTGGAGCAGCAGATCCTGTACGGCGACAACACGGAGCCGCAGCCGAACCCCGTGCTGCATCCGCGCCGCTTCGTGCAGTGGCAGGCGTGGCAGCAGCTGCGCGGCACCGAGCGCGGCGCGGCGATGCGTCGCTTCCATGCGCTGGCCTCGCAGCTGCCCACGCGCGGCGCGGGCGGCACGGCGCCCGTCGTGCAGGTGCGCGGCGCGGCGCGCGCGGCCGATCGCGAGGCGATCCAGGCCTGGATCGTCGCCTACCTCGCCGAGGCGCTGGGCCGGCCGGCCGAGGAGATCGACATCGAGGTGCCGATCGTCGATTACGGGCTGTCGTCGGTCGAGATCGTGCGGATGACGGGCGACCTCAGCGACTGGCTGTCGCGCGACCTCGCGCCCACGCTCGGCTACGACTATCCGACCGTCGCCGCGCTCGCGGGGCATCTCGCGCCCGCGGCGCATCCGGAACTGACCGCATGACGCGCGTGCAGGCGTCGGCGGCGCCGTCGGGGGCCGCCGCGCCGCGCGCGGGCGGCGTACCGGTCGCGATCGTCGGGATGGGTTGCCGGTTTCCCGGCGCGCGCGACGTCGCGGCGTTCTGGGCGCTGTTGCGCGACGGCGTCGACGCGGTGCGCGAGGTGCCGGCCGAGCGCTGGAACCTCGCGGACTTCTACGACCCGCGCGAGGACGCCCCGGGCAAGATGGTCACGCGCTGGGGCGGCTTCGTCGACGACGTCGACCAGTTCGACGCGGAGTTCTTCGGCATTTCGCGGCGCGAAGCCGAGCGCATGGACCCGCAGCAGCGGCTCGTGATGGAGACCGCGTGGGCCGCGCTCGAGGATGCCGGCATCTCGCCGCACAGTTTGCGCGGCGGCGACGCGGGCGTGTTCGTCGGGATCGGCAACACCGACTACATGCGCATGCTGTGCCGCGATCCGGACCGCATCGATCGCTACGACGGCACGGGCAGCACGCCCAGCTTCGCCGCGAACCGGCTGTCCTATTTCCTCGACCTGCACGGGCCGAGCCTCGGCATGGAGAGCGCGTGTTCGTCGTCGCTGGTCGCGCTGCATGTCGCGTGCCGCAGCCTGCGCGAGGGCGAGACCTCGCTCGCGATCGCGGGCGGGGTGAACCTCGTGCTGTCGCCGGACATGACGGTCGCGTTCTCGCAGGCGCGCATGATGTCGCCGACGGGCCGCTGCCGCGCGTTCGACGCGGACGCCGACGGTTACGTGCGCGGCGAGGGCTGCGGGGTGGTGATCCTGAAGCGGCTCGACGACGCGCTCGCGGCCGGCGACCGGATCCTCGCGGTGATCCGCGGTTCCGCCGTGAACCAGGACGGCACCAGCAACGG
Organism: Burkholderia sp. FERM BP-3421; assembly: GCF_028657905.1. Classification (NCBI taxonomy): domain Bacteria; kingdom Pseudomonadati; phylum Pseudomonadota; class Betaproteobacteria; order Burkholderiales; family Burkholderiaceae; genus Burkholderia; species Burkholderia sp. FERM BP-3421. The sequence goes on along the minus strand of NZ_CP117781.1, from coordinate 2,350,481 downwards.
CATCACCGCGCCGAACGGCCAGGCGCAGCAGGCCGTGATCCGCCGCGCGTGCGCGGACGCCGGCGTCGCGCCCGCGCGCATCGGCTATGTCGAGGCGCACGGCACCGGCACGAAGGTGGGCGATCCGATCGAGATGCGCGCGCTGCAGACGGTGCTCGGCGAAGGGCGCGCGCCGGATGCATGGTGCCGGGTCGGCTCGGTGAAGACCAACATCGGGCACCTGGAGGCGGCGGCCGGCATCGCGGGCCTGATCAAGACCGTGCTGGTGCTGCGGCATCGGCAGATCCCGCCGCATCTGCATCTGCACACGCTCAATCCGTACCTCGCGCTCGACGGCACGCCGTTCGAGATCCCGCGCACGCTGACGTCCTGGCCGGACGGCGACGCGCCGCGCGTGGCCGGGCTCAGCGGCTTCAGCTTCGGCGGCACCAATTGCCATCTGATCGTCGAGGAAGCGCCGGTCGAGACGCCGCGCGCGCAGCCGGCGGATGCGGCGCGCGTCTGCCTGCTGCCGCTGTCGGCGCGCAGCCTGCCCGCGCTGCGCGCGCTCGCCGATGCCTTTGCGCGCGGGTTGAATGAGGATCGTACGGCGTGCGAACCGTCGCCGCTGGCCGCGCTGGCCGCGCTGGGCCGCACGGCCGCGCTCGGGCGCGCGCATTTTCCGCACCGCCTCGCGGTGACGGCGAACTCGCGCGCGCAACTCGCGACGCGCCTGTCGGGCTGGCTCGACGGCCGCGCGGACTGGGGCGGCGTGCAGCGCACGGCCGCGCGCCACGCGAGCCCGGACCTTGTATTCATGATGACCGGGCAGGGCGCGGGGCAGGTCGGCGCGGGCCAGGGGCTGTATCGCGAGCAGCCGGCGTTCCGGCGCGCGGTCGAGCGTTGCGATGACGTGCTGCGCGCCTTGGGCGCGCCGGGCGGGATCGGGCGGCTGCTGCGCGGCGAAGGGCCGCCGCCGCGCGCCGATGATCCCGAGCAGGTGCAGCCCGCCGTGTTCGTGCTCGGCTACGCGCTGGCCGAATTGTGGCGCGCGTGGGGCATCCGCCCGCGCGCGGTGCTGGGGCACAGCCTCGGCGAATATGTCGCGGCCTGCGTGGCGGGCGCGGTCGACCTGGAGCCGGCGCTCGCGCTGGTCGCGGCGCGCGGCCGGCTGACGGCGGCGCTGGCCGAGCCGGGGGGCATGGCGGTGCTGTTCGCCTCGGCCGAGACCGTGTCGGGCCTGCTGGCGCGCGAGCCGGGGCGCCTCGCGCTCGCCGCGTTCAACGGACCGCAGGCGACGGTCGTCTCCGGCGACGCGGCGGCGCTCGACGCGCTGCTGCAAGCGGGCGCGGCGCAACGCATCGAGGGTCGCCGGCTCGACACCACCCATGCATTCCATTCGCCGCTGATGCAGCCGATGGTCGAGGCGTTTCGCGCGGAGGCGGCGCGCGTCGACTGGCGGCCGCCGTCGATCCCGCTCGTGGCGGGACTGACGGGAACCGTCTGGCCGGCGGGGAGCGCGCCCGATGCCGACTACTGGTGCCGCCACCTGCTCGAACCGGTGCGCTTCGTCGACAGCCTGCGCGGCGTCACGGCGGGCGGGGCGAAGCTGCTCCTGGAGCTGGGCGCGGGCGCGGCGCTGACGCGCCTCGGCGCGCGCGGCGGGTATGGGGAGGCGGCGCACTTCATCGCGTCGCTGCCGCCGGACCGGGACGAGAGCGGCGCGCTGCTCGATGCGCTCGGCGTCCTGTACGCGCACGGCAAGGACGTGGACTGGCGCGGCGTATACGGCCGGGAGGACGCGCGTCCTGTCCCGCTGCCGGGCTACCCGTTCCAGCGCCAGCGGTACTGGTACACGGATACGCCGGCGGCGGCCGGCGCGTCGGCGATGGGCGCGGCGAACGAGCCGGCCATCGCGGAACGTCCGCCGCACGTGGACGGCGCACCGGCCGCGCCGGCTCGGGCAGCCCACGCCGACGACCATCGCGCGCCCGGGGTCGGCGCGCGCGCGGCCAGTGCCGTGGCGATCGCGTCTCCCGCCTTGCGCGCCGATGCGCCGGTGCGTCACGCGCCGCCGGCCGCCTCGCGCGACGCGCGGATTCTCGCGATCCTGATCGCGGAATTCGGCCGGCTTTTGCACGGCGACCCCGATGCGCTCGATCCGGACGCCTCGTTTCTCGAACTGGGCGCGGATTCGCTGGTGCTGGTCGATGCCGTGCATCGGATCGAACAACGCTTCGGCATCCAGATCAGCGCGCGACAGCTGTTTTCCGACATCCCGACGCCGCGCGCGCTGGCCGCGCATCTGGCCGCGCTCGCGCCGGCCGGTGACGAGGCCGACGAGGCCGACGCGAGGGAGCGGCCGGCGTCCGGCACGCCCGAGACGACCGCGACGACCGCGGATCGGGCCGCGCTCATCGATCTGATCCGGCAGCAGCAACGCTTGCTCGCGCAACAGCTTGCGCTGCTGCAGGCGAGCGCGGAGGTGACGCCCGTTCCCGCCGCGCGGCAGGCGACGCCGTTCGCGCTTGCCGCCGCCGCAGCGATCGCGCCGTCGGCCGCGGCTGTGCCGGCGGCGCTGAGCCCCACGCAGCGGCGCTACCTCGACCAGCTGACGGCGCGCTACGTGGCGCGCACGGGCGGCTCGCGCGCGCGCGCCGCGGCAAGCCGGGCGGCGCTCGCCGACAGCCGCGCGAGCGCCGGTTTCCGGCCCTCGATCAAGGAGATGCTGTACCCGATCGTCGGCAGTCACGGCGCGGGCGCCTGTTTTCACGACGTGGACGGCAACGCGTACCTGGATCTCACGATGGGCTTCGGCGTGTCGTTGTTCGGCCATCAGCCCGACTTCGTCGGCGCGGCGCTGACCGGGCAATGGCAGCGGGGCTTGCAGGTCGGTCCGCAGTCGCCGCTCGCGGGCGAGGTGGCCGAACTGATCCGCGACCTGACGGGCGTCGAGCGGGTCGCGTTCTGCAACACCGGCACCGAGGCGGTGATGACGGCCGTGCGTCTCGCGCGCGCGGCCACCGGCCGCACCAAGGTCGCGCTGTTCTCGGGTGCGTACCACGGCCACGCGGACGGGCTGCTGGTCGCCGCGCCGGGGCGGCCCGGCAGCGCGGGCGTCACGCCCGGCGCGGTCGCCGACGTGCTGATGTTCGACTACGGCGAGCCGCACGCGCTGGAGCAGATCGAGGCCTGCGCCGGCGAACTCGCGGCGATCCTCGTCGAGCCGGTGCAGAGCCGGCGGCCCGAGCTGCAACCGCGCGCGTTCCTGCGGCGGCTGCGCGAGATCGCGAACGCGCACGGCGCGGCGCTCGTGTTCGACGAGGTGCTGACCGGCTTCCGGATTCATCCGGGCGGCGCGCAGGCCTGGTTCGACGTGCGCGCGGATCTGGTCGCGTACGGCAAGATCGTAGGCGGCGGCCTGCCGATCGGCGTGGTCGGCGGTCGCGCGCGCTTCCTCGACGGCATCGACGGCGGCGCATGGGACTACGGCGACGCGAGCGGCCCGCATGCCGAGACGGTGTTCTTCGCGGGCACCTTCAACAAGAACCATCTGACGATGGCGACCGCGCGCGCGGTGCTGACGCACCTCAAGGCGGCCGGCCCGGCGTTGCAGGAGACGCTCAATGCGCGCACGGCGCGGCTCGCGGACACGCTCAACACGATGCTCGCGAGCCGCGGCGCGCCGGTGCGGGTCGCCCATTTCGGCTCGCTGTTCCGGTTCCAGGTGAGCGGCAATCTCGATCCGTTCTTCTACGGCCTCGTCGACAAGGGGCTGTACGTGTGGGAGGGGCGCACCTGCTTCCTGTCCACCGCGCATACCGAGGCCGATCTCGCGACGATCGTCGAGCGGGTCACGGCGGTCGTCGACGAGCTGGCGCAGGCCGGCTGGTTCGGCGCGCCGGCGGTCGCCGCGGACGATGCCGCTGCGGCAGCCGATGCTGCGGCGGCCGTCGCGCTGCCGTCGTCGGCGGCGCTGGGCCAGGATCTCGCGGGCACGCTCGCGCTGCTGCGCGCGCGCCACGATCTCGGCACCTACGCGCGCGGCATGGCGTGGCTCGAACGACGCGCGGTGGAGCATATCGACGCGGCGTTCGTCGCGCTCGGCCATCGCGCGCAGCCGGGCGCGGTGGTGACGGACGAGGGGCTGGCGGCCGAGTTGGGCGTCGTGTCCGCGCAGCGCCGCTTGTTCGGCCGGCTGTTGCAGATCCTCGCCGAAGAAGGGCGCCTCGAAGCGGACGGCCCCGGCCGCTGGCGCGCGCGCGCCGCCTCTGCGCCGATCGCGGCCGGCGAGCCGGCGAGCGCCGAAGGCGCGGCGGTGGCCCACGAGCGCGGCCTGCTCGAACGCTGCGGCGCGGCGCTGGCCGACGTGCTGCGCGGCGCGCGCCATCCGCTCGAAGTGCTCGCGCCCGGCGGCGATCTCGCGCCGCTGCGCACGCTGTACACCGCGTCGCCGATGGCGCGCGCGATGAACACGCTCGCGCGCGACGCGGTGGCGGCGGCGGTGCGCGCCGCGCCGGCGGACGCGACGGTGCGTCTCCTCGAAGTCGGCGCGGGCACGGGCGGCACCACCGCCTACGTCGTGCCGGCGCTGCCGGCCGGGCGCGTGGAATACGTGTTCAGCGATCTGTCGCCGCGTTTCCTCGACGACGCGCGCCGGCAGTTCGCCGAGTATCCGTTCATGGCCTACCGGCTGCTCGACATCGAACAGCCGCCGCGGCCCGACGAACAGGCCGACATCGTGATCGCGGCCAACGTGCTGCATGCGACCGCCGACCTGGGCCGCACGCTCGACCAGCTGCGCGCGCGGCTGCGTCCGGGCGGGCTGCTGTTCGTGCTGGAAGGCAGCGGGCGGGCGCGCTGGCTCGATCTCGTGTTCGGCCTCACCGACGGCTGGTGGCTGTTCGCCGATCACGCGGTGCGCCCCGACTATCCGCTGCTCGACGCCGATGCGTGGCTCGACCAGCTGGCCGCGCATGGTTTCGCGGACGCGGTCGCGCTGCGCTCCGGCGAGCGCGACGGCCCGGGCGCGCAGACCCTGCTGATCGCGGGCGCGGCGCGTCGTTTCGCGTTGAGCCCGATCCAGCACGCGATCTGGGTGGCGTCGCGGGTCGGCCCGCCGGGCGCGTACCACGAATCGCTGACGGTGAGGCTGGGCGGCGCGCCCGATCGCGAGGCGCTGGCTCAGGCGGTGCGCCTGCTGCTGCGCCGGCATGACGCGCTGCGCATGCGCGTCGACGCCGACGGCGCGCACCAGCGCATCGGGCCGCCCGGCGACGGGCTGGTGCCGGTCGCGTTGCCGGCGGGCGAGCCGCATGCGCAGGCGCGCGCGTGGCTCGACGCGGAGCTGGCGCGGCCGTTCGACCTGACGACCGAGCCGCCGGTGCGGTTTCACCTGCTCGATCTCGGCGACGACGCGCACGACCTCGTGGTGAGCGCGCATCACGTGCTGCTCGACGGCCTGTCGCTCGTGACGCTCGCGCGCGAACTGGGGCAGGCCTATGCGGCGCTCGCGACGGGCGGCGCGCCCGCGTGGTCCGCCGCGCCGTCGTTCGCCGCGCATCTCGAACGCACCGGCCCGGCCGCGCAGCCCGCGCGCTGGGCGGCGAGCCGCGACTACTGGCGCGCGCGGCTCGCGCCGCCGCTGCCGCGCATCGCGCTGCCGCTCGACCGGCCGCGCTCGGCGCGCCGCCCGCACCTCGGCGCGCGGCTGCGCGGCGCGATGCCGGCGGGGCTCGGCGATACGCTCACGGCGCTCGCGACGGCGCACGGCTGCACGCTGTTCATGGTGCTGCTCGCGGGCTTTCGCGTGCTGCTGCACGGCCTCGCCGGTCCCGGCGAGGCGCTCGTCGGCATCTCGGCGGCGGGCCAGAGCGCGGACGGCGAGGCGGCGCTGGTCGGCTGCTGCGTCAACGTGCTGCCGCTGCGGCTCGCCGATGCGCCGGAACAGCGCGTCGACGCCCTGCTCGCGGCGGTGCGCGGCGAGGTGCTGGACGCCTGCGATCATCAATGGGTGTCGCTCGCGGAGATCGCGGCGGACCTGGACCTGCCGCGCGACGCGGGACGTCCGTTGATCGACGTGCATTTCAACTATGACAAGGTCGAGGGGGGCGTCGGCTACGGGCCGCTCGCGGTGGCGTTCGAGACGAATCACGCGGGCGCCGCGCGTCGCGACCTGACCTGGAATCCGGTCGAGGTCGACGGGCAGCTCGCGCTGATCGTCGACTACGACGCGGACCTGTTCGACGCAGCGACGGTGGAGGGGTGGATGGACGACTATGCATGGCTGCTTGCGCGGATGGCGGCGCAGCCGGACTTGAGCATCGCGGCGCTGGCGTCCGAGCGCGCGGCGCGGCGCGCGCAAGCGCTCGCGCAACGCGACGGCGCGCGCCTGCGCACGGCGCGGCGGCGCGCCGGGGGGCCGGCATGAGCGGGGCGCTGCCGACGGGGCCGATGGGCGGCCCGGGGCTCGCGCGCCGCCAGGCGACGTCGCTCGCGGCGAACCGCTTCGTGGCGATCACGCGCCCGGTCGCGCCCGCGCGCCTGCCGCTCGTGGTCGAGGCGCAGCTGGCCGACCTGAGCCTGCCCGCGTGGGCGGCCGATCATCGCGACCTGATCGAGCGCGCGCTCGACGAAACCGGCGCGATCCTGTTCCGCGGCTTCGTCGCGCCGTCGGCCGAGGCGTTCCGCGCGTTCATGGCGGCCGTGTCGAGCGCGCCGATGGCGTATCGCTACGGCTCGACGCCGCGTCGCGAGGTGGAGCCGGGCATCTACACGTCGACCGAGTATCCGGCCGCCGAGACGATCCCGCTGCACAACGAGATGGCCTACGCGCGCGAGTGGCCGGCGCGCATCGCGTTCTGCTGCCGGGTGCCGGCCGCGCGCGGCGGCGAGACGCCGATCTGCGACAGCCGTGCGGTGCTCGCCGCGATTCCCGCCGCGACGCGCGCGCGTTTCGAGGCGCACGGCGTGATGTACGTGCGGCACTACCGGCCCGGCGTCGACCTGCCGTGGCAGCAGGTGTTCGGCACCGAGCGCCGCGACGAGCTGGCCGCCTACTGCTACGCGCAGGGCATCGAGCACGCGTGGCGCGACGACGGGACGCTGGCGACCTGGCAGGTGTGCCAGGCGACGCTCGCCCATCCGCGCACGGGCGCGCCGGTATGGTTCAACCAGGCGCACCTGTTCCATGTGTCGGCGCTCGCGCCCCCCGTGCGCGACGCGCTGCTGGCCCGCTACGGCGAGCAGGGCCTGCCGCGCAACGCGTGCTACGGCGACGGCGCGCCGCTGACGGCGGACGATCTCGCGGCGATCCGCGCGGCCTATGCGCGCGAGCGGGCGATGTTCGCGTGGCGGCGCGGCGACGTGCTGCTGCTGGACAACGTGCTCGCCGCGCATGGGCGGCAGCCGTTCGAGGGGCCGCGCGAGGTGGTGGTCGCGATGGCGGACCCGCGCCCATGACGGCGCGCGGCGCGCAAGCGCGGGGGGCCTGACGATGTGCGGCTTCGTGGGCTGCCTGGATCTGTACCAGCGGCGACCGGTCGACGAACCGGCGATCCGCTCGATGACGGCCGCGCTCACGCATCGCGGCCCGGATGCGGAGGGCGTGCTGATCGACGCGGGGTTCGGCGTCGGCTTCCGTCGCCTCGCGATCGTCGACATCGCGGGCGGCGACCAGCCGCTCCTGAACGAGGACGGTTCGCTCGTGCTGGTCTGCAACGGCGAGATCTTCAACGATCGCGAGCTGGCGGAGCGGTGGCTCGGCGGCCGCCATCGGCTCAGGACCCGCAGCGATTGCGAGGTGATCCTGCATCTGTACGAGGAGCTGGGCGACCGGCTGCTCGATCACCTGAACGGCCAGTTCGCGTTCGCGCTGTACGACCGCGAGGCGCGCCGCCTGCTGCTCGCGCGCGATCCGGTGGGGATCGCGCCGCTGTTCTACACGGTGGTCGACGGCTACCTGATCTTCGGGTCGGAGATCAAGGCGATCCTCAGGCATCCGAAGGTGCGCGCCGAACTCGATCCGGTCGGCCTCGACCAGGTGCTGTGCTTTCCGGGGCTGGTGAGCCCGCGCACGATGTTCTCCGGCATTCACGCGCTGCCGCCCGGCTGCGCGCTCGTGTGCGCGGCGGGCGCGCCCGTCCTCAAGCGCTACTGGGATCTCGACTATCCGGACGGCGCGGTCGAGCCGGCGCGCGATGTCGACGCCTACGTCGACGAGCTGGCCGCGTGCTTCGAGGGCGCGGTGCGCCGCCGGCTGCGCGCCGACGTGCCGGTCGGCGTGTACCTGAGCGGCGGGCTCGATTCCTCGCTGGTCGCGGCGATGATGCGACGCCTGCAACCGGACGCCCCACTGAGTTCGTTCGCGGTGGCGTTCGACGATCCGGCGGTCAGCGAGCAGCGCTACCAGCGCCTGATGGCCGACACGCTGCGCACCGAGCATCACGAGATCCGCTTCGACGACGACGAGATCCAGCGCCGCTTCACGCAGATGATCTATCACGCCGAATGCCCGGTGAAGGAGACCTACAACACCTGCGTGCTCGCGCTCGCGGAGACGACGCGCGCGGCCGGGATCAAGGTGGTGCTCGGCGGCGAGGGCGCGGACGAGTTGTTCGCGGGCTATCCGGGCTACCGGTTCGATGCGTTCGCCGCGCTGTCCGAGGGCGGCGCGCGCGTGCCCGACGCGGAGCTGCGCTGCCGCGAGCGGCTGTGGGGCGACGCGACGGTCGGCTACGAGCGGCGCTATGCGGAATTCGCCGCGCGCCGCGCCGCGCTGTACTCCGACGCGCTGCTCGATCGCTTCGAGACCGACGGCGATGCGTTGTCGACGCAGCTGGTCGACCCCGCGCGGCTGCGCGGACGGCATCCCGTGCACCAGCGCTCGTATCTCGACATGAAGCTGCGCCTCGCGGATCACCTGCTCGGCGATCACGGCGACCACATGCTGATGGCGCATTCCGTCGAGGGCCGCTATCCGTTCCTCGATCGCGAGCTGATCGAGTGCGCGCGCCGCATGCCGGCCGACCTCAAGCTGCGCGACTTCGAGGAGAAGTACGTGCTGAAGCGGATGGCCGCGCGCTGGGTGCCCGACGCGATCGCGCGGCGCGAGAAGTTCGGCTTCCACGCGGCCGCGAGCCCGGCGCTGCTGCGCTCGGGCGCGGCCTGGGTCGACGCGCTGCTGTCGCCCGAGCGGATCCGGCGCGACGGCTATTTCCGCGTCGACACGGTCGAGGCGCTGAAGGCGCGCTGCCGCGCGCGCGACACCACGCTCGACCCGCGCCATGACGACGACATGCTGCTCGTCGTGCTGTCGTTCAACGTGCTGCTGGACACTTTCTTCTCCTGACGCCGCCGGGCCGGGCGGCGTCGGGCCGGCTCACGCCGCGACGCGCCGCTCGCGCACCAGCATGTAGCCGCGCAGGTTGCCGGTCTCGGCGTCGAACTGCTGGATCGTGCGCACGCGCCGCGCCGGATCGATCAGCGTGAAGGTCTCGGTGGCGAGCACCGCGCCCGTCCGCGCGAGCCGCACGTCGAGCAGCAGCACGTGCGGCGCGGCTTCCGTCGCGGTCATGCGGAACGTGTCGTAGGGCGCATCGGGGCTCGTCAGCCGCATCACGCCGGGCGCGAACGCATGGCCGAGGAAGCGCCAGAGGTCGGCGCGGCCGTCTTCGTAGGTGTTCTCGTTGGACTGCACCCAGCGTCCCGCCTCGATCCGTTGCGTGACGACGCAGGCATAGCGCTTGATTTCACGGCCTTCCGTGTCGAGGCACTGGAAATCGCCGTGCCAGACACCGGTCAGGCGGGGCAGCAGAGCGAATTCGTCGAGTGTCAGGGGCATCGTGTCGATCTCCGGAAGAGGGGTGGGAAGGCGCTTCATGCGGGTCCTCGCGTCATTCGAACAGCAGCACGCTCGGCACGCGCGTGGGCGCGGCGAGCCGCAGCATCTGGTAGCCGATCCCGGCCGTGCCCTGGAACAGGCCCGGGTTGCGCGCGCTCGCGGGCAGGTTGCCGAACAGCCGGAAGCCGCCGGCCGTGTCGGCGCGCGCGAGGATCTGCGCGGCGAGGCGGCCGGCCTCGTCGCGCGCGGCGTCGCGCCCGGGATGCAGGCCGGCCGACAGCAGCGTGTCGACGAGGCCGAAGCCGCCGCAGCACAGATGGTCGAGCGCGGGCAGGCCGGCCGCGCGCGTGGTGGCGAGCGCGGCGTCGAGTTCGGCGCGGGCCTCGCCGCCGGCGGCGTCGGCCCCCGCGTCGAGCGCGAGGCCGGCGGCGCGCGCGAGCCCGATTCCGGGCGCGCCGTGGCACCAGCTGAGCGCGAAGCCGGGCGGATCGTCGGGCATGCGGTAGTCGGGCCAGTTGCGCGCGCGCACGTCATAGCACGCGCGCTCGTAGGCGATGCCGTCGCGCGCCGCCGCGCGGTAGTCGGGCCGCGCGGTCGCCGCGTGCAGCCGCTGCAGCGCGTAGGCGATGCCGGCCGCGCCGTGCGAGAAGCCGGTCAGCGGGATCGGGCCGAGCGTGCGCCACGCGGGCGGGAAGCCGGGGCGCGCGTGGCGGCGCGCGAGCAGATGGTCGCCGCAGGCGATCGCGGCGCGCAGCACGGCGGCGTCGCCGGTCGCCTCGTGCAGCGCGAGCAGGCCGAGCAGCGCGCCGGCCGCGCCGTCGATCACGTCGAGCCGGTCGTCGGCGGCGATCAGGCTCGCGTCGATGCCGCGCGCGGCCGCGCGGGCGCTGTCGAGCAGCGCGGCGTCGTCGCGCCAGCGCGCGATCCGGGTCAGCGCGTAGACGATCGAGCCGAGCCCGCTCGCGCCGCCGAGGCCGAGCCGACGCGCGAGCGCGCGGCCGTGGGCCGGCGCGGCGTCGTTGAACAGGCGGCGCACCGGCGCGAGCGTATCGGCGAGCAGCGCGGCGTGCGGATCGCCGCCGTCGCCGCGCGCGTGGGCGAGCGCGGCGAGGAACAGCGCGATGCCGCAGCGGCCGTCGTAGAGATTGACGCCGACCGGTTCGAACTGGAAGCGCCGCGCCTTCGCCGCGTAGCGCAGGCCGAGCCAGGTCACGCGACCGCGCGGATCGCGCAGCGCGTGGCCGGCCAGTTCGTCGGCGAGCGCGCCGGCCTGGGCGATCAGTTGCGCGGCGGCGGGGCCGGTCGAGGCGGGAGCGGGAGCCTGCGCGGGGCGGTTGAGGCTGCCGCGGGCGTCGGCATCGGCGGAGCGCGCGGACGCGCCGTGGTCGTGACGCGCGGAGCTGGCGAGGAAACTGCCGCGTATCAGCGCGAGCTGCAACGCGAGGTCGGTTTCGTCGAGCCCGCGCAGCCGCTCGATCACGCGCGCGACGCCGGTGCCGTCGAAGGCGTCCGGGAGCGGCGCGTCGACGCCGGCTTCGAGCGCCTGCGAGCCGCCCGTGGTGCCGAAGTAGGGAATGTCGAGCCGTTCGAGCGCGCGGGTTTCGGCGTCGAGCGCGGGCCACAGCGGCCCCGGTTCGGCGGCCGCGACGAGCGGCGCGCTCAGCCGGTCGAGCTCGATGCTGCGCTCGACGCCGTCGCGCAGGTGTTGCGGCAGGCCGGCCTGTTCGAGCGCCGCGCCGTACACCTCGGTCGGGCGCAGCAGGAAGCGCACCGGCAGGTCGTGCAGCGTCGCGAGCCAGCCGGCGTCGTCGAGCAGCGTCGCGCGATGGCGCGCGAGCAGCCGGTATTGCGCGGCGAAGCCCGCGCACAGGGCATCGACATGGTCGGCCGGCGTCGCCGGCCGGCCGGCGAGGGACGGCAGGTTGTCGTGGGCGGGCAGGCTCGCGTCGCGCGGCAGCAGCGCGATGCGGTCGGTGTTGACGCCGCTCCAGCCCAGCGCCTGCCAGGGCGCGGGCTGGCTCGCGCCGCGCCCGAGGCCGCTGATGTCGTAGGCGATGCGCGCCTCGGCGTCGAACGACCAGCGCGGCAGCAGGCCGCTGCGCAGCACCGAGTCCGCGAACGCGCGCGCATCCTCGTCGAGCGGATCGGCCGCGCGCTGCGCGGCGGCCGCGGGGCGCGGATGCATGAGGGTCTCGGTGTCGACCAGCACCGGATGCTCGCCCGCGGCGATCAGGTTTTCGCTGTGCAGGTCGTTCGCGTCGAGCGCATAGGCGAGGCACAGCAGCATGCCGGCGCGCCGGTAGAAGCGATCGAGCGCGGCGCGGTCCGCGCAGGGCCGCGCGCTCGCGCAGGTCAGCGCCCAGCCGTACGCGCCGCGATCGAGGTGGTCGAGGGTGGCGTGCGCGGGCGTCGCGCCGAGCGCGTTGCAGCGCGCGAGCAGCGCGTTGAACGCGATTTCCGGCGCGACGCTGCGCGGCTTGTAGACCACCGCGCCGCCCTGCGCGAAGCGCACGATCTTCACCGCGCGGCCGCCGTGATGCGCGTCGGACAGATCCTGGCGCAGCGCGGTCACCGGGCCGGGCGCGCCGCCCGCCGCGCGGCGCAGCGTGTCCAGGTCGGCCGCGAGCCGGTGCAGGAATTCCACGAGTTCGTCGCGCCAGTCCTCGAGCGCCGTGACGATCAGGCGGGCGAGCACCGGATAGGTGTCGAACAGCGCGGCATAGCCTTGCGCGCAGTGCAGCGCGACGAAGCGGCGATGCCAGTGGTCGGGGGGATCCTCGTCCAGGAACGGCAGGGGCAGGTTCAGGTGCGCGGGCCGGTCGGTCGCGAATTCGAGGCCCAGCGTGCGGCCCGCGAGGTCGGTCACGCGGCGCAGCAGCGCGCGCTCCGCATCGAGATACGCGGAGGGCGCGAACCAGTCCGACAGATCGCCGCCCGATGCGGCGCGCAAGGGCGCCAGCGCGTCGCGCAGCTGTTCGCGCGCCAGCGCGAGCGCCGGCAGCCACAGCGCCTCGAACGGCAGCGGGTCGTCGGGATCGAGCGCGAATCCGAGCGGGGTGGGCGCGCTCGCGAGCGGGGAAGGCGCGACGCCCGGCGCGTCCTGGACGAACGCGCGCGCCGCGCGCTGCAGCGCGCCGAACGTCGCGAGCCACGCCGGCAAGGTCGACGGCGCGGGCAGGCCGGGCGCGAGCGCGGCGAGCGCCGTGGCCGGCGCGATGCCGCTCCAGGCGAGCCGGCGCGTGAACAGCGCGGCATCGTCGCCCGCCACCGCCCGACGCCAGCGCGCGAGCCGCGCGGCCGCGACCGGCTGGTCCGCCGCCGGACAGCTGAAGCCGCTCGCCGCGGCGAAGGCGAGACGTTCGGGCAGCGAGCGGGCGCGCGCGGCGAGCTGGCGGAGCGTGTCGGGTCCGGTCATGGCCTGGTCATCCGACAGAGGTGCATCACGCCCGATTTCCGGGCGTCTCTTCAATCCTTCATTTTCATTCATTGCGAACAACCCATTTGATTATTCATTTTTATGAAATCAGAACAATCGAGGCGATCATTTATTTGATTGATTTTTAAATGGGGTAATAACCGGTTGCCCTGGTTTTAATGAACTGGGATTATAGGCGCGCCTTGGGTGGCGCGCGCCGGTTGTCGGACGGGATTTATGCTGATACGCTGGCTGCGCGCGGGGAGCGCGCAAAAAAAAGCAGAGGGCGGGGTGGTGCGGGTAATGGATTTTCCGTCTATTTTCCTTGACCGGAGCCTGGTAATGATTTTGACCGGCGTAATGCGTAATTGCTTTATTTCGAATAAACCCATTCAATTATTCCAGCGCGGCGATCGCAGGCGAGCCGGGGCCGGTTCGTGATGGCCGACGGATTCGGCCTATCCCCCCAGCAGCGCCGGGCATGGCAACTGGGCGCGGGCGCGCCGGCGTCGCCGTATCGGGTGTGCGCGACGCTCGCGGTGCGCGGCCCGCTCGATGCCGACGCGCTGCAGTCCGCGTGGCGCGCGATCGTCGCGCATCAGGAAATCCTGCGCACCGTCTTTCACTGCCCACCGGGCCTGACCGTGCCCTTGCAGGTCATCGGCGAAACCGGCCCGGCCGCGTCGTGCGGCCCTGACGACACGGCGCCCGCGCGCGCGTGGCAGGCCTTGCGCGATGCGCGCTTCGAGGTGGGCGCGAGCGCGCCGGTCCAGGCGCGGATCGTGACCGTATCGCCCGGCGAACATCGGCTGATGCTCGCGGCCTCGGCGCTGTGCGCCGATCCCGACAGCATCGCGGCGCTGGCCCGCGCGCTCGGCCGCGCGCTGAGCGGTGAGGCCGGGCCCGAGGTGGTCCAGCAGGCGGATTACGCGCAGTGGCAGAGCGAGTTGCTCGCTTCCGACGATTGGGCGGCGGGGCGCGCGTTCTGGCGCGACACGCTGCGTCGCGCGGCCGCCGCGCCGCGCGCGCTGCCGCTCGCGCATCGCGCGGCGGCGGAGGCCGGCTTCGCGCCCGCCGAACGGGCGCTGAGCGTGCCGGCCGGGACGGTCGACGCGCTGCGCGCTGCTGCGGCGGCGTGGGGCGTGTCCGCGCGCGCCTGCGTGCTGGCCGCGTGGCTCGCGACGCTCGCCCGGCTCGGCGGCGCCGACGCCGTGGCGATGGGCGTGCTGACCAACCTGCGGCGCTTCGATGAATTGGCGGAAGCGATCGGGCCGTTGTCGAAGGTGCTGCCGGTCGTGCTGGAGGTCGACGCGGGCGCGGGCTTCAGGGCGTTGGCCGAGCGCGTCGAGACGGCGCTGCGGGACGCGGCCGGGCAGGGCGACTGCTTCGCCTGGGACCCGGCGGACGACGCGCCGTCCTGCATGCCGGCGGGCTTCGATTTCCTCGCGCCCGAGCCGGCGGCGCACGGCGACGTGAGCGTGCGCGTGACGCGCGTGCGCGGCGCGATCGAGCGTTTCCAGATACAGCTGTCGTGCGTGATGGAGGCGGCCGGCGGCGTATGCGAGGCCGTGTTGCAATACGACGCCGGCTGTTTCGGCGAGGACGACGTCGCGGTGTACGGCGACGTGTTCACGCGCCTGCTCGGCGCGGCCCTGCAGCAGCCCGACGCCGCGCTGGACACGCTCGCGGGTCCGCCCGACGACGCGCTCGCGCCGCTGCGCGATGCGCTGCGCGCGTATCGCGCGCCGCCGGCGGACGGGCCGGGCGTCGACGTGCGGATCGCGGCCGCCGCGCACGACGCGCCCGAGCGGACCGCGGTGATGTGCGACGGCGAGGCGCTGACCTATCGCGAGCTCGACGCGCTGGCGAACCAGTGGGCGCGCCGCCTGATCGCGCAGGGCGTCGAGCCGGGACAGATCGTGCTCCTGATGGTCGAGCGCTCGGTGTGGCTGCCGGTCTACCTGCTCGCGATCCTCAAGGCGGGCGCGGCGTATCTGCCGCTCGACGCCGACACGCCGGCCGGCCGCGTCGAGCAGGTCGCGGCCGCGACGGCGGCGGTCTGGCTGCTGACCGACGTCGCCACCGCGCCGGACACGCTGCGCCGCATCGCGGCGGGCGACGCGCGCGCGGCGGTCGCCGCGTTCGATGCGGCGCCGCTGAGCCGCGCGACGGCGGGCGCGCTCGCCTACGTCGTGATGACCTCGGGGTCGACCGGGCAGCCGAAGGGCGTCGCGATCGAGCATCGGCAGCTCGCGCACTACGCGGACGGCGCGATCGCCCGCCTCGCGCTCGCGGGCTGCGCGAGCTTCGCGCTCGTGTCGAGCGTGGCGGCCGATCTCGGCTACACGATGCTGTATCCGGCGCTGCTGCTCGGCGGCCGGCTCGTGATCGCGGGCCGCCGCGACCGGCTCGACGCGGGCGCGCTCGCGCGCCGTTTCGAGGAGGCGGGCGGCATCGACTGCCTGAAGATCGCGCCGAGCCACCTGGTTGCGCTGCTCGACGCGAGCCCCGCGCCGGCCGCGCTGCTGCCGCGCGCGCGGCTGATCCTCGGCGGCGAGGCCTTCGAATTCGCGCTGGCCGCGCGGCTGCGCGCGCTCGCGCCCGACTGCCGGCTGTTCAATCACTACGGCCCGACCGAAACCACGGTCGGCGCGCTCGCGGGCGAGCTGCCGGCGGATCTCGCGGCATGCGCGTCGGCGACCGTGCCGCTCGGCGCGCCGCTGCCCGGCGTGATCGCCTATGTGGCCGACGCGGCGCTGCGCCCGGTCGCGGACGGTTGCGTCGGCGAGCTGTGCATCGGCGGCGGCGGCGTCGCGCGCGGCTACCAGCACGCGCCGGAGCAGACCGCGGCGCGCTTCGCGACGCTCGCGCCGCTCGGGCCCGACAGCCCCGCGGCGCGCTTCTACCGGACGGGCGACCGCGTGCGCCGGCTGCCCGACGGCAGCATCGAGTTCGTCGGCCGCGCCGATCGACAGGTCAAGCTGCACGGCTTCCGGATCGAGCTGGGCGAGATCGAGGCGGCGGCGCGCACGCATCCGCGCGTCGCGGAGGCCGCGGCGCTCGTGCGCGACGTGACGTCGGGCCACGCGGGCCTCGTGCTGTTCTTCAGCGCGCGCGGCCGCTGCGACGCCGACGACGTGCGCCGTCATCTGCGCGAACGGCTGCCCGCGCACATGCAGCCGTCGCGGCTCGTGCGGCTGGACGCGCTGCCGCTCGCGCGCAGCGGCAAGATCGACGCGCGCGCGCTCGCCGAAGCGCCGCTCCCGGCGGCGGACGCGGCCGGCCACGTCGCGCCGCGCGATGCGACCGAAGCGCGGCTCGCGGCGATCTGGGCGGAGGTGATCGGCGTCGCGCAGGTCGGCGTGCACGACGACTTCTTCCATCTCGGCGGCGATTCGATCCTGGGCATCCAGATCGTCGCGCGCGCGAACGACGCCGGCTTGCGCGTCAGCGTGCAGCACCTGTTCGAGCAGCGCACCATCGCGGCGCTGGCCGCCGTCGCGCTGCCGGCCCAGCCGATCGTCGCGGAGCAGGGCGCGGTGGCCGGCCCGCTGCCGCTCACGCCGGTCCAGCACTGGTTCTTCGAGCGCCTGCCGCCGACGCCGTCGCACTGGACCATGTCGCTGCTGGTCGAGGCGGAAGCCGATCTCGACGTCGCGCGGCTCGAACAGGCGCTCGCGCACACGATCCGCCATCACGACGCGCTGCGCATCGCGTTTGCCGAAGCGGACGGCCGCTGGCGCCAGGTCAACGAGGCCGAGGTCGCGCCCGGCGCGATCGACGTCGTCGACCTGACGGCATTGCCCGAAGGCGCACGCGCCGCCGCGCTCGACGCGCACGCGAGCCGCGTGCAGACGAGCCTCGACCTCGCGCGCGCGCCGCTGCTGAAGATCGCGGTTTACCGGCTCGGCGCGGCGCAGGGCGTGCGGATCCTGTTCGTCGCGCATCACCTGGTGATGGACGCGGTGTCATGGCGGCTGCTGACGGAGACGCTGCGCGAGGCCTACGCGGCGCTCGCGGCCGGCGCGCCGGTCGCGCTGCCGGCCAAGACTTCGTCGTACCGGCACTGGGCGCATGCGCTGGCCGCCTACGCGGCCTCGGACGACGCGCGGCATGGCGCGGCGCAGTGGCGCGCGCTCGCGGGCGATGCGCCCGCGCCGCTGCCCGTCGACCTGCCGGGCGGCGCGAACACGGTCGGCGCGGCCGCGACGGTCGAGGTTGCGCTCGACGCCGACACGACCCGCGCGCTGCTGCGCGACGTGCCGATCGCCTACCAGACCCGCATCAACGATGCGCTGCTGACCGCGTTGGCGCGCGCGCTGTGCGGCTTCACGGGCGGCGAGACGGTGTGCGTCGAGCTGGAGGGGCACGGGCGCGAACCGTGGTTGCCGGATGTCGACTGCTCGCGCACGCTCGGCTGGTTCACCGCGCGCTGGCCGCAATGGCTGCGCGTCGCGCGCGGCGACGACATCGGCGCGGCGCTGCGCGTGGTGAAGGATCAGCTGCGGCGCGTGCCGGACGGCGGCATCGGCTACGGCGTGCTGCGCTACCTCGCGCCGCCGGCGCTCGCGGCCGAATTCGCCGCGTGGCCCGAGCCCGAGGTCGGCTTCAATTATCTCGGGCAGGTCGACCAGATGTTCGCGGCGGGCGGCTGGCGTCTCGCGACCGGCGCGACCGGGGCGGAGCGCGCGCCCGAAGGCGTGCGGCGGCAGCTGATCTCGATCGACGCGATGGTGACGCGCGGCGTGTTGCGGATGCGCTGGACCTATGCGGGCGCGCTGTTCCGGCGCGCCACGATCGAGCGGCTCGCGGCGCGCTGCCTGGAGGCGCTGCGCGAGATCGTCGCGCATTGCGCGGCGGAGCTGCACGGCGCGTACACGCCGTCCGATTTCCCGCTCGCCACGCTGACGCAGGCGCAGCTCGACGCGCTGGCCGCGCGCTATGCGCGCGTCGAGCCGGGCCGGCTGTCGAATCTGCAGCAGCTCGTGAAGCTGCACTACCTGCTGGAGGACTACCGCGAGGAGCAATACCAGCAGATGCTGCGGCGGCTCGCGATCGAGGACATCTTCCGGCTGTCGCCGCTGCAGCAGGGGCTGATGTTCGACATCCTGTACGCCGACGATCCGTCGCTGTACAAGGTGCAGAAAGTGTTCGCGCTCGACGGCCCGCTCGATCCCGCCACCCTGCAGGCCGCCTGGGCCAAGGTCGTGGCGCGCCATCCGAGCCTGCGCACGGTGTTCGTGTGGGATGGGCTCGACGCGCCGGTGCAGATGGTGCTGAGCCATGTCGACGTGCCGTGGCGCGCGCTCGACTGGTCGGCGCTGCCCGCGGCCGAGCGCGACGCGGCGCTCGCGGCGTGCTGCGCGCACGAATGGGCGCAGCCGCTCGCGTTCGACACGCCGCCGCTGATGCGGCTCGCGCTCGCGCGCATCGCGCCCGACCGGCACCTGCTGGTGTGGACCCACCATCACCTGATCCTCGACGGCTGGTGCAATTCGGTGCTGTTCCGCGAGCTGTTCGAACACGTGCTCGCGTTGCAGACCGGGCGTGCGCACTATCCGCCCTTGCCGGGCCGCTATCGCGACTATGTCGCGTGGCTCGCGCGCCGGCCCGCCGGCATCGACGCCGCGTACTGGCGCGCGGCGCTCGACGGCCTGCCCGCGCTCGCGCATGCGCCGCTCGCGTTCGCGCGCGCGGCCGGCGAGGCGGCGCGCGACCCCGCGCCCGGGGGCGCGCCCGACAACTTCGGATTCCGGATCGACGCCGAGGCGACCCGCGCGCTGCAGGCGCTCGCGCGGCGCGCGGGGCTGACCGTCGGCGCGCTGCTGCACGCGGCCTGGGCGCTGGTGCTGTGGCGGATCGGCGGCTCGCGCGACGTGGTGTTCGGCGTGACCGTGGCGGCGCGGCCCGCCGAGCTGCCCGCGATCGAATCGATCGTCGGCCTGATGATCAACGTGCTGCCGCTGCGCGTGAGGGTCGAGCCGGAGCGCATCCTGGCCGACTGGGTGCGCGACGTGCACGACCGCCAGACCGCGCTGCTCGACCACCAGTACGCGTCGCTCGCCGAGATCCGCCAATGGGCCGGCGTGGAGCCGGGCCAGCCGCTGTTCGACAGCCACCTGAGCTTCGAGAACTACCCGGTCGACGACGACCTGCGCGCGGCGGCGCGGCCGCTGCGCATCGCCGAGGTGCATTCGTCGTATCACAGCGCGTTCCCGCTCAGCATCACCATCGAGCCGGGCGAGGCGTTCAGCGTCGACGTGAACTACGACCCGGCGCGCTTCGCGCGCGCCGACCTGCTGGCGGTGTTCGCGCGCTGGCGCGACCTGCTGCACGCGCTGCCGGCCGCGTTCGACCAGCCGGTTTCCGCCTGCCCGTTCGACATCCCCGGTGCGCGGCCGCTGGCCGCCGCCGTCACCGATTCCGAGGTCTAGCCATCATGCGCACACCGCAGCCGTTCATCCACGACTGGTTCAGCGACGTCGCCGCGCGCACGCCCGACGCGATCGCGATCGCGCACGGCGCGCGACAGGTCGCCTACGCGACGCTCGACGACGAATCGGACCGGCTCGCCAACCGCCTGCGCGCGGACGGCGTGGCCGTCGGGCAGACGATCGCGATCCTGGCCGCCGATCCGGTGCGCTTCGTGAGCGCCGTGCTCGGCGTGCTGAAGGCGGGCGGGGTGTTCGTGCCGCTCGATCCGCGCCTGCCCGCCGCCCGGCGCCAGGCGATCGTCGACGAGGTCGCGCCGCGCCTGCTGCTCGCGGACGCCGAGCTGGCCGTGGCCGCGCGCGAGCTGGCGCGCGGCGCGCCGCTGCTGACGATCGACGAGGCGGTCACGGGGCCGGCGGGCCGGCCGGGCCTCGCGCTCGACCCGGACGCGCCGTGCTACGTGTTCTTCAGCTCGGGCAGCACCGGGCGGCCCAAGGGCATCGTCGGCCGTCTGAAGGCGATCGATCATTTCATCCGCTGGGAGATCGGCGCGCTCGGAATCGGCCCGGACGCGCGCGTGTCGCAGCTGACGGCCACCGGCTTCGACGCGGTGCTGCGCGAGCTGTTCGTGCCGCTGTGCGCGGGCGGCACGCTGGTCGCGCCGCCGCGCCGCGATGCGCTGTTCGACGCGGCCGCGCTGCTGCGCTGGCTCGAGGACGAGCGGATCACGCTGCTGCACGGCGTGCCGTCGCTGTTCTTCGGCCTGCTCGGCGAACCCTTGCGCGCGGCCAACCTGCCGGCGCTGCGCCACGTCCTGCTCGCGGGCGAGGTGGTGCCGCCGGGCGCGGCCGACCGCTGGCTGTCGGTGTTCGGCGAGCGGATCGCGCTCGTCAATCTGTACGGCCCGAGCGAGACGACGATGGTGAAGTTCGCGCACCGGATCCGCGACGAGGACCGGCGGCGCGCGTCGATTCCGATCGGCCGGCCGATCGACGGCACCGAGGCGCTGCTGCTCGACGAGGCGCTCGCGCTGTGCGCGCCGGGCGCGGTGGGCGAGATCCATATCCGCACCGCGTATCGCAGCCTCGGCTATCTGAACCGTCCCGATCTGACGGAGGCCGCCTTCATTCCGAACCCGCACGGCGACGGCGATCCGGACGACCTGCTGTACCGCACCGGCGATTTCGGGCGGCTGGGGCCGGACGGCGTGTACGAGTTCCTCGGCCGCAAGGATGCGCAGCTGAAGATCCGCGGCGTGCGGGTCGAGCCGGCCGAGATCGAGGAGGCGCTGCGCGCGCATCCGGCGATCCGCGATGCCGGCGTCGCGGCGCTGCCCGACGGCGACGGGTCATTGACGCTGCGGGCCTGGGTGACCGCGCCCGACGGCGTGGACGAAACCGCGCTGCGCGCGTGGCTCGCGGCGCGCCTGCCGGATGCGCTGGTGCCGGGCGCGTTCGTCGTGGTCGCGGCGCTGCCGCGCACGGCGAGCGGCAAGCTCGACCGGGCCGCGCTGCCGGCGCTCGAACCGGTCGCGGCGGCCGCGCAGGCCGACACGGCCGCGCCGCCGCGCACCGACACAGAGCGCCGCCTGGCCGCGATCTGGTCCGCGGTGCTCGGCCGCGACCGGATCGGCGTGGACGACAACTTCTTCCGCATCGGCGGCCATTCGCTGCTCGTGATGTCGATGATGTCGCGCGTGCGGCGCGAGTTCGGCGATGCGCTGGTGTTGCGGCATTTCTTCGCGGGCCCGACGCTGGCTGCGTTCGCGCGCCAGATCGACACGCTGGGCGCGACGCCCGGCGCGGACGCGCTCGAGATCGGCGAGCTGTGAGCGTCGCGCAGCTGTTGGCGCAGCTCGGCGAGGCGGGCATCGCGCTCGTCGCCGATGGCGAGCGGCTGCATTTCGCGGCGGCGTCCGGCGAGTTCACGCCCGCGTTGCGCGATGCGGTGCGCGCGCGGCGCGACGCGGTGCTGGCCGCGCTCGGCGGCGGCGCGGGCCGCGCGCTCGCGGGCCGGCTGCCCCTGTCGTTCGCGCAGCGCAGCCGCAGCCTGTGGTATCTCGACCGGCTCACGCCGGGCCATCCGGCCTATCTGATGACGGGCCGCTTCCGGCTGCGCGGGGCGTTCGACGCCGCGCGCTTCGCACGGGCGCTGCGCGGGTTGGCGGCCCGCCATCCGTTCTGCCGCGCGGCGGTGCTCGAACAGGCCGGCCAGCCGGTGCTCACGATCGCGGCGGCCGTTGACGTGCCGTTCGACCGGGTCGACGTCGCGGGCCTCGCGCCCGACGAGGCCGGCGCGCGCGCGCGGCAGGCGCTGGAACACGCCGTCACGCAGCCTTTCGATCTCGCGCGCGCGCCGCTGCTGCGCGCGGTCGCCGTGCACCGCGCACCGGACGACTGGTGGCTCGCGTTCGCGATCCACCACCTGATCGCCGACGAATGGTCGATCGGCATCCTGATGCGCGAGCTGTCCGCGCTCTATGCGGACGGCGATGCGCGCGCGCTGCCGCCGCCGACCTCGGCCGAGGCGTTGCTGCAGGTCGCGCGCGCGGCCGGCGACGCGCAGCGCGAAGCCGACCTCGACCACTGGCGTCGCACGCTCGCGGCGCCGCTGCCGGTGCTCGACCTGCCGACCCGGGGGCCGCGTCCCGCGCGCCAGCAGATCGCGGGCGCGCGGGTGCGGCGCAAGCTGCCGGCGCGGCTCGCGGGCGCGATCGACGCGCTCGCGCGCCGGCACGGGGCGACGCCGTTCATGGTGTATGCGAGCGCGTTCCTGGTGGTGCTCGCGCGGCAGGCGGAACAGGACGAGATCGTGCTCGGCACGGTGGTCGCGGGACGGGACCAACCCGGCCTCGACACGCTGGTCGGCTGTTTCGTGAACACGCTCGCGCTGCGCTGCGACCTGTCCGGCGATCCGACGTTCGGTGCATTGCTGGAGCGGGTGCGCGGCGTCGCGCAGGCCGCGTACGCGCATGGCGCCACGCCGTTCGAGCGGGTGGTCGAGGCGCTCGCGCCCGAGCGCGATCCGGCGCGGCCGCCGCTGTGCCAGGCGGCGATCGTGCTCGAGAACGCGCCGGCCGGCGCGCTCGCGCTGCCGGGCGTCGATCTCGAATCGATCGACACCGATCCGGTCGCCGCGAAATTCGACCTGACCTTGGTGATCGCCGCGCGGCCCGACGGGCTGTATGCGATGCTCGACTACACGGTCGCGCTGTTCAGCGAGGACGCGATGCAGCGCCTGCTCGGCCAGCTGACGACGCTGCTCGATGCGGCGCTGGCCGCGCCCGACACGCGCTGCGCGCGGCTGCCGCTGCTCGCGGACGACGAGACGGCGCGGCTCGCGGCGTTCGAGGCGGGGCCGCCCGCGCCGGCGCGCGCGCCGTGCCGGCTCGATGCGCTGTTCGCCGCGCAGGCGCGCCGCACGCCGGACCGCATCGCGTTGTCGATGGCGGGCGCGGCGCTCGACTATCGCGCGCTCGAACGCTGGGTCGAGCAGGTGGCCGCGCAATGGACGGCGCGCGGCATCGGCGCGGGCGCGATCGTGGGGCTGTGCGTCGAGCGCTCGTTCGAGATGGTGGTCGCGGTGCTGGCGGTGCTGCGCACCGGCGCGGCCTATCTGCCGCTCGATCCCACATATCCGCCGGAGCGCCTGCGCGCGATGACGACGCAGACCCGGCTCGCCGCGCTGCTCACGCGCGCGGATGCGGCGCTGCCGGTCGGGCTGCGCGACGCGCTCGGCGACGCGCCGTGCATCACGGTGCCGCCGCGCGAGGCGGTGCTTGCGGCGACGGCGGCGGTATCCGTGTCTTCGGCATCCTCGGCCGTGGCAGCGGCCGTGGCCGCGTCTGCGGCGCCGAATGTGTCCAATGCGTCCAATGTGTCCGCCGCCTCCGGCGGCGCCGACCCGCTCGCGTGCGTGCTCTACACCTCGGGTTCGACCGCGCAACCGAAGGGGGTGCGAATCGGCCACCTGGGCCTGTGCAATCTCGCGCTCGCGCAGATCGACGCGTTCGGCATCCATGCGGACAGCCGCGTGCTGCAGTTCGCATCGCTGAACTTCGATGCGTCCACGAGCGAGCTGTTCAGCGCGCTGCTGAGCGGCGCGACGCTGTGCCTCGCCGAAGCGGGGCGGCTGCTCGACGATCTCGGCGGCGTGCTGCGCGACGAGCGGATCAGCGTCGCGACGCTGCCGCCCGCCGTGCTGCGCCTGCTCGACCCCCAGCCCTTGCCGGCGCTGGCGACGCTCGTCGTCGCGGGCGATGCGTGCCCGCTCGATCTGGCGCGGCACTGGGCGCGCGGGCGGCGTTTCCTGAACGCGTACGGGCCGACCGAAGCGAGCGTATGCGCGACGATCGGCGCGTTCACGCCGGCGCAGGACAGCCTGACGATCGGGCGGCCGATGGCGGGGATGGCGGTGCGCATCCTCGACGCGCAGGGCGCGCGCGCGCCGATCGGCGTCGCGGGCGATCTGTATATCGGCGGCGTCGGCGTGTCGCACGGCTACAGCGGCGCGCCGGCGCTGACGGCCGAACGCTTCGCGCCGGATCGGCACGCGCACGAGGCGGGGGCGCGCTGCTACGCGAGCGGCGATCGCGCGCGCTGGCGCGAGGACGGCCGGCTCGATTTCCTGGGCCGGCGCGATCGGCAGGTCAAGCTGCGCGGGATGCGGGTCGAGCCCGCCGAGATCGAGGCGGCGCTCGTGTCGCATCCGGCGGTGGCGGCCGCGGTGGTGGTCGCGCGTGCGGACGAGAGCGGCGAGCGCTATCTGGCCGCCTACGTCACGCCGCGCGCCGACGCGGGCGCGCCGCTCGACGAGACGGCGCTCAGGCGCTGGCTGCGCGAGCGCCTGCCGCCGCATCTGGTGCCGGGCGCGATCGTGGCGCTCGCCGCGCTGCCGCTCGGGCCGAACGGCAAGGTCGAGCATCGCGCGCTGCCCGCGCCGGACCTCACGCGGGCAGCCGCGCGCGCCGCGGTCGCGCCGCGCGACGATACGGAGGCGCGTCTGTTCGCGCTATGGCGCGGCATGCTGCCGGCGGCGGGCGCGTTCGGCGTGACCGACGATTTCTTCGCGCTCGGCGGCCATTCGCTGCTCGCGGTGCGCTTGCTGGCGGCGCTCGAACCGCTGTTCGGCCGGCGTCTGCCGGTCTCGGCGCTGGTGACCGCGCCGACCATCGAGGCGCTGGCCCGGCTGCTGCGCGATGCGCCGGCCGCCGCGCGCTGGTCGCCGCTCGTCGCGCTGCGCGCGCCGGGGCCGGGCGCGCCGTTGTTCTGCGTGCATCCGCTCGGCGGCAACCTGCTCGGCTATCTGCCGCTCGTGCGGCATCTGCCCGGCCGGTTCGCGGTCTACGGCCTGCAGGCGCCCGGCATCGACGCGGATACGCAGCCCTGCGCGAGCCTGGCCGAACTGGCCGCGCGCCATCTCGACGCCTTGCTGGCGGTCCAGCCGGCGCCGCCGTTCCTGCTGGCCGGGCATTCGTTCGGCGGCCTCGTGGCGTTCGAGATGGCGTCGCAGCTGCGCGCGCGCGGCCTGCCGGTGGCGCGCCTGATCGTGATGGACACGCCCGCGCCGATCGAGGCGAACCGCCCCGCGCCCGTCGTCGACGACGGCGAATGGCTGTTGCGGCGGGTGCGCGTGCTCGAACGCTTCGGCGACATCGATCTGGAACTGTCGGCCGACGCGTTCCTGGCGCTGTCGGCGGAGGCGCAGCGCGACCGCTTTCTCGCGCTGATGCGCGAGGCGGGTCTGCTGCCGGCCGATGCGGGGGCGGCGCTGGTGGACCGGGTGCTCGCGGTGCAGCGGGCGAGCCAGCAGGCGATCCGCGACTACCGGCCCGCACGCTACGACGGCGCGATTCATCTGATCCGCGCGGCCGACCACGCGAGCGCGGCGCGCGACGCGGACGAGGCGCGCGCGTTCGCGGACCCGTTGCTCGATTGGCCGGCGCTGACCTCGGGCCCGGTGATCGCGGCCACCGCGCCGGGAGACCACATCACGATGCTGGCGGAGCCGCAGGCGGCCGAGGTCGCCGCGATCCTGCACGACTGGCTCGCATGAGACGCGCGAACCGGGGGCGGCGTCGGATGCCGAATCGCGCGCCAGGTTGTGCGCGCAACGCAATGACCCGCATCGCGCGGCCCGCAAGCGGGCGCGCGGCGCGGACGTGACAGCGCGCGTCGGGCCGGCCGAGCAGGCCGGACGGCGCGCATGCGAGGCGGCTCGGGCGGCGCTGCGGCGCGGCCCGGGCCGCGAGAACGAAGCAGCACCTTGATCCGGAAAGGAGGAGCGCATGACGACAGCGGTTGCCCACGCTACCCAGAACACTTATCTTGCCTCGCTCGACGCGGCGATGACCCGCTCGCGCGCGATCGGCCTGTCCGAATACGAGACCCGGCTGGCGTTCGATCCCGCGCTGGCCGTTGATCTCGCGGCGGTGCGCGAGAAAGTCGTCGAGGATTTCTCGGACGGCTGGCTCGAGGACACGTCGGCGCTGCCCGGGCGCTGCTATCTGGTCGCGCGCGATCTGTCCTACATCCTGATGAACATGAAGATCCCGCACGCGATCACGATCGGCAACGTGCTGCTCGACGGCGCGCCTTATTTCACGACGACGCTCGCGTCGCTGCATGCGGATCTCGACGACGGCTATATCGCGAACGAGCCGGCGAACGCGCATTGCTGGATCACGCTGCTCGACGGCTCGATCGTCGACGGCACGCTCAATGCATCGATCGCGCACAAGGAGGGCGCGGCCGCGCCGATCCCGTTCGAGCAGGCGGTGTACGCGAAGCGCCACGACCAGCAGGACCGGCTCGACTACGTGCCGCTGCTGACGGGCTTCCACTATCACATGCGGGTGGTGACGAATCCGTACCAGGACCGCCACTACGAGACCTACATGAAGTGGTTCATCGACTATCGCAAGTGCGCGCAGTCCGACTGGTGGAAGGATCAGGTCGCGCGGCAGTGAGCGCCGCGCGCCGCGGGCGTGGCCCGCGGCGCGGCGGGCCCGCTCAGCGGGGCGGAATGGTCTTCCTGGTATCGATCGCGTACTTGTTCGTGCCGGTCTTGACCCAGTCGGTGCTCACGAGCGGCTGCACGCGGGTGATCTGCGCGACGCTTTCGAGGTTCTTCGCGATCTCGGTCACGCGGGCGTCGGTCGGATTGGCCTGGTAGGCCACCATCGCATCCCGGATCGCGACCAGCGTATCGAAGCGCTTCTGTCCGATGATGTATTTCGCGTTGGTCTCGAAGTTCTCGCCGGGATCATCGGTGCGGAACTGGCCCGACGGCCCGATGAACAGGTTGCCGGGCATCCAGGCGACGTATTCGAGGAAATCGTCGGTGCCCGGCGCGGTCGTGGCGCCGCCGGGTTTCACGTAGCCGCTGCCGAGCCGCTTCGCGAAGGTCGACGCCTGCTCCGCCGCCGCCGCGTTGCCGCCGCCGATCTTCGCGTAGTCGGGAATGTGGTTGCCGAGCATGGTGAAGTATTTGCCGGCGAGCGCCGTTCGCGACTGGCTTTGCCAGAGGAGATTGAAGAAATCCCGGATCGTGTTGTACGGGATGATGTGATGCCGCGATACGCCGATCGGATAATCGAGTCCGCTGCCCGATTTCGTGAGCGCGGTGTTGTAGTTGTCCAGGTTCGCATAAGGCTGGGAAGGCCGGTCGTTGCTGAAGGCGATCTTGTACTGGCCGGCCGGATAATCGCTGCCCTGCGCCGGCGGCGCTTGCTGCACCTCGGTCGTGACCTGGGCCATCGCGACCGATCGAACCACGCCGAAAGCCGTCAGAATACCGATCAACATGATGCGTTTCATTTTCATGGTGCGCTCCTGGTTGGTGATGTCTACAGCGGGAAAATAGGTGCTTCGACGACGTGCCGGACCGAATGGTCGCATTTGCGCGAAGGCGATCGTTTAATCGAAATCAGGCCGGCGAGGCGAATCCCGAATCAACTGAGGACGCGCCGGCCGAGCGCGCGTGAGAGCGCGCCGATCGCCGCCGTCGCCGACCAGCAGAACAGGAAGAAGCCCGCCATCGCATACAGGTACACCCACAGCATCACGCTGTTTCCGCCGGGCAGCGCGACGAGCGTGTTGCAGCGGCTCACCAGTTCCGGCACGCCGATGACCGAGGCCGTCGACGACGCCATCACGATCGTCACGCTGAAGCTGCCCCAGTCCGACACCAGCGCGGGCAGCGCCTGACGGCGCGCGGCCGGCGCTGCGCGCCGCGCGCGCGCGAGGCTGTCCGACACGAAGGCCGCGACCGCGAGCGAGAGCGCCAGCGCGGCCTTGAGCCAGGCGGGCAGCGGCACCTGCAGGCCGAGCGCGGGGAGCGTCAGCGTGTCGGGCAGCACGAACGCGAGATAGAACTGGAACACGAAGGTCGGGATGCCGCGCAGCAACGCGGTCGCGGCGCGACCCGCGCGCGCCCGCGCGCGGCGCGGCGAGGCGCGCAGGCGCGCGAGCAGCGCGCCGCACGACGTGCCGATCGCGAGCGCGGCCAGCGCGATCGCGACGTTCCACAGGAAGCCGCCCGCGAGGAACGGTGTCCAGGCGATCAGGCGCGCGGCGATGGGGTCAGCCGCGTTCATCGCCGAGCCGCCGTTCGATCCGGTTCAGCGCCCAGACGACCGCGCAGACCACCAGCACGAAGCACACGGTCAGGGTGTTCATCATGGTCGCCGCGTTGTCGTGCTCGACGATGATCGAGGTCGACACCGACAGCAGCTCGGGGACGGCGATCGCGCTCGCCATCATGGTCGCCTTGGTCACGTTGACGAGCAGCGCCGTGAGCGGCGCCGCGGCGCGCCGCAGCGCGATGCCGAGCGTGGCCGGCCGCAGCCGGAAGCCGGGCGTGCGCACGCGCTCGCGCGCCGCCGCGTCGTCGAGCGCGCGCATCACGCCCGCGCCGGTGCACGCGCTCAGCGCGAGCACGACCACCCAGAACGCATCGAAGCGCCAGTGCCAGCGCGCGGCCGCGAGACCGCCGACGCCGAACATCAGCACATAGGTTTGCAGCAGTGGCGGCGTCATCCGCGCCACGAGCGCGAGCCCGCGCAGCATCGCGGGCAGCAGCGGCAGCTCGCACGCGGCCGCGAGCGCGAGCCCCGCGCCGCCGAGTACGCTGCCCGCGATGCAGCACAGCGTGAGCGCGAGCGTGAGGCCGAGCGCATGCAGGAAGGCCGCGCGCTCGTAGTCGTCGTAGACGTAGGTCAGGTTGACGCCGGTGCGCTCGTAGACACTCAGGCCCCAGCGGCGCAGGCCCGTCACGTTCTCGGCCGTGACGAAGGCCGGATTGCGGCATGCGACCGGCCAGCCGCCGTCGGGCAGGCGGGCGCACAGATAGCCGCCGTCCGGCGTGCGGCGGGTCCACAGTGCATGCATGGCCGCGAGAAACGGCGAGGCCGGCAGGCGCCACTTGCGTTCGAGCGCGAGCAGCGTGCCCTGCCGGTGCCAGTCGGCCACCGCGTCGCCGAGGAAGCGCGCGAGCGGATCGCCGGCCGCGTCGCGCGCGATCGCGAGGGCCCAGGGTGTCGTCAGCGCGGACGGCAAGGCGATCCGGTAGCCGCGCCACGCGGGATCGCGCAGGTCGCCCGCGATCGCGGCGTCGTCGAACAGCCAGCCCGCGCAGCGGCCGTCGCGCACCGCGAGCTTCGCGTCGCGCCCGTTGCCGTAGACCTGCAGGTTCAACTGGTAGCGCAGCGCCACGGCCCGGTTGAAGTAGCTGCCCTGCGTCGCGCAGACCGTCGCGCCGCGCAGGTCGGCCCAGGTCCGTATCTCGCTCGCGGGCGGCACCATCAGCGTCACGCCCGACGCGTAGTAGTCGGGCTCCACCAGCGTCGCGATCCGGCGGCGCGCGGTGGTGTCCGCGAGCGTGGCGATCGTCACGTCGGCGCGGCCGTCGTTCAGCACCTGCAGGCGATTCACGCTGGTCACGCCGAGCGTGCGCAGCCGCACGCCGAGCCGGCGCGCGAGGTCGGCCGCGAGATCGTGCTCGAAGCCCTGCTGGCTCGCATCGGCCGCCAGCATGCCGAAGGGCGGATAGTCGGTCTTCACGCCGACCACCAGCACGCCGCGTTCGCGGATCGCGGCGAGCCGGTCGGCCGCCCGCGCGTCGCCCGCCGCGAGCAGCAGGCAGACCGCGAGCCACAGGCAGCCGGCGGGCGGCGGGCGCTTCATACGGCGACGGCCAGCACGCGGATGCCGTAGCCGAGCGCGGGCGGCAGCCGGCGCGCGAGCGCGCGGTCAAGGCGCGCGAGGCGGGGCGAACGCGTCACGCACCACTCGGGCAGCAGGCTCTCGGCCTCGCAATGGCGGAGCGCGAAGCCGGCGATCTCCAGTTCGCCGCGCAGTTCCTGGACCGTGTACAGGTGGTAGAAGAAGGTCAGCGCTTCGCCCGCCACGCGGCGCGTGAACGCGACGCTGCCGGGTTCGTCGAGCGGCGGCCGGGCCCGCGCGAGCGCGCGCATGAGCCCGCAGCGCGCGAGATCGAACGGCCGGCGGCGGCGGCGCGACGGCACCGACAGGATCAGCCGTCCGTCGTCGTGCAGCAGCATCCGCAGCCGGCGCAACGCGTCGATGCGCGCCGCGCGGTCGCCGAGATGGGACAGCACGCCGAACAGCAGCAGCGCGAGATCATGCGGGCCGGTGCGCGTGAGCGCGGCGAGATCGTCGTGCACGAAACACACGCGATCCGCGTGGGGCGTGCGTGCGAGCGCGTGCTCGAATTCGCGCAGCGACGCACCGGAGATGTCGTAGGCGGTCACGCGCGCAGGCGTGAGCGCCAGCAGCGCGAGCGCATAGCGGCCGTTGCCGCAGCCGAAGTCGAGGATCCGCGCCGCCTCGCGCGCGCCGTTCGCGAGCAGATAGTCGAGCGTCGCTTCGTTGGGGCGCGGGTAGCGGCGGCGATAGCCTTGGCCGCTGAAATAGCGGTCGTAGGTGTGCCGCATCTGGTCGGCGATGTATCGACTGAGCATGCAGGGCTCCGATGGCGAGGGGATCAGCCGCGCGCGGGCAGCGCGGTCTCGTGCAGGACGCGGGCGGCGCGCAGCTCGGCGAGCAGGTCGCCGATGTCCTGCCGCTCGTTCTCGATGCCGGTCTCGATGCGTTGCAGCAGCGCCCGGGCGCGCGCGGACAGCGGCCGGCTTGCCGCGTCGCGGCGGCGCAGCCACCACAGCGCGCCGTGAGCGAGCGCATGCACGCCGATGCGGCGGATCTTCTCGAGTTCGCCGATGACCTTGAACACGCTGGTCGCGAGCCAGAGCGCGAGGAGCGGCGCGAGATAGGCGTCGATCACGCTCGCGAGGGCGGGCGGCAGGTGCGCGTAGATCCACGGCACGCCGCTCGCGTAGAAGGTGTCGACGAAGCCGTTGGTCTGGCCCGCGCCGCCCGAGTCGCGCGGGAATTCGCCCGGGCCGTTCACGTAGCTGCCCGCGCGGTGCGCGTCGCGCATCGCGGCGAGCACCGCGTAGGCGGTCGCGGGCGGCAGGTCGCTGCGCGCGACCACCGAGATCGTCGCGGCGAGCAGCGGCACGTCGCGCTCGGGCACGTCGCGTTGCAGGTCGTAGATGCCGGCCGGCACGTGGACCTCCTTCAGGAACGGCAGCTTCTTCGTGATCGCCTCGCGCTGCGCAAGCGGCATCAGCGTCAGGTCCGGCCGTTTCGCGAGGTCCGCCATCAGCGCGCTGTCCGCGCCGAGCATGAACAGGCCGGCGTCGAATTCATGGGTCTTGAGGCGCTCGATCGCGTCGTGCAGCGGCAGGAATGCAATGCGGGTGTTGCCCGCATCGATGCCGCTGAGCGCGAAGATGCGCAGCAGGGTGCGGCTCGTCAGGCTGTGCTCGGGCGGCAGCACGAGCGACAGGCCGCGCAGGTCCGCGAACGACGCGTCGGGCCGCGCCGTCGCCACGTCGCGCTGCGCGAACACGAAGATCGGCTGCAGCTGGATGTCGCCGAGCGGGATCAGCGCGCTGTTGCCCGCCGCCGCATGGCCGTCGGCGACGAAACCGAGGTCGAGGCGCGCGCGCGGATCGGCCACGCGCGCGCCGATCTCGTCGGTGTTGGCGATCGGCACGATGTCGACCCGATAGCCGTGCGCCTCGAGCAACTGCTGGTACTGGCGCGCGGTCTGGTAATAGCTGCCGTCGACCGGGCCGGCCGCGATGCGCAGGTGGTGCGACGGCAGCACGTGCGCGGCCGCGCCGGCGAGGAGCAGCAGCACGATGAAGGCGGGCAGCAGCGGCGGGCGCTTCAGGTGGCGAAAGAGTGTGCGCATGTCGATGGATTCGGTCGGGACGGACGCGCCGTGCGTGGCGCGGATCGTCGGCATGCACGGTCCGCGCCGCGCGGGAGGGCGCGGTGAATCCATTCTGGGTGCGCGTCGCCGACGTTCCTATGGAGCAGGCGTCATGGGACGGATGGCAGGCGAGGCGGCAGGGGAAGGGGCGCCGCCGGCGGAGCGGGGGACGCGCGCGGGCGCGTCCGGTGGGTTTCGCGTGAGGGGGACGTTACAGCCAGCCCGGCCGGCCGCCGAGACGGGCGGGGCGGATGTTGCCGGAGCGGCGTTCCGGATCGTTCGTGTATTCCGGGTGATTCGACATGACGCCGGTGGCGCAACCTTCGAACAGGCACACGCTGAGGAACGCGAAGCAAATCGAGCGTAGCGATTTCATTGGGGTATCAAGAAAAGAAGAAAGGACGAAGACGGGAGACAAGATGATTCAATCCGCGCCGGGCGCGGCTTGCGCGTTGATCCAGCCGGTGAGCCGCGCGAGCGCGCCGGGTTCGTAGGCGCGCCTGCCCAGGCACGCGAACAGGGCCTGCTTCCACAGCGGCCAGTCCGATTCGAGCTGGTAGTCGAACCAGCGCGCGCGCAGCAGCGCATGGGTCGCCCCGGGCGCGATCTCCGCCAGATGGTCGGGGTGGCCGGCGAAGGCGCGGCGATAGGCGTTCGCTTCGTCGATCGGATCGACGTTGCGGTCCCACGCACCCCACAGCGCGAGCACCGGGCCTTGCATCGTCGCGAGCGCGGACGTCGCATCCTCCGCGTAGTTGAGCGTGATGAAGCGGAACCGGCGCGGTGCGATGTCGGGCCGCGCGCGCGGATCGGCCGGCGCGTGCGCGGCGCCGAACAGGCGGTCGTTGTCCGCGTATTCGGCGCGCAGGCGGCGCTCGATCGCGGCGCGGTCGGCGCCCTGCGCTTCCATCCGCTGCCGCGTGTAGTACATCCCCTGGGCGCGCCAGCTGACCGCGCCGCCGACGATCGCCGAGAAGGCCGGCCGGAACGCGCTCGCGACCCGGGGCACCACCCAGCCGCCCTGGGAGAAGCCGAGCAGGCCGATCGGATGCGCGCCCGCGGTGGCCTCCCGGACGCGCAGCCATGCGGCGCGCGTCTCGTCCGCGCGGTCCGCCATCGATTGATCGAGCCAGTCCCCGCCGCTGTCGCCGACGCCCGCCTTGTCCCACGAGAACACGCCGATGCCCGCCGCGAGCAGGCTGTTGACGAGCGGCAGGTAGTGGTCTTGATCGAAGCGCGTGCGCGGACCGTCGCCGTGCACGAGCAGCGCGATCGGCGCTGCTCGCCGGTGGCGCGGCAGCACCAGCGTGCCGGCCAGCTCGGCGTGGCCGGCGCGAAAGCGCAGCGGGGTGCTGTCGGCATCCTGCAACTCGAAGTCGGACAACCCGCGCCAGGCCCATGCGCCGAACGCGAACGCGACGAGCAGCGCCGGCAGGATGACGCGGGTGAGGGTCTTCTTCAAGGACGGGCTCCAGGAACGGGTCAAAGGCGTTCATGCTCGATGGCGGCGGGGACGGCCTGGCTGTCACGGCGCGCTTGACGCCCCGATGCGCATCGATAAATAATAGATCGAGCAGTCAGTCTATTAAAGAATGCGATGTTCGTCCAGTCAGGGAGTGGGCAATGAGAAAAGTCGATCCGGAAAAAGTGGAAGCGAAACGCCGACGGATTCTCGACGCGGCGATCGAATGCTTCGCGCGCGGGGGATTCCACGGCACCTCGACGGCGGAAATCTGCGCGGCGGCGGACATGAGCCCGGGCAACCTGTTTCATTATTTCCCGAGCAAGGCCGCGATCATCGAGGCGATCGCGCAGGAAGACCAGCGCGAGATGGCCGCCCTGTTCGCGCGCCATGCCGACGCCGCCGATGCATTGCAGGCGATCGCGGACATCGCGGTCGAGATGATGAAGCTCGGGAGCGAGCCGACCTATGCGCGCATCAGCATCGAGATCGCGGCCGAGGCGTCGCGCAATCCCGAGATCGCCGCGCTGTTCGCCGCGAACGAGGCGCGCGTGACCGACGGCATGGCGGCGCTGATCCGGCGCGGCATCGCGCAGGGCGCGATCGATGCGAGCCTGAAGCCGGAGTTGGCCGCGACCTGGCTGATCGCCCTCGCGGAAGGCGCGATCGGGCGCATCGTGCTCGCGCCGGGGTTCAAGGTGCGCACGCATGCGCCGGTGCTGCGCAAGCTCATCGAACGTTGGTTGCGCGCGCATTGAACGGAGGTATACCGGCGATTTCACAGGACACCGTCATGAAGCGAATTTTCGGAGTACGCTGGCGTACCGTCGGGCGCGTGCTGGTGCGCGTCCGGTGCAGCACGGCGATGTTCTCGTTGCTGATCCTGATCGTCGGGAGCGTCGCGAGCCTGGGTCATGCGGCGACACGCATGGATGCGCGCGCAACCGGTTCGTCAGCCAGTGCGGCGGGCGTCGGGCGGGACGGCGGCGCGGCGCGGGGGTGCGCTGCCGCTGGCCCCGGGCGTGCGGGGCAGGCGAGCCTGCGCGCGCGGCGAGAATGCGCCGCTTGAACGATCCGGCGACTTGAAGCGGTGGCATTCCCGCGCGTGTTTCGCCGCATGCGCGGGAGAACACCGAGAACCACACGGCGGCAGCACGACAGACGCGGCACGGGGCAAGCCGCGCGACAACACGGAGAAACGGGATGACGGACGGGATCGTGGTGGTGGGGGCGGGCATCGTCGGCGCGTCGATCGCCTATCACCTGGCGAGCCGGGGCGTGCGCGTGACGCTCGTCGAGCAGGACGCGCCGGGCGCGGGCGCGACCGGGCGCGCCTTCGGCTGGATCAATCCGGGCGCGGACGGGCCGCCCGCCGCCGCCGTGCTGCGCGCGCTCGCGGTGACCGAGTATCGGCGGCTCGAACGCGAGCTGGGCGTGCCGCTCGTCAACTGGAGCGGCGCGTTGACCTACGGCGCCGATGCCGGCGGCGCGGAGCCGATCGCGCGGGTCGCGTGGCTCGATCGCGAACAGGTCGGCCGGCTGGAGCCGAACCTGGTCGATCCGCCCGAGCGGGCGCGCTATGCGCAGGACGAGGGCGCGCTCGAACCGGAAGCGGTCGCGCGCCTGCTGGTCGAGCGCGCCTGTGCGCATCGCGCCGCTTATCTGGGCGAGACCCGCGTGCACGCGCTGTGTCGGGACGGCGCGCGCGTCACCGGCGTGCAGGTCGACGGCGGCGTGTTGTACGCGGACACGGTGGTGCTCGCGGCCGGCGTGCGGACGGCCGCGCTCGCCGCATCGGCGGGCGTCGTGCTGCCGGTGGACACGTCGCCGGCGATCCGGATCCGGGTGGCCGCGCCGCCGGGGCGGCTGCGGACCATCGTGTCGAACCGGGACTTCGAAGCGCGCGAGGCGGCGGACGGTTCGCTCGTGCTGGCCGAGGACTATCTCGACGACGATGGCCCGGATGGCCCCGAGGCCATTGCCGGGCGCGCGCTCGACGCGGTCCGGCGCACCTTGCGCGGCGCGGAGGGAGCCACGCTCGGCGAGGTCGCGGTCGGCCGGCGTCCGATGCCGGCCGACGCCGCACCCGTGATCGGCACGTGCGCCGATGCGCCGGGCCTGTACGTCGCGGTCATGCATTCAGGGGTGACGCTGGCGGCGGCCGTGGGGCGGCTCGTCGCCGATGCGCTGCGGCTCGGCGGCACGCCGCGCGCGCTCGCGCCGTGCAGTCCCGATCGTTTCGCCGGCGCGCGCCGATCGCGTTAGCGGGGCGGGCGGGATGCCGGCCGAGGGGCGGCGGGAGAAGGCCGGGCGACGCGCGCCGGCTGTCCCTGCCCGTGTTCGACGCGCGTCGCGCGCAACCGGGACGACGCGACGCGCATCGTCCCCATGCAAGTCAGTGGGTCATGCTGCGTTCCGGCCGTCCGGACAGGCTGAACCGTCGTTCTTGTCGGCGGCGGTTGCCAGGCACGGACGGAGCGGCGCGCATCGCGCCGCTCAAGTCTGCTGGTCGAGCGCCTGCGCGAGTGCCTTTTCGCCGAGGCTTCCGGCCGGCCCGACCACCGCGAAATTGAGCCCGTTCACCGATCCATACCGCGCCAGCAACGCGCCGTCCACCCGCTCCCCGGCCGCCATCAGCCGGTGCGCCGATTCCGGCGGCCGGAGGTAGAAGCTCAGCTTGCGGCCCGCGTCGTCCTCATAGAGCACCATCGCAGCCGCGCCGCGCTCGGTGGCGAACAAGCGCCCGCCGACCGGCCTGAACCCGGCCGCGCCCAGGTCCGGCAGCCTCGCCGACGCCCCCACGCGCTTGGCGAGCCATGCCTGCAAATCCTCCGCGCTCGCCGGCCGGTAATCCACCTGCGCGGTTTGATCGACCACCATCATCTTGTAGGCCTCGACCGCATCGCTCATCGGCGCGACGGGCGTCGGCGCGTTCCACCCGCGCGCCTGCCATCCGCCGAACGTCCCCAGTCCGATGCAGAAAATCAACGAAGCCGCCATCGCCAGGCGCATCCGCGCGCGTTCCGTCCGCCGCGCGCGGAGCGCCGCGGGATCGAGCGCCGGGTTGTCGGCCGGCATGCGCACGCTCTCCAGCGCCGCCCTCAACCGCTGCGCGTCCTGCTGCCAGCGCTGAACCTGTTCCGCGCGCGCCGGATGCAGCGCGAGAAAGCGCTCGACCGCGGCGCGCGCGTCATCGTCGAGCTGGCCGTCGACATAGGCCTGGAGGTCGTGTTCGTTCGGAGGGATGTTCATTTCTTCATCAGGCGGAGAGAAGGAGCGGGAAGCTCGCCGTCGCTGAGCTGGCGCAGCGCCTGGCGCGCGCGGGAGAGCCGCGACATCACGGTGCCGATCGGCACGTCGAGCAGGTCGGCGACTTCCTGGTAGCTGAAGCCCTCGACCGCGACGAGCAGCAGCAGGCTGCGCTGTTCGTCCGAGAGCCGGCCGAACGCTTCGAGCGTCGCGCGCGCCGCGAACTCGCGCTCGGCGGACGGCCAGTGCGCCTCATCGTCGTCGCCGAGACGGCCGAGCAGCCACGCGTAGCGCTTCGCGCTGCGCTTGCCGTCGAGAAACTGCCGATACAGGATCGTGAACAGCCAGCTGCGCAGCGAGGCGTCGTCGCGGCGGCTCGTCCAGCGCGACAGCGCGCGCTCGAGCGTCGACTGGACGAGATCGTCGGCCGCGTGGACGTCGCGCGCGAGCCAGAGCGCGAAGCGTCGCAGCCTGGGGATGAGTTCGCGCAAGGCGTCGTCGTCGAGGGCGGTGGAGGGCATGGCCGGGCCGGTTGCCGAAAGGGTCGAGATGCCGCGTAAGACGCCGGTCGGTGTCTATTATTCCATCAAGCAGAGGAAAAAATTTTCGTGGAATAAAGCGGTGCGGGTGGCGTCCTACGCGGGTTCGACAATGATCTGACGATCGGGAGCACACATTCATGGAGCGATCTTCTTCCTCTTCTTCGCCGCAGCGCGAGCCCGGGCGCGGGTGGTGGCGCTGGGCCGCGATCGGCGGCGCGGTGGCCGGCGTGGCCGTCGCGTTCGGGTATGCGGGCGGGTGGCTCGCGCCCGCGCGTCTGACCCCGCAGCGGCTCGTCGATGCGCTGCAGGCCAACGGCGGCGTTCATCCGGGTTACCGGCGCAATCACGCGAAGGGCGTGTGCGTGACCGGCTATTTCGAAGGCAACGGGGCCGCGAGCGCGTATTCGGTCGCGCCGTTCTTCAAGGCGGTGCGCACGCCGGTGGTCGGGCGCTTCGCGTTGCCGGGCGGGAATCCTTACGCGGCCGACAGCAGCGTGCCGATCCGCAGCCTCGCGCTGAAGCTGACCGCGCCCGACGGCGAGCAATGGCGGACCGGAATGAACGCGATGCCCGTGTTTCCCGTGGCGACGCCGCAGGCGTTTTACGCGCTGACGGTGGCGACCCACCCCGATCCGGCGACGGGCAAGCCCGATCCGGCGAAGGCCAAGGCGTTTTTCGGCGGGCATCCGGAGACGGGCGCGTTCCTGCAGTGGGTGAAGGGGGCGAAGCCGAGCGCGAGTTACGTCACGGAAAGTTATTACGGATTGAATGCGTTCTACTTCGTCGACGCGGACGGCCGGCGGCAGGCGGTGCGGTGGCGGGTCGTGCCGGAGCAGGCGGCGGGCGCCGGGGACGTCGCGACGGCCGCGGATCCGAACGTGTTGCAGCAGGACGTGACGCAGCGCATGGCGATGGGCGCGCAGAAATGGAAGCTGCTGGTCACGCTGGCGGAACCCGGCGACCCGGTGGACGACGCGACGAAGGTCTGGCCCGCGCAGCGGACGACGATCGATGCGGGGACGCTCGTGCTCGACCGCGTGGAGGCGCAGGACAGCGGGCCGTGCCGGGATGTGAACTACGACCCGACGGTGCTGCCGCAGGGGATTCAGGTATCGGAGGATCCGTTGCTGGCGGCGAGGTCGGCGGCCTATGCGGATTCGTATCTGCGGCGGACCAGCGAAGAGGCCGGCGTGGCGGGCGTGGCGCGATTGAGTGCGGAGGGACGGTGATGAAGGCTTCTACGACATTTGCCTGGCCGGCGAGGGTGCTGCATTGGGTGATGGCCGCGATGATCGTCGCGATGCTGTTTATCGGCGTGGGGATGGTGTCGTCGGTCTCCGGGCGGCATGCGGTGCTGGTGGCGATCCACAAGCCCCTGGGGATCGCCGTGCTGGCGCTGGCGTGCGTGCGGATCGTGGTGCGGCTCGCGTCGACGCCGCCGGCATTGCCCGAGGATCTGCCCGGGTGGCAGAAGTTCGCCGCTCACGGGTCGCATCTCGTGCTGTATGCGCTGATGGTCGCGATGCCGTTGATCGGGTGGGCGATGCTCTCGGCCGGCGGCTATCCGGTGACGCTGGGCGGCGGCGTGCAGCTGCCGGCGCTGGTGCCGGCCGATCCGGTGGCGTTTGCGTGGCTCAGGGTCGCGCATCGGCTGTTGGCCTATCTGTTCTTCGCGACCTTCCTCGCGCATTTCGCCGCCGCGCTCTATCACGGGCTGATCCGGCGGGATGGGGTGCTGAGGGCGATGGTCGGGCGCGGATGAGGGCGGCTTGCGTTTCGCGGCGGTGGTGACGGTCGCCGAAGGCGGCCGTCGGCAACGCGCGGTGGTGTCGCCCGGCCGACGTCACCGCGCCGTCTCGGCAGACCGGGTTCGATCCACGGACATCGGGCGCCGGACATCGGGCGTCGGCGATTTCCGTCGCCGAAGGCTCCGGTCGATTTCATCGAGCGTGAATGCGCCCGGATCGCCACCGGACATCGCGTACGCAGGGCCGGCGACCGGCAGTCGAGCCGGCCGCATCCCCTTTCGAACCCTCAGAGCGTCATGCTCATTTCATGCCACGCCATGCCGCCGTGCGTCGACGCGGAGGGCCGTTCGTAACGGAAGCCGAGCCGCTCATACAGCGCGACATGGCGGTCCTTGCACATCAGATGCAGCGTGCGCTTGCCGAGCGCCTTCATGCGCTCGACGAACGCGCGCATCATGCGCGTGGCATGGCCGCGCCCCTGGTGACGCGGATCGATCGCCACCGACATGATCACGACGCGCGGCCCGTCCGGATCGTGCCCGACCAGCTCCTTGAACGCTTCGTCCGACATCACGACCTCATGCGCGCAGCCGCTGTTGATGAAGCCGATGACCTCGCCGTCCTGCTCCATCACGAGGAAGCCGGCCGGATACCGGCGGATCCGCGTGGCGATCTTCTCGCGGGTGGCGGCTTCGTCGCCTTCGTAGGCGGACGCCTCGATGGCATGGCACGACGCGAGATCATGCGGGGAAACGATGCGGAAGCAAGGATCGGACATACGATTCGACTCGACGAAAAAGCAGCCCCGGACTGCGGGAAACGCGGGTCTTGCATGGTACGCGCCGCGCGCCGGCCCTGCGCTGAAATTCGCTCAGCGGACCGTGCACGGCATGCATGCGGCGCGCGCGCCTTCAGCCGTTGCGCGCCAGCGCCGCATGCGTGTTTTATCGACTTCACGGCCGGCGACCGGGCGGTCCGTTGCACGGGACGCCGGCCGCGATGGCGGCGGCGTCCCGTTGGGGGCGCGGCGCCGGATCAGCGGCCGCGCAGGAACCGTTCGACGGCGAATGGACGCGGATCGACGAAGGGCGGCGCGCCCGTCATCAGGTCCGCGAGCAGCCGGCCCGTGGCCGGGCCGAGCGTGAAACCATGGTGGGCGTGGCCGAACGCGAACCAGAGATCGCGGTGGCGCGGGGCCGCGCCGATCACCGGCAGCATGTCCGGCGTGCAGGGACGACAGCCGAGCCAGGGCGTGTCGTCGACGCGCGCGCCGAGCGGGAACAGGTCGCGCGCGACCGGCTCGACGGCGTTCAGCTGGACGGGCGTGGGCGGTGCGTCGCGGCTTGCCAGCTCGATGGCGGTGGTCAGGCGGATGCCGCGCGTCATGGGCGTGATCAGATAGCCGTGCTCGACATCGAGGACCGGGCGGTTCAGGCGCGCGCCCGGTTGCCGCGCGTAGTGCATGTGATAGCCGCGCTTGACCGCGAGCGGCAGTGCGTAGCCGAGCCGCGCGCACAGCAGGTCGGACCAGGGCCCGAGCGCGATCACGGCGCTGTGCGCGTCGAGCGGCCCCGCGTCGGTGTGCACGCGCCAGCCGGCTTCGAGCGTCAGCGCGTCGCCGCGCACGACGCGCCCGCCGAGTCGCTCGAAATAACGGGCGTAGGCGGCGACGAGCGCCTGCGGATCGCTGATCGAGCACGAATCGGCGTAGCGCAGCGCGCCGATCAGCGCGGGATTGAGCGAGGGTTCGGCGGCGCGCAGCGCGGCCGCGTCGAGCGTGTCGAAGCGCACGCCGTATTCGGTGCGCCAGCGTTCGGCGTCGCGGGTCTCGGCATCGCGCGCGCGGGCGCTGCGGAATACCTTGAGCCAGCCGCCGTCGCGCAGCAGTTCGCCGGCGTTCGCCGCGCCGATCAGCGCGCGGTGCTCGCTCACGCAATGCGCGATCAGCGGGGCATAGGCGCGCGCGATCGCCGCGTGCCGGTCCGGCCGTGAATGACGCCAGTAGCGATACAGGAACGGCGCGAGCGCCGGCAGCGCGGCGGCGTGGTAGCGCACGTCGGGCGAACCGTTCAGCGCGTATCGCAGCAGCGCGCCGAGGCCGCGCGGGAACGCATACGGATAGACCCCTTCGCGCTGGATCAGCCCGGCGTTGCCGAACGACGTCTCGCCGCCGGGCGCGCCGCGCTCGACGAGCGCGACGGACAGCCCGCGCTGTTGCAGATGCACGGCGACGGACACGCCGATCATGCCGCCGCCGAGGACGAGCGTATCGAATTTCATTGGAGGTTCCTGGTGGGCGCGCGGCTCAGGCGAGCGCGGTGACGGCGATCCCCACGTCGAGACCGGGCTTCATCGGCCGCGACTGCACGCAGGCGCGGGTCGGCGCGTGGCCGGCGGGCACCCAGGCGTCCCGGACCGCGTTGAACGCGTCGAAGTGCGCGGCGTCGCTGAGCCACACGTTGGCGGTGACGAGGCGGGGCTTGTCGACGCCCGCCGCCGCGAGCAGCGCGTCAATGCGCGCGAGCACCTCGGCGGCTTGCACCGCGAGCGGCGCGCCCGCGCTGTCGGGCACCTGGCCCGCGAGAGGCACGATGCCGTTCGCGATGACGACCTGGCTCATGCGGGCGCCGGTCTGGAGACGCTGGATTTCACGGGACATGATGGCGACCTTCGAGACGCCGGCCGCGGCGGCGGGCGGGGGTGGAAAAAAGCGGGCGACCGCGCCGGACGGCGCGGGGCGGCCGGCTCGCCGCGAGGCGCGGGCAGCCGGGCGTTCGGAGGAAGCGGGCGCTGGCGGCGGGCCGCCCGATGCTAGAGTGATCATCCCGTCCCTTCCGTGGCGATTTCGATGAAAATTGTCATATACGAGAAAAGTAATTCTCGTATATGACAAAATCTGTATTCACGCGCAGTCCGCCGAGTATCCGCATGCCCCGATCGACCGATGTCTTTCCGCCTTCGCCCGCCGAGCCGACGCAGCTCGACCACCAGACCGTCGGCGCGCGCCTGCGCGACGCGCGCAAGGCGCGCGGCCTGACGCTCGCGGCGCTGTCCGAGCGCTCGGGCATTGCGGTCTCGACGATCTCGAAGGCCGAGCGGGGCGATATCGCGCTGACCTACGACAAGTTCGCGGCGCTGACCCAGGCGCTCGGGCTCGACTTCGACGCGGTGTTCCGCCGCGCGGAGACGCCGCCGGGCGGCGCGCTCGCGCCGTCGTTCACGGCGGCGGGGGCGGCAGATGGTTTACGACACGCCGAACTATGCCTACGGGATGCTCGCGAACGACCTGATCGGCAAGCGCATGGTGCCGGTGCGCGCGCGGATCCACGCGCGCGCGCTGAGCGATTTCCCCGAGTACATCCGGCATGCGGGGGAGGAGTTCGTGTTCGTGTTGAGCGGCGAACTGGAATTGCGCTTCGAGACGGGCGCCGCGTTCCGGCTTGAGGCCGGCGATAGCTTGTATTTCGACAGCGGCGTCGGGCATGTGTACCTGAGTCTCGGGGACGAGGATGCGGAGGTGGTTGCGTGCTGCCTCGGGGACGTCGGCGAGCGGCCGCGCAACGCGATTTGAGCGCGTGGGGGCGGGGCGGGCTGGGCGTCGAAAAAAATCTTGGCGGACCGCGACGGATTTTGCCGCCTGCGGCGTTTAATCCGCAACGGGGCCGCGTCGGCCCCCCGCGTGGAGAAACCCGCATGTCGCGCCTTGTCACCCGTGTTGCGCCCTTTGCCGCGCCGGCTTGTTGCCGCGCGGCCGTCGTATATTGACGAGGCGCGCGCGGTCGCGTCGCGCCCAACCCTATGCCGGCCCTTGTCCTTTCGTTCCGGGAGTTTCCAGGTGAGCAATCACCGCATCGCCGTGGTTCGGATGCGCGGCGGCCGTGCGCGGAGCGTGCGCCGTTGAACGAGCACGATCCCGACGCGGAACTGGTGGCGCGGGTCGGCGAGCGCGATCCGGCCGCCGTGCGCACGCTCGTCGCGCGCAAGCTGCCGCGCCTGCTCGCGCTCGCGACGCGCCTGCTCGGCGACCGGATGGAGGCCGAGGACGTCGCGCAGGAGGCCTTCGTGCGCGTCTGGAAGCAGGCGCCGGGCTGGCGCACCGGCGAAGCGAAGTTCGATACGTGGCTGCATCGCGTCGCGCTGAACCTGTGTTATGACCGGCTGCGCGGGCACCGCGAGGAGCCGGTCGAGGTCATGCCCGAGACGCCCGACCCCGGCCCGACGCCCGATGCGCGGCTCGAATCCCGCGCGCGCGATGCGCGGGTGCGCGCCGCGCTGGCGGCGCTGCCGGCGCGGCAACGGGAGGCGCTGGTGCTGAATTACTACCAGGAGCTGTCGAACCTGGAGGCCGCGGCGCTGATGGGGATCAGCGTCGACGCGTTGGAAAGCCTGCTCGCCCGCGCGCGGCGCGGCTTGCGCGCACAACTGGCCGGCAGCGGCCCCGAAGAGGACTTGCGATGACACCCGAGAGATTCCGTGCAATCGTCGACGCCTACGGCGCTGACGCGGCCCGCTGGCCGCTTTCCGAGCGCGATGATGCGCAGGCGTGGGCCAGTGCGCATCGTCGCGAGGCGGAGGGGATGCTTGAGGCCGCTGCGTCGCTCGATGATTGGCTCGCGTGTGATGTGGCGGTGCGGCCGGATGAGGCGCTCTATCGTCGGATCGTGGCGGGGCGCCGGTGCGGGCCGGGCGGGTGAGGTGGGTTGGGTTTGGGTGGCCTGGCGTCGCGCTGGCGGGGATCGGGATTGTGGGCGGGGTGGCTTGCGCGTTCATGGTGTCGTTCATGCTCGTGACCGGGGCAACGCGTGGCGGGTATGACGCGCCGGAATCGTCGTATCTGGCGACCGGGTTCGGACATGCCTCGGAATGGAGCGGCGAATGAACGACCGCTCGTTGAAATTCACCCTGCTCGGGTCGGTGATCGTCAATGCGTTCCTGCTGGGCGGGATCGCGGGGCGGCTTATGCGTGGTATGCGGGGGGGCATGGGAAGGTGGGGGCGCCGGCGCAGGCGCATCCGTTGAGGTTTGCTGCGAATGGGTTGTCTGATGCGCGCCAGGAGGCGTTCGCCGATGCGTTGAAGGATGCGCGGCATGACGGGAAGGCGTTTGCGCGCGCCGGGCATGACGGGCGGCAGGATGTGTTGGGGTTGTTGGCCGCGCCGCAGTTGGATCGTGCCGCGCTCGATGCGGCGCTTGCTCGGACCAGGGAAGCGGATAGTGCGTTGCGTGCGCGGGTCGAGCAAGGGGTGGCGGATTTTGCGGGGACGCTGACGCAGCAGGAACGGGCGAAGTTCGCGGAAGGGCTGCGCGAGAATGGGCAGTGGCGGTTGCCGGCGCCGAGGAAGCCGGGGGCGGCTGGGCAGTGAGGGGGGAGGTTTGGTTGTATTTGTGAAGTCTTAATGGACGCTTCTTTTCTTCGTGAGAGGATGCCGGCGGTCAGGTGTGCAGCTTCGTTGCGGGCGCATCGGGTTCCGTTCTATGGATTTCACGTCTCGCATTCATGTCATTCAATCCACCGCGGGAAATTGCCCGATTTATCGGTGACGCCACGCTGGTGCCCGATACCGTCGGCGAATCGCCGTGCTCCGTTCGGCATTTCTTGCGTCGTGGCCACCGTCACTGAAGTTGAAGGGGAATGTCCATTGTACGGTGCCTG
Organism: Burkholderia sp. FERM BP-3421; assembly: GCF_028657905.1. Taxonomy (NCBI): domain Bacteria; kingdom Pseudomonadati; phylum Pseudomonadota; class Betaproteobacteria; order Burkholderiales; family Burkholderiaceae; genus Burkholderia; species Burkholderia sp. FERM BP-3421. The sequence goes on along the minus strand of NZ_CP117781.1, from coordinate 2,305,860 downwards.
ATTATCTTGGGTGGGACTACATTGCCATGGATGTCGCAGTACACCACGAGGCCCGGATGATCAGGATCACCGCATAGCGTGTAAGGTCCGTTTGAGGTTGCCATGCCTGGTGCCGCTGGCGCTGCAGCAGGTGCCAAAACCGGTGCGACTGCCGCCGTGTCAGAGACTTTAATGAGTGCCGCGGTGCCATCGTCGTCGACAGCCCAGGCCGTGCTTCGCAAGAATGGATTCGGGCCGACCGATATGTGAATTGCCGCTTTCTCGCTTGCTGCGACTACGTGTTTACCAACCGGAAGAATGACATCGGCGCTCGGCACAAAGCTGACAGTAATGGTGTTCTCGTCTGTCAACTTTGACTCTACTCCACCTCCGACCGTAAACGGACCAACACCTACCTGTACTTGACCATTCGCGTCGGTTAGGTAAGTGATATCGAGTTGAAATGTATTTCCTAGATCTGCTTGAGGCGCCAGCGGGTTCAAAGCAGAGAAGCAAGGTAGCGGGTCACCGTTCGCACTATTTTTCTGTGCCGCTTCTATCAGATCAGCCCGTAGAAGCAGGAGCGCTTTAGCAATGGGGGCGTCGTCGAGACTTGTATTCTGAAGCTTTGTATCCTTATAGATATCGGCATAGTAACCAGACGGCTCGAGCCACTCGTTAAACACCAACGTGCTGGTAGCTACGTTCTCGGTTGAGAGGGATGGTTTGATAGTCAGCACCGGGGTGATCTTGCCGCTGGCATTTCCGGAAATAGTCGTATCGAGTTTTGTCAACAAAGTCACCTTGATGCTTGTGATATTGAAGTCGATCGAACCGTCACCGCACCAGAATCCACCACCCTTGGGGCTTGCGAATTTCTGTGAGGGTTGTCGGGTTTTCTGGACTAGATAGACACCCACTTGTCGTTTAATGTCGGTTTGCACGTCTTGCACACGACTGAGATCAATTGCCGTTACGGCACTGCCACAGCCTGTAAGTAGTGTAGCCCAAATTGTAGAGGAAAAATTCAAGATATTGAATAATCGCGCAAGAATCTTCATGGTTCCCCTCCGCGGAGTCGAAAGAGACAAGGTGTTGGCGAATTTTTGCTAAGCGAATGAAATTTGCGACGTAAAGATCGGACGGAAATATGCTTGGGTAGATAATTCGTTATTGATTTAATTAAATCCCAGTTTCTATTTCGGAGATATTATTATTTATATTTGATATTTATTTTTCATGTTTGAATGTTCGGTATGATTGGCGTGTCTCTGGAGTAGTTACTGATTTTAATTAAAAATTAAGATGCTGTGCGTTCTGCCAGTCCTCTATATGCGCAACTCCGAACAGTGGTTGGTACATTCGTGTACCAACCTGTTGGGTCGAAAAGTCGGCGTGTTTCGTTATATATTTGATGTTCCTCCTGAGGCAGTGATTGAAGTGAAGCAGTCGCATGAATGGCGGATTCCATGGATTTGATAAGCGAGAGAGGTTGCCCGAATACCGACAGTCAGTCTTGCGTTCCCCCGGTGTTCCACGATGTCTCTTTTACTTGTTAGGGCCGTGCTCCCTCTGCCGCCGTATCTCACGCTCCTTCAAGAGCCGCGGCATCAGTTCCTTGATGTACTCTCTCGCATCGCCCCGCGTTGACACTCGCGCGAAGCGCTGGTGCGCGGCGTCCTTGCCGACCAGATCCACGTGGGCCTTGCGCAGCACGTACAGCAGCCCCATCAACGTGCTGGACTCGGGCACGCGTTCATGGTCGCGCTTATGCGCGGATGTCGTCTTGTTCATGTTCCTATACTCGTCGGGCAGTCCTGGCGACACGTATGAGTGATCAGCGACAGCACGTCCCTAGCATTCTCGTCACGATCCGTCAGCGGTTGCAGGCCAAACAGGCGTTCAACAGTCGCGAGCACCGAGCAGTGATCGTACGGTGTGTTATCGACCTGCCCTTGAGCAACCCAAGGCGACACAACGATCGCGGGAACGCGCACGCCATAGACATCGAATCCGAATCCACTGGCGTTCAGCGTCGCGGCCGCGCCGTCGTTCGGAGGAACAGCGTGACCGGGCTTAACTGAATCGTAGAAGCCACCATGCTCGTCATAAAGAATCAGCAAAAGGCTCCGATCCCACAACGGCGAGTTACGGATCGCGCCATACACACGGGCAACGAGTTGGTCACCCGCGGCAAGAGTGTCCATCGGATGCTGCGAACTCCCGTTCTCATAGGTATCGCTCACGACATCGCCGTAACCCGGTTCGATGAACGTATAGCGAGCCGTATACCCCGAGGCGAGGTCCGCTTCGAAGTGCGACAGGTCGTCGACATCCGTAAAACTGATGCCCTTGATCGACGCGACCTGCGGTATGTGGCCGAGTAGGTCCCCTAGATGATCCTGATAAAGGCGGTAGTAGCTTTTACCGAGCGCATCGAAAATCGATCCTTTCGGATAGCCGAAGCCATCCAGGTTCTCCCATATGGCCATTTCCGCCGAGGTCGGCGAATGATCGAGCCCGGCCGACGACGCGCCATGCAGGAAATAACGATTCGGCCAGGTCGGACCGGGCAACGACGAATGCCACCCGTCACAAAGCACGAACTCCGTCGCAAGCTGGAACAGCGCGGGACACTGCGTACGGGCGTCGACGCCTTTCATGACGGCCCCCACGTCGCCGCTTTGCGGCGGCGTGCCTTGAGTCCGGGTGGTCGCATAGTTCGAGACGAAACCGGAGTTGTCGACGGAGGGATAGGGCTGCCCTTGTTGAAACTTCGCATTCGCGCCGCACAGCTGCTCAAGCACATCCGTGAATTCATGCCCGGGATCAGTGGGCATCGGGTCGGGCGCGCCGTCGCCGAACGCATAGGTAGCACCGTTGTAGGTATTGGCGTTTCCATTGGTAGCAGCGACGATTCCAGGAATACCGGACAGCGCGAACAGATGGTCGAAGGACCGGTTTTCCAGCATCAGCACGAATACGTGCTGGATGATCTGGTCCAAACCGTTACCGGCCGCAGCGTTTGCATTCATGAATGCGTACTCCCGTAGGTCACACGACGGCCGGTCTATTTTTCTGATTTCGTGGACGTCGGATCACGCAGAATCTTCGCTGCATCAGACGCAGCTTTTTGCCCCGTTGCCATGTTCGCCGCTCGAAATACTCTCATCGATTGATGCGGTCGATTGACCATAATCCTATGAAGGGGTAAGCGAAATTTCAAGGCATCCATGTTCCGAGGAACATGGCTGACATCCGCCGCCAAGCAACCATTCGGCGATGCAGCACTGACGGTTTCCTTACTGCACATAATCCCTTGGCTGCACCGCCAACTCGAGAACCGAACCCGCCCGTAAAACCGTGAGCCTGATAGGCGCGTCATCGCGCGTCCTAAGCCTGGACTTGATCGCCAACACCACGGCCCCCGATACCTCCCGCCCATTGATCCCGATAACGCGATCGCCTTCCCGCAGCCCGACCTCGGCCGCCGGCGAACTTTCCCTGACATAGCTGACGTTTGCCACACCGCTGTTCGCATACTCGATCCCGAAACCCGCTCTGTTATAAGCCGAGGGAAGGGGGCGGCCAGACACATCGGATTGCGCGATCCACAGCCGCCGCGCCTTGTAATCGAACGTCACGGCGCACGACCCCAGCAATGCGTCGCCCACATCGGCGGCGAATTCCGAATCGGTGTTCAGTCCGCTGTCGACGCTGGAAAACATGCCGATGACATCGGCAAAGGTCACGGTTCCGATCGTGACCGACGAGATTCGCCCGGCCTGGATCGTGCTGCCTCCGCCCACGGCGGACAGCGATCCCCCGATGTCATACAGCCGCTCGGGCATTGCCGTGGGATGCGCGATACCGAACGTCCGATTGACGAGAAGCGCTCCATTGAATCCGGTATCGAGCCAGAAATAGTCGGCCACGCCATTCATCGCGCCTTCCACCACGGGCACGGTGTGATCGAGCGCGATGACAGAAGCCGCCGAACCGCCGGCCGTCGCCTCTCCAGGTTGAAGCGAGAGGCTGATCGTCCGGTTGGGAAAATCGAAAGTGGTTGTAAACCGCGCAAGCACTTCATAGCCGATCAACCCGGCATCCTGCGGGGCGACGCCATTCGAAGCGCCGTCCCTGATGGAAACAAACTGATCTCGCAGATGGGCCGACCCGATGCGCAGATCCCCGATCTTCGCGAAGCGGATCGTGGTCGCCGCACCGGTTATCCCCGTCTCCTGTCCTTTCCCGAACAGCTTGAGTCCTGCGGCATCGGCGGCGGCCCGCGACATCATCAGCGCGCCGCCGCTGTCGAACAGGAAGCTGAACGGTCCTTTCCCGTTGATGAAGACGTTGACGCGTGGTTTCCCGCTTCCATCCATCGGAATCGTCGTGGTGTCGCCGCCGTCGATCCAATGATCGCTCGACGTGGATGCCGGTTTTTGGGCGCGTTCATCGACCCGATCCGAGGCAGCGCCCGTCCGCACCCGAACGGCGCGCAGATCCCACTGATTCCCGTCGCGATCCACGATGCGTTGCCTGAAAGGAATGACGCGATCGCCAACGCGACGATAGTCCGAGTAGGTCGTCGAGGCGACATCCGGTTCGTCTCTCCGGGACCAGCGCAGCGGCAGATGCGTCACGCGGGAAATCCAGGCGGTTGTCGCCTTGCCGCCTTGCGGCGATACGCGCAGCGTGTCGGCGGGCGTTCCGTGGAGCGGCTCGGTGCCCGACGACCGGATGCTTGCCGGCCAGCACTTATTCGCTATCCCGCCGCTCAGCCAATAGGCATCGCTCACGATGCCTTCCCGATAGCCGGCGAAATCCGCGTCGCTGACGATGCCGCCGGCATCCTTGACCCATGCCCGAGCACCCGATACGCCGAAAGAGAAATCCGCGGGGCCCGTATCGGTAACCTGGAGCGTCGCTATGTGTCTGCGCGGATCGACCGCCGCGAAGAACTTCCCGACGAGCCCCTTCGAACGGGCGGTCCCTTCGATCAGGAACGGACGACAGTCCGTCAGCCCATTGGAAGAGGAGGGAATATCACCGGGGCTGCTCATGCTTTGTCCCGTAACCGGGCGCGCCTCTCCGCTATCCGCCCGTACCGCACCGGCCGTCAAGGCAGCGACGCCCAACACGATCGAGCAAGAAATTTGGACAGGGATGAATCGCGGAGCAGGCATAGGCAGGCTGTACGAACCGAATGCGAGGGAAATCGATTCTACGATGCGCAAAAATTGCCGACATCAACCGGGCCGCCGGGAATACGCAAGCCTCCAACCCATCGCCATCCAATACGAAATCCCGGCGCATATCATTGACCGAACGCCGACTCGCCACCCCCGCATTCGACCGGAACGCCCGGAAAGCAAAAAAAATTCGCCGCAACCGCGACGGATTCCCACGCCCCCTCCGTTTAACGTTCATCTCTCCCGCGCGAAGGAACGAGCATGTCCCCCTCTCCCGATCCGGCCTCAGCGGCGATCGCGATGAACCGCTTCGGGCTCGGCGCGCGTCCGGACGAAGCGCCGCCCGCCGATCCCGCTGCGTGGCTGCGCGCGCAGCTCGACCATTACGACCCGGCATCCGCCGCGTGGGCGTCGGAACCCGATTCCGCGACCCTGTTCGGCGCGTACGCGCAAACCCGCCAGCAGGAAAACCGCGCCCGCGCCGCCAAAGCCCCCTCGGACACCCCTACGGCATCGACATCCGCCGCGGCCTCCGGCACGGACCCCCGCCCAGCAAGCCACGCGCAAGATGCTGCGCGCCGAGGTCGGCGACCGTTACCGCTCGGCGGTCGACGCCCGCGTCAACAGCGCGCTCGTCACGCCGACGCCCTTCGTCGAACGCCTCGTGCATTTCTGGGCGAACCACTTCGCGGTCTCCACCGAGAAACCCCAGGTCGCGATGCTCGCGGGCGCATTCGAACGCGAAGCGATCCGCCCGCACGTGCTCGGCCGCTTCGAGGACATGCTGGTCGCCGTCGAGCAACATCCGGCGATGCAGTTCTTCCTCGACCAGAGCGCGTCGGTCGGCCCCGACAGCCCGGCCGCGATGCGCGCCGCGCAGCGCAATCCGGCTCGACCGCGCGGCCTCAACGAGAACCTCGCGCGCGAAATCATGGAGTTGCACACGCTCGGCGTGCGCAGCGGCTACACCCAGCAGGACGTGACGGAATTCGCGCGCGCCTTGACCGGCTGGAGCGTCGCGAACCTCCAGGACGCGACGCGCCTGGGCGCGACCCCGGGCACCTTCGTGTTCCGGCCGGCGCTGCACGAGCCGGGCTCACGCACGGTGCTCGGCCGGCGCTATGACGACAACGGCGAAGGCCAGGCCCGCGCGGTGCTGCACGACCTCGCCGTCGCACCCGCCACCGCGAAGCACGTCGCCACCCAACTGGCCCGGCATGTCGTCGGCGACCAGCCGCCGCCCGCGCTGGTCGAACGCCTCGCCGCGCGCTTCACCGAAAGCGGCGGCGATCTCCCGACGCTATATCGCACGCTGATCGACGCCCCCGAGGCCTGGTCGCCCGCGCCCGCGAAGTTCAAGACGCCGTGGGACTGGACCCTGTCCGCGATGCGCGGCCTCGGCTGGCGCGAGGTGGGCAACCTGCGCGCCGCGCCGCTGCTGACCTAGCTCGGCCAGCCCGTCTGGCGGCCCGGCTCGCCGGCGGGCTATGACGATCTGGCCGCGAGTTGGGCCGCGCCCGACGCGCTGGTGCGGCGCGTCGAGGTCGCGCAGCGCTTCGCGGCGCGCGCGGGCGATGCGTTCGATCCGCGCGCGCTCGGCGCGCAGCTGTTGCCGGGCACGCTGGGCGCGCCGACCGCGCAGGCGATCGCGCGCGCCGAAAGCACCTCGACCGCGCTCGCGCTGTTGATGGTGTCGCCGGATTTCCTGAGGAGATAGCACGATGATGTCCCGCCGCCATTTCATCCGCGTCGCCGCCGCCGGCGCGGGCGCGCTGCTCGTCGCGCCGCGCATCGCGTTCGCGCGCGCCGGCACCGAGCAGCGTTTCGTGTTCGTGATCCAGCGCGGCGCCGCCGACGGGCTCAACATCGTCGTGCCGTACGCCGAGCCCGCCTATGCGACCTTGCGCGGTCCGCTCGCCGTGGACCCGGCCGCCGCGACCAAGCTCGACGGCACTTTCGCCCTGCATCCGTCGCTGGTCGAGACCGCGAAGCTGTACGCGGCGCGGCAGGCGTTGTTCGTGCATGCGATCGCCTCTCCGTACCGCGACCGTTCCCATTTCGACGGCCAGAACGTGCTGGAAACGGGCGGCCGCGCGCCGTACCAGGTGAAGGACGGCTGGCTCAACCGGCTCGCGGGCCTCTTGCCGCCCGCGCGCACGCCGGCGATCGCGTTCGCGCCGACCGTGCCGGCCGCGCTGCGCGGGCGCGTCGAGGTGGCGTCGTACGCGCCGTCGGGCCTGCCGCCCGCGCCGGACGATCTGCTCGCGCGCGTGACCGACCTGTATGGCCGCGACGCGCAGCTGCGCCCGTTGTGGGACGAAGCGATGGCCGCGCGCGGGCTCGCGGGCGATGCCAAGGCGCGGCAGGACCCGGCGGGGCTCGGCAAGTTCGCCGCGACGTTCCTCGCGCGCGACGACGGGCCGCGGCTCGCGATGATCGAGACGGGCGGCTGGGATACGCACAGCGCGCAGAACCCGCGCCTCGCCACGCAGCTGAAGGGGCTCGACACGCTGCTCGCGGCGTTGCGCGACGGGCTCGGGCCGGTGTGGGACCGCACCACGGTGCTGGTGGCGACCGAATTCGGCCGCACGGCGGCCGTGAACGGCACGGGCGGCACCGATCACGGCACCGCGTCGGCGGCGCTGCTGGTCGGCGGCGCGGTGACGGGCGGCCGCGTGATCGCGGACTGGCCGGGATTGCGCCCGGGCGATCTGTACGAGGCCCGCGACCTTCGCCCCACGGCGGCGCTCGATGCGCTGATCGCGGGCGCGGCGGCCGAGAGCCTCGGGCTCGATCCGCAGCGCACGGCCGCGACGCTGTTCTCGCAGGCGGGTGCGTCGCCGCGTCCGATGAGCGGCCTGGTGCGAACCTGAACGCGATGCGGTCGGACGAGCGGGGAAGGGTTTTTTGCAGTCAACGTGTGTTTTAAAACAAGGCGAACAGGTGTGTCGATGAAGAGGAATGTGCCGGTGCGGAGTCTGGTGTGGGCGGCGGGGGTGGCTGTCGTGTTGTCGGCGTGCGTGGTGGAGCCGGCGCGGCCGCCGCAGCCCGAGCCGATCGTGGAGGTGATGCCTGTCGCGCCGGGGCCGGCCTATCACTGGGTCAAGGGTCACTACCGTTGGGAAGGCAACCATTGGGGCTGGGTGCATGGCCGCTGGGCCCAGGGGTATTGATGTGTGAACGGCGTCGTGGAGCGGCGTGTCGCGAAGGGCGGCGGCGGGTGAGCGAGTGCGCTTGATGGACGCGTATACGCTGGTCGGGCTTGCGTGGGTCGTGGTGATCGTCGTGGGCGACCGGCTGGTGGCGCGTTGGCTGCGCGACGACGAGGAGGAAGACGGCGAACGCGCGACGCGCCCGCCGTCGACACGCGGCGCGCGGGAGCCCGAGGCAGGCCGGACGGATGAGGAGACCCGGCCGGGCGCGGGCGCGACCGGCGCATCCGTGCGGGACGGCGCGTCGCGCATGGAGGCGCAGCCGCGTTGTGCCGCCGTTGCGCAGCGCGTCGCCGAATCGGGCCGCGTGGCCGGTTCGACGCCGTCGCCGAACGGGCGCGACGACGATACGCCGGAGGCGAAGCCGTGACGCCGCGTCCCACCGCCCGCGAGCATTATTTCCGCACCAGCCGTTGATAAGGAAACAGCGAACCGGCCGGCAGGAAGACAAACTGCTGCGGATCGCGCACGGGCGTCACGCTGCTGATCGATTGATACGGATGGACGGGCCCGCCGCTGGCCTGACGCCACGTAAAGCCTGGAAACGTCTTGTCCGGATAGGATTCGAGGTAGCGCTTGATCTGGGCCCGGACATCGTCCTCGTTGCCGGCGGTGCCGAGGATGACCGTGTCGTCGATCTTGCCCGTCGCGCCGAATCCCCCGAATTTCCCGAAATGCCGGGTGGGCTCGGTAAACACGTCGAGTATGCCGAAGCGCGCGTCGCGGCCGGCGTCCAGTGAGTAGATGTAGCCGAAAGTGGCCGCTTCATCGCGATCCAGGCCCTTGATCGAGGACAGCGCGTGATCCCAATGCCCATTGGGCGGGGTTGCGCCGGGGACGATGTTGATCAATCGGCCGGTCGGCCAGCGCACCATGTTCACGCCGGATTCGAATGCCGTGAGCCGCCCCGGCTCGCGGATCCTCCAGCCCTTGAAGTAGAGCAGCGCCTTGCTCTCGAAGGCCCAGCTTCCGTCGTCGAGCGTGAGCTGCAGGATCGGCTCGCCGTTGTCGACGAGGTCTTTGAGGGTGCTCAGCCTGGTGATGCCGTCGCCGAGCTTGTCCTTCACGGCCTGCCGAATCACCAGTTGCTCAGGCTCTCCGCGCCCGTTCCGCACGATCGTCACGGCCGTGATGGTCAGCGTGTTGGTGGGGAAGAAGCCCGTTCTCGACATGCGCGTGATGCTGCCGCCATAGCCGAGTATGTCCTGCACCCGTCCCTGGGTCGTGTCGCCGTAGATCCAGGAGAGCACCTTCGATTGCACGATCGAGGCGGCGGCCAGCGCGATCCCCGCTTCCTGGACGATGCCGGTCTTGGAGACGATGAGGCCCACCACGCCGTAGATTTCCCCGAGGGCGGAAAGAAACGTATCCCGGAGTTCGACGTTGTCGCTCGAATCGGACAGCATGCAGTTGTAGACCGCCGCCGTGCCGCCGTTGCCCGTGACGTCGTTGTAGACCGTGGTGGTGGTCGAGATGAATCCCCTCGCGGCGGGCAGGTCGGGATAGTGGATGCGAAGCGTGAAGGCGGGCGTCGCCGGATGCTCAGGGTCGTTGACCGCCACGCTCAGCAGCGCGCCGTGTTCGCCGATGGCGACGTCGAACGAGCAATTGTCGTCGTGCTCGATACGGAACCAGGGGCCGGCCGCGGCGATTTCCGTCGAGATGATCCTGCCGGCCAGTTTCCGGGCGGAGGCGGGCTCGGTGCTGTCGGCGTGTCCGTGCCATTGGGTGATCACAGGTTTCCCGACTTCGATCCCGTCCGGAAACATCATCACGAGACTCTCGCCCACGCGGTGCGACGGCCATTGTGCTACGCCTTGATAGAGATTCATGTTGCATGCCTTCATCGTTGAGAGGTGGGAGGGGAGACCTGGCGCAGCGACGGCGGAAGGCCGGCGGGGGCGGCGGGACGGCCGACGCGGCGCGGACGGTCGATGAGCCTGCGCGGCGAAGCACCTGCTTGCCCGCGCGCAGGCGCGCCTTCGAAACCGGTTGATCCATCGGCGTCGGCGTCGGCGTCGGCTTCGCCGCTTCGCCCGCTTCGACGCCGCTTCGTCCGCCGCGCCGCTCGACGCCCGCGATTGCGCTATATCTCTGCCGCAGGTGCGCGACGCGCATGCCCCGTCGTGCGCGCCGTGCGTTCAGGCGCGCACGGCGCGTCCTTGAATCCAAGCGGAAAGACCACTGTCATGAGTTCCTCGTCGATTTCGGCCATCGGGCGCGCATCGCTCCAGCCGCACGTCACGCCCGCGCCAGGCTCGACCAATGCCTCCGCGAGCCCGGCGCCGCCGCGACCGCCCGCGCCGCCGCGCAGCCGTTCGGGCGGGCCGCTCAACCGGTTTCAATCGTTTTCCGCGAACCAGAGCACGCGCACCCAGACCGAGGCCGCGGTCGCGCATGCCACGCCGGCCGCGTCCGTCACGGTCGCCGCCGTGGTCACGACAACCGAGGTGCGGAACGAGCCGGAGGCGGCGACCACGCACACGTCGTCGCCTTCGCCTATCGACGCCTTCCGCGCGCAGGTCCGCGGCATCGCGTTCTCGATGCCGCCGTTGCAGCAGCGGATCGCCGAGCTTGGCAACCTCGTCGAGGCATGCACGACGTTCCTGCATGAACAAGGGACGCTCCGGATCGTCGGTCGTGACGAACTGATCGAACACGTCGCGCGGGACATGGAGGCAGGCGATCAGGCGGCGGCGCACGGTCAAGGTCTGGCCGCTGCGCGCGCATACATCGACACGAGCCTCGCGTCGGGATTCGCCGCGCGGCATCTGGACGGCGCGCCGATCCACGTGCTGGCCGGAGCCGACGGCAGCCACTTCGCGCGTCGCGAGGTGCTGCGCCTGCTGTCGGCGCACGAGGGGCGGACGGAGATCGAGAGGGAAAACAACGACGCGGACCTCGATGAAGCGCTGGCGGAAGCGGTGACGCGTTTGATCGAGCGGGAGCGGGGCGTGGACGTCCCGAACGCCCACCCCCACGCGTATCGCGCGGCGGCCGGGATGCTGCTGGGCCTGGCCGATGCAAGCGAGGGGGTCAAGCGCGGCATGCTGCAGGCCTACGTGCAGGGCGGTGGCGAGAAGACGCTCGTCGATGCGATGGCGGCGCACCGGGAGGCGCGAGCCGGGCACAATCAGAGCGTGGACGACGCGAGCGCGCATGCGCTCATGGCCGGGGTGCTCCGGGAGACGGTCGGCGCACTGCGCGGCCACGTGTCGCTGCAGCAGGCGATCGGCGGCTGCGTCGCGCCGACGATGCCGAAACGGGATGCGGACCCGGGCACGCGGTTCGCACGATAAGCCCGGGCGGGGCCGGCGCGGGGTCGCCCGGCCCCGCACGGTCGACACGATTCACCGTCGCCGCAATACGTCCCGCATCGCCACGATCTCGCCTTCCGTGCGTTCGCCGTTCGCCGCGCGTTCGGCCTGCGCGCGGCCCGCTTCGGTCGCGCGCGCGTGCGCGCTCGCCGGATCGTTCGCAAGCCCGATCTCGATGCGCCGCACGATCAGGCTTTCGATCGCATAGCGCGCCTCGCGCCCGCGCATGCCGAGATCGCGCATCAGCCGGTACGCATTGCCGAGATGCGGGTCCTGTTCGATCCGCTCGCACAGCACGCGCCGCTGCTGCGTGATGGACTGTCCCGGCGCATGCACCGCGCGATGAAACGCATGCAGCGTCGCCGCGCCGTCTCCCGCATAACGGTCGAGGTCGCGATCGATCAGCGTGAGCGCATGCGCGGCCACGAGGTCCGCGCGTTCTTCCTTGCGCGCCGTCGCCTTGCGCTCGTCGATCAGCCGCCCCGGGAAAATCCGTCCGAACAACTGGCGATCCGCATCGGGCCGGCTGTGCTCCTTGAACATCGCGTGCATCGCGTCGCGCGCGGCGGCCGGCGTGTCGACGGGCACCGTCGCCGGATCGAGCGCGAGGCGTCGCGACAGCGCGCCGCGCTCGATCTCGCGCGCCTTGTCGTTGCGCCATTGCTGCTTCACGCCGCGCATGCCCTTGCCGACATCGAGCGCGTTCACGAGCCCGAGCGCGAAGCCCGCCTGCTTCGCGCCGAGCGCCGCGGCCCCGGCCGGCGCGGCGGCGAGCCCGTGCGTGCCGGCGATCAGCGCCGCGCCCGAGGCGATCCCGATCACGTTGCGGCTGAGTTCGTAGCCGGCGCGGCTCATCCGCTTGCCGGCGACTTCATCGCGGATGTAGAGCGTCAGCAGCACGTCTTTCGCATGCGCGCGCTCGGCGGCCCGCTCCGGATCGGCGCCGGCCGCGAGTTTCGCGAGCTTGTCCGGGTCGTAGCGGAACGCGCCGTCGCCGTCGCGGGTCAGGATCAGCGTGTCGAGGCGCGGCCCGGGCCCAGGGCCTCGCGCGGCCGCCCGGAAGGCGCGGACGTCGGCGTCGAGCATCGCGTTCAACTGCTTGTCATAGCGCTTGTGCTTGCGCCAGGAGGCGAACAGCGCATGGCTGTTCAGGCTCGCGCCCGCGCCTTCGTGCGCGAGCCCCGCCGCGAGCGTGCCGATGCCGAGGTGGGTGGCCATTGCGCCGTGTTGCGCCGTGGCGACGGCGTTCAACAGCGGGCCCTCGGGACGGATGCCGTTCAGTTCCAGCGGCGTGAATCCCGGTTCGCCGCGTTCGAACGCCTGCCCGGGCTGACGCGGCGCGGCCGGCACCTGGAACGCGACCGGCTGCGGGGGCGGCGGCGGCGCGACCGCGTTCGCCTCGACGTGCGGAATGCCCTCGAACCAGCGGTCGGCGCGCGCAGGCGCGGGCGGCGTCGGCAGGCGCGGCGGCGCGCCTGCCTGGCGCGCGGGCGGCGCGTCACGCAGGGGGCCGCCTCCGCGCGGCCCGGCTGTCCCGCGCGCCCGGTTGCGCGGCGGCGCGGCGTCGTGCTCGTGTCCGGCGGCGGACGGCGTGGTGGACTGAAACAGGCGCGAAATCAGGCGAACCATGACGACATCCCTCCTGGGCAGGAAAAAACGCGGCGCGGCCGCGCGTTCAATGGCCGGTCATCTGACGCAACTGCTGGGCGAGCCCGGCGAGCGACAGCTGCGCGTGCATTTCGCTGACGAAGCGGCCGGCGAGCAGCGCCACGATCAGGATCGCGACCGCGCCCTTGAGCGGCTGGCTGATCGACATCACATCGAATTTCTGCGCGGCCTTCGCGACGAACGCGAGGCCGACGTCGATCAGGAGCAGCATCACCATGACCGGCGTCGCGAGCCGCGCGACCATGTCCATCAAGCCGGCGAGCCGCGCCTGCGCGAACGCTTCGAGCAGCGGCGCGGGGATCGGATCGAAGCTCGCGAGCGGCCACCACTGGTAGGACTCGTAGAGCGCGCCGAGCAGGAAGGTCATGCCGCCGAGCAGCCAGAACGCGGCGATCGCGAGCTGGCTCAGCAGGGTCGCCATCAGCGACGCCTGCGAGCCGGAACTCGGGTTCTGCACCTGCAGGTTGTTGTAGCCGGCGAGGTCGTCGATGTAGGTGCCGATGCCTTCCGCCGCCCAGAACACGGTCGAGGCGGCGAACGCGAGCACGAGCCCGATCAGCGCTTCCTTGACGGCCACGACGAACAGGAACGCGCCGTGCAGCTGCGGAATCAGCGCCTGCTGGCCGAACGCGACGAACAGGCACCACACGGCCGCCGCGCCGGTGCGCAGCGTGCCCTTGAACACGCTGTCGGCGGTCGCGGGCAGGATCGTCATCAGCACGAGCAGGCGCGTGCTGCAGATCCCGAGCAGCGTGATGAAGCCGATCAGCTGGTCGCCGAGCGGCTGAAGCGGGAACAGGTCGTGGGCGTTCATGCGCGGCTCTCCCGGCCGGCGAGGCGGCGGGCCAGCACGCCTTCCTCGATTTCCTCGTCCTGCAGATCCTCGGCGGCGGCCTCGGCGGCGCGCGCGAGCCGCTGGATGCGTGCGCGCACGACCTCGACCTGGGCGTCGTTGCGGGCGATCCGCCGCGTGGTGTCGGCGAGCCGCTCGGTGCATGCCTGCCAGGCGGTGCGCAGCCGCGCGCAGTGCGTCTCGGCGAGCGCATGTTCGTCGAGCAGCGTGTCGCGGTAGCGGCGGCACGCGCTGTAGTCGCCGATCGTGAACGGATCGGTGCCCGACGCGAGCGCGCCGAGGCGGGCCGTGTAGCGGTTCGCGGTATCGAGCGCGGCCTGCGCGCGCGCTTCGCCGTCGGCCAATTCGGCGGCGGCGGCGGCCTGGGCGGCGCGTTCGCCGGACTGCTGCTCGCGCAGCGCGACGCCGCGCTTCTCGCGGCGCGCGAGCAGGGTCTCGAACGCGCGTTGCTGGCGCGACTTCATTGGACCAGCTCGTGCAGCGCGGCCAGCGTTTCCTCGGCCGCCATGTATTCGTCGGTGCGCTGGTTCAGGAACGCGCGGATCCGGTCGATCTTCGCGACGGCCTCGTCGGCGGCCGGATCGCTGCCGGCCTGGTATTCGCCGAGCTGCAGCAGCGTCTCGATCTCGCGGTGCTTGGCGAGCAGCTGGCGCAGCCGGCCGGCCGCGCCGATGTGCTCGCGCGTGGTCACCTGCGGCATGATCCGCGACAGGCTGCCGAGCACGTCGATGGCCGGATACTGGTTGCGCGCGGCGATGTCGCGCGACAGGATGATGTGGCCGTCGAGAATGCCGCGCACTTCCTCGGCGATCGGGTCGCTGCCGGAATCGTCCTCGGCGAGCACGGTGTAGAGCGCGGTGATCGAGCCGCGCTCGCCCATGCCGGTGCGTTCGAGCAGGCGCGGCAGCTCGGCGAACACCGAGGGCGGGAAGCCGCGCCGCGCGGGCGGTTCGCCGGCCGCGAGGCCGATTTCGCGGCCGGCGCGCGCGAAGCGCGTCAGCGAATCCATCATCAGCAGCACGCGCTTGCCCTGGTCGCGGAAGTATTCGGCGATCGCGGTCGCCGCGTAGGCGGCTTTGGCGCGCTCGATCGAGGAGCGGTCCGAGGTCGCGCACACGACCACCGAGCGCGCCATGCCGTCCTCGCCCATGATCAGTTCGACGAATTCGCGCACCTCGCGGCCGCGCTCGCCGATCAGCGCGATCACGTTCACGTCGCACGACGCGCCGCGCGCGAACATGCCGAGCAGCGTGCTCTTGCCGACGCCCGCGGGCGCGAAGATTCCCATCCGCTGGCCTTCGCCGAGCGTGATCAGGCCGTCGACGATGCGCACGCCGGTCGCCATCGAGGCGTCGACCATCTTGCGCGACATCGGGTTCGGCGGCGGCGCGAGCACCGCCGGGCGCATCTGGTCGCACGCGAGCGGGCCGCGGCCGTCGAGCGGTTCGCCGAAGCTGTCGATCACGCGGCCGAGGATGCCGTCGCCGACTTTCACGGAGAGGGGCCGGCGCAGGCCGATCACGCGGGTGCCGCGATTGATCTCACCGAGCGCGCCGAACGGCGACAGCAGCGCGACGTTGCGCGTGAAGCCCACCACCTCGGCATGCTGGAGCAGCGCGCCCGACGGGCTGCGCAGCTCGCACAGCTCGCCGAGCGTCACTTCGAGGCCGACGACGCGCAGCAGCGTGCCGATCACTTCGAGCACCTTGCCCGTCATGTTGACGGCGGGATCGATCGCGAGCCGCGCGGCCATCGCGTCCGCGATGCGGGACAGGTCAGTCATCGTATTCATGTGTGTCGGGCATCCTCGAGCGCGCGGGACAGGGCCTGGCGGATCGCGCCGAGCTGGGTGTCGAGGCTCGCGTCGACGGTGCCGAAATCGGATTCGCACAGGCAGGTGCCGGGCGCGACGCGCGGTTCGACCAGCACTTCGACCGGCACGTTGCGGCCCTGCCGGCGCCACGCGTCGGCCAGTTCGCTGAACTGCGCGCGGGCGGTCTCGTAGTCGGCGTCGCAGACCCGCACGGTCAGGTAGCTCGCATCCGCGACCACCCGTTCGACGGTCTCCGCCGCGCGCGCGAACAGGCCGCGCGCATCTTCGGTGCGCACCATCTGCTGGACCGCGGCCGCGACCAGCTCGGCGAGCCGTTCGCGCATGCCGTCGCGCACGCGGCGCTCTTCCTCGAAGGCGTCGGCGGCGCGCGCGTGCCAGTCGGCGAGCGCCTGCGCGGAGCCGGCGTCGTAGCCGCGCGCGTAGGCGTGGTCGTGTTCGAGACGGGCGGCGTCGACCAGCGCGTCGGCCTGGGCGCGTGCGTCGGCGAGCACGCGCTCGGCCTGTTCGGCGGCGGCGCGCAGCACCGCTTCGCGTTCGGCCGCGAGCGCATCGAGCGCGTCGGCGAGCGCGGCGACGGTTTCGAATGCGTCGCGGGGCAGCACGCCATGCGGCACGTCGAGACACAGATCGTCGGCGAGCGGGACGCCGTGGTTTTTCAGCCAGACAACCATGACCACTCCGGATGTTGAGCGAGCAGGCGCGCGAGCAGCGCCGCGCCGTCGCCGTTGGGCGCGGCGTCGGCGAGCCAGGGCGGGCACGCGGCGTCGCGCGGCAGGGCGAAGCGCACGGCGCGCGTCGGGCCGGCGGGCGACCACGCGCGCTCGCGCTCGAAGCGGCACCAGCCTTCCCACGCGAGCGTGTCGTCGGACTGCCCGGCGAGCGGCGGGGCGGCGTCGGCGCGCGCGCGCGGCGCATCGGGCAGCGTCGCGAGCGCGCGCGCCGCGTCGGCCCCGACCCAGGCGGCGAGCCGCGCTCGGCTCGCGCGGTCGATCCAGTGCCGCAGTTCCGTGTGCCGCGCGAGCAGCGCGCGCGCAGGCGCAGCAGGCGCAGCGCGTCGTCGATCGGCAGCGCGGCGAGCCGGTCGGCCGGCGCGTCGAAGCCATCGAGCGCCGGCGCGGCGTGACCGAGCGTGCGCAGCAGCAACTGCGAGCAGGCGGCGCGCAGCGCCGGCGCGTGCGCGTGCATCGTGGCGACGAGCGGCGCGAGCGCGCCGTGCCAGCTCACGTGGACCCAGTCGGCCGCGCGACGCAGGTTCGCGTCGTAGCCGGCCAGCCAGCGCGCGCGGTCGCTCACGCCGGGCGGGCTCATGACGCGGCCGCCTTCGGCGCGGCGGCGCCCGACGCGGCGGCGCCCGGCGCGGCCGTGGCGCCCGCGCGGCGGCGCCACCACAGCGCGCCGCCCGCCGCGAGGCCGAGCAGCGCGACGAGCGCGGCCACGCCGGCCGCGAGCCATGCGCCGCCGGCTTTCTGCGCGGGCGCGGCCGCGGCGAGGTCGACGGGGTCGGCCGCGACCGAGGTGACGCTGACTTCGTCGTAGGTCAGCCCCTCGACGCTGTGGACGACGAGGTTCTTGATCTGCGGCGTCAGCGTCGCGAGGTTCGCGCTCGGGCGGTACTTGATGAACACCGATGCCGACGAGGGCTTGACGGTCTGCGCGAGCGGATCGTTGTTCGGCAGCACGATGTGCACGCGCGCGACCACGACGCCGTCGATCTTCGACAGCGTGTCCGACACACAGCTCCTGCGACACGCCGTAGATGAAGCGCACCCGCTCCTCGGTCGGCGTCGAGACGAGGCCGTCCTTCTTGAACAGCGCGCCGAGATCGTCGTAGCGCGCGGCGGGCAGGCCGTGCGCGCGCAACACTTCCATCGCGCGCACGATCTGCTTGTCGTCGACCGCGAGCGTCCAGGTCTTGCCGGCGTCGGGAGTCTTTTTCTGCGCGTCGATGCCGTTTTGCAGCAGCGCGGCGAGCATCTCGTTGCAGTCGCGCTCGGCCAGGCCGCCGTACAGCTCCTGCTGGCAGCCCGCGAGCAGCGCGCAGGCCAGCAGCAGCGCGCCGAGCGCGGCGCGGGAAGGGGGGAACGGGGCGTTTTCATGTCACTGGTTCTTCATCAGCGAGCCGATCGCGTCCTTGGTCGACGTGACCACGCTCATCTTGGCCTGCAGGTCGATCTGCATCGCGGCCGCCTCGGCGGACAACTGCATCGACGCGGCCAGCATCTCGTTGAGCGACAGCTCGCCCGCATGCAGGCTCAGGTACTCGGTGTTGTCGAGCACCTGGCGCATCTGCGTGTCGGCGGTCTCGACCAGCTTCGAGATCGCGGTGGTCTGCTGCGCGTGCGCCACGGGCGCGGCGGGCGTCGCGCCCGCCATCAGCGCCTGGAAGCGCTCGGCGCTGGCGGCCGGCACGTCGGCCGCGGCGGCCTGGGTCGTTTCACCCAGCGTGGTGTCGAGCGCGCGTGTGAGTTCGGTGACGGAAAGCGTGGGATGCATACGGGCCTCCAGGGGCTTACATGCGCAGGAACTGCTGATGCGCGAACGCGGCCTGCAGGTCGAAGCCGGCCGTGGTGGGCGCGTCGGCGGCGGGCTCCTCGAGCGCCGCGACCGATTCCGGCAGTTCCCAGACGCCCGTGCGCTGCGCATGTTCCTTCGCGAGCAGCACGTCGTTCTGGCGTTCGAGCGCGCGCACCAGCGCGATCGCCTGCGCCGGGCCGCCGGCCGCGAGCACCTCATCGGCGGCGAGCCGCCATGCGGAATCGCGCTTGCCGTGCAGCGCGAGCGCCAGCAGCGCGCGGCCGTAGTTCGCGTTGGACGAGCCGTTGGCGATGTCGGAGAAGCAGCGCGCGGCGTCGTCCCAGTTGCCGAGCGCGACGTGCAGCATGCCGTCGAACATGTCGGCGGCCGGCAGCTGCGGCGCGAGCACGCGCAGCGCGTCGATCAGGAGGCCGATGTCGTAGGGATCGGCGGCGGGGCCGTCGAGGGCGCCGCCGAGCGAGAGGTTGGCGGCGTCGATCAAGCCGTTCAGCGCGGCCTGGTTGCAGCGCAGGTAAGTCGGCCGTGAATCTTCCATGGTGTGTGCTCCGCGTGACGTTGAAGAAAGCGTGTTGGTCTGGAGCGCAAGGTAGCAGCGCCGCGCGGCCGGCCGGCGCGCGATGCGAAGCACGCGCGCCGGAGGCGAAGCGGCGCGCGCGCTTCGCGTCGGACGGCGCGGCTTCGGGTCCGCGCGGGGCGCGCGCGGGCGGCGCGGCTAAGGTACGCGTCGTTACGACTCTCGACAGGAGCGGACGGCGATGGCCGACGCAGAAGAGAAAACCGAAGAGCCTTCCGAACAGAAGCTGAGGAAGGCGCGTGAGAAAGGGCAGGTCGCGAAGAGCAAGGACATCGCCGACGTGGCGACGCTCGCGATGGTGATCGGCGTGCTGTCGACCGGCGAGGCGATGCTGGGCGGCGGGCTCGAACATCTGATGCGCACCGCGCTCGACTTCGTCGCGAGCGAGCGCTCGCCGCAGGCCGCGCTCGCGACGCTGTACGCGCTCGCCGGCGACGCGGTGTGGCTGACGCTGCCGTTCGCGGCCGGCGCGATTCTCGCGGGCATCGGCTCGCAGGCGCCGCAGGCGGGCTTCATGATCACGCTCGAACCAGTGATGCCGAAGCTCGATTCGATCAGCCCGATGGCCGGGCTGAAGCGCATTTTCTCGCTCAAGGCGCTGCTGGAGCTGGCCAAGACCATCGTCAAGGCCGTGGTGCTGCTGTGCGTGGTCTGGAAGGTGGTGGTCGGCTTGTTTCCGCTCGTCGCCGCGAGCATCTACGAGCCCGCGCCGCAGTTGTCGCGCGTGCTGTGGACGTTGCTGATGAAGCTGCTCGGCGTGGTGCTGATGGTGATCGCGGTGCTGGCCGCGGCCGACTACAAGATCGCCAAGATCATGTTCATCCGCCAGAACCGGATGGGCAAGGAGGAGATGAAGCGCGAGATGAAGGAGTCGGACGGCGATCCGCACACCAAGGGCGAGCGCCGCCGCCTCGCGCGCGAATTCGCGACCACCCCCGGCCCGCGTCAGCGGATGGGGCAGGCGAACGTGCTGGTCGTGAACCCGACCCACTACGCGGTCGCGCTGCGCTATGCGCCCGACGAGCATCCGCTGCCGCGCGTGATCGCGAAGGCGCTCGATGCGGGCGCGCTCGCGCTGCGCCGCGAAGCGCATGCGCTCGGCGTGCCGATCGTCGGCAATCCGCCCGTCGCGCGGGCGCTGTACCGCGTCGAATGCGACGACGCGATCCCCGACGCGCTGTTCGAGACCGTCGCCGCCATCCTGCGCTGGGTCGAGGCCGTCGCGGGCGCCCGCGATGCCGACCCGGCGTCCGTTTCTCCCGATGCGAGGCCCGCATGATGCTCAAGACCCTCAAACTCCCCGCCGGCGGTGAAGTCGGCATCGCGGCGCTGGTGGTGGCGATCGTGTCGCTGATGATCCTGCCGCTGCCGCCCGAAGTGATCGACGTGCTGCTCGGCATCAACATCGCGATCAGCGTGACGCTGCTGATGGTGACGATGTATGTCGGCAGCATCGTGTCGCTGTCGGTGTTCCCGTCGGTGCTGCTGTTCACGACGCTGTACCGGCTCTCGCTGAACATCGCGTCGACCAAGTCGATCCTGCTGCACGCGAACGCGGGCGACATCATCGAGAGCTTCGGCGAACTGGTGGTGGGCGGCAATCTCGTGGTCGGGCTGGTGGTGTTCCTGATCATCACGACGGTGCAGTTCATCGTGATCGCGAAGGGCTCGGAGCGGGTCGCGGAAGTCGGCGCGCGCTTCACGCTCGACGCGATGCCGGGCAAGCAGATGAGCATCGACGCGGACCTGCGCGCGAACATCCTCACGCCCGAGGAGGCGCGCCGCAAGCGCGGCACGCTCGCGAAGGAAAGCCAGCTGCACGGCGGGATGGACGGCGCGATGAAGTTCGTCAAGGGCGATGCGATCGCCGGGCTCATCATCACGCTCGTCAACATCGTGGCCGGCATCGCGATCGGCGTGATGTACCACGGCATGACGGCCGGCGAGGCGGCGAACCGCTTCTCGATCCTGTCGGTCGGCGACGCGATGGTGTCGCAGATCCCGTCGCTGCTGATCTCGGTCGCGGCGGGCGTGATGATCACCCGCGTCGCCGACGATCACGACGACGGCGAGGGCAGCTCGCTCGGTTCGGAGATCGCGCGCCAGCTGGGCACCAGCTATCGCGCGCTGTATTTCGCGGCGGTGCTGCTGATCGGCTTCGCGGCCGTGCCGGGTTTCCCGGCCATGCTGTTCCTGCTGCTGTCGTTCATGCTCGCGTTCGCCGGCTACCGGCTGCAGAAGGGCAAGCGCCGCGCCGTCACGCGCGGCGAGCCGGTGGTCGCGCTGCAGCGCGCCGGCGCGAAGAGCAGCACGCCGACGATCCTGCCGCGCGCGCCCTTGTTCACCTGCGCGATCGGCGTGCGGATCGCGCCCGATCTCGTCGCGCGGCTCGCGCCCGCCGCGCTCGACCAGGCGTTCGACGAGGAGCGCGCGAAGCTGCAGGAGGAGCAGGGGCTGCCGTTCCCCGGCATCACGCTGTGGACGAGCGCCGAGCTGCCCGAATCGACCTGCGAGGTGCTGATGCGCGACGTGCCGCAGTCGCGCTTCGAGCTGCCGCCCGGCCAGACGATGCTGCCCGACGCGGCGGCGGACCCGGCGCTCGCCAGCCGCTGCACCGAGCGCGGGCCGGCGGGCGGGCTCGCGCGCAGCTACTGGATCGACGACAAGGCGGTGCCGGCCGAGCAGCGCGCGTGGCGGGCCGAGCAGGTGATCGCGCACGAGACGATCGCGCTGCTGCGCCGCAATGCGCACCTGTTCCTCGGCATCCAGGAGACGCAATGGATCCTGGATCAGCTCGGCCTCGACTATCCGGGGCTGGTCGCGGAAGTGCAGAAGGCGCTGCCGACCCAGCGGATCGCGGACGTGCTGCGACGCCTGCTCGAAGAGCACATTCCGATCCGCAACGCGCGCGACATCATGGAAAGCCTGATCGCGTGGGGCCCGAAGGAGAAGGACATGCTGATGCTCGCCGAGTACGTGCGCGGCGACCTGTCGCGCTATCTCGCGTATCGCGCGGCGCGCGGCGGGAAGCAGCTCGCGGCGGTGCTGCTGGACCTGCCGGTCGAGCAGCACATCCGCCAGTCGATCAAGCAGACGCCCGCCGGCAACTTCCTCGCGCTGCCGCCGGAGCAGGTGCGCTATCTGGTCGACAGCATCGCGTCGTTCGTCGGCGTCGCGCCGCGCGACGACGTCGTGCTGGTCACCTCGATGGACGTGCGGCGGTATACGCGCCGGATGATCGAGGCGCGGCTGGGCTGGCTCGCGGTGTATTCGTACCAGGAGCTTGGCGATCAGGTCGAACTGCGGCCGCTCGGCCGCGTGACGATGTGAGCGGGGCGACGATGAGCAGCGTCGATCTGCGGCCGTTGCGCATCATCGCGGGCGAGGGCGCGGAGGTTCCCCGCGCGACGGGCGGCCGCGCGGCCCGGCGCGGCTTCGACTACGCGCAGCTGCTGCGGCGCGCGCCGGCGCCGGTCGCGCCGGCCGCGCACGATGCCGACCCGCGCCGCGAGCGCCGTCCCTCGCGCGATGCGGCCACGCCGTTCGCGCGCGAGCCCGACGCGCTGCCCGATGCGCAGGGACGCCAGGCGATGGCGCGCGCCTGCGCGGGGGCCGACGGCTTCGTCAACCAGGTGTTCGCGCAGCAAGAGCGCATGGTGCGCATCGCGGACACGCTCGCGGGCGAGATCGCCGCGTTGTGCGCGGAGGACGCGGGCGCGCAGTGGGACCTGAGCATGCCGCTCGATCCCGCGCTGCTGCCGGCCACGCTGCTCCACGTGGCGCTTTCGCATTTCGATCTGCGGCTTCGGTTCGAGACCGCCGACGCGGCCACGCGACAACTACTCTCCACTCATCGCGCGCTGCTGCATGCGCGCCTCGACACCTTGCTCGCCCACCTGGGCGTGCCGCGCGCGATCGACATCGACGTCGCCTGAGCGCCGCGCCCGAGAACCAGCCCGAAATCGACCATGGACGATCTGCTTATCGAATTACCGGCGGCCGATGCCGTGGCGACCGATGTTGCGGCGACCGTTGCCTTGGCAACCGACGCCGCGCCGGCCGATGCCGTAGTGGCCGACGCCGCGGCGGCTGATGCCGCGGCCGCCCTTGCGGCGGCCGGCGCGGCACCCGTCGCAATCCCGCCGGACAGCATCGCCGCGCGCCCGACCGCGGCCGACATCACCACCGTCCTGCCGCTGCCCGCCTTCGACACGTGCGACGCCGCGCTCGCGCGGGTGCTGGCCGATGCGCGCCTGCCGGCATGGCTCGCGCGCTTTCCCGGGCTGTCGGAATGGCGGGCGGCCGAGCCGTGGCCGAGCTTCGAGCGTCCGGGCCTGCTGAGCCTGCGGCTCGGCGAGGCGACGGCCCGCATCGGCTTCGATCTCGCCGCGTTCCCGGCGCTTGCCGTCGTGGCCGCGCCGGCGGGCGACGCGCGCGGCGATGCGAGCCTGTCGCTGCGCGCGGCGCTCGCGAGCGCGCTGCTCGCGCCGCTGCGCGATGCGCTGGCGGGCGCGGGGCTCGACGACGTGACGATCGGCGCGCTGCGCGCCGCGCCCGCGCCGCTGCCGCCGCAGGCGGGCCGCGCGTGGCGCTTCCAATGGAATGACGCGCCGTGCGCGTGCGTGCTGGTGGACATCGAGCCGGCCTGGCTCGACGCGCTGGCCGCCCGCGTGCGCGGCGCGGCCGGCGCGCCGCTTGGCGATGCGCTCGCGCGCGTGCGGCTGCCGGGCCGGGTGCGGCTCGGCACGCGCCGGCTGCCGCTCGACGTGGTGCGCGGCCTGCGGCCGGGCGACATGCTGCTCGGCGTGACGCCGGCCGGCTTCGGCACGGCGGAGGGCGCGCCGCTGCGCGCATGGTGGGGCGCGCGCGGCGCGCGCCAATGGCATGCAATGGTTTTGATGGAGGACACGACGATGACGATGACCGATACCCCCGAGATTGCGAACGACCTCGACCAGCCGGTCGAAACCGAGGCCGAGACGCCCCCCGAGCCGGCCGCGCTGGGCGCGCTGGAACTGCCGGTGCACATCGAGATCGACACGCTGTCGCTCGCGGTCGCGGAGCTGGCGGCGCTGGGCCCGGGCTACGTGCTGGAGCTGCCGGTGCCGGCGCGCGCGGTGCCGGTGCGGCTCGTCGCCTACGGGCAGACGATCGGCGCGGGCGAGCTGGTGGCGGTCGGCGCGCATCTCGGCGTGCGGATCAGCCGGATGGTGGGCGACGATGGTTCAGTTTAACGACCTCACCGGGCTGCTGCTCGCCGTGCTCGTGATGAGCATGGTGCCGTTCATCGCGATGGTGGTCACCTCGTACGCGAAGATCGTCGTCGTGCTGGGGCTGCTGCGCAACGCGCTCGGCGTGCAGCAGGTGCCGCCCAACATGGTGCTGAACGGGATCGCGATCCTGGTCTCGCTGTACATCATGGCGCCGATCGGCTTCGCCGCGCAGCAGCAGCTGCAGGGGCAGGCGCTGTCGCCGCAGCCGACGCAGGCGATGCTGCAGGCGTTCGGCGCGGCGCGCGAGCCGTTCCGCAAGTTCCTCGCCGCGCATTCGCGCGAACGCGAGAAGCGATTCTTCCTGCGCTCGGCCTCGGTGGTGTGGCCGAAGGAAGCGGCCGCGCAGCTGCACGAGGACGACCTCATCGTGCTCGCGCCCGCGTTCACGCTCGCGCAGATGACCGACGCGTTCCGCATCGGCTTCATCCTCTACATCGCCTTCATCATCGTCGATCTCGTGATCGCGAACGTGCTGATGTCGATGGGGATGAACCAGTTGCAGCCGACCAACGTCGCGATCCCGTTCAAGCTGATGCTGTTCGTCGTGATGGACGGCTGGTCGACGCTCGTGCACGGGCTCGTGCTGACCTATTCCTGATCTGGAGGAGAACCCGACGATGGAAGTCGACGACCTGATCCGTCTGACCACGCAGGGCATGATGATGTGCCTCTACATCTCGCTGCCCGTGGTGCTGGTGGCGGCATTTTCCGGGCTGGTGATCTCGTTCGTGCAGGCCATCACGTCGCTGCAGGAACAGAGCATTTCCTATGGCGTGAAGCTGGTCGCGGTGACCGTGACCATCGCGATCGCCGGCCCGTGGGCGGCCAGCGAGATCCTGCATTTCGCGCAGCAGCTGATGAGCGCGGCGGTGCCGTCGTGAGCCGCGTGCTGAATGCCCCGAACCAGGCGGCGCAGGCCGCGCAGGCCATGCAGACGGCGCGCACCGATGCGCGCCGGCGGCGGCTGGTGCGCGCGCGCGCCGCGAGCACCTACGGCCGCTACGCCACGCGCTTCGCCTATGCGAACGGCGCGCAGAACCTCGCGACGGCCGCGCGCAACCAGATGCTCGGCAAGCTGAAGCCGCGCCCGAAGACGACGGCGCCGACCCGCCGCCGCAAGCGCGCGGACAACCAGAACGAAGCGGTCGATTCGGGCGAGGAGGACGTTTCCACGCACGCGCACGTCGCCGGCCACGAGGAGCACGAGCGGCATTCGGGCGGCCAGGGCGGACGCGGCGGCCAGGGCGGCCAGCAGCAACGCGAACGCGACGACGGCGGCGCGCGCGTGCTGGCCTTGCCACGCGTGCGCAAGGGGCGCGCGCAGGGGGCGGGCGCCGCCGCGCCGCGCATGTTCAGCAGCGTGGCGGCCGGCGGGGCCGACGGCGTCGAGCGCGAAAACGCGTTGCGCCATCTGTGGGCCGACACGCTGCTGCAACTCGGGCGACGCGCGGAACAGGAGCCGGCTGCGCGACTGACCGCCACCTTGCTCGCGCACAGCGCGGATCTGCTCGCGGCGCGGCTGCGCAGCGGCCCGTTGACGCCGATCGGTTGGGCGGGCGTGAAGCAATTGCTGGTCGACGCGATGGGCGGCGAGCCCGCGCCGCGCCAGGCCGGCGCGGACGGCGCGCGCGCGCGGTCGCATCGCCTGTTGCTGCCGCTGATGCTGTTCCAGATCGAGCGGCCCTCGACGCAGGTGCAGGCGCAGCGCGCTTTCGCGGCCGTCGAGACGCTGCGGCGCGGCGCGGCGGCCGCGCGCTGAGCGCAGCCGGCGACGCGATGCTTCGCAAAAACGTCGCTGGATTCGCATCGCGGCAGTGGCATCGGGACCGTCGGCCCTATTCTGACGACATGGCGAATCGATGAGCCGCCGGCAGCAAAGCAGTCAGGCCGCCACGATTCGATGGGCACCACGAACGATTCAAGGCAAGGAGAGTGGAATGAAACTGCTGCGTATCCTGACCGGCCTGCATGCCGGCGCGGAGATCGCGCTCGAGGCCGGCGAACACCGGATCGGCGCGAACGACGACGCGGCGGTGCGCATCACCGACTGGCGCGACGGCGACCTGCTGCTGACGATCGACGCGCAGGGCGTGGTCAGCGCGCGCCGCGCCGCGCCGGTCCCGGCGGAGACGGCCGAGGATCCGTTCGACGCCGACGGCTCGCCGCTGCTGATGCTCGATTTCGTGCCGGTGCCGTTCGGCGAGACGGCCTTGTGCGTCGGCCCGGCCGACGGCGCATGGCCGAGCGACCTGGAACTGCTGGCCGCCTTGTGGGCGCCGCCGCCGGGCGCGGAAGCCGCGCGGCGCGGCGCGCAGCGCAAGCTCGCGGCGGTGGCGGCGGCGGTCGGCGCGCTGGTGGCGGGCGGTCTCGCGACGGGCACGATGCTGGCGAGCGCGCATCCGCGCACGGTGGTGCGGATCGAGACGCCGGACGCGCTGGCGCGGCGGCTCGACGCCGAACTGAAGCACGCGGGCTACCGCGAGCTGCGGGTCGCGCCGCGCGGCGCGATGATCGCGGTCACCGGCATGGTGGCGACGCCGGCCGACGACCTCGCGGTGCGCAAGCTGTTCGACCGGATCGCGGCGCGGCGGGTCGAGCGTCAGTACGACGTGGCGCAGGACGACGCGCAGAGCATCGGCGAATCGCTGGGCGTGGCGGGCGTGACGGTGGCCTATACGAGCGGCGGCCGGTTCCGCGTGACGGGCGACGTGCCGGATCTCGCCCGCCTGAAAGCGGCGGTCGAGCGGGTGCGGGCCGATGTCGGGCCGAACGTCGCGGCGATCGAGGTCGAGGCGCGCCAGTCCGGCGCCGCGCCGACGCCGATCGCGTACTCCGGGATGCTGGAGATCGGCGAGGTGCGCTACGTGGAGACGCCGGATGGGGTGAAGCATGTGTTCGCGGGCGCGTCGCCGGACGACGCGCACGATTTCAACTGACGGGGGAAACAGCATGTACGAAGCATTGGAACGGGTCGCGGCCGAGGTGGGCTCGCTGGAGCGGGCGCTGACGGCGCCCGACGCGACCGCGCGGGTCGGCGCGATCCGCACGGCGCTCGGCGAGACCGCCGAGCGGCTGAGCGCGGCCACCTCGCAGGCGGCGAACGACTACGACCGCGACGCGATGCAGAAGATCTATCGCGGCCTGCTGGCGGCGCAGCGCATCGTGCTGGCCTTGCAGGAAGCGAACGCGCGGGCCGCGGCGTAACGGCGGCAGGGGTATTGCCGCGCCGCGCGCGGGCGCCCGGTTTCCCGGCCCGAGGGCCGACCCGGACGAATCGCGGGCGACGCGGTCAAGCAGGCGGCTGGCCGGCAATTCCGCCGGCATGGCCGGATCACCGTGAATGCGTGGGAACACGCGCTATTTTTGGAGAATCGCAATGGGTCTGAATCCGATGAGCTTGGTGTCGGGACTGATGGGTGACGCAGGCATGGCTGACGCGATCGGCAGCATCGAGAAGTCCGCTCAGCAAGGCATGGCACTGTCGAACGCGGCGACGCAGGCGCAGATGCAGATGCAGGAAACGACCGTCAAGAACGACGTCAAGAAGCAGGCCGTCAAGATGCTGGCCGACGCGGCCAAGCCCGCGCAGTAAGCGGGGCGTTGCCGGGTATCGCGGTTGGGCAGCCGGCGCGCGCGCCGGCTGTCTTGTTTTGAGCGCGGGAGATCACGAGGGAGCAGTCATGAGTTGGGAACGGTATGTGCAGATCGTCACGGAAGTGTGCGCGGTCGTCGATCTGCCGGACGTCGACTATGTGCTCGAAACGCGTTCGATCGACGTCGAGGGCTTCGACGTACGTCTCGACTACTTCGACGACGATCCCGAGTCGATGTACGTCAACTTTCATTTCGGGATCGTGAGCGCGGGCCGCACGCTCGCGATCTACCGGCTGCTGCTGGAGGCGAACCTGCTGATCTACGCGCAGGACCAGGCGCAGCTCGGGCTCGACGCGGACACGGGCGGCATCGTGCTGCTGATGCGCCTGCCGCTCACGCCCGACGTGAGCGGCGAGACCGTCGCCGACCTGTTCGCCCACTACGCCGAGCACGGCCGCTACTGGCGGCAGAACATCATCGAGTCCGGCGACGAGATGTTCGAGGGGATCGCCTCCGGCGAGTACTTCTGGCTGCGGGTCTAGCCTCGGGCGGCCCGCCGGGCAATCGTAACGGATCGTCACAAACTGCTGCGCGAAGTGCCTCCGGACGAGACGATAGCGCCATGCCTCCACGCAACACCACGGCCCCAGGCCCGCTGCGCGGAGTGTTCGAGCCCATTTGTCTTTGCCATCTCCAGCAGGAGGATCCGCCATGTTTTCGACTCTGTACTTCGCCACCGCCGCCGCGCTTGCCCATCCCGCCGCGCATGAAGGCTATGCCGCGCGCGTGCTCGACGGCCGCTTCGCCGATGCGGCCGCGTTCGTCGCCGCGCGCTGCGACGTCGAGCCGGGCGGCGCGGGCGTCGACCTGCGCGACATGCAGGCCTATGCCGATATTCAACTCGCGCTCGGCCGCCATGAAGAGGCCGAGGAAACCTTCCGCCGCGCCCAGCGCCTGCTGCGCGACGCGCGCGACCAGACCCGCGTGATGACCTGCCGCAACGCCAGCTGGCAGGCGTTCTTCCAGAACCGCTTCGGGGTGGCGCAGGCGGGCTTCCAGCGCATCGTCGACGATCGGGCCGCGCTGCCCGCGCAGAAGCTCGAAAGCCTGTTCGGGATGTGCGTGGTGATGCACCACCTGGGCCGCGCCGACGCGGCGATGGCGGCGCTCGACGTGCTTGATGTCGCGGCGGCCGGTGTCGCGACGGCCGCCGGCGCCGATCCGCGCTGGGGGCAACTGGCGGGCGCGCTGCGCGCGGACCTGCTGCTGCAATACCAGGTCGGCTGCGCGGATGCGCTCGACGATCACGTCTACTGGCGCTCGGTGCTGGCCGACCTGCCGCCCGGCGCGTTCGCGGAACCCGATTTCGCGATGGACGATGCGCCGCTGCTGCTGCGCCTGCGGCTCAGCTATCTTCACGAAGTGCGGCGGCTGGCGGACGGCGATCATGCGGCGCTCGCGCGGATCGACGCGCACGTCGACTGGTGCGCGAAGGCCGGCATCGGCGAATACCAGCGCAGCGTGCGGCTCGAAGTCGCGCTCGCGGCGCTCGCGGGCCGCGCGCCGAACGTGGCCGACGCGATGATCGCGCCGTATCGCGACGCGGCCGCGCGCTGCGGCACCCACGTGCGCTGGACCCTCGACTATCTGTATTGCGCGGCGAAGGTGCGCGAGCAGCAGGGGCGGATTCGCGAATCGGCGTCACTGTACGGGCGTTATGCGCTGGCCTCGGTGCGGCACGTGCGTTCGGACGGAGCGGCGCTCGCGCCGGCGCTGGCGATCGCGCGCTGCGGCACCCAGGCGGGCGCGCCGAGCGACGACGTCAGTGCGCGGCTGCCGGGCAAGTATCGGCGCGCGTATCGCTACCTGATGGAGCGGCTCGATCAGCGCGATCTGTCGGTGCGCGAGGTCGCGGCGCACATCGATGTGACCGAGCGCGCGTTGCAGGCCGCGTTCAAGGCGCACCTGGGCCTGACGCCGAGCGAACTGATCCGCCGCCAGCGCATGGAACGGATTCGCGGCGAGCTGCTGTCGGATGCGCCGCGCGCGGAAAGCGTGTTGGAGATCGCGAGCCGCTGGGGCATCCAGCATCGCTCGACGCTCGTGAACGGGTATCGGCGCATGTTCGACGAAGCGCCGTCGGAGACTTTCGAGCGCGCGTAAGGCGGCGTGCGGGACGGTAGCGGGGCGCGGGTCCGATGGGGTCCGCGCCCCGTTGTCGTATACGGGGATGTTGTGCGTGGTGAGCGGGTGCCGGTGTGTGTTCGAGGCGGCGCGGTTGGCGTTTTTCGAACGAGTGCAAGACGGCGGGCTGCACGAGATGGGCGCGTGGAACCACTGGCGTTCTCGCCTCGTTGTCGTGCGGTCGGGAGATTGCGCGTTGCGACCGGGGCGCGGCGCATGTCTGACGAGGCGCGTTCGGAGCCCTTCGAACACGAACAAGACCACGCTCGGCATATCGGCCGCTCGCGGATCGGCCGGACGCCCGCGCGCATGACACGCGCGGTATCGGCGGTTTACGACTGCACGGCCTTCTTGAGCATCTCGATGATCTTCTGCGCGAAGCTGTTGAGCAGCTCCGCGATGGCCATCTTCTGGGTGGCGCGCGCGAGCGCCTGCTGCATCACGATCGCCTGATCGGCCGCGTGGTCGATCTCCTGTATGGAAGGCATGCCGGAGGCCGCGAGTGTCTGGCCGGACGCATGCGTGTTCGCGGTGGCGTGGGTCGATGTCGCGTGGACCGTCTGGGCTTGGATCTCGGCAGCCTCGGCCTTGGCCGGAGCGGCCGTATGCACGGGCGCGGCCGTGGTTTCCGGCTTCTCGGTGGATGCCGCATTGCCCGAATCCGACACGGGCTTGTGCGTCGGGGTCGCGTCGATGGTTTGCGGCTGGACTTCGGCGGTCTCGGTCTTGGTCGGTGTGGGCGCAGGCGGCGTCGGCGTCGCGGGCGCGGACGCGGCGGGCGCTGGCGGCTGCCCGGCGGCCTTCGCCGCGCCTCCCGCATCCGACGTGGGCTTGGCCGCATGCATGCGGGCCTGCAGGCGCGCCTTCGGGCTGAACGGCTGTGCGATCTTGCGCCCGGACGGCGGCGACGGCGCGGCGTTCTGTTGCGTCACTCCCGGTTTCTGCCGCTTTTTCTGCAGCTCGGCGGTGGGATGCATGGTGCTGCCCGGGCGTTTCGTCGCCTGGGGCGTGGCGCCCGTGCCCTGATCCGCGCCGGACATGGGTGCGGACGAGGCCGGGGTGTGCCGGATCGGGGCCGGTGTGCTGCCGATGGGGTTCATGAAAAGTCTCCTTGGCGTTGGCGTACAAACACGCCCGTGGTTCGGTAGAGGCCGCATGCGAGCGGCGGGACGGCGGGCTGCCGTGCATGAGGCGAGCCTGCGCGGCGGCGTCGAAGCGCGACGCCGGCCGCGCGATCGGATCGATCAACCGCTGTCCAGGTGCCGCGCCCACTGTTGCCGATCGAGCCGCAGCAGGTGGCCGATGCGCACGGCCACGTCGTCGGCCGCCGACGCGGCCAGCGTCTCGACGCGCAGGAAGCGGCCGACGAGCGAGGTCGACGCCTCGTCGCCGGACAGCAGCACGGTCTGCACGTAGCGCCGCCAGTCGTCGTCGTCGATCGAATACAGGCACCAGCCCTGCAGCGCGGCGCACAGCGGCGTGCCGCGATCCTGTTCTTCGAGCGTGCGCAGGATGTGCAGCGCGCCGATCCAGTCGCGCCGGCTGATGCGCAGGCGCACGTCGCACAG
This sequence comes from Burkholderia sp. FERM BP-3421, assembly GCF_028657905.1. Lineage (NCBI taxonomy): Bacteria > Pseudomonadati > Pseudomonadota > Betaproteobacteria > Burkholderiales > Burkholderiaceae > Burkholderia > Burkholderia sp. FERM BP-3421. The sequence continues at coordinate 2,274,074 of NZ_CP117781.1, read as the reverse complement.
ATCGACCGCCGCGCTGCGCGGTTGCAGCACGCGCAGCGCCAGCAGCAGTTCGTCGAGGTCCGCGTGGGCGTTCGCGCGCAGCCCCGCCGAAAACACCGACAGCAGGATGCGCGACGCCGCCGCGTTGCAGGGTTTGATCGCCATGACAGGGCTTTAAACAGGAACGAGTGGAAGCATGGCCGCGATCATGGCGTTCCGCGCGCGGGGCGGGATGCCCTGCGCGAAGCCGCGTTGCGCCCGGCGAAGCGCCGCTGCGCCGGGCGGCGGCCGGCGCGCGGCGGTTCGGCCCGCGCGACGTCGCTTCGCGCGGCGCGCCGCGCGCGCGCGCCGCTTTCTTAAGCTTGTCGGCGAACGGATGGCGCTGGATGCGTTCACCGTTCGCTCCTTTTTCTTTTCCTTTTCAACGAGGGCGCACATGACCTGCATCAACAGCATTTCCGCGAACACCATTCATCCCCAAACGAACCAGACGAACGGCTCGTCGAGCAGCCGCGACGCCAAGATCGAACAGCTGCTCGAAGAGATCGAGCAGCTGCTGATGGGCGACGACGACAGCGGCGGCGGCGACGATGTCGGCGCGCCGGGCAACAGCACCGGCGGCAACGACAACTCGGTGGGGAACCACGGCGGCAACGGCAACGGCAACAACCAATCGGTCAACGGCCAGAACAACGGCGGCGCGGCGGGCCAGGGCCTGCACGACATCAAGCTGAACACGCGGGCGGGCGGCGAGGCGCTGCACCTGAAGGAAGACTCGCAGGGCAACCTGTACAACGGCAGCGGCAATTCGGTCGGCACGATCGACAAGGACGGCAACGTGTCGTTGAACTCGGGCGCGACCAAGGAACTGGAGCGCCTCGAAACGGGCGGCAATCCGTTCGTCGACGCGCACGTCGGCGCGCGCGGCGCGGGTGGCAACATGCAGTTCTCGGCCAACGAGGTGACGGTCAGCACCGGCGACCTGAACCAGAAGGCCGATTTCTGAGCGTGCGGACGGGCGGCACTGGACAAGCGCTTTCGAATCGGTACACACTGCGCGCTCGCGAGGCCGCGCCGTGGCCCGCCCGTTTCACCGCCGAATCAATCGCCCGCCGGAGTCGAACTTGAGCGTGCCGCACGGGGCCGAGGCCCGCAGCTTCCAGATCATGCAGGACCATCAGCCGTGGGGGACGCTCGCGCTCGATGCGAGCGGCGCGATCGTCGCCGCGACCGCGCGCGCGCAGGCGCTGTTCGGCCGCGCGCTGCCCGTCGGGCTGGCGGTCGGCGCGCTCCTGGGGGAGACGCTCGAGGCCTCGGCGGGCTCGTTGTTCGAACAACTGACCCAAGGGCTCGAATTCGCCGCCGGCCCGGCCGTGCTGTGGCTCACGCTGCAGCCGGTGGACGGGGATCCGCAGATCGCGGCGACGGTGTCGGTCGTCGACGTGTCGCCGCTGCGCCGCGCGCTCGACGAACGCGTGGCGTCGCTGCGCTTCCTGGCGCATGACCTGCGCTCGCCGCAGAATTCGATTCTCGCGCTGACCGAGCTGCGCGACGCCGATCCGGCCGCCTTCGAGGCGTGCGGCGGCTTCGCGCGCATCGCGCAGCTCGCGCGCCATGCGCTGCTGCTCGGGCAGGATTACCTGGTCGCGTCGGCGGCCGACGACCTGCGCCACCATCATTTCGTCCGCTTCGACCTGCGCCGCGTGCTGCGCGATCTCGTGCCGAAACTCGAGGTCGGCGCGGTGTATCGCGGCGTGGCGCTGCAACTGTGGCTCGGCGACGCCGAGCCGCTGTGGCTGAACGGCGCGCGCGTGTTCATCGCGCGCGCGTTGCAGAACCTGATCGACAACGCCGTGCAGGCGTCGCGCCAGGGCGCGCGCGTCGAGATCCGGCTGCGGGTGCGCGACGCCTACGCGGAACTGACGGTGCGCGACTGGGCGGGCGGCCTGCCGGGCCTCACGGCCGACGGCCGGATGACGGATTTCGCGCCGCTCGCGAAGCGCGGCTCGATGGGCTTCGGCCTCGGGCTGCAACTGGCCGCGCAGGTGGTGGCCGCGCACGCGGGCGCGCTGCACGCGGAATCGAACCAGGGCGTCGGCACCGTGTTCGTGGTGCGGCTGCCGCTGCTCGTGCGCGCCGCGTCGCCGCAGGTGCCCGACGGCATCGCGCGCTGGCGCGCGAGCGTGTCGCCCGACGGCTGAACGCGCGCGTCGCCGCTTGTCTTTTTCCTGTCCTTACCGTTTCCGAGTTCACGATGTCCGACCCGAATATGCAGCGCACCGTACAGCAGCCCAAGCAGATCGTCGTCGTCGAGGACGATCCGGTGCAGCGCACGCTGCTCGTCACCTGGCTCAAGGCCGAAGGCTACCGGGTCGAGGCGTTCGAGAACGGGCTCGACGCGCGCAACTTCCTCGGCGACAGCTGGGCCGACCTGCTGATCCTCGATTGGGATCTGCCCGGCATGACGGGCGAACGCCTGCTCGGCTGGGTGCGCGGCCGCGCGCGCTCGATCGTGCCGGTGATTTTCCAGACCGTGCACTCCGACGAGGAGGACATCGTCAAGATCCTCGACGCCGGCGCGGACGATTTCCTGATCAAGCCGCTCGAACGGCAGACGCTGCTCGCGCGCGTGCGCGCGCTGCTGCGCCGGTTCGCCGCGCTGTCGGCGGACAGCGGCCGCATGCAGGTCGGCGCGCACGTGCTGTCGCGCGCGACGCTGACGGTGTCGGTGGGCGAGGCCGCGCATGCGTTCAGCGCCAAGGAGTTCGATATTCTGTGGCACCTCGCCGCGCATCCCGGCACGGTCGTGCAGCGCCAGGACTTGCTGCGGCTCGTGTGGGGCGTGGAGGCGGCCGCTCAGACCCGCTCGGTCGACATGTACGTGAGCCGGCTGCGCAGCCGGCTGAAGGCGGCCGGCATCGCGTGGACCGTGCAGGCCGCGTACGCGACCGGCTATCGTCTCAACCTCGGCGAGGCCGCGCCCGACGCCGCCGCGCCCGATACGCCCGCGCCGCGATGAGGCGGCGCGCGGCGGCCTGGGCGGCGGCGGCCGTCGTCGGCGCGCTGGCCGGCCCGGCCGGCGCGGTGCCGGTGGCGTGGCCCGCGCAGCGCTTCGACGCGCCGCGCGGCGCGCATGCGGCCGACGCGTTGCAGGTGCTCGCGCGCGTCACCGGCGTGGCGATCGAGGCCGGCGCGGCCGCGTCGTGCCGCTTCGATCCGCCCGGCGCGCTGCCGCCGCAGCGCTTCGTCGAAGCCGTCGCCGCCGCCTGCGGTCTTGCGTGGTACTACGACGGCGCGGTGCTGCAACTGACGCCGCCCGCCGCGTTCCGGCGCGTGGCCGTGCGGCTCAACTACGCGACGCCCGCCGAGCTGCGCGCGGCGCTCGCGCGGCAGAAGATCGTCGATCCGCGCTGGCCGCCCGGGATCGATGACGCGACGCGCATCGCGCGGATCGCGGGCCCGTCCCGCTATGTGGAGCTCGTGCTGGCCGCGGCGCGCGCGCTGGACCAGGCCGCGCAGGCGAGGGTGCGTACCGCGACGCGCGCGGTGCGGCTGCGCGCGCGCGACGCGGCTGATCGCACCGTGCGCGGCGCGACGGGCGAGACCGTGCTGCCGGGCCTCGCCTCTCAGTTGCGGCGCAGACTGGAGCAGGACGGCGCGCGTCCGCGAGCGCTGCCGGACCTCGTTGAATTCACCACCGCGCTGCCGATCATCGATGCGGATGCGCGCTCGAACACCGTGCTGATCCGCGACGTGCCGTCCCGGCTCGACGCCGATGCACGGCTGTTGGCCCGGCTCGACACCATGCCGACCGCGTTGCGCCTGGACGTGTTCGGCGCGTCGATGCAGTCGGGGGCATTCGCTGCGCTCGGCCTGCGCGCTGGTTCGGATACCGCCGCGCCGCGCGTGACGGTGGAGCCGGCCGGGTGCGCGGCGCTGCGCGCGCGGTTGGCGCGGCTGGCCGCGCACGGCGAGGCGAGGGTCGACGTCGAGCGCTCCACGCTGACCGCGCCCGACGGCAGCGCCGACTTCGAGCAGCAGCAGCGCAGTTACGTCGCGACCGATGGGCGCGTGTTGAACGCGCGGCGCGCCGGCTTCGCGATGCGCATCACGCCGCGCGAGGCCGCCGAGCCGAATCAGCTCGCACTCGACATGCGGATGGTCGAACGCTGGGTGGGGCAGGCGGACGGCGATGCGCGCGACACCTCGCTCGCCGCGACGCTCGCGCCGGGCGCGTGCGCGGTGCTGACGCTGCCGGGCACGCGCGATGCGAGCCGGGTGGTGCTGGTTTCGCCGGGCGTCGTTTCGCCGGGCGTCGCTACGCCGGGCGTCGTGACAGCGGCTGCGGCAGGAGGCGCCGCCACGCTGCCGGTCACCACGCTGCCTGTCGCCGTGGCCGTCGCTCGCGCCGCTGCGCCCGCGTCATCCCTGCGCGCGCCCCTCAAGCCCGTTCCCACGCCCACCCGCGTGGCCTCGCGCGGCGACCTCGGCTTCCTGAACCAGACCCGCCTGATCGCTAATTGATGTAAATCGCATTCATGATTTAAATGCGATCGGTGTCCGAATTAGCTCACGGATAAAAACCCGCCGATTTGAATGTTCGAGGCGAATTGATCAATATCGAAGCGAGCCTGTTTATCGAGTTTTTTTCGAATTTTAGTGTGATACGGGAAATCAGGATTGTCACGCCGATTCGATTCATCTCGAAACAATCGATTGCATCATTTCATTTAACTCAATGCGGTTGTAGCTCGCGCGCAGCGCGTCCTTGTGCGTGATCCGCCCGCGCGCGACATGCGCGGCGAGATCCTCGTTGAGCGCGCGCGACATGTTGTCCTCGCGCCGGCGCAGGAATTCGTTGACGAGATGGAGCTTGGCCGGATCCGCGATCAGCTTGGCGACCTGGTTGTTGTTGTTGAACAGCAGTTCGCTCGCGAGCACCAGGCTCTCGCCGTCCGCGCTCGGCACGAGGCCCTGGCAGACGATGCCGATCAGCGATTCCGCGAGCGCGACCGCGTGCCGGTCGCGCTGCTCGGACGGGAAGAACGACAGCAGCTTGTTGAGCGCGCTGACCGCGCTGCCCGTGTGCATGGTGGCGAGCACGAGGTGGCCCGACTCGCCCGCCTGCAGCAGCGTGTCCGCCGTCTCGGCGTCGCGCACCTCGCCCACCATCACCACGTCCGGCTTCTGGCGCAGCGCCTCGCGCAGGCCCAGCGGGAAATTCGGGGTATCGGTCGGCACTTCGCGCTGCGAGATGATCGACTGGCGGCGCTCCAGATAGTATTCGATCGGCTCCTCGATGGTGACGATGTGGGTGTTGCGGGTGGCGTTCACATGCTCCAGCAGCGACGCGATCGTGGTCGTCTTGCCCGAGCCGGTGGGCCCGGTGACGAGGATGATGCCCTTGGTGTTGTCGAGCATCGAGCGCACGTAGCCGGGCAGGCCCAGCTCGTCGAGCGGCAGCGGCGTGAGCGGCAGGCGGCGCATGGAGATCACGATTTTGCGGCCGCCGCCCGCCCGGTACACGTGGCAGCGCAGCCGGCAGCGGGTCAGCACGAACGGGCGGTCGAGCGTGCCGCGGGCGAGCGCGGCTTCCCAGTGCTCGTCGATCGCGTCGAGGAGCGGGCGCATCTCGTCGAACAGCACCGGTTCGTCGCTGGTCTCGATCCAGCCGCGCGGCGTCTTGATCGTGACCGGACGGTCCTGTTCGATATGGATGTCGGTGAACATCTGCTTGAGGTCGATCAGGCCGAGCACTTCACCCGCGAGATCGCGAAGCGGTGCGGCAGCGGCAGGCTGGTTCATCTTTATTTCGATCGGATTGAGCGGCGCATTGCGCGCGCGGCGGGTGAAAAAATTGAATGGTCTACTGAATTTTGCACGCCAACTAGCTTTTGTCAAACTGTTCGGGGTATATTTGCCGCGCCATAATGATTTAAATAAAACGAATTCACACGCGCGCCCATTATGTAAGGCATCGGTAATCCCCGGACCGGGATACCGGACATGGCTGGCGCGGCGCCCCGGGGGCCCGAAATCCGAACGGTCGGACATTGTCCGGCGTCGGCGGGCGGCGCAAGGGTGTGGTCTAGTCACGAGGGAATCATGATGCAGGGCGCCACGGCCGCCGCGGCCGCGTATTTCGCGGCCGCGCTCTTCGCAACCCATTGCGCGGCAAGCAGCTTGCCGCTCAAGGGGGATCCGTCCGGCGCGGGGGCGCCGGATCATTTCGACCACGCACCGCTGACGGCGGACGCCGCCGCGGCGACGCCGTGGCCGGTCGCGACCACGGCCGCGCCGGCCGCGTCGCCCGTCGCAGCCGCGCCGGCCGCGCCCAGCGCGCCGCTGCCCGCCTGGGACGTGCGCGCCTCCGACGGCACCATCCGCGGCGTGCTGACGCGCTGGTCGCGCAGCGCCGGATGGCAGCTCGTCTGGGATGCGCCCGTCGACTTCAGCATCGATGCGCAGGCCACGCTGCACGGCTCGTTCGAAGACGTGCTGCAGGCGCTCGTCGCGAGCCTCGGCCGGACCTCCACGCCGATCCAGGCGATTCTCTATCGTGGCAATCATGTGTTGCGCGTCGTCGCGCAAGGAGCGGGCTGATGCGCCTTCTGTTCGGAATTTCCCTGCTGGGCGCGGCGTTGCTGGCCGGCTGCACCGGCCTTCGCCAGCATATCGACCAGGACGTGCAGCGCGCGGACGATGAATCGACGGCGCTGATGCGGCGCGCGGCCGACGGCGACAGCCGCGTGCATGCGCTGCCGCCCGTGGTCGTCGACGACGGGCTGTGGGTGTCGGCGGGCACGGTCAAGCTGCGCAACGACACGACGCTGCCGCCCTTGTTCGACGAACCCGCCTCGTTCGATCGCGCGGTGTCCTCACTGTCCGAGTTCGCCGCGCAGATCACGCGGCTCACGCAGATCCGCACCCAGGTCGCGGCGAGCGCGATGCAGGCCGCCGCCCGTTCGCAGGGCGGCGGCGCGGACGCGGGCGCGGCGGGGCCGCCCACGCTGCTGAACGCATCGGGCGAGCGCTCGGTGCCGCCGCTGCCGCCGGGCATGCCCGCGGGCGGCGGCGCGCGACCGGCCGGCGGCGACGGCGGCGGCGGCGCGACCGCGTTCGCGCCGGTGCGCGTGCTGTATTCGGGCGGCACGCTGCGCGGCCTGCTCGATGCGGCCTGCGCGCGCTTCGGCGTGTACTGGAAGTACGACGACGGCGTGATCCGCTTCTTCTATACCGACACCCGCACGTTCCAGGTCAACGCGATTCCCGGCGATTCGTCGCTGAACGCGTCGGTCGTGAGCGGCGCGACGAGCGACAGCGGATCGAGCGGCGGCAGCGGCGGCTCGGGTTCGGGCGGCAGCGGCGGCGCGGTCAGCACGCCGGGCCTGACCGCGAACAACACCGCGAACACGGCGGTCGCGTCGCAGCTGTCGGTGTTCAACGGCTTGCAGAGCGCGATCCAGTCGATGCTGTCGCGCTACGGCAGTTCGGTCGCGTCGCCCGCGACCGGCTCGATCTCGGTGACCGACACGCCCGACGTGCTCGAACGCGTCGCCTCCTTCATGAACCAGCAGAACCTCGCGCTGTCGCGCCAGGTGCTGCTCAACGTGACCGTGCTCAGCGTGACGCTGTCGGCCGAGGATGCCTACGGCATCGACTGGTCGGTGGTCTACAAGACCTTGTCGGCGAGCTTCGGCATCACCAATACGTTCTCGAGCGGCGTGACGGCCGCGCACACCGCGATGTCCGCGGCCGTGCTGAGCCCGACGAGCCGTTTCAACGGCACCAAGCTGCTGATCACGGCGCTGTCGCAGCAGGGCAAGGTGCGGCGCAAGACCTCGGCGTCGGTGACCACGCTGAACAACCAGCCGGTGCCGGTGCAGGTCGCGACCCAGACCGGCTATCTCGCGCAGATCTCGACCACCAATACCGCGAACGTCGGTTCGTCGACCGCGCTCACGCCGGGCACCGTGACGACGGGCTTCAACATGACGCTGCTGCCGCACGTGCTCGACGACGGCACGGTGATGCTGCAGTTCTCGACCAACATCTCGTCGCTGCTGCGCCTGAAGGATGTGTCGAGCAGCGACGCGAGCAACGCGATGAAGATCCAGACGCCGGAAGTCGACACGCGCAACTTCCTGCAGCGCGTCTCGATGAAGTCGGGCGAGACGCTCGTGATCAGCGGCTATGAAGGCACCAACGACAACCTGAACCGCCAGGGCGTCGGCACGCCGGAGATGATCGCGCTGGGCGGCGGCTACGATGCGCAGCGCAGCCGCGAGGCGATAGTGATCCTGATCACGCCGGTGACGCAGCGAGGCGGCGCGTGACGGAGGAGGCAGGCCGCGCCCAGGTGGTGCAGATCGGCCGCCAGCGCTTCGTCGGCGGGCTGTTCTGGCAGTCGCTGTCGCGCCGCAACGAGTGGCGCGCCGAGGCGGCCGAGCTTGCGCGCAAGCTGAAGTTCGACCTGATGGTGCTGCGGATCGACCGCGGCGTCGCGGCGGCCGGCTACGCGCACACGCGCGACGGCTTCGCGGCGGGGCACCTGTCGCTGGGCGCGATGGTGTCGCGCGCGATCGCGATCGAGGGCGCGTTCTACAACGGCCGGCGCCAGCCCGCGCCGAACTGGCTCGGCGCATTCGCGCTGCCGGACGGACGCTGGGCCTACTTCGCGGTGCGCGACCACGCGTTCGTGCCGAACGGCGACTGGATCGGCAGCCGCGAGGAAGCGCTGGAGCGGCTGCATACCGATTACGCGTGGGGCGGCTGGAACGTCGTGATCGGCGAGCCGGAGCTCGAACGGCAGGGCTTCCAGAATTTCCAGCCGAAGCGGATCGAGGATCTGCTGCCGCGCCGCGGCGGCCGGCCGCGCACCGAACGCTGGTGGGCGCTGCGGCCGATCGAGCGGCGGCTGTCGCCGCGCACCGCGCTGATCGCCGCCGTGCTCGCGTGCGCGACGGTGGGCGGCGTGCTGGGCTACCTGCACTATCGCGCCCAGCGCGAGGCGCGCGAACAGGAGGCGGCGCTCGAACGCACGCGCGCCGAACTGGCCGCGCGCCAGGCGAGCGGCGTGCAGCTCGCGCATCCGTGGGCCAATCAGCCCGACGTGCGCGCGTTCGCGCGCGCGTGCGCCGCGCGCTTCGGCCGGCTCTCGCCCGGCGGCTGGCAGCTCGACCACTACGAATGCACGACGGACACGGTCCGTTACGCGTGGACGCGCAACGGCTCGAACGTGCGCTACCTGCTCGCGGCGGAACCCGGGGCGGTCATCGACACCGACGGCGAGCATGCGACGCTCGAGATGCCGCTCGCGCTGACGGCCACGGGCGAGACGCCGCTCGACGAAGATTCGTCTGCGAGGACGCAACTTCTGTCGCGGCTGCAAATGCTCGACGCCGTCGCTAAACTCGATTTGCTGCCGGGGGAAACGGTGACGCTGGGGCCGCTCGACGCGCCCTCGGCGACGCTGCGCGGATGGCGCGCCTACCGCCTCAACGCGAGCCTCGGCGGGCTCGCGCCGGCCGATTTCATGCAGGCGGTCGCGGTGCCGGGGCTGCGCGTGCGGCGCATCGCGTATCAGAACAATCAGTGGACTGTCGAAGGGGTGCTCTATGCGAAATAGCGGTCAGATCCGGTGGCTCGGCGCAGGGTGCGCGATGCTCATGGCGAGCGCCGCGTGCGCCGCGCCGGCCGACGACGGCGACACCGCCGCGCGGCTCACGCAGCTGCAGAGCGAGACGGTGTTGTTGCAGGCGCAACTGAAGAAGCTCGAAACCGAGCAGCAGGTGACCGAGCGGGCCGCGCAGCTGGCGCGCGCGCGCGGCATCGGGCAGGGCGCGCAGCTCGCGGTGACCGCGATCGAGGGCGTCGGCGCGCGCCGCTTCGCGACGCTGCGCATCAACGGCGGCGCGGAATTCGAGGTGCAGCGCGGCGACCAACTGCCGGGCGGCGGCCGCGTGACGGCGATCGAGCCGGGCGCCGTGGTGGTGTCGAACGGCGGCCGCACCTACCGGCTGTCGACCGCCTCGGCGGGGGCGGCGGGCGTCGGCGCGCCGCTGCCGCGCGATGCGTCGCTCGCGCCGCCGCTGCCCGCCCTGTCGGCGAGCGGATCATGAACGAGGCCCCGTCATTGTCGGGCGGCGCGCGCGGGCGTGAGCCGCGCGCCGTCAGCGAGGCCGGCGATTTCGCCGCGAGCGTCGAGGAGCGCAAGTTCGTCTGCCTGATCGACGACGGTCGCCTGCTGATCGCCGAAGGCCACGAGAAGAACCCGTTCGTGCTGTCGTACCGCGCGCGGCTCGACCGCATGGGGCGGCCGTACCGGCCCACGCCCGTGACGATGCTGCAGGTGCGCGACGCGTACCGGCAGAGCACGACGGGCGGCGAGCGGCTCGATCACACGGTGATGCAGGTACTGGCGAAGGAGCTGATCGCCCGGGCATGCCGCGAGCGGGCTTCCGACATCCACCTGCGCGTGCGGCGTTTCAGCACGGAAGTGTTCTTCCGGATCCACAACGAGCTGACGCGGGTCAACGAGCACACGCGCGAGCATGGCGAGCGGCTGCTCGCGACGCTGTATGGCGCGATGACGACCGTGTCGGACAACAGCTACCGGCCCAGCGAGCGTCAGGACGCGAGCATCGGCGACCGCGACAAGCTGCCGGACGACCTGTACGGCGTGCGGATCGCGACCACGCCGACGAGCGACGGCAACCTGATGGTGCTGCGGCTGCTGTACAACGACGCGGGCGACGCGACCGATCTGGCCGCGCTCGGCTTCGCGCCGGAGCACATCGCTGCGTTCGATGCGCTGCGCACGCAGCCGCATGGGATGAACATCATCAGCGGGCCGACCGGGTCGGGGAAATCGACCACCTTGCAGCGGATGCTGGCCGCGCAGATCGACGAATCGCACGGCAGCCTGCATGTGATCACGGTCGAGGATCCGATCGAGTATCCGATCAGCGGCGCGGTGCAGACGCCCGTCGCCAATGCGCAGAGCGAGGAGGCGCGCGCGACCGCGTTCGCCGCCGCGATCACCAATGCGATGCGGCTCGATCCGGACACGATCATGATCGGCGAGATCCGCGATCGCGCGTCGGGCCAGACCGCGCTGCGCGCCTCGATGACGGGGCACCAGGTCTGGACGACGGTGCATGCGAACAGCGCGCTCGCGATCGCGGACCGCCTGATCGATCTCGGCTTGCCGGCGCGCATGGTCACCGATCACACGGTGGTGTCCGGGCTGATCAGCCAGCGCCTCGTGAAGCTGCTGTGCCCGCATTGCAAGGTGCGGCTCGGCGAGCGGCCCGACGCGCTGGAGCCGGGGCTGCTCGGGCGGGTGCGGCAGGCGCTCGACGGCCGCCTGCAGGACGTGTGCGTCGCGGGCGACGGCTGCGACGCGTGTCGCGGGCTCGGCACGATCGGCCGCACGGTGGTGGCGGAGGTCGTGCTGCCGGATGCGCGGCTGTTCGAGTACCTGCGCGAGGGCGACAAGGTCGGCGCGCACGAGTACTGGACCGGCACGCTGGGCGGCGTGACGCTGGCCGAGCATGCCTTGCGCAAGATCGCGGCGGGGCTCGTCGATCCACGCGGCGTCGAACGCGTGATCGGCGCGCTCGCGCCGGTGACGAACGAGGCGCGCCAGCAGCTGGCGCTGGTCGGGTTCAGCTATGGCACTTGAGCTGAACCGGCGCTGGGCGCGGGTGTGCCTGAACGCCGACGAGCGGCTGCGGATCTACCGGAAGATCGCGAAGATGCTCGGCAACGGGCTGCCGCTTTTGAAGGTGCTGGAAGAACTGGAGTGGCGCGCGTCGCATGAGGGGCGCAAGCCGAACGAGCCGATCGCGATCGTGCTGTCCGAGTGGCGGCTCGCGGTGCAGAACGGCCGGATGCTGTCCGAGGCGATGGAGACCTGGGTGCCCGCGACCGAGCAGATGATCGTCTCGGCGGGGGAGCAGGCGGGGCGGCTCGAGGCCGCGCTCGAATCGGTGACCGACATCGTGCTGTCCGCGCGGCGCATCCGCGGCGCGATCACGAGCGGCGTCGCATATCCGGTCGGGCTGCTGGTGATGGTGCTCGGGTATCTGTATCTGTTCGGGACGCGCGTGATTCCGAAGTTCGCGACGATCGCGGATCCGACCCACTGGCATGGGGCCGCGCGCTCGCTGTATGTGATGTCGGGGTTCGTGCAGGACTGGATGCTGCTGGTCGTGGCGCTGATGATCGCGGCCGGCGTGGGGCTCGCGATGTCGCTGCCGCGCTGGCGCGGGTCGCTGCGGCTGTACGCGGATCGCGTGCCGCCGTATTCGATCTACCGGCTGGTGGTGGGCAGCGGTTTTTTGATCGCGTTCGCGGCGTTGCAGGGCGCGGGCGTGACGGTCGAGCGCGCGCTGCTGAAGATCGGCGCGATCTCGGGGCCGTGGCTGCGGGAACGGATCGACGACACCCTGCTCGGCGTGAAGTCGGGGCTCAACGCCGGGGAAGCGTTGCGGCATACCGGCTATGAGTTTCCGTCGCGGGAGATCGTCGAGGATCTGTGCATCTACGCGGAGTACGGCGGCTTCGACGCGGCGCTCAAGACGCTCGCCGACGAGTGGCTGGAAGAGGGCGTCACGCGGATCGCGGCGCAGATGCGCGTGCTCAACGGCGCGGCGATCGTCGTGCTGGCGCTCGTGATCGGCTGGCTCGTGATGGGCTTTTTCGGAATACAGCAGGAAATTGCTTCGATGACACGCGCGATGCATTGATGACAGCGCGCATTTTTGGAAACCAGGAGAACCAACGTGAAAGAACTCGCCGCACCCGCCGCCTTTCGGCATGAGCCGGCTTTTTGCCGCCGTCACCACAAGCAGCGTGGCGCGTCGCTGCTGGAAAGCATCGCGTATCTCGGCGTGGCCGCGATCGTGATCGTCGGCGCGATCGCGCTGTTGGGGTCGGCGTTTTCGAGTGCGAATACGAATAAGTTGACGCAGGAGCTGAATGCGATCCAGACGGGGACGCGGAAGCTTTATATGGGGCAGATGAATGACTATGGGAAGGTGCCGATGAACGCGAATTTGATCGCGGCAAAGGTGTTTCCGGGAACGTTGACGCCGGCTGCGCAAAACGTGGTTTCGAACACATGGGGCGGGACCGTCACCGTAACCGGAGTGGGACAGACTTTCACGGTGGTCTATACGAAAGTGCCACGGGACGTGTGCATCAATACGCTGACTGCAGGTGGAAACTGGCAGTCTGCATCGATTGGTACAAAAGCATTGCCTTATCCAGTTTCACCCGATGATGCGACAGCGAACTGTACCGATAACGCGACTGTTACCTGGACGTCGAACTAACACGGCAGTACTGCTCAAACAGCCGCACCCATGTACGCCCTCGCCATCGTCCTGATCCTCGCCGCGCTCGGCGGCGTCTACACGACGCTGCACGGCGACGATTCCACATCGTTGCCGCCGCAGCAAGTCGCGCAGGCGCTCGCCGAGAATCTCGCCGTGTACCGACAGGCGACGCTCGACTATGCGCGCCAGCATCCCGGCACGAACCGTGCGGTCAGCAATGCCCAGCTGACGCCGCTGTTTCCCGCGTGGTATCGGACCGCGAACCCGCTCTGGCGCAACTATGTAGCGGATCGCACCGTGGTCACCTACGCGGCGGCGCGCCCACCCGTGAACATCGTCGGCGAGATCGAAACACTCGCACAGGGTTCGCTGTTCGCAGGGCAGGCATACCGGGGCGCGGTCGTGCACTCGGGCTTCACGAATGGAACCCTGCCGGCGAACGGCGTACCGCTGCCGGCCGGCGTGACGATCGCCGACGGCCTGCCGGTCTGGATGGGACAAGCATACTGATGCGATATGGAATGATGCGTCGCCGCGCGCGCGGCTTCACGCTGATCGAGGTGCTGGGCGCGCTCGCGGTGGCGGCGATGATGCTGATCGGCATCGCCGCGATGATGGACACGTCGATCGACGACGTGCGCGCTCAGCAGGCCGCGAAGTACCAGGAACAGGTAACGGGCGCCGTGACCCGCGCGCTGAAGCGCGACTACGACGCATGGATGCAGAAGGCCGGCACGCAGACGCCGGTGGTCATGCCGTTCGCCGATTTGCAGACGAATGGCGATCTGCCGCAATCATTGCAGTTGAAGAACGCCTTTGGCCAGTCGACCTGCGTACTGGTCAAGAAGTCGGCGAACGGCAAGGGGCTCGATGCGCTCGTCGTGACAACCGGCGGCGAAGCAATCCGGGACGTCGACCTGGGCCCCATCGCGGCCGGCTCCGGCGCGGGCGGCGGTTCGATCGCGGCATCCAATCCCGCCGAGGCGCGCGGCGCCTACGGCAACTGGATCATCAATCTCGCGACCTACCTGGGCGGCGGGACGCCAGGCTGCGGCCGGCCCGGCCCGGGCCACCTGGCGAACGAAATCTTCTTCAACGGCCCGGGACAGCAGATCAACAGTGACTATCTGTACCGCGTCGGCGTTGGCGGCCATCCGGAAGCGAACGCGATGCAGGTGCCGATCTGGCTGTCGGGCACGATCCAGCTCGATCGCGCCGACCCGGCCAATTGCGGGACGGCGAGCGGCTTCATGAACGGCAAGATCGCGGCGGACCTGAACGGCAACGTGGCAAGCTGCCGCAATGGCTACTGGCGAGGCGCGGGCGGCCACTGGAAGGAGCCGGTGGCGAGTGCAAGCCAACTGCCGAATGACGCGAGCAACGAACGTGGCGACGTGCGCCTGACGCTCGATTTCTACCGCGCGTATTCCTGGACCGGCGCGGGCTGGCAAGCGCTCGCGGTCGACCAGAAGGGCAACCTGATCGTCCCCGGCATCATCGCGGCGAACATGCTGGAGATCACGGGGCAGGTCGTGGTGAACACCTCGTGCTCGCCGGATCCCGATCCTGCCCGGAAGAACGCCGGTCAGGTGTCGATGGGCGCGGACGGCCAGCTGCTCACCTGCCAGGACGGCAAATGGCTGCCGCAGTCCGGCATCAAGATCGGCAGCACCGACAAAAGCTGCTCGATCCTCATGGTCACCTATGGCGCGAGCGACTTCTCCTGCCCGGATGTCTTCACCGGCCCCTATACGTCTCCCTACGTATCGCATTCCGAAGACGGCACCTACACCTACGTCATCGAACGCCCGGTGACACTCAACAACAACGGCCTGATCTCCGTGAGCGCGTATATGCACATGGCCTACGCGCTCTGCAACAAGACGGGCCGGCAGGGGCAGATGCGCCTCATCGTCCAGATCGTCGACAAGCGCAACAACGCGGTCATCGCGAGCAACGAGGCGCAGTCGACGAAGCTGATCGACGATTCGTCGACGATCAACGTCACGCTGAACCAGGCGGCCGAGCCGGGGAACGGCTACAAGGTCGTGCTGTCGAGCAACTGGGCGACGTACGACCAGGACGCGACGCCGTGGCAATCCACCTACTGCAACAGCAAGAGGACGTTCCTGCAAACGCCGCTCGTCACCGGCTGGACCATCAATTCGTTCTATTGAACGGCGCTTCGCCGCGCGCGCCACCCTGCGTGCGCGGCTGCGGTCTACTGCGAGGGTTCCTATCACAGAGCGTCGGCCCGCCGGCCGCGCCCGCCCTCCGGACCGACCCATGAAGGCCAAGATTCCCGTTTTGCTGTCCCTGCTCGCCGCGCTCGCGAGCGCGCCCGCCGACGCCGCGCCGGTACGCTGGCGCAGCCCCGAGATCCAGTACGCGGCGGAAGGCAAGGACGTGAAGGACGTGCTGCGCGACTTCGCCGCGAGCCAGAACATCGCCGCGAACATCGCGCCCGACGTGAGCGGCGTCGTGAGCGGCAAGATGAAGATGCCGCCGCAGAAATTCCTCGAAACGCTCGCCTCCTCGTTCGGCTTCGTCTGGTACTTCGACGGCACGGTGCTGTACGTCACGCCCGCGAACAGCATGAAGAGCACGCTGCTCAAGCTCGACCATGCGACCACCGGCGACCTGCGCGACCTGCTCGAACAGATGAAGGTGGCCGACCCGCGCTACCCGATCGCCTACAGCCCGCAGCAGCGCACCGCGCTTGTCGCGGGGCCGCCGCGCTATGTCGAACTGGTGTCGAGCGTCGCCGCGCGGCTCGATGAGAACGCCGTCCGCACGGGCGGCGCGGTGATCCGCGTGTTTTCGCTGAAGCACGCATGGGCCGCCGATCGCGACGTGAGCGTCGACGGCAAGACCGTGTCGATGCCGGGCGTCGCCTCGCTGCTGAACCACATGTACCACCCCGAGAGCGGCAAGTCCGGCTCGCAGACCACGGTCGGCCGGCCGATCGGCCGCGCCGCGCCCATGACCGATCTCGGCGGCGGACAAAGCGGCGGGACGCCTTTGCCGCCGCTGCCGCCTTCCATGCAGGCGGGCGCGGGCTCGGGCGGCGACCCGCGCGCGTCCGGCGGCTTCGCGGCCATGCTCGCGGGCGTGGGCAACGCGCGCGCGGCGGCCGAGCTGCCGCCGGGCGCGCCGGCCGGTGACCCGGGCGGCGGCGCGGGCGCGCCGGCCAACACCGGCGGCCCGTCGGAACTGCCGGTGATCCAGGCGGACCCGCGCACCAATTCGATCCTCGTGCGCGACTTGCCGGAGCGGATGTCGCAGTATCCGGACCTGATCACGCTGCTCGACGTGAAGCCCCGCCTGATCGAGATCGAGGCGCACATCATCGAGATCGACGAGGGCGCGCTGCGCCAGCTCGGCATCGACTGGCGCGCGCACAACAGCCACCTCGACATCCAGACCGGCACCGGCACGACCGCGCAGAACAGCTACGCGAACGGCTCGCTGAATCCGACCTTCGGCTCGATCTCGCTGTCGGGCAGCGGCAGCGGGGGCGGCGCGAGCGTGGGGGCGACGCCGCTCGGCCTGTCGCTGACCGCCGTGCTCGGCGACGCCGGGCGCTACCTGCTGACCCGCATCAACGCGCTCGAATCGACCAATCAGGCGCGCACCGACGCGAGCCCGAAGGTGACGACGCTCGACAACATCGAGGCGGTGATGGACAACAAGACCCAGTTCTTCGTGCGGGTGGCGGGGTATACGTCGGCGGATCTGTACGGGATCTCGACGGGGGTATCGCTGCGCGTGCTGCCGATGGTGATCGAGGAAGGCGGGCGCACGCAGATCAAGCTCGACGTGCGGATCGTGGACGGCGAGCTGTCGTCGCGCACCGTCGACAACATTCCGGTGATCAATTCGAGCGAGATCAGCACGCAGGCCTTCATCGAGCAGGGGCAGGCGCTGCTGATCGCGGGCTACAAGGTCGATTCGCGTTCGAGCATGCTGGCCGGCGTGCCGCTGCTGTCGAAACTGCCGCTCATCGGCGCGCTGTTCCGCTCGACGGACAAGCAGGATAGCCACACCGAGCGGCTGTTTCTGGTGTCGCCGCGGGTGATCGAGCCGTGATTGAACGTGGTGATGACATCGTGCCCGCGCGCAACGGGCAGCGGTCCCGACGATCCGGAACGGCGATGCGCGCCGGTCGGGCGGACAAGCCGACGCAGAGAGGCGCGGCAAGGATGGAACATGCGGCGGCGCGCCGCCGCATGACGAAGCGCGGGCTTTCCGCGGCGTCCCGCCCGCCGCGGCGCGCGGCGGGCGGGACCTTCCTCCCGGCGCGGTGAGGCGCCGGGACGCGCTTACTGCGTCAAGGCCGTGGCGCGGAAGGCGATCGGGCCTTCGCCGCTGTAGGTCATGCTGCCGTGGAACGTCTTGCCGCCGTCGCCGGAGGTGATGTAAAGCTCCACGACCTGCTGGCCCGCGCGGCAGCCGAGCAGCCAGGTGCCGCCCGGCTGCCACGGCGCGGACGTGCCGCCCCACTGGTTCTGGACCGCGTAGTTGTTGCCGGTGGCCAGGGTTCCCTTGAAGCCGATCGGGCCTTCGCCGGCATAGGTCATGTTGCCGTTCAGCGTCTTGCCGTTGTCGGTCGACCCGATGCTCACCGCGACGGCGGCCTGGTCGCGTGCGCCGATCACCCAGACGCCGCCGTTATGCCATTGCGCGGCTGATCCGCCCCACTGGTTCTCGACCGCGTAGACGCCGCCGTCGGCCTGCTGGCTCTTGAAGCCGATGGGGCCTTCGCCGGCATAGGTCATGGAGCCCGCGAGCGTGACGCCCTTGTCGCCGGACTCGATGTTGAGCGCGACCACGTTCTGGTTGGTGCGGCCGCCGATGACCCACGTGCCGCCCGGATGCCAGGGCGCCGTGTTGCCTCCCCACTGGTTCTCGACCTGGTAGGTGTTGCTTTGCGTGAGCGTCGCGCGGAAGCCGATCTTGCCTTCGCCGGCATAGGTCATGGTGCCGGTGAACGTGCGTCCGCCGTCTCCGGACTTGATGTCGAGCGCCACGACGTTCTGGCCGGAGCGGCATCCGAGCACCCACATGCCGCCTTCGTTCCACGACGCCGATGCGCCGCCCCATTGGTTCTGCACGTGTTGAAGATTGTTGAAACCCTTGCTGGTATTGGCCATTTTTATTCTCCATGGATAGTGCGGCTAGCGTGGGAAGTCAGCCCACGTGCAAAGAACGATCCCGCGCACGGTTGCCGTTGTCGCGCGACACATGGCCTCCGGACGACGGCGGCCGGTGATCGCGGAATCGCTCGGACGATCGAGTCGCATTGCGTCGGCGGTTCGCGCCGATCAGGCGCTGGGTGCGAAGGGCCGCGCGACTCGCCCATGAAAACTAGAGTGCGATAGCAATCCTAACAACTACTAGAACATGTAGGCATGCGATCTATCTTGATGTGAGTCACATCCGCCGATGCGCATGGCGTGAAAGCGGTCCGTTCGAACCGGTTCCCCGATGGATGTAGAGGAAACCTCGACGATTGAACCGGTCCACAGCGCTGCGGTCATCCGATCTGTCGTGCGGATGGCAATGACGCGAGGCGCGTGCGGTCCCACGCGATTGTCGCGTCGAATGACAAACGGAACGGCCATCGTTGACCGGATCGGGCATTGGGTTATTCCGCTTGCTCAGCAATAAGAAACCCTTGAACCAATCAGTCGCATAAATCGATATTTGGTAATATGCCGTAACGAGCGAGATCGCAGGGAAATCCGTAATAAAAATGTAATTGTCCGTTTTTATTAGACCAGCCCGAATAGACGCCTATTCCCGATGAGACCTTGGTTTGCCACGCCAAATGCGCTGCGTTCAGCCCGCGCGCGGCATTTTTTCCTTATGCGGTGGATATTGGCGAAATTCTTCATGACACAGCGCTTGCGTCCGCTCGTCATCGCCGCGCTCGTGCTGTCGGCATGCCATGTTCCGCACCTGAACGCGGAGACGATCTATCAGCCGCGCGGCGATGCGAAGGCGCCGTGGACGCCCGCCTCGGGCGAATCGCTGCAAGCGCCTTTCTGGATCAGGCTCGACGCCGATGTCGCGGGCAGCCGGCACATCATTCCCGATTTCGTCGCGAACGGAATCTCCACCATGAAGCTCGCGTTCTCCTATCCGGACGATGCCCGGCGCGTTCGCGGGCTGGATGCGATCGGCTGCGGCGCGGACGCGGCGCGCCGCAGCAGCCCGGTGCCGTTGCGCGTGCGCGTGTATGCACTGGGCGCGCGCACGCCGACGTTGATCAGCGATACCCATGAAACGCAATCGATTTGCGAGGGTTGGAGCCGGCTCGACGTCGATGTCATTCTCGGCGAACTGAATGGGCTCGTCGATGGCCGGCATTACGCCATCGTGCTCGATACGCTCGTGCGCCACCCCGAATTCAAGGCCGAAGGGGTTGGCGTGTATTTCCTGTTGTCGCGTTCTCACCATTCCAAATAATCAAAAATAGGATTGCTGCATGACATATTCCATCACCATCCATATGTCCGCGCCCATGACCCGGGAGTCGAATGGCGCGGCATCGCCGACCGGACACATGTGGTATTCGATCGACGACGGCAGCGGCAAGGATCCCGCTTCGTTCGGCTTTGCTCCGAGCGACGATTACAACGGCCAGCCGTTCGCGCCGGGGAAGGTGTACCGCAACGACAACAGCACCTATCTCGACGAGAACGCGACGACGGGCGGCCCGAGCATCGTGACCAAGACCTACACGATCAGCGCGGACCAGTACGGCACGCTGCTCGCATACGGCAGCGAGCCGGGCAAGTTCGGTTTCGATGCGAACACCTACAACGGCCTGTCGAACAACTGCATCAACTTCACCTGGACCGCGCTGCAGGCCGCCGGCATGAATCCGACCGGCTACCAGGGCACGTCGCTGCCGATCCTGAATCCGAAGGACGTCGAGTACAACATGAGCGTCGTGAACTTCGCGAACCAGTTCATCGACGACCAGCAGACCCGCATCGATTTCGAGAAAGTGCTGCTCGCGACCTACGGCACGAGCCAGGCCGCCTGGAACGTGCTCGATCGCAGCTTCAACCAGATGATGTCGGACCTGAGCAGGGAAGCCGTCGCCGCGCACATGACGCTGGGCGAGTACATCAAGTCGCAGTTCTCGGATCGGCTGAGCGCGGCCGAGAAGGTGCTGAAGCAGACAGGCATGAAGCTGGAGGATCTGGTGCGCGGCGCGACGCCGGACATGAGCGGGCTGATCTCCCGTTTACAGGAGATGTTCCATTCCGCGTTGCAGCCGATGGACCCGCTCGTGCTCGACCTGTCCGGCAACGGCGTGAAGACGATCGGGATCGGCGCGGGCGTGCACTTCGACTACAACGGCACGGGCTTCGCGCAGCAGACCGCCTGGGTGACGCCCGACGAGGGCATCCTCGTGTGGGACAAGAACGGCGACGGCCAGATCGTCGGCAATGAGTTGATCGGCAACGCCGGCACCAATACGGCCGCGGCGGCCGACGCCGGATTCACGGCGCTCGGGTCGCTCGATGCGAACGGCGACGGCGTGATCGACGCCAAGGACGCGGCCTACAACCAGCTGCGCGTGTGGGTCGATGCGAACAGCGACGGCAAGGTCGAGACGGGCGAACTGAAGACGCTCGCGGAACTGGGCATCACGTCGGTCTCGCTCGCCCATACCGGCGAGAACGTGAAGGATGCGAACGGCAACCTGCACCTCGCGATCGGTTCGTTCACGACCGCGGACGGCCGCACGCATACGATGGAGGACGTCTGGCTGAACGTCGACACCGCGCGCACCGTCAATCTCACGAACGTCCCCGTCAGCGCCGCGATCGCCGCGCTGCCCGACGTGCCGGGCTTCGGCAACGTGCACAGCCTGCGCGCCGCGATGGCGCTCGACGCGAGCGGCCAGCTGCAGTCGCTGGTCCAGGCGTTCCTGGGCACGAAGGACCCGGCGCAGCGCACGCAGATCCTGACCACGCTGCTGTACACCTGGGCCGGCGTCGCGCAGCACGATCCGGACGGTCGCGACAACAACATCTATCACCACGTGATCGACGCGCGCAAGATCGAGACGCTCGAAGCGTTCCTCGGCCAGCGTTACGCGGTCAACTACGGACAGGGCGCGGACCCGAACCCGCGTCACGCGGGCGCGGACCTGCTGTCGTCCGCGTTCGACCAGCTGTCCCAGGCCGTCGCGGCGCAGCTGCTCGCCCAGACCGAGCTGAAGGACCTGTATGCGCAGGTGCGGGTGTCGGTCGGCGCCAATGGCCTGCCGCAGGTCGATGTGTCGGCGCTGGTGGCGTCGCTGAAGCAGGCCTGTGCGCAGGACCCGGCGGGCTTCGCCACGCTGATCGGCGATCTCGGCAATGCGCTGAAGAACGACGACGCATGGGGCAGCGCGGTGCGCACGGCCCTGACGTCGCAGGGTGACTGGAACCAGCCGGGATTCCCGCGCGCGCTGGCGGGGCTGGGCGCGAACGTGATCGTCGCGGATGCGGCGCATCTGTCCGTGAGCGGCCGCAACGGTGTCGACAACCTGCTCGTCGGCATCGCCGGGGCCGCGCTGCA
Source organism: Burkholderia sp. FERM BP-3421 (assembly GCF_028657905.1). Taxonomy (NCBI): domain Bacteria; kingdom Pseudomonadati; phylum Pseudomonadota; class Betaproteobacteria; order Burkholderiales; family Burkholderiaceae; genus Burkholderia; species Burkholderia sp. FERM BP-3421. Next base: position 2,252,169 of record NZ_CP117781.1, on the reverse strand, counting down.
GGCGGGGTCCGGCGACGACACGCTGGTGGCGGGCGCGGGGGACGAGACCCTGGCGGCCGGCGCGGGGCGCAATACCTTCGTGCTGTCGGAGACGATCGGCAAGGTGACGCTGGTGGAAGCTTGGAAGACGGGCGGCCGCAACCAGGATACGGTGCGGATCGGCGCGGGGCTGTCGAGCGCGCAGACGCGGGTGCTGCGTGATACGTCGAATAATCTCGTGCTGGCGTTCGGCGGCGAGCGGCAACTGACGATCCGCGGCTATTTCTCGAGCGCGTCGAACCAGCCGACGATCGCGTTCGCGGACGGCGCGACCTGGGATTACACGTCGGTGACCGACCGGCTGGTGTTCACGGACCTCAGCGCAGGCAACCAGTACTTGAGCGGCTTGCAGGGCGTGAACAACCGGATCGTCGGCGCGACGGGCGACACCCTCAATGCCGGCAACCTGAACGACACGATCACGGCGGCCAGGAACAACACGCTGAACGCCGGCGCGGGTATCGATACGTTCATCGTCAGCAAGGGATTGGGGCTGGTGACGCTGAACGAGACGCCGAACAAGACGGGCGGCGCGAACCAGGATGTCGTGCAACTGGGCGCGGGCATCACGGCGGCGGGCACGCAGGTCACGCGCGACTTGCAGAACAACCTGATCCTGAGCTTCGGCGACGGCGACCAGCTGAAGATCACCGGCTACTTCAGCCAGGCAGCGAGCCGGCCGGCGATCGTGTTCGCCGACGGCACGAACTGGAACTACGCGACGGTCACGGATCAACTGGTGTTCACGGATACGAGCGCGGGCAACCAGTACCTGAACGGTTTGCAGGGCGTGAACAACCGGATCGTCGGGGCGGCGGGCGATACCCTCAGCGCCGGCAACCTGAACGATACGATCACGGCGGGCAAGGGCAATACGCTGAACGCAGGGGTGGGCGTCGATACGTTCATCGTCGGCAAGGGCCTGGGGCTGGTGACGCTCAACGAGGTGCCGAACAAGTCGGTCGGAGAAAATCATGACGTGGTGCAGCTGGGCGCGGGCATCGCGGCGGCGGGCACGCAGGTCACGCGCGACTTGCAGAACAACCTGATCCTGAACTTCGGCGACGGCGACAAGCTGAAGATCACCAGCTACTTCAGCCAGGCAGCGAGCCGGCCGGCGATCGTGTTCGCCGACGGCACGAACTGGAACTACGCGACGGTCACGGATCAACTGGTGTTCACGGATACTAGCGCGGGCAACCAGTATCTGAACGGTTTGCAGGGCGTGAACAACCGGATCGTCGGGGCGGCGGGCGACACCCTCAACGCGGGCAACCTGAACGACACGATCACGGCGGGCAGGAACAATACGCTGAATGCCGGAGTGGGTATCGATACGTTCATCGTCGGCAAGGGCCTGGGGCAGGTGGTGTTGAACGAGACGTCGAGCAAGTCGGGCGGCGAGAACCAGGATGTCGTGCAACTGGGCGCGGGCATCACGGCGGCGGGCACGCAGATCACGCGCGACTTGCAGAACAACCTGATCCTGGGCTTCGGCGACGGCGACCAGCTGAAGATCACCAGCTACTTCAGCCAGAGCGCGAACCGGCCGGCGATCGTGTTCGCCGACGGCACGAACTGGAACTACGCGACGATCACGGACCAATTGGTGTTCACGGATACGAGCGCGGGCAACCAGTACCTGAACGGTTTGCAGGGCGTGAACAACCGGATCGTCGGGGCGGCGGGCGACACCCTCAACGCCGGCAACCTGAACGACACGATCACGGCGGGCAGGAACAACACGCTGAATGCCGGCGCGGGCATCGATACGTTCGTCGTCAACAAGGGCCTGGGACTGGTGACGCTGAACGAAACGTCGGGCAAGTCGGGCGGCGAGAACCAGGATGTCGTGCAACTGGGCGCGGGCATCACGGCGGAGGCGACGCAGATCACGCGCGACTTGCAGAACAACCTGATCCTGAGCTTCGGCGACGGCGATCAGCTGAAGATCACCGGCTACTTCAGCCAGAGCGCGAACCGGCCGGCGATCGTGTTCGCAGACGGCACGAACTGGAACTACGCGACGATCACGGACCAACTGGTGTTCACGGATACGAGCGCGGGCAACCAGTACCTGAACGGTTTGCAGGGCGTGAACAACCGGATCGTCGGGGCGGCGGGCGACACCCTCAACGCCGGCAACCTGAACGACACGATCACGGCGGGCAGGAACAATACGCTGAACGCCGGCGCGGGTATCGATACGTTCATCGTCAACAAGGGCCTGGGACTGGTGACGCTGAACGAGACGTCGAGCAAGTCGGGCGGCGAGAACCAGGATGTCGTGCAGCTGGGCGCGGGCATCACGGCGGCGGGCACGCAGATCACGCGCGACTTGCAGAACAACCTGATCCTGGGCTTCGGCGGCGGCGACCAGCTGAAGATCACCAACTACTTCGGCCAGAGCGTGAACCGGCCGGCGATCGTGTTCGCAGACGGTACGAACTGGGACTATCTGTCGATGACCGATCAACTGGTGTTCACGGATACGAGCGCGGGCAACCAGTACCTGAACGGTTTGCAGGGCGTGAACAATCGGATCGTCGGGGCGGCGGGCGACACCCTCAACGCGGGCAACCTGAACGACACGATCACGGCGGGCAGGAACAACACGCTGAATGCCGGCGCGGGCATCGATACGTTTGTCATCGGCAAGGGCCTGGGAACGGTCGTGCTGAACGAATCGTCGAGCAAGTCCGGAGGGGCGAACCGCGACGTGGTGCAGCTGGGCGCGGGCATCGCGGCGGCGGGCACGCAGGTCACGCGCGATTTGCAGAACAACCTGATCCTGGGCTTCGGCGACGGCGACCAGCTGAAGATCACCAACTACTTCAGCCAGGCGTCGAGCCGGCCGAAGCTGGTGTTCGCGGATGGCACGAGCTGGAACTACACGTCGGTGACGGACCGGTTGGTGTTCACGGATACGAGCGCGGGCAACCAGTCTCTGAGCGGCCTGCAAGGCGTGAACAACCGGATCGTCGGGGCGGCGGGCGACACCCTCAATGCCGGCAACCTGAACGACACGATCACGGCGGGCAGGAACAACACGCTGAATGCCGGCGCGGGCGTCGATACGTTCATCATCAACAAGGGCCTGGGGCAGGTGACGCTCAACGAGACGTCGAGCAAGTCGGGCGGCGCGAACCAGGATGTCGTGCAGTTGGGCGCGGGCATCACGGCGGCGGGCACGCAAATCACGCGCGATTTGCAGAACAACCTGATCCTGGGCTTCGGCGGCGGCGACCAGCTGAAGATCACCAACTACTTCAGCCAGGCGTCGAGCCGGCCGAAGCTGGTGTTCGCGGACGGCGCGAACTGGAGCTACGCGACGATCACGGACCAACTGGTGTTTACGGATACGAGCGCAGGCAACCAGTACCTGAACGGTTTGCAGGGCGTGAACAACCGGATCGTCGGCGCGGCGGGCGACACCCTCAACGCCGGCAACCTGAACGATACGATCACGGCGGGCAGGAACAATACGTTGAATGCCGGCGCGGGCGTCGATACGTTCATCGTCAACAAGGGATTGGGACTGGTGACGCTGAACGAAACGTCGAGCAAGTCGGGCGGCGCGAACCAGGATGTCGTGCAGCTGGGCGCGGGCATCACGGCCGCCGGCACGCAGATCGCGCGCGATCTGCAGAACAACCTGATCCTGAGCTTCGGCGGCGGCGACCAGTTGAAGATCACCAACTACTTCAGCCAGGCGTCGAGCCGGCCGAAGCTGGTGTTCGCGGATGGCACGAACTGGAGCTACGCGACGATCGCGGATCAACTGGTGTTCACGGACACGGGCGCGGGCAACCAGTACCTGAACGGCCTGCAAGGCGTGAACAACCGGATCGTCGGCGCGGCGGGCGACACCCTCAACGCGGGCAACCTGAACGACACGATCACGGCGGGCAGGAACAATACGCTGAATGCGGGGGCGGGCGTCGATACGTTCATCGTCGGCAAGGGCCTGGGGCAGGTGGTGTTGAACGAGACGTCAAGCAAGTCGGGCGGCGTGAACCAGGACGTGGTGCAGCTGGGCGCGGGCATCGCGGCGGAGGCGACGCAGATCACGCGCGACTTGCAGAACAACCTGATCCTGGGCTTCGGCGGCGGCGATCAGCTGAAGATCACCGGCTACTTCAGCCAGGGCGCGAACCGGCCGAAGCTGATGTTCGCGGACGGCACGAGCTGGAACTACGCGGCGGTGGCGGACCGGCTGGTGTTCACGGATACGAGCACGGGCAACCAGTATCTGAACGGTTTGCAGGGCGTGAACAACCGGATCGTCGGCGCGACGGGCGACACCATCAACGCGGGCAACCTCAACGACACGATCACGGTGGGCAGGAACAACACGCTGAACGCCGGCGCGGGCATCGACACGTTCATCGTGAATCCGGGCACCGGGCGCGTATCGTTGACGGAGACGCCCAGCAAGTCGGGCGGATTGAATCAGGACGTGGTGCGTTTCGGCAGCGGCGTCGCGAGCGACCAGCTGTGGCTGCGCCGCGTGGGCAACAACCTCGAAGTGGACGTGATCGGCACCACCGACGCGCTGACCCTGAACGGCTGGTACAGCGGCTCCGGCCACGTGCACACGCTCGAGGCCGGCGACGGCAAGGTGCTGAACGATACGCGCGTGGCGAATCTGGTCGATGCGATGGCGGCGTTCTCGCCGCCGCCGGCGGGGCAGACGAGCTTGCCGGCCGCCATCGCGCAGCAACTCGGGCCGGTGCTGGCGGCAAGCTGGCAGAAGCCCTGACGAAGCGGCCCGGGCGCGCGCGGGTCCGGCGGCCCGGGCGTCGAGGCGGCGCGCGGATCGATCGCGCGCCGCGGGCGGGCGCTTATGCGCCCGGCTTCGTATAGTCCGCGCCGAACCAGCGCACCGAGATTTTCGTGAGCGTGCCGTCCTGGCGCAGCGTATTGAGCGCGTTGTCGACGGCCGCCGAGAATTTCGGATTGCCCTTGCGGACCGGGATGCCCATCTGCGTCTCCCCGCCCTTGACCGTCGCGCCCGGTTTCAGCGGCAGGTTCGAGGTCTTGATCAGGTAGGGCAGCATGAGGCGGTCGTCCATGCTCGCGTCGACGCGTTTGGCGGCCACGTCGCGCAGCTTTTCGGGCGCGCCGGGGTAGGTGAGCACGGTGACGCCGGGAATCGTCTTCGCGAGGTCGGCGAAATTGGTGCCGAGCGTCACGCCGATCTTCCGGCCGTTCAGCGCGCCGGGCGCGCCGTAGTCGTGCGGATCGTCGGCGCGCTGGATCAGCTGCGCGGCGGAATACAGGTAGGGCTGGCTGAAATCGATCGCCTCGCGGCGCTGCGGCGTGATCGTCACCTGATTGACGATCACGTCGAACTTGCCGGCCTGGAGGCCCGCGATGATCCCGCTCCATTCGACCGCGATGAACTGCGGCTTCACGCCGAGCCGCGCGGCGAGCGCGCGCGCGACGTCGATGTCGAAGCCCTCGAGTTCGCCCTTTTCATTGCGATAGCCGAACGGCGGGTAGGTGCCCTCGATGCCGATCTTCAGCACACCGCTCGATTTGACGGAATCGAGCGTGTCGGCCGCATGCGCGGCCGGGGCGGCGAGGCTCAGCGCGACAGCCGCGCAGCAGGTGGAAAACAGGACGGACAGCGGTTTCATGCAATCTCCGGGGGAAGGGGAAGCCAGGGCCGGATTGGGGCCGGCTGGGGGATTGTCGCGCGTTGGGGGCGCGATGGGAATCCGGAAAACAATCAGGCGGCCTGAGCGAGGCGCGGGGCGTCGATCGGACCGGATGCCGCGGCGCATTCCCTCAGCGCGCCGCCGCGTCGACAAATCCCGCCAGGTCGCGATTGAAGCGATCCGGCGCTTCGACGAACGGCGCATGCCCCACATCCGGATACAGCAGGCTGCGGACGCGCGGATTCAACGCCTTGGCCCGGGCGATCGCGGGCCCCGGGTTCACCAGCGCATCCTCCGCACCGTAGATCAGCAGAATCGGCGCCTTGGCCCGGGCAAGCCCCCCGGAGGCATCGACGCTCATCGACGGCACCGCGCGCTGCATATCCCACGACGCCATCGCGGCGCTCGCCTGCAATCGCGCGAAAGTGGCCGGGTCCGGCAGCGTGTGGAAGCAGCGTTCGAGAAACGCGCGCTCGCCGTCGAGATGCGTCTTCAGGTCCGCGGACGTCATGTCGCGATACACCTGCTGATGCGGCGCGATCTGATCGGGCTTCAGTTCGATCACGCCGTCGACGTACACCGCGCCGGCGATTTCGCCGTCGCCGTGGGCCGCGAGATAGTTCGAGATGACCGCGCCGCCGAGCGACCAGCCGACCAGAACCGGGCGGCGCGCGTGCGAGGCCCGGATGATGGCCGCCAGATCGTCGGCCCAGCGGCGTCCGTCGCGGTAGGCGTCGAGGCCGGCCGGCTTGTCCGAGAGCCCGTGGCCGCGAAGATCGTAGGTGATCAGGCGATAGCGCCGCAGTTGAGCGCTGTTCAGTTGTGCATCCCAGTTCAAACGGCTGCCGAGCAGCCCGTGGATCAGGATGATGCTCGGGCCGTCGGGGTTGCCGGCTTCCTGCACGGCGAGCGTCACGCCGCCCGGCGCGGTGACTGTCCAGGTCCGGGTCGGGGGGCTGGGCGCTGGCCGCCGTTGACGCGACCATCAACGCGCCCAGGGTAAGCAGGGCGAGGAGCCTTGAAGAGAAGAGACGGGAGAACATGAGCGGGATTCCATTCGGATGACGAGGAGCCCCACTCTCAACCCTCACGCCCATGTGAGGGTCAAGCGAAAAGGTGTTAGTGCCGGTTTACATTCGATGAGTTTTGTCTTTTGCACAAGCTAGTCAAGGTGATTCGAACGTTCCTGAGTGGCGAGGTATGGGCGTAAATCGAATCGGTTTTGCTGGGCAAGGACGGCGATCCAGGACGTGTGGAGGCGGACAATCGTTGGTTTGTCGAAGCTGTTCTCTGGATCGACCGAACGGGCTGCCCGTGGCGCGATTTGCCAAGGATCTGCGCACGGGCGTGGTGATTGCCGGCAAATGTGACCTGAGGCGGCATTTTGTAGCCAGTTAAGCAGTGAGTCGTACGTCGATACGGGGGGCAGCCTTGGGCCGCTAGCGGATTCGGAATGATTCAGATTCCGCAGATCGGTAATGAGGTGGTCGTGATTTTTCTTGACGGTAAGCTATGACTGCGGCGAGCGAGCCAATACAGTTGCAAGCAAGCTTGCAGCGCTGCATGAGCCAGATATGGTTGCAGGTGGCTGGGCGCATCCAGATCCGACTCGCATGGGAAGCTCGAGTGTCAATTCCTCGATTGGTGGGAGTTGGAACCAGGGCGATCGCCTCTCAACCATGGAGGGAGGGGCGAAGGACGCCATTTCGAGCGGTAAGGGTGACGCCTTGATGAACGTCAAGCTAGAGCCTTGTCGCGGAAAGGGAATGAGATGAGAGACGAAGATTTTGAGCTGTTTATCGAAAATTTTGGGGAAGCCACGAGTCGTATCGAGGTGCCTCAAGCAAGCATTGATAAGTTCGAGAAGAAGTTGCCCGATCAACTTCTGAAGTACTGGTCCGACGAAGGTTGGGCGGGCTACTCGAACGGCTTATTCTGGATCGTGAATCCGGATGAATATGAAGACGTTCTCGATATGTGGCTGGAGGATACGATCTTTGAAGAAGTCGACAGCTATCACGTCATCGCTCGAACGGCGTTCGGGAAGTTGTATGCATGGGGTGAGAAAACGGGGCCGAGCTTGACGGTTTCATGCCCGACGCATTCTCTTATTGCTCTGGAAAAGGACTTGAAGGGGCCGCTCAAGAATCCCGACTTTCGTGTTCAGACATTTTTCGGTGCCAAAACGTTGAGCGAATGTGACTTTAAGGACGAGGCCAAGCTGCCGCTATTCAAACGTGCTGCTGGCAAGCTCGGACCGCTTGAGTCGAACGAGATGTATGGTTTTGAGCCGGCTCTGATTGCCGGTGGTCAAATGAGTCTCGATCATCTGAAAAAGGTCAATCTGGATGTTCATTTGACGATCTTGCGGCAGCTTGCGCCGCCGAAAATCCCATTCCTGAACACCCCGATCTGATAAAGCACAACCGTTAAGATGACTGACGAATAGTCTGCAGAGGAAGTCGCCGAGATGAGGGACGAGGACTTTGGAGTTTTCATCGATGACCTTTTCTTTGTTCGGGCGCGCACGAATTGGTCGAGCATCTTCATCGTGTCGCCACTCGATACGACAAACTCGAGGGCAACTATCTCGCCTTCGCAGCGCTTGCCTGCGCCTTTGGGCCGTTGGTGAGAATGTGACCAGACGTTACCTTACTCATGCCCGACTCCGTCACCCCCAACCCGCTCAGCATCGGCGCACTCGCGCGCGCGACCGGCGTCAGCGTGCGCGCGATCCGTCACTACGACGAACAGGGTTTGCTCACGTCCGCGCGCGCGGGCAACGGCTATCGGGTGTTTCCGCGCGCGGCCGTGGCGCAGGTCAGGCAGATCCAGCGCATGATCGCGACGGGCTTCAGTCTGGTCGAGATCCGTTCCTTTCCCGACTGCATGCGGATGATCGAAGGCGCGAAGGCATGCACCGAGACCACCGACGCGCAACGCAGGCGGCTCGCGTCCATCGAACGCCAGATCGCCGATCTCGAACGCCGCCGCGTGCGGCTGTTGAAGACCTTGAGCGAAGGACGGATTCCGCCGCTGGATTGAGCAGGGTGGCCCGATGCTGCGCGTCCATGTGGGCCGCCGTCGGCGTATCTGCCGCTTACGGCGGCAGGACGCGTGCCTGGCTCGGCTGACACGGCATCACGGGCAAGCGGCGTCGCTGTAAACAACCAGCACGTTCGCGCCGCCACCGAGCGGCTCGGAGCCGTTCCATGAAAGCTGGACCACCAGAACACTCGTGCCAATCCCATATACCTGAGTCGTGCCAAGAACGGTGACGCCTTGCAAATACAAGGCAGCGATTTTCTTGGTCAGCGGGATGGTGACGTTGATCGTGTTGGTGCCTCTCGTGAACGTCACGTTGTAGTCCCGTGTGCCGGCGCCGGTATTGCCGATGTATTGAACTACGGTACTGGAGCGGAATTGGATTCCAAACAGATCGGTTGTATTGGTGCTCGCGGCCGCATTGACGCTGCCGGCTTTCACTGCCTTCCGGGTGATGCCCGTGTTCAATACGCCGCTCAGCGGCTTGTATTCATTCCAGGCGTTAGCGCCAGCTCCAGCGCCATATATAAGCGATCTTGTTTGATATTCACCGCGTTCCAGCCAGGTGTAGGTGAGGATGTCGCCCGGGGAGGAACCGGCCTGATCGGCGTTCTGGCTTGCCAAACGATCCTCCGCGCCGGTAGCGATCACCTTGTTGTAGCTGGCCGCGACTTCATCGCTCGCACTGTCGAACGGGCTCAATCCCGATTTGTCGGCAACGGCGCGCTGGTACAGGTCGTACTTCCGCAGCAATTCCCTCAGCGCATCCTTACCCGTCAGCGCATGGGCGGCGATTCTTTGAGACGCGGCGTAATCGTAGCCCGCGTTCGGAAGAAGATTCGACGGCTCGCCGGCGGCGAAAGTCTGCGGGGCCTGGCACAGCAATACGGTGGTGCAGGCAATACTCAGGCAGATTGACTTCATATGCGAAATGGAAAATCTCGACATTGCGATCTCCTCGGGAAGATTATCGACACGAAGTTTTCAGCACAGCGAGAACCATGTTAAGTAAGAATTCCGAAATGTCGGTGACCGTGCGTTCTTTTTGGTTTTTTGCTCCGGCTTGGCAAGTACCGTCAATGCAAGATTCGACGAGAACCGTTCCTTGGTTGATGAAATTGGGTTGAATATATATGCACGGGTATTCAGGGCCTCGTGCACGCGTGGCGAAACCGCCGTCGGACTCGTCGGCTTGCGGCGGCTTCGATACCGGGATGCCGTCGTTCGACCGCTGACGATTGCGGGGAAAAGCGCGACGCGCGCCGATACGATGCGAGGTTTACAAGCAAAACCGCCTATGGGAGTATCGGCGCATGGACACCTTCGATATGCGCATCGCGCTTCATCACCACCACGCCGACATTCCATCGCGCCGTGGTTCGTTACGTCCATAGCAGGAGGCAGGGAGGCAATCAGTCCATCCCCTTCATGCTCACAACGACCCAGGCGCCTTCGGCGCCTTTTTTTATGTCCGCTACCAGGAGAACCGACATGACCATGATCCGTGGAACCCGTTTTGTCGTGGGCGAGGAAGCCGCCCGCATGCGCGCGCTCGAAAACCGTTTCCGGAGCTACCTTCACTGAAGCCGGGGCGGAAGAGGCGATCGTGCCGGCCTTGTGGTCCCAGGACACGTTTGTCGAGAAGGCCGGCGGCAGCGAGATCATCGGCCAGATGTGGGCGTTTCCGGACAAGAAGGGACGCCCGTGCTGCCTCATTCCCGAGGCGACGGCGCTGTTCCAGGAGCGCTGCGCGGCGTTGCTGGGGCGTCGGAGAGAGCGGCAGCTGTTCTATGTCGCGCGATGCTATCGCTACGAGCGGCCGCAGGCCGGGCGCTATCGCGAGTTCTCGCAACTGGGCTTCGAATGCCTCGGCCCCGATCCCGAGCGCGCCCTGGCGCGCAGCCAGACGCTTGCGACGGGCTTCCTCGATGCATTGGGCGTGCGCTACGACATCGACCGCTCGGCAAGGCGAGGGCTCAGCTACTACCTGGACGGACGGGGCTTCGAGATCCGCTGCGCCGAACTGGGCGCACAGCAACAGGTCGTCGGGGGCGGGGCGTATCGCGAAGGCGCGGGCTTCGGCATCGGCGCGGAGCGGCTGGCGCTGGCGATGACGAATCAAGGTCTACTGTAGCCGCGAGGGGCTGCGCGCCGGCTCGTGGCCGAGCGCGTGGCCCGATGAGGACCCGGCGGGAGGGGGCATCAACGATACCGAGCGCGGGCGAACGGACCGCAAGACACGCGAATCAAACCGGCCCCTCATCGTCATCCCCCTTGTTCCGGATCACCAGCTCCGGATACCCGGTCCCGTCATCGCGTTCGCGCGCGAAGCTGTGCCCGGGCAGCAGCGCGAGCAGGATCTCGGCGGTCGTCCTGACCCGGCAGCCGCGCGCCACATGACCGCCGTACACGCGCCCGTCCGGGTCGGCCACCGACATGTGCAAGTGCGCGCCGTCGGGCGAAACCGAGCCGGCCAGACTCAGGATCTCGAGATCGCGGCGCAGTGTCGTGGGCGTTTCCGCGCCCGCGAACCGCAGTTCGGCGATGCTGAGACTCCCGATGCCCTGGAGCACGAAGGCCGCGTGCAGCGCCTGCTCGCGCAGCGCGTGTTCGAGGGCGGCGCGCACGTCGTCGCCGGGCGCGAGGCGCAAAGGATGGATTCGCATGCTCGGTCACCTGTTCGTCAGCCATGACGTCAGTCATGAAGCGGAGGCCGATCGGGAAGGGATGCCGTCAGGAACGCGCGATCGACCGGTGAGAGTCTGCCTGATTTTCGCTTTCCGGATGCGCGGACGCCGTCAGGCGCGACACAGGCGTGTGCAGAACGCCGCGCAATCGGCCACCATGTCGACCTCACGACACGACGAGACCCCCACGAGGATTCACCGCATGCCGCGCGCATCGATCGTCATCCGCACGCTGTTCGCCCTGTGCCTGCTCGGCGCGACGTTCAACCACGGCCTGACGATCGTCCGGCATGGCTGGCTGTGGGACTACGGCCTGGGCATCGACGTCCCGCTGTTCAGCCGCCTCTACTGGGATGCGCTGACCTTTCTCGATCCCCTGGCCGCCGTCCTGCTGTTCGCGCGGCCCCGCGCCGGGGTATGGCTGACGGTGTGGGTGATCGTGAGCGACGTGCTGCACAACACCGGCTACGTCGCCCGGCTCGGGCTATGGCTCGCGCCGTTCTATCTGGCCCAGGTGGCGTTTCTCGTCGCCGTGCTGGGCCTCGCGCACGTCGCCCTGCGCGGATCGAGCGCGCGACGCGAGACCGGCGCGCGCCGCGTGTGAGGGGCAGCGGCGTTGAAACCCGCGCATGAGCCGCGCGCGTTACGCGGTTGTCTTGCCGTGTCGCCGCCGCGCGGGATCGTCCTGATGGAGATGCACGGCATAGGTGTCCCAGGGCATGCGCATGGCCGTATCGGAGCGCCCCGACACCTGCGTCAGGATCCGGCCCACCTCGCCGCGGTGATAGGTCCCGTGCAGGACGACATGGGTCAGCATCTCTTCCCGGGTCATGCAGCCGTCGTCACCGTCGGTGAAGGTAAACGGAACGGCCTGCGACAAGCCAGCGGGCGTCACCCGGGACACGTGGTCGAGATACCAGCTGTCGAGCGCCGCCAGTTCCGAACGAAGCGCATCGAGGGTGGGCGTGTCGGGGGTGTTGTTCGCGGCGAAGCCGTGCGGCTCGCCCTGCAGATGGCCCGCGAAGATCTTGCCCACCACGAGGCAATGATTCATCGCGCGCAGCGTGATGCGGCGCTCGTCGGGAAACCGCGCGGCGTCCAGCTCCGCGATTCCGTTCAGCATTTCCTGATTCGCCCACGCCTGATAGCGAAGCATCCGTGACATCAATTCGCCTGCACTCATGGCATCTGTCTCCACGTCCTAATAAAATGTGAGCCCGGTGTACATAATCGACGAGGGAGGGCCGCATGTCCACTCGTGTTTCCGCGCGCGGCGCGGCGATGCGCAAAGCGCCACGGCAAGCCCGCTCCAGGGCGACCGTGGAGGCGATCATCATCGCGGGGGCTCGCATTCTCGATGCGCGGGGCTGGCCGGGATTCACGACCAACGAGGTCGCGAGCGTGGCGGGCGTCAGCATCGGTTCGCTTTACCAATACTTTCCGAACAAGATCGCCCTGATCGATGCGATCCGCCAGCGGCATTTCGACGACGTCCTGGCGGTCTTGCGGCGCGCCGGCGAAAGCAGCCGCGGCCCGCGGCGCCGGGTCGAGGGCCTGGTGACGGACATGATCGCGATTCACGACGAGCATCCGGCGCTGCACCGCACGCTGCTCGACCTGCCCTGTTCGGAAGAGGCGCAATCCTCGGTCGACGCGTTTCACGAGGCCTACCTGCGCGGCTATGGCGCGGTGATGGCGGCGTATCAGGGTACGGCGGGCGCCAAGGTCGATGCGGTGCGGGTGCAGGTGCTGTCGTCGGCGGTCGAGGGGGTGATCCACAACGCGGCCCGGCGTGGCGTTCTCGCGCGGCCCAAGCTGAAACGCGAACTCGTCGGCCTGGTGTGCCGCTACCTGGAGCAGGCGAACTGAGCGGCGGCGCCCGGGTTCGACGCCACAGCGGTCCACCTACGCCCCCAGCGCCGCCCGGACCTCGGTGAGCGAGCGCAGCTGCCGCCCCTGCGCATCGACATTGCCGTCCGCGAGCCACGCCTCGAACGCCGCGCGCCGCGCCGGCCATTCGTGGTCGACGATCGCGTACCACGCGGTATCGCGGCTGCGCGACTTGTAGACGAGCGCCTGACGGAAGATCCCCTCGAAACTGAAGCCGAGCCGCACCGCGCTCTGGCGCGACGGTGCGTTGAGGCTGTCGCATTTCCACTCGTAGCGGCGATACCCGAGTGTCTCGAACGCATGGCGCATCAGCAGGTAATGCGCTTCCGTCGAGGCGCGCGTGCGCTGCAGCGGCGGCGCGAACGACACCGAGCCGACCTCGATCGCCCCGTTGGCCGGATCGATCCGCATCAGCGCCATCGTGCCGACCGCGCGCCCGCTGCGCGCGCGTCGCGCACGACGAAATGCAGCGGATCGTCGCCGGCCTGCACGCGGGCGGCGTAGGCGTGATAGCCGGCGGCGTCGGCGAACGGCCCGACCGTCATGTAGGTCCAGTCGCGGCCGTCCGGCGCGAGCGCGTAGGCGGCATACAGCTCGGCCGCGTGGCGGTCGGCGTCGAGCGGTTCGAGCGTGCAGTGGCGTCCGGCGAGCGTGACGCGGGTGGGGCGGGGGCGGGGCGTCCAGCCGTCGAGCGCGGGGCCGATCGGCTGCTTGTATTCGTTGGTGCGCATCGGTGATCCTGACAGCGGTGAACGAGAAACCGAATCACACGATACCGGGCTATTCAGCGCGCGAATAGAGCCAGCCGCCCCGGCCGGCCTGGAGCCACCCGCCCTCAGCCCTTGACCGTCACGAACACCGGGTTCGAGTAGAACCACAGGTCGCTGTAGTTGCGCAGGTTGATCGCGTTGAAGCGCTGCGCGTTGTCGGGGTTGTCGACGCGCGCGTCGGGCAGCGGATTGCCGTCCTGCGTCTCGCCCGGCACGTTGACGCCGAGGTTGGTGCCGCGCAGCCGGTAGTAGCGGTTCTTCGTCGCGACCACGTCGTAGCTGACGGTGCGGTAGCCGTCGCGGTCGGTTTGCCAGTCGGCCTTCGTGAAGGTGGCGATCACCTTCGTGCTGTCGTTGGTCGCCTTGTCGTAGCCGGGCGTGCCCGGCAGCGCGCGCGGCGCGACGTCGCCCGCGATCAGGTCGACGTGGTCGACCACCGGCTGCACGTTCGCGCTCGCGCTGCTGCCGACCGTGAATTCCATGTTGTTGCGCGACGGGCTCTTGAAGCGGAGCGTCAGGCGCACGGTGCGGCCGGGCGCGACCGTCAGCTCGCCGCCCATCTGCGCGCGGTTCGCGCCGTCGGCGGCCTGGAAGTCGAGCGCGTCGACGAGATCGCCGAACACCGCGAACACGCGTCCCGAGCGCAGGCCGTCGAGCAGCGCGCGCAGGCCGGTGCCGGTCATCCAGACATGGGTCTTCGCGTACTCGCCGGGGTAGTAGCCGCTGCTGTTGCGATTGTCCGGCGACACCTTGAAATGATGGTCGGAATCCGCGATGGTCCAGATCCGCCGGCCTTCGCCGAGCAGCGCGTCCCATACGCCGCCCACCTGCGCGACCACGTAGTCCGCGCCGCCGTAGGTGCGCGCCTTCAGGTTGGCCGGCACGTACGCGCTGTTGTAGCCGCCGCGGTCCGGCTCCATCTGGTTGCCGACCAGCCCCTCAATCGCGAACGCGATGTCCGGCGCGATGTCGTTGAAGGCGCGGAAGTCGGCCGCCTTGTACTTGTCGGCCGAGCGCGACGGGTGATTGAACAGCAGGTAGCTGGTGTCGGGATGATGCGCGCGCAACCAACGCAGCGCGGCGAGGGCGTCGTCGTGGGTGGTGTAGGCGCGTGCGTCGGCCGCGTCCCAGGCGGCGACGTCGGCCGGCGCGAACTGGCTGGCTGGCCGGCTCGTGAACAGGTACTCGAAGTGATTGAGCGCCTGCGCGTCGGGGGCGAGCGGCGCGCCCGAGAAGATGCCGACGTTGCCGTGGTCGTGGGTCGGGATGTCCCATTCGACGGCCGAGTAGATCAGCTTGTCTGCATAGCGGCCGGCCGCCTGCAACTGCTTGATGCGCGGCAGCTTGATCGTCGCGGATGCCTTGCGACATCGGTATGCCGGCGCTGTCCGGCAGCGTTGCGCCGGTGTGATCGCGATGCGACACGCGCAGATGGTCGGTCAGCGCGATCCAGTCGAGGTTCGATTTCGTCAGGCCCTGGTCGAGCACGGTGTCGAGCGGCGTCTGCGCGTCGTCGGACTGGGTCGTGTGGACATGCAGGTCGCCCGTGGTCCAGCGGCCGGCCACCGGGGTCGGCGTCGGCGTGCCGGGCCCGGGATCGGCCGGGCGGGTCGGCGGTGGCGTCGCTGCGGAGGGGGCGGGCGGGTCGTCGTCGCGGCAGGCGGTGAGCAGCAGGGCCGTGGCCAGGACGAGGCCGAGCGGGCGGCGAAGCGCGGGGCGGGGCATGAAACGAAGCGGGGCGGACATGAGGCGATCGACGGGAACGAAAGGTCCGCAGCCTACGCTTACAAAATGACAGCGATGTTATCGGTCCGTAAGCCGGGCCGCCCCGCTTCAGGCCAGCGCGTGATAGACGAGATACCCACCGGTCGGGATCAGCATCAGGTAGCAGAGCGCGGTGAAGCGCGCGGGGCTGATGCGATCGTTCAGCGTCTTGCCGGCCGCGATCCCGAACGGCACGACCACCGTCAGCACGAGCGCGGTGCTCCAGCTCGTGCCGTCGAGCAGGTGCAGGCTCATGTAGCCGAACAGCTTCACGTAGTTGCCGATGAAGAAGAACAGGATCGTGGTGCCCGCGAGCACGGCCTTGCCGAGGTTCTGCGGCAGCAGGTAGAACGAGATCGGCGGCCCGCCGGAGTGCGCGACGAAGGTGGTGAAGCCCGACAGCAGGCCGCAGATCGCGCCCACCTTGCGGTTCGGCGCGACGCGCGCGGCGGGCCCGCCGTGGCTCGCGCGCGCCTGGGCGCGCATCCTGGCGAACCAGTTCACGACGAAGCCGAGCGTCAGCAGGCCGACCAGCAATTGCAGGTAGCGGTCGTTCAGCAAGCGGAAGCACAGCATGCCGAGCCCGATGCCGAGGATCAGCGGCAGCACGAGGATCTTCAGGTTCTCCTTGTCCCAGGTGCTGGGCGGATACGCGCGGATCGCGAACAGGTCCATGAAGCAGATGCTCGGCGCGAGGATCGCGGCCGCCTTGCCCGGGCTGATCGCGAGCGACAGCAGCGGCACGCCGATCAGCGAGAAGCCGCCGCCCAGGCTGCCCTTCGAGAAGGCGATCACGAAGATCGTCGGAAACGCGATCAGGTAGAACAGCGGATCGGCAACGGGCATCGGAAAGGTCATGGGGCGCGCGGCTCGGCGAAAGGGCGCGTGGCGGAGTGGCCCATGCGCGGTCAGTCGGAGCGATGCCGGGGCGGGGCCGCTGGTGGGGCGCGGCGGATTCGCCTCGGATCGCGGCGGGGAAATCACGACTCAGTGAGGATAGGCAATCACGCAGGCCGGATTAAATTACATTTTGATTGGAGAAATCCGCGTATCCGGCGGAAAAAGAATAAGCGAATCCCTGCGTTTTATTCGAATACCCGTTATCCGCGCGGGGGGATGCGCGGCCGTCGCGCGGCGCGGATGCATGCGCCGCCGGAACGTGCGGCGCCGGCAGGAGCGCGGGGGCGGGTAAAATCATGCCTTTGCCCGCATGCGCGACCCGCGCGCGGGCGCTTGACGACGATTCCCCGACCCATGAGCGATACCGATTTTCAAGGCGACGACGACGTGATTCACGAGAGCGGCCTGTGGCGCGACGACGGCTGGACCGCGCGCGTGATCAAGAACGAGGACGACGACGGCTGGGCGGTCGAGATGATCCGCGACGGCGAGGCGGAGCCCGCGCTGGTCGGCCCGTGGACCATGGGCCGCGACAAGAAGAACCCGAAGCCGCTCGATTCGGGGGCCTTCCGCACGCTCGTGAAGACGGCGTCGGAGGTGTTGCGGCGTCACGAGCAGCAGCGTCACGCGATGCTGCACAAGTCCTTGATCGTGTGGACGGACGGCGAGGAAGTGCAGGTCACGCTCGACATCGTGCCCGACGAAGACGATCCGCACGCGATGCTCGGCGCCAGCGCGGCGGACGGCACGTCGCTCGCGCGGGTGCGGGTGTCGGCGGGATACCGGCTCAGCCAGGAGAACGCGCTGAAATGGATTGCGGCGGAGTATGCGCGGCCGGATACGGATCGCTGATCGAAAAAACGGCAATCCGCATAGTGTGCTTCTGAAATATTGAATAATTCGATCGATTAATCCATTACGCTATTGATCTAGATTGAAAATTCAATGTAATGTGCCGTAATGAAATTGACGGCAAGGATTCCAACGTTATAGATTCGCTCTCTCATTAAAAAACAAAGAGAGGGCATGCATGAATATGACAACGTTTGCGCGCGCGGCGAGCCGCGGCGCGGCCGCGCTCGCGGTGCTGGGCGCGCTCAGCGCGCCGGCCGCGGCCGACACGGCGCCCGCGCGGGCGCCGCAGTCGCGCATGCCGCGCGCGCCGCAGAACCTGCCGTTGTCGCCGGAGCAGGCCGCCTACAACCTGCCGCTCAGCAAGCAGGACCGCGCGACGCTGCAACAGTCGACGCAGCCGCGCCAGTCGGGCCTGCGCAGCAAGCGCAGCGCGGCGGCCGACGACGGGTGCCGCGACATGAACGCGCTCGCGGGTTATCGCGGCGCGGCGCTGGCCGACTATGTCGTGAACCTGCCCGACTACGAATGCCATTACGGGCTGTTCTCGGTCGACAAGACGCTCGCGGCGAAGATCTTCAGCGGGGAGAACGTGCACGCCGTGGCGAGCCGCCTCGTGCAGGATCTGTACCGCTACGACGCGAGCAATCTCGCGCTCGTGAACCTGCTGATCTACCTGCGTTCGGCCTATTACCAATACGACGTGAGCGGCGTCGCCGACCAGGTGCCGGGGCTGGCGGTCGCGCTGCGGCCGTACATCCGCCAGAGCATCGAGGGCGAGGCGCTGTTCCGCGATAATCCGCGCGCGCCGAGCACGGCGAGCGAGCTGATGAAGCTGATCACGAACATGAAGGACGAGGTCTACTACGTGCCGCAGCTCAAGGCGCGCGTGGCCGCGTACACGGCGAGCCCGGCCAATCCGCAGGCGGCCGCGCCGTTGCAGCAGACGAGCGCGGCGGGCGGCTTCACCGGCCTGCTCACGGTGTTTTTCTACGCGCACCAGCGCGCCGATGCGCCGGCGGTGCTCGGCAGCGATGCGTCGCTGCCGGAGACGCTGAACCGCTTCGTCACCGCGAACCGTGCAAGCCTGCTGGGTACGCGGGCCGCGTACCAGCTCGCCGACGCGGCGCGCGAAACCTTCCGCTTCCTGCGCTATCCGGCGCAGCAGCCGCGCGTGAAGCCGATGATCCAGCAGTTGCTCGCATCGACCAGCATGACGGGCCCGGACAGCGACCTGTGGCTCGCGGCGGCCGAGTCCGTGCAGTACGGCGATCCGGAGCACTGCGCGGACTACGGCGTGTGCGACTACAAGGGCAAGCTGTCGGCCGCGGTGTTGACGCAGCGCTATGCCTGCGACGCGCACATCCGGGTCGTCGCGCAGCAGCTGACCACGCCGCAGATGCAGTCGGTGTGCGCGACGGTCGCGAAGCAGGAGGATTACTTCCATCGCATGCTGAAGACCAACCGGCAGCCGGTCGCCAACGATCGCAACGAGACCATCGAACTGGTGGTGTTCAGCGACTACGACAACTACCGCAAGTACGCGTCGGTGCTGTACGGCATCAGCACGGACAACGGCGGCATGTACCTGGAAGGCGATCCGGCCAAGCCGGGCAATCAGGCGCGCTTCATCGCGCACGAGGCGTCGTGGCTGCGTCCGGCGTTCAAGGTCTGGAACCTCGAGCATGAGTTCACGCACTATCTCGACGGCCGCTTCGACATGGCCGGCGATTTCGCGGTGAGCACCGCCCAGCCGACCGTCTGGTGGATCGAGGGCGTGGCCGAGTACCTGTCGCGCAAGAACGACAACGCGGAATCGATCGAGGCGGCGCGCAGCGGCCGCTATCGTTTCTCGGAGGTGGTCAAGACGCGCTATGCCTCGGCCGACTATGTCGCGCGCGCCTATCGCTGGGGCTACATGGCCACGCGCTTCATGTTCGAGCGGCATCGCTCCGAAGTCGACACGATCGTCGCGCGTTTCCGGCGCGGCGACTACGACGGCTACGCGACCTACCTCGCGGATCTCGCGCCGCGCTACGACCAGGAGTTCGCGGATTGGGCGCGCACCGCGACCACCGCGGGCGAGCCGCCGCAGCCCTGAGCCGCGTCCGCCGCCGCCTCGCGCCGAAATGGCGCGCCGCGGCAGAGGCGGACGTCTAGAAAGCGGGTGCGCGGGCAGGGAGGCGGGATGCTAAGCTCTGCCCTATTTTGACATTCAACGATGTAACGATAGGGAGACGTAGCCATGAACATCTCGCAGACCTGCCTGCTGATCGTCGCGCTGTTGCCGTTCGTCTGGACCATTTGCGCGAAGTCGCAGAAGGGCTACGACAACCGCGATCCGCGCGGCTATCTGGCCAGGCTCGAAGGCTGGCGCGCCCGGGCGGCCGCCGCGCACCAGAACTCCTGGGAAGCGCTCGCCCTGTTCACGGCGGCGCTCGTCGTCGCGTGGCACAACGGCGCGAATCCGCAGCGCGTCGACCTGCTCGCGATGGTGTTCGTCGCCACCCGCGTGCTGCACGGCCTGCTGTACCTGCTGAACTGGGCGCCCGTGCGTTCGCTCGTGTGGTTCGTCGGGATCGTCTGCATCGTCTGGCTGTTCGTCGCGGGCGCCTGACCGCACGCGGCGTCGCCGCGTCGTCCGGCGCGCGTCCGGCGCCGCTCAGCGCGGCGTCGTGCGCAGCGACGACGGCCCGCCCGTCAGCGCGATGCGCTCGCCGGTGTCGCGCAGCCTGCCGCCATTGACCGCATAGAGCGCGAGCTGGCGCTCGACGTTGAACTGCACGATCAGGTGCCGGCTGTCGGCGGTGAACACGATGCCTTGCGCGGCTTCGCCGCCCGGCAGTTCGGCGGTCTTGACCGCGCGGCCGTCGCGGATCGCGAACAGCAGCACCTTGCCGAGCGTGTGCCGGCCGGGGTTGTCCGGTGTCAGGTTCGAGCCGTCCATCGCCTGCACGCCGATCCACTTGCCGTCGGGCGAGATCGCCACGCCCTCGGGCAGCGACGGCACCGTGAGGTGCTGGACCGCACGGAACGGCGCATGCGACACGTCGATCAGCGTGATCGTGTCGGCGTCGCCCGCGAGCTTGCCGGTGTAGCCCGGCAGGCCCGCCAGGCCCACATTGCTGACCACCGCCCACTTGCCGTCGCTCGACACGTCGACCGTGTACGGCGCGACGCCCGCGCTCAGGCGCACGCCGCTGTCGGTGACGGTCGTGCCGTCGACGTCGAGCACGGCCACGCCCCCTTCGTCGCGCAGCGAGACGAGCGCGTGCCGGCCGTCGTGCGTGAAGCTGATGCCGGCGAGGCGCTTCGCGCCGATCTTGAGGCTGTCGAGCAGCCGCACCGAGCGGCCGTCGATGGCAAGCACCGACACCTTGCCGTCGAGATTCGCCGTGAGCGCGAGCCGCCCGGCGCGATCGATCGCGATGCCTTGCGGATGCGCGCCGAGATCGATGCGGGTGACGGCGGGCGGCGTCGCGTCGAGATCGACCACTTGCAGGAACGGATCGTAGAACAGCTGCTTGGCCGCCTGATCGTAGCGGGTCGGCGCGCCGACCAGCGCGACGCGCGCGTCCGGCGTGATCGCGACGGCCTGCGGCGGGCCCTGGATGCCGTTTTCCACGTCGACCTGGGTTTTCACGCGCGGCGGGAATACGCTCGCATCGAGCAGCGTGAGCGTGTCGGCGGGCGGGTCGGGCAGGTAGGTGTCGCGCCCCGCGACGCGCTGATACTTGCCGTCGTTGCCGGAGACGATCCAGTCGGCGGCGTGCGCGCCGATGGACAGCGCCGCGAGCGTCAGGCCGGCGAGTGCGCGGAGCCGGAATGCGCGCGTGACGGATGCATGCATGGTGAAGCCTCCCTGTCGTTGGTCGAATCTGGGTCGCATGGGGCGAGGATCGAGCGGGCGGCCGCGCGCGTGGGGCTTTGTGGCGCGAGGCCGATCAGCACAGCCGGACGGCGAGGCCGAGCAGGATCTTAGCGCGTCCGTGCGCGACGCGGCTTGACGACCGGCATGGGTGCGTCAATCGAACCCGCGCCAGTCACGCGCGCGGCCGGCGCGCCGCCGTCCCGCGCGGCCGGATGCGCCTTGAGGACATCGAGCCACGCGCGCACCTTGTGCTTAGCGCGTCCGTGCGCGACGCGGCTTGACGACCGGCACGGGTGCGTCAATCGAACCCGCGCCAGGCACGCGCGCGGCCGGCGCGCCGCCGTCCCGCGCGGCCGGATGCGCCTTGAGGACATCGAGCCGCGCGCGCACCTTGTGCTTAGCGCGTCCGTGCGCGACGCGGCTTGACGACCGGCACGGGTGCGTCAATCGAACCCGCGTCAGTCACACGCGCGGCCGGCGCGCCGCCGTCCCGCACCGCCAGACGCGCCTTGAGGAAATCGAGCCACGCGCGCACCGGGCCGAAACGCCTGCTCGCCGCGGGCGTGCTGATCGAGTGCGCGGGCATCCTGATGCTCGCCGCACCGTGGTCCGCCGGGCACGACGGCGGGCTGGCGCTGGCCTACGCGGTGCTGGGCTTCCGCGGCAGCCGGTGTTCAAGCGCCGCGCAAAGCGTCGCGTTTCTCGACGTGCCGCCCGCGCGGCTCGGGCAGGCGGGCGCGCTGTGGAACGTCAATCGCCAGCTCGGCTTCTGCCTGGGCGTCGCCGTGCTCGGCAGCACGCTCAATGCATGGCTGGCCGGAACGGGAACCGGATCCGACGATGGGGCGGCGGCCCTGCCGGTCTATCGCGCGTGCCTGCTCGTCGCGGCCGCGCTGACCCTGCTGCCGTTGCCGCTGATCGCGCGGCTGTCGAGCGCGCACACCGGGCGTCTGCTGCGCGGCGACGCGATCGTTGCTTGATGCCGACACGCTGAGAGGAAATGTTTCATGACGGAATCCAATCCGTTTTTCGATGAAGTGCGCGACGCGCACGTGGAGATCGAACGCTGGCTGTCCGGCGAAGCGCCGGCCGGGCATTTGCCGACGCTGCGCGCGCGTTTCTCGCCCGCTTACTCGATGGTGACGCTGGCAGGGGCGCGCCTGGATTTCACCGCGCTGACGGCTTTTTTTGCACAGGCGCGGGGCGCCGTGATCGACGAACTGGAACTGATCGGGCAGGGCGACGGACGCGCCGTGGTCGGTGATCGCGAGCACCAGGCCGATGCGGCCGGGCAGGCCACGCTGCCGCTCGACGGCGGTGTTCGCGCGCGACGGCGCAGGGCGTGTCGTGTGGCTGCGTCTGCATGAAACCGCCTGCGCGGCGGGCTGACGCGCAGGTGCGCGAGCGCGTATCGGCGCGGGCGGTCGAGGTGCTTCGGCCATGCGGCGCGGGCGAGCGGCCGGCATGCCCGACGACGTCGACGGACGGCCGATTTTTCCGGCGTTTGCGCCATGCATGATTAATCGGCGATTCGATTTGCGTGCCGCTGAGGTTTGACTACAATCGCCCTATCTCATCATAGCGGGCGTTGTGGTCGCAGCGCGGGACCGACTGCCAGCGCAGCACGTGAAGAATGACAAGAAGACGCCGCTGTTCCGTTGCCGACCCGTGCCCGCCGCGATCCTCCGGATACCTGGAGCGACGGTGCATATCGGCAGCCGGGCGGCGCGCGCGCGCGGGGGCGGTCTGGCTGATCGCCTGCGCGTTCGCGTGGCTCGGCCTGACCGCTGCCCGGCCCGCGTGGGCGGACGAGGCGCCGTCGCCCGCCCAGCCCTCGTTCGCGCTGTACTACGGCGCGCAGCCGCCGGTCGAATTGTTGTCCGCCTACGATGTCGCCGTGGTCGAGCCGGACAGCGGCTTCGACCCGCGCGCGCATGTCCTTCCGCACACCACCTGGTTCGCGTACGCGAGCGTCGGCGAAGTGCAGCCGTCGCGCGCCTATTATGCGGATCTGCCCAAGTCGTGGCTGCTCGGCAGCAACGAGGCGTGGGCTTCGCGAGTGGTCGATCAGAGCCGGCCCGAGTGGCCCGCGTTCTTCGTCGAGCACGTGATCCGGCCGCTGTGGGACAAGGGCTATCGCGGCTTCTTCCTCGACACGCTCGACGCCTGGCAACTCGCCGCGCACACCGACGACGCGCGCGCCCGCCAGCAGGCCGGCCTCGTCGCGGTGATCCGCGCGATCCACGCGCGCTATCCCGAGGCCAAGCTGATCTTCAACCGCGGCTTCGAGATCCTGCCGGCGGTGCACGGGCTTGTCTACGCGGTGGCGTTCGAGTCGCTGTACCGCGGCTGGAATCAGGCGCGGCAGCGCTACACGGCGGTGCCGGAAGCCGATCGCGCCTGGCTGCTCGCGCAGGCGCGCACGATCCGCACGCAGTACAACGTGCCGGTGGTGTCGATCGACTATTGCCCGCCCGCCGACCGCACGTGCGCCAGCGACGCGATCACGCGGATTCACGCGGACGGCCTCGTGCCGTTCGTGACCGACGGCGCGCTCGCGACGATGGGCCGCGGCGCGAGCGCGCCGCTGCCGCGCCGGATCCTCGTGGTGCAGGACCCGCCCGCGCGCACTGACCTGAACGTGTCGCCCGGGGTGCGCTACCTGGCCATGCCGCTCGGTTATCTCGGCTACCTCGTCGATTACGCGGACGCGCGCGCGCCGCTGCCCGCCGGCCCGCTCGCGGACCGCTACGCGGGCATCGTGCTGTGGCTCGACAACGACGTGCCGCGCGGCCGCGCCTATCGCGAATGGCTCGGCGCGCAGATCGACGCGGACGTTCCGATCGCGATGCTCGCGTCGTTCGGCACGCCGCTCGATGCGCCGTTCGCGCGCAAGCTCGATCTCGAGGTGGTCGACGGGATCCCGGCGGGCGCGCGGCTCGACGTCGCGTCCTATGACCCGGCGCTGATGGGGTTCGAGATGAAGCCGCGCGCCGATCCGCACGACTACACGGCGGTGCGGGTCGGCGCGCGCAGCCGGTCGCTGCTGCGCCTGCGCGCGGGCGGCGTCGAGATCGACGGCGCGGCGCTGACGCCGTGGGGCGGCTACGTGATGCGGCCGTTCGGCGTGTATCAGCTCGGCGGGATCAATCAGGCCCGCTGGGTCACGCAGCCGCTCGCGTTCCTGCGGGCCGCGCTGCGCCTGCCGGACGACATGCCGGTGCCCGACACCACGACCGGCAACGGCCGTCGGCTGCTGATGTCGCACATCGACGGCGACGGCTTCGCCTCGCGCGCGGAGTTCGCCCAGGCCGGCCTGCCCGAGAACCCCGCCGTGCCGCTGTATTCGGGCGACATGCTGTACCGGCTGCTGCGCGATTCGGGGATGCCGACCACGGCCTCGCTGATCGAGGGGGAGGTGTCCGACGACGGACCGTATCGCGCGTTCTCGCCGCACCTGCGCGCGCTGGGCGCGAAGATCTTCGCGCTGCCGAACGTCGAGGTCGCCACGCATACCTATACGCATCCGCTGCAATGGATGCGGGTGACGGGGCTCGGCGTCTCGGACGACAAGGATACGGTCACCGAGGGCGGCGGCGGCGCGCATGCGAGTGGGCTGTCGATCGATATCCCGGGTTACCGCTTCAACTACGAACGCGAAGTCGGCGGCTCGATCGACTACCTGAACCGCACCGTCGCGCCGGCCGCGAAGCCGGTGCGGATGGTGCTGTGGAGCGGCGATTGCCAGGTGCCGTCGCCGGTGCTGAAGGCGGCCTACCGGGCGGGCGTGCTGAACATGAACGGCGGCGACACGCTGATCACGAAGAGCTACCCGAGCTGGACCGCGATCGCGCCGCTCGGCGTGATGAAGGACGGCTATTACCAGGTGTTCGCGCCGAACCAGAACGAGGAGTTGTACACCGACCTGTGGCATGGCCCGTTCTACGGCTTCACGCGCGTGCTCGAAACCTTCGAGATGACCGACCGGCCGTTGCGCTTCAAGCCGATGGACATCTACTACCACATGTTCTCGGGCACCAAGCTCGCGTCGATGAAGGCGCTCGAACTGATTTTCAAGGCCGTGCTCGCGCAGCCGGTGATGCCGCTGTTCGCGTCGGACTATGCGCGCAAGGTGCTCGATTCGCTCGACATGAGCGTGGCGCGCGACGGCGACGCCTGGGTGGTGCGCGGCGGCGGCGCGCTGCGCACGGTGCGCCTGCCGGCGGGCAAGGCGCCCGACCTGCGCGGCGCGACCGGGGTGGCCGGCTACGCGCCGGGGCCGGGCGGCACCTACGTGCACCTGACGGGCGCCGCCGCGCGCTTCACGGTGGTCGACGCCGCGCGCGCGCCGCACGTGCCGTACCTCGCCGATGCGAACGGCGAGCTCGAACACTTCGAACGCAGCGCGCGCGGCTTCTCGTTCGACCTGCGCTCGACCGTCGCGCCGCGCTTTCGCGTCGCCGACGCCGGCGCATGCCGCGTGAGCCAGCGTCCGCTTTCCTCCACTGCCTACCGCCTGCATGTCGACGTCGTCTGCGACCGCTGAACGCCAGCGCTTCTTCACGCTGCCCGCGATCCTCGCGCTCGGCGCGCTGCTGGGCGTGCTGCTCGGTTTCGCCTATCCGCGCGGCGCGCTGGAGGCGCGGCTGCTCGCGGCCGGCCGCGTCGACGGCCTGACGGTCGCGTATCTGGAGGCCTGGCTGCGCATCGATCCGGGCAATCCGGACGTCCAGGCCGCGCTGACCCGCGCCTATCTGAGCGGGGAGCGGCTCGCGGACGCGGAGCGCATGCTGGAGCGACTGAAGATCTCGACCGATCCGGCGGCGCGGCGGCGCGCGCTGGTGATCCGGCTCGCGCTCGCGCAGCGCCGGCTGTATACGCTCGCGCCGCGCGATCCCGCGCGCGCCGCGCCGCTGCGCGAACTCGATGCGCTGCTGCGCGAGGCCGATCGAGTCGAATGGGACGTCGACGCGCTCAAATCGCTGGCGGGGCAGGCGCGCGGCCTGGGCGACGATGCGCTCGCGGCGCGCTTCTATGCGCGGCTCGTGACGGATGATCCCGCGCATGCGTCGGCGTGGCTCGCCGAATTGGCGGCCACGCGGCTGGGCGGGGGCGAGTATCGCGCGGCCGCCGATGCGTGGTTCGCGCTGGAGGCGCGCGCGACGACGCGCGCGGCGCGGCGCGAGGCGTTCATCGCCGGGTTGAAGGCGTTGCAGGCGGGCAATGAGCTGCCGGGCGCGATGGCGGCGGCGCAGGCGCATGCGGGCGATCTGGCGGACGACCCGGATACGTTGCGGTTCCTGTCGAATCTGGCGATGGCGGCGGGGCGGCCCGATCTGGCCGCGCAGTACGTGAAGCGCCTGATGCAGGTGCTGGGCGATGCGGGCAGGCAGGGGCGGACGCGGCTTGCCGCGTATGCGGCGGGCGGGCCGGGCGCGGTGGCGCCACATGACGGCCGGGTCGCGGCGCAGCGCACGGCGCGGAGCGTGTGGCTGCGGGCCGCGTGGTATCGCGGCGGCGGGCAGCCGCGCGGGGCGGGCGTGGCGGATCGCGGGGGCGGAGGGGTGTCGATCGTGAGGATCGCGGCGACGACGGCCGCGCCGGGCGCGGGTGGCGCAGGTGCGTCGACGGGGATCAACGCGGGCAACGCGGGCAACGCGGGCAACGCGGGCAACGCGGGCAACGCGGGCAACGCGGGCAACGCGGGCAACGCGGGCAACGCGGGCAACGCGGGCAACGCGGGCAACGCGGGCAACGCGGGCAACGCGGGCAACGCGGGCAACGCGGGCAACGCGGGCAACGCGGGCAACGCGGGCAACGCGGGCAACGCGGGCAACGCGGGCAACGCGGGCAACGCGGGCAACGCGGGCAACGCGGGCAACGCGGGCAACGCGGGCAACGCGGGCAACGCGGGCAACGCGGGCAACGCGGGCAACGCGGGCAACGCGGGCAACGCGGGCAACGCGGGCAACGCGGGCAACGCGGGCAACGCGGGCAACGCGGGCAACGCAACCAACGCAACCAACGCAACCAACGCAACCAACGCAACCAACGCCAAACAAAAAGCTCAGACCGGCGACTACGAACTCGCCTACCGCGTATTCCTCGCGAACGGCGACGTCGCGGGCGCGGAGCGCATCGCGCAGACCGCGCTCGAACGCGATCCGCAGGCGCTCCCGTGGCGCGAGCGGCTCGCGCAGGTCGCCGAGTGGAACCACCATCCGGACGTGGCGCTGCGCAACTATCTCGCGCTGGCGCAGGCCCGGGGCGGCGCGAACGATTG
This sequence comes from Burkholderia sp. FERM BP-3421, assembly GCF_028657905.1. Lineage (NCBI taxonomy): Bacteria > Pseudomonadati > Pseudomonadota > Betaproteobacteria > Burkholderiales > Burkholderiaceae > Burkholderia > Burkholderia sp. FERM BP-3421. Next base: position 2,224,405 of record NZ_CP117781.1, on the reverse strand, counting down.
GCGGCAGGTCGCCCGGCTCGCGCCCGGCCTGGACGATCAGGCCGCGCTGCTCGCGGTGACGCTCTACGAAGCGGGCCAGCACCCGGGCGACCTCAAGCGCATCGACGACGTGGTCAACGCCTACGAGCGCAACGCCGACCCCGACGCCGCGCTGGGCTTCCTGCGCGCGCGCTTCGACGGCCCGCTCGGCCGCGCGGCGCGCGAGCGCTACGCGCAGGTCGCGGAGCGCAAGGGCGACGACGATCTCGCGCTGCGCGCGTGGCGCGATCTCGAACGCGCATACGGCCCGAACGCCGGCTATGCGCTGCACATCGCGACCTTGCTGTATGCGCGCACGCAGTTCGATGAAGCGCTTGCCGCGCTGCGCGACGCGAAGGGCGCCGCGACGCCGGGCGATACCGATTTCTGGCGTTTCTACGCGATGCTGGGCGCGTCGGGGCAACGCGAGCGCGATGCGGGCGCGGGCTATCGCGCGCTGCTCGCGGGCGGCCACGCCGGGACCGACGACGTCGAATCGATGATCAGCTTCAGCGAGCGTTCGCCGCTCGATGCCGGCCGGGTGGCGGAGTACGGCTATCGGCACGGCGGCACGGTGCGGATGCTGACGCAGGCGCTGTACTACTACGCGCGCGCGCATGCCTGGGCGCGCAGCGCCGCGCTGCTCGCCTCGTTGAGCGACGCACGGCGCGCCGAGGCCGAGCAATCGGCGACCTTCCTGCTGGCGCGCGCGCAATACGAGCGCGAGCGCGGCCGGCCGGCGGCCTACGGGCGCGATCTCGAACGCGCGCTGGCGCTCGCGCCCGACAGCGCGGAGGCCCAGACGAGCTGGCTGTGGTACCTGGTCGAGCACGGCAGCGACGCGCAGTTGCAGACGGAACTGCGACGCCGCGCGCGCGATGCTCAGACCGATTCGACGCTGTGGCCGCCCACCGTGGCGGCATGGCTGCGGCTCGGCGACGGTCGCGCGGCGCTGCACTACCTGCGCCGGCAGGGCGAGGACGGCGCGCGCGGCCCGCTGTGGCGGCTCGTCTTCGCGGATGCGCTCGAACAGGACGGCCGCGCGGACGACGCGTGGCGTATCCGTCGCCAGGTGTGGCTCGCTCTGGCGGCGCGCCGTCGCCCGCCGGACGCCGCGCCGCTGCCGGCGGCCGAGGCGGACGAACTGCGCGGCCGCCGGGTGGCGCTCGCGACGCTGTTCGACAACGGCGATCGCGCGCGCGCGGTATTGATCGACATGCTGCGCGCGGATCGTCCCGACGACGACGACGGCGCGCCGTCGACGCCGCCCGCGTCCGACGCTCTCGCGCTGCTGCCGCCCGAACGCCGGCAGGCGATCCGCGAGGAGCGCCAACTGTACTCGGCGATCGCGCGCGAGGCGGCGGTGACCTGGGCGCAGGCGCAGGGCGAGCCCGACCTCGAACGCGCATGGCTCACGCGGCTCTACGTCGTGCGCAGCGCGCGGCCGATCTACGCGGAGGCGCAGCAGGCGGTCGATGCGGGCGACACCGTCACGCTGACGCGCCTGCTCGATACGCTGCCCGACCAGATCCCGCGCCAGAACCGCATCGACGCGCAAGTGCTGACCGGGCGGCTGACCGATGCGCAATCGACGGCGTACGACGCGCTGGTGCGGACGCCGCTCGACGATTCGTTGCACGCGCAAGCACGCGAGCGACTGTTGTCGAATGCGCAGTCGGTCGACGTGGCGGTGCGCTACAGCGACCAGGGGCCGCTGCGCTTCAACGAGGAGACGGTCACGGCCGGCGTGCGCCTCACGCCGTCGCAAAGCCTGCAGCTGCGCTACCGCGAGCGCGACCAGACCGCCGATGCGAGCGCGCTGCCGGGCGTGCCGCGCCATGAGCGGCTGCTCGATGCGATCTATCGCCATCAGGGCATGGACGGCGACCAGCAACTGACGGTCGGCCGTCGCGATGCGCTGCGCGACTTCACGACGGCGCGCCTCGACGGCCGGCAGTCGCTCGGCGGCGGCTTGACGCTGCGCTACGCGGCCGGCTACAACCAGCCCGCGACCGAAACCGCGCAGCTGACGGTCGGCGGCGTGAAGGATCTCGCGTCGCTGGGCCTCGACTACCCGTTCGATCCGCACTGGTTCGGCAGCGGCCGCTACGAATACGCGCGGTTCCGCGGCCAGGACCGCTCGGTGCTCGGCGACGGGCATCTGATCGATCTGAGCGCGGGCTACAAGATCAAGTCCGACTATCCGGACTACACGATTCGCGCGGTGTTCTCGCACGGCCAGTACCGCAGCGCGAACGGCGCGCCGGGCGCGCGCCTCGCCGTGCTGCTGCCGCCCGGCACGCCGTTGACGGCGGCCGCGTTCATGCCGCAGACCTTCACGCAGGGCGCGCTGCTGTTCTCGTTCGGCGACGACCTGCCGGACGGCTATTCGAAAGGCTGGCGGCCGATGTTCTCGGGCGGCCCGCTGCGGGATTCGCGCGCGGGCTGGTCCGGGCAGGTGCAGGTCGGCCTCGTCGGCAGCCTGTTCGGCGGCGATCAGGTGTTGCTGTACGGCCTGTACCAGGGGGCGTCGTCGAACCATTCGACGTCGGTGAAGGAACTGGGCGCGCGTTACCGCCTGTTGTATTGACGATTGATTCGAGGAGATGTCGATGAGCTTACCTAACCTCTCGATGCACGCCGCCGCGCCCGGCCGCCGCGCGACGCGCGCCGGCGTGGCGTGGCTGACGGCGGCCCTGCTGGGCGGCTGCGCGGTGGTCGACCAGAGCGCGCCGCCGCCCGTCGCGAAGGGCGACGCGTGGACCGTGCTGCCGATCGCCAACCACACGGAGACGCCGCAGGCGGGCCAGCGCGCGGCCGCGATCGCGCAGGGCCTGCTGCGCGCATACGGCTACGCGAACCTCACGCCGTATGCGGGCGGCGGCGACGACGAAACCCTGTTCGACCCGGCCAAGCCCGACGCGCAGCAGAACGCGCTCAACTGGGCCCGCCAGCAGAACATCCGTTATGCGCTGGGCGGCGCGGTCACCGAGTGGCGCTACAAGGTCGGCGTCGACGGCGAGCCAGCCGTCGGCTTGAGCTTCGACGTGATCGACGTGGCGTCGGGCAAGATCGTGTGGACCGGCACGGGCAGCCGCACCGGCTGGAGCCGCGACGCGCTGTCGGGGGTCGCGCAGAAGCTGGAGCGGGACCTGCTCGCGCCGCTCGCGCGCGCGCAGTGACGGCCGCCTTCGTCATCAACCCTGGAGCGGGCGCACGATCGCGATGAATACGCAGGCATCGGACAACCCCCGCGGCGCGGCGCGCCGGCCGCGCACCGCGCGCGCGACGGGCGCGACCGGCTGGTGGAGCGGAATCATCGCGCCGCCCGCCGGATCGGCGCGCCATCGCGCGGTGGCCGCGCTCGAAACCGTCGGGCTCACGCTCGTCGCGATCGCGGCGTGCCGGGCGCTGTCGCACGACGATCCGCTGCTGGTCGGCAGCGGCTTCGGCTGGATCTGGCTCGTGCCGGTGCTCGTCGCGCTGCGCTACGGTTCGGCGGCCGGCGTGCTGTCGGGCCTGCTGCTGCTCGTCGCGTGGCACGTGCTGTACGCGGCCGCGCCGCCCGCGGTCGGCGCGCTGAACGCGCTGGGCCCGCTCGCGCCGGCGCGGCGCTTCCCGCTCGGGTTTTTCTTCGGCGGCTTCTTCCTGACGCTGCTGGCCGGCCAGTTCGGCGACATCTGGCTGAACCGCCTGCGCCAGAGCCGGATCGCCAACGATTATCTGGCCGAGCGCCTCGCGATCCTGACGCGCGAGCAGTTCATGCTGCGGCTCTCGCATGAACGGCTGGAACAGGATCTGCTGAGCCGGCCCGCGACGCTGCGCGATGCGCTCGCGCGGCTGCGCACCCTGGTGCTCGCGCAGGAGCCGCACGAGGCGGAGCAGGGCGAGGTCACGCTGCGCGGCGCGCAGGCGTTTCTCGACGCGGCCGCGCAGGCGACCCAGCTGGAGGTCGCGAGCGTGCACGCCTGGCGCGCCGGCGCGCCGGCGGGCGACGCCGCCGCGTCGATCGGCCGGCCCGCGCCGCTCGATCCGCGCGACCCGCTGCTGCGCGAGGCGCTGGAGGCGCGCACGCTCATCCACGTCGCCGGCGCGGCCGAGCAGGTCGCGGCGGCGAGCCGCTATCTCGCGTGCGTGCCGCTCGTCGACGCGCAGGGCGAGATGGCGGGCGTGGTCGCGATCGAACGGATGCCGTTCCTCGCGCTGACGCGCGACAACCTGCAATTCCTGCTCGTGCTGTGTTATTTCTACGCGGACGGCGTCCGCCACGCGACGGTCACGCGCGACATGCTCGCGGCGTTCCCGGCCTGTCCGCACGGCTTCGCGCTCGACTACGCGCGGCTCGTGCATCTGCGGCGCGCGACCCACGTCGAATCGTCGATCGTCGCGCTGGTGTTCGACAACGACGCGCGCAGCGCCGCGTGGTACGAACACGTGCTGCGCACGCGGCGCTCGCTCGATGCGCAATGGTCGCTCGACGGCCACGGCCGGCGCGCGATCCTGACGCTGATGCCGTTGTCGAGCGGCGGCGCGGTCGAAGGCTATCTGCTGCGCATCGAGAACAGCTTGCGGGCGCAATTCGGCGTCACCTTCGAAACCGCGCACGTCGCGGTCTACTCGATGCGCGTGCCGGTCGACGAGCCGATCACCGCGCTGCGCGATCTGCTGGAGCGAAGCGGTGTCGGCGCCTGACGCGCTGCGGCCGGCCGGCGAGGCCGGCGCGCCCGCGCGAGGCACGGGCGCCGCATGGCTGCCCGGGCTCGCGGGCGTGGCGTTGCAGGTGGCCGGCTTCGCGCTCGCGGCGCGCGGCATCGCCGACCCGTCCGTGCAGGCGCTGGGCGGGCTGCCCGCGCCCGCGATGCTGGGCGCGGCGGCGGCGCGCGCGAACACGGGCGCGCTGCTCGTGTGCGTGGCGGTCGAGGCGCTCGGCGCGGCGCTCGTGGCGCTCGGCTGCGCGAGGTGGCTGTCCGCGCGCGCGCGGCCGGTGGGGCGCGGCGGGCTCGCCTTGCTGTGGGGCCTGAATTTCGCGCTGCCGATCGGCGGCCTGGCCTGCACGCTCGGCGCGCGCGCGCTGGCCGCGCTGCTCCCGGATAACAGCGCGCACCTGCCGGTGGTGCGCGTCGACGAACCGGCCTTCACCGAATACCTGCTCGGCGCGGTGTCGTACGGGCGCGGCGCGCGCCTCAAGGCCGAACTGCGCAACGCCGAGGCGAGCACCGATTTCCGCATGACCGCGCTGCTCGCGATGCAGGCGCTGCCGGCGCGGACCGTGTCGCCGGTTTTGCAGGAGATGCTTGCCGATCCGCTCGACGACATCCGGCTGCTCGCCTATGGCAGCCTGGAGAACAAGGAGAAGGCGCTGACCCAGAAGATTCTCGCCGAGCGCGCGAAGCGCGCCGCCGCGCGGGCGCTGCCGGCGAGCGAGCGCGCGCGCATCGACAAGGCGCTCGCCGAGCTGTACAGCGAACTGATCTACCAGCAGCTGGTGACGGGCGACGTGCATGAGCACGCGATCGGGCAGGCGGACCACTTCGCGATCTCGGCGCTGACGCTGACGCCGCACGACGCCGCGTTGTGGCGGCTGCGCGGCCGGCTCGCGCTCGCGCGCCGCGACCTCGCCGCCGCGGATCAGATGCTGGGGAACGCGATCGCCTGCGGTTTTCCGCGCGACCGGCTGGTGCCGTACCTGGCCGAGTCGGCCTACTGGCGGCGCGATTTCAGCGGCGTGCGCCGCCTGCTCGGCGAACTCGACCGGCGCACCATCACGCCGGTGCTGCAGGCGACGCTCGACTGCTGGGCAACGCCCGCGCCGCCCGATTCCCACGCCAACCGCTCATGAGGGCCGTCATGCCGAATGCCGTCTCGTCCGGACTGCCGCGCGCCGCGTCGGCGGATGTCCTGTTGCTGCTGGAAGGGACGTTCCCGTATGTCAGCGGCGGCGTGTCGAGTTGGGTGAACCAGATCATCCGCGCGTTTCCCGAGCTGCGCTTCGCGCTGTGCTTCCTCGGCAGCCGCGAGCAGGACTATGCAGGCATGCAGTACGCCTTGCCGGACAACGTCGTCCATCTGGAAACGCACTACCTCTACGACTTCGCGCCGCCGCCGCTCGTCAAGCCGATGCGCGGCGATCCCGGCGCGTTCGCGCGCTCGGCGCAACTGCACGACAGCCTGCGCAACCCCGCGATGCGCGACCTGAGCGCGCGCATGCTCAAGGACATGCTGACTGACCTGCGCCCGGGCGGCGCGCTCGGCGAGGACGCGTTCCTTCATTCGAAGGAGGCATGGCAGTACCTGACCGACCAGTACCGCCGGTTCTGCACCGATCCGTCATTCGTCGATTACTTCTGGACCGTGCGCATCATGCACAAGCCCCTGTGGCAGCTTGCGCGGATCGTCGAGCAGCTGCCCGCCGTGCGCGTGCTGCATACCGCGTCGACCGGCTACGCGGGCTTCCTGGGCGCGCTCGCGCATTACCGGCAGGGGCGGCCGCTGCTCGTGTCCGAGCACGGGATCTACACGAAGGAACGCAAGATCGACCTGTTCCAGAGCGAATGGATTCGCGACAACCGCAGCCTGTTCGAGCGCGACGTCTCGCAGGTCGCGTACTTCCGCGACCTGTGGGTGCGCTTCTTCCAGTCGCTCGGACGCGTGTGCTACGACGCGGCGCAGGACATCGTCGCGCTCTACGAAGGCAACCGGCGGCGCCAGATCGCCGACGGCGCGCCGGCCGCGCGCACCGCGACGATCCCGAACGGCGTGAACCTGCCGCGCCTCGCGCCGCTGCGCGCGCAACGCGCGGCGACGGTGCCCAGGACGCTGTGCCTGATCGGACGCGTGGTGCCGATCAAGGACATCAAGACCTTCATCCGCGCGATGCTGACCGTGCTGCGCCGCATGCCCGACGCCGAGGCCTGGATCGCCGGACCGGAGGACGAGGATCTCGCGTATGCGCAGGAGTGCCGCGCGCTCGTTGAAAGCCTCGGGCTGAAGGACAAGGTGCGCTTCCTCGGCTTCCAGAAGATCGACGAACTGCTGCCGAAATGCGGGCTGCTGGTGCTGAGTTCGATTTCCGAGGCGTTGCCGCTCGTCGTGCTCGAAGGCTTCGCGGCCGGCGTGCCGTCGGTGACGACCGACGTGGGCTCGTGCCGGCAGCTGATCGAGGGCGCGCCGGGCGAGGACGCGGCGCTCGGCGCGGCCGGGCGCGTCGTGCAGATCGCCGATCCGCGCGCGCTGGCCGAAGCCGCGCTCGACCTGTTCGACGACGCGCACTGGCGCGCCGCGCAGCGCGCCGGCATCGCGCGGGTCGAACGCTATTACACGCAGGAGCGGATGGTGGGGTCCTACCGGACGCTCTATCAGCGCCTGGCTGCCGCCGACGACGCGACCGGGGCCGACGCGACCCGCGCCGCGTCCGCGCACGGCTGATCGCACGGGAGCCGCCGGGATGGCCGGAATCGGATTCGAACTGCGCAAGATGCTCCGTCGCAATACGCTGACGGGGCTGATGCAGGCCTATGCGTATGCGGGATTGATCGGCGCGGGGCCGTGGGTGCTGTCGATCGTCGGGATCCTGCTGATCGGCGTGCTGAGCCTGCCGTTCGTGCTGCCGACCGGGCTCATCACGCAGTTCCAGGTCTCGGTGACCTACCTGATCGCGGTGTCGCTCGTGCTGACCGGGCCACTGCAACTCGCCTACACGCGCTTCACGTCGGACCGCCTGTTCAAGGAGCGGCGCGATCCCATCCTGTCGAATTTCCACGGCGTGATGGCGGTGGTCACGCTCGGTTCGGTCGGGCTCGGCGTGCTCGCGTCGCTGACCCTGTTCCGCGCGCAGACGCCCGGCTACCGGATGCTGATGCTCGCGGGCTTCGTCGTGACGGGCAACATCTGGATCGCGACGATCTTCCTGTCCGGGATGAAGCGCTATCTGTCGATCATCGTCGTGTTCCTGATCGGCTACACGGCCACCACGGTCAGCGCGCTTGCGCTCAACCGGTACGGCCTGAACGGCCTGCTCGCGGGGTTCGTGTTCGGCCAGACGCTGCTGCTTTGCGGCCTGCTCGCGCTGATCTACCGCGACTATCGCAGCGAACGCTTCATCTCGTTCGAGATGTTCTCGAAGCGCTACCGCTATCCGTCGTTGATGCTGATCGGCCTGTTGTACAACCTCGGCATCTGGATCGACAAGTTCATGTTCTGGTATGCGCCGGGCACCGGGCAGCCGGTGATCGGGCCGCTGCGCGCGTCGCTGATCTACGACATCCCCGTGTTCCTCGCGTATCTGGCGATCCTGCCCGGCATGGCGGTGTTCCTGCTGCGCATCGAGACCGATTTCGTCGAGTACTACGATGCGTTCTACGATGCGGTGCGCGAGGGCGCGTCGTTGCAGCATATCGAGCGCATGCAGCGCGCGATGGTTGAATCGCTGCGCACGGGGGTGTGGGAAATCATCAAGGTGCAGTCGATGGCGGCGCTGTTGCTGTTCGCGGCGAGCCCGGTGCTGCTGCGCTGGCTCGGGATTCCGTCGCTGTACCTGCCGCTGCTCTACATCGACGTGATCGCGGCCAGCATGCAGGTCGTGTTCATGGGCGCGATCAACGTGTTTTTCTACCTCGACAAGCGCGGGATCGTGCTCGGGCTGGTCGGGGCGTTCGTGGCGATGAACGCGGGCTTCACCGCGCTCACGCTCGGCGCGAACCCGGCCACCTACGGCTACGGCTTCGCGGGGGCGCTGCTCGTCGCGATGCTCGCGAGCCTGTACCTGCTCGACCGCAAGCTCGACGCGCTCGAATACGAGACCTTCATGCTGCAATGAGCGGCGCGCTCAGCGCGCGCCGCCCTTGCGCTCGCGCTTGATCGCGTACATCGCCTTGTCCGCGCGGTCGATCAGGCCGGTCATGTCGGTGCCGTCGTCGGGCAGCACCGCGATGCCGACGCTCACGCCCAGGTCGAGCCGCTGCCCCTCGAATTCGAACGGCTGGGCGACCCGCTCGGTCATCCGCTCGCTTTGCTGCTCCGCGTCGGCGCGCCCATGGATGCCGGGCAGGATCACGCCGAACTCGTCGCCGCCGAGCCGCGCGACGGTGTCGGAGCGGCGCGCGGAGCCGCTGATCCGCATCGCGGCCTCGCGGATCGCGGCGTCGCCGACGCGGTGCCCGTAGCGGTCGTTGATCGGCTTCAGGCCGTCGAGGTCGAGATTCAGGATGCCGAGCACAGCCGACGAACGCGTCGCGAGCTGGATCGACTGGCGCAGCCGGTCGTAGAACAGGGCGCGGTTCGGCAGGCCGGTCAGCGCATCGTGGGTGGCTTGCAGGTAAAGCTCGTTGGTCTCGTTGCGGGCCGCGTGGTACATCGCGGCGGCGATCAGCTCGGAGATCAGTTCGAGCACCTGGATGTCGTCCTCGGTGAAGGCGTTGACTTCGGGCGACATGACTTTCAGGACGCCGACGGTGGTGTCGAGGTGCCGGAGCGGCGTGACGATCATCGAGCGCAGGCCGACGCGGCGGCAGGCTTCGCGATCGACGCGATCGTCGAGTTCGGAATCGTCGCAGCGCATGATGCGGCCGCTCTGCACGCACAGCCCGGACAGGCTGCCGACCCGCTTCAGGCGCAGGCCGAGCAGGTGGCCGGCGATGCCGGAGGCGGCGCGGTAGACCATTTCGTCATGCTCGGCGAGTTCGACGACCGCGCCGTGCGCGTGGGTCAGGTGCTGGCCGCGTTCGGCGACGAAGGCCATCACGCCGCCGAGGTCGAGCCCGAGCTTCGCGATCTCGGTCTGGGCGCGGACGATTTCGAGGAGCGTTGCGTTGCCGGGCGAAGCCGGCGGGGTGGTGGTCGGCACGATCGTTTCCTGCGGCGAGGACGCGGGGACGTGGCGCGACGGTCCGGCGCGTCGGGGTCAAAAAGGGTGCGGCTTGAGTGAACCGGCGGCCCCCCGGCCGACGGTGCGGTAGGTGTGAGAATAATGGAAAACGACTGGGTTGGGAGCGGTCGCGGGCGGGGCGGAGTGGGGGGATATTACGAATCTGTGCTGGATGGAAATGCTTGTGACGGATAGTTGGCAGAGAAGTGAGAGTCTGACAAATTGATTGTCTATCGCGCGCGGCTGCATGTCTGATTCGAACCACGAAAAGAGGAGTTCGCATGTCTTGGCACCATGGAGACTATCTGGCGCTCGCGCAAGGTGTCGTCCCTGCACTTGCTATTCCTGGTGCATTCGGTGTGGTTTTCTTACAGGAATGCGTTCACCGTGAATCCAACCAAGGCGTCGGGCCGGAGGCAGCCACTTCCCGCCATTCGACTTAACTTCGCCTAAGATTGAGAATCGGGCGCAGGCTCCATCACGCGGAATCATCGCCGCCGCGAAACGTCTTGAAGACAGGCGCATCTTGCCCTGCCGACATGCCAGTCGAACATCGCCGACCCGCAACCCGTACTCAAACACCGAGATGCGTCCACCATGAACGGCTTACCCTCTCGCGGCGCGCGGGCGACACCGAAGCCGGTACGAAAGAGGCTGATTGCGTTTTATGTGCTCGCTTTCGCGGCGGCTGGCGGGTGGATGGGCTACGGCGTTCTGGATGGGTGGCACTGGCAGGATGTCGAGCAAAACTGGGAATCAACCGGCGGGACCATAGAAGCCGCATACGTTCACGAGATCCTGAGCCACCGCCGTATCCGTTGGGAGACCGGCTGGATCTACTCGTATTCAGTGAACGGGCGGAAATACGATGCTGAAAGCAACGCACTGAATCGTGCCTACTCTGCCCATTTGTTTATATCCGAGCGGCAAGCCGAACATGACAAAGAGACACGGCCCATTGGGAGTCGTGTGCCCGTCCACTATGACCCGGCTGCACCACAGCGTTCCGTGCTGGACCCCGCGACCGATAGTCCTCTCGATTGGTTCGCCCTGGGCCTGTCGGGAATTTCCATCTGCGCCGCGATCCTGAGCGCGGCCATGCTCGTGAAGACAATCAAAAAACCTAAGCCCGACGCCTGAGTTGCGCGCCGAAAGAGGGCGTCCAGGGTCGATGGAAACTTCCAGGAAACAAAAAAATGCCCTCATCCCACGCGTCGCCGCGCGAAGACGAGGGCCAAGGTAGAGCCGTGAATTCCGTGAATTCCGTGAATTCCGTGAATTCCTTGAATTCCCTCTAACCGCCGCTCAGGCGACTTCCGCTTCCGCTTCCTCTTCCTGCTTCACCACCACCTGCGCGGCATCCTGCGCATCCTGCCGGATCAGATAATCGAACGCGCCCAGCGAAGCCTTCGCGCCTTCACCGACGGCGATCACGATCTGCTTGTACGGCACGGTCGTCACGTCGCCCGCCGCGAACACGCCAGGCACCGACGTCGCGCCGCGCGCATCGACCACGATCTCGCCGTGCTTCGACAGTTCGACCGAGCCCTTCAGCCATTCGGTATTCGGCACGAGGCCGATCTGCACGAACACGCCTTCGAGATCGACGCGCTTGATCTCGCCGCTGCGCAGATCCTCATAAACGAGCCCATTGAGCTTCGCGCCGTCGCCCGTCAGTTCGACGGTCTTGGCCTGCGTGACGACGGTCACGTTCGGCAGGCTGAGCAGCTTCCGCTGCAGCACCTCATCCGCGCGCAGCTGCGCGCCGTATTCGATCAGCGTCACCTCGCGCACGAGCCCGGCGAGATCGATCGCCGCCTCGACGCCCGAGTTGCCGCCGCCCACCACCGCGACGCGCTTGCCCTTGAACAGCGGACCATCGCAATGCGGGCAGTACGCCACGCCGCGGCCGCGATACTCACGCTCGCCCGGCACGTTGATCTCGCGCCAGCGCGCGCCCGTCGCGAGCACGATCGTCTTCGCGCGCAGCACCGCGCCGCCCGCGAGCCGGATTTCATGAACCGCGCCCGGCGCCAGCGCCTCGGCGCGCTGCACATCCATCACATCGACGTCGTACTGCTTCACGTGCTGTTCGAGCGCGGTCGCGAACTTCGGCCCTTCGGTGGCCTGCACCGACACGAAGTTCTCGATGGCCATCGTATCGAGCACCTGTCCGCCGAAACGCTCCGCCACCACGCCCGTCGCGATGCCCTTGCGCGCGGCGTAGATCGCGGCCGCCGCGCCGGCCGGCCCGCCGCCCACCACCAGCACGTCGAACACCGGCTTGGTCGCCAGCGCCTTCGCCGCGCGCGCCGCCGCGCCGGTATCGAGCTTCGCGAGGATTTCCTTGACGCTGCTGCGCCCCTGGCCGAACGACTGCCCATTCAGGAACATCGTCGGCACGGCCATCACCTGACGCGCTTCGACTTCCGCCTGGAACAGCGCGCCGTCGATCGCCACGTGGCGGATGCGCGGATTGATCAACGCCATCACGTTCAGCGCCTGCACGACATCCGGGCAGTTCTGGCAGGACAGCGAGAAATACGTCTCGAACGCATACTCCCCATCGAGCGCGCGAATCTGCTCGATCACGTCGGCATCGAGCTTCACCGGATGCCCGCCCACCTGCAACAGCGCGAGCACCAGCGACGTGAATTCATGCCCCATCGGAATACCGGCGAAACGAATGCCGGCCGGCTTCCCGGGCTCGCCGATCGAGAACGACGGCGTGCGCTCCGCATCGTCGCGACGCTCGATCAGCGCGACGCGCGGCGACAGCCCCGCGATCTCCGCGAGCAAGGCCCGCAGTTCCTGCGATTTCGCGCTGTCGTCGAGCGACGCGACAAGCTCGATCGGACGGCTGATTTTTTCGAGGTGCGACTTCAACTGCGTCTTGAGATTGGCGTCCAGCATGGCGATTGGGATTCCGTGTCGAAAGAGTGAGCCGCGAGCGGCGTCCGCGCATCGCGCGACGAAAGGGCGTGCGGGGGAAGTCCCGCCGGGAGGGAAGCGCACCGGCGCGCGGCCGGTGCGCGGCGGCCCGTTCGGGCCGAGCGGGTCAGATCTTGCCGATCAGGTCGAGCGACGGGGTCAGCGTGTCGGCGCCCGGGGTCCACTTCGCGGGGCAGACTTCACCCGGGTGCGCGGCGATGTATTGCGCGGCCTGGACCTTGCGCAGCAGCTCGCCAGCGTCGCGGCCGATGCCGTTGTCGTGAATCTCGCACAGCTTGATCTCGCCTTCCGGGTTGATCACGAAGGTGCCGCGCAGGGCCATGCCTTCTTCTTCGATCAGCACATCGAAGTTGCGCGAGATCGTCAGCGTCGGGTCGCCGATCATCGGATAGCGGATCTTCGAGATCGTGTCCGACGTGTCGTGCCATGCCTTGTGCGTGAAATGCGTGTCGGTCGACACCGCGTAGATCTCGACGCCCAGCTTCTGGAAATCGGCGTAGCGGTCGGCCAGATCGCCGAGTTCGGTCGGGCACACGAACGTGAAGTCGGCCGGGTAGAACACGACGACCGACCACTTGCCCTTCAGCGTTTCTTCGCTGACCGACACGAAGTCGCCGTGGTGGTACGCGGTTGCCTTGAACGGTTTGATCTGGGTGTTGATGATCGGCATCTGCACTTCCTCTGTTTCGGTGTGTGGTAAGGAAGCGCCAGTATGGCGAGACGATGCGCGGCTGTGAAATTGCTTGTCTTAATGGTGCACATCGTGAATTTCTATGTGGGCCGGCAAGCCCGTCGCAGCGGGCTTGCCGGCCCATCGAGGTCAGGTGCGCGCGTCGCGGCGGGTGCGACATCCCGCCGCGACGCGCGGCTGCGTCAGTTCACGCCCACGGCGCTCCAGGCGCGGGCGACCGCCGCGCTTTCGGCCGAATTCGTGCCGTACAGGTCGTTCGCCGCCGAGATCGACGCGCGCCGCGCATTCGGATAGCTGGAGTTCGCGTTCAGGTACACGGTCAGCGCGCGATACCAGATCTTGCCGGCCTTGTCGCGACCGACGCCGCTGAAGCTGGTGTCGCCGTTGCACACCAGCTGGCTCTTCGACAAGCCGGTGTCGGTCGACGGTACGGTCGGGCCTTCCGACAGCAGGTAGAAGAAGCGGTTGCCGACGCCCGACGAGTAGTGCGGATCGTGACGCGGGTTCGACCACGAGAAGCCGCCCGACGGATAGCAGCTGTACGAGCGGCCGTCGAGATCCTGCTTGTACATCTTGCGCAGGCCGCCGCTCACCACGCTCGCGCCGATCACGTAGTTGCCCGGGTCCTTCGGGCTGTTCGCGTAGAACTTGACGAGCGTGCCGAAGATGTCGGAGGTCGATTCGTTGAGGCCGCCCGCGTCGCCCGAGTAGTTGAGGTTCGCGCTCGCCTCGGTCACGCCGTGGCTCATCTCGTGCCCGGCCACGTCGATCGACACGACGGGCCGCGGCAGGCGGCTGCCCGGTTGGCCGTCGCCATACACCATCACGTGCGAGGGCATCCACGCCGCGTTCGCGCCGGTCGTGCCCGCGCCGGTGTCGAACACCACGTGCGCGTAGCTCTTCACGCCTTGCCCGTCGTTGAACACGCCGTTGCGGTTGTGGACGGACTTGTAGTAATCCCAGGTCATCGCGAGGCCGTAGTCGATGTCCGCGGCGACGGTCTGGCGATCGCTGGTCGTGTTGTTGCCCCACACGTTGGTGCTGCTCGTGAAGATCGACAGGTTGTTGCCGCCCTGATCGATGTCGCCGGCCTCGAGCCCGCGGCCGTCGTACACCGAGCCGCCGCCGCGTGTCGGATCGAGCAGGCGGTAGGCGTTGGTGCCGGTCTGGTCGGTGATCAGCGACAGATTGCCGTAGTACAGAGAACGGCCGGTGCCGGTCGCGGCGGACGACTTGATCAGGTCCTGCGCATCGAGCAGGGCGCCCGTGCGCGCATCGACGTAGTAGAGCACCGCCTCGCCGTGCGTATCGTTCGCCTTGCCGAGCACGCGCACCGCGTACGCGAGGGTCGGCGCGACGTCGCGTGCGAACACGACGAGTTCGGGCGTATCGACGCGGCGCACAGACGCGCCGAAGCGCGCGGTCGCGGCGCGTTGGGCCGCCGTCGCGCCGACGTCGGGCGCGTTACGGACCACGAAGCGTTCGCCGACCTTGCCGATCTTGCCGGCGAGGTTGATCGGCGCGGCTTGCGTCAGGCTTGCCTGCTTCAGTTGCCCCTGGTTCGAGTGCACGACGATGTCGCCGCCGATCACGGCCAGCCCGCCGTAGAAGCGATCGAAGCGCACGTGTTCGGTGCCGTCGGGATCGACGATCACGTCGCGGACCTGGAACTGATCGCCTTCCGTCGGCGCGTTCGCCTGCGCGGCCGCGAATTTCAGCGAGCGCGCGGCGGGACCGGCGGAGAGGTTGAAGCTGCTCGGATTCTGCTGGACCAACTGCAGCGCCCGGTCGACTGTGGCCTGCTGGTCGCCGCCTTGCGCGAAGGCGCTCAGGGTCGCCAACGAAAGCGCGGTAATGGACAGCAGGCAAGTCAGTTTATTCATGTAAACCCCCAGATAATGAATGAATGCGTGAATATTGATAAGTGAATTAAGCGCAAGCATTAAAACTGTAGAGGTACTGTGAACTGCAGGAGGCATCCTAGAAGTTCAATTTTGTAATTACAAGATATTTACCAAAAAATTAAAGTTTGATTAGGATCAAATACATCGAGTCAGCTGTTGGTGAGCAATCTGAAATGATCCGGGAGGCGAGGAAAATGGAATCGTTGCCTTGTCAGCCTTGATGGGCGGGCGTGAACAAAGTCGGGGAAAGAATTCGCGGGATTGATGGCGGTTTCGATGCCGGCGGCGGGCGCGGCGCGAGCAGCCGTTTTTATGCTGTCGATACGCTGTCGGGTAAGCTGTGTCGAATTTACTGCGGGCGGGAAAAAGAGGAAATATGTTCCGAAATACTCATGCGCGCATTGAATGGCGGAATTGTCGCGAGGAATCTCGTTTATCGCATGAGTGGGCGATATTATTCATTCCGGCGATGCAAAAAAAGGCGGCGCATCGCGTAAACGATGGCCGCCAACGGCGGATACCGAGGGAATATCCGCAGACACACACGAGGTCCGGCGTTAGTGCCGGAGCCGGCCGGGCAAGCGCCCGGCGCGGCTGACGTCAGTTGCTGCCGATGATGCTGAGCGCGCTGCTGGTGTTCGGTTTCAGCCAGACCTTGTTGGCCGCTGGCTCTTTCGCGTCGAATTCCACGGCGTTGCCGCTGCGTTTGCCGATTTTCACGGTGTTGCCGTAGTGGGCGAGCAGGTCATTGAGCTGCCGGCTCCAGACGGCGGGGTCCGCGTTCCGCGTGGTGATCGGCACGCGCAGGTCGATCTGTTCCTCGCCCTGCGCGCCGCCCAGCACGCGGAAGCGCACCTGCTGGCCCGCGCGCGGCTTGAAGCCGGCCTCGACGAGCGCGCGGTCTTCCTGCCACGGGAAGCTCGCGGTGTTCTCGTCGGTCGAGATCGACACGTCGCTGCAGTTGAAGAAGCCTTCGTTGCCCGCATCCATGCGCTGCCAGTAGCTGTAGATCACCGCGTCGCCGGTGCGGCCGGGCGGCAGCGTGACATCGAGCTTGTAGAGCGACGTGACCGACGACATGTGGCCTGCGCCGTTCGCCGCGATCGGCTTGGGAGCGGGGGCGTCGTAGATCTGTTGCAGGTCGTCCCAGCGCAGCGGCGCGGCCGCGTTGTACTGCGGCTTCGAGATGAAGATGCGCATGCGCGCCGGATTGTGCGACTGGGTGTTCTCCCACACGAGTTCGACGTGGCCGTTGCGCGGCACGAGCCGCGTCTTGCGCCACTGCGCGGCGGGTACATCGAGGCCGGCCTTGCTGCGGTCGCCGCCCGCGCACAGCTGGCCGTCGGGCACGGCTTCCTTGAGTTTCGCCAGATCGTTGCCCTGGCCGACCGGATTGGCCGACACCTCGTTCCACTGCGTGAACGGATAGGCGGACTGGTTGCCCGCGCGGAACGCGGCGCGGCAGTCGTCGTGCGGAATCGCGGAACCGTTCTCCGGATACCAGTAGCCTTCTTCGATGCGGCACTGGTATTGCCGCGCGATCGGATAGCCGACCGCGCCGTGCGCGGCCGCCGGCCGCACGGGCGCGAGCGTCGCGCCGACTGCGGCGAGCAGCGACAGCGCCATGTATCGATGCAGCGTGGGGCGCGCGCGGGTCGCGGAGCGCATGGACGATTTCATCGGGCCTATCTCCTGGAGGGCGAAGGTAGCGTGCGGGTTGTCTCAGGGCGTCGCGCCGAGCGACATCGCGTGATGGAACACGTTGTGCGGGTCGTAGGCGCGCTTGGCCGCGACGAGCGAGTCGTAGAGCCCGCCGTAGTACAGCTCGCCCCAGTGGTAGCCGGCCGTGCCGGGCTGCTCGCCCGTCAGCATGTCGACGTCCGGGTAGTTGATGTAGCACCCTTCGTAGCGCGAGCCGCGCAGGGCTTGCGACGCCGGATACGGCGTGCCGTTGAAACCGTCGTGCCGGTACACGGCCCAATAGAACTCGCGCAGCCAGTCGACGTGCTTGGCGTCGTTGAGCGGGTCGGTCCAGTAGGTCTGGTATTGGAGCTTGAGGATCGAACTGCGCTGCGGCACGGCGGTTTCGTTATGCGCCGGGTCGAAGTGCGGATTGCCGGAGAACGCGTGATTGACCGCGCCGCCGTAAGAGTCGACCTGCACGAGCGACTGCGCGAAGTCATCATCCTTGGCGTGCGTCTTGCTCAGATAGCGATGAAGCGCATCCAGCTCGTGCTCTGTGAAGCGCTGCTTCATGTACGCGGACTTGTACTTGCCGCGCTGATTGGCGCCGGAGCCGTTGAACGTCTGCGTCGCGTAGAGCCAATCCATCACGCGGGTGTTCGTGGGCAGCCCCTGCGCGCTCAGCGTCTTCGGATGGCTGCCGATGAACGGGTGGCCCGCGCCCGGCAGGTACGCGCTTTGCAACGCTTGCTTGAATGGCGCGAGGGCCTTCAGGAACGCGAGCAGCGGGCCGAGGTCGGCGACGCCGCCGTCGCGATCCGTGTACTGCACCGTGAGGCCGATATTGCCCGCGCTCACGTGAGTGAGCTTCAGCAGCGTGAACAGTCCGTAGGTGTCGGTTTCGGTGTCGGCCGCATGAAGGAAGTCCGCATAGGCGTTGACGAACGCATCGAATTGCGGGCGGCCCGCGTCGATGAACTGGTCCCAGGGAAACTGCAGCTGCACCACCACGACCTCGCCCGGCGCGACCGGCAGGTCGTCGAAGTAGTAGTGGGTGATGAGCCCCGCGTTGTTGCCGCCCGCGCCGCGGCACAGCCGGAACAGGTCCGCATGCTGGCTGGCGTTCGCATGCAGCAGTCGCGCCTTGCCGTTGTCCGCGACGAGGATGTCGACGCCCGAGAGCCAGTCGACGGTCAAGCCGTTCAGGCGCGACAGCAATCCGTAGCCGCCGCCGCTGATGTGTCCGCCGAGCCCGACGGAATAGCACGAGCCGCCCGGAAGCGTCTTGCCGGTGTTGCGGTACAGGCCCAGGTAGCTGTCCCAGTTCTGGTTGCCGGCCGCGAGACGGAAGCCGTAGCGGCGGCCGCCCGCGCTCACGTCGGTGTCGATGCCGGTCAGGTTGCCGATATCGATGATGACGCCGCCTGGGTTGTTGGAAACGAAGCCTTCGTAGCAGTGCCCGCCGCTGCGCAGCGTGGGGCGCAGCTGGTGCGTGAGGGCATGGTCGAGCGCCTGCTGGGCTTCGGCGGCGTCGTTGCAGACCAGGATCCGTTGCGCGGCTTGTTCGGGGGCGGGCCAGCGCAGGTTGAAGCCTTTTTTGAGCGTGTTGTAGCGTGCATCGGTCGAATCGATCGGAATGTAGCTCAAACGCCCTCTCCCAGAGATGCATGCCGCCCGGCGGCGGTCGTGTCGTTTTGGGTCCTGCCGCGCGGCGGCTCGGGACAATCTCGTCGGAAACGATTAATTAAATGGTAGATGACCGACGATCTTGCGGGGAGCTACTAGAAATAGGAGTGGCGCTCAGGGGTGCTCGCGTAGCAGGGCGATGAGTGCGCGCCCCGCATCGTCGAGCGTGCCGGAGTTGTCGAGCGTGGCGATGCGGGTGCCGCCGGGCGCGCGCCATTCGACCTGGCGCGCAAGGCGTGCGCCGATCTGCTCGGCGCTCTCGCGGCCGCGCGCGGCGAGCCGCGCGGCCAGCACGTGCGGCGCGGCGTTCACGTGCACGACGCGCAGGCGCGGATAGCGTGCGAGCGCCGTGGCCAGATGCGCGCGCGAGCCGTTGACGACCACCGTGCAGCTGGCCGCGAGCCATTGGTCGATCTCGATGCCGATGCCGTAGCGCAGCGCATGGCTCGACCATTCGAGCGCAAACAGGCCGCGCGCGGACCGCAGCGCGAACGCTTCGTCGCTGAGCGCGACGTGGTTCTCGGGGCCGCTGTCGGCGCGGGTGATGTAGCGATGCGCGAACAGCACCGGCTCGCGCTGCAGGCGTTCGCGCGCATAGGCGAGCAGGGTGTCCTTGCCCGCGCCGGACGGGCCCATCACGTAGACGAGTCGCGCGTCGCTCATGGTTGCGTGCGCAACGTGTCGAACGGCAGTCGCCGCCACAGCACGAACGGCGCGCCCGGCGCGGGTTCGACGAACAGCGCCGCGCCGGTCGCGGGCAGCGGGCCGAGGCCGGGCGCCGCCGCGCGCCACCAGTCGAGCAGGATGCCGCGCTCGGCGGGATCGTCGAGCGAATCGGAGAGGGTCATGTGGAAGCGGAACTCGTCGAGCACGTACGGATAGCCCCAGGCGTCGAGCAGCGCCTGCTGGCGCGGCGTGAGCGGCTGCGCGCGTCGCGCGTCGCGTTCGCGCGCCGAGGGCGTCGCGCGCAGCGGCGTGAAGGTGCGCAAGGCATCCTCCGCGAGCGCGCGCATCGCGGCCTCGTCCGCGTCGGTGGCGGGGCGCAGTGCGACGAAGCGGCCGAGCGCGGCGGCCGTGACCGCGAGCGCGAAGCCGCGCTGGCGTCCCGCCCACTGCTGCGCTTGCGCGAGCAGATCGGCGGGCGTCACGCCGGCGGCGAGCCGGAACGGCGGCATCAGCGTGCCGTGCCAGCCGTAGCGCGCAGGCGCGACGGTGAGGTCGGCCAGCGGACGCGTGAGCGCGGGCGGTTGGGGGCGGGGATCGGCCGCGCCCGTGTCGGTTGCGCTTGAGCCGGGCGAACATGGTTCAGCCGAGCTTGAGTCTGCCGGGACCGAGGCGGCCGGGCCTGAACCCGCCGCCCCGCTTTCCGGATCACGGCCGAGCCACGCGCAGCCCGCGCGCCACCACGCGCTGTCGCGCGGCGGCGCGTAGTAGATCGCGAAGCGCGCCTGCGCGGGCCAGCGGGCGAGGCCGTCGTCAGCGCGCATCGCCGGGCACGTCGTCGTTGTCGATCACCAACTGCACGCGGTCCGCCGCGAAATGCGTGACCCCGTACTTGATCGGCCGGCCTTCCAGGTCGACGTCGACGTTCTCGACCCACAGCACCGGCTGCTGCCGGTTGAGATTCAGACGTCGCGCGACGTTCGCCTCGGGCAGCACGCTGCCGATCCGGCTCCACTTGCGCAGGTAGTCGGTCACGCCGTATTCGGCGAGCGCGTCGGTGACGCGGTCATGACGATCGAGCGCATCGGGCAGATCCGCGAAGCGCGCGGCCGGATAGCTGCTGTGCGCGTAGGTGAGCGGCACGCCGTCGGCTTCGTGGATCGATTCGATGCGGTACACATAGGCGCCCGCACGCAGCCCGAGCGCTTTCGCGACGACCGGGTCGGCCTTCACGCGCGCGGCTGACAGCATCCGGCCGCCAGCCGTGTGCTGATGGCGGGTCAGGTTCTCGGTGAAGCGGGTGCGCCGGCCGATCGTGTAGTCGATCGCGCCCGACTGCACGAAGGTGCCGCGCCCCTGTTCGATGCTCACGAGCCCCGAGGCGGCGAGCCCCAGCACGGCGCGCCGCACCGTGTGGCGGTTCACGTCGAAGCGCTTGGCCAGCTCGCCCTCGCTCGGCAGCCGGCCGTCCTCGCCGAAGCCGTCCGCGGCGATCTCCGCGGCGAGGATCTGCTCGATCTGCCGCCAGACGGCCACGCCGCCGCCGCGTTCGAGCGGATGGGGCGTATCGGGCATTTCGTTCGATGTCATGGTGGTGTCAATTCCTTGCGATGCAATGAGCGCGCGGCGCATTGTAGTGTACCGCCGCCGGCGGGACAGATCGCATTTTACATCTAAACGTCTAGACGTTTAGATGGGATGGTGGTTAAATTTCGCTGCCTGGACTTCGTGGAGTGCCGATGAACCCCTGTTCTAGTTCCGATGCCTGTTTTTCCCCGGCCGCGCGGCGCGCCTGGCTCGCCGTGCTGGCGCGCGCGCCGCGCGATGCACTGGCGAGCGCGCTCGAGCGCGTGCTGGCCGGCGGCGCGCCGCCGGCCTATGACTGGCTGCGGCCGCCCGAGATCGGCCTTGCGATGGTGCGCGGGCGGATCGGCGGCACGGGCGATGCGTTCAACCTGGGCGAGGCCACCGTCACGCGCGCGACCTTGCGCCTGCGCGCGGCCGAAGTCGGGCCGCCGGCGACCGTGGGCGTCGCCTGCCACCTGGGGCGCGACAAGCGCCGCGCCGAGCTGGCCGCGCTGGCCGATGCGCTGCTGCAGCTGCCCGAGCGGCATGCGCGGGCGCACGCCGAGCTGATCGAGCCGTTCCGCGCGCAACAGGCCGCCGAGCGCGCGGCGCGCGCACGCGAGACCGCGACGACGCGGGTCGAATTCTTCACGATGGTACGAGGCGATTGATGACAGACAGCATGACGCGCGCGCGCATCGCGATCGCGGATATTCCGGCCGGCTTCGGCGATCCGGTGCATGACACGCAGCAGGCGTTCCGCGCGCTGCTCGACGCGCTCGCGCGTCCGGGCACGATCGTCCGGCTCGCGCCGGCGGCGGGCGAGGCGGATCTCGCGCGCGGCTCCGCCGCCGCGCCGGCCGCGTTCGCGGCGCTGCTCGCGCTCGGCGACGACAGCACGCCGATCTATCTCGACACGCCCGATCCGGTCTTCGCATCGGCGCTGCGCTTTCATACCGGCGCGCCGCTGGTCGACGCGCCGGCGGGCGCATGTTTCGCCTACCTGCACGAACCGGCCTCGGCGGCCGCGCTCGAACGCTTCGCGCTCGGCGCGCCCGATGCGCCCGAACAATCCGCGACGCTGTTCGTGCGCGTCGACGCCTTGACGGGCGGCGCGCCGGTGCGCGTGCAGGGGCCCGGCATCGACGGCGCGCGCACGCTCGCGCCGGTGGGGCTGCCGGCGGCGTTCTGGGCGGCCCGGGCGGCCTTCGCGCCGCTGTTTCCGTGCGGGATCGACGCCTATCTCGTGTGCGGCCGCGAGCTGCTCGGCCTGCCGCGCACCACGACAGCGGAGGTGGCCTGATGTACGTCGCCGTCAAGGGAGGCGAGCGCGCGATCGAAGCGTCGTGGCGCTTGCTCGATGCGGCGCGGCGCGGTGCAACCGCGCTGCCCGAGATCAGCGTCGCGCAGATCCGCGAGCAGCAGCGGCTCGCGGTGGCGCGCGTGATGACGGAAGGCTCGCTGTACGACGAGGAGCTGGCCGCGCTGGCGATCAAGCAGGCGGCGGGCGATCTGGTCGAGGCGATCTTCCTGCTGCGCGCCTATCGCACCACGCTGCCGCGTTTCGGCTGCACCGCGCCGCTCGATACGGATGCGATGCGGATCGCGCGGCGCATCTCCGCGACCTTCAAGGATATTCCGGGCGGCCAGTTCCTCGGGCCGACCTACGACTACACGCAGCGCCTGCTCGATTTCGCGTTGCTCGCGGAGCAGGGCGACGCGCCCTCGGCCGCGCCCGCCGCCGCGCCGGCCGGCGCGGCGCGCGTGCCTGATCCTGAACCTGAACCGATGCCGCGCGTCGTGTCGCTGCTCGATCGCGAAGGGCTGATCGAACAGGAGATCCCGACGGCGGATGCACCCGAACCGGGCGACCTGTCGCGCGAGCCCCTGCGTTTTCCGGCGGACCGCGCGCTGCGCCTGCAGAACCTCGCGCGCGGCGACGAGGGTTTCCTGCTCGCGATGGGCTACGCGACGCAGCGCGGCTACGGCCATTCGCATCCGTTCGCGGGCGAGCTGCGCTTCGGCGCGGTCAGCGTCGAGCTGGCGCTCGATGAACTCGACGGCGAGACGGTCGAGATCGGCGATCTCGACGTGACCGAATGCCAGATGATCAACCAGTTCGCGGGCGGCAACGGCGTGCCGCCGTCGTTTACGCAAGGCTACGGGCTCGCGTTCGGGCATTCGGAGCGCAAGGCGATGGCGATGGCGCTCGTCGACCGCGCGCTGCGCGCGCACGAGCTGGGCGAGACGGCCGACGCGCCGCCGCAGGATCCGGAGTTCGTGCTGCTGCATAGCGACAACGTCGAGGCGTCCGGCTTCGTGCAGCACCTGAAGCTGCCGCATTACGTGGATTTCCAGGCCGAGCTGGAGCTGGTGCGGCGCTTGCGCGCGGCCCGCGCGCCGGATGCGGCCGCGCCGGCGGACCACCCCGCCCAAGAGGAGGCAGGACGATGAAGCCGATCGACGAGAGCCCGCCCGACGGCGCGGGCGACTACAACTTCGCGTACCTGGACGAGCAGACCAAGCGGATGATCCGTCGCGCGCTGCTGAAGGCGGTGGCGGTGCCGGGCTACCAGGTGCCGTTCGCGTCGCGCGAGATGCCGCTGCCGTACGGCTGGGGCACGGGCGGGATCCAGGTCACGGCGGCGTTGATCGGCCGCGCCGACGTGCTGAAGGTGATCGACCAGGGCTCGGACGAGACCACCAACGCGGTCAACATCCGGCGCTTCTTCGCGCGCACGGCCGGGGTCGCGACGACCACCCGCACCGTCGACGCGACGTTGATCCAGACCCGCCACCGGATCCCCGAGACGCCGCTGACCGAGCGTCAGATTCTGGTCTACCAGGTGCCGATGCCCGAGCCGCTGTTCAAGCTGGAGCCGCGCGCGAGCGAGTGCCGCAAGCTGCATGCGCTGGCCGACTACGGGCTCATCAGCGTCAAGCTCTACGAGGACATCGTGCGCCACGGCGGCATCGCGACGACCTACGACTATCCGGTGATGGTCAACGGCCGCTACCTGGCCTCGCCGTCGCCGATTCCGAAGTTCGACAATCCGAAGCTGCACATGAGTCCCGCGCTGCAGCTGTTCGGCGCGGGGCGCGAGCAGCGCATCTATGCGATTCCGCCTTATACGCCGGTGCGCAGCCTGGATTTCGACGACCATCCGTTCGAGGTGCAGCGCTGGGACAGCGCGTGCGCGCTGTGCGGTTCGCACGAGAGTTTTCTCGACGAGATGATCGTCGACGATCGCGGCACGCGGATGTTCGTGTGCTCGGACAGCGACTACTGCGGCGAACGGCGCGGCGACGCGCCGGACGTATCCACGCCGGCCGCGCCGCCGCGCGCGCCGCACACCGAGGGGGAACCGGCATGACGCCGCTCTTGAGCGCACGCAATCTGACCAAGCGCTTCGGCGGCCGCAACGGCTGCGCGAACGCGAGCTTCGACCTGTATCCGGGCGAGGTGCTGTGCATCGTCGGCGAGTCCGGTTCGGGCAAGACCACCTTGCTGAACCTGCTCGCGCTGCGCACCGGGGCCGACGCCGGCGCGCTGCACTACACGCGGCGCGACGGCGCGCGCGTCGATCTGTTCGCGCTGCCCGAGCCGCAGCGCCGGCAGCTGATCCGCACGGAGTGGGGCTTCGTCCAGCAGAATCCGCGCGACGGGCTGCGATCCGGCGTCTCGGCGGGCGCGAACATCGGCGAGCCGCTGATGGCGGTCGGCGCGCGCCACTACGGCCGGCTGCGCGAGACGGCGGCCGACTGGATGGCGCGCGTCGAACTCGACACGGGCCGCATCGACGATCTGCCGTCGACGTTCTCGGGCGGCATGCAGCAGCGGCTCCAGATCGCGCGCAACCTCGTGATCGGCCCGCGCCTCGTGTTCATGGACGAGCCGACCGCCGGCCTCGACGTCTCGGTGCAGGCGCGCCTGCTCGACCTGCTGCGCACGCTGACCGCGACGCTGCACCTGTCGATGCTGATCGTCACGCACGACATCGGCGTCGCGCGCCTGCTCGCGCACCGGCTGATGGTGATGCAGCGCGGCGAGATCGTCGAGGCGGGCCTGACGGACCAGGTGCTCGACGATCCGCAGCATCCGTACACGCAGATGCTCGTGTCGTCGGTTTTGCCAGTATGAGGACCAGCATGGAAGCGAACCAATCATTTCGGCCCGCGCAGGTGTTCGCCGGACATCCGGCGCGGATGGTGCACGCGGCGGGCGTCGGCAAGACCTTCGTGCTGCACGGGCAGGGCGGGATCCGCATCGAGGCGCTCGGCGACGTGTCGCTCGACGTCGACGCGGGCGAGTGCGTGGTGCTGACCGGGCCCTCGGGCGCGGGCAAGAGCACGCTGCTGCGCTGCCTGTACGGCAACTATCTGGCGAGCGCGGGCGGCATCGCGATCCGCGAGCCGGCGCGCGCTCACGTGGTGGTGACCGAGGCCGAGCCGCACGAGGTGCTGCGGTTGCGGCGCGACGTGGTGGGCTATGTCAGCCAGTTCCTGCGCGCGATTCCGCGGGTCGGCGCGCAGGCGCTGGTGGCCGCGCCGCTGATCGCGCGCGGGGTGGACGAGGAAGAGGCGAACGCGCGCGCCGCGCGCCTGCTCGAACGCCTGAACGTGCCGCGCCGACTGTGGCCGCTCGCGCCCGCGACGTTCTCGGGCGGCGAGCAGCAGCGCGTGAACATCGCGCGCGGGCTGATCGCCGGGCATCCGGTGCTGCTGCTCGACGAGCCCACCGCGTCGCTCGACGCGGAGAACCGCGACGCGGTCGCGGCGCTGATCGTCGAAATGCGCCGGCAGGGAACGGCGATCGTCGGTATCTTCCATGACGAGGGGACGCGCGACCAGGTCGCGACCCGTTGCGTCGAACTGCGTGCGCCGTCGCGGCAGGCGCGCGCCATCCAATGAAGCAAGCTGGGCGAAAGCTGGAGAAAGCGATGTTGATCAGCAATGCGCGCGTTGTCACGCGCGACGAAGTGTTCGTGGGCGCGGTGCAGGTCGAGGACGGCGTGATCCGCGATGTGGCGCGCGGGGCGACCGCCGCGCGCGAGGCGCAGGACTGGGGCGGCGACTACCTGCTGCCCGGGCTCGTCGAACTGCATACCGACAACCTGGAGAAGCATCTCGCGCCGCGCCCGGGGGTGGTGTGGGACGTCGATGCGGCGTTCGTGATCCACGACGCGCAGATCGCGGCGGCCGGCATCACGACGGTGTTCGATTCGCTCGCGATCGGCACGCGCCTGAGCGTCGGCGTACGCGGCCGCGACATGCAGACGCGTTGCGCGGAGGCGCTCGCGCGCTTCGAGCGCGACGGCCTGCTGCGCGCCGAGCATTTCCTGCATCTGCGCTGCGAGGTCGCGACCGAGGACGTGGTCGAGGTGTTCGGCGCTCTGGAGCGGCATCCGCTGCTGCGGCTCGCGTCGGTGATGGACCATACGCCGGGCCAGCGCCAATGGCACGATCCCGCGCAGTGGCGGCGCTACCAGGAGCGGCATGGCCGCTGGAGCGACGAGCAGGCGGCGACGCTGCTCACCGAGATGGCCGACGAGCAGCAGCGCTTCGCGGACCGGCACCGGCGCGAGATCATCGCGCGCTGCGCGGCGCTCGGCGTGCCGGTCGCGAGCCACGACGACACGGTGGTCGAGCATGTCGAGCAGGCGGCGGCCGAGGGCATCACGCTGGCGGAATTCCCGACCACGCGGGTTGCCGCGCAGGCCGCGCGCGCGCATGGTCTCGCCACGATCATGGGCGCGCCGAACGTGATGCGCGGCGGTTCGCACTCGGGCAACGTGTCGGCGCTCGAACTGGCGCGCGACGGCCTGCTCGACATCCTGTCGTCCGACTACGTGCCGTCGAGCCTGTTGAGCGCGGCGTTCGAACTGGTGCGGCTCGCCGGCTGGACGCTGCCGCGCGCGATCGCGACGGTGTCGGCCGAGCCGGCCGTGCAGGCGGGGCTCGTGGATCGCGGCGCGATCGCGCCGGGCCTGCGCGCGGATCTCGTGCGGGTCGCCCTGCATGGCGATCTGCCGGTGCCGCGCGAGACCTATCGCGCGGGGCGACGGGTCGCTTGAGGGCCGCGCGGCGCGCGGACGCAGGACGGTTCGCGCGCCGCGCCGGACGGTCACGCGACCGGGGCGGGTTCATGCGGTCGCTGCGCCGGATCGCATCGGCATACGCCTGCGCGTTCGCGAAATCGATCTTGTCGACGTCGATTCCATGACGCCGGCACGCATCGCCGACTGCCGCGCGCGGCATCGCGCCGTCCCTCAGCGACCTGATGACCATTCTCAGCGAGACCGCGTTGCCGGCCGAGTGCCTGCAACTCGAATTGCTCGAAAGCATGGCGATGAACACGCGCGAGGAGATCGGGATTCTGTTGCGGGAATTGGCCACGCGCGGGATCAGTCTCGCGATCGACGATTTCGGCACGGGGTATTCGTCGTTCGTGTACCTGCAGGATCTGCCGGTCGATACGCTGAAGATCGACCGGTCGTTTCTCACGGACTGCGGCTCGGGCAGCCCGGACGACGCGATCGTGCGCGCGATCGTGGCGATGGGGCGGGCGTTGGGGCTCGACGTGGTCATGGAAGGCGTCGAGACGGAACGGCAGCTGGCGTTCCTGCAGGAGATCGGGTGTCACCAGGTGCAGGGGTTCTTGTTCGCGCGGCCGCAGCCGGCGGAGCAACTGGTCGAGATTTCGCTGGGGCGCGGGAAGGCGGCGGCCGATCGCGGGGCGGAGGCGCTGGCGGAGTGAAGGGGCGGCGTTGCATGCGTGGTCGAGCGTGCGGGTCGTGCCTCGCGCCGTGGGTATCCGTCGAGGCGGGGCGGGCAGGAGCCGACGCACGTCGCGGGGCCTGTCACGCGATCTTCGCACTCCCCCCTCGCGTCCCTGCATCACCTGCCATCGATTCCCGCACATAGCGCGCAAACTCCCGCGCCGCCGGCTGCGCCGCGCCCGGCAGGCGCAGGCAGATCGCGAACGGCGGCAGCGCGGGCAGGCCGGCCTCGCGAGGCGTCAGGATGTCCAGGTCGCCTGGCACCGTGGAAACGAGCCACGCCGTGATCGCAAGACCCGCGCGCACCGTCGCCGCCGTCGCCTCAATATTGCCGCTCTCGAACACCGTCCGCCACGCAATGCCCGCGTTCGCCAGCGCGCCGAGCACCACCGGACGGAACGCGCAGCGCGCGTCCACCATCGACAGCGGCAGCGGCCGTTTCTGCCACGCCTCGCTGCCGCGCCCCGTGACCCACGCCAAGGGTTCGATGCGGATCACGTCGCCCTCGGCTTCGCTCGCGACGTATTCGATCAAGGTCACATCCACGCGGCCGCTGTTCAACGCCTCGTCCAGCTCCGGCGACGCCGCGCACACCAGCGAGATCTCCACGTGGGGATGCGCGTCGGCGAACGCCTTCATCGCGGGCACGAGCGGCGTCACGAGATCGTAAGGCACGCCCACGCGCAGGCTGCCGCGTAGCGGCTGGGCGGTCATGTCGGTCCAGATCTCGTCGTTCAGCCGCAGCATCTGGCGCGCCTTGACGAGAAACTGCTCGCCGTGCCGCGACAGTTCCAGCTTGCGCGTCTTGCGCACGAACAGCACGCAGTCCAGCGCGGCTTCGAGCCGTTTCACCTGCTGGCTCACCGCGCCTTGCGTCATGTGCAGCCGATTCGCCGCGACCGTCATGCTGCCGCTGTCGGCGACGGCGACGAAGGTGCGGATCAGATCGAGGTCGAGGTTGCGGGTCATCGACGCATTATGCGGCGTAATGGATCGCATCAAAATTATTCCATTTGCTGATGTATCGACGCCTTGTACAGTACGAGTATCGTTCCCCGGATTGGCCCCGATGACCTCGATCCTGCCGCTGCTCCTGTTCGTCGCCGTCGCGACCGTGACGCCGGGCGGCGCGACCATGCTCGCCACCGCCTCGGGCGCGCGCTTCGGCTTCATGCGCTCGATTCCACTGATGCTCGGCATTGCCTTGGGCCTCGCGTTGCTCGCCGCCGTCGCGGCGCTCGGGCTCGGCGGTCTGCTGCTCGCGCTGCCGTCGCTGCAAACGGGCGTGAAGGCGCTCGGCTCCGCCTATCTGCTGTGGCTCGCGTGGCGGATCGCGCGCAGCGGGCCGCCGAACGCCGGCGACGGTCCCGCGCGCCCCATCACGCTCGCCAACGGTTTCGTGCTGCTGTGGCTCAACCCGAAGAGCTGGGCGATGACGGTCGGCGCGGCGGCGTCGTTCGCGTTGCTCGCGAGCACCCCGAACCGGCTCGCGATGCTGCTCGGCGCGGCGTTCGGCGTGGCCGCGTGCGCGTCGCTCGCGCTGTGGTCCGCGCTCGGCGTGCTGCTCGCGCGGCGCCTGCGTACGCCGCGTCACTGGCGCATGCTCAACGTCGTCATGGGCGTGCTGCTCGCCGCGTCCGTCATTCCGACCTGGAGATAGACATGTCATCCCATCCGTTTGCCGAATCGTTCGACCTCGAAGCGGCGTTCGCCGACGTATCCGAGTATTGGTCGCCGAAAGTCGTGGCGCAGGTCAACGATCAGTACGTGAAGATCGCCAAGGTGCGCGGCCAGCTCGTGTGGCACGACCATGCGCACGAGGACGAACTGTTCTTCGTCGTGCGCGGACACCTGAGGATCGAATACGAGGGCGGGCGCTTTGTCGATCTGCCGGCGGGCTCGATGCACGTGGTGCCGCGCGGCACGCTGCACAATCCGGTCGCCGACGACGAATGCTGGGTCGTGCTGGTCGAGCCCGTGCAGACCCGGCATACGGGCGAGGTGGTCTCGCCGTTGACGAAGCCGATCGAGGCGCAGCTGCGCTGAGTGCGTGCGGGTCGGCGTGGGCCGCGCGGGCGCTCGATTACCGTCGATGTCGATGTCGATGTCGGCGACGTCGAACCTTGTCCGTTACGACGGCCCTTGCCGCGTCAGTTGTTGACGGAAGAACGCAAGCACCTCGCCATTGAACGCCCGATGAAACGCGCCGCGATCGAAATCCGGCTCGTCGGCGCAGATCTCGCGCGCAACCTGCGCGAAGGCAGCCGAGCAGGGCGCCATGAAGGAAAAGTGCCGGGCGTGCGGCACGACATGCACCGCCGGTTTCGCCGGCAGCTCGCCGACGAGGTTCGCGACGCTCTCGGGCGTCACGCCGCCTCCGCCCAACTCGGATCGCCAGAGTTGGACGGGAATCTTGAAGTTCGAGAAGCTTTCCGCCGAGAAGAAGAGGGCGACCGGATCGGCGATCACCGCCGCCTTGATGCGCGGATCATGCGCGAGCGCAGGCGGTTCTCCCTTGCGCACCTGATCGCAGAGCGGCGTATCCACGCCGTCGCACAAGCGCAGATGCGTTCCAAACGAGGGCTCGGCGCCGATCGCGACGAGCGCGGAGTATCCGCCGCGCGAGAAGCCGAAGATGCCGATGCGGTTTGCGTCGATGCGGTCCGAGGCCCGCCACGAGCCCAGCATGAAATCGATCAACCGCTTGATGTCCGCTGGCCGCTCGACGAGCACCGGGAAATCGTTGATGCGGGTCGCATCCGTTGCATTGTCGCCGGGGTGGTTGATCGCGGCGACCACGAAGCCCGCATCGGCCAAGGCCTGCGCCGTGTCGGCGTGATCGAGGAACGCGCCGCCCCGGCCATGCGAGATGACGACGAGCGGATGCCGCTCGCCCGTGACCGGGCAATCCCTGGCGACGGAGAGGACGATCGGGCCGAGGGCTTCGTCGCGGGGCGCCTGCTTGCACGGATACCAGACCGCGCCCTTGAGCGCGTGAAGCGGCCCGTTGCCGGGAATCTCGATGAACTGAAAGCCGGCGGCTTGCGCCAGTGAGGTTCCGATGCACCAGGCCGCGACGAGCATGCAGATACGAATCATGGTTCTTCCTGTTCTATCCGCGCATCGCGCCTCGACATCGCGCCTGGAACCGGGCGTCCACGTTACCCGCGTTGATTGCGGGCGCAAGCATGTTCCGCATCATCCCGGCATGCGAGATCCGGGGCGACTATTGATTTCGTCCGACAGCGGACCGTGGACAGTTGATTGCCCACTGCCCACTGCCCACTGCCCACTGCCCACTGCCCACTGCCAACCGCCAACCGCCAACCGCCAACCGCCAACCGCCAACCGCCAACCGCCAACCGCCAACCGCCAACCGCCAACCGCCAACCGCCAACCGCCAACCACCAACCACCAACCACCAACCACCAACCACCAACCACCAACCACCAACCACCAACCACCAACCACCAACCACCAACCACCAACCACCAACCACCAACCACCTCACTCCGCCGCAAGCGCCGATCCGAACAACTTCATTGCGGCCCGATCGGCCATCCCGAGCGCCGCATTGGCGCGCGTACGCAACGCCGCGTGATAGTCGCGCAGCGCGACAGGCCAGCCCGCGCCATATCCGGCCCGCGCCGCCGCGAGGCGCGCGACGAGATCGGCGGCGTCGGCGAGCGCGGTATTCGCGCCGACGCCGCCCGCCGGGCTCATCACATGGATCGCGTCGCCGAGGAACGCCAGTGGCGCGGGCGGCGGCGTCGCGCCCAGCGCAGGCGCGCGGCGCACCGGCTGGAGCGCGACCGACTCCGGCTCCGCGTGGCGCAGCAGCCGGCGCACGCGCGGATGCCAGTCGCGGGTCCAGTGGTCGACGCTGTGCAGCCAGACATCGGCGTCGGCCCGCCGGCCGATCGGCTCGACGCGCGCGAGCCGCGTCTCGGGGCCGATGAACGCCCAATACAGGTAATCCTCGACCCGGCTCAACCCGGCCGGGCGCAGCGCATCCGGGCAGGATGCCGCGAACGGCGCGCCGAAGCGCATCGCGTCGAGCACGGCGGCGAAGCCGTCCGCGCCGATCACGGTCGTGCCGGTGCCGAGATCGTCGCCGGCCAGCGCGCGCAGCGCGGGCGTGAGCGGGGTGCGGCCATACAGGCAGACAGTGCCCGTCGCACGCGGTTCGGCCTCGGGCAACGCGCGCCTGCGCAGCATCGAGTGCACGCCGTCGGCGGCGACCAGCACGCGCGTGCGCCGCGCGCTGCCGTCGGCGAATTGCGCGGTCACCGCGCCGTCCTCGGCCGGCGCGTAGTCGACGCACGCCTGGCCGAAGTGCAGATGCGGGCCGAGATCCTGCATCAGGATCTCGCGCAGCGTGAGCCGGTGCGCGCTCAGGTCGCCGGGGCCTTCCTCGGTGGCGGACGGGGCCCAGTTGTCGGCCGCGCGGCCGTCGAGCGCCGCGAGCTGAGGGTCGACGCAGCGGCCCGCCGAGGCGCTGGCCGCGCAGGTGGCGCGGAACAGGTCGTAGCGCGCCTCGGGCAGGCACTCGGCGAGCGCCTGCCGGCCCATGGCGTCGATGCGGATCCGGTAGCCCTGGGTGCGGCTGTGCGGCGCGGCGTCGCGTTCGTAGACGTCGAACGGAATGCCCGCGCGCCGCAGCCCCTGGGCCAGGCACAGCCCGCCCAGGCCCGCGCCGATGATGGTGACGTGTAACGGCTCGATTTGGTCCATGCGTGTGATCCCACGAGAAAACGACAGGGATTCAGGATGCGCCCGAACGGGCTGGTTAAGATAACCGCATTGAGACCAGAAATAATGAAAAACGGCCAATGCGCGCGGAGAACACGACGATGGCGAACCTGGATTACGCGGATGCCCTGGACGGGCTGGCGCTGTGGGTGCTCGAAGGCTCGGACGCGCCGGAGTCCGAGTTCCGGCTCGGCACGCGCGAGTACGACTGGCACAGCCACCGGCGCGGCCAGTTCTTCTGCATCGAGAGCGGGCTGCTGCACGTGCACACGGCGCGCGGCGCGTGGCTGCTGCCGCCGCACCGCGCCGGCTGGCTGCCGCCCGGCACCGAGCATCGGATCGGCGTGAGCGGCGTGATGCGCGGCTGGGGCGTGATGATCGCGCCGTCGAGCTGCGCGGCCCTGCCCGACGCGCCGTGCGTGGTCGGCCTCAACGAGCTGCTGCTCGCGCTGGTGCGGCGCGCCGCGCGCTGGTCGAACAGGGCGGCGCTCGCTCCGGCCGACGAGCGTCTCGTCGCGGTGCTGCTGGACGAGATCGCCGCCGCTCCGCGCGAGGCCTTGCATCTGCCGATGCCGGACGATCCGCGCCTCGCCCGGCTGGCGCGGCGGATCGTGCGCGAGCCGGGCCGCGCGCTCACGCTCGACGCGCTGGCGGGCGAGGTGGGGCTGTCGGCGCGCAGCGCGCGGCGTTTGTTCGTCGCGCAGACCGGCATGAACTTCGTGCACTGGCGGCAGCAGGCGCAGCTCGCCTATGCGCTCGAACGGCTCGCCCACGGCGATGCGGTGGGCGCGATCGCCGATGCGCTCGGCTATGCGACGCCGAGCAACTTCATCGCCATGTTCCGCCGCGCGCTCGGCGCGTCTCCGGGCAGCTATTTCGCGCCGGGCGCGCGCTGAGCCGCGCCCGGCCTTCTGTTTTTCCGAAGGCCGGCCTCGGCAATTCCGGGTTGTCCGGCGCGCGGGCGCATGGGGAGAATGGCGCGCGGCGCGGCGTGTCGGCGCGCCGCTCCATCCATCCGCCTGCTTCGGGAGCCAGCATGAGCACAGTCCTGTCCGCCTACCGCCAGATCGGGGAGCATCGCTATCGCGAGATCGCCGGCCTGTATTACGAGGATTTCGAACCCGGCGCGATCTACGAGCACCGGCCCGGCCGCACCATCACCGACGTCGACAACATCTGGACCACGCTGCTGACGATGAACAGCCAGCCCGTGCATTTCGACGCGGCCTACGCGGCGCATACCGAGTGGCGCAAGCTGCTCGTCGACAGCACGTTCACGCTCGCGCTGCTCACCGGGATGAGCGTGCGCACGGTCAGCGCGAAGGTGGTCGCGAATCTCGGCTGGGACAAGGTGCGCGCGACCCGGCCGGTGTTCGCGGGCGACACGCTGTATGCGGAATCGACCGTGCTGGGCAAGCGCGAATCGGCGAGCCGGCCGACACAGGGCATCGTGACGGTGGAGACGCGCGGCCTGAACCAGGACGGCGCACTGGTGATGCGTTTCGAGCGCACCATGCTGATCCACAAGCGCGGCCACGGGCCGGAGGCCGAGGCGAACTACTGAGGCCGCGTGCGCACGCGGGACGACGGAAAGGAGTAGGGTGTCACGGGTCCGCGCGCGGCCGGCCGTCGGGGCCGGGGCCCGGATCGGGCCCGCGCGCGGGCCGCCTCTCATTGCGTGTCGTCAACGATAGGGAGCACAGCATGGCCAAAGCCACGATAGCCGACTACCTCGCCGCCACGCTCGCCGCCGCCGGCGTCGAGCGGATCTGGGGCGTGACGGGCGACAGCCTCAACGGCCTGTCGGACAGCTTGCGACGGCTGGGATCGATCCGCTGGATGCATACCCGCCACGAGGAGGTGGCGGCGTTCGCGGCCGGCGCCGACGCCGCCGCGACGGGCCGCCTCGCGGTCTGCGCGGGCAGTTGCGGGCCGGGCAACCTGCACCTGATCAACGGTCTCTACGACTGCCATCGCAACCACCAGCCGGTGCTCGCGATCGCCGCGCACATCCCGTCGTCCGAGATCGGCCTCGGCTACTTCCAGGAAACCCATCCGCAGTCGTTGTTCCGCGAGTGCAGCCACTATGTCGAGCTGGTCTCGAATCCCGCGCAGTTTCCGCGCGTGCTCGCGACCGCGATGCGCACCGCGATCGAGGCGCGCGGCGTCGCGGTGCTCGTGGTGCCGGGCGATGTCGCGCTGAGCGAGGCGCCCGAGGAGGCGGCGGGCTGGGCGTCGAGCAGCGCGCCCGCGACGCTCGCGCCCGCCGACGCGGACCTCGACCGGCTCGCCGCGCTGCTCGACGCGGCGGGCGCGGTGACGCTGCTGTGCGGCAGCGGCTGCGCGGGCGCGCACGACGAGGTGGTCGCGCTGGCCGATGCGCTGGGCGCGCCCGTCGTGCACGCGTTGCGCGGCAAGCAGTACGTCGAATGGGACAACCCCTGCGATGTCGGGATGACGGGCCTGATCGGCTTCAGCTCCGGCTATCACGCGATGATGTCGTGCGACGCGCTGGTCATGCTCGGCACCGATTTCCCATACCGCAATTTCTACCCGCCGCACGGCAACATCGTGCAGATCGATCGCCGCCCGTCCGCGCTGGGCCGGCGCGCGCCGCTCAAGCTCGGCCTGGTGGGCGACGTGCGCGCGAGCGTGCGGGCGCTGTTGCCGAAGCTCGCGCGCAAGAGCGACCGGCGCTTCATCGACAACGCGCGCCGCCACTACCAGGAAGCGCGCCAGGGCCTCGACGAACTGGCGCGCCCGTCTGCGCCCGGGCGGCCGATTCACCCGCAATACCTGACCCGCATGG
Source organism: Burkholderia sp. FERM BP-3421 (assembly GCF_028657905.1). NCBI lineage: Bacteria > Pseudomonadati > Pseudomonadota > Betaproteobacteria > Burkholderiales > Burkholderiaceae > Burkholderia > Burkholderia sp. FERM BP-3421. The sequence goes on along the minus strand of NZ_CP117781.1, from coordinate 2,189,040 downwards.
TCGATCGTCTCGCGGCCGACGACGCGGCGTTCGCGGTCGATGTCGGCACGCCCACGCTGTGGGCCGCGCGCTACCTGACGATGAACGGGCGGCGCGCGCTGCACGGCTCGTTCAACCATGGCTCGATGGCGAACGCGCTGCCGCAGGCGCTGGGCGCGCAAGCCGCGGCGCCGGGCCGGCAGGTGATCGCGCTGTCGGGCGACGGTGGCCTGTCGATGCTGCTCGGCGACCTGCTGAGCGCGCGCCAGCTCGACCTGCCCGTGAAGATCGTCGTCTACAACAACAGCTCGCTCGGTTTCGTGGCGATGGAGATGAAGGCGGGCGGCTATCTCGACACCGGCACCGACCTGAGCCCGACCGATTTCGCGGCGATCGCGCGCGGCGCGGGCATCGACGGGATCCGCATCGAGCACGCGGAAGCGCTCGAGGACGGGCTGCGCGACGCGTTCGCGCGGCCCGGGCCGGTGCTGGTCGACGTGGTGACCGCGAAGCACGAACTGGCGATGCCGCCGAAGCTCCAGTGGGCGCAGGCCAAGGGTTTCAGCCTGTACATGCTGCGCGCGGTGCTGAACGGGCGCGGCGACGAGGTGCTCGAACTCGCGCAGACGAACCTGCGCTGAGCGCCGCGCGCGGCGTTACGCGGCGTCCTTGACGGTGACGTAGGCCGCCGTCGCGTAGGGCACCGTGACGACGTCGCGGCCGCGCAGCGCGGGCTCCGCATCGATCAGCGCGCGCAGCCGGGCGTCGAGTTCGGCGCGCGCGGCCTCGGGCAGCGCGGCGATGAAGCTCATCGAGCGCACCCGGTTCAGGATCACGTCCTCGGGCGCGCCCGTATGGCCGTGCGCGAAATGTTCGACGCGCAGCGGGCCGAAGCCCGGAAACGGAAAGGCCGCGCGCCACGCGCTCGTGTGGTGGCGCGGCACGCCGCCCTCATGCTGGTTGACGAGCGCGTCGATGCGCGCCACCCAGTCGACGCGGGCGTCGCGGGTGTTCCAGATCAGCCCGAGCCGGCCGCCCGGCTTCAGCACGCGGTGAATGTCGGCGAGCGCGTCGCGGCTCGCGAACCAGTGGAACGCCTGCGCGCAGACCACCACGTCGACCGAGGCGTCGGGCAGCGGCAGCGCCTCGGCCGCGCCGGCGAGCGCGGTCACGCCGGGCAGCGCGGCGAGCTTCGCGCGCATCGCGTCGACGGGCTCCACGGCGATCACGGTCGCGCCCGTCGCGACGAGGCGCGGCGTGAACTTGCCGGTGCCCGCGCCGAGGTCGACGACGCGGGCGCCGGGGCCGAGGCCGAGCGTGTCGCGCAGCCAGCCGTCGACGGCGGGCGGGTAGTCGGGGCGGCCGCGCACGTAGGCGTCGGCGGCCGCCTCGAAGCCGGCGGCGGCGGCGGGATGGACGGGCGGCGGGTCGGGCTCATGGGGCGGGGCTCGCGGGAGGAACATGGGCGATCATAAGGCGCTTCGCACCCGTGCGCGCCGCCGCCGCGCGAAAACCGTCGCCGCGGGCGTTTTCATTCGATTAAATCAATTGCTGATAGTAAATGCCCGGTCATTATTTCCTGATGGATGGAAATGCGTGAATTCAATTCGCCGAATTGGACTTTAGTATTAGGCCCTCTTAAGATCTGAGTCCCACTTAATATCTTTACCGCTGAGCCGGCCTCTCCCTGCCTGCCGCACGGCCCCACCCCATGAAAATCCTGATCATCGACGACCACCCGGTCCTGCGCGCGGGCGTGGCGGCGCTGCTGCACCAGGACGCCGCCGATACCGAGGTCGCGCAGGCGGGCACGCTCGCCGACGCCCTGCGGATCGTCGCCGAGCGCGACGACCTCGACGCGGTGGTGCTCGACCTGATGCTGCCCGGCACCGACGGCTTCGCCGCGATCGGCGAGCTGATCGACGCGCGCCCCGATCTGCCGGTGATCATCCTGTCATCGTCGGAGGACCCGCACGACGTGCGCAACGCATTCGCGCACGGCGCGTCGGGCTACGTGCCGAAGTCGTCGAGCCGCGGCACGCTCGCGGCCGCGATCCGGCTCGTGCTGAGCGGCGATCTGTACGTGCCGCCCCTCATCATCGAGTCGGTGTCGTCGATCCGTTCGTCCGGGCTGCGCAAGAACGCGCTGACGGTGCGCCAGATCGAGGTGCTGCGCTGCGTGTGCGAGGGGCTCGCGAACAAGACGATCGCGGCGCATCTCGGCCTCTCGGAGAAAACCGTGAAGGCGCATATCACCGCGATCTTCCGCGCGCTGAACGTCGTGAACCGCACCCAGGCGGCGATCGCCGCGCGCGAGGCCGGCCTGATCTAGCCGCCGCGCGGCCGTCAGCCGACGGCCATCCTCAGCGCGGCAGCCGCGTCGAGCACGCCCGCGCCGGGCGGCGCGACGCTCGGGCAGGCCGCGCGCGTCGCCGCGCCGGGGCGCGCGGTGGCGACCAGGATCGCGGCGATGCGCGCGGGCGTGAGCGTCGGGTTCGCCGCGACCATCAGCCCGACCACGCCGGCCACCTGCGCGGCCGCGTAGCTCGTGCCGCTCTGGCTGTCGTAGATCGCGGGGCCGGGGGTCGTGAGGCCGGCGCTGCTGGTGCTCAGGATCTGCGAGCCCGGCGCGCTGAGCGTCACCTCGTCGCTGAAATTGCTGTAGGACGCGCGGCGCGCGAGCGCGTCGGTCGCGCCGACGGCGATCACGCCGCGGCAGTTCGCGGGCGTGTCGAGCGCGGTCGCGCTGCCGCTGTTGCCGACCGCCACCACCACGCTCACGCCCTGCGCCGTCACGTCGTCGATCGCTTGCTGGAACGTGGTGCCGCACGGGCCTTCGCCGCCGAAGCTCAGGTTGAGGACGCGGGCCGGGTACGGATTGGCGGCAACGCCCGCGACCGGCAGTCCGGCCGCCCAGCGCATCGCGTCGACCACGTCGCTGGCCGCGCCGCCGCATTTGCCGAGCACGCGCACGGGCAGGATCCGGCCGGCGCTGCTGATGCCGGCGATGCCGATGCCGTTGTTGGCGGCCGCGCCGATGATGCCCGCCATCTGCGTGCCGTGCCAGGTGCTGTTGTGTATGCCGGCGATGCAGTTGTAGAACGGCGTGCCGGGCGTGTTGAATTCGTCGGAGGTGACCCAGTCGCCGGGATCGGTCGCGTCGGCGCCGCGGCTGTGGCCGTTGTTCGCGGTGGCGAGGCTCGTGATGAAGTCGTAGCCGGGCAGCAGGTTGGCCGCCAGATCCGGATGCGGCAGGTAGCCGGTGTCGAGCACGGCGACCACGGCCGTGGGCGCGCCCGTCGTGATGCGCCACGCATCGGGCAGGTCGATGCCGCCGACCGGATCAAACAGGTTCCACTGGCGCGGATACTCGGGATCGGTCGGCAGCGCGCGCGGCGCGACGCGCAGGTCGGGCTCCGCGTAGGCGACCTCGGGGTCGGCCGCGAAGCGGCGCGCGAGCGCGGCGGCGCTCGCGGCGTCGAGCGCGGGCGTGAGCGACAGCAGGGTGGCGCCGTCCGACAGCGCGCGGGCCGGCCGCGCCGGCGCGGATGCCGCCGCGCCGGCGGCCGGCGCATCGTGCGCGATGCGCGCGATCACGGCCGCCATGCGGGTGCCGGGGTCGGGCGCGGCGGCGCGGCGCAGGGCGGCTGTGGCCGTTGAAACTGTTGAGGCGGCGTCCTGTGTCTCGGCGCGCAGCTTGACGATCATGCGCTCGACGGGGGCGGCGTTCACGGCCGCCGGCTCGATGGCGCGCACGGCGGCGAGCGTGGGCGTCGGGCACGAAGCTGTGGGCGTTTGCGCGGGCGCCGCCGCAGGGGGCGCGGCTGGGGAGGCGGCAGCGGCGGGCGGTGAGGCGGCGGGCGTGTCGCCGCCGCCTCCACCGCCGCCGCATGCGGCAACGAGCAGCATCGCGGCGAGGGCCGCGAGGCCGGAACCCGGATGGATCGGGAGGTGTGGTGCGCGCTCGGGGATCGGATGTTGGCCGTGCATGCTCGCTCCTTCCGGACCCGCCCGCTGCTGCGCGATGCGCGGCGGCCGGCCGGTCCAGGTGAGGCGAGACCGCAGATATCCTCGCATGGGTCGGGACATGAGGCGGCCCCGCCGGGTTGGGTTGCGTTGCGTTCTGGTTCCGCGCCGCTCTGCGTCGGGCGGGGCGGCGTGCTGCGCCGCCGTGTCCCGTGCGCGTGATGCGATGCGCGGGATGAACGTGAATATCGCGGACCCGTCATGCCGTGTAAATTGGCCGAAGGTCGCGCACGTGAGTCAAAGGTCGTAGTCCTGAATGGACATAGGTCCGCGTGAAATGTGAACAGGGCCGTGGAGAAGCGAGAGGAAAAAGCCGGGAAAAATCCCGTGACCAATACGCGCGCCATTCGGGAAATGATGGTATATGGCGCACGGGAAAGTCTTCGGAAAGTGCGCGATTACCTGCCAGTTGATAAGGAATGCGTGATATTAGACGGCATGCCGCGCGAGAGGCGGCGGTCGCGATTCATTCGTGTGAGGAGGGCGCGCGGGTCGGTCTTGCGTGGTATCGCATCGGCGCGGCGACGGCCGGATTCCCGCATGACCGGCGGGAATCCGGAACGTTTGATCGGGATAGCGAATCGTCAGCGAATGCCGAAATGTCTTTGTAGGTCGCTTCTGACAATGCTTGTATTGTCCGGCCTTGTATCTGACAGAAAATGAAGTCGCTCGGCGGGTGGGTCCTCGTATCCCGTCGGGCAGCTTGGTAGCGTTGATCCTAGGTTCCCCCCGGACACCAGGATCTTTGGCCGCCACGTCCGCCGGGCGGGCGTGGCGGTTTTTTTGCCGGACGGCGAACGCCGCCTCAATGCATGTACGTGACCAGGCGCGCGCGGTCGCGAATCTCGAGACCCGCGTCGAGCAGCGAAATGGAAAACCAGCGGGTGATCTTCAGCACGCCGCTCACGGTGATGGGCGGCAGCCATCCGGCAAGGATGCGCAGCGCAGCTTCGCTGCGGGTCGACTGCAGGTGCGCGATCGCCTGCAGCAGCGACGCCTCGTCGTTCGCGAGGTCGTTCGCGCAACGGCAGCGCGTGTCGAGTGGGCGCGGCGATGCGCCCGTGAGCGTCGTCATCATCATGTCGAACTGGTCGAGACCGTCGACGCGCAAGCCCGCGTCGAGCAGCACGTCGCGCCACGAACGCTGCTCGCGCGCCGCGCCGCAGTCCGGATGGAGCCAGGTGCGCACGGCGGTCAGGATGATGCGTTCGGCAAGATCGGCTTCCCCGGCGGGCGTTTCGTCGAGCAGCGAATGGTTGCGGGCGGCCGAGCGATGGAAATTCATGGAGCCTCCTGATGAGGTCGGGCCGGCCGATGGCCGGCGCGTGGAAAGAGGAGCGTCAGCGCGCCGGACCGCGCCATTCGCGGACATAGGCGTCGCGGGCCGGGCGGGCGACCGCGCTCGCGGGCGCGACGGGCGTGCCGACGTAAAGAAAACCGAGCACCTGTTCGTTCGGCGCGAAGCCGAGCGCGTCGTGCAGCGCGCTCGCGCGCGAATCCGGGCCGCTGGCCCAGAAGCCGCCGTAGCCGAGCAGGTGGACCGCGTTGAGCAGGTTCATCGCGGCGGCGCCGACCGCGAGCAGCTGCTCGCTCTCCGGCACCTTCGGATGCGCGCTGAGCGCCGCGCCGAGCGCGATGATCAGCGGCGCGGCGAGCGCTTTCTGGCGGCGGTGTTCATGCGCGCCGGCCGGCGCGTCGGGCGTGCGCGCGGCCGCGCAGGCGACGAACAGGTCGCCCAGCGACTCGCGCGCCGCGCCGCGGATCAGCACGAAACGCCAGGGCCGCAGCGCGCCGTGGTCGGGCGCGCGCAGCGCGGCGTCGAGGATCGTGTCGAGCGCGTCGCCGTCGGGCGCGGGCTCGGTCAGCGGCCAGTGCGAGCGGCGCGACAGCAGCGCCTGGAGCGGGTCGGCGGCGGTGACGGGAAGGGCGGCGTTCATGAGTCGGAGTCAATGCGATGGATGTCGCCATCATCGTACAAATCCGACTCAATTGCAAATGATTCTCATTTGCGAAATAAGCACGAAATATGTGCCAGATCAGGAACCCTGCGCCGGGCGGCCGGCGAAGCCCGGCCAGCAGGCGCAGCCGCGCCGGACGAAGCCGCTGCCGGTCTTGATCACGATCGCGCCGATCGCGAGCGCGGCGAGGTCGTCGAGACGGCCGAGGCCGGCCAGCGCCGCGCTGGCCGCGCCGGTGGCGAGCAGGGCCGACAGCGCGTCGGCGCGGACATGCCAGCCGCTGGCCGCCAGCAGCGCCGAGCCGGTCTCGCGCGCGCGGCGCAGCATCCAGCGCGACAGCGCGGCCTTGCCGGCGAGCGTGACGGCGAGCAGCGCGAGCGGCAGGGCGCCCGGCTGCACGGCGGGCGGCGCGCCGAAATGGCGGGTCGCCTGCCAGATCATCTGCGCGCCGGTCGCGACGAGCAGCGCGCCGAGCCCGGCGAGCGCGATCGGCTCGTAGGTGGGGCGGCGTTCCGGCGGCAGTGCCGCGTCGAGGCGGCAAGCGAGCAGAATGAGACCGTCGGCGGCGAGATCGATCGCGGCGTGCAGGACATCGGCGAGCAGGCCGGACGAATGCGCATGGGCCGCCGCGATCGCTTCGATCGCGAGCAGCAGCAGATTGGCCGCGAGGCTCAGGGCAAGGACGCGGGTCGTGGCCGCGTGGACGGAGGGCGTGGCGCGCGACAAGCGCTGCATGGCGTGGGGTTCTGTCGTTTAGGCGTAGCGTGCAACGGTACGGGGGCTCGATGGCAGCCCGATGACACGCGCGTGCGCCAAGCCGGGGCGGCGCGCTGCGCCGGCGCGGCGCATGCCCGCGCCGGTCGGCCCGTGCGACGCACCGCCCTGGTGCGCGATGGTGCGCGGGCGTGCCGGAACCGGTCCTGCGCGCGCAAGGCACGCTCCTTGCTGGATGAAATGCGCGCCGGCCCGGCATCCGTGATGCCAGACAAGAACGTGGGAGTAGTCCGATGAAACCGTTCGATGAAATGCTGCAACCCGGCGATACCGTGAGGGCGCCTTACGCGCGCCTCAAGCAATGGCTCGACGCGCAGGATCCGGCGAGCCTCGCGCAGAAGGCGCGCGACGCGGAGAGCGTGTTCCGCCGCACCGGCATCACGTTCGCCGTGTACGGCGACGCCGAGGCCGCCGAGCGGCTGATCCCGTTCGACATCGTGCCGCGCGTGATTTCCGGCCAGGAGTGGAGCCGGTTGTCGCTCGGCATCGAGCAGCGCGTGATGGCGCTCAACGCCTTCCTCGACGACATCTACCATCGCCAGGAGATCGTGCGCGCGGGCATCGTGCCGCGCCACCTGATCGCGCGCAACAGCGCGTTCCTGCCGGAGATGATCGACTTCCGGCCGCCCGGCAACGTCTACACCCACATCATCGGCGTCGACATCGTCCGCACCGCGGAAAACCAGTTCTACGTGCTGGAGGACAACGCGCGCACGCCGTCGGGCGTGTCGTACATGCTGGAGAACCGCGAGACGATGATGCAGCTGTTTCCCGAGCTGTTCCAGCAGGTCAAGGTGCGGCCCGTCGAGACCTATCCGCAGCTGCTGCGCCAGTCGCTCGCCGCCGTCTGCCCGCCGGGCGTCAACGCCGCGAACCCGACCATCGCGGTGCTGACGCCGGGCATCCACAACTCCGCGTACTACGAGCACGCTTTCCTCGCCGACCAGATGGGCGTGCACCTGGTCGAGGGCAGCGACCTGCAGGTGGTCGGCGGCCGGGTCGCGATGCGCACCACCGAGGGCTTCCGGCCCATCGACGTGCTGTATCGCCGGCTCGACGACGCGTTTCTCGACCCGCTCACGTTCCGGCCCGACTCGGTGCTCGGCGTGGCGGGGATCATGGACGTCTATCGCGCGGGCGGGGTGACGATCGCGAATGCGCCCGGCACGGGCATCGCCGACGACAAGGCGATCTACTCGTACATGCCGGAGATCGTCGAGTTCTACACGGGGCGCAAGGCGCTGCTCGAAAACGTGCCGACCTGGCGCTGCGCGGAGCCCGACAGCCTGAGCTACGTGCTCGCGCATCTTCACGAGCTGGTGGTCAAGGAGGTGCACGGCTCGGGCGGCTACGGCATGCTGGTCGGCCCGGCCGCCTCGCGCGCCGAGTGCGAGGCGTTCGCGGCGAAGCTGCGCGCGCGGCCCGCGAACTACATCGCGCAGCCCACGCTCGCGCTGTCGACCACGCCGATCCTGACGGAGAAGGGGCTCGCGCCGCGCCACGTCGACCTGCGGCCGTTCGTGCTGGTGTCGGACCAGATCCGCATCACGCCGGGCGGGCTCACGCGGGTCGCGCTGAAGGAGGGCTCGCTCGTCGTCAATTCGAGCCAGGGCGGCGGAACCAAGGACACCTGGGTGCTCGCCGACTGACGGCGCGCGCGGCACAACGATCGGAGTGGACCCCCATGCTTCTCGGACGGACGGCAAGCGGCTTGTACTGGATGTTCCGCTATATCGAGCGCGCGGAGAACACCGCGCGGATCGTCGATGCGGGATTGCGGATGGCGCTCACCCGCAGCGCGGACGCGCCGGCGGAATGGTCGTCGGTGCTGGTCAGCTCCGGCGCGGATCACGGCTACCGGCAAAAACACGAGGTCTACGCGGCGGACAGCGTCGCCGACTACCTGCTGCGCGATCGCGACAACCCGTCGAGCGTGCTGTCGTGCGTCGAGTACGCGCGCTCGAATGCGCGCATGGTGCGCACGGCGTTGACGCGCGAGGCGTGGGAGAGCGTCAACAGCGCGTGGCTCGGCCTGACGCGCGCGCTGGCGCCGCCGATCGCGCCGAGCGGCCTGCCGGCGCTGCTCGACGAGATCAAGCGCGAGACCGCGCTGATCATCGGCAGCTTCTACAGCACGATGCTGCGCAACGAGATCTTCGATTTCGCGCAGCTCGGCGCGTTCATCGAGCGCGCCGACAACACCGCGCGGATCCTCGACGTGAAGTACCACCTGCTGCTGCCCTCGGTGTCGCATGTCGGCACGATCCTCGACAACTACCAGTGGGAGTCGATCCTGCGCTCGGTCGCCGCGCACCGCTCGTATCGCTGGGTTTACGACGTGCAGTACCGGCCGCTCAACATCGCGGACTACCTGATCCTGAACGACCGGATGCCGCGCTCGCTGCGTTTCTCGTCCGGCCGCATCGTGACGAGCCTCGGCCATCTCGCGAAGGACTACGGCGTCACGCACGGCTGCCACGAGACGGCGGCGCAGATCCGGCAGACGCTCGACGACAACACGGTCGAGCGGATCTTCAAGCACGGCCTGCACGAATTCCTGACCGATTTCATCGCCCGGAACAACAGCCTCGGCCTTGAAATCGCCGACGCCTACAACTTCGACTGAGAGCCATCATGCGACTTGCGATCCGACATATCTCGCGCTTCAGCTTCGACGAATCCGCCGCCTACGCGCTGCAGCGCCTGCGGCTGCGACCGCAGAGCGGCCCCGGGCAGACCGTGCGCGCGTGGCAGGTGACGGTCGACGGCGTCGAGCCGACGCTGTCGTACGCGGACGGCCTCGGCAACCGCGTCGACCTGGTGCGCCGCGAGCGCGACCGCGCGGGAATCGTGGTGACCGCGGCCGGCGTGGTCGAGACCCGGGACCGCGCGGGCATCGTCGGGCCGGTCGACGGCTATGCGCCGCCGTGGGTGTTCGAGCGCGAGACCGAGCTGACCCAGGCGGGCGATGCGGTGCGCGCGCTCGCGGCCGAATTGCCGATCGAACCGCGCAGCCTCGACGCGCTGCACTGGCTGATGACCGAGGTGCACGGCCGGGTGGCCTATGCGCCGGGCGAGGGCGAGGCCGCGGACGATGCGGAGACCGTGCTGCGCACCGGCGCGGGCACGAGCCGCGACCACGCGCATGCGTTCATCGCGGCGGCGCGCGCGCTGGGCATCCCGGCGCGCTACGTGTCGGGCTATCTGCTGACCGACGCGCCGCTGCAGCGCATCGCCGAGGCCTTGCAGGCGGTCGGCGTGGCGCAGCAGGTGCAGCAGATGGCGTATGAGGCGTCGCCCGCCGCCGCGCGCGCGGGCGACGCGGAGCGGCAGGCGGGCGCGCCGCGCGACGGGGCAGTCGGCTCGCCGCCGTCGGGCCATGCGTGGGCGGAGGCCTATGTCGACGGGCTCGGCTGGGTCGGTTTCGATCCGTTCATGAATCGCTGCCCGGACGAACGCTACGTCCGCATCGCGACGGGCCTCGACCAGCGCGATGCGCGGCCGGTCCACGGGATCGGCGCGCGGCTCGTGAGCGTCGAGATCAACGTCGCGCAGGCGCCGGAGCTGGTCTGAGCGGCGCGCCGGGGCAGGGCGCCGCGCGGTGGGCCGCGCGGGAGGCGGGCGGGAAGCGGGAGGGCGACGGGATGATACGATGCGCGCTGAACGGGCACGCCGCGCCGGCCGATGGGCGGGCGCGCCGGGCTGCCCGTGCCTGACGAGTCGACATCGTGCCTCCTCTTTCCTCCGACGATCCGAGCGCCGCCGACGCGATGCATACGCTGTTCGACAGCGGCGCGGACGCCGCCGCGCTGGGCGCGGCGCTTGCGGCGCGCGCGAGCGCCGGCAGCTACGACGAGGCTGCGCGGCAGCGCGGCCGGGTCCGGCGATGCGCTCGCGCCTGCGTGGCGCGCCTTCTTCACCCAGCTGGGCAGCGTCGGCTTCGCCGACCTCGACCGTCGCGCCGACGCGCTCGCGCGCCGCATGCGCGAGAACGGCCTGGCCTATCAGCCGCACGGCCTCGACGATGCCGCGCCGCGCCCGTGGTCGCTCGACCTGCTGCCGCAGATTCTGACGCCGCGCGAGTGGCAGGCGATCGAGCGCGGCGTGCTGCAGCGCGTGCGCCTGCTGAACGCGATCCTGAGCGACATCTACGGCGAGCAGACGGTGCTGCGGCGCGGCCTGCTGCCGCCGTCGCTGGTGACGGGCCATCCGGGCTACCTGCGGCCGATGCGCGGCGCGCGCGCGCCGGGCGATACCTGGCTGCACGTCGCCGCGTTCGATCTCGCGCGCGGGCCGGACGGCGAGTGGCGCCTGATGGCGCAGCACACCCAGGGGCCGACGGGGCTCGGCTACCTGCTCGAGAATCGCGTGATCGTGTCGCGGTTGTTTCCGCGCGCGTTTCGCGGCCTGCGCGTGCAACGGCTCGCGGCGAGCTATCGCGCGCTGCTGCGCAGCCTGCAGGAGCTGAGCCCGGCCGGCAAGAACGCGCGGATCGTATTGCTGACGCCCGGCCCGCACGCGGCCACCTATTTCGAGCACGCGTATCTCGCGCGCTACCTGGGGCTCACGCTGGTCGAGGGCGGCGACCTGACCGCACGCGACAACCACGTATACCTGAAGACGCTGAGCGGGCTGGAGCCGGTGCACGGGATTCTGCGGCGCGTCGACGACGATTGGCTCGATCCGCTCGAACTGCGCGCCGATTCGCTGCTGGGCGTGCCGGGCCTGCTGCAGGCCGTGCGCGCGCGCAACGTGCTGGTCGCGAACCTGCCGGGCTCCGGCTTCCTGGAATCGCCGGGCGTGCTGGGATTCCTGCCGCGCCTGGCCGAGAGCCTGCTGGGCGAGACGCTGAGCCTGCCGGCGGTCGCCTCGTGGTGGTGCGGCGAGCCGGCCGCGTGCGCGGAAGCGCTGTCGCAGCTCGCGCGCGCGGTGATCCGGCCGACCTTTCCGGCCGGCGTGCAGGCGGGCGGCAGCTTCGAGCCGGTGTTCGGCGCGCGGCTCGCGCCGGACGAGCTTGCCGCGTGGCGCGCGCGGATCGCCGAACAACCCGCGCATTACACGGTGCAGGCCGACCTGCCGCTGTCGCAGGCGCCCACCTGGCCCGGCCGCGCGCAGGCCGGCGACGGCGGCGCGCGCATCGTGCCGCGCCCGCTGCTGCTGCGCGTGTTCGCGCTGGTCGACGGCGCGCGCACCTGGCGCGTCCTGCCGGGCGGCCTCGCGCGGGTGGGCGCGCGCGAGGCGCTGTTCGATGCGCCGATGCCGCACGGTGGCAGCAGCGTCGACGCGTGGGTGATGACCGACGGGCCGGTCGACGCGACCACCTTGCTGCAGACCCATCTCGGCCCCGACGATCTGGTCGGCCGGCCGCGCGCGATTGCGAGCCGCGCGGCGGAGAATCTGTTCTGGCTGGGCCGCTACACGGAGCGCGCGATCAATCTTGCGCGGCTCGCGCGCGCGGCGCTCGAACGCCTGCGCGGCGAGGACGACGTGGAAAGTCTCGCGCACCTGCACCTGCTCGACGCGCTGTGCCGCGTGCACGGCTTGCTGCCGTTCGATACGCCGGCGGCGGCCGAGGCGCCGCAGGCGTTCCAGCAGGCGCTGGTGCGCGCGCTCACGACGCGCGCCGGGCGCGATGCGGGCATCGCATCGTGCCTGTTCGGGATGCGCGGCGCGGCCGCGGCGATCCGCGAGCGGCTGTCGCGCGAGCAATGGCGCCTGATCGACGATGCGGCGCAACTGTTCGAGGTCGGCGACGCGGACGACCCCGAGCCCGAGGATCAGCTCGGCAGCGGCGCGCTGCAGTTGCTCGAACGCCTGAACCTGCTGCTGTCCGCGATCACCGGTGCGCAGACCGACAACATGACGCGCGACGACGGCTGGCGGCTCCTGACGATCGGCCGGCAGATCGACCGGCTCGATTTCCTGGCCGGCGTGCTGCGCCGCGCGTTCGAGGATCGCGCGGTGCTCAAGCAGGACGGCTTCGAACTCGTGCTGGAGCTGTTCGACAGTTCGATCACATTCCGATCGCGGTTCCAGCGCTGCTTCGACGTCGCGCCGCTGCTCGCGCTGCTGGTGCTCGACACGGACAATCCGCGCGCGCTGGCCTGGGTCGCGCAGTCGCTGCGCGGCCGCCTCGAAAAAGTCGAGCGCGGCGAGGGCTACGCGCTGTCGGAACTGGCGGAAGGCATTCCGGAGATCAAGGGCTGGTCGCTGGCCGCGCTGTGCGAGGTGGACGACGCGGGGAATCATCCGCACCTGATGGCGCGGTTGGAGGCGAGCGTGAAGGCGGTGCGGGTTCTGTCGGACCGGATCGGCGAACGCTATTTCAGTCATGCGCGGGACGCGGGCAGGGCGCTATGGGGATGAGCGGAACCGACGACCGCGCGCCCGGCGCGACGGAGGACGACGCGCCGTCCCGCCTGCTGCGCGTCACGCACGACACGCGCTACCGCTATGCGGCGCGGGTGGAGTCGGCGCAGCACCAGGCGCGCCTGAGGCCGCTCGACACCGCGCGGCAGCGGGTGCTGGACTTCGCGCTGGAAATCGCGCCGACGCCGCACGGCATGAGCCGCGAGACCGATTCGTTCGGCAACCAGCGCACCTCGTTCGCGCTCGATCAGCCGCACGACGAGCTGACGGTGCGCAGCCGCAGCCTGGTGCGGACCCGCGCGCCCGCGCTGTCGGCGGGACGGCGCGGCGAACCGCCGCCCGCGATCGCGCAGCCGACGGCGGGGCAGGCGAGTACGTGGGAGGCGGTGCGCGAGCGGCTCAGCTATCGGGCGGGGCGCGCATTCGACCCGGCGAGCGAATTCGTGTTCGCGTCGCCGCAGGTGGCGTGCGATCCGGCGCTGGCCGCCTATGGCGCGGTGAGCTTCACGCCGGGCCGGCCGTTCGTGCAGGGCGCGTGGGAACTGATGCAGCGCATCCATGCGGAGTTCGCGTACGCGCCGGACAGCACCGACGTGTCGACCACCGCGCTCGACGCGCTGCGGCTCGGGCGCGGCGTGTGCCAGGACTTCGCGCACGTGATGATCGGCGCGCTGCGCTCGCTCGGGCTGCCCGCGCGCTACGTGAGCGGCTACCTGCTGACCGAGCCGCCGCCCGGGCAGCCGCGCCTGATCGGCGCGGACGCATCGCATGCGTGGGTCGAGGTGTACGACCCGGCGTGGCCCGAGGACCACGGCTGGCTGCAGCTCGATCCGACCAACGATCGCGCGCCCGGCGACGACTACGTGATGCTGTCGGTCGGCCGCGACTATGCGGACGTGACGCCGCTGCGGGGCGTGATCCGCGGCGGTGGGGCGGGCCAGGTGCTGACGGTCGGCGTGACGGTCGAGCCGGTGCCCGCCGGGTAGCGGCGGGTGGCGCCAGCGGGCGCGCAGCGGTCCTGCAAGGGGATCGTCGGGGGGGCTGTATCGATACTGTTACATGTCTTACAAGGTCCGATCCGGGAAATGACAAATAACCTGCGGCGCTTCGCTATACTCGCGGTCGTTTTCATCCCCTGAATAAAGGCCGTTCGATGTCGAAGAAATTCATCCAGATCCTTGCGGTCGCGGCGCTGACCGTAGCCGCGTCGGTGCCGGCGCTGGCCGGCGGCGATATGAACAATGCACTTGGCGGCGCGCTGGGCGGCGTCGCCGGCGCGGCGCTCGGCGGCGCGGTGGGCGGCAGCACGGGCGCCGTGATCGGCGGCGCGGTGGGCGGCGGCGCGGGCGGCGCGGTGACGGCGAACCGTCGCGAGCGCACGGGCGCGATCATCGGCGGCGCGCTGGGCGGCGGCGCGGGCACGGCCGCGGGCAACGCGATGGGCGGGCGCACGGGCGGCCTCGTCGGCGCGGCGGTGGGCGGCGGCGCGGGTGCGGCGCTCGGCGGCAACGTGTCGCGGTCGAATTCCTATGAGGAAGATCGCGGGCGCGGCCATTACAAGGGCAAGCACCGCCATCACCATCGTCGCGATTATTGAGGACGGAAGGTGTCGCGGGCGGCGTGAGGCGCCGTTTGCGACGCGGGAAGCCGGGGCGCGTCGTGCGGTTTGCATGCGCGGCCGGCGTCCGAGCTTGCTGAAACGCCGGTTATCCGGCGTTTTTTTGTTGTTGCGGGATGTTTGTCCAGGGGGCGCGGCGACAGGTCGCGCGCCGATGATGCGTAGGAAATGCCGGGAAGCGGCCGGCGTCGTTGGCTTGTAGAATCGGCGCGCATCGTCCGCGAGCGCTCGATCTCGCGCGATGCCTCATGTCCTCCACGGGAGCAGACCGCGATGCAGCTTCTCGATCATGTGTCGATCGGCGTCCCCGATCTCGATGCGGCCCGGCCGTTCTACGACGCGATCATGGCCGCGCTCGGGGCGGACAAGGTCTACGATCGCGCCGACGCCTTGGGCTACGGCGCGCGTTGCAATGCGCGCGACACCGCATCGACCTGTCTTGCCGTTTATCTGGATCCGGCCATCGTCGGCGCGAGCCGGCGGCATTGGTGCTTCAAGGCGGCGACCCGCGCGCAGGTCGATGCGTTCTTCGCGGCGGGCCTCGCCACGGGCGGGCGCTCGGACGGCGAACCGGGCCCGCGCGCGCACTATCACGACAGCTATTACGCGGCGTTCCTGTTCGATCCCGCCGGCAACCGGGTGGAAGCCGTGTGCCATGCCGGGCGGGAATGAAGCGCGAGGCGGCAGGCCGGCAGCCTGCCGCTACAGGTGTTTTTCCATGAAGACGCTGAGCCGGTCGGGCCGGTAGTCGGCGAACGGCGGGCGTTCGACGAAGCCCGCCGTGCGATAGAGCCGCAGCGCGGCATGGCTGTGGATGCCGGTTTCGAGCCGCAGCACGCGCACGCCGTGCCGGCGGGCATCGGCCTCCAGCGCATGCAGGATCGCCTTCGACAGGCTCCGGCCGCGCGTATGCGGCTCCACCCAGATCCGTTTGACCTCGGCCCATGCGCCATGCAGCACGAGCGCGCCGGTGCCGATCGCGTGGCCGTGGGCGTCGCGCGCGACGTGGAAGCGGACGTGGGCGGCGCGCAGCGCGTCGAGCGGGAGGTGGTGGTTGCTTTCCGCCGGATACAGGCGCGCGGATTCCGCTTCGCCGCGTTCGAGCAGCGCGGCGATCTCGGGTTGCGCCGGATCCTCGGTTCGGATGTGCATCGGCAGGGAGCGGGCAGAACGATGACGAGGCGATTGTCGGCGAATCGGGAAGGGTTGTCGATTCGGGTGTCGACGGACGACCATTGACACCCGTGGCGGACTGGATGCACATTCGGATCCATGCGCCCAGCCGTTTTTATCCTCGTGCCCGCCGTGCCGCTAGCGATGATTTCGATTCAGCCATTGCCGGGGATGGGCGTGCGCTAGACGCACGAGAAGGCTTCATTGCCTGCAAGGCCCCGACGGAAACCGCCGGGGCTTTTTTGTTGGCGGGTGCGGTCGGGCTTCGCTCCTGTTGAAGAGAAGAGAGGTTCGGGATGGATGTTATGGACGATTTTCGCGGGCCTGGGGCGCGCCTTGCGCGGCGCGCGCGGGGTGGGCGCGCGTTCAGGGGCGGCGCGGGTGGAGGGCGGCCATGATTCTCTGCGACGCTACCCTCGAAGCGGCGGAGGAGATCGCCGCGGTGCATGTCGCGTCGTGGCAGGCGGCCTACCGGGAACTGTTGCCGGCCGCGTTCCTGGCCGCGTTGTCGATCGAGCGGCGCGCGCAGGGATGGCGCGCGCTGCTGCGCGACGGCCGTACGCGCGTCGTGCTCGCGCGGGCGCAGGATGGCGCGCTCGCGGGCTGGGTGTCGTTCGGCGCGAACCGCGACGAGGACCTGGACGCAGCCTGGGGCGAAATCGAGGCGCTGTACGTGCGGCCGGACGCGTGGCGGCAAGGCGTCGGCGCACGTCTCGCGGCACGGGCGTGCGCGGCGCTGCGCGACGCCGGCTATACGCGTGTGTCGCTGTGGGTGCTGGAGGGCAACGCGCAGGCGATCGCGTTCTATCGCCGATTGGGTTTCGCGCCCGACGGCGCATCGGCGCCGGTTGCGATCGGCGGCGCGCACCTCGTCCAGGTGCGGTATGGCATGGAATTGGCGGGTGTCATGGAAGGGCGGCCGGCGGCGGATGATTGACGCGCGGTGCGCGCCGTCCGCGCAGGCGATGATGGCACGCCTGAGTGGTCGGCTGCGGGCAGTCCGTCACGGTGGTGCGCGTATGCGCGGCTCAATCGCCGAGCGGCTTGGACATCTCCACGTGCGTGGCCTGATAGCCGAGCCGGCCGTACAGGCGCAACGCACCTTCGTTATGGCCGAACACATGGAGGCCGAGCTGCCGCAGGCCGGCGTCGCGCGCCCACGCCTCGGCAGCGTGCAGTGCCTGCGTGCCGTAACCGTTGCCGCGATGGTTCGGCTGCACGAACAGATCGTAGATGAATCCGGACTCGCCGCGCAGGGTCTGGGTTCGTCCCAGCCATAGATACCCGACCGGCTCGTCCGCATCCGGATCGACCAGCACGAACAGGTGTTGCGACGGCGTCCGGACGCCATCGGGCAGCAGCTTGAGCAAGGACTCCTCTTCGCGCGCGGCGGCTTCCTCCGCGGTGCCGCCGTCAGCGCGCAGCGTGTCGGCGGCGTAGTGGTTCAGCGTGTCGGCGCGGTAGGCCGCGAACGCGGCGTCGTCCATCGGGACCAATTCGATACGTCGTGAGGCGTGCGTTGAAGGCATGGAGGGGCAGGCGTCGTGAGTGGGCGGAATGGCTGGATGATAGCCCCACCAGCACTCACGCCGGCATCAACATCGCCCGCGCCGGATGCCGGGGCGTCGGCGCGCCGGGCGCGAACCCATCGGGCGGGTTCGCGAGCTTGAAGATCTCGACGGCCGCGAGCATGTCGCGCGCCTGCTCCTTGAGGTTCTCGGCCGCGGCCGCGCATTGCTCCACGAGCGCCGCGTTCTGCTGGGTCGCCTGGTCCATCTGGGTCACGGCCTGCCCGATCTGCGCGACGCCGACGCTCTGCTCGGTGCTCGCCGCGCTGATCTCGCCCATCAGGTCGGTGACGCGCGCGATCGAGCCGACGATGTCGCGCATCGTCGAACCCGCCTGATCGACCAGCGCGCCGCCGTGCACGACGCGCTCGATGCTCGCGCCGATCAACTGCTTGACCTCCTTGGCGGCGTCGGCGCTGCGCTGGGCGAGATTGCGGACCTCGCCCGCCACGACCGCGAAGCCGCGGCTTTCTTCGCCGGCGCGCGCGGCCTCGACGGCGGCGTTCAGCGCAAGGATGTTGGTCTGGAATGCGATGCCCTCGATGATGCCGACGATGTCGGCGATCCGCGCGGAGCTGCCGTTGATCTGCTTCATCGTGCCGACCACCTGCTCGACCACCGCGCCGCCTTCGGTCGAGATCGTGCACGCGCTGATCGCGAGCTGGTTCGCCTGCTTCGCGTTGTCCGCGTTCTGCCGCACCGTGGAACTCAGCTGTTCCATCGTCGCCGAGGTTTGTTCGAGCGCGCTCGCCTGTTCCTCGGTGCGCTGGCTCAGGTCGAGGTTGCCCTGCGCGATCTGCGCGCTCGCGGTCGCGACGTTCTGCGCGTTCAGCCGCATCCGTCCGACGATGCCGGCCAGGCTCGTCTGCATCGTTTCGAGCTGCGCCATCAGGCTGTCGCGGTCGCCGCGCTTCAGCGTGATATGCACGCTGAGATCGCCGGCCGCGACCCGGCGCGCGAGCGCCGCGGCCTCGCCGGGTTCCGCGCCGAGTTCGCGGCCGATCGAGCGCGTGATCCACAGGCCGAGCGCGGCGGCGATCGCCACGCCGGAGAGGATCACGAACAGGAACACGAGGCGCATCGTCTCGTAGCGTGCGCGCGCCGCGCCGAATTCGAGCCGCGCCTCGCTTTCCTGCAGCTTCTGCAGCGCCTCGTTGCTCGCGCGCACCGGCTGGAACAGCGGGCGCAACTGCTCGACCACGATGCGGCGCGCCTCGTCGCTCTGGTTCGCGCGCAGCGCGGCGACGACCGGCTGCAGGCCGCGCTCGATGAACTGCTGGCGCGCGGCCGCGAACTGCCGCGCGAGCTGCTGCTCCTGCGGCGTGAGATGGGTGGCCTGGTAGGCGAGCCACAGCCGGTTCGACGCGACGGCGTTCTCCTCGACGATCGCAATGCTGGCCGCGACCGCGGCCGGATCCGGCGTCAGCGCCGCGGAAGCGAGCGCGAGCCGGTCGCGCATCAGGCGGTCGCTGATTTCCGCAAGCTGCCGGGTGGGCTCCAGCCGGTCGCTGTAGACGCTTTCCAGTGCCGCCTCGGTCTTGTGCACGCCCCACAGGCCGAAGCTGCCGATCAGCAGCAGCAACACGGACAGCAAGGTGATCAACAAGGTGAGCCGGGTGGCAATTTTCAACTGGTTCATGGGAAGCCTTTTCGAGTCGAATGAAGATGAACGACGCGCACGATCCGACGTGGTGCGACGCTGCAACCGGCGCGCGATGCCCGCGCGTGCATCGCGATGCGGAGCCGCGCATGCGTGTCGGGTCGAGCGGGCAGGACCAGATGAAATCTAGTGGCTTTCGATGGGCCGATATATAGGCCCAGTCTGATTTACAGATCGGAATTCAGGTGTTCTGAAATTTTGGATAAAGCGGGGGCGGTGCGTCGTCCGGGGGAGGAGGCAGGCAAGGAGGGGGATGGCAGCGCGCGGCGCGTTCGAGTGCCGGCGCATGGCGCGTGGGCGCGCACTCCTGTTATCGGCGGTGCGGCGGGGTTCTTTATGACAGGGGCAAACGCGCGAGCGAGGAATGTGCGGGGCGCCCTCATCCTTCCAGGCGTCTCAATCGTGCGCCGGCAACGGCGGCCGCCGCTCGACAAGGTGGTGCCGCGTCGAGATGCGGCGAGCGCGTGCGGCGCGATTCGCGCGGGGCGTGGACGGCGCGCACGAATCGCGCGCCATGACGCGCGGCCGCTGTCGCGACGGCTCGCGGCCGGATGGTTGTACGTGCAAGGATCGTCAGTGGTGCGCGTGGACGCGTGTGTTGGCTTCGTCCCGCATCGCGGCTCAGCCGAGCATGGCGGGCAGATGGCTTTCCAGCAGCGCGAGCGCCGCGCGCGTCTTGGCCGGGATCGGGCGAGCGGCCGGATAGAGCGCATGCAGCGCGAAGCCCGGCACCGTGTAGCCGGGCAGCAGCGGCACGAGCGTGCCGGCAGCGAGCGCCGCCGCGCAAACGGGCGCCTGCAACACGCCGATTGCCGCGCCCGCGAGGATCCATTCATGGACGGGCCGCCAGTGGCTCGCATTCCACGCGACGGTCAGGCGCGCCTGGACGAGCTTGCCGCTGGCGTCGACGAGCGGCAGGTGCTGGTCGCCGAACAGGCCGGCCACGCGTGCGAAGGGATGCGCGATGAGCGCCTGCGGCGTAGTGGGCGCGTCGTGGTGTTCGAGATAGGCGGGTGAGGCGACGAGCACGCGCCGCACCTCGCCGAGACGGCGCGCGACGACATTGCCGACGCCGGGCTCGCCGAGCCGCAGCGACAGGTCGACGCCTTCCGTGACCGGATCGACCACGCGGTCGTTCAGCACGAGATCGACGTCGAGTGCCGGATGGCGTTCGCGCAGGCGGGCCAGCAGCGCAGGCAGGACGACTTCCCCGAGGCCCTGCGGCGCGGCGAGCCGCAGCGTGCCGCGCACCGCGCGCTGGTCGCGCGCGACCGCGTCCTGCGCATCCTGCGCGGCCGCCAGCACGATCCTGCTGCGTTCGTAGAAACGCGCGCCGGCGTCGGTGCAGGACACCGCGCGCGTGCTGCGCCTGAGCAGGCGCGCGCCGAGATGCTGTTCGAGTTTTTCGATGCGTTCGCTGACGGCTGGCTGGCCGATGCCGAGGTCGCGCGCCGCGGCCGACATACTGCCGCGCTCGACGACGCGCACGAAGATGCGCATGGCTGAGAGGAGGTCCATGCGCGCGATCGTATCAGTTTTGCCGATGAGTCAAATCGGCGTGGGATGCCTACCGGGCGGGGGGCGCGGTGCTTAGGCTGTGCGCATCTCGACTCATGACGACAGGTGCCCTGGATGGCAACGCTTGATTTACGACGGCTTGGTCCGTGTTTGTTGGCCATCGCGATCGACGCGATGGGTTTTGGTCTCGTGTATCCGATGATGTCCGCGCTGTTCGGGGATCCGCATTCGAGCCTTCTATCGCCGGATGCCGCGCCGGCTTGGCGCAACTTCTGCCTCGGGCTTGGCTACGGCGTCTATCCGTTCTTCATGTTCTTCGGTTCGTCGTTGATGGGCGCGTTGTCCGATGGGTTCGGGCGGCGCAGGATCCTGCTGGTGTGCGTGCCGGGGCTGTCGGCGAGTTATTTCATGATGGCGTTGGGGGCGATGCTCCCCAGCCTTTGGCTGCTGTTGGCGGGGCGTGGACTGAGCGGCTTGATGGCGGGCTGTCAGGGCATCGCGCAGGCCGCGATCGTCGACGTGAGCCGGCCTGAGGACAAGGCGCGCAACATGAGCGTGATGTCGATCGCGTTCAGCGCCGGGGTGATCGTCGGGCCGGTGTTGGGCGGCGTGGCGTCGGATGCGTCGATCGCGCCGTGGTTCGGGTACGGCACGCCGTTCATCGCCGTGGGGGTGTTGGCGCTGGGGTGTGGGGTCTGGACGTGGGTAACATATCGCGAACCGGTTGCCGCGTCGGGTTTCGCGCGGGTCGATGTGCTGCTGCCGATCAAGATCATCGTGGAGGCCGCGCGGCATCGGGAGATCGCGTGTCTGTCGGGGGTCTTTTTCCTGATGCAGGTGGGTTATGGCTTGTATCTGCAGACGATCATGCAACTGCTGCAATCGCGGTTCCACTACGCGAGCCATGAACTCGGGCTGTTCAGCGGGATGATCGGCGCGTGCTTCGTGATTGGGCTGATGGTGGTGGTGAGGTTGATGCTGCGGGTGTGGGGCGTGATCGACATCGCGCGGGTCGGGTTGCTGATGGCCGGCGTGGCGCAGATCGCGGCGTCGCTGGTGCCGGGTGCGTGGCCGCAGTGGGTGCTGGGCGCGTTCGTCGGCTGCTTCGATATGGTGGCGTACACGATGATGTATACGGCATTTTCGGACGCGGTGCCGGAAGCGCGGCAGGGGTGGGCGCTCGGGGTCGCGGGATCGGTGATGGCCGTGGCGTGGGTGGTGACGGGGGCGTTGAACAATGCGCTGCCGGTGTTTGGCGAGGCGGGGCTTTTGATGGTGGGGGGCGTGAGCTTTGTCGTGAGCTTCGGGTTGATGAGCGCTTATGGGCGCGGGCGGCAGCTTGCCCAGGCCGCTTGACGCCGCGCGGCTCGCGGCGGCCCGGAGTCACCGGTCCGTCGCCGCGCCGCTCGTCACCACGGAACGGCTCGCCCGAGGTAATCGAGGTAATGCAGGCCGGTGCGACCTTCATACGCTTCGATCGTGCCGATCAGGTTCGGGATGCTCTCCTCGATGCCGAGCCGCGCGCCGGGGCCGCCCATGTCGGTGCGCACCCAGCCGGGGGCCATCAGCAGCAGGGTTTTCGCTTCGTTTTGGTGGCGTGCCGCGTAGCTGCGCATGAACATGTTGAGCGCGGCCTTGCTGCCTCGATAGACCTCGTAGTTGCCGTTGGTGTTGTTGGCGAGGCTGCCTTGTCCCGATGACATCACGCCGATCGTTCCGGCCGGTTGCACGAGGTCCTGAAGCGTCGCGATGACCCGCATCGGGCTGAGCGCATTCGTCACCATCACGCGTATGAATTCATCGGTCGAGACGTCGGCGATCGTTTCGTGATCGGCATTCTTGACGCCGGCGTTCACGAACAGCACATCGATACGCCGGCCGTCGAGGCGAGCGCGCAACGCCGCGACTTGTTCCGGAATCGTGATGTCGACCGCTTCGACTTCAAGCGCGCCATGCGATGCGCTTGCGACCTGGCGCAGCTTGTCCATCGAGCCCGCGCGCCCGGTGGCGATCACGTGCCAGCCGCGCTTGAGGGCTTCCACGGCCATCGCGAAGCCGAGCCCGCGCGATGCGCCGATGAGGAGGAGGGTCTTGGGGGATGAGGTGGGTTGCATGAGTCGTTTCCAGTGAGTCGGGCCTGATCGGACGCCGTGCCGGCGCAATGCGCTCGGTACGGCGGGTGAGTGAAGGCACTTTATCGGCGAACCAGACATGGCGGAAGACGCAGCACTTGAACTTATATAATGCACCGAACGCCATGTCTTATGGCTCCTTTGGCCTGAAGGTCCGCTATGTCCGATCCCGACTTGAACCTCCTCATTGCGCTCGACGCGCTGCTGGCCGATGGCAGCGTGGTGGGCGCTGCGCGTCGGCTGGGGCTGAGCGCCTCGGCCATGAGCCGGACGCTGGCCCGGCTGCGCGAGGTGACGGGCGACCCGCTGCTGGTCCGCGCCGGGCGCCGCATGGTGCTGACGCCGCATGCCGAGGCGCTGCGACAACGCGCCCGGGGCGCGGTGGACGAGGCGCGCGCCGTGCTGTGTCCGGCGGAGGCCGAGCCTGAGTTCGACACGCTTCGGCGCACCTTCATCATTCGCGCCAATGACGGCTTCGTCGAGGTGTTCGGCGCGGCGCTGATCGCTGAGGTGGCGTCGATCGCGCCGTTCGTGCGCCTGTATTTCGTGCCCAAGCCGGAGAAAACCGCGACGCAGCTGCGGGAGGGGGCGGTGGATCTCGAGATCGGCGTACTGGGCGGGATGGGGCCTGAAATTCGCATGCAGGCGCTGTTTCGGGATCGGTTTGTCGGGGTGGTCAGGAAGGGGCATCCGCTTGCAAAGGCGCGCAAGGTGACGGCGGAGCGGTATGTCTCGTTCGGTCATGTGGTCGCGTCACGCCGGGGGCGCGGCGAGGGGCCGGTGGATGAGGCGCTCGCGGCGCTGGGGCTGGAACGAACGATCGTCGCGGTGGTGCCGAGTTTTCCGGCGGCGCTGGCGGTGGCGCAGGCATCGGATCTGATCGCGCTCGTGCCGGCGTCGTTTCTCGGTGTTCGGTCGGGTGCGCAGGGACTTTCGCCGGCGTCGTCCATTCACGCCTTCGAATTGCCGGTGGCGACCGGGAAAATCACCGTGTCGCAGCTGTGGCATCCGAGGCTGGAGGTCGATCCGGCGCATCGGTGGCTGCGGCAGCGGGTGTTGACGGTGTGTCGGCGGGGGATGCCGCAGTGATGCAGCTGGGTGAGCCTGTTTGATCGCGCCGGCTGGCGGCCTCGTCGAACTTGCGTGGCGGCTTGACCCGCAGGTAATGCGCGTGAGCCGGCAGAATTGGCATTTATCTCAAAGTTACTGATTTTTCAAAATCACGCTGCTCAGATATTGATTCAAATCGCGAAAATCGTTGATGGTCCAGTGATAAGGAGGGAGTTTTACGCCATTTTCCCGTAACGTCTTTGGAATCAGGTCGCCATTTGGGCGAAGTATTATTGACGATACAATGACTCCCGGATAAGCGATTAGCCGCTTTTTGAACGCGGACGTCGTAAGGTCGGGGGTGGGTGGGCTGCTCTTGTTGGCCAATGGCCCTGTTCCCTTGACATCTGTTCCAT
Source organism: Burkholderia sp. FERM BP-3421 (assembly GCF_028657905.1). NCBI lineage: Bacteria > Pseudomonadati > Pseudomonadota > Betaproteobacteria > Burkholderiales > Burkholderiaceae > Burkholderia > Burkholderia sp. FERM BP-3421. The sequence continues at coordinate 2,164,799 of NZ_CP117781.1, read as the reverse complement.
GACACATGGCACATCTTGCTAAAAATATCTTTTTCCCATTGCCGCTATCCGCAAAGGATGGCGATGTTTGAATGAATAATAAAATTCCTAGTGATGCAATGAGGGATGTTTTCATTTTCTCGTGGCAAGCAAGGAAGGCAGGAGCGGCCAGATAAGACCGTGAATCGAAGATGCCGGCCTTGTCGTGGCGAATGCATCGTATCCGCCGGCAGAAAGGCTTTTTGAGGTCGCTTGCGACCGGGGCGTTAGGGGCAAGTCATGGCCATTCAGTTTTCGAGGATGGTGTCGAAAGTCTCATCGGGATCGGGCATCGACATCCATGACGATCTGCAAATAACCAAAAAAACGGAGCCCAAGGGCTCCGTTTCTCGCATGCGCCAAACGCGCCGTTACCGCATCAACGCATCGAACTCCGCCAACAACCGATCCACATCCGCCGGCTCGATCGCGCCCATCGTCGAGATCCGGAACAGCGTGCTCGACAGCCCGCCTTGCCCTGCATAGATCACGAACCCGCGCGCCTTCAACCCGTCGTGCAGCGCTTCATACCCGACCACCTGCGGCAGCCGATACGCGCGCAGCACCACCGACGAAGCCCCTTCGGGCAACACCAGCGGCATACCCCGCGCGGCGAGCCCGGCCTGCGCCCGATCCGCCAACGCCTTGTACCGCGCATGCCGGGCGCGCCATCCGCCGGCCTCGTCGAACTCGCGCAGCGCCTCGACCAGCGCGTAATACGCATGAACCGACGGCGTAAACGGCGTATTCCGCTTCGCCTGCAACGCCGCGAGCCTTCCCAGATCGAGGTAATACGTCCGGCGCGCGGCCTTCGCGAGCGCATCCTGCCGCACGATCACGAACGCGGCCCCGGGCACGCCATGCAGGCACTTGTTCGCCGTCGCCGCAACCGCGTCGATCACGCCGCCCGCAAAATCGATCGCCTCGGCGCCGAAGCTGCTGACGCCATCCACCAGCATCCGCACCCCCCGTGCCCGGCACACCGCAGCCACCGCATCGAGGTCGTTCAACCTACCTGTCGTCGTCTCATGATGAATCACGGCGACATGGGTAATGCCGCGATCCGCATCGAGCCGCGCCGCGATCTGATCGACGTCCGGCGCGTCCATCCACTCATGCTTGAGCACTTCGTGCGCGATCCGATACTGCGCCGCGATCTGCGCAATACGCTCGCCATACACGCCGTTCTCGACCACGAGCAGCTTGCCGTCCTCGGGCACGAGGGCCGCGATCATGCTCTCGACAGCGGCCGTGCCGGACCCCGTCATCAACACCGCGGACCATTCGGCCGGATCCAGCTCATACGCAGCCACGAGCCGCGCGCGCGCCTCGTCCTGCAAATCGAAGAACTCGCTTTCGCGATGGCACAGATCGGTTTGCAGCAAGCTCTGGCGCACGCGTTCCGACAGCGTCACAGGGCCGGGATTAAGCAACAGCATGGTGAATCTCCTTCAGGCTTGCGTCGCGCCGATATGGCGCATCAGGCGCGTCTTGACGTCGACGGGCGTCACGGTCGGGCGGGGCAGCCCGTCGGGCACGCCGGTGCGGATCGACAGGCACGCGAAACGCACGCCATTCGCATCGCGCGCGTCGAGCGCCGCGTCGATCACATCGACCGTATCGCCTTCGAACGCGGCCGCATAACCGCACGCGGCGGCCACGCCGGCAAACGACACATGCGGCGACACCGTCGCCTGCCCCCCCGTCGATTCATGCGCGCCGTTGTCGAGCAGCACATGCGTGAGATTCGCCGGCCCATACGCGCCGAGCGTCGCGAACGCGCCCATGCGCATCAACGCCGCGCCGTCGCCGTCAACGGCAACCACATGCAGATCGGGCCGCGCGAGCGCGAGGCCGAGCGCGAGCGTCGTCACGCAGCCCATCGAGCCCACCATGTACAGCTGATTCGCCCGATCATCGAGCGCATACAACTCACGCCCGCAAAACCCCGTGGAAGCCAGCACCACGGTCGATTCAACCGGCGTCCCGGCGATCACGCGCGCGAGCGCATCCTGCCGCGTCGGCCATGCTTCGGGCGCCACATCCGAACGCAGCGTGCGCACCGCGGCCGCCGCAGGGCGCACGGGCCGCTCGCCCGCCTGCAGCGGATACGCGGCAACGCTGCCTTTCTGCATCACCAGCGCATACGGCCGGCCCGTCTCGTCCATGTGCGCGATCGCGCGATCGAGCGCCGGGCCGATCGCCTCGGCTTCCGTCGGGAACAGTTCCCACGGAATCTCCATCGTGTCGAGCATCGCCGGCGTGACCGGCCCCATCAGCGCATGCTGCGGCTCATCGGCCACGCCGGGTTGACCGCGCCACGTCACGATCAGCAACTGCGGCAGGCGGAACGTCCAGGTCAGCGAGGTCAGCGGGCTCACCGCGTTGCCGAGCCCGGAGTTCTGCATCATCGCGATCCCGCGCCGCCCGCCGAGCGTCGCGCCCGCGACGAGCGCGACGGCGTCGCCTTCGTTCGCGGCCGACACGTAATGCAACTGCGGATCCTGCAGCACGTAATTGATGAACGGCGTCAGGTAAGAGCAGGGCACGCCCGCATACGAGTCGAAACCGCGCGCGCGCGCGGCCTCGACAAACTGCGCGGCTTCGATCATTGCGCGGCTCCGTCGTTCGCGCGCTGTTCGGAGATCGGCGTTTGCTCGTGCGCGAAATCGCCCGCGCGACGGAAATCCTCGAGGTCGTTCACGCCGCGCCAATGACCGTGCACGTACTGCACTTCGATCTTCTCGCCGCCTTCGATCAGCGCGTTCAGCAGCGCCGGGACGTCGAGCGTGTCGAAGTCCGGACGCGCCTGCAGCGTGGCGAGCAGCGCCTTCAGGCGGGCCACGCCCGCGCCGCGCACGTTCAGCAGGCCGATCCAGCGGCCATGCGGTTCGCCCGCGCCTTCGCTCGACACGCGTTGCAGATGCGCCTTCTGGCCGAACAGGCCGCGATCGTCGCCGGCGGAGCAGAACGCGAAATCGCGCACGCTCTGGTTGGTCGGCTGGGTCAGCGACGAATCGACGACCACGCTGAATTCGGCATCGCTTTCCGCGAGGTCGCGCAGGATGTAGCTGCGGAACAGCAGGTCGCCGTAGGAGATCACGGTGTCGCCCGTCAGGCGCTCGGCCGCGCACGCGAGCGAGGCGAGTTCGCCGGTGCTGGCGTGGCGTTCGTTGACCACGAGCTTCACGCCGGAGGTGTCGATCGCGTCCGCGCGATAACCGCCGACCACGGTGATGTCGTTCACGCCCTGCTTCTTGAAGCCGTCGACGAGCCAGCGCAGCAGCGGCTTGCCGGCGACGGGCAGCATCACCTTGGGCTTGTCCTCGGTGACGGCCTCGAGGCCCTTGCCGCGGCTCGCGGCGAGCACGATCGCGGCGTTCGACGCGCGCGACGACGAGGACAGGTAGATGCGCTCGGCCGCCGAATACTCGTCGGCGTCCTGCAGACGGAAGATCTCGTTGACGCTCGCGACGCGGTCTTCGACGTTGATCAGCGTCTGGTTCTCGTGGATCTCGCGTGCGACGGCCTGCATCGCGGACGCGGATGCGCGGATCAGGTGGTTCGCCCAGATCACGGTGCTGATGCCGGCCTGGCGGAACACGTCGGTCGGCGTGCTGTAGTACTTGGTCGGCACGATCACGAGCGGGGCCTTGCCGCTCCATTCGCGCGCGAACTGGAGAATCTCGTCGGGACGCGACAGCTTGCTGTGGATCAGGATCGCATCCGCGCCGGCTTCCGCGTATGCGTTCGCGCGGCGCAGCGCCTCATCCATGCCCCAGCCGGCGATCAGCGCCTCGACGCGCGCGACGATCGAGAAATCCGGGTCGCTCTGCGAGTCCTTGCCGGCCTTGATCTTGCCGCAGAACTCATCGATCTCGGCGAGCGGCTGGCGTTCGCCGTCGATGAAGCTGTTGGTCTTCGGGAACTGCTTGTCCTCGATACACACGCCCGCGATGCCGCGCTGTTCGAGCTTCCTCACGAGCCGGCGCACGTTGTTGAAGTTGCCGTAGCCGGTGTCGCCGTCGAGCAGGATCGGCAGGTCGCTCGCGTCCGCCATGAATTCGAGCGTGTCGACTACCTGGGTCCAGCTCGCTTCGTTGTTGTCGCGCACGCCGTATTGCGCGGAGATCGCGAGGCCCGAGGCCCAGATCGCCTTGAAGCCGGCCTCGCGGACGATCCGCGCGGACAGGCCGTTGTGCGCTTCCATCAGGAATTCGAGGTCCTGGCTGACGAGCATGCGGCGCAGGCGCGCGCTGCGCGATTCGGAGAAATTCGGTTCACGGGCGTTCATCGTGCCACTCCTACGGTGCGTTGAATCTGCGGCAGCACTTCCTGGCTCGCACGCGAGACGTCATTGGGAAAATCGATTTCGATCCACGGGGCGCCCGTGACATCGGCAATCTCGAAATCGCGACCGCCTTCCAGCAGCAGGTCGCGTACCGCTTCTTCATGCGGCAGGTTGGCGCGGCCGCCGTCGACGTAGCCGGCGACGATCTCGGCCAGCCGGCGCGCGGTGTCCTCGCGGAACCGGAAGAAGCCGACCGATTCGCCGATCGTGTCGTACTCGAGGCCGACCGCGAGCTGCTTGCGCAACTCGACCGGCACGCCGTTCTTCGCGCACAGCTTGACGGGCTCGTCGCCTTCCTCGAAGCCGCGGTCGATCAGCAGGCGGTCGGTGGGGCGCTCGGGGTCGGCCACGAGCGCATGCAGGATGCTGTCGTCGTACAGCACGTCGGCGTCCATGATCAGCACGTCGCCGCCGCGCGTCATCGGGCCGGCGGCGGTGTGCAGGGTCAGCACGCTGCCGAGGTCGTAGCGCGGGTTCAGCACGATCTCGGCGCGGCGGCCGAGGCGTTCGAGTTCGGCCTCGACCTTCTCGGACTGGAAGCCGAGCGCGAGCACGACCTCGGTCACGCCGACCGCGTCGAGCAGCCGGAAATGGCGTTCGAGGAGCGACACGTCGTCGAAGCGCAGCAGGCACTTCGGGTACTGCGCCTCGGGCGGTTGTTGCAGACGCAGGCCGAGGCCCGCCGCAAGGATGATGGCTCGCATGTGTTTCTCCACGCAGGGTAATGCCGGCCGGCCGCGTCGCGGCTCAGTCGGCAAGCGGCTGCGGCGCCGCGCGGCGCCGTTGCCAGTTTCGTTCACGGTAATGCAGGTACAGGATGCCGGGCAGGCCGAGCGCGAGTTCGCGCGCGCGCTTCGCGAGCGACAGCGCGAGCGCCGCCTCGGGCGGGAGCCCGACGAGCGGCGCGAGCAGCAGATAGCCGCCTTCCTGCGCGCCGAGCGAGCCGGGGATCGCGAACGCCGCGCCGCGGATCGCCTGGCCGACGCTCTCCAGCAGCAGCGCATCGAGCCAGCTGACCGGGTGGCCGAGGAAGTGCAGCGCGAGCCACACTTCGCCCGTGCCGACCACCCAGCCGACGAAGCTGAGCCAGAAGGTCGACGCGACCCGGTCGCGGCGGCGGTACAGGTCGGCGACCGCGGCGTCGATTGCGTCGGCGCGCGTGGCGAGGCCCGACCAGTCGCGCGGACCGAACAGCTTCGACACGAGGCGCAGCCCGCGCCCGAACAGGCCGCGCCGCTGCGCGACATAGAACGCGAGCGCGAACAGCGCGAGCAGCGCGGTCGCGATCAGCGCGGGCGTGCGCAGGTGCGACACCGAATCATGGCTCGCGTACAGGCTGAACGCGGCGATGCCGACGAGCGCGAACAGCAGCTGCGCGAGCGCCTGCATCGTGGTGCTGACGGTGATCGCGGCGGCGGCTTCCTGCATCCGCACGCCCTGCTGCGAGAGGTAGCGCACCATCAGCACCGGGCCGCCGATCTGCCCGGCGGGCAGCAGGCTGTTGACCGATTCGCCCACCCAGCGCGCATACAGCGCCTCGCGCATCGACGCGCCGCGCGTGCCGGCCGGGAACATCACGGCGATCGCCCGCGCATCGATCACGAGCGGCACCAGATGGAAGGCCGCGACGAGCGCGAGCCCCCAGCCGGCCGTGAGCAGCGTCGACGCGACGGCGCCGAAGCCTTGCCAGGCCAGCAATGCAACGAACAGCGCTGTCCCGATCGACAGCAGGATCATGCCGGCGCGCGTCATGAGCCCTGGGTGCGGCGCGCGGCCAGCTGACGGAACACCTGGCGGAAGCCGAAGTACGCGATCGCATCCTTCATGTTCGAGATGAAGCGCTTCCAGGGACGCATGCCGGGATCGGTCACGTATTCGAAGGTCAGCGACACGCGCAGCTCGTTCTCGCCGAGCGGCGTGACGCGGTGGCGCAGCTTGTCGCCGTCGAACAGCACGATGCCGCCGTGCGCGATCTGCACCGAGCCCGGCTCGTCGGCGACCGCCGGGTTGCGCGTGTGCAGCTCGTAGTCGAGCCGCGACGTCGATTCGTCGATCACGCCGAACAGCAGCGTGTAGCGGCGGCCGTCGTAGTACGAGGTGTCGTAGTGCCAGCCGATGTGATCGCCGGGGCGGGTGTAGTAGTACAGCGCGTACGCGTGCGGATCGTCTTCCGGCGACAGCAGCAGGGTGTCGCCCGTGATCTTCTCGAGGAAGCCGATCAGCGCCTTCGAGCGGTACAGCTCGGCGATGTACGGCGCCTTCGCGTCGATCGTGTGCCGGCTCACGCTGCCACCCTGCTTGTGGCCGGGCAGGTAGTTGCGGTTGATGTCCGCCTGCAGCGCGCGCGCGGCGTCGGCGAGCTTGCCGGCCGCGTCCTTCGGCAGGAAGTCGTCGAGGTACAGGAACGCGCCTTGGCGCGTGTAGTGCTGTCGCAGGCCGGGCAGGTCGAGTTCGCCGACGCGGGACGCGACGGCGCGGTCAGGGGGAAGCCCCGTGCCCTGCGCCGTGGAAGGCGAGGTCGGCACGGTCTCTGCGCCTGTATGGAGGGTCATTTGGTGACTTGGATTTCGGTTGGATTGGGCGCGGCGCGGCCGCGGCGCACGATGCGCCAGTAGTCGGCCACGACCCACGCGGCAAAGAGCGGCGCGCCGATCGACGCGGCCAGCAGGAAGCGCTCCACGCCGTCGAACAGCGTGACGAGGGGCAGCAGGTAGAGCACGTCCTCGGTCTCGAAGCCGCCGACGAACGCCTGCTTGGTGCCGGCCTTGCCGGCGAACGATTCGATCCGCATCCGCAGGAAGAAGATCAGCGCGACGGCCGCGCCCGCGAGCGTGCCGAGCAGGACCGGATTGGCGGCCATGCGGCCGCCCGTGGCGACAATCCCGGCGCCCATGCTGACGAACAGCGCGACCGTGATCAGCGCGTCGCTCGCGAGGTCGTAAAAGTGGCCGATCTTGCTGGATTTGCCGCTGATCCGCGCGAGTTCGCCGTCGGTATGGTCGACGAAGTTCGACAGCACGATCAGGAACGCGCCCGCGTTGATCCAGCGGAAGCCGCCCTGCGCGAGGCAGTACGCGCCCGCGAGGCCGATCAGCAGGCGCAGCGTGGTGAGGTGGTTCGGCGTGACCGGCGTGTCGATCAGGGGCGTGACAAGCCAGCGGGCCAGCCGGGCATCCCAGGTGCGGGGCGGCGGGCTTGCCGTGGTGATTTTGTTGGTGGTTCTCTGGTCCATCGGCGGAATATATACGGATTTGTAATTTATTGCTTTTTGATGACCAAAAACCTTGATTCTACCGGCTTCTCACGCAGATTGGCGGCTTGCCTGCTCCGCCTCTCCAATCCCATGCGCGACAATCGGGGTTGGATCGGTGAGTCGCGTCCGACGGACGGGCCCGCCGATACCCGGCAAATCCGGCAAGGGAGTTTTGCAGCGGGGCAATCCTATGCCGGGCAGCCGCTCTGCGATACTCCGGCCGTGCCTCGCGGCCGGCCCCGAACCGGACCGGCCGCGAGGGCAGTGCGCCGCGCCCGAGACACCCCGCTGCGGCAACTTCGTCGTGATTGATACCAAGACAACCGTTCGACAACCAGCCATGCCAACCTCTCGCATCCTCGCTCCCCATCTGCGTTCCCTGGTCCGCACCGCGGACGAAGCCGCGGCGTTGATCGCCCCCGGCATGACCGTCGCGATGAGCGGCTTCACCGGCTCCGGTTACCCGAAGGCGGTGCCGGCCGCGCTGGCGGCCCGCATCGGCGCCGCCCACGCGCGCGGCGAGGCTTTCCGGATCAACGTGCTGACCGGGGCGTCGACGGCGCCGGAACTCGACGGCGCGCTGGCCCGGGCGGACGGTATCTCGATGCGGCTGCCGTATCAATCTGATCCGACCCTGCGGGACAAGATCAATGCCGGCGAACTCGACTACCAGGACATCCACCTGAGCCATGTCGCGCAATACGCGTGGTTCGGCCTGTTCGGCGAGCTGGACGTGGCGGTGGTGGAGGTGGCGGGGATCCGCGAGGACGGCCTGCTGATTCCGTCGGCGTCGGTCGGCAACAACAAGACCTGGCTCGATCGGGCGCAGCGCGTGATCCTCGAGGTGAACACGCGCCAGCCGCTCGGGCTCGACGGCATGCACGACATCTATTACGGCACGGCGCTGCCGCCGAACCGGGTGCCGATTCCGCTCGTGAAGAGCGGCGACCGGATCGGCGAGCCGTATCTGCGCTGCGCGCCGGAGAAGATCATCGCGATCGTCGAGACCGACGCGCCGGACCGCAGCAATGCGTTTTCGGCGCCCGACGCGACCTCGAAGCAGATCGCCGGGCACCTGCTCGACTTCCTGCGCCACGAGATCGCGCGCGGCCGGCTGCCGGCCGACCTGCTGCCGCTGCAGTCGGGAGTGGGCAACATCACCAACGCGGTGCTGGCCGAGTTGGGCGCGGGCGGCTTCAAGGGCCTGACGGCTTTCACCGAGGTGATCCAGGACGGCATGCTCGACCTGCTCGAGAACGGCACGCTGAGCTTCGCGTCGGCGACCGCGCTGTCGCTGAGCCCCGACGCGGTCAAGCGTTTCGCGGACGAGATCGACCGTTTCCGCGACAAGATCGTGCTGCGTCCGCAGGAGATCAGCAACCATCCAGAGTTGGTGCGCCGGCTGGGCTGCATCGCGATGAACGGGATGATCGAGGCCGACATCTACGGCAACGTGAACTCGACCCACGTGATGGGCACGAAGATCCAGAACGGCATCGGCGGTTCCGGCGACTTCGCGCGCAACGGCTACCTGTCGTGCTTCATGTCGGCGAGCACGGCGAAGGGCGGCGCGATCTCGCGGATCGTGCCGATGGCGAGCCACGTCGACCATACCGAGCATGACGTGGCGGTGGTGGTGACCGAACAGGGGCTCGCGGACCTGCGGGGGCTGTCACCGAAGCAGCGCGCGCGCGCGATCATCGCGAACTGCGCCCACCCGGACTTCCGGCCGATGCTGGCGGACTACTTCGAGCGCGCGAGCCGCGAGAGCTTCGGCAAGCAGACGCCGCACCTGCTCGGCGAGGCGCTGTCGTGGCACGAGCGCTACGTGCGCACGGGCTCGATGAAGCCCTGAGGGTCTCACCCGCGGGCGGCGCCCGGCCGCCCGCGTCCGCCTGCCGCGTCACGACGGCTTGCGCGACGCGAACAGCTCGAGATCGTTGCGCACGCCGAGCTTGCGGAACGCCGACTGCTTCTGCGCGCTGATCGTCTTGCGGCTGCGCGAGAACTTGATCGCGATTTCCGACACCGTCATCCCGTTCAGGCAGCAGCGCAGCACCTCGTGCTCGCGCGGGCTCAGCTGCGTCTCGGCGAGCTGGGCGGGCGAACTGGCCGACGTCAGCGTCACGGTCGGCGCCTCGCGGCCCGCCCGGCCGTCCCGGGCGGGCGGCACGATGCTCGCCAGTTCCATGCTCAGGTAGGTCTTGCCGCGCGCGACCACGTGGACCGCGTGCGCAAGCTCGCGCAGATCCTGGCTCTTGCCGATGAAACCTTTCGCGCCGGCCCGCATCATCAGGTTGACGGTCGCGGGCACCTCGATGCTCGATGTCATGAGGATCTCGCAGCGCTGGAAGCGGGTGTGCACGAGGCGGATCAGGTTGAGGCCGTCGATCTCGTCGGGACCGAGCACGTAGTCGAGCAGCACGACGTCGACCTGATGGGATTCGAGCCAGCGCAGCAGATCGCGCGAGCGCGAGAAATTCCCGCGGACATCGATGTCGGTCTTGTCGGCCAGGTAGTGCTCGATGCCGTGCTGGACGGCGGCATGGTCGTCCAGGATCGCGAGCGTGATCGACTTGCGGTTCGAGATCATCGGCTGCCTCTTGTGTTGTAGATGGAACGGCGGCGGGGTCGCGTGCGGCCAACCCGGGAGGGCCTGCATCGCCGGCGACGCCCAGGTCGATTTATCCCGTCCGGGGGAAATTCGGGCAGCGCCCGCGCGGGGCGAGGCGGCAGTCAGGCGAACGAATTCAGATGGCATGCGCGTGGCAATCGATATACCGGCTTCAGGTGAGTGTGCGTGTGCTGGCTGGAGGGTGATATTGAGGTTTCGTTATTCTGTAATCAATCTGTCCGGTGTCCATAGGGTAAATCCGATTTTTCATTTTCAGGGCGGCCGGAATGGCGCTCTGGTAGTGGATTTTGCCATCGGATCGAGTTGGTGGGGGTGGTGCGGCTTAAAAGGTTGGGATTGCATGTAATGATTTGATTTTTAATGTGATTTTTGTGCTTTTTGCCCAGTTCTGGAACTGCTTTTGTCGATGGGGAGGGTTGGTTTTTAGGCATATTCTTATATCCCAATGCTTAAATTTGAGGGTGTGCCTGATCGGCCGGGCAGCCGCTTGATTACTTCTGAGGTGACAAAAATAAAATGCATTGTGCCAGGAATGTATTTGATTTCGATTGAATGGGCTTGCTCTCGCGAGTGTTGAATAATATTGAGATTCGCCGTGCGAAGCGTCGTGAATTCGCTTGAGGATTTCCAATGAGCGTGCTGCGCGTGAAGAGAAAAGTCACACATTCACAGCAAGGGCGACGCGCGGGGCGCTGTCCGCATTGATCCTGGCTGGGCGAAGCAGGTTCATGATCCGGCCCCACCCATCGCCTGCGCGGCGGGCTTCTTAGGAAATGAAAAATAATTGGTTCGGCTTGGGGCGTGGCTCTTCCATAGTGGGCGCCTGATGGCTATAGGCGGCGGACGCCGCCGGCCCGATCCCATGTGGCGCGCCCGCGCGGCGCGCAATCCCGAAGGAGATGACGATGACAACCACACTCGAAGAACGACCGCTCGACGCGATCCTGCAGGCGGCGCGCGACGTAGCCGCCGCGGCGGGCCTCTCGTACGCGGGCGGCGTGGCGCCGAGCGACGCGTGGGGCCTGGTCACGCGGGGCGCGGCGCTGCTCGTCGACGTGCGCACCGCCGAGGAGCGGGCCTTCGTCGGGCAGGTGCCGGACAGCCTGCACGTGGCCTGGGCGACCGGCACGAGCCTCACGCGCAATCCGCGCTTCGTGCGCGAGCTGGAGGCGAAGACCGGCAGGGAAGCCGTCGTGTTGCTGTTGTGCCGCAGCGGCAATCGCTCGGCGCTTGCCGCCGAGGCCGCCGCGAAAGCCGGCTTCACGCAGGTCTACAACGTGCTCGAAGGTTTCGAGGGTGAACTGGACGAGGCCGGACACCGCGGCGCGATCAACGGGTGGCGGCGGCATGGGCTGCCGTGGCGGCAAGACTGAAATTCGGATCGCGCGATTTGGAACCTGGGAGGCAGTGGCCGTGGCGGTATTCGACATCGATGACATCGTGCAATCGCTTCAAACCGTGCGCCAGCGCTGGCGTGAAGTACAGCGGCGCTCGCTGGAGCCCGGCGGGCGGGATCTGCCGGCCCGCGAGGCGCTGGCCGGCATCGTCGACGCGCTGAAGGGCGTGTTGTTCCCGATGCGCCTCGGGCCGCCCGATCTGCGTCAGGAAAGCGAGAATCTTTATGTGGGGCATGCGCTCGACGAGGCGCTGCACGCGCTGCTTGCGCAGGCGCGCCTCGAGTTGCGCTACAAGCACCGCCAGCAGGCGGACGGCGGCGACGAGGCGGCGCTCGACGCCCGCGCGGCCGATGCGGCGCGCGTATTCGCGGCGCGCCTGCCCGGCATCCGCGCGCTGCTCGACAGCGACGTGCTGGCCGCCTATCACGGCGATCCGGCGGCCGGCAGCGTCGACGAGGTGCTGCTCTGTTATCCCGGCGTGCTGGCGATGATCCATCACCGGCTCGCACACGAACTGTATCGATTGGAACTGCCGCTGCTCGCGCGGATCGTGGCGGAGCACGCGCATGCGGCAACCGGGATCGACATTCATCCGGGGGCGCGGATCGGCGCGGGTTTCTTCATCGATCACGGCACGGGCGTCGTGATCGGCGAGACCGCGATCATCGGCGAGCGGGTGCGCGTCTATCAGGCGGTCACGCTCGGCGCGAAGCGTTTTCCGCGCGATGCGGCGGGCCATCTCGAGAAAGGGCTCGCGCGGCATCCGATCGTCGAGGACGACGTGGTGATCTACGCGGGCGCGACGATCCTGGGTCGCGTGACGATCGGACGCGGCGCGGTGATCGGCGGCAACGTCTGGATCACGCAGGACGTGCCGCCCGGCAGCCACGTCACGCAGGCCGTGTCGCGCAGCGACGCGGCGCGCGACGGCGCGGCATCTGTACCGGCCCGCACGGCGGGGGCGCTGTCATGAGTGCGCTGGTGCGCCGGTTCGGCAGCGCGGTTCGCGCGCAGCGCGAGGCGCTTGCCTGGTCGCAGGAGCGGCTCGCCGAGCATGCCGGGCTCAACCGCTCGTATATCGGCGAGCTGGAGCGCGGCACCGCGATCGCCTCGATCGTGACCGCGGACAAGCTCGCGCGCGCGTTCGGCGTGCCGCTCGCGCGGCTGTTGCCGGTGGGCGAGCCGGAGGAGCCTTCGGTCGTGGCGGCGCGCTGACGGCCGCGCCGATCGTCGCGGGCAGGGCGGATGGACGGGCGCGGCACGAAAGGGAGAGACGGCGGAGATCGGTCATGGCGCTCGTCCAAGCGGCTTCGATTATTTGATCAATATCGAATTCAATCGAGAGCGCCTGATTATTGTCAATCAATCGTATTGAATGGTTTGTTGGCAATATTTTAAGAAATGAGATGCTGGATTGATGATTCCGCTGTTGAGTTGGCGATGCCTTTCGTCTCCCCGAAAAACTTCCTGGATTTTCCAACGCACCATGCCGCCGGGCATGGCCTGCCGCGCATTTCCGCCCTGGCTGCGGCTTCGCATGCTCGATTCCCGAGGGTGCCCGGGTCATCGATCGGCGATGCGCCTGCAAGAACGCGGCCCCGGGTCATCAAATCTGAATAATGCCGATGTTTGACCATCAATCGGTTTAATTTGATGGCTATAGCATGTTGAGCGTCTTATTCAATCCTCTTCATAATTCCACTTCATCATAAGCTTTGCCGTTTTTCTTCTATAGACCCCGGAGCCACCTATGTCGACGATAGTGAGCGGCCAGACAGCGCTCGGCGATAACGCAGCACGGCAACTTGCCAATGCCACCAAGACCATCCCGCAGCTTTCCACGATCACGCCGCGCTGGCTCACGCATCTGTTGCAATGGGTGCCGGTCGAGGCGGGCATCTATCGGCTGAACCAGGTCCGGAATCCGGAGGCGGTGCGGGCCGCGTGCACCGCGCGCGAGGACGAGGGCGTGCTGCCGCGCACCTTCGTGCCGTACGAGGAGCAGCCGCGCGAATACTTCCTGAACGCCGTGAGCACCGTGCTCGACGTGCATACGCGGATCTCCGATCTCTACAGCAGCCCGCACGACCAGATCAAGGAGCAACTGCGCCTCACGATCGAGACGATCAAGGAACTGCAGGAAAGCCAACTGATCAACAACCCCGACTACGGCCTGCTCGCGAACGTCACGGACGAGCAGCGCGTGTTCCCGCTGACGGGCGCGCCGACGCCCGACGATCTCGACGAACTGCTGAGCCGGGTCTGGAAGGAGCCGGCGTTCTTCCTCACGCATCCGCTCGCGATCGCCGCATTCGGCCGCGAATGCACGCGGCGCGGCGTGCCGCCGCCGACCGTCAGCCTGTTCGGTTCGCAGTTCCTGACCTGGCGCGGCATTCCGCTGATCCCGTCCGACAAGGTGCCGGTCGCGGACGGCAAGACCAAGATCCTGCTGCTGCGCGTCGGCGACAAGCGTCAGGGCGTGGTCGGCCTGTACCAGCCCGGCGTCGCGGGCGAGCAGGGCCCGGGCCTGTCGGTGCGCTTCATGGGGATCAACAACCAGGCGATCGCGTCGTATCTGATTTCGCTGTACTGCTCGCTGGCCGTCCATTCACCGGATGCGCTCGCGGTCCTCGATGACGTGGAGATCGGCAAGTACCATGACTATCCGGACACCTATCGCTGATCGCGCCGGGTCGGCGCTGCCGGACCTGCCGGCGCCGCCCGTGCCGCCCGGCTTGCCCGACCCGGCCACGCTCGCGCGGCTGGCGACGGAGTTCCTCGCCGCGCTGCCCGGCCAGCCTGCCGCCCCCGACATCGCGACGGGCAGTGGCGCCGTGGGCGGCGTGCCGTCCGCGCTGCCGGCCGCCGCGCCCGCGCTGGTCTCGCTGTCCAATCCCGTGCCGCCGGGCTCGCCGCTTGCCGGGCCGGGCGGCGCCGGGACCGGCGTGCCGGGGCTGTCGTTGCCGCAGGGCAAGGTGGCGGGCGCGAATCTCGCCCCCGCCGCGCCCACCCACGTGCTGTCGCTCGGCAATCGCGCGCCGGCGCTCGCACCGCATGCGGCCGCCGCGAACGGCTTGCCCGACACCGTGGTGTCGATCGCGCCTGCGCTGGAGCCGCGCCTCGGCGGCGCGGCGCTCGGCGTGCCACAGGCGGACGGGCTTGCGGGGCGCGACGCGCGTCCGGAGCCGGCCGCGGCCGCGTCGCCGTACTACTTCGTCGACGCGTCGCGGCACGGCTGGCCGCGCGAAGCGCCGGATCTCGTCGTGCCGTCGCACGACGCCGTGTCGCCGGAGACGTTCGGCCTGCCCGGTGACGACGCGCTGCGTGCGTTGCTGTCGAAGGGCGCGCCGGGCGGGGCGCCGTCGACCGATGGCGCGTCGCGCTATTTCATCGACGATGCAGCTGCCGCGCCCTGGTCGCGCGGCGCGGTGGGCGGCGCGCATCCGCCGTTCGACGTGCAGGCGGTGCGTCGCGACTTCCCGATCCTGCAGGAGCGCGTGAACGGCCGGCCGCTCGTCTGGTTCGACAACGCGGCCACCACGCACAAGCCGCAGGCCGTGATCGATCGTCTCGCGTATTTCTATGCGCACGAGAACTCGAACATCCACCGCGCCGCGCATGCGCTGGCGGGCCGCGCAACGGATGCCTACGAGCAGGCGCGCGACACGGCGCGGCGTTTCATCGGCGCGGCGTCGTCGGACGAGATCGTGTTCGTGCGCGGCACGACCGAGGCGATCAACCTGATTGCGAAGAGCTGGGGCGCGCAGCATGTCGGCGCGGGCGACGAGATCATCGTGTCGCATCTCGAGCATCACGCGAACATCGTGCCGTGGCAGCAACTCGCCGCGGAGAAGGGCGCGACGCTGCGCGTGATTCCGGTCGACGATTCGGGGCAGGTGCTGCTCGACGAATACCGGAAGCTGCTGAACGACCGCACCCGGATCGTGTCGGTCACGCAGGTGTCGAATGCGCTCGGCACGGTCGTGCCGGTGAAGGAGATCGTCGAGCTGGCGCATCGCGCGGGCGCGAAGGCGCTCGTCGACGGGGCGCAGTCGATCTCGCACATGCGCATCGACGTGCAGGCGCTCGATGCCGACTTCTTCGTGTTCTCGGGGCACAAGATCTACGGCCCGACCGGCATCGGCGTGGTGTACGGCAAGCGCGCGATCCTCGACGACATGCCGCCCTGGCAGGGCGGCGGCAACATGATCGCGGACGTGACGTTCGAGCGCACGGTGTTCCAGCCGCCGCCGAACCGTTTCGAGGCGGGCACCGGCAACATCGCGGATGCCGTGGGTCTCGGCGCAGCGCTCGACTACGTGAGCCGGATCGGCATCGAGAACATCGCCCGCTACGAGCACGACCTGCTCGCCTACGCGACGCATGCGCTCGCGCCGGTGCCGGGCGTGCGGCTCGTCGGGACGGCGCGCGACAAGGCGAGCGTGTTGTCGTTCGTCTTGAAGGGCTATACGACCGAGGAGGTCGGGCAGGCGCTGAACGAGGAGGGCATCGCGGTGCGTTCCGGCCATCACTGCGCCCAGCCGATCCTGCGCCGTTTCGGGCTGGAGACGACGGTGCGGCCGTCGCTTGCGTTCTACAACACCTGCGATGAGGTCGATGCGCTGGTGGATGTCGTGCGGCGTCTGGCGGCGCGGCGCGGGTAGACGCGGGCAGGCCGGCGGGTTGGGGTGGACGGCGCGGGCTCCTTGCGGGGCCCGCGCTTTTTCATGGTTCGTCGTCGCGGAACGCAGGGGAACGCGGCGTGGATCGTGAGGAAGGCGTATTCCCCGTCGCGATACGCGCGGGCCCGATGCCTGACGACCTTGATGGAGGGATGCCTTCGACGACGTCGGCGCCGATCGATGGCGGGACGCTTGGGCATCGATCGACGGTCCCCGACAGCGCCGTCGAATTCCTCCATCGCGTTCGCGCGCGGGGTATCGGGAACGGCGCCGCCTCGTGGCAGGCTTGCGTTGACGCTACAATCCCACCGGTTGCGACCGTCGGGTCGGTGTGAACGCAAGCGAAAACATTATCGGGAGTACGAGAGAATATGCAAAATCATCAGCCGGGGACACTGCAGGCCCCTTCGGGAAAAGATCTTTTCGTCCCGCGGCTCCTGATCGGCCTCTTCCAGGGATTAATGCTGTATCTGCTTCTGAACGCGGCAGCGCATCGCAGCGGCATCGCGACCGTTCCGCTTCTGTTCTTTCCGCTGCTGCTCGTCGGCCTATTCATCCCGCCGGTATGGATCGTGGGCCTGCAACGGATGAGATGGGCTCGGCTCGCGATGTGGACGGTCCTGCTTGCTGCGGTCGTGGCGATCCTTGGCTGTCACGACGCGTGGCGATCGGTCGGCATCGACGCTGCCGGGATACAACCATCGGGCCGCGCCGAGGTTCCGCTGCCGTCGATGGCCGTGACCTTCTACAGCGGCGCGATGGTGTTTATTGCGTACTGCCTCGTCCTCGCCGGGGAGTCTGCAAGGTCGTGGTTTGCTCCGTACGAGTCGTACTTCGAGTGCAGTTGGAAACTCGTGTTGCAGGTGTTGCTGTCCGGGATGTTCGTAGGCGCGCTGTTTCTCGTGCTCTGGCTGGGCTCGGCGCTCTTCCTCCTGCTGAAACTGGATTTCCTCCAGCAACTCCTGCATGAAGCATGGTTCAACGTTCCCGTGATCGCGATGGCGTTTGCCTCGGCCCTCCATGTCACCGATGTGCGGCCGGACATTATCCGGGGCTCGCGCACGCTCATCCTGTCGCTGCTCTCGTGGTTGCTCCTGGTCCTCGTCGTCCTCGTCGGCGGATTCCTCGCGTCACTGCCGTTCACGGGGCTTGGATTATTGTGGGCCACGAAGTCCGGTGCGTGGATTCTGCTCGGCGTGGCGGCGCTACAGGTCGTGTTCATCAACGCCGCCTTGAAGAGCGGCCTGGAGTCCGACCAGATATCGCGCGTTCTGCGGGTCTGCATGAGAATTGCATGCCTGATGCTGCCCGTCCTGGTGATACTCGCAACCTACGCCCTCGCGTTGCGGATCAGGCAGTATGGATTCACGCCGCATCGCGTTTTGGCCTGCTCGGGCGCATTCGTCGCTTACTTCTACGCCATCGGCTACGCATGGGTCGCGCTCACCCGCACCGGCAACCTGGCGAAGATCGGGTCTGTCAACGTGGTCACGGCCTGGGTGTCGCTGGCGGTTCTCGTGGCCGTATTCACGCCGTTGGCCGACCCCGCACGTCTGTCGGTGGCCAGTCAGGTGGACCGTCTTCTGGCCGGGAAGGTCGTCGCCGAGGATTTCGACTACGACTTCCTTCGGTACGACGCCGCAAGATATGGCCTGCAGGCGCTCGCGCGACTGCGGGGGGAGACGCGCGGATCGAATGCCGAAACGATTCGCGAACTGAGCGCGCGGGCTGCGAATCAACCCGGTTCAAGTCGTTGGAACGCGACCCGCCCGGACGCCGCGGCGCTCGCTCGCAATATCGAGTCGCGTACGCCCGGGCAATCGGTTCCGGGGGCGTTTCTCTCGACGGACTGGGCGCGGAGCACGCAATACGAAACGCTTCCGGTCTGCCTGCGCTTTCGCATAGAGAAGTGCGACGCTTATTTCGTCAACCTGACCGGGGAGCGCCAACCCGACGTTGTGCTCGTGCCGAACAACGGAAGCGTCGGATACGTGTTTGGTCAGGCCGGCAATGGGGATTGGCAACTTGTCGGACAATTTTCGATCGCGCCGGATTGCGTCGCGATGCGCGCCGCCTTGGCGAAGGGAACGTTTCAGCTCGTCGAGCCTCGACGGCGAGACATTCAGATCAATGGTCGACGCATCGAGGTGAAAGCGGCATGGGCGCCTGACGCGGCGTGCTCGAAGTAAGCGAGCGTACTGGAGGATGAGCGCCCACGGCCGCCAGCCAAGGGCGACGTCGACGTGCCGGCAGAATGATGGCCGCCGCGGGGGCAGGCATGGCGCGGTCGGAACTCGGTTGCGGTGCGTCTTTGAATCCGCTAAACGCGCGGATCATTCGAATAGCCGCTATCGGGTGGGTCGAGAGGCCTCCCTGGGTTGGTAGACGACTGCCACTGAATTCCGCGAGGAATTTTTGTTGGCGAGCGGGCGGGCAACCATGACGAAACGAAACAACGTCATGCGCGGCGTTCCGCTAGGATCGACCTTTCCTCCACGCTCGATATGCCGCCTCATGATCGAATTCCGCCTGCTGGACCTGGCCGATGCCGCCGCGTTCAAGACCTTGCGCCTCGCGGCCATCGATAACGCGCCGACCGCCGTATGGCCGACTCGCGAGGAGGAAGCGGCCGCGTCGCTCGACGCGTGCGCGGCGCGGATTCGAACCACCCCGAATCAGGCGGTGGTCGGCGTGTGGATCGACGGCGTCCTGGCCGGCATCACCGGAGTTCGGCGCGAGCCGTTCGTGCAGGTTAGTCACCAGGCGCTGATCTGGGGCGTGTTCGTCGATGCCGCGCACCGCGGCCAGGGATTTGCGCGTCGTCTGGTCGACGCGGCGATCGAACATGCGGCTGCCAACTGGGGCGTGGTTCAGATCAAGCTGTGCGTGAATACCGAAAACGTCGCGGCGAAGACGCTGTATGAATCGCTCGGCTTCGTGACGTTCGGGATCGAGGCGCGCTCGATGCGGGTCGCGGGGCGCTTTTACGATGAAGCGCATATGGTCAAGAAGCTGGATTGAGCGGGAGCGTGGAGGCGAATCCGGTCGGAGATGTCGCGCAGCGTGCATGGCGAGGTTTCGTTGCGCGCGCATCGATGATGGTGCGGCGGCCTCGCCGAGGCCGGCGATACATACCTTGCGCTCGGGGCCGGGTTGAGCGCTCCGGCGCGCGCCGCATTCGCGTGGGCGGCAGTGGGCGCATCGCCCTCATCCAGGCCGGGTACGGGCGGCGGCCGTCTCGTGCGGCCTGACCCGACCCGGGCGAGCCCAGGCGCGCGCGCTACCTCACCCCGACGAGTCGCGCGCGCCTCGGGCGGGAACCGTCCCCAGCGCGCGCGGCAGGCCAAGCTTGCCGATCCAGCCCGCGAGCGCGCTTCTCCACCACGGCGGCGGCGCGTCGACCAGGCCGCTCACCGCCCGCCCGCTATCCGCGGTCCATTCGACATAGGCGTCGTCCGTGAGCGTATGGGCCTCGCCTTCGTCGAGCACGATCGTGAGCGCGGGCGCGGCGCCCGACAGCCAATGCAGCGCGGCATCGCGGCAGGTGACGCGCAGCCGGCCGTGCAACGCGACCAGCACGCTGCCGCGCTTGAGTTGGCGCGCGTGGCGCGCGCCGGAACAACAGCTGAGTTCTTCGGTGGACATGTCGCTATCCCAGATCGTTTCGCGCGCGGCATGGATGTGCCGCGCTTCGCGGCCGGGTTCGGCCGTTGTCGGATAGCTTAAGAAAGCGCGCCCATGGACAACAGATCCAGCCGTCGTGAATCTGTTGCGCAGCAGACGCGGCCCGCGCGTATCTGTTACCGTCCGAATTCCGTTGATCTGTATCTGGCGCCCAGTCAGCCAAATGGGCACGATCCCCCGATGAAACCGAATCACGACGCGCGCCGCGCGTATCTGCCGCTCGCCGACGAACCCCTGTACGAACGCCTGGCCGAGCACTATCGCCGGATCATCGCAGCCGGCACGCTCGCGCCCGGCGACCGCATGCCCTCGGTGCGCGCGTTGATGGACCAGCACGAGGTGAGCCTGTCCACCGCGCTGCAAGTGTTCCGGCGGCTCGAGGACAGTGGCTGGCTGACCGCCCGGCCGCGCTCCGGCTACTTCGTGCGCCGGCCGGCCGCGAAGCTGGCGGCGCTGCACGAACCCGATCTGCCGTCGCTGCCGCTCGCGGCGGACTACGTCGGCCTGCACGCACGCGTGTCGCGCGTGGTCGAGCGGGCGCGCCAGCAGCCCGACGCGCTGAACCTCGGCGGCGCGACGGCCGGCGCTGCGCTGTATCCGGCCGAGCGGCTCCAGTCGCTCGCGATCCGCGCGCTGCGACAGCGGCCGACGCTGTTGACGGAGCCGGGGCAGGACGCCGGCGCGCCGGAATATCGGCAGGCGGTCGCGCGTCGCGCGCTGTCGTATGGCGTGACGGTGTCGCCCGACGAGGTGCTGGCGACGAGCGGCAGCGTCGATGCGGTGAATCTCGCGCTGCGCGCGGTCGCGAAACCGGGCGACATGGTCGTGATCGAATCGCCGGCTTTCTTCGGGCTGTTGCAGATCCTTGAAAGCCATGGGCTGCGCGCGCTGGAGATTCCGACCAGCCCGACCACCGGGATCTCGCTCGAAGCGCTCGACGTGGCGCTCGCCGCCTACGATTCGATCAAGGCGATCGTGGTCGTGCCGATCCTGCAGAACCCGCTCGGCTGCATCATGCCCGACGAGCGCAAGGCCGAACTGGTGGCGCTGGGCGCCCGCTACGGCGTGGCGATCATCGAGGACGACCCGTATCGCGAACTCGCCGACGACGCGGACCGGGCAAGACCCGTCAAGGCCTGGGATCGCGACGGCGGGGTGATCTACTGCCCGTCGTTCAACAAGGTGCTGGCGCCCGGCATGCGGCTCGGCTGGATGGCCGCGGGCCGCTGGCACGCGCGCGTACGGATGCTGAACTTCACGCAAAGCCGCCACAACGAGGCGCTGTCTCAGGCGGTGGTGGCCGAATTCATCGGCTCGGGGGCGTTCGACCGGCATCTGCGCCAGCTGCGCGAGCGCTTGCGCGCGCAGCGCGAGCAGACGGTCGACGCGATCGCGCGGCATTTCCCGGACGGCACGCGGCTCAATGCGCCGCCGGGCGGCTTGCTGCTGTGGCTGGCGCTGCCGGAGCACGTGCGTTCCGAAGCGTTGTTCGACGCGGCGCTCGCGCGCGGCATCCGGATCGCGCCGGGGGCGATCTTCTCGAATTCGGACCGCTTCGACGCCTGCATGCGCGTGAGTTGCCCGTATCCGTTCGATGCGCGGCTGGACGCGGCGTTTCACACGCTGGGCGGGCTGGTGCGGGAAGCCGCCTGACCGGCGCGGCCGCGCCGATCAGCGACCGGCGGTCTGGGCGGCGAGATGCTGCCGGATCAGCGACAGGTAGCGGTCGCCCACCGTGTGGTCGACCTGCGAGCGCGGCATGGGGCGGCGCACCGCCTGCGGCGGCCATACCCCGAGATAGCGGCAGACCGCCGACAGATAGGGCTTGCGAACGCGCCCCATTTGCACCGCGGCGCGCTGCACGCGCTCGTCGCCGACCTGGCTGCGCAGCCAGACGAGGATTTGACGGTCGGTTTCATTGACGATACGGACCAGGTGTTCCATCGCACACCCCACTGGATATCAATACAGTACTGTTAATATATCCAGTATTCGGGCGGTGTGCAACAGGTGCGTCAATCGTCGTCGCCGGCCCCCGAGCGGGCCCGTTCGCGCAGCGTCGTCTTGACGACCTTGCCCACGCCGCTGCGGGGCAGCGCGTCGACGAAACGCACCGCCTTCGGGCATTTGAAGCGGGCGAGCCGCGCGCGGCAGGCGTCGAGCAGCGCGTCGCCCGTGACGGTCGCGCCGGGCCGGCGCACCACGAACGCGATCGGCGATTCGCCCCATTTTTCGTCCGGGACGCCGACCACCGCGGCCTCGGCGACGCCGTCCTCGGCGAGCAGCACCCGCTCGACCTCGGACGGATAGATGTTCTCGCCGCCGCTGATGATCAGGTCCTTCAGGCGGTCGATCACATACAGGAAGCCCGCCTCGTCGAGATAGCCGAGGTCGCCCGTCGCGAGCCAGCCGTCGCGCAGCGCGGCGCGGGTCGCGCCGGGGTCGTTCCAGTAGCCCGCGAACACCACCGCGCCCGCGCACTGGATCTCGCCGCATACGCCGGCCGGCAGCGGCGCGCCGGTGTGCGGATCGACGATGCGCAGGCGGTTCAGGAACGCCGCCTTGCCGTGCGAATCGGCCTTGGCGGGGTCCATCGCGGCTTTCCAGAACGTCAGCGCGCCCGTCACCTCGGTCAGGCCGTACACCTGCTGGATGCCGACGCCGAGCGCGGCCCACGCGTCGATCAGCGCGCGCGGCACGGTCGACGCGCCGCACACGATATGCACGAGGCTCGACGGATCGGCGTCGACCTGGGATGCCGCCGCGAGCAGCGCGCTCAGCATCGCGGGCACCAGCATCATCGTGGTGATCCGCTCCCGGCCGATCACGCGCCAGATGGCCGCCGGGTCGAAATCGGGCAGGAAGTACACCATCGTGCCTTTCTGCACGCTGGTCGTGAGCGGCATCAGCCCGCCGATGTGGAACATCGGCGCGACGAGCAGGAAGCGGTGGCTGTCGAACCAGTCGAGCGTGCTGGAGGTGCCGTGCGCTGCCGCGAGGAAATTGTCGTGGGTGAGCATCGCCCCCTTGGGGCGGCCGGTCGTGCCCGAGGTGTACATGATGACCGCGGCGTCGTCGCCGCGCCGCGTGGCGGGCGGGCAGGGCGGCAGCGCGGGCGCGGCGGCGTCGACGAGGTCGTCGAAGCGCGGGTCGCGCGCCGCGTCGCCATGGCAGACCAGCAGGTCGAGCCCGCC
The DNA here is from genome assembly GCF_028657905.1 of Burkholderia sp. FERM BP-3421. Lineage (NCBI taxonomy): Bacteria > Pseudomonadati > Pseudomonadota > Betaproteobacteria > Burkholderiales > Burkholderiaceae > Burkholderia > Burkholderia sp. FERM BP-3421. The sequence continues at coordinate 2,141,585 of NZ_CP117781.1, read as the reverse complement.
GCAGCGCGCGCGCAGCGCCTCGACGGCCGGCGCGAACGCGGCGTCGTAGAACAGCGCCCGCGCGCCGCTGTGGTCGAGCATGTAAGCGAGTTCGTCGACCTGCAGGCGCCAGTTCATGACGACCACGATCGCATCGGCGCGCGATGCGCCGAAGATCGCGGTCGCGAGCGCCGCCGAGTTCTTGCCGTAGACGGCGATGCGGTCGCCGGGCGCGAGGCCCGCCGCGCGCAGCCACGCGGCGAAGCGCGTGCAGCGGCGGTCGACCTCCGCATAGCTGTACCGGTAGTCCGGCCCGACGAAGCCCTCGTGCGTCGGCGCGAGATACGCGCGATGGGCCAGCAAGTCGCTCAGGTTGTAGTTCATCACGGAAATTCCTGGAGACCGGGGGCGAAGGTGCGGGGCGCGCGTGTCGCGGCCCCGCAGGCGGCACGGGCTAGCTCGCCGCCGGGTCGTCGAGCGCCGCGTCGATGCTGTGCTGGAACATCGCCAGCAAGCCTTCCTCGAGGCCAAGCGTATGGTACTCGTTGGCGCCGTTGGCGAGCCCGAGCTGCACGTCCTCGGCGACCGCGAAGTCCTCCAGGTCGAACACCGCGTCGTTCGTATACGTGAAGCGCTTCGCGAGCGCCCGCTGGCCTTCCTCGCCCTCGAACTGCGACGGGCGATAGAGCATCTCGTGGGTCCAGATGGTGCGGTCCGGCGCCTCGGGGTAGAACGCGTTGATCGACACGTAGTCCGGATGCAGGATGAAGAACGTGTTCGGGAACAGCGTGTAGTACACGGAGGCGAAGTCGAGGATCCGGCGTTCGTGCGGATCGGTGTCCAGCAGGTCGAGGAAGTTGGTGCGCGCCGCCGCGAGCCGGATGTGCGGGCCATGCTCGTAGTGCGCGATCACGCCCTTGCGGAACGATTGCGCGAGCGTGGTCCGGTGCAGGTAGGGCACGTGGTAGCCCTCGAGATAGGTCTTGATCAGCAGCTTCCAGTTCGCATGCTTGACGACCTGGGTCTTGCGGAACGACACCAGGTCGCCGAGGCCGAAGTGGTCGAGATCCTCGCCGATCGGCCCGAGATAGGCGTCGAGGTCGAGCGTCGCGCCCGGCGTCGGATGGATCCACACGAGGCCGCCGCGTTCGACCACGGGCAGCGCCTTGAGGTTGAACGCGTCGTGGTCGAGGTCGGGGAAGTTGTAGGATTTCGTCACGCCCTTCAAGCGGCCGTCGAGATCGTAGGTCCAGCCGTGGAACGGGCAGACGAACGCTTTCAGGCACGGCTCGGTGCCGGCCACGAGGCGCGCGCCGCGGTGCCGGCAGGTGTTGAGGAACGCGCGCAGTTCGCCGTTCTTGTTGCGCACCACCACGAACGGAAAGCGCGCCCAGTCGCTGACCAGATAGTCGCCGGGGTTCCGCACGCGGGATGCGTGGCCCGCCACCAGCGGATACGCGCGGAACACCGTGCGCATTTCCTTCGCGAGGATCTCCGGATCGGTGTACTTGCCGACCGGAACCTGAACCACCTTGCCGAGCATGTCCTGGTCGCGCTGCCGCTCATGCAGCGCCTGCAGCGTCCGCAGGGTCTCGACCTGCACTTCGTGTTGCATGTCTCACTCCATGTCTCTGTCACCGCCCGCGTTCGCGGGTCGGCCGCCCCCGTCCGCCCCTCAGGCCGACGGCACCACCGTGCCCTGTGCAAGCGCGCACAGTTTTTCCTCGCCGTCCTTCACCGCATATACTTCGCATTGGCAGACCGCTTGCCGCTTGCCGATGCTGCGCGCCTTGGCACGCGCGATCAGGTGGGTGCCGACCGCCGGGCGCAGGTAGTTGATCTTGAATTCGGCGGTCAGCGCGTCGCCGTTCAGCGCGATGCCGCCCGCGAAGGTGATCGCGTTGTCCGCGAGATAGCTGAGCACGCCGCCATGCACGAAGCCGTGCTGCTGCTTGAGATGGTCTTCGATGGTGACGGTCAGTTCCGCGCTGTCGCTGGTCGCATCGGTCAGCTGAGCGCCGATGTGCTGACTGAAAGGCTGGCTCGCGAAGATTTGTCGCGCCAATACCTGGATGTCGCTCACGTGTCTCTCCTTTGAATGTTTTAGTTAGGCGTTTCGTGCGTGGCCACGGCCGAGAATCGCCAAAATAGATTCTAGGACGGGTGTATTCACAACGTGTCCGGATTTCCGATCATGCAGCGACAGATTCCCGAAACGCGCGACAGCTCGCGCAGGCGGCCGCGGCAATCGCGCGCGCGGCAGACCTCGCTGGCCTTGCAGGAGGCCTTTGTTCGGCTTTTGACCGAACGCGAATACGACGCGATCACGATTCGCGAGATCGTCGGGCTGGCCGGCACGGGGCTCGGCAGTTTCTACGAGTACTTCGCGAGCAAGGAGGATCTGGCGCGCGTCTGCCTGCACCTGCGTTCCAAGCGCGTGCTGACGACCTTGCATGCGCTCCGGATGCCGTTGGCCGGCCTGCCGCTCGACGCCGTGGTTCCGGCCGTCGTGGCCGGCTTGCTCGATGCGCACCGGGACCAGCCCGCGCAGTGGGCCGCGCATTACTTTCTCGAACGCAGGCTGTCCGACGCGCGCGCCTACGCAAGCATGTATGACCGTTTCGTGCGGGAGTGGGCGCAACTGCTCGACGCGGCGGCCGACCTGCGCGGCGGCGCGTCGATGGAGGTGGCGCGCACCTGCCAGACCATCGCCTACGGCATGATCGCCCACGCGCATGTCCGCCAATTCGCGGGCGCGGGCGCCGGCGATGCGATCGATTACGCGGCGCTGACGCAGCACTTGCAGCGCGCCTTGCTCGCGTATCTGAATGCGGCCGCCGCGCCGGCGCCGCCGTTCGTCACGGCGGCGCCGGTCGCCGACGTCGTGTAGCGCGCCGCGCCTATTTCGCGGCGCCGGCCTTCGGCATCAGGTCGACATAGCGTGCATCCGTCAGCGTGCGCAGGAACGCGACGAGGTCGTCGACATCCGTCTCCGTCAACGCGGGCGGCGTGCCGGGCCGGCGGTTCATCGGCGTCGAGTTGACGTTGATGTTGCCGCGATAGGCCGCGGGGACGTCGTCGAAGCCTGGCTTGCCGTGATACCAGCGGGCGGGGTCGGTCGAGCGCGTGTTGTAGAACGCGACCGCGTCGCGCAGCGTGTCGAACACGCCGTTGTGCATGAAGGTCTGCCGCACCGCGACGTTGCGCAGGCCCGGCGTGCGCAGGTAGCCGCACCATTGTGTCGGGTCGGGCCAGCGCAGGCGCGCGGCCGTGTCGCACAGCCCGTTGTCGAAATGGCGCGGGTCGCGGTTCGCCGGCAGCGCGCGGTTGCGCGGCACGGCGATCGCGTCGTAGCCGAAGTCGGTGAACAGCGAGCGCGCCGGCCGGCTCGACGTGTCCGACAGCGCATGACAGCTCATGCAATTGCCCTTGTCCGGATTCTTGAACAACGCGAGCCCGCGCAGCTCGGCCGCCGACAGCGGCGCGCGCCGCGTCAGGTAGGCGTCGAAGCGCGACGTGAAGGGCGCCATCTCGTCGCTCTGCAGGTAGGCCTGCAAGGCCTCGCCGAGCGCGCGCGTCATGCGTTCCGGATCGCGACGCACGGCCGGGCCGAAGCGCGCCGCCAGCGCGGGCGCCAATTCGGTGGCCTCGACCTTGCGCAGCAGCGCGGCGGGCGATGCGTTGTTCATCTCGTTCGGATCGAAAAGCGGGCCGCGCGCCTGCTCGGCGAGCGTATCCGCGCGGCCGTCGCTGAACAGGCCGCCGAACGGCGCGGGCGCGGGGGCGTCGTCGTCCTGGTAGAAATGGCGGCGCGGCACGTAGCGCACGTACAGCAGCGACGGCGCGTTGCGCGCGCTGAAGCGGCCGGGGCGGCTGCCTTCGGGCACGCCGGGGCCCGCCAGCGCGGCCGCCGACAGCGTCGGCGCGAACGCGCGGGCCGGGTCGTGGCAGCCCGCGCACGACATGCCGCGCGGCTCCGACAGGCGCGGATCGAAGAACACCCGCCGGCCGAGCGCGACCAGTGCGGGATCGGGACGGAACACGGCGGCGGTCGCGTCGATCTTCGCCGGCACTTGCGGCGTGCCGTGCCCGATCACGTCGAGCACGCGCTGCGGGGGCGCGCCCGGCAGCAGCACCGTGGTCGCGTCCTTGGCGGCGAGCGCGGTCGCGCCCGCCGCCAGCAGCGCGAGCGCGACGAGCGTGCGCGCTGCCGGGGCGAGACGCGCGCTCATGGCGCGACGAAGCCGGTCTTGTCGCACGCGAGCGTCGTGCCGGACTGGTCGCAGGTCGCGAGCAGCTTGCCCGCCGCCGTGTAGGCCTTGAAGGTCCAGCTGTTGGCCGGCGCGGCGCGCCGCTCCATCATCAGGAACCCGAAGCTGTTGTTGTGCGACAGCCGCTCGATCACCGCGCCCGGCGCGGGCGTGAGATTGGCCGGGAACGGGTCGGGCAGCGCGACGTCGAGGTTGTCGCCGCCGTTGCCGGACACGATCGTCGCCGGATGCCCGGACGAGAAGTTGATCGCCTGGAAATCATGCACGTGGCCATGCAGCGCGACCTGCACGCCGGGCGGGTAGTAGGCCTGCGCGTTGAGGCTCGACATCACCGACTGCAGGGCGAGGTTGCCCGGCGCGGGCGTGCTGCCCGCGATCGGCGCGAACGCGAGGATCGGATGGTGGTTCGTGAAGATCGTCGTGGTCATGCCGGCCTGGCCCGCGAGCCTGGCGACGGCCTGGAACTGCTTCTGGTAGATCTGGAATTGCGGATCGCTCGTCTTCAGCGCGGCGCGGCCCACCTTCGCGGTGTCGAACACGATCACCTGCGAACCGCCGCCCAACTGCACCGCGTACGGGTCGGAGTAGTTCGCGCCGGCGTCGTTGGCGGGATCGTCGCACGAGCGCGCGGCGGCATAGGGGCGCGGATCGAGGAAGCGGAACCAGCCCTGGCCCGCGCGCGCGCATTCCTCGTGGTTGCCGCGCACCACGACCCACGGCGCTTTCGCGAGCAGCGGCGCGGCCGGCTTGAACAGGTCGGCCTGCCAGGCATCCCAGCCGTAGCCCCACGGGCTGTCCTTGCAGCCGGCGATGTCGGACGGGCAGGCGTTCTCGCGGTAGTGATAGTCGCCGATGTGCATGACGAGATCGGGGGCGAGATTCGCGACGCTCGCCGCGATCGTCGCGAGCGGCCAGACGCCGCTGTCGTTGCAGGCCTGGAACGCGTTGTCGGCCTTCTTCATCCGGCAGCCGGTGTCCGCGATGATCGCGATCCGCTGCGGCTGCGCCTTCGGCAGCGGCAGCGTGCGGCCGGCCACGCTCACCTGTTGCGCGCCCGCGGGCAGCGTCGCCTCGCAGACCGCGACCGGGAACGCCGACGGCTTCGAATCGGCGGGGTCGCTCGCGGTCGTGCGCAGCGGCACGGTGCCCGCGCCGACCCGCAGGCTCATGCGCGAGACCTGGCCGTCGCGCGTCAGCTGCGGGCAGATCGGGGCCGAGGCGTCGGTCGGGCGATAGGACGTGACGGCGCGCGCGATCGCCTGGTTGCCGTCGCCGATCTCGACCCAGGCGGCCTGGACATGGGTGGCGGCGCTCGCCGCGTCGGGGGGCGGCGTGTCGATGTCGCTCGTACACGCGTACAGCAGGATCGCGCCCGAAAGGGCGACGAGGAAGGCGGCGGTGCTTCGTGGGGTAGGTCGATGCATGGTCGTTCCTGTTGGAAAGACGTAAAAATACGCATGACCGATGTAAGAAATATGAAGCCGCCCCGTAGGGAAATCCCGGGCGCGCGCGGATGGCTCCGCGCGCGCCCGCGGAGTCAGGCGTCGCCGGCCGGGGTCTCCGCGGCCTTGCGCGGTCGCCGCGCGCGCGGCGCGGTCTTGCGCGGGGCCTTGGCGGGCGCGCCTTCCGGCGCGGGCTGGGCCGTGGGGGCGGCGGGCGGCGCGGGTTCGGCGCTCGCCTCGGCGTCGGTCGCGCGGGGCGCGGCGGCCTTGGTCTTCTTCGCGGCGGTCTTGCGCGTCCGCGGGGCTTTCTTGGCGGGGGCCGGCGCATCGACGGCGAGCGGCGCGTCCGCTTGTGCGTCGCCGGCTTCCACGCGGCGCGTCTCGATCTCGACGGGCGCGGCGGGCGCCTCGGTCACGAGCGGCGCGCTCTGCTCGGGAGCGGGCTTGTGCTTGCCCTGGCCCTTGCGGTGGCCCTTCCTGCCCGAGCCGCCGGCCGGCTGCGCCGGCGCGGCGCCCTCGGCCGGCTTCGAGGCGTCGGCCGGGGCCGCGGCGGTTTGCAGCGAGCGGAACACGAAGGTGCCCGACTTGTCGTCGCGGCCGATCTCCAGCAGGCCGCGCGCCTGCGCTTCCTCGAGCAGGTTGCCGAACGCCCGGAAGCCGTAATAGCTCTCGTTGAAGCCGGGCTTGCGGCGCTTGATCGCGCTCTTGAGCACCGACGCCCAGATCTTGCCGCTCTCGCCGCGCTCCGACGCGAGCGCCTCGAAGGTCTCGACCGCGATCGAGATCGCCTCCGCCTTGCGCGCATCGCCGTCGTGCTTGCGCTGCTTGTCGTCGTCGTTGGTGCGCTTGGCGGTCGTGCGCGCTTCCTGCTTGGCGTTCGCGCGCTGCTGCTCGCGCGCGAGGTCGTCGTAGAAAATGAATTCGTCGCAGTTCGCGACGAGCAGGTCCGAGGTCGAATTCTTCACGCCCACGCCGATCACGCGCTTGGCGTTCTCGCGCAGCTTCGAGACGAGCGGCGAGAAATCGGAGTCGCCGCTGATGATGACGAAGGTATCGACGTGCGACTTCGTGTAGCACAGGTCGAGCGCGTCGACGACGAGGCGGATGTCGGCCGAGTTCTTGCCGGACTGGCGCACGTGCGGGATCTCGATCAGCTCGAAGCTCGCTTCATGCATCGAGGCTTTGAAGGTCTTGTAGCGATCCCAGTCGCAATAGGCCTTCTTCACGACGATGCTGCCCTTGAGCAGCAGCCGTTCCAGCACGGGCTTGATGTCGAATTTCTCGAACTTCGTGTCGCGCACGCCGAGCGCGATGTTCTCGAAGTCGCAAAACAGCGCCATGTTGACGCTTTCCTGGGGTAAGGCCATGTGTTCTCCAACCGGTCGCCCGGAGTCGGGCGGAATCTGCATTGCGCACATGATAACGGGTCGCGCCGGCGCGCCTGCCGGTTTTTTGGGCGCGACCGGGCCGCGTGGGCGCCCGGAGGGAGAAAGCCGGGTCAGCCCGCGATGAGCGCGGCCACTTCCCCGATGTCGCTGCCGACCGCCTGATGGCCGCGCGCGCGCCATTCGGCCTGCGACGTGGTGCCGGTCACCGCGCCGATGAAACGCATGCCGGCGGCGTGCGCGGCGCGGGCGTCGACCTCGTGATCGCCGACGTATACGGCGTTTGGCGCGGGCACCGCGAGACGCGCGAGCGCGAGCAGCAGGGCGTCGGGATTCGGCTTGTGGCGCAATACGTCTTCGTGGCCGATGATCAGGCCCACCGAATCGCGCAGCCCGGCGGCGTCCAGAATCGCCTCGATGCGGTGACGGAACTTGCTGGAAACGATCCCGATCTCGACGCCGAGCGCGCGCAGGCGGGCAAACAGCGCGGGCACGTCGGGATAGAAGCGCGTCATCGCCACCATCACCTCGTCGGCGCGTTCGACGAAGCGCCGCGCGAACAACTGCGCGCGCTCGGGATCGTCGTCGTCGGCCAGCATCCGGTAGGTGTCGGGCAGCGGCAGCCCGATCGCGGCGAAGATGCGAGCGTCGCTGACATCGTGGATGCCCAGCTGCGTGAGCGCATGGCGGGTGCATTCGGTTACCGCGGTGGAGGAATCCGCGAGCGTCAGGTCGAAATCGAACAGCACGGCTTGGATGGTCATGGCGCGGCCCGGGAGGCGATGGAGGCATGGGGATGCGGGAGTGTAGCGCGCTCGCGCCGAGCTTTCCAACCCGACCGCAAACCGCTAGGCTTGGCGGCAAATCCAACGCATGCAGGAGACCGACGATGTCCATCCGCTCACTGGCCGCGGCCTGCCTCGCGGCGGCGGCGCTGGCCGCCGGCGTGCCCGCGCGCGCGGCGGACGCCGCGCCGTTCAGGATCGCGGTCTACAACCCGGGCGCGAAAAGCGCGTTTCCGGTGTCCGCATCGATCGTTGAAGGCCGCCGCGAGGTGCTGCTGATCGACGCGCAGTTCCAGCGCAACGACGCGGAGGCGCTCGTCGATCGCTTGAAGGCGAGCGGCAAGACGCTCAAGACGATCTACATCAGCCATCAGGATCCCGACTACTACTTCGGCCTCGATACCGTGACCGCCGCGTTTCCGGACGCGATAGTCGTCGCGACGCCGCAGACGGTGGCCGGCATCCGCGCGCACAAGGACGGCAAGCTCGCGTACTGGGGGCCGATCCTGAAGGACAACGCGCCGCGCACGCTCGTCGTGCCCGCGCCGCTCCACGGCGACACGCTGACGCTCGAAGGCCGCAGGCTGAAGATCATCGGGCTGCGCGGCCCGAGCGCCGGGCGCACGGTGCTGTGGATTCCCGCCTTGCGCGCGGTGGTGGGCGGCGTGCCGATCGCCGCGAACCTGCACGTGTGGATGGCCGACACGCCGACGCCGCAGGCGCGCCGCGCGTGGCTCCGGCAACTGGCGCGGATCGCCGCGCTGAGGCCGACGCTGGTGGTGCCCGGGCATTTCCTGCCGAATCCCGACGGCAGCGAGCCGCACACGCTCGCCGCCGTCGCCTTTACCCGCGACTACGTGCGCGCGTTCGACCAGGAAGCCGCGCGCACGCGGAGCGCGGCGGAGTTGATCGAGGCGATGCGGCGACGCTATCCGAACCTCGGCGACGTCGAGGCGCTGGAACTGGGCGCGAAGGTGGTGAAGGGCGAGATGAAGTGGCCGGCCGAATGACCGCACGCACCGACCCGCCGCCGCAATTCGCCTATCAGGCCGCATACCGCCACCTGCACGCGCTGCTCGACGCGGATGCCGATGCACGGCGGCGGCTGCCGTCGCTGCGCCGGCTTGCCGACGAATTGCAGGTCTCCGTGCCGACGATCCAGTATGCGTACGCACTGCTCGAACGCGAGGGCAAGGTGGTGGCCGTGCCGCGCTCGGGCTACTTTCCGGCCGCCGGGCGGCTGCAACCGGCGTGGCGCGGCGAGAATCGCCTCGACGCCATCTACGTGAACGCGCGGCGGCCGGGCATGCTCGCGCTGTCGAGCGACGCCCCTGCGCTGCTGCTGTCGCTCGATCATCCGCTGCGGGCGGCCGAGCGCATCCTCGCGCGCGAGGATGCGCGCCGGCAGCCGCCGTTTCCCGAGCCGTTCGGCGCGCAGGCGCTGCGTGAGGCGCTCGCGCGGCGTCATGCGGATGCGCCGGCCGGCTGGCGCGCGGCCGACGTGCATATCGCACCCGACTGGCGCGGTGCGCTCGATACGGCGCTCGATGTGCTCGGCCTGGGCGGTTGTGCCGCGCTGGTCGAGATGCCGTGTTCGTGGGCGCTCGTGCGCGTATTGCAGGCGCGCGGGATGCGCATCGTGCCGTTGCCGGTGCGTGGGCGCGGCGCGCTCGATGTCGACGCGGCGGCCGCGTTGCTCGCGCGCGAGCCGATCCGTTGCGCGTTGCTGTCGTCGGGCGTCGGCGTGCCGGGCGGCACCGCGCCGGGCGCGGACGAACAGGCGGCGCTGGCCGCGCTGCTGGCGCGCCGCGGCGTCTGGCTGTTCGAGAACGACCGCTACGGCGATCTTTATTTCGGCGCGGCGCCGTCGCGCTATCGCGACCATGCGGACCCGGAGCGCCTGATCGTGTATTCCGGATTCGACAAGCTGGTCGGCGGCGAGGCCCCGCATGGGTATTTGCTGAGCCGGGGCGACACCGCGCGCAGGCTCGACGGCGCGTGGCTCGCGCGCGCGTTCCGCAGCGCGCCGCTGCGCGAGCGCGCGCTCGCGCGGCTCATCGAGACGGGCAAGCTCGCGCATCACGCGGGCCGGCTGCGTCATGCGCTCGCCGACCGGATGACGCGCATGCACGCGCTGCTGCGCGCCGAGGCGGCGGACCTGTTCGAGATCACGCCGCCGCGCGGCGGCGCGGCGTTCTGGCTGCCCGCGCGCGATGCCGGCATCGACATGGGGCGGGTCTGCGACACGTTGCTCGCGCAACGGATCGTGATTGCCCCGGGCGAGGTGTTCGGCACGGACGGCGCGTTTCGCCATTGCCTGCGGCTGTCCTACACCGTCGATTGGTCGAGCGACATCGGCGGGGCGATCCGCGCGTTGGCCTCGGCCGTGCGCACGCAGGCGCGCGCGGCGCGCTGAGCGTCATTCCGTCGTGGGGCGCACGCCGAAGCAGTGACGCAACTCGGGGAACGCGCCGCCTCGCACCTCATCGGCGAACGCGGCTGCGGCATCGCGGATCAGCGCCGCCACGTCCGCGTACTGTTTCGCGAAGCGCGGCGGCGCGTCGCCGCTCAGGCGCAGGATGTCTTCCGTGACCAGCACCTGACCGTCGCACGCGGGCGACGCGCCGATGCCGATCGTCGGTGCGCGCGATTCGAGCGTGATCGCGCGCGCGACCGGCTCCGCGATGCCTTCCAGCACCAGCGCGAACGCGCCGGCGTCGTCGTGCGCGCGCGCATCGGCGCGGAGCCGTTCCGCGGCCGCGTCGCCGAAGCCCTGCGCCTTGAAGCCGCCCAGCGCGTGCAGATACTGCGGCATCAGGCCGAGATGGGACATCACCGGGATGCCGCGCTCGACGAGGAAGCGCACGGTGGGCGCGAGCGCGCTGCCGCCTTCGAGCTTGACGGCCGAGGCGCCCGAGCCGGCGATCAACTGCGCGGCGTGGCGGTACGCCTGCTGCGGCGATTCCTGGTAGGTGGCGAACGGCAGGTCGACCACCACGCAGGCCTGCCGGGTGGCGTCGACCACCGCGCGCGCATGCGCGCTCATCTGCGCGAGCGTGATGTCGAGCGTGGTCGGGCGGCCGTACGCGACCATCGCGGTCGAATCGCCGACGAGGATCACGTCGACGAACGGATCGATCAGTTCCGCGACGGGCTTCGAATAGGCGGTCAGCGACACGATCTTGCGGGCGCCCTTGAGCGCGGCGATGGCGGGAATGGTCAGGCGGGACGGGGATCGATGCAGGCTCATGGCAGGTTCGCGGGGAATCGGAAAGAAGACGACCCGCTCATGGTAGGGCGCGCGCGCCGCCGATCCCATGCACAGCGGCGCGCGTAAAACCTGTACAGCGCGCGGTCGCGCGTCAGCCGCGCGGGCGGCGCAGCCGGCTGATCGCCCGCCACGCGCAGCCGGCGCTCGTGGCCGCGATGCCGGCGAACACGATCAGCACGCCGAGCCCGAAGCCGGGCGGCATCTCGCCCGAATCCGGCGACGCCGGCGGGGCGAACGCCATCAGGCCGCTGCCCGCGACGATCAGCGCGATGCAGGCGAGCCAGTAGAGCCGTCCGCGCGGACGCGCGCAGGCCTGGTACAGCGCGCAGCCGAGCCCGAACAGGTACAGCAGCGCGAGGGCGCCGAGCGCGATCAGGTCGGTGGCGGATTGGGTGGTTGAGGCGAGGGCGGAGGTCATGGCGAAGCGAGGAAACGGAACACGTCGCGACAGTATCACAGCGATTCCGACGCAATACCGGCGACATGCCGCGTGCGGACCATCCCAAGATGGCCCCACGTCACGCAGGGTTGTACGCGATCGCGCGGACCTGTCTAGAATCACCGGTTTCCGACCCCGAGGGCAACACGATGGCAACCGAGTTTGATCCGGCCGCATTGGCCGGCCGTCTGGACCGTATATTCGAGACTGCGCTGCGCGAGCGTCGCATCGTGGGCGCGGTCGCGATCGTCGCGCGACAAGGCGAGGTGGTGTATCGCCGTGCGCATGGGCACGCGGAACGCGAGACCGGGCGGCCGATGCGCGAGGACACGCTGTTCCGTCTCGCCTCGGTCACCAAGCCCTTCGTGGTGGCCGCGGTGCTGCGGCTCGCCGCCGAACGGGTGCTGACGCTCGACGATCCCGTGACGCGCTGGCTGCCCGGCTTCGCGCCGACTTTGCCCGACGGTCGCGCGCCGACGCTGACGGTGCACCAGCTGCTCACGCACACGGCCGGTCTCAGCTATGGCCTGCTCGAAGCGCATGACGGGCCGTACCATCGGCTCGGCGTGTCCGACGGGCTCGATCTCGCGGACGTCGATCTCGCCGAGAACCTGCGCCGGCTCGCCGCCGCGCCGCTCGCGTTCGCGCCCGGAGAGGGCTGGTGCTATTCGCTGGCGCTCGACGTGCTGGGCGCGGTGCTCGAACGCGCGACGGGCGTCGCGTTGCCGCAGGCGATCGAGCGGCTGGTCGGCGCGCCGCTCGGCCTGGCCGATATCGGCTTCGTCGCGCCGGCCGACTTCGCGCCGCGTTTCGCGGCCGCCTACGCGAACGCCGAGCCGGAGCCGGTCGCGATGACCGAGAACCAGGACGTGCCGCTGCCGGAAGGGCATGGCGTCGCGGTGCGCTTCGCGCCGTCGCGCGTGTTCGAGCCGTCCGCGTTTCCGTCGGGCGGCGCGGGCATGTATGGCACGGCCGATGCCGTGCTGGGTCTGCTCGACGCGTTGCGCACGGGCGGCGACGGCTTCCTGCCCGCCACGCTGATCGAGGCGGCGCGCACCGATCACGCGCCCGGCGCGGACACGCGCGGGCCCGGCTGGGGCTTCGGCTATGCAGGGGCGGTGCTGTCCGATCCGGCGCTCGCCGATTCGCCGCAGAGCGCGGGCACGGTGCAATGGGGCGGGGTGTATGGCCAGAGCTGGTTCATCGATCCCGCGCAAGAGCTGACCGTGGTGCTGCTGACCAATACCGCTTATGAAGGAATGTCGGGACCGTTGACGCTCGAAGTGCGCGATGCGGTGTATCGCGGGGATTGACGCGCCGACGCGCCGACGCGCCGACGCATGACAGGCGGGCGCGGCCGGCGATGCGGCCGCGCCCGGCCATGTCAAGGCTGGCCGTCCGCGCCGGCGTGGCCGGGCGCGCGGTTCAGCAGATGGGTGCGCCGGTCGGCGGCGAGCGACACGTAGCGCTCGTACTGGCGCAGCACGTCGGCGATCACCTCGTCGCCGTGCAGGTACTCGATGTCGTAGCCGAGCCGGCCGTCTTCGAAGAACGTGACGACCTCGTGGATGTGCGCGCGCCGCGCTTCCGGCTCGGCCGCCTCGCGCACCAGGAACGCGGGCGCGGACTTGTGCGCGACCCGCGCGCCGTACACGAAGTCGCGCTGGTCGGGCGTCGGCACGGTGAGGCGCACCGTGTTGTCGTCGTCGCGCTGCACGCTCGCATCGACGCCGCGCGCGCGCAGTTCGTCCGCCACCTTGCGCAGGGCCGGCAGCACGATCTCGGCGATGAACTGCCGCGCTTCCGTCTCGGTGGTCTGCCGCAGGATGTGCGACAGCCGGTGACGCCAGTGCTGGCCGGTCCAGAAGTTCGTGGCGGGCGCCATGTCCTGCGAATAGTGCGCATGGTCGGCCATCAGGCCGCGCCACAGCCCATAGCAGAGCGCCAGCATGATCAGCGCGACCGGCAGCGCGGCGATCAGCGTCATCGCCTGCAACGCCTTCAACCCGCCCGCGACCAGCAGCACCGCCGCCGTGACGCCGAGCAGCGCGGCCCAGAACAGCCGCTGCCAGACGGGCGAATGCGTGGCGCCGCGCGTGGCGATCGCGTCGATCACGAACGCGCCGGAATCGGCCGAGGTCACGAAAAACACCGCGATCAGCAGGATCGCGACGATCGACAGCCACTGCGACAAGGGCAGGTACTCGAAGAAACGGAACAGCAGCGCGTCGACCGAGCCGGCCGTCTGCGCGAGCGCGCCGGCGGCCACGTGCGTGTCGAGCCAGATCGCGCTGTTGCCGAACACGGTCATCCAGACGAGATTGAACGCGGTGGGCACGAGCAGCACGCCGACCACGAACTGACGAATGGTGCGGCCGCGCGAGATGCGCGCGATGAACATGCCCACGAACGGCGACCACGACACCCACCATGCCCAGTACAGGATGGTCCAGCCGCCGAACCAGCCGGCCTCGCGCGGCGGCGCGTAGGCGTAGGTGCGGAACGACAGCTCGACGAGGTTCGACAGGTACTGGCCGACGTTGTCGGCGAACGCGCCGAGCAGGAACGCGGTCGGGCCGGCCACCACGACGAACGCGAGCAGCAGGAACGCGATCATCAGGTTCAGCTCGGACAGCCGCCGCACGCCCTTGTCGAGCCCGCTCGCGGCGGACAGGCCGGCGAGCAGCACGACGAGCGCGATCAGGCCGACGCGGAACAGGTTGCCCGAGGTATCCCAGCCGGCCACCGTATGCAGTCCCGCGCTGATCTGCAGCACGCCGTAGCCGAGCGTGGCCGCGATCCCGGCCACCGTGCCGACCAGCGCGAACGCGTCGACCGCGTGGCCGATCCAGCCGTTCACGCGTTCGCGCAGCACAGGATAGAGGCCCGAGCGCAGCGTCAGCGGCAGGTTGTAGCGGAAGCCGAAATAGGCGAGCACGAGGCCCATCACGCCGTAGATCGCCCACGCGTGGAAGCCCCAGTGGAAGAAGGTCATCAGCATCGCCTCGCGCGCCGCCGCGGGCGTGCCGCCCTCGACGGTCGGCGGCTTCAGGAAATGCTGCATCGGTTCGCCGACGCCGAAGTACATGAGGCCGATGCCCATGCCGGCCGCGAACAGCATCGCGGTCCACGACATGAAGCTGAATTCGGGCTCGGCGTCGTCGGGACCGAGCTTGATGTCGCCGAAGCGGCTCGCGGCGATCAGCACGAGGAAGATCAGGAAGGTCGTGACGGCGAGCACGTAGAACCAGTCGAAATGGCCGATCACCCATTGCTGGCCGGTGCTGAACAGCGCGCCGGCCTCGTCGGGGCGCAGCGTGCACACGACAAGCAGCGCGCCGATCACGGCGAGTGATGGAATCACGACGGCCGCCTTGAAGGTCGTGCGTGGTGCGGGAGGGGTTTGGGACATGGCGTTGGCATCCAGGGAAAGGGCATCACTGGGCGAGGCACCGCTGCGCCGGCGGGGTGCGCCGGCAAGCCCGAATGCGGCGGGCTCGTGTGATGTTACCCGGTGGAACGGCTGCAAGGGGGCAATGCAGGAGGGTAGGTCAGCTGACGAATTGTAAGCTATCGACTCCGCAGCCGGATATTTCTCCGCACAACGCAACAACGCAACTGCGGCCATCCCGTCGGTGAGGCGGGATGGCCGCAGTGCGCATGCCGCTCAGTTCGACGTCGCGGCGCTCACCGCGGCCTTTGCATCGAGGATCCCCGCGCCCGGCGGCAAGGCGCTGCATGTCGCGGTGGCGGCGACGGGCGACGGACGGGCCGTGGCCGCGAGCTTCCGCGCGATCTGCGCGGGCGTCAGCGTCGGGTTCATCGACAGCATCAGCGAGATCACGCCCGCCACCTGCGGCGCGGCGAGGCTCGTGCCTTGATCGGTCGCGTAGGTGTCCGCCGCCGGCGAGGTGGTGCCCGCGTTCGAGGTCGACAGGATGGCGGTGCCCGGCGCGCTCAGGGTGATCAACGGGCCGAAGTTGCTGTAATACGCGCGGCGGCCGGTGTTGTCGGTCGCGGCGACGGCGATCACGCCCTTGCAGTTCGCGGGACGATCCTGCGAGGTCAACAGCCCGTCGTTGCCGGCCGCGACCACCACGCTCACGCCGACCGCATTGACGTCGTTGATCGCCTGCTGGAACGTGCTGCCGCACGGGCCGGTGCCGCCGAGGCTCAGGTTGATGACCTTGGCCGGATGCGTGTTGTTCGGCACGCCGGCGACCGGGATCCCGGCGGCCCAGCGCATGGCGTCCGTGATGTCGCTGTCGACGCCGCCGCACTTGCCGAGCACGCGCACCGGCAGGATCTGGCTGTTCCAGTTCACGCCCGCGATGCCGATGCCGTTGTTGGCCGATGCGCCGATGATGCCGGCCACCTTGGTGCCGTGCCATTTGCTGTTGTGCGGCGGCTCCTTGCAGTAGCGAAACGGGCCGGTCGGATCGTTGATTTCGGCCTGCGTGACCCAGTCGCCCGGATCGGTGGCGTCCGGGCCGCGCGTCTTGCCGTTGTTGCTGGTCGCGACGCTCGTGATGAAGCTGTAGCCGGGCAGCAGGTTCGGCGTGATGTCGGGATGCGGGCGGTAGCCGGTGTCGAGCACGGCGGTCACGAGGCCGGGCGCGCCCGTGGTCAGGTTCCAGGCGAGCGGCAGGTCGATGCCGACCGTGGGCGATGTCAGGTTCCATTGTTGCGGGAACATCGGATCGGTCGAGATGGTTCGTGCGAACACGCGGCGGTCCGGTTCCGCGTAGGCGACGTCGGGGTCGGCCGCGAAGGCTTGCGCGAGCGCCGCGGCATCGGTGGCCGCCATCGCGCGGCCGAGCGACAGCAGCGCGGCGCCGTCCGACAGCGTGCGCGCCATCTGCACGGCGGCCGGCTGCGCGGCGCTGGCCGCGTAATTGCGCGCCTGGCTGTTCTGCGCGCTCGGCGCGTTCCAGTTGGTCATCACGCGCTGGATCACGGCGCTGACGCGGGCCGGATCGCCGGCGCTCGCCGCCATGATGCGGGCTCCGGAAGCGGACGACATGGTGGTCGGCTGCAGCTTGATGATCACGTGGTCGACCGGCGCGTCCTGCGTGACGGAACCGGGCGTCGTGCCTGATGAGGGGGACGACGTGGTTTTTGCCGCGCAGGATGCGTTCGAACTCGACGGAACCGAAGTGCTGGGCGCCGGTGCGGTGGGGGCGGGGGCGGGGTAGCCGGCGAGGACGGCGAGGGCGGCGGCGCGCCGTCACCGCCGCCGCCGCAACCGGCGAGGGGAATGAGTACAGAAGCGGAAAGGATGCCTGCGAGCACGCGCGTCCGGCTGGGCCGTGCGGGGGGGAGGTTGAAACTTTTGACGCTCATGTTGCCTCTCGGACTGATGGTTCGAAACCGCTATCCCACGGTCAAGGCGGTCGAGATCCGATGGCACCGGCAGGCCGGAAGCGTCCTCGTATTCGTTCGCAGTCCGACACGCGGCATGGATCTTTCCCATGTCCCCGTCGAATTCGGCGCTGCTTTGCGAGGACCATGAATTGGGGTAACGGCGTCCTTTAGCAATTCTTAATGGTTGAACGAAAATGATTTGAATGAAATTTTTTTCGAGGGCACCCGACCGATGTGAATCGGACCTGAAGTTGGATCGCAATTATTTTTTTGTTGAGATTGGTTGACAATCAAGCCGCGCATTGCTGTCCGATATGGTGGTAAGGACATGCCAGATGTACCGTGCGTCGGGCGATGGGCAGCGCGAGATCAACTCGGATCGGAAGCAGCGCGATTCAGCGCGCCGCATCGGGCGTCGCGACGTTTCGTACGAGCGCAGAGGGATGCGCCAATGGGCGCGACGGCTTCACCAGAGATTGCGGCGAGCATGTGAGGCGGCATCAACGCGACACGAGGCCCCGGGACCTGTCGCGATCCCGGCGCCGCAGCAGCGCCTCGCGGTATTCAGGCGACGGTATGGGTTTCTGATCGTCGATTAGCATAATTGGCAAGCAATTTCGGTTTAATTTTTAGTTTTCTTGTATATAAGCGTCGCTGAATATTTTGATATTTGTCTCGATGTGTGTGCGTCCGACGTCAACGAGTGAACACGCGTCCGTGATTGCGATAGCGTTATCTCCAAGTCGCGCTTCGCGTACGGCGGGCTCCTTCGCGCGTCATGCCTGAAACACGCAAGCGTTGATGGTTCTCAAGCCTTTTTGCTCATGATCAGGCATACCCGATGCGAGATGCCGGTTGTCCGTGTGGAATGCGGGCATGGCGCACACGAAGTCTTTGACAGGGTACGGCCACACCATCCGAGAGGACCGGCCATGCCGCTTACCCGCACGTTCACGCTGAACGGTGCGTCACTGAGCACCCTGGAATGCCTCGGCATCGCGGGCGTTCGTCGCGGCGCTTTTCGTCTCCGTCCAGCCGGGCCGACAGGACGTGGCGAAGGGTGCACGGCCGTCAACAAGCTCGCCGCGAGGCTGCGCGCGCGGGGCGCAGCGATTCCGGTTCCTGGCGCCGCGATGAAGGCCGATGCCATCATCGAGGTGCGGTCATGAAAATCGCGCGGTTCGCCCTTAACGTCTTCGCAACACTCGCGATCGGCTATGCGCTTTCGCGCTGGATCGACCGGTTGCCGTACGAATTCCCGCCGCTGCCCGCGACAATCACGGCGGCCATGAGCGCGCTCGGCATCGACACGATTGCCCATGCCGACGCCATCGAAGCAAGCGGCTTGCTCGTCATCATCGCGGCATCGCTCGCCGTCGCCGCGCTGCTCGTCCGGGTCGCAAATCGGCTCTTCGTGCATCGGCGGCGCGCATGGAAGAGGCGGTCTGAAGGAACAGTCGTACCTCGATGCGGTCTTTCGTCCATGCTCCGGTCCCGGAAGAACCGCCAATCCTGACGCGACGCGTGAACACGTGTCTCTCGGTGGGCCGTCGTTCGACCTCGCCTCACCATCAGTCGGCGTGAAGCTCGACGCGAACCTGCTCAGGCGAGTTTTTCACGTCCGTCGCAGCGTGTTGCGCGCACGAAATCGCCGGTCTCGCGCATCGCGGCTTGAATGTCGGCTGGCCGTTCCCCGCCCGGTTCGACCTCTTCCGCGTTCATTCCCCGGCCGCAGCCCCCACCAGACCCGCCCCCAGCCATCCGTACTTTCCCGACCCACTCCGCGATGAAAATTTATTTTTTTCTTTTCGGAATTTGTGTAAATTAACTTTCATTCAGATTTCGCCGCGCCGCTCCCATGCCTCATCTCCCTCCGCCCGGGTCAGCTGACATCGAGTCTGCGATCTCAGTCCGGATCGCCGCCGTGCTGTCGTCGCTCACGCCGATTCATCGGCGCATGGGCGAATACGTGCTGGCCAATCCGTTCCGCGCCGCGACCATGCACATCGACGAGCTGGCGAACGCGGTCGGCGCGTCGGTCGCGACCGCGAACCGGTTCGCGCGCGCGCTCGGCTTCGACGGTTATCCCGCGCTGCGCGCGGCGCTCGTGCGCGGCTTCGAGGCCACGCTCGCGCCGGTCGAGCGCCTGCGTTCCGCGCAGGAGCAGGAGGCCGCGATGCGCGGCGGCGAACTGATCGACGCCGCGTTCACGCAAGCCGTCGCCAACCTCGAACGCACCCGCGCCCAGCTCGAACGCGCGCACGTCGAGGCCGCGGTCGATGCGATCCTCGCCGCGCGCCGCATCTTCATCCTGGGCGCGGGCGCGAGCGGCTTTCTCGCCGGCCTGATGGAGCACGCGCTGTCGGTGTGCCATGACCACGTGCAATCGCTCGCGATGGTGGGCGGCCCGACCAACGCGGCGCGCCGGCTGTTCAGCGCCGGGCCCGGCGACCTGGTGATCGCGATCGCCTTCCCGCGCTATGTGCGCGACACGGTCGAATTCGCCCGCCGCGCCGCCGCGCAGGGCGCGACGGTGCTCGCGCTGACCGACGGCCCCGCGTCGCCGCTCGCGCCGTTCGCCTCGCTGTCGCTGTACGTGACGGCCGAGCGCCGGCTCGCCGCCACCTCCGAGGCCGCCGTGCTGACGCTGATCGAGGCGCTCGTCGATGCGGTCGCGCATCGCGCGCGCCGTTCGGCGCAGGCCGCCGCCGACATGACCGAATTCGTGCTGCCGTGGCTCGTTGCGCCGCAACCGGCAGCCGCTCCTTCACCCCGCAATCCCTCCCGTTCGAAAAAAACATGAATCCGACCGCTGTCGTAGCGATCCACGGCGGCGCAGGCACGATCCTGCGCCAGGCGATGAACACCGAGACCGAGGCGCGCTATCGCGCCGAGCTGAATGCGATCCTGGCCGCCGCGCAGGCCGTGCTGGCCGACGGCGGCAGCGCGCTCGACGCGGTCAGCGTCGCGGTGCGCCTGCTCGAGGACTGCCCGCTCTTCAATGCCGGGCACGGCTCGGTCTACACGTCGGAGGGCCGGCACGAACTCGACGCGGCGGTCATGGACGGCGCGACGCTCGCGGCCGGCGCGGTGTGCTGCGTGACGCGGCTGCGCAACCCGGTGCTCGCCGCGCGGCGCGTGATGGAGGCGAGCGAGCACGTGATGTTCTCGGGCGCGGGCGCGGAGGCGTTCGCCGCCGCGCAAGGCCTGGACCTGGTGGAGCCGGACTATTTCGCGACCGAGTTCCGCCGCGAGCAGTGGCTCAAGGCGCGCGACGCGAGCACCGCGCTGCTCGACCACGATGCGTCCACGCTCGCGTTCACGCAGGGCCGGCGCGCGCCGGAGCCGCTCGATCCGGATCGCAAGCACGGCACGGTCGGCGCGGTCGCGCTCGATCGTCACGGCCACCTGGCCGCCGCGACCTCGACGGGCGGCATCACCAACAAGCAGCCGGGGCGCGTCGGCGACACGCCGATCATCGGCGCGGGCTGCTATGCGAGCGACGCGACCTGCGCGGTGTCGGCGACCGGCACGGGCGAGATGTTCATCCGCCTCGCCGCCGCCTACGACATCGCGGCGCAGATGGACTATCGCGGCGCGTCGCTGCACGACGCCGCGCACGACGTGGTGATGAACAAGCTGCCGCGCATCGACGGGCGCGGCGGCGTGATCGCGATCGACCGGCTCGGCCGGGTGGCGATGCCGTTCAACACGGAGGGGATGTACCGCGGTTACGCGCGGGTGGGCGAGGCGCCCGTCACCGCGATCTATCGCGACGAGGCGGCCTGACCGGCAGGCCGAACAGGAGGAGACCCAGACATGAACAACAACCGAGCCGCCGCCCCGAACCTGCCCGACGCCCGCGTGATCGCGGTCGACGATCTGTCGGTGCGGTTTCGCCGCGAGGGCGTCGCGTTCGACGCGGTGCGCCACCTGTCGTTCCACGTCGATCGCGGCGAGACGCTCGCGATCGTCGGCGAATCGGGTTCGGGCAAGTCGGTCACGTCGCTCGCGCTGATGCGGCTCGTCGAGCACGGCGGCGGCGCGATCACGGGCGGCGCGATGCATCTGCGCCGGCGCGGCGGCGCGCTGCTCGATCTCGCGCGGGCGTCGTCGGCGACGATGCGCACGGTGCGGGGCGCGGACGTCGCGATGATCTTCCAGGAGCCGATGACCTCGCTGAACCCGGTGTTCACGGTCGGCGACCAGATCAGCGAGGCGATCGCGCTGCACCAGGGCAAGTCCGCCGCCGAGTCGCGCGCCGAGACGCTGCGCCTGCTCGATCTGGTGCGGATCCCCGAGGCGCGCCGCGTGTTCGCCCGCTATCCGCACCAGCTGTCGGGCGGCATGCGGCAGCGCGTGATGATCGCGATGGCGCTGTCCTGCAAGCCCGCGCTGTTGATCGCGGATGAGCCCACCACCGCGCTCGACGTGACGATCCAGGCGCAGATCCTGCAACTGATCCGCGGGCTGCAGGACGAGATGGACATGGGCGTGATCTTCATCACGCACGACATGGGCGTGGTGGCCGAGGTCGCGGATCGCGTGCTCGTCATGTATCGCGGCGAGAAGGTCGAGGAGGGGCCGGCCGACGCGTTGTTCGCCGCGCCCGCGCACACCTACACCCGCGCGCTGCTCGCCGCGGTGCCGCGGCTCGGCGCGATGCGCGGCACCGAGTCGCCCGCCAAGTTTCCGCTGTTGCGCGCCGAAGTGGCCGGCGCGGCGCCGGCCGAGGCGGGCGCGGCGCAGCCGGCCGTCGACCGCGACGCGCCGCCGATCCTGCGCGTGCGCGATCTCGTCACGCGCTTTCCGGTCAAGAGCGGCCTGCTCGGGCGCGTGTCGCAATACGTGCACGCGGTCGAGCGGGTCAGCTTCGAGCTGCGCGCGGGCGAGACGCTCGCGCTGGTGGGCGAGTCCGGCTGCGGCAAGTCGACCACCGGGCGCTCGCTGCTGCGGCTCGTCGAGAGCCAGAGCGGCTCGATCGAATTCGACGGCCGCGAGATCAGCGCGATGAAGGGCGCGGAGCTGCAGGCGCTGCGCCGCAATATCCAGTTCATTTTCCAGGATCCGTTCGCGTCGCTGAATCCGCGCATGACGGTCGGCTTCTCGATCATGGAGCCGCTGCTCGTGCACGGCGTCGCGAGCGGCCGGGCCGCCCAGCAGCGGGTCGACTGGCTGCTCGAACGCGTGGGCCTGCCCGCCGACGCGGCGCGCCGCTATCCGCACGAATTCTCCGGCGGCCAGCGCCAGCGGATCGCGATCGCGCGCGCGCTCGCGTTGAATCCGAAGGTCGTGATCGCGGACGAGTCGGTGTCGGCGCTCGACGTGTCGGTGCAGGCGCAGATCGTCAACCTGATGCTCGACCTGCAGCGCGAGCTGGGCGTCGCCTATCTGTTCATCTCGCACGACATGGCGGTGGTCGAGCGCGTCAGCCATCGGGTCGCGGTCATGTATCTCGGCCAGATCGTCGAGATCGGCCCGCGCAGCGCGGTGTTCGAGGCGCCGCGCCATCCCTATACGAAGAAGCTGATGAGCGCGGTGCCGGTGGCCGACCCCGCGCGCCGCCATGCGCCGCGCGTGCTGGCCGCCGACGAGATCCCGAGCCCGATCCGCGCGCTCGGCGACGAGCCGGTGGTCGCGCCGCTCGTCGCGGTCGGCCCGGATCACTACGTGGCCGAGCACCGCATCGGCGGCGCGTACTGAGCGTGCCCGCCCCGTACGCCCTACAACAACCCGTTGCCGCACGACGGCATGTCCATTTCCAGACCGCACCGCAGGAGACTCGCCCGATGAACCAACCGTCCCAATTCCCGTCCTTCCGTCTTCGCGCGCTGGCGGCCGCCGGCGCGTTCGCGCTGATGGCCGCGCTGCCCGCGGCCGCCCAGCAGACCGCGGTGATGGCCGTCGATTCGACCTTCACGACGCTCGACCCGTACGATTCGAACGACACGCTGTCGCAGGCGGTGACGAAGTCGTTCTACCAGGGCCTGTTCGGTTTCGACAAGGACATGAAGCTCGTCAACGTGCTGGCCACGAGCTACGAGGCGAGCCCGGATGCGAAGGTGTACACCTTCAAGCTGCGCCAGGGCGTGAAGTTCCAGGACGGCACCGATTTCAACGCGAATGCGGTGAAGGTGGTGTTCGACCGCGTGACCGATCCGGCCAACAAGCTCAAGCGCTACAACATGTTCCGCCGCATCGAGAAGACCGAGGTGGTCGATCCGTACACGGTGCGCGTCACGCTCAAGGAGCCGTTCTCGGCATTCATCAACGTGCTCGCGCATCCGTCGGCGGTGATGATCTCGCCGACCGCGCTGAAGAAGTGGGGCCGCGACATCGCGCTGCATCCGGTCGGCACGGGTCCGTTCGAGCTGGTCGAGTGGAAGCAGACCGACGATCTCAAGGTGAAGAAGTTCGCGGGCTACTGGAAGAAGGGTTATCCGAAGATCGACGCGATCGACTGGAAGCCGGTGGTCGACAACAACACGCGCGCCGCGCTGATGAAGACGGGCGAGGCCGATTTCGCGTTCCGCATTCCGTTCGAGCAGGCGGGCGACCTCAAGGGCAATCCGAAGGTGGACGTGGTCGAGCGCGCCTCGATCGTGCAGCGCTACGTGAGCCTGAACGTGCAGCAGAAGCCGTTCGACAACCCGAAGGTGCGCGAGGCGCTCAACTACGCGGTGAACAAGGAAGCGCTCGCGAAGGTCGCGTTCGCGGGCTATGCGACGCCGTCGACCGGGATCGTGCCGCAGGGCGTCGACTACGCGGTGAAGCTCGGCCCCTGGCCGTACGATCCGGCGAAGGCGCGCGCGCTGCTCAAGGAGGCCGGCTATCCGAACGGCTTCGAGACGGTCCTGTGGTCCGGCTATAACAACTCGACGTCGCAAAAGGCGATCCAGTTCGTCCAGCAGCAGCTCGCGCAGGTCGGCGTGAAGGCGCAGGTGCAGGCGCTCGAAGCCGGCGAACGGGTCGCGAAGGTCGAGAGCGTGCAGGATCCGGCCAAGGCGGGCGTGCGCATGTACTACATCGGCTGGTCGTCGTCGACCGGCGAGTCGGATTGGGCGATCACGCCGCTGCTGGCGTCCGCATCGTTCCCGCCGAAGCTCGTGAACACCGCGTACTACAGGAACGACGCGGTCGACACCGATCTCTCGCAGGCGCTGCAGACCACCGACCGCGAGAAGAAGGCCGAGCTGTACGCCGACGCGCAGAAGCGCATCTGGGCCGACGCGCCGTGGATCTCGCTGGTCCAGGAAAAGATCGTCTACGCGCGCAGCAAGCGCCTGCAGGGCGCGTATGTGCTGCCGGACGGCTCGTTCAATTTCGACGAGATCTCGATCAAGTAAGGACGGCTCGCGCCGTCGACGCGCGGCGGCCCGGCCGCCGCGCGTAACCTGGGCTTTCGCCTATGCTGAATTTTCTTGTCAAACGACTGCTGGGGCTGCTGCCGACGCTCGTGATCGTCGCGGTGCTGGTGTTCCTGTTCGTGCACCTGCTGCCGGGCGATCCCGCGCGGCTCGCGGCCGGGCCGGAAGCGGACGATGCGACGGTCGCGCTGGTGCGCGCCGATCTCGGCCTCGACCAGCCGATGCCCACCCAGTTCGTCAATTTCTTCGCGCGGATCGCGCATGGCGATTTCGGCCTGTCGACCCGCAGCAAGCGGCCCGTGACGACCGAGATCGGCGAGCGCTTCATGCCGACCCTGTCGCTGACTGTGATCAGCATGCTGTGGGCCACGCTGTTCGGGATGGGGATCGGCATCGTCTCGGCGGTCTGGCGCAATCGCTGGCCGGACCGGCTCGGCATGACGCTCGCGGTGTCGGGCATCTCGTTTCCCGCGTTCGCGCTCGGCATGCTGCTGATGGAGATCTTCTCGGTCAAGCTCGGCTGGCTGCCGGTGGTGCCCGACGGCACCTGGAAGAGCTACGTGCTGCCGTCGCTGACGCTCGGCGCGGCGGTGGCCGCCGTGATGGCGCGCTTCACGCGCGCCTCGTTCGTCGAGGTGCTCAACGAGGATTTCGTGCGCACCGCGCGCGCGAAGGGCGTGCGCGAGCCGGTGGTGGTGCTCAAGCACTGCCTGCGCAACGCGATGATCCCGGTCGTCACGATGATGGGCCTGCAGTTCGGCTTTCTGCTCGGCGGCTCGATCGTCGTCGAGGCGGTGTTCAACTGGCCGGGGCTCGGCCGGCTGCTGGTCGACGCGGTGACGATGCGCGACTACCCGGTGATCCAGGCGATCGTGCTGCTGTTCTCGCTCGAATTCATCCTGATCAACCTGACCGTCGACCTGCTGTACGCGGTCATCAATCCGACCATCCGTTTCAAGTGAGGCGCGCATGAACGCGACTGTCCAAACCCCGCCGGCCGCCAACGCCGCCGGCGCGCACACGATCCGCACGCCGTGGCGCGAATTCTGGCGCAAGTTCCGCAAGCAGCACGTCGCGCTCGCGGCCGGCGTGTTCGTGCTGCTGCTCGTGGTGGTGGCCATCGCCGGGCCGCACCTGGTGCCCTACGATCCGGAAAACTTCTTCGACTACGATGCGCTCAACGCCGCGCCGTCGGCCGCGCACTGGTTCGGCGTCGATTCGCTCGGCCGCGACATCTTCAGCCGGATCGTCGCGGGCACCCGCATCTCGCTCGCGGCCGGCTTCTTCTCGGTCGCGCTCGGCGCGGTGATCGGCACCTTCTTCGGCTTGCTCGCGGGCTATTACGAAGGCTGGTGGGATCGCGTGACGATGCGCGTCGCCGACGTGCTGTTCGCCTTTCCCGGAATCCTGCTCGCGATCGGCGTGGTCGCGATCCTCGGCAACGGCATGGTCAACGTGATCTGCGCGGTGGCGATCTTCAGCATTCCGGCGTTCGCGCGGCTCGTGCGCGGCAACACGCTGATGCTCAAGCAGATGACCTACGTCGAGGCCGCGCGCAGCATCGGCGCGTCCGACTGGACGATCCTGATGCGCCACATCCTGCCCGGCACCGTGTCGTCGGTGGTGGTGTACTTCACGATGCGGATCGGCACCTCGATCATCACGGCGGCGAGCCTGTCGTTCCTCGGGCTCGGCGCGCAGCCGCCGACCCCGGAGTGGGGCGCGATGCTCAACGAGGCGCGCGCCGACATGGTCACCGCGCCGCACGTCGCGCTGTTCCCGAGCCTCGCGATCTTCCTGACCGTGCTCGCGTTCAACCTGCTCGGCGACGGGCTGCGCGACGCGCTCGATCCGAAGCTGGAGCGCCGCTGATGGACGCCGCCGCGCAAGGTGCCGCGCCGCGCGTCGGCGTGCTGCCGTCGGGGCCGCTCGACAGCCTCGCGGACGTGGCCGGCGTGACGGTCGGGCACGTCACGCTCGCCGCCGGGCCGCAGCAGACCGGCGTGACGGTGGTGCGTCCGCACGCGGGCGACCCGTACTGCGACAAGGCGCCGGCCGGCGCGGCGGTGATCAACGGCTTCGGCAAGAGCATCGGGCTCGTGCAGGTCGAGGAGCTTGGCGTGCTCGAGACGCCGCTCGCGCTGACCAACACGTTCGGCGTCGCGGCGCTGGCCGAGGCGCAGATCCGCGCGGCCTGCGCGGCGAATCCGGAGATCGGGCGCGGCTGGCCGACCGTGAATCCGCTCGTGTTCGAATGCAACGACGGCTATCTGAACGACATCCGCGCGCTCGCGGTGACGCCCGCGCATTACGCGCAGGCGCTCGCGGCCGCCGGGCCCGCCTTCGCGCGCGGCGCGGTGGGCGCGGGGCGCGGCATGGCGTCGTTCGATCTCAAGGGCGGCATCGGCAGCGCGTCGCGCCTTGCGCGCGCGGCGCAGGCGGACTGGACCGTCGGCGCGCTCGTGCTCGCGAACTTCGGCCGGCTGCCGATGCTCACGATCGACGGCGCGCCGCTCGGCCGGCTGCTCGCGCGCCGCGCGCAGGCGGCGGCCGAGGCGCGGCCCGAGCAGGGCTCGATCATCATGCTGATCGCCACCGACGCGCCGCTGTCGTCGCGGCAGCTGAAGCGCGTCGCGCTGCGCGCGGCGGCCGGGCTCGCGCGCACCGGGTCGGTTTACGGCCACGGCAGCGGGGACATCGCGCTCGCGTTCTCGACGGCCTACACGGTCGGGCACGATGCGCAGCGCGTCGCGCTGCCCGCGCTGCTCGCCGACGCGACGCTCGATCCGCTGTTCGCGGCGGCGGCGGAGAGCGTCGAGCAGGCGATCGTCGACGCGCTGTGGCAGGCGCATACTGTCACCGGCCGCGACGGCCACACGCGACGCGCGCTGCGCGACGTCGCGCCCGATTTCAACGAACTGCTGCGCGCCGCGCGCGCCCCATCCCGATGAAAATTCTGATCTCGACCGATATCGAAGGCGTGGCGGGGGTCTTTCATTCCGAGCAGGTCCGCGCCGGCAATCCCGAATACGAGCGCGCGCGCCGCTGGATGACCGCCGAGGCGAACGCGGCGATCGAAGGCGCCTACGCGGGCGGCGCGAGCGAAGTGTGGGTCAACGATTCGCACGGCGGGTTCCGCAACCTGCTGCCCGACGGCCTCGACGACCGCGTGCGCGTCGTGCTCGGCAAACCGCGCATGCTCGGCATGATGGCCGGGCTGGAGGCGCGCCCCGATCTGGTGTTCATGGTCGGCTATCACGCGAAATCGCAGGCGCGCGGGATTCTCGCCCATACGATCAACAGCTTCGCGTTCGCGCAGGTGCGGCTCGACGGCGAGGAGGTCGGCGAGGCGGGCCTGTACGGCGCGCTCGCGCAGGAGTACGGCGCGCGGGTGGCGCTTCTGTCCGGCGACGACGTCTTCGTCGCGGAAACCGGGCCGTGCTTCCCGGCCGCGCGCTGCGTGGAGGTCAAGCAGGCGGGCGGGTTTTCGAGCGGCGCGTCGCTCACGCCGTCCGCCGCGTGCGCGGCGCTCGTCGCGGCCGCGCGCGAGGCCGTCGCGACCGCCCGCGACGCGGGCCATCGGGCCGGCCCGCACGCGCCGCGCGCGGTGCGCTGCGAACTGCGGGTGCAGACGCCGGCGCTGGCCGACCTGTTCTGCCAGTGGCCGGCGCTCGAACGCATCGACGGCGTCACGCTGCGCTTCGCGGCCGACACGGTCGAGCATGCGGTGAGAATGCTGAACAGCCTGTCCGCGATGTCGGCCGTGCTGCGCTGACGGCGCGGCGTCTCTGCGTGCGAATGCCGTGGCAATCTTGAGCCGTCGAGAAGTCTGGCAGGCACAGATCACCACTGTCCGCGACAAAAAGACAGGCATCGAGACAAGACGTGATGATATTCCCGTCGCGTCGGATCGTTGCTGGACGGGATAGCACGATGCGGGGCTCTTGATGAGCGCGCGGCGAGCGCGGCCCCGTCGACCCGGACACAAACTCACACGACCGTTGATGAATCCAGGGGGCATCGAAACTCGCGTGGCCGGCACGATGTCCACGCGAGATGGAGAGGTCTCGTTGCAATACCTGGACGCGTCGGCGCGATTCTGCACGGACGTTGTTACATCCGGCTTCGGCATGAGGGCGACGTAATCGCGCTTCATCGTTTTCACGAAGGGCTCGGTGGTGCCGTTGGTCCGCTGACGGTGGACCTGCGTCATCACCGGCAGCAGTCCAGTGTCGCTTGAGCAGCCGGTTGTTTCGTTATCCATCTAAACTGGGCCGTTGTCGCCCAGCCACTCCATTCTGCGGGCGGCCGACGATCGGCAAGCCGATCGTTCTTCGCGCTGCCTCGTGATTGCTCGTTCAATCTGACGATCCGCACAACGCGCGGCCGCGGCCGGCAACGGCTTCGATACGCGACGCGCGACCCGGTGAATCTGCACGAGTTTCCCTCGTCGTGATCGAGGGCGGTCGACGAAGTGGTCGCTCCGGTTTTTAAACTGGTGACGACTTTATTTGGGCCTGCGGGAGTCGAGGTGCCTCGCGATAATGACTGGGGTGCTCCTTGATCGTGGTCTCGCCGACACACAAATCGACAACGCCGTTATCGAAGCCGTGGTAATTTCAATTTGCGGCATGACCGTTCTATTTAATCGGATGCCGAGTATCGGGTATGGCTCTCTATATGGCGGCCGTGTATGTCAAACTGGTCATCCATTGGGTGGATGCTGATTTGCGTCACCATTCATGCGCTGAACCTGTTAATGATGCGAGGTTTCAAGGAAGCTGCTTTCCTTTACATTTCTGCGCTGAAGCGTAACCATCCAGTGCTGTATGGAAAAGGCGGGCTGCATATTGAGGTGACAATCGCAATGTTGAGCGCGGCTCATGGAAAACCAAGAATCGGCGTATTTTCCTCAATCAGATTGACACACGCGATCCCGACAGGATTTTCGGCATGAGGCGGATCGGGTGCGTCAACTCGGCCAGTTACCCGTATTCCGGTATTTGCCGATCGCGTCCCGCGGCGATTCGTTGTCGCCTCGCGGAGGAGCGTGCGTTGACGATGCCGTTTATCCGCTCGACTGCCATCCCGCCGCCTATGCCCGCTGGACGCGCACGATTTCCAGGGCGGTGGTGGCCTGCGTTTCCGGTCTGGTCATGGCAAGGCCGGTTGGCCGTCTGCGGGCGCGCTGGTCCGGCCGTTCGCGGCGCGCCGGCCTGTTGTCGCACATCCGCGTATTGGCGAGGCGACGGTGTCGTTGAAGCGACGCCGTGCAGTGATGACGTTTGCCTGGCGATTATCCACGGATCGGTGGAAATCATCCCGAAGTGATGAATCACCAGATATGAGGCAAGTCCAGTATCCGCATATTTTTTTGAAACTCGATTGTGGAAGTTCTTGACGAATGCAGGTGGTGCTGTAAGTATGTGCGCTCTAGTGCACTTGCTCTAGTCGGTGTATCTGGATTTTTCAGGTCTTGCGGCTTTGCTGCAAGAGGTTCAATGCGACGAAATTCGTTTCTGGCGGTTGATCGAATGGCGGCACTGATTTCAGTGCGTGTCATTTCGATGGCAGTTATCCAAAAATCCTTCGTTCGGTAATGAGTTTGTCGCAAAGCCACGCTGGCGACCGGAGAGGCAAGTCGATCCGCGCTTCTGCCATGCATCGGCGTTTTCTTGCTCGGGCGCCGTTGCTGGGCAGGCGATTCAAATGTGAGCGTGGCGCGGGGCGCCGGCATTTTTGACTATTCCTTGTTAATGGCGGCGGAAAAATGATGCGCCGGATTGATGGATGAATAAGCCTACGACATGGTTGCCGGGCGCCAATCCCGAGCACGTGCGGCAACGCCTTGGCGAATTCCGCCGCTTGGACTGGGATCATCGCGGAGGCAGGCTGCCCCTGCATTGCTATTTCGCCAATGAGGAAGTCGATGGCTTGGCCGACGACGCGTACCGCATGTTCGCTCACGCCAATGCGCTTGCTCCACAAGCGTTTCCCAGCTGCCATGCGATGGAGGCGGAAATCGTGTCGATGGGGCTGTCGCTGTTCGGCGGCGGGGACGGCGGCGCCGGCAACGTCACCTCGGGCGGCACCGAGAGCATCATCCTCGCGGTAAAGGCCGCGCGCGACAAGGCGCGCGCGGAACGTCCGATGCGCCGGCCGAACATCGTGATCCCTTCGTCGGCGCACCCTGCATTCGACAAGGCCGCGCAACTGCTTGACCTCGACGTGACCCGGGTGCCGGTCGCGGCGGACTACCGCAGCGATGTATCGGCGACGGCGGCCGCATTGAATGCGGATACCGTGCTGATGGTCGGATCGGCGCCGTCGCTTCCGTACGGCCTGTTCGACCGGATCGCGGCGCTGAGCGAGCTGGCTTTGCAACGCGGGATCTGGCTGCACGTGGATGCATGCATCGGCGGTCTGCTGGCGCCGTTCGTTCGAGAGATCGGCCGGCACGTACCGGCGTTCGACTTCCGCCTGGAAGGCGTTCGCTCGATATCGGCGGATCTGCACAAATTCGGCTACGCGTCGAAGGGCGCCTCCCTGATGTTGTATCGGCATACGGCCGACCATCGATTCCAGATCAGTCGTTTCTCCGCTTGGCCCAAGGGCGAGTACGTCACGCCGACGCTGGCGGGCACGCGCTCGGGCGGCCCGATCGCCTCGGCGTGGGCCGTCATGCATTTTCTCGGACAGGACGGTTATTGCGCATTGGCCGAGCGGCTGATGCGATTGCGCGATCGCTATCTGAGCGGGTTCGATCGCTTGCCGGAGCTGATGGTGCTCGGCGAGCCGGAGCTGTCCGTCTTGTCCGTGACGGCGCCGCGGATGGACATCTTCGCCATCGCCGAACACATGCGCCGACGCGGCTGGTACATGAGCATGGTCGCCAACCCGCCCGCCATCCAGCAGACCGTCAATCTGGTTCACGAGCCTGTCGCGGATCGCTACTTCGATGACTTGCGCGAGACGATCGCCGGGCTGTCCGCGGGCGACGCGCAACCGATGCATGCGCCACGTCAAGTGGTCACCTACTGAGGTGGATTCCATGAGCAACCTGATGGGCGACGAGCGGACGATCGTCGATGTCCTGCACAGTCACGCGCGCGTCCGTGCGAACGCGACTGCATTCACGTTCCTGCAGGAAGACGGGGAGATCGGCGATGCGCTGACGTTCCGGGATCTCCATCGCCGTGCGCTCGCGATGGCCGACACGCTGAGGCGCCATTGCGCGGTGGGCGACCGTGCGTTGATCCTGCTGCCGACAGGGCGCGATTATCTGACGGCGTTCTTCGGGGCGCTTTATGCGGGAGTCGTCGCCGTTCCGCTGTTTCCGCCGACCCACCGGCGCCAGCTGGATCGCTTGCTGGCGATCCTCGACGATTGCGCGCCGCGCGTTGCCCTGGTGGAGGCGCTCGATACCGGGCATGCCGCGGCGCGCGACGCGCTCGCCGCGCTTGCCGCGCGCGACGTGGTTCTCGTGCCCGCCCTCGAGGAGGCCGCCGCTCATGCTGCAAAGGCGCACGTCGCGTCGACGGTGAGCGGCGCGGACCTGGCGCTGCTGCAATATACGTCGGGCTCCACCGGCAAGCCCAAGGGGGTGATGGTCACGCATGCCAACCTGGTGCAAAACGCGTTCGCGACCGCGATGGCGCGGGGGCCGCAACCCCACGACGCCTCGGTATCCTGGTTGCCGCTGTTTCACGACATGGGGCTGCTGTTTGGCATGCTGCAGCCGCTGTATGGCGGCTTCCACGGCGTGCTGATGCCGCCCTCGGTCTTCATGCGACGACCGCTACGCTGGCTGGATGCGATCTCCCGGTTCTCCGCGACCTGGTCGTCCGCGCCGAACTTCGCGTTCGAGCGTTGCATCCGCGGCATTTCCGACGCCGAGCTGGCCTCACTCGATTTGAGCAGATGGCGTACCGCCCTCAACGCGGCCGAGCCGATTCGTCCTGCGACGATGCGGCGGTTCATCGAGCGTTTTGCGGTATGCGGTTTCCGGCCCGAGACGATGGCGCCGGGATATGGCCTGGCCGAGGCGACGCTGGTCGTGACGCTGTCGCGCCCCGATGCCCGGCCGCGCCTCCTGCACGTCGACAAGCACGCGATTGAGCAGGACTTCCGGCTGGTCGACGGGACGGAGCAGACTCTGGTTTGCTGCGGCTCCCATGTGCAAGCCATGCAGGTCGCCATTGTCGATCCGGACGCGAAGCGGGCGCTTGGCGACCGGCAGGTCGGCGAGGTGTGGCTCCACGGTCCCGGCATCACCGCCGGATACTGGAACAATCCGGCAGCCACGCGCGAGCGCTTCGAAGCCACGATGACCGACGGAGACGGCCGGCACTGGATGCGTACCGGCGACATGGGTGCGCTGGTCGACGGCGACCTCGTCATCAGCGGCCGCCTCGATGACATGCTGATCGTGCGAGGCCGGAACATCTTTCCCCAGGACGTCGAGAACGCGGTCACGGAAGCCCATGCCGCGCTTCGGGTGGACGGTGCGGCGGTCTTCCTGATGGATGGCGGGGACGGCGCAGACGAGGTGGCCGTCGTGGCGGAGGTGAATCGCGACGGCTTCGAGCCGGAGCAGGTGGTGAGGAGCATCTGCTCCGCCGTCGTCGAGCAGTGCGATGTCGGCCCGGTGCACGTGGTGCTCATCCGTGGCGGCACCCTGCCGCGCACCTCCAGCGGGAAAGTGCAGCGCAAGCTGACCCGGTCGCAATTGCAGGCCGCGACGCTCCGCGCGGTTCATCACTGGCGGATGCCCGCGGCATCGTCGGAACCGGTGTACGGCCCGGCGGCGCCCGGTCATGACGGCGCTGCCGCGAGCGGACCGGCCGTCGCGGCGCCGGTCGAGGCCGAATTGCTTGGCTGGATTCGGACGCGGCTCGGCGAGTTGAGCGGATTCCCGTTCGAAGCGGTCGATCCCGACCAGCCGTTCGCGCAGCATGCGATCGATTCGCTGCGTCTCGCTTCTCTGAGCGATGCGCTGTCGCGGTTCGCAGGACGGGACGTGCCGGTAAGCAGCTGGTGGAATCATCCGACGCCTCGCGCATTGGCGCGCTTTCTCGAGCGGGGCATCGTGGCGGCGGAGGGTCATGGCGCGCCGCCGCCGCGATCGTCGGCTTGGCGCGAACCGGCGGCGATCGTCGGCTATGCGTGCCGCCTGCCTGGCGTGTCGAGCACGGATCGGCTGTGGCCGATGCTGGCGAGCGGGGAGGATGCGATCGCGGCGCCCTCTGATCATCGTCCCTGGATGTCGTCGGGACAACGCGCGCATGCCGGCTATGTCGACGGGATCGACCGATTCGATGCGAGATTCTTCGGCATCAGTCCGATCGAGGCGCAATACATGGATCCGCAACAACGCCTCTTTCTCGAGACGGCGTGGGAAGCGCTGGAACGATCCGGTCAGTCGGCCGAGGCGCTGCGCG
Source organism: Burkholderia sp. FERM BP-3421 (assembly GCF_028657905.1). NCBI lineage: Bacteria > Pseudomonadati > Pseudomonadota > Betaproteobacteria > Burkholderiales > Burkholderiaceae > Burkholderia > Burkholderia sp. FERM BP-3421. Next base: position 2,107,842 of record NZ_CP117781.1, on the reverse strand, counting down.
GCAGCCGCACCGGCGTATTCGTCGGCGTTTCGACGGGCGACTACGGCCAGATGCTGATGGCGCGGGAAGCCCGCCATCGCTACTGCGCGACGGGCGCGACGGGCAGCATCATTGCGAATCGGCTGTCTTATTTGCTGGACCTGCGCGGCCCGAGCCTGGCCGTCGACACCGCGTGTTCATCGTCGCTGGTCGCGCTGCATCTCGCGATGCGCTCGTTGCGCGACGGCGAATGCGACCTCGCGATCGTCGCGGGCGTCAACATGCTGTTGAACCCGAATTTGACCGAAGTGCTGAGCGAAGCCGGCATGATGTCCACCGACGCCCGCTGCCACACGTTCGATGCCCGCGCCAACGGCTACGTGCGCGGCGAAGGGTGCGGGGTCGTCGTCATTCGACGGCAGTCCGATGCGCGTGCGCGCCGGGACAACATCCTGGCCGTCTTGCTGGGATCGGCGGTCCAGCAGGATGGCAGGACCAACGGCATGACCGCCCCGAGCGGGCTCGCCCAGCAGGCCGTGCTGCGCGCCGCGTTGAGCGACGCCGGGGTGTCGCCCGGCGCCGTCTCCTATATCGAGGCGCATGGCACGGGCACGGCGCTTGGCGATCCGATCGAGGTCGAGGCGTTGCGGGCGACGCTGGACGGGGCGGGGCCGGCGCCGGATTGCTGGATCGGCTCGGTGAAGGCCGCGATTGGTCATCTGGAGGCGGCCGCCGGTATCGCGGGCATCATCAAGGTGCTGTGCATGCTCGAGCACCGCTCGATTCCTCCGCAGGCGAACTTCGCCAACTTGAACGCGCGCATCGACCTGAACGGCTCCCGGCTGCGGATCGCACGATCGCCGGCGGCGTGGGATGGCGGGCGGCGGCGTGTGGCAGGGGTCAGCTCGTTCGGATTCGGGGGAACCAGCTGCCATGTGATCGTAGCCGAGCCCGAGGCCGGGCCGGAGGCCGGCGACGCGCCAGACCGGTGCGCCTCGCCGCATCTCGCCGTGGTATCCGCGCCGGACGAGCGCAGCCTGCGCGAGGGCGCGCGCGCGCTTGCCGAGGCGTTGGCCGGATCCACGCTGGACCTCGAATCGATCTGCTTCACACTGGCGACGGGACGCGTCCATCATGCCCGCCGTGCCGCGTTTGTCGTCCGGGATGTCGCGCAGTTGCAGGCGGAGGTTGCGAAGCTGGCCGTCGGCGAGGGCGGGGCAGGCGCTGTTGCGCCGCGCATCGTGCTGGCGTTCGGCGACTGGCGTTCCGAGGGCTGTCGCCGGGCCGCGGCGTCGATGGCGGCGAACGGCATCGACGCCTACGCACGGCACGTGAGGGCGTTCGACGCCACGCCGACGCCGGACGGTTCGCGAGACATCGCGGACGCGGCAGCGTCGGGGGAACGGCTGGACGTCCTGCGCCACCAATACGCGCTCTACTGTCTGCTCCGGGAATTGGGGCTCCCGGTGGCCGCCGTGACCGGCGCCGGGCGCGGCCAGCTTGCCGCGGCGGCGGCGAGCGGGTGCCTCGAGCTCGACGACGCGGTCATGCTCGCGTCGGGGGGGCGCTCGGCCGCATCGGTTCGCCTCGCGGCAGCTCAGGTGCCGTGGGTCGGCGCGCGCTGGCTGCTCGAACCCGGCGACATCGAAGCAGCCGGCCTGGAACAACCGGAATCGTCGAGCCACGGAGAGGACGCGCCGCAATTGATCGTCGAGCTCGGTACGCCGGCGGTCGAGCCGGATCGGCGCGGCGAGCGCGTCCACTGGAACGGCGATGCGGGCGCGGAAGGTCTCTATGCGCTGCTTGGCGCGCTGTACGTACGCGGTTGCACGCTGGCATGGGAGCGTTTGTTTACGCATGCGGGGGCGCGGCGGGTCGTCCTCCCGGGTTACGCATTCCAGCGCGAGCGCTACTGGGCTCCCGAACTGGACGCTGTGCCGGCATCCGGCAGGCCGCAAGCGCCTGCCGAGGTCGCCGCACCAGACGAAGCCGCCCCCGACGCGAGCGCGGGCGCGCCGAATGCCGTGTCGATCGACCTGATCCTGGCGATCTTGCGGACCACGCTGAATGACCCGGCGCTCGAGTTCGACGACAACATTTTCAACCGTGGCGCCGACTCGATCTCATGTATCGAGATCGCTGCGGATGTGAAGGAGCAAACCGGTTTCGAGCTGTCGCCCCAGGATATCTTCTCGTCGCCGACCGCGCGGAAGATCATGGGCAAGATTCGCCCCGCCGATGCAGGCATTCCGGTCGCCGCCGCAGGTGTGCCGGCCGGGCCGCGTCCGTTGTCGTATTCGCAGTTGCGGTTGTGGTTCCTGGAGCAGGTCAGCCCGGGCGACTCGCTTTACAACATTCCGGCGGCGTTGAGCGTCGAGGGCGAACTCGATGTCGATGCGCTGGGCAGAACCTTCGACGCCGTGGTCGCCCGGCACGCTGCGCTGCGATCGCGCTTCGTGGAAATCGACGGGGAGCCGGCGCAGGAAGTGCTGGCTGCGCCGGCGTCGCTCATGTCGGTGCAGGACCTGTCGCATCTGCCGCTCCACGACGCTCAGCGCGAAGCCCTCCGGCAGGCCGAACGCGAAACCCGCGTTCCGTTCGACCTGACGCAAGGGCCGCTTTTCAGGGCGCGTCTGTTGCGGCTGTCGCCGCGCCTGCACGTCGCGCTCGTGACGATGCATCACATCGCGTCGGACGGCTGGTCGATCGGCGTGTTCTCGAGGGAAATGGAAGCGCTCTATGCCGATTTCGTAGCGGAGCGCGAACCTTCGCTTCCGCCGTTGCCAATCCAATACGCCGACTACGCGGAGCATCAGCAGCGCTGGCTCGGCGATGACGTGGTGCGGCCGCAACTGGAATTCTGGACGCGCGCGCTCACGGGCGCGCCGACGCTGCTCGCGCTGCCGACGGATCGACCCCGCCCGCCGGTGCAGGCCCATCGCGGCGCACGGGCGCATTTCAGCATCGATGCGGAGCTCGCCGCCGCGCTGCATCAGATCGGGCGCGAATCGAACACCACGGTGTTCGTCGTGCTGATCAGCGCGCTCAATCTGCTTCTTCATGCCTACAGCGGGCAGCGGGATATCTGCATCGGCACGCCTGTCGCCAATCGCAGCTGGACCCAGGTGCGGGACCTGATCGGCTTCTTCGTCAACAACCTCGTCATTCGCACCCAGGTCGATCCGGCCGAGTCGGCATCCGACACGATCCGCCGCGTCCGCGATTTCGCATTCGAGGCCTATGCGAATCAGGATGTGCCGTTCGAGCGGGTCGTCGAGCAGATCAATCCGGTTCGCAGCCTTGCGCATTCACCGATCTTCCAGGTGTTTTTCGTTCTGCACCACGCGCCGATGGGCACCATGCGGACCACGGGGCTGCATTTCAAGCCGCTGATGGTCGAGCACGGCACAGCGAAATTCGATCTGACGCTCGAGTTGACGGAAGTCGACGGGCGGCTCGACGGCTGGTTTGAATACGACCTGGGTTTGTTCGATCCGGCGACGATCGAGCGGATGGTCGAGCACTTCCGGCTCGTGCTGCGAAGCATGGTCGACCGACCGCAGGCCGCCGTCGCCTCGCTGGATTTCGTTCCGCCCGACGAGCGCGCGCTGACGCTCGAAGCAGGCCGGCCGATCACCCGCGCGGCGGCGCACGGTGCGCGGACTGCGCAGGCACTGTTCGAAGCGTGGGCGCGGCGTGCGCCCGATCGCATCGCGCTCGAACATGACGGGCGCCGCTACACGTACCGCGCGCTGGACGACGAGGCGACCCGGCTCGCACACGCGTTGCGCGATCGCGGTGTCGGCGCGGAATGTGTCGTCGCGGTGTGCCAGGAACTGGCCGGACCGCTCGTCGTGTCCCTGCTGGCGATCCTCAAGGCGGGCGCGGCTTATCTGCCGCTGGACCCGAATCATCCGGATGCGCGCCTGCGGTTCATCGTCGACGAGGCGCGGCCCGCGCTGGTGCTCGCGTCGCACCGGCTGCTGACGCGGCTGCCGCCGCTCGGTTGCCCGGTATGGGATGTGGATCGCGCCGCGTGGAACGATGCGCAGCCGGCCGTCGGCGAATTGCCCCGGCCGGATCCGGTCCAGGCGGCCGTGATCGTCTACACGTCGGGATCGACGGGGCGGCCCAAGGGCGTCGTGATCGATCAACAGAATCTCGCGAACCGGCTGGCATGGATGGCAGGCGCGTATCCGGCGTTCGAGCAGATGCGCTTCGTGCAGAAGACGGTAATCAGCTTCATCGACTCGATCACCGAGATGCTGAGCCCGCTGTCGTGCGGCGCCACGCTGTGCATCGCGCCGGACGCAACGGCCGTCGATCCGCTCGCGTTGGCGGATTTCATGGCGCGCGAGCGGATCGACGGCATCGTTCTGGTTCCGTCGTTGCTGAGAGAAATGTTGCGACCCGAGGACGCGCCGCACCGGCTCAAGACATTGAAGGCGATCATCAGCAGCGGCGAGGCGATGCCGGCCGACCTGGCGCGACAGGTTCTCAGGCGCTTGCCGCAGGTCGACCTGATCGACTGCTACGGGTCGTCCGAGGTCGGCGACGCCAGCGCGCATGCCTGTACCGAGGCCGACGTCGAGCGCGGCGCCATGCCGCTCGGACCGGCAATCGACAACACCCGGCTGTACGTGCTGGGAGAAGCGCTGCAGCCGGCGCCGGTCGGCGCGCAAGGCGAGATCTGCATTGCTGGCCGGGCCGTGGCGAGAGCCTACCTGAACCGGCCTGCGCATACCGCCGAGCGCTTCGTGCCCGACCCGTTCTCGGGAATCGCCGGGGCGCGTATGTTCCGCTCCGGGGACATGGGGCGCCGCCTGGCCGACGGCGGCATCGAGTTCCTCGGCCGGCGCGACCACCAGGTCAAGCTGCGCGGATTCCGCATCGAGCTGGGCGAAGTCGAAGTTGCGATCCGGGCCGAATTGCCGGGCGCGCGCGTGGTGGCGATCGTGCGGGAAGATCAGCCGGGCGATCGGCGCCTCGTGGCATACGTTGCCGGCTCGGGGCCGGCGTGTGGGGAAGAGGGTTGGGAAAACGACGGGGAAGACCGCGAGAACGACGCATCGGCGGCGCTCAAGGAGCGTCTGCGGCGGGTGCTGCCGATGTACATGATGCCTTCGCACATCGTGTTCATCGACCGTTTGCCGATGACGGCCAACGGCAAGGTCGACCGGCTCGCGCTGCCGGTGGCCGGGCCGCTCGCGACGCGCTTCGATGCGCCGAGCGGCCCGACCGAGGAGCGGCTGGCGGCGATCTGGCGCGAGGTGCTCGGCATCGAGCGGGTCGGCCGGTGGGACTCGTTTTTCGATCTGGGCGGCCATTCGCTGCTCGCGGCGCAGGCGCTCGCGAAGGCAAAGGTCGTGTTCGAGGTGGCGCTGCCGATGCGCAGCGTGTTCGAGGCGCCGCGTCTTGCCGACATCGCCTCGCTCGTCGACGCGGCGCGGGGCCGCCCGATCGACTTTCCGGTTCAGGTGACTGTTCAGGATGAAGCCGAGCAGATGAGCCTGAGCGATCTTGCACTGTTGACCGACGAGGAACTCGATGTCTGATGTCTTGGAACAAGGCATGCGCGAATACGTGCTGCCCGGCGCTGAATCGCCGTATGTTTTCGAAGCGGACGAACCGGTCGCCTGCTTGAACGATTGGCTTGCGCGTCACCGCGAACGGTTGGCCGCCAGGCTGCGCCAGCATGGCGCAATCCTGTTGCGCGGCATGGGCGTCGATTGCGTGGCGCGTTTTCGCGAGACGGTGGAGCACCTGACGCCCGATCTGCTGGAGGCATACGAAGCGCCGACGCCGCGCCGCAAGATCGCTCCCAGCGTCTTTACGTCGACCGAATTCCCGCCGGACGAGACGATCGCGTTGCATAACGAGATGTCGCACTGCGCGAGCTGGCCCGATTACGTGTGGTTCTACTGCGCCCAGGCGGCGGAGCAGGGCGGCGAGACGCCGATTGGAGACAGCCGGCGGATCTATCGGCAACTGCCGTCGCCGGTCCGGGATGCGTTCGAGTCCCTCGGGCTCCTGTACCGGCGCGTATTCAACACGCGAGGCGACCTGCTCGACTGGCGGACCGTCTTCAATGCGCAGACGCCGGCCGAGGTGGACGAGTATTGCCGCTCCGCCGGCATCGAGTCCCGGTGGCTGGACGACGGCCGGCTGGTGACCACTCGCCGTCGCGATGCCGTTGAGCGGCATCCGCTGACGGGCGAGAAGGTGTGGTTCAACCAGGCGCACATCTTTCACAGCTCCAATATGCCCGCGCCGCTTCGCGCGGTGCTGGCCGGTAATGCGGAGCAGGTGAGCAATCTGCCCTACGACACGCTGTTCGGGAATGGAGAACCGATTCCCGACGCTTTCCTCGACGCGGTGCGCCTCGTCATGAGCGAATGCGAAGTGCGCTTTGCGTGGCGGCAGGGAGATGTGATGCTGGTCGACAACCTGCTTGCCGCTCACGGCCGGAAGCCGTTCTCCGGCATGCGGCGGATCCTCGTCGCGATGGCGACGCGTACGCCCCGCTCGATCTAAATGGCAGATTCAACGATCCGGAAAGCAGGAGACGAAAATGACCGACCATTCCAACGCTGACGTGGTATCCCGCCAGGCATCCGAGGCGCCGGCGCTCAATCTCCTGCCGAGCCGGCTCTTCGACGCCCGGACGCATGATGCGCCAGGCGCGTCATCCACCGTCGGACTCGCCTGTTCCCCCGCGACCGCGCAACGATTCCGGGCCGCGCTGTCCGGCGACGCCGGCGCGGCAGGGTTGACGCTGGGTCTCTGCACGCTGGGGACGGCGTTGATGCGCTATGCCGTTTGCGCGGACCTGTCGCTGGGCGCCTTCGTTGCCGACTCGGCGGGTCTGCGGGGCCTGCCCGTGCGGCTGGACATCGTCGGGACGGCGAGCCTGCGCGAGCTCTTCGCGCAAACCCGGCGGCAGCTGGTCCGGGGCATGCGCGCCGTCACGGATCCGCAGGATTCACTGGCGGCGATGGACGCGGCGCTCACCGTCGATACGACAGGCGGCGTCGTCGGCATGTCGATGGGCGCCCGCTACGCGTTCGGCCTCGAACTGCATGGGGATGCGTTGCGACTGACGCTGTCGTCGCCGTGCCTGTCGGACGCCGAGCCTTATCAACAGGCATTCCTCGAATTCTGGCGCGCGACGATCGAGGCGGTGCTCGATGCGCCTGGCGCCGCGTTGCGCGAGGTGGAGATCGCGTGCGGCGACGCGGACGCGGATGCGGTGCCCGGTTCCGATTTTCCCGCGCCTCGGCATCGTCATTTGGCCGCGGCATTTCGCGAGCAAGCGGCGCTTTCTCCGGATGCGCCGGCCGTCGTGGACCAGACGAAGCGGCTGAGCTACGCGGAAGTCGACCGCCTCTCCGACGGCCTGGCCGTCTACCTCCGCGCGAATGGCCTGGGGCCGGAGGGGCGCGTCGTGATCGGCGGCGAGAAGCAGGTCTGGTCGATCGTCGCGATGCTCGGCGTGCTGAAGGCGGGGGGAGCTTACGTGAGCCTGAATGCGCGCATTCCTGCGCAGCGCCTGCAGGAAATTCTCGCGCACAGCGACGCCCGGGCGGTGATCGCCCCGTCCTCGCTGGTCGAGACGGTGGGTTACGACGCCCTGTCGGACGATGCAGCCCGAGGTTCGAGACTCGTGATCCTGTTCGAGGACATCGACTATCTGGCGCGCAAGCACGCCGGAACCGACCTCGGGCGCGAGCCGGCGGGCGGCGAGGCACTTGCGTATGTTGCTTACACCTCCGGCTCGACCGGCCAGCCCAAGGGGGTGGCCTGCACGCACGCAGGGGTGCTCAATTTGTGCGATTGGTTCAATCGCCGCTATCCGTCCGCGCTTCATCCGAACGTGCTCCAGTTGACGGAGCTGGGTTTTGATCCCAGCGTGGAGCAGGTGTTCGCGACGCTGCTGCACGGCGGCTGCCTGTACCTCGCGAACGTCGAGGACCTCCGGGCCGATGCTCACGGATTCCTCGTCGAGCGCGACATCAATCTACTCAACGCGACGCCGCAGTTGCTCTGGTCGCTGCTGGCCGAGGCGCCGCGGGTGCACAGTCTGCGCACGGTCATCACAGGCGGCGACCGGTTGCCGCCGGCGCTTCAGGACACGCTGCTGCGGAAAGGCTACGCGCTTCACAATCACTATGGGCCGACGGAGACCACGGTCGACGCGTGCGCATGGGCGGCGGTCGAAGGAGCGCCGGCGACAGTCGGCAAGCCGCTCGACGGCGTTCAGGCGCGGGTGCTGCTCGACGACGCGTCGATCGAGTGTCCGCCGGGGGTGGCCGGGGAAATCTATATTGGCGGGGCGGGGGTTGCGCGCGGCTACCTCGGGCAGCCGGGCTTGACCGCCCAAGCTTTCGTTCCGGACAGCAGCCGGCCTGGGCGGCGCCGGTTCCGCTCCGGAGACAGAGGCTTGCGCAATCTGGAAGGGGAGATCGAATTGCTCGGTCGCCTCAATCGCGAGATCAAGGTTGGCGGCGCGCGCATCGATCCCGCCGAGATCGAGCAGGCGCTTTCCCGACTGCCCGGCGTGTGCGGCGCCGCGCTGGTGGCGCGTACGGGCCGGGCCGGGCAGGCGGTCCTCGATGCGTTCGTCGAGAGCGATGCGCCGCTCGATCTTGCCGCGGTCCGGCAGCAGTTGCGCGCGACCTTGCCTGAATACATGCTGCCGAGCCGTATCGTGAGCATCGCGCGACTCCCGACCGATGCCAATGGCAAGATCGACCGCGCGGCCCTCGCGACGTATGGATCCGAGCGGAGCGCCGTGAATGAACCGCGCACGGAATTCGAGCGCGATCTGCTCGGCATCTGGCGCGAGGTGCTGGGCCATCAGTCGATCGGCATGGACGAAGACTTCCTCGATCTGGGCGGCAACTCGCTGCAAGCCGCGCGCATGATCGTCAAGATCTACGAATCGTTCGGCACCAACGTGAGCCTGTCGGAGTTTTTCGCAAGCGGCAGCATTGCCGGCTGCGCGAACATGATCGAGCGCCGGCTGCTCGACGGCGCGGCACCGGAGGTCTTGACGGCGCTGGGTGCGGCCGTCGGCATGGCGGACGGGTTGCCGACGGCGTCCGGTCGTGCGCTGAACGAGGTGCCCGGGGCATGAGCGACGCTGCCCGTCAGGAGGTCCTGGCCGAGTTGCGTCGCCGGCGCGTGGCGCAGATCGAGGCCGGCATCGTCGCGGGGGAGACGACCCGGCCGCGCCGTCTGTCGTGGGCGCAGGAACGGCTCTGGTTTCTCAGCCAACTCGAAGAGCGCGGGGAATACAACCTGATTTTCGCAGTCCGTATTTGTGGGGACTTCGATCGTCATGCGTGGGATCGTGCGATCACGGCCGTCGTCGCGCGCCATGCGATTCTACGTACGCATTTCATGTCGATCGACGGGCGACCGTATCAGGTCGCGTCGGCGGGCTCGTTTTCCGCCGAATTTGTCGATCTCGGCGAACTCGACCGGCCCGACGACGCACTCGACGACGCACTGCGCGCCGAGAGTACGCGACGCTTCGACCTGTCCACCGGTCCGTTGCTGCATGGGCGGGTGCTGCGCAAGTCGGCCAGCGAACATGTGCTGATCATCAATGTTCATCACATCGTGGCCGACGGCTGGTCGATCGGCGTGTTCGCGCGCGAGGCGACCGATCAGTATGGCCGCGAGTGCGGTGCGCAGATGCCCGCGCCGCAGCCGCTGGCGATTCAGTATGCCGACTATGCCGAATGGCAGCGGGATCAGGATGGGAGCGCGTTCGAATCGCGTGCGCTCGACCATTGGCGGGAGGTGTTGAAGGGGGCGCCGCCCGTATGCAATCTGCCGACCGACCGGCCGCGGCGCGCGTCGCGAGGCGAGCGCGGCGGGGTTCACCCATTCGAGATCGCTCCTTCGCTCTACGAACGCGTGCAGGCGACGGCCCGGGAGCATGCCACGGCGCCGTTCTCGGTGCTGTTGGCCGCCTTTTTCGCGTTGCTGCACCGTTTCAGCCACGACCGCGATCTGTGCGTCGGGACGCCTGTCGCCAACCGCGGCGCGAGCGCCGTCGAGCCGCTGATCGGCTTCTTCGTGAACATGGTGACGATGCGTTGCCGATTGACGCCGGAGATGACTTTCGCCGCATTGCTGGATCACGTTGCCCGGTTGTCGACCCAGGCGCTCGAGTATCAGGCGGTGCCGTTCGCGAAGGTCGTTCAAGCGCTCAATCCCGAGCGCAGCCTGAGCCATGCGCCGTTGTTCCAAATTGTATTCTCGCTGCAGAACACGCCCCACGGCGTGCTGGATTTTCCGCGGGCGACCGTGGAGCCGGTGCCCGTCGCCACGATGGCTGGCGCCAAATACGATCTGCTGTTCGGCCTCGTCGAGCAGTCCGGACGGTTGCACGGAGCCATCGAGTATGACACCGGGCTTTTCGATTCCCGGAGCATCGATCAAATGGCGCGCGCATACATCACGTTGCTCGACGATGCGCTGGCGCATCCGCGCGCATGCGTGGGAGAACTGCGTGTTCTTTCCGTCGATCCATCGAGCCTTGCGTTGCGCGTGACCGATTCCGTCGTCGAGCAGGCGCCATTCGAAGGTGCGATGGCGATGTTCGAACGGGTTGTTGCGAGCGTTCCGGACCGCATCGCGGTGTGCGCCGGTTCGCAAACGCTCAGCTATGCACAGCTCTGGCGGCGCGTGGTGCGCTTGGCGCGTCACTTGAGCGATCTCGGCGTCGGGCAGGAACAGCTTGTCGGCGTGTGTCTCGACCGCGGCGTCGATCTCGTCGTCGCGCTGCTCGCCGTGATGCGTGCGGGCGGCGCGTACGTCCCTCTCGATCCGGCCTATCCTGCCGAGCGCACCCGGTTCATTCTCGAAGACACCCGGGTCGGCGTCGTGATCGCGAGTGCAGACCTGCGCGCTGGTCTGCCCGACGTCGAGGCGCAGACGATCTGCCTGGGCGACGCGTATTGGGCTTGCGACGAGGAGGCGGCATCGTTTTGTCCGGACGAGCTTGCCCGCGAGGCCGCGCGGATGCCCGGCGGGCCGCATCCGGAGGGCGCCGCCTACGTCATTTACACGTCGGGATCGACAGGACGGCCGAAAGGCGTGGCGATCCGGCATCGTAGTCTGGACGTCTTCCTCAAATGGGCGCACCGCAGGTATGGCCGGGAGGCGTTCTCGTTCGCGCTGGCGAGCACGTCGATCTGCTTCGATCTGTCGGTATTCGAGATCTTCGCGCCGCTCACCGGCGGCGGTACGGTGTTGGTCGCACAGGACGCGCTCGACCTCGTGAACGTACCGCAGCGGAACCGGCTTACGATGATGACGGTGGTGCCGTCGGCGCTGGCGGCGTTGGCGCGCGACGATGTCTTGCCGGCGTCGTTGCTCGTCGTGAACGTCGCGGGCGAGGTGCTGACGCGGGCCGTTGTCGACGAGGCGCATGGGCGTGTGCCGCGCGCACGTCTATTCAATTTGTATGGTCCGTCCGAGGACACGACGTTCTCGACGGAGTTCGAGGTCGGCCAGGGCGCGTCCGGGGAGCCGAGCATCGGCCGGCCGCTGCCGGGCACGGTGGCACATGTGCTGGACGAGCGGCTGGAGCCGGTGTCGAAGGGGGTGGTGGGCGAACTGTACCTGGGCGGCCGGGGCGTGGCGCGAGGATATCTGGGGAAGGCGGGGCTGACGGCGGAACGGTTCGTGCCGGATCCGTTCGAGGCGGGGCAGCGGCTGTATCGCACGGGCGACCTGGTGCGCAGCCGTTGGGATGGGCAGCTGGAGTACATCGGGCGGGCGGATCGGCAGATCAAGTTGCGCGGGCACCGGATCGAGCTGGGTGAGATCGAGGGCGTGCTGGCGGCGCATCCGGAACTCCAGGCGGCGGCGGTGGTGCTGGCGTCGGGTTCGGGAGGCGCGCAGGGGCTGGTTGCGTGCTGCGCGCCGCGCACGGCGGTTGAGCCGGAGGCGCTGCGCGTGCGGCTGCAACGCCATCTGGCGGAACGATTGCCGGGCTACATGGTGCCGGCGCGTTACCTGATGCTGGAGCGCCTGCCGCTGAACGCGAACGGCAAGGTCGATCGGGGGCGGTTGCAGGATCTGGGCGGGCAGGCATGGAACGCGGGCGGTGAGGATCGGCGGCCGTTGCGCGGGCGTCATCAGCATGCGGTGGCGCAGATCTGGAGCGAGGTGCTGGGCCGGGCGGAGATCGGCGCGACGGACGATTTCTTCGAACTGGGTGGTCATTCGCTGCTGGCGACTCAGGTGCTGGCGCGGCTGCGGGAGCGGCTGGGCGTGGAGATGGCGCTCAAGACGCTGTTCGAGCATCCGCGGCTGGACGCGCTGGCCGAGTGCGTGGCGGGAGCGGCTGGGCGGGCGGATGCGCCTGCGCTGCGCCGGCGGGGAGGCGGGCCGCTGGGAGGCGTCGTGGGGTCAGCAGCGGTTGTGGTTCCTGGACCGGCTGGAGCCGGGCAGCGCGTTCTACAACATCAGCGTGACGGTGCACCTGCATGGCGAAACGGACAGCGGGTCGCTGCGGGAAGGGTTGCAGCGGCTGCAGGACCGGCACGAGATCCTGCGGACCGTGCTGATCGGCGGCGAGCAGGATGAATCCGGCGTCTGGCAGGACGTGCTGGCGCGCGGCGCGCAGCCGCTGCCGTGGACCTTCGAGGACTGGCGTTCGCGCGGCGAAGCGGCTGCCGGGCAGCGCTGGCGGGAGCTGGCCGGCCAGGAGTCGGGTCGAGGCTTCGATCTTGCGAAGGGACCGTTGTGGCGAACCTGCGTGATCCAGTGCGACGATGCCCACGCGGTGCTGATCATGACGCTGCATCACGCGATCGCGGACGGCTGGTCGATGTCGGTGCTGGTCGACGAGCTGGCGGCGCACTACGAGGCTGCGCGAGCGGGGCGCGACAGCGGGCTGCCGGCGTTGCCGGTGCAGTACGCGGACTACGCGCAGTGGCAGCGCGAGTGGCTCAGCGGCGCGCGGCTGGAACAGCAGCTGTCGTACTGGCGCGAGCAGCTGCGGGGCAGCAGCGGGGGTGCTGGAATTGCCGACCGACTACGCGCGTCCGAGCGTGCAGCGTTACCGGGGTGCGGTGCACAGCTTCGAGCTGGACGGGACGGTGCTGGCGGATGTGAAGCGTATGGCGTCGGAATCGCAGTCGAGCGTCTTCATGGTGCTGCTGTCGGCGTTCTACGTGCTGCTGTGGCGGTACAGCGGGCAGAGCGATCTCAATGTCGGGACGCCGGTGGCGAACCGTCGGGAACAGTCGCTGGAAGGGTTGATCGGGTTCTTCGTGAACACGCTGGTGTTGCGTTGCGAGGTGGGCGACGATCCGAGCTTCGACACGCTGCTGGCGCGGGTCCGGGAGCTGACGCTGGAGGCGCAGCAGCATCAGGACCTGCCGTTCGAGCGGCTGGTGCAGGAGCTGAAGCCCGAGCGCGATCTCGGCCGCGCGCCCTTGTTCCAGGTGATGCTGGTGCTGCAGAACACGCCGCAGCACCGGCACGACCTGCCCGGACTGCGCATCGAGGCGGAACCGATGGAACCGGGAACCGCGAAGTTCGACCTGAGCCTCCAGTTGACCGAGCACGAGCAGGGCCTGTACGCGGCGCTCGAATACAACACGGACCTGTTTGCGCCGGGCAGCGCATCGGCATTGGCCGATGGGTATGCGCGGCTGTTGGCGGAACTGGTCCGGACGCCGTCGCGTCGGATCAGTCGATGCGAGGCTGCACCGGAACCCCGGCGAGTTCCGGGGCTGGCGCCGTCAGGGGATCTGCTGCGCGCGCTGCGCGAATCGGGGCGGCGGCATGGTGCGCGTTCGGCGGTGAGCGGAGCCGGCGAACACCTCGACTACACGACGCTCTGGCGGCGTGCCCGCGCGGTGGGGCAGGCGCTGCGGCAACGCGGCGCGGGGCCGGAAACGCGGATCGGCCTGTGCATGGAGCGCACGCCGGATCTGATCGTGGGGATGCTGGGCATTCTCGAGGCGCATGCGGCCTACGTGCCGCTGGACCCGCAACTGCCGGAAGCGCGCTTGAGGATGCTGCGCGAGGATAGCGGCCTGTCGCTGGTGCTGACGCACGGGCCGACGGAGGCGCTGGTCGAGCGGATCGGGCCGCAAGCGAGCGTGCTGCTGTCGGCGTGCGAAGCCGAAGGCGCGGAGCAGCGCGATGCGGAATACAGCGATGAGGCGATGCCGGCGGCGGGTCTGGCCTATGTGATTTACGTCGGGTTCGACGGGCCGACCCAAGGGCGTGTCGATTACGCGGGGCGGGCTGCTGGAGCTGGCGCAGGCTCAGATCGCGGCCTTCGGTATCGGCGCCGAGAGCCGGGTATGCCAGTTTGCGTCGATCGGTTTCGATGCGTCGGTGTCGGAGATATTTACGAGCGTGCTGAGCGGCGCGTGCCTGGTGATGGCGGAGGACGTGCAGGAAGCGGACCGTCTGGTGGCATGGCTGGAGAAGGAAGCGGTCAGCCACGCGACGCTGCCGCCGGCGCTGCTGCAGTTGTTGCCGGGCGGGGGGCTGCCGGCGCTGGGCACGCTGGTCAGCGCGGGAGAGCGTTGCAGCTGGGAGATCGTGCGGGACTGGGGCGAGGGGCGTCGGCTGATCAATGCATACGGACCGACCGAGGTGACGGTGTGCGCGCGGGGCGAAGTGGCGGAGACGGCGCAGCCGTGGGCGCGGGTGCCGATCGGCGAGGCGCTGCAAGGTGCGGAACTGTACGTGCTGGACGAAGGGATGATGCCGAGCATAGCGGGCGGATCGGGGAAGCGTACGTTGGAGGAACGAGGCTGGCACGGGGCTACCTGGGTCGTCCGGGTGCGAGTGCGGAACGTTTCGTGCCGCATCCGTGGCGCGGAGCGCGTTTGTACCGGACGGGAGACCGTGTCCGGGTGCGGCCGGACGGATGCCTGGAGTATCTGGGAAGGCAGGACGAGCAGGTGAAGATCCGTGGCGTGCGGGTGGAGCCGGGGACTGGAGGCGACGCTGCTGGGGTTGAGGGGTGAGCGCGGCGGCGGTGGCGGTGGTCGGGACGGCGGAGGGAATGCGCTCGACGCGTATGTGGTGGGCGAGGTGGAGGCGGCGGAGTTGAGGCGGCAGTTGCGAGCGCGCCTGCCGGGCTATCTGCAGCCGCGGGGCCTGCATCGGCTGGAGGCGTTGCCGCGCACGGCGAACGGCAAGCTGGATCGTCGCAGGCTCAAGCCGGTCGAGGACGGGGGTGTGGAGGCGAAGGGCGGGCCGGCGAGCGTGACCGAGGCGGAGCTGTGCCGGTGCATGGAAGCGGTGCTGGCGTGCGGGCCGGTGGGGGTGGAGGACAGCTTCTTCGATCTTGGCGGGAACTCGTTGTCCGCGGTGCGCTTGACGACGGTGATCCGCGAACGGCTGAAGCTGCAGATCCAGGTGCGCGACGTGTTCATGTTCCCTTCGCCCGCCATGCTGGCCGGGCGCGTGGAGCACGGCGGGGGCCTGCCCGCGGGATCGCTCGTGCCGCTCAATCACGGCGGGCATGACGGCGGTGGTCGAGTTTATTGTGCGCACACGCTGTCCGGCGAGGTCGGCATCTATCGTCCCCTGGCGAGCCGCCTGGACTGTCGGGTTCATGGTTTGCGAGATGAAAGCGGCGCGCTCGAACCGGAACAGGCGGAACTGGAGGCGCGTGGGCACGCGTTCGCCAGGACCATCCTGAATGAAGGGCGCGGCGATGGCCCGACGGTGATCCTCGGCTGGTCCTTCGGCGCTTGCGTTGCGCTCGAGACCGCGCGGGCGTTGCGTGCGGCCGGGGCGGCGGCGGAACTCGTGCTGATCGAGCCGGCGGATCTCGATGTCCCGATTTCCGACAATAGAGAGCAGGTCATCCTCGCGCTGTTCATGCAGGAGTGGCGGTCCGCATTCGACCTGGCCGCCGGGCGGGACTTGCCGACCGTGCCGTCCACGCTGGAAGAACTGTATCGTCTGGCGCTCGATCAAGGCGTACTACCCAGGACAATTGAGCTGGCCACGCTGCGCGAGCGCTTCAGTCGGTTCCGCCGCAATCTGAACGCGCTGTGGCACTATCGTCCGTTGGACTATGACGGACCGGGCAGAGTGATTTGGTCGGAGAATGCCGACAATGCGGATCATCGCTCCGTCTGGAAAAAGATCCTGGCTAATGTGAAGCACGACATTGTGCCGGGAACTCATCGGAGCGTAATGAGGAATCCCGGAATAACGCGGATCGATTCATTGGTGAGAAAATGCCTGATTGGTCCAATCGATGATCAATCGTCTTTAAAGACGATTGCCATGGACTTCAACTTACTGAACTGATGGCGATATGACATTATTTATTTTTCTGGCTCTCATGGTGGTGTGTCTTGTTTTGTCTCGATATGTGGCGATTCGAAAACGCTTGAATCCGACATTCTGGACGATTGCCGGCTTCATTCTGGGGCCGCTGGCCTTGATCGCCGTACTGATCGCGCCAAGCAAGGCGTGACGAGCGGGCAACGCGAACGAGCTTGAAACAAGGGAAACATGCGAACCTGGCCAATGTTGTGGCGATTGCGGCTGCGCTTGTTGCGGCATGACCTGGCATCCGACCTCCGTCGCCACCGGGATGTCGTGATCATCCTGTTGTCGCTGCTTCCGTTCGGCGTGGAATTCGTCGGCTGGCCGTTCGCGGCGATCGGTCGCGCGACCGCGCATTCGGTCGCGCAGGCCCTGGCAGGCATGGCGCTCCTGGCGGCCGGGGCCGCTTCATGGGCGCATGCGTTCAGACGATCCCTGGGCGGGGGCGGCTTCTACGGCTATCTGCGGTGCTTGCCGATCCCGCGCGCGGAACTGAGGCGGCTGGACACCCTGGTGTTGCTGATCGCGAACTTCCCGCTGTGCGCGTCGCTCGGTTCGGGGATGGCTCAATCGTCCAGTTGCAGCGCGACGGATCACGGCTGCATGGCGCTGTACGGATTGCGCATCGCGTTTGCGTTCGGCGCGTGCCTGCTCGTTCAAATCGCCACGCTGCGCCGCGCCTGGGAGGGCATCGCGATGGCCGTCGCGGCGTGCGCCTGGCTCTCGATCGCGCTCTGGGTTCAGTCCCGTGCACCGGCCATTGCATTGACGTGCGCAGGCGTCGTTTTTTGTATCGCCGTGCTGTCCGGTCGGCGGCCCTGGCCGCACCGGTCGTCTCGGCCCGCCCGCGGGAGAACGACATGATGCGCTTTCTCGGGCGGACGATCGAGGTGACGGTGCGCTGCGCCGTGCGCGAGCAGGGCGTCTTCCTCATCGCCCGACTGGCCGCCATCGCGACGGCAGCCGCGGCGTTGCCCTGGTTGTTGAGGCACCTGAACAATCCAGCGGACGCCGTGAAACTGCTGGTCGTCGCTCTCGGCCTGGGCGCGTTGGCGCTGTCGGGCCTGCCCGCGCAATTCGCACGCCGGCGCAACGCCCAATCAGCGTGGCTGCGCAGCCTGCCGCGCCGCGCCTGGTGGTGGAGCGTTGCCGATGTCACGGCATTCAATCTGATCGGCATCGCTGTCGTCATACCGTTGTTTGCGGGTGCTTTCTCATTGCATCTTTTTTCCCTCGCCGAATTAATTTCGATAATCGTCTCATACTGGTTGATTTTAATCGCATTCGGAATTATGTTTACCGCTGCTCCCGAAATGTCGTTTGGATGGGCTGTTATCGTTCTGATGGGTTGGTCGATGATGGTGTTATCGCTGATCGGAAGAATCTCCACGTGATATATCAAAACGAATTCGTAAATGATGTTCGCGCGAACGAGCGTGCCGCGGTTCTGGTTCGGGCTGTTGGTGTTTGCAAGTCATTCGGTTCGCGCAGCGTGTTGAACGACTATTCGCTCGAGTTGGGAATCGGCCTGCATGCATTGGTGGGGCCCAACGGCGTCGGTAAATCGACTTTACTGGCGATTCTCGCCGGTGCGCTCGATCCCGATCGGGGAAATGCATTCATCTGCGGCCATCTCCTGAACGACGACGATTTGCAAGGGCGCGCATGCGTGGGCTATATGCCGGACGTCCGCCATATCTATCCGTTCATGACCGGGAGCGACATGCTGGATCTCGTGCGCGCGGCGAAGAACCTTCCACGCACGGCAGGCGGCGATGTGGTCGACGGTTTTTTGTTGAATCCGCACCTGCGCGTGGCGTTCGGTGACATGTCGGAGGGCACCCGGCGCAAGTTCTGCATCGCGGCCGCGTTCATCGGCGACGCGCCGGTCCTGTTCCTCGACGAGCCGACGAATGGCCTCGATTCCCGGTCGCTCGATTTCCTGCGCGCCGAGTTGACTCATCGTTCGGCGGCGGGGTGCGTGCTCGTCGCCACCCACGACACGGACATCGTGGACGCGCCTGGGGTTCGTGTGGTTTCGCTGCAGGCTGCGCAGCGAGACGGCGCGGCTCAAGGCGCGGCAGCGGAAGCAGTGGATCAGTCGATGCGTTGAACCTCGCGGGCAACGCGTCTTACCAGAGCGGGCGGACGGCGCGACGCTGAACGACGGCCCTCGCAAATTTGATATCGAGATTCTGAACGATGGCGTACGCCCGTCGGGGGACGACTCGCGCCTGCGAGTTGCCGGCGAGCGAGCCCATCGGTTGCCCGGCCGGCATCGATAAGGCAGTGAAGGGATGCCCGAAGGACCCGCGTTTCGATCCGAAGAACGCTTGATATGTTTTCTGGCTTATCGCTGACGAATGACGAAAACACAGACGACCCTCTTCTGCCTGCCGTATGCGGGTGGGGACAGCCGAATCTACCGAGACTGGCCAGCTGCGTTCGATCCGCGCGTCATGGTATGCGCGCCGGAATTGCCGGGGCGGGGCAAGCGATGCGGCGCACCGGCCTTTCGGGACATGGCGCGTGCGACGGAATACCTCTACCTGGAACTCGAACGCCTCGCGCCATCCCGGGTATGCCTGTTCGGTCACAGCATGGGCGCCTTGCTCGCTTTCGAGCTGGCGAAAGTGATCGAAGCGCGTCGGCCCGGCATGCTTGCCCACTTGTTCGTTTCGGCGCATCACGCGCCGCGTCTGAAAACGGCGACCCGGCCTGTTCACACGCTCGAAGACGACGCGCTTATCGAGGCACTGCGCGAGCTTGGCGGCACGCCCGACGAAGTGCTCGACAGCGCCGAGCTGATGACCTTCCTCACGCCGACGATACGGGCGGACTTCGAGATGTGTGAAAACTATCGCTATCGCCGCGCGGCGCCGCTGGCGGCCGATATCACCGCGCTCAGCGCTATCGACGACAGGCGTCACAGCGGCGACCGCATGACGGATTGGCGATTCGAAACGACCGGCGCGTTCGAATCCTTCGTACTGCCAGGTTCGCATTTTTTCATTCACAGTGCTCACGCCGAACTGTTGAGCCGCGTGCGCGATACGCTGTCCCGGGTTCTCGCCTGGTCGGACGCGCCCGAGCAACAGCCGATCGCATGATGATGAAAAAAGCGCTCTGGCGGATTGTCCTGGTGTCGGTCGCAGCGATGGGCGTCGCGGTCGCGCTATGGCTGACCGCGGGCCCGCACGATGAAAAGGGGCTCGCGGTGCGTCGGCTGTCGGTCGACCGGGGGCCGGTGGAAGAACAGGTGCGCGTCACCGGCGTCGTGTCCAGCCGCGATGAGGTCGACGTTGCCGCGGAGGTGTCCGGACGCGCGGAAGCGGTGTCCGTGGATGTGGGCAACCAGGTCCAGGCCGGCACGCCGTTGCTGCGGATCGACGCTGCCGAAGCGATCGCCGACCTGCGCGCCCAGGAGGCCGAGCTGCGTCGGGCCGACGCGGAGGTGGCGAGCAAGCAGTCGCGCCTGAGCGATGTGCGGAAGGACTGGCAGGCAGGCGGCGAAGCGCTTCAGAAAGTGCGGGACGCCGAGGCCGATCTGAGCATCGAGGAGGCGCGTCGCGCCAGAACCCGCGCCGACTTGAGTCTCTCGCGCATGCGTGCGCAACGATACGTCCTGAAGGCGCCGCTGGCAGCAACCGTCACGGATCGGTCGATCCATCCCGGTGAATACGTCCAGGCAGGCAAGACCTTGCTGGTGCTCACGCCGACGAAGGGGCTGCAGATCCTGGCTCGGGTCGAGCCGGCCGATGCGCCGCTCATGCGAGCCGACCTGTCGGCATGGGTCTCGGTCGACGCCGAACCGGACGTCATTGCGCATGAGCGCGTGCTGCGCATCGATCCAGCGATCCGCGACAGGAACGGCACCGACTATTTGGGCGTGTGGATCAGCTTGTCCGATCAGCGATTAGCACTGCGCCCCCAGCAGCAGGTCGACATCAGGATCGTCGTGCGCTCGCGCGACGCCGTGGTCCGCGTGCCGGCCGAGGCGCTCGTCACGCGGAACGGCAGGAGCGTGGTCTGGGTCGTTGCCGGCGGCAAGCTGGCGTTGCGGCCGATCAGCACCGGGATCATCGGCGATCGCTATGCAGAGGTACTCGGTGGGCTGCAGCCGGGGCAGTTCGTGGTCGTCGCGAGCGGAACGCCTCTGCGCGAGGGCGCGCCGGTTGCTTCGACGCCCATCGGGGGGAAGCCATGATCCGAATTACCGACGGGCGTAAGACCTATCATCGCGGACAAACGTCGCTCGACGTTCTGAAGGGCATATCGGTCCACATCCCCGAACATGATTATGTCGCGATCATGGGGCCGTCCGGGTCCGGCAAGTCGACGTTGCTGAACGTGCTCGGCTGTCTGGACGTGCTCGACCAAGGCCAATACGAATTGGCCGGACAACGCATCGACAACGTGAGCCTCGGGCAACTGGCCCGGATCCGCAATCGCCGATTCGGGTTCGTGTTCCAGCTCTTCAACCTGATCCCGCGACTGAGCGCACAGCGCAATGTCGAACTGCCGATGATGTATGCGGGGATCGCGCCGGCCGAGCGCGCGCGCCGCGCGCGGGAGGCGCTCGCGAGCGTGGGGCTGCAGGCGCGTTGCGATCATTCTCCCGCCGAACTGTCCGGCGGCCAGCAGCAGCGCGTGGCGATCGCGCGCGCGATCGTCAACGAACCCGACATCATCATCGCCGACGAGCCGACGGGCAGCCTGGATTCGACGTCGGGCCAGGATGTCATGGCGCTGTTCCGCGACATGCATGAGCAGGGCAAGACCATCATCATGGTCACGCACGAACTGGAGATTGCCGCGCATGCGGAGCGCGTGTTGCGGCTGCGCGACGGCGTCATGGTGGAGGACTCCCGCTCGTGAGCATGCGAAGAGTCGACTCGTCGCGCGATGTGTCCGGCGGCTCGCGCGAGAGCGGTCCGGAGCGCGCGGACGCCGGCACGCCTCGCGCGACGCTTGCCCGCGTCGGCGATCTATGGCAGCTCTGGCTGGATGTCGCCAGGCAGGCGCTGCTGAGCCTCGGCGACCGACGGCTGCGCTCGGGGCTGAGCATCCTGGGCATCGCAATCGGCATCGCGGCCGTCATCCTGATCAGCGTGGTCAGCCGGGGAGGACGCGAGGTCGTCGACTCGGAGCTGCAGACATTTGGTCTTCGGTCGGTATGGATCTACCGTGACCGGACCATGACCGATCCGCGCCGTATCGTTCGCGCGGGCACCGGCATCGACAACGACGACTATCAGGCCATCGTTCAGTCAGGATGCTGCGATGCGCTCGCCAGAATCACGCCGGTCGTCTATGCGGGACAGGGACTGTCGAATGTGATCAGATCGGGGCGCCGCTACAGTCAGGTTCGAATCGAAGGGGTCGGCGCGGATTACATGGAGATCAACAACGATTCGATCTCGGTGGGCCGCGGTTTCATACCTGGAGATTTCGAGCGGCGCCGCAAGGTCGTCGTGATCGGTGAACGGGTGCGGGCCGATTTGTTCGGCGACCAGATCGACCCGCTCGGGCAAGAGATCCAACTGGGCGATCTCAAGTTCGAAGTCGTCGGCGTGCTTGCCCGCAAGGACCGGACCTTGTTGTCGAGCATCGGGTCCGCGGGCGGGCAGGACACGAACAGCCGGCTGCTCGTGCCGTACGGGCGCGTGCAGGCGCTCAACGGCGGCACGGCCATCGACATGCTGCAAGGCGCGCTGGCGAGCGACAAGGAGCGGGCAAGCGTCGCGACGTCCCAGGTGACGAGCCTGCTCAAGCGGCGTCACCGCGACGACTACGACTATCACGCCGAGACGATGGAGCAATACATCGGCACCGCAAATGCGATTCTCGGCGGCGTATCCAAGATCGGCATCATCGCGGCATCCGTTTCGTTGCTGGTCGCCGGGTTGGGCATCCTGAACATCATGAGCACGTCGGTGCTCGAGCGGACGCGCGAGATCGGCCTGCGCAAGGCAATCGGCGGCAGCGACGGCGCGATTCTTACCCAGTTTCTCCTGGAAGCAGGCTTCATCAGCCTGCTCGGCGGCGTGGCGGGTGTCACGCTGGGCTTGCTGTCCAGCGTGCTCATCGTGAAGCTGACCGGTTTTCCGCTGGCGCCGTCGATTTCGATGATCGTGCTGGCACTCGTGATTTCCGCGTTTGTCGGTGTCGTGTCGGGTTTCTATCCCGCGTATCGCGCAGCCAAGCTGCGCCCGGTCGAGGCGTTGCGTTATGAGTAGCCGACTGTCCGCGCTCCTCATGTGCGGGTGCGCGATTGCCGCGCCGGCATGGGCCAATTCTGTCGATCAGGCGACGCTCATTCCCCACACGCTCGCGCAGGCGGTCGACATCGCGACCTCGAACAGCCTGGCGATCAAGGTCGCGGACGCGAGCACGCAAGGCGCCTCGGCCCGCGTGCGGCAGGCCCGCTCGAACTTTGGGCCGACGGTGAGCGTGAAGGCCGATCTGCTGCACACGAATAATTTCGATTCGTTCAGCGACACCCAGGCATCGGTGTCGATTCCCTCGATCGGTCTGATGTCTACCGTCGACATCACCCGCTCGGTGCCGAAGTACCAGTTCACGCCGGCGCTGCGTATCGACTACAACCTGTACAACGGCGGCTACGATTCAGCGGCGCTGTCGGAGGCGCATCTGCGCGAGAAGGCGGCCGAGACGGAGCGGGATATTGCATCGCGGGCGGTGGCGCACGACGTTGCGTCGAGCTATCTGCAACTGCGGCGGGACTGTCTGTTGCACGAACTCGCCGCGCAGCGGCTGACATTGTCCGTCACGAAAGCAGGGTATTCCGCCCGGCAATACGCCGGTGGGCGCGTGTCGGATATCGAGAATCAGGCTTCGCAACTGGCGTTGACCGAGAGCGAGCTGGAGGTTCGTTCGAGGTCGATCGACGTCCAGACT
Organism: Burkholderia sp. FERM BP-3421; assembly: GCF_028657905.1. Lineage (NCBI taxonomy): Bacteria > Pseudomonadati > Pseudomonadota > Betaproteobacteria > Burkholderiales > Burkholderiaceae > Burkholderia > Burkholderia sp. FERM BP-3421. Next base: position 2,084,607 of record NZ_CP117781.1, on the reverse strand, counting down.
TCGTACGCGGCGTTTCTCGCCGATCTTTCCAGGCCGGATGAACCCGGCGGCTCGCCGGAGGTCGCATGCCGTTTCGAGTCGACCCTCGCCGGTGACATGGAGATGCTCGCGCATCTTGCCGCCGGCGATCCGCAAATGGAAAGGCGCGGGTATGAACTGGAGGCGGCCTATGCCCATGTGGACGCCGAGCGGGCCGGCTTCAAGCCCAAGGTCAGCCTGTTTGCCCAGTACACCGGCATCAGTCGCTCGAATACGGACACGAACTTCAGTCACGTCGGCCGTCGCGATTTTATCGTCGGCATTCAGTTTACCTACACCTTGTTCGACAGATGGTACACCCGCTCCCGGGTCGACGAAAGCCGGGCCGAGGCGCAACGTATCAGCTGGCGCAACCAACAGGTGGCGGAGGATCTGGCCAAGGCGCGGCGAAAGAGCGAGATGCTGGTGCGTGGTGCGGAAACCCAACTTGAACTGTCGAGCAGCCGTCTCAAGCTTTCCAGCGCACGTCGCGCGCTGGCCGCGCAGCGCCTGGCGTCCGGGACTGGCACTTCGATTGCGCTGGATGAGGCGAAATCCGAAGAGCAGATTGCACTCCTGAATGTATCGGTGGCCGAGGTCGATGTGGCAATCAATCGACTTGGCCTGTTGTTTCCGTCACCCTCCAAGAGGTATCCCGATGAAACAAATCCTGCGTAATCCATCGCTTGCGGCGTGTCGGTTGCAGGAAAACCGTCTATCGACGGCGCCGGCCGCTCATCGAGATCTCGAAACGGGGAACGCATGATGATCGCCGCACCGTTGCCGGACCCGGGTATGACAGACGGCGCGCGGGCCGAATCGAAGGCGACCATCATCGATTCCTTGCTGCGGTGGGCCGACACCGATCCGGAGCGCACCGCCTTTCATGTCGTCGACGGCGACAATTGCAGCTCGTTGACCTACGCCGCGCTGCGTCGCCGGGTTGCCCGGCTGGCGCGAACGCTGGCCTTCCAGCCCAATCCGGATGCGCCGGTCCTGCTGATTTTTCCGACGGGCCTCGATTTTATCGTCGCGTTCCTGGCCTGCCTGGCGTCGGGGCGGCCGGCGGTACCCGTCGCGCCGCCCCGCAACGCCCGACAGGCGCGTGCGACCGGCGTCGTGGCCGCGAGCGCGCGACCGACGCTGGCGCTTGCCGATGCGGAGACGATCGCGCGTTGCGAAAACTGGATCACCACCGACCCGGTGCTTGCCGACCTGGAGTGGCTCTCGATCGACGATCTGTCGTCCACGTTCGACGATACGCCGGAACCTCTCGGCATCTCGCCGTTGCCGCGGCTCGCCTATCTGCAGTACACGTCCGGATCGACCGGCAATCCGCAAGGCGTCGAGATTTCTCATGCCAATGTCATGGCCAACGCGGTTGACATCGCGGCCGCATTCGAGCTGGATCCGGCTATGGTCAGCTGCAGTTGGCTGCCGCACTACCACGACATGGGATTGCTGGCGGGCGTGCTGGTGCCGCTGGCTACCGGCATGACCTGCGTGCTGATCTCGCCGATGACGTTCCTGATGCGCCCGCGCAGTTGGTTCGAGGCAATCGATCGGTTCCGCGTCGACGTGAGCGGCGGGCCCAACTTCGCATTGGACCTGTGCGTTTCCCGGATTCCCGAAGCGGCGCGCGCGGGTCTCGATCTTTCGTCGCTGCGGCTCGTATTCTGCGGCGCGGAGCCGGTGCAGGCCGCGACGCTGCAGCGCTTCGCCGATGCGTTCTCGCCCGCCGGCCTGAGCACGGCCGCGCTTTACCCGTGTTACGGACTGGCGGAGGCGACCCTCTGGGTCGCCGGCCGGCGATCCGGATTGGACGGCGTCGCGAGCTTCGAGCGCCGCTTGCTTGACCGTGGCGAGGCGTTGCCGTCGGCGGATGGTCCGGGCGCTCGCCGTCTCGTGAGTTGCGGCGCGTGGCGCGCGCCTACCGAGGTGCGCATCGTGTCCGAAGCAGGTGCGCCGCTGCCCGACGGCCGTCTCGGCGAGATCTGGATCGCCGGGCCGGGGGTGGCCGGCGCTTATTACCGAAACCCGGAGCGGTCGGCCGAGGTATTCGGCTGGTCGACCGACGGCAGCCCCCGGCATTTCATGCGCACCGGCGACATCGGCTTCGTCCATCAAGGGGAATTGTTCATTGCGGGGCGCTTGAAGGACGTGATCGTCGTCGCCGGCCGCAATCTGCATGCCGTCGACGTGGAAGAGGCCGTGCGCCGCGAGGCGCCCGAGTTCGGTGCGACGGCGATCGTCGCGTTCGGGCTGGAGCAGGAGGAGCGCGAGACGCTGCATGTGCTCGTGGAACGTCCTCCGAAGTACGACGGCGATGCGCATCGCGTGTTCGACAAGGTGCGCACCGCGCTGACCGCGGAATTTGACGTCGGTCCACACACGCTCGTGCTGGTCCGGCACGGCAGCCTGCCTCGTACGACGAGCGGCAAGCTGCGTCGTCGCGAGTGCCGGGAGCGGTTCGTTCGCGGCGATTTTCCGCTCGATGCCCAATCGCATGCTTGATTCCAGCCAACCACCGTCAAGTCGAACGACGCAACGTCCCATGACCAGCAAGCTCGAATCGCTTTCCCGGAGGCAGGTTCACTTCCTCTTGTCGCAGCTCGACAACGGCCAGTATCTGAAAGAGGTGTTTCCGTTGACCGAAGGCCAGCGCGGCCTGTGGTACCTCGCTCAGATCCGGCCGGATTCGGCTGCCTACAACCTGCCGCTCGCGTTCGAGTACGACGGCCGGCTCGACCGTTCGCGTTTCGAGGCCGCGCTCGCCGCCGTGCAGGCCGAGTTCGAGGTGCTGCGTTGCGCGATCCGGCGTCTCGACGATCGGCCAGTGCATCTGGTCGAACCGGCGGCGCCGATCGCGGTGCGGGAGGTCGATCTTTCGCACCAGCCGGTGCTCGCCGACGCCGAAGCGGAGGCGAAGGCGTTACTTGCGGACGAGGTGGCGCGGCCGTTCGACCTGAGCGTCGCCCCGCTGCTTCGTTGTCTGATCGTCCGCTGTTCCGGCGACCGTGGCTTTGTGGCGCTCACGTTCCATCATGTCATTGTCGACGGCGGTGCGCTGCTGGTGATCGCGCGGCGGCTCGCCAGGCATTACAACGCTGCGGGGCCGCGCGCCGCGTCGGTCGAGCCGCTCAGTGCGCTGCCGTTCCGCGAGTTCGTACGGGCCGAGTCCGCGTTGCTGGCGTCGCAGCGGGCAGAAGAGCAGGCGTCGCGCTGGCGCGATGTGCTCGCGCACTGGGAGCCGTCGGGAGCGGAAGCGGAGGTTCCGCCTTCGCCGGGCGAGATGGCGTCGGGCTGTTCGCACGCGGCCGCGCTGCGCATCGATCGAGAGGCCGTGCGCCGGTTTGCTGCCGAGCGTGACATGACGCCGTTTCACATCTTCTTCTCCGCGTTCGCGATTTTGCTGCATCGTCTGACCGGGCGTTCCGACTTGCTGATCGGCATTCCGGTCGCCCGCAGGACGGTCGAACGCTTCCAGGCGACCGTTGGTTTCATGGCCAACCTTGCGCCGATGCGCATGCGCCTGACGGGCGACGACCGTATCGAGGATGTCCTCCGCCGGTCGCGGGATGCATACGTCGCGATTGCCGATGTGTCGGAGCTGCCGTTCGAGCGGCTTCGGCCGCTGCTGGCAGCGCATGGATCCACCGAGGTGCCGCTCGAACATGTGTTTGCGTTTCAAACGCTCGATGGCATCGGTGCTTCGCTGGACGGTGTGCACTGGCAGTCGATGGTCTTGCCCCGCGCCGAGTCGAAATACGGTCTGACCTTTGAGCTTTCCCTGTATCCAGGCAAGGTCGGACTCGTGCTGGAGTTCGATCGCGAGCGGTGGTCGTCGACCGCGGTGCAGTCGCTCGTATCCGCCTATGAGACGGTGCTTCATCGCATCCTGGACCATTCCGGCGGTTCGGTCGCCCGGTTTGGGCTGGGCGCGGCGCCTGAGCCGTTGCCCCGCCCGGAGGAACAGAACGGAGCGCACGTCGATCCTCGTACGCTGCCCGAGGTACTGGGCGAGCGCGTCGCGGAAGGCGGAGAGCGTATTGCGGTGGTGGACGAAAGCGGCAGCGTGAGCTACGGGGCGTTGTGGTCGCGCAGCGCTCGCGTGGCGGCAGGCCTGTCGGCGCGGGGCCTGGGGGTGGAGAAGCGCGTGGGCCTGTGCATGGGGCGCGGGGCGGACGTGGTGGTGGGCATGCTGGGGATCTTGCGTGCGTCGTCGGCCTATGTGCCGCTGGATCCGCAATACCCGGCGCAACGCTTGCGCTATCTGATCGAGGACAGCGGCGTCGAGGTGGTTCTGACGCAGCGGGCGCTGCGCGGGGATCTGGAAGCGCTGGGCGTCGGCGTGCCGCTGGTGGACATCGAGACGCTCGAGGCGCATGACGCGGCGGCGCCGGCGGAGGAGGGCGCCGCGGGACCGGCGCGGCTGGCGTACGTGATTTATACGTCGGGTTCGACGGGTGCGCCGAAGGGAGTGGAGGTCACGCACGCGAACGTGCTGCGGTTGTTGAATACGACGCGCAAGCAATTCGGTTTTGGAGCCGAAGACGTGTGGAGTTGCTTCCATTCGACGGCGTTCGACTTTTCGGTCTGGGAGATTTGGGGTGCGCTGCTGCATGGTGGCCGGCTGGTGATGGTGCCGCACTGGGTTGCGCGTGCGCCGCGCGCATTCTGCGAACTGTTGCGCGAGCAGCGCGTGAGCGTGCTGAACCAGACGCCGTCGGCATTTTTCCAGTTGCTGCAGCAGCCCGGATTCATCGAGTCGGCGCCGGGCTGGGGCCTGAAATGGGTCATCTTCGGCGGAGAGGCGCTGGACAGCCGGCGCCTGGCCCGGTGGTGGTCGCATCATGGGGGGGACGGCGGCACGCGTTTCGTCAACATGTACGGGATTACGGAAACGACGGTGCACGTCACCTATGGAGAGATTCTCGATCCGGAGAAGGCGCACCGGAGCGTGGGCGATCCGTTGGGGGATCTCCGGGTGTACCTGCTGGACGCGAGCGGGCAGCCGGTGCCGCCGGGTGCGGCGGGGAAATCCACGTGGGGGCGCAGGGTGGCGAGAGGCTACCTGGGGCGGGCGTCGTTGACGGCGGAGCGATTCGTGCCGGACGCGTTCGGAGGAGCGGGTGCCCGGCTGTATCGATCGGGGATCTGGGCAGGCGCCGTCGCGACGGCACGCTGGAGTATCTGGGGCGTATCGACCAGCAGATCAAGCTGAGGGGATACCGGATCGAACCCGGGGAGATTGCGCAGTCGCTGCGGGGATGCGAGGGGGTGGCGGACGCGCATGTCGAAGTCAGGACGGGAGCGGACGGCGATCCGCAGCTGGTGGCGTATGTCGTGCTGGATGAGGGGGCGCGGTGGCAGGGCGCATCGGCGCTGCGGGAGGCGATGCTGGGGCGTCTGCCGGCGCACATGGTGCCGCAGCAGTGGGTCCGGCTGGAGGCGATGCCGCTGACCGCGCACGGCAAGCTCGATCGGCGCGCGCTGCCCGCGCCTTCTGGTGCGGGCGACGGGGAGCGCAGCGCCGACGGGGCGCCACTGACCGCGACGCAGGAACTGCTATGCGCGGTCTGGGCGAAACTGCTCGGGCATTCCGAGGTTGGCCTCGACGACAATTTTTTCGACCTTGGCGGTGATTCGATCCGCGTGCTCGGCGTGCAGCGCGCGGCGCGCGCTCACGGTTGCGCCTTCAGCGTCGAACAACTTTACCGGCACCCCAGCGTACGCCGGCTCGCGCATCATCTGGAGACGCCGGTCGATAATGAACCGGATGAAGCCGACCTTCCCGAGGCCGCTCTCCAGGATGGGCCCGCGGATGTGGAGGCGGTTTATCCGCTCACGAAGCTGCAGCAAGGCATGGTGTTTCACGCGGAGCGCGAGCGTGAGGCCGCAGCTTATCGCGACGTATTTGCACTCTGTTTTCCCGGCGTGTTCAATCGCGTCGACTTCGAGCGCGCTCTGGAGACATGCGTGCTTTCGCATCCGGCATTGCGAACCGTGTTCCGCTTGCACGCACACCCCGAACCCTTGCAATGGGTGCTGCGTACGGCCCCGCTGCCGCTCGTCGTCGAGGACGCGACCGATGCCGCCGACGATGCCGCGTGGCTGAATGCGCTGATCGAAGACGACAAGCGGATTCCGTTCGACGTGGAAGCAGCGCCTTTGTGGCGCATGCGCGTGCAGGTGCGCGAAGGCGATGCGTTCGCACTGGTGCTGTGCTTCCATCACGCCATCCTGGACGGCTGGAGCGTGGCCAGCTTCTTGTCGGAACTGATCACCGCCTACCATGACAGGACGCCATCGCCGGCGACGGCGGCAAACGGTGTCGGCGTGATGCATCGCTATGTGTTGCTCGAGCGCGCGATGCTTCGCTCCGACGCGGCGGCCGAATGGTGGAAAGCGCGCATGGATGCGATGCCGACGGCCAGGCTGTCCGCGCGCCAGGTCGCGAACGGGGCGCTGCAGCGGGCGACGATTCATTTCGAGCCGTTGCTCGTCGATCGGTTACGCAAGCGCGCTTCGAGCGCCGGATTGCCGCTGCGCGTCATGCTGCTGGCCGCGCATGGCGAAGTGCTGAAGGCGATCACCGGACAGCGAAGCGTTTCGACGGCTGCGGTTCATCATGGTCGTCCGGAAGTCGAGCGGGCTGAGCGGGCGCTGGGTCTGTTCCTGAACGTGCTGCCCTACGAGGCGTCGACCGTGACCGGGGACTGGATCGAGACGGCCGAGGCGCTGTTCGCGCAGGAGCGCGACGCGATGGCCTATCGCCGCTATCCGGTGCTTCAGGCATGGGCGCAAGGCGGGCAGCCGATGCCGTTCGACACGATTTTCAACTTCACCCATTTCCACGTCTACGACGCGGTGCGCGCCCGGAGTGCGTTGATGCCGCGGGCGGTCGACGTGTTCGAACAGACCAACTTCGGGCTCGTTGCGGGATTTTCCACCGATCCGATCGATGGCGGCCTGAGGCTGACGCTGAGCTGCGCGATTCCGGGATGGAGTCTGCCTCGCCTGGAAATGGCGCTTGCGTTGTATCGACAGGCGATCGATCAGATCGCGGATGCGCCGCGGCAGCGTCCGCGCGTCGGACAGCTCGACAGCGCCGCGCGCGCGGCGTGCGTCGAAGCCGCGCGCGCCGTGCGCAGCCGGCAGTCTCTCCCCCGCAGCGTGCTCGCACAGGTCGTCGCGCAGGCGGATCGCAACGGCGGAGCGCCCGCCGTGATCGACCATCGTCGGACCTGGAGCTACGCGGATCTCGTCGACGGCGCGGCGCAGCTCGCCGTCCGATTGCGCGCGCAGGGCGTCCGGCCCGAATCCGTCGTAGGTGTGATGCTGCCGCGCGGCGGCGACCTGTTCGCGGCCTCGCTCGGCGTCTGGTATGCCGGGGCGGCCTATTTGACGCTGGATCCCGAATTGCCGCCCGCGCGCCTGAAGGCGATGGCAGACGACGCATGCTGTGCGTGCATCGTCACGGACGAGCCGTGGCTCGACTTCTGGCAAGGAACGACGGTAGTTCCGGTCGAGAGCGTGCGTGCGCCGCGTTTGCCGCGGCTTGCTCAGCCTGACCTCGATGACGCGTCGCTCGCTTATGTCATTTTCACGTCCGGTTCCAGCGGTGCGCCGAAGGGAGTGCAGATCACCCAGGAGGGGCTGAGCGAGCTGGTCGAGTGGCATATCGATCGCTTTGCGCTTGGCGCTGCCACCCGATCGTCCCATGTTGCGGGTCTTGGCTTCGATGCGGCGGTTTGGGAGCTTTGGCCCACGCTGTGCGCGGGCGGTACGGTCTATCCGGTCGACGACGCGTTGCGGCTCGACGTGCCTGCCTGGCGAAGCTGGCTGACGGACCACCGCATCACCCTTTGCTTTGCGCCGACGGTCCTGTGCGAACAACTGTTGTCCGAACCGTGGGATGCGACCGCGTCGTTGCGCTACCTGTTGACGGGAGGGGAGGCATTGCGTCAGCGGCCGCGAGCGGGAATGCCTTTCAGGCTTTTCAACCAGTATGGGCCAACCGAGGCGACGGTCGTCGCGACGAGTACCGAAGTCGAGGCGTCGTCGGTGGATGAAGGAACGATTCCGATCGGCCGGCCGCTGCCGGGCACGGTGGCACATGTGCTGGACGAGCGGCTGGAGCCGGTGTCGAAGGGGGTGGTGGGCGAACTGTACCTGGGCGGCCGGGGCGTGGCGCGAGGATATCTGGGGAAGGCGGGGCTGACGGCGGAACGGTTCGTGCCGGATCCGTTCGAGGCGGGGCAGCGGCTGTATCGCACGGGCGACCTGGTGCGCAGCCGTTGGGATGGGCAGCGAGTACATCGGGCGGGCGGATCGGCAGATCAAGTTGCGCGGGCACCGGATCGCGGGTGAGATCGAGGGCGTGCTGGCGGCGCATCCGGAACTCCAGGCGGCGGCGGTGGTGCTGGCGTCGGGTTCGGGAGGCGCGCAGGGGCTGGTTGCGTGCTGCGCGCCGCGCACGGCGGTTGAGCCGGAGGCGCTGCGCGTGCGGCTGCAACGCCATCTGGCGGAACGATTGCCGGGCTACATGGTGCCGGCGCGTTACCTGATGCTGGAGCGCCTGCCGCTGAACGCGAACGGCAAGGTCGATCGGGGCGGTTGCAGGATCTGGGCGGGCGGGCATGGAACGCGGGCGGTGAGGATCGGCGGCCGTTGCGCGGGCGTCATCAGCATGCGGTGGCGCAGATCTGGAGCGAGGTGCTGGGCCGGGCGGAGATCGGCGCGACGGACGATTTCTTCGAACTGGGCGGTCATTCGCTGCTGGCGACTCAGGTGCTGGCGCGGCTGCGGGAGCGGCTGGGCGTGGAGATGGCGCTCAAGACGCTGTTCGAGCATCCGCGGCTGGACGCGCTGGCCGAGTGCGTGGCGGGAGCGGCTGGGCGGGCGGATGCGCCTGCGCTGCGCCGGCGGGGCGGGGAGGCGGGCCGCTGGGAGGCGTCGTGGGGCCAGCAGCGGTTGTGGTTCCTGGACCGGCTGGAGCCGGGCAGCGCGTTCTACAACATCAGCGTGACGGTGCACCTGCATGGCGAGCTGGACAGCGGGGCGCTGCGGGAAGGGTTGCAGCGGCTGCAGGACCGGCACGAGATCCTGCGGACCGTGCTGATCGGCGGCGAGCAGGATGAATCCGGCGTCTGGCAGGACGTGCTGGCGCGCGACGCGCAGCCGCTGCCGTGGACCTTCGAGGACTGGCGTTCGCGCGGCGAAGCGGCTGCCGGGCAGCGCTGGCGGGAGCTGGCCGGCCAGGAGTCGGGTCGAGGCTTCGATCTTGCGAAGGGACCGTTGTGGCGAACCTGCGTGATCCAGTGCGACGATGTCCACGCGGTGCTGATCATGACGCTGCATCACGCGATCGCGGACGGCTGGTCGATGTCGGTGCTGGTCGACGAGCTGGCGGCGCACTACGAGGCTGCGCGAGCGGGGCGCGACAGCGGGCTGCCGGCGTTGCCGGTGCAGTACGCGGATTACGCGCAGTGGCAGCGCGAGTGGCTCAGCGGCGCGCGGCTGGAGCAGCAGCTGTCGTACTGGCGCGAGCAGCTGCGGGGCAGCAGCGGGGTGCTGGAATTGCCGACCGACTACGCGCGTCCGAGCGTGCAGCGTTACCGGGGTGCGGTGCACAGCTTCGAGCTGGACGGGACGGTGCTGGCGGATGTGAAGCGTATGGCGTCGGAATCGCAGTCGAGCGTCTTCATGGTGCTGCTGTCGGCGTTCTACGTGCTGCTGTGGCGGTACAGCGGGCAGAGCGATCTCAATGTCGGGACGCCGGTGGCGAACCGTCGGGAACAGTCGCTGGAAGGGTTGATCGGGTTCTTCGTGAACACGCTGGTGTTGCGTTGCGAGGTGGGCGACGATCCGAGCTTCGACACGCTGCTGGCGCGGGTCCGGGAGCTGACGCTGGAGGCGCAGCAGCATCAGGACCTGCCGTTCGAGCGGCTGGTGCAGGAGCTGAAGCCCGAGCGCGATCTCGGCCGCGCGCCCTTGTTCCAGGTGATGCTGGTGCTGCAGAACACGCCGCAGCACCGGCACGACCTGCCCGGACTGCGCATCGAGGCGGAACCGATGGAACCGGGAACCGCGAAGTTCGACCTGAGCCTCCAGTTGACCGAGCACGAGCAGGGCCTGTACGCGGCGCTCGAATACAACACGGACCTGTTTGCGCCGGGCAGCGCATCGGCATTGGCCGATGGGTATGCGCGGCTGTTGGCGGAACTGGTCCGGACGCCGTCGCGTCGGATCAGTCGATGCGAGGCTGCACCGGAACCCCGGCGAGTTCCGGGGCTGGCGCCGTCAGGGGATCTGCTGCGCGCGCTGCGCGAATCGGGGCGGCGGCATGGTGCGCGTTCGGCGGTGAGCGGAGCCGGCGAACACCTCGACTACACGACGCTCTGGCGGCGTGCCCGCGCGGTGGGGCAGGCGCTGCGGCAACGCGGCGCGGGGCCGGAAACGCGGATCGGCCTGTGCATGGAGCGCACGCCGGATCTGATCGTGGGGATGCTGGGCATTCTCGAGGCGCATGCGGCCTACGTGCCGCTGGACCCGCAACTGCCGGAAGCGCGCTTGAGGATGCTGCGCGAGGATAGCGGCCTGTCGCTGGTGCTGACGCACGGGCCGACGGCGGCGCTGGTCGAGCGGATCGGGCCGCAAGCGAGCGTGCTGCTGTCGGCGTGCGAAGCCGAAGGCGCGGAGCAGCGCGATGCGGAATACAGCGATGAGGCGATGCCGGCGGCGGGTCTGGCCTATGTGATTTACACGTCGGGTTCGACGGGCCGACCCAAGGGCGTGTCGATTACGCGGGGCGGGCTGCTGGAGCTGGCGCAGGCTCAGATCGCGGCCTTCGGTATCGGCGCCGAGAGCCGGGTATGCCAGTTTGCGTCGATCGGTTTCGATGCGTCGGTGTCGGAGATATTTACGAGCGTGCTGAGCGGCGCGTGCCTGGTGATGGCGGAGGACGTGCGGGAAGCGGACCGTCTGGTGGCATGGCTGGAGAAGGAAGCGGTCAGCCACGCGACGCTGCCGCCGGCGCTGCTGCAGCTGTTGCCGGGCGGGGGGCTGCCGGCGCTGGGCACGCTGGTCAGCGCGGGAGAGCGTTGCAGCTGGGAGATCGTGCGGGACTGGGGCGCGGGGCGTCGGCTGATCAATGCATACGGACCGACCGAGGTGACGGTGTGCGCGAGCTGGGGCGAAGTGGCGGAGACGGCGCAGCCGTGGGCGCGGGTGCCGATCGGCGAGGCGCTGCAAGGTGCGGAACTGTACGTGCTGGACGAAGGGATGATGCCGAGCATAGCGGGCGGATCGGGGGAGCTGTACGTTGGAGGAACGAGGCTGGCACGGGGCTACCTGGGTCGTCCGGGTGCGAGTGCGGAACGTTTCGTGCCGCATCCGTGGCGCGAGGGAGCGCGTTTGTACCGGACGGGAGACCGTGTCCGGGTGCGGCCGGACGGATGCCTGGAGTATCTGGGAAGGCGGGACGAGCAGGTGAAGATCCGTGGCGTGCGGGTGGAGCCGGGGGAGCTGGAGGCGACGCTGCTGGGGTTGAGAGGGGTGAGCGCGGCGGCGGTGGCGGTGGTCGGGACGGCGGAGGGGAATGCGCTCGACGCGTATGTGGTGGGCGAGGTGGAGGCGGCGGAGTTGAGGCGGCAGTTGCGAGCGCGCCTGCCGGGCTATCTGCAGCCGCGGGGCCTGCATCGGCTGGAGGCGTTGCCGCGCACGGCGAACGGCAAGCTGGATCGTCGCAGGCTCAAGCCGGTCGAGGACGGGGGTGTGGAGGCGAAGGGCGGGCCGGCGAGCGTGACCGAGGCGGAGCTGTGCCGGTGCATGGAAGCGGTGCTGGCGTGCGGGCCAGTGGGGGTGGAGGACAGCTTCTTCGATCTTGGCGGGAACTCGTTGTCCGCGGTGCGCTTGACGACGGTGATCCGCGAACGACTGAAGCTGCAGATCCAGGTGCGCGACGTGTTCATGTTCCCTTCGCCCGCCATGCTGGCCAGGCGCGTGGAAGACGACCTTTTCGCATCGAGCGACGCGCAGGCAATGGAGAGCGCCTTGCAGGCGCTCGATGGACTCGATGATGCCGAAGTGGAGCGCCTGCTCGCTCGAACGGAGCTTGGCGACGATCAGGAGGCCTCTGCCACGGGCATTTCCGCTTCCAGCGACGGGAGCATGCATTCGAAGGGGATCATATGAGCGTGTCCGACCAACTTGAAGGACTCTCGCCGCAACGTCGCGCGTTGCTGCTGAAATTGTTGCGTCAGCGAGGCGTTGGCGCGGAACTCGACGAGGTGCCGCTGCGCCGGCGGGGCGGGGAGGCGGGCCGCTGGGAGGCGTCGTGGGGCCAGCAGCGGTTGTGGTTCCTGGACCGGCTGGAGCCGGGCAGCGCGTTCTACAACATCAGCGTGACGGTGCACCTGCATGGCGAGCTGGACAGCGGGTCGCTGCGGGAAGGGTTGCAGCGGCTGCAGGACCGGCACGAGATCCTGCGGACCGTGCTGATCGGCGGCGAGCAGGATGAATCCGGCGTCTGGCAGGACGTGCTGGCGCGCGACGCGCAGCCGCTGCCGTGGACCTTCGAGGACTGGCGTTCGCGCGGCGAAGCGGCTGCGGGGCAGCGCTGGCGGGAGCTGGCCGGCCAGGAGTCGGGTCGAGGCTTCGATCTTGCGAAGGGACCGTTGTGGCGAACCTGCGTGATCCAGTGCGACGATGCCCACGCGGTGCTGATCATGACGCTGCATCACGCGATCGCGGACGGCTGGTCGATGTCGGTGCTGGTCGACGAGCTGGCGGCGCACTACGAGGCTGCGCGAGCGGGGCGCGACAGCGGGCTGCCGGCGTTGCCGGTGCAGTACGCGGATTACGCGCAGTGGCAGCGCGAGTGGCTCAGCGGCGCGCGGCTGGAGCAGCAGCTGTCGTACTGGCGCGAGCAGCTGCGGGGCAGCAGCGGGGTGCTGGAATTGCCGACCGACTACGCGCGTCCGAGCGTGCAGCGTTACCGGGGTGCGGTGCACAGCTTCGAGCTGGACGGGACGGTGCTGGCGGATGTGAAGCGTATGGCGTCGGAATCGCAGTCGAGCGTCTTCATGGTGCTGCTGTCGGCGTTCTACGTGCTGCTGTGGCGGTACAGCGGGCAGAGCGATCTCAATGTCGGGACGCCGGTGGCGAACCGTCGGGAACAGTCGCTGGAGGGGCTGATCGGGTTCTTCGTGAACACGCTGGTGTTGCGTTGCGAGGTGGGCGACGATCCGAGCTTCGACACGCTGCTGGCGCGGGTCCGGGAGCTGACGCTGGAGGCGCAGCAGCATCAGGACCTGCCGTTCGAGCGGCTGGTGCAGGAGCTGAAGCCCGAGCGCGATCTCGGCCGCGCGCCCTTGTTCCAGGTCGAATTCATTCTGCAAAACACGCCGAAGGCGGAATTCAGGTTGCCCGGTTTGCGGATCAGCAGCGCAGCCAACGAAAGCCATACCAGCAAGTTCGACCTGACGTTCGAGTTCACCGAACGAGAATCCCGCCTGGACGGCGTGATCCGCTACAGCACGGATTGCTTTGCTCCGTCCACCGCGGAACGTCTTGCCAGGGGGTACAGCCATCTTCTGGGTCAACTGTCGGAGAAGCTGAAGCAACCGATCTCTCGCCTGACCGTGTTGTCGCCGGCCGACCGGCAGATCGTGGTGCATGGTTTCAATGCCACGGCCAGGGATGTGGGCGGCACGCGCCTGCTGCATCGTCGCTTCGAAAGCCAGGCCGCATCGACCCCCTCGGCAACCGCGGTACGTTTCGAAGGCGCATCGCTCAGCTACGAGGAACTGAACCAACGAGCCAATCGCCTCGCGGTCCGGCTTCGCGGACTGGGGGCGGGGCCGGACCGGCTGGTCGCGCTTTGCTGCGAGCGTTCGCTCGACATGATGGTCGGGCTGATCGCAATCCTGAAGTCCGGCGCGGCCTATTTGCCGTTGGATCCCCACGGCCCACCCGCGCGCATGCGCTCGACGCTTGTCGAAGCGGCTCCGATGGCCATGCTGACGCTGGCTCGCCATCGCGGCGCGCTCGACGCCATCGATCTGCCGATCATCGAACTGGACGCGGAACCGGATGACGCGGAGATGTCGCCCGCCGACGGGAATGCCCCGTGGCCTTGCCGGCCTGGGAATCTGGCGTATGTCATCTACACGTCCGGTTCCACCGGGCGGCCCAAGGGCGCCATGTTGACGCACGAGGGAATCTGCAACCGGCTGCAATGGATGCAGGACGAATATCGGTTGCAGGCCGACGACGTGGTGCTGCAGAAGACGCCGCTCACCTTCGACGTGTCCGTCTGGGAGTTGTTCTGGCCGCTGCTGACGGGAGCCTGCCTGGAGATCGCGCCGCCGGACAGTCACCGCGATCCTGGCCTGCTCGTCGACCTCGTGCGCCGCGCAGGTGTGACAACCCTGCACTTCGTGCCATCGATGCTGCAGAGCTTTCTGGATCAGCCGCATGCGCCGCAATGCACGTCATTGCGGCGCATCGTCTGCAGCGGCGAAGCACTGAAGGCCGCCACGCGCGACCGCTGTTTCGAACGGCTGACTTGCGCGCTGCACAACCTATACGGGCCCACCGAGGCATCGGTCGACGTCAGTCATTGGCAGTGTCGGCTCGATGAACGTGGGACGGTTCCAATCGGGCGGCCGATTGCCAACACCGAACTCTACATCCTCGACCCGAGCGGCGAGCCGGCCCCGATCGGCGCGAGTGGCGAGCTGTTCATCGGCGGCCTCGGCGTCGGTCGCGGCTATCTGGCACGACCGGATCTGACGGCGGCGAGTTTCGTGCCCGATGCGCTGTCGGGCCGGCTCGGCGCACGACTGTATCGCACGGGCGACCTGGCGCGCTGGCGCGAAGACGGCTCGATCGAATTCCTGGGACGCCGCGACTTTCAGGTCAAGATCCGCGGCTTCCGCATCGAATGCGGCGATATCGAGGCTGCGCTGATGCGTCATCCGGAAGTGACCGACGCCGCCGTCGTCGCTTGCGGCGACGACGCGCGGCGGGCGCTCAATGCCTTTGTCGTGCCGCGCCTGGAGCAGGCGGATGCGGCAGGCGACACGGCACGGACCCGGGCGTGGGAGCAGGTATTCGACCAAACCTATGCCGAGCCGTCGGCCGAGGAACGCGCCTTCAACGTCGTCGGCTGGAACAGCAGCTATACCGGCGACGCGCTGCCCGACATCGAAATGCGCGCGTGGGTCGATGCGACGGTGGATTCGATCAAGGCGTTGCGGCCGCGCAGGATCCTCGAAGTCGGCGTGGGCACGGGGCTGTTGATGTTCCCGCTGTTGGCGTCGTGTGAGCGCTATGAAGGCTGGGACATTTCCGGCACCTCGATCCGCTATCTGCGAGAGACGCTGCCGCAGTTCGGCGAGATGGCGGACAAGGTGCGGCTCGAACAGCGCGGAACGGATGCGATGCCGCAACTGGCCGATGGCAGCTTCGATTGCATCGTACTGAACTCGGTGGTCCAGTACCTGTCGAGCGCCGCTCAGCTTGAGCAGGTCATGGACGCCGCGGTGCGCGCGCTGGCTCCGGGAGGAACGCTGTTCGTCGGCGACGTGCGGCATCTGGGCTTGCTCGACGTCTTCCATGCCTCGGTGGCCTGGCATCAGGCGGCGCCGGATCTTACCGCGGCGGAGATCAACCGACGCGCCATCGAGGCGGTGACGCACGAGACCGAACTGGCGCTCGATCCTCGGTTTTTCCTCGATTGGTCGCGTTCGGCGCAGCGGGTGAGCGCAGTCGAAATCAGGCCCAAGCTCGGCGGCTATGTGAACGAGCTGTCCCGGTTCCGCTACGACGTCGTCATGCATGTCGAATGCGCAGCGCGCGAGATCGAACCGGAATGGATCGACTGGTCGACGGTGCAGGCGGATGCGAGCGAGGTCTGCGCCATGCTGCGGGAAGATCGGCCGCAGGTGCTGGCATTCCGCTCGATCGCCAACCGTCG
The DNA here is from genome assembly GCF_028657905.1 of Burkholderia sp. FERM BP-3421. NCBI lineage: Bacteria > Pseudomonadati > Pseudomonadota > Betaproteobacteria > Burkholderiales > Burkholderiaceae > Burkholderia > Burkholderia sp. FERM BP-3421. The sequence goes on along the minus strand of NZ_CP117781.1, from coordinate 2,068,604 downwards.
CAGCGCCGACGATTGCCGCCTCGCCGGGCTATTGCAGCGGATGCCCACTGCGTCGCGCGACAGGGTGGAAGACGCGCTTGCGAAACTGTCGCGCTCGCTCGATCAGGATCCCGATGCGTGGGCCGCGCTGGCCGACGCCGCGCAATACTGGGTCTACCTTGACGGGCTCGGCGCCGATGGCGCTTTCGACGCGCTGCTGATCCGGCGCGAGGACGGGGAGACTCACCGACCGGTGATTCGCTGGCCAGGTGTTCACCGCGCGATGATCGCCCGTCGCAGCAGCAACACGCCGGCTTTCGGCCATCGTGCCCGCATGCTGGCCGGCGAACTCAAGCATGCGCTCGCGCAGGAATTGCCGGCCTACATGCAGCCCTCGGTCATCGTGGCATTGCCGGCGTTGCCGCTGAACGCGAACGGCAAGGTCGATCGGGGGCGGTTGCAGGATCTGGGCGGGCAGGCATGGAAGGCGGGCGGGGAGGATCGGCAGCCGTTGCGCGGGCGTCATCAGCATGCGGTGGCGCAGATCTGGAGCGAGGTGCTGGGCCGGGCGGAGATCGGCGCGACGGACGATTTCTTCGAACTGGGCGGTCATTCGCTGCTGGCGACTCAGGTGCTGGCGCGGCTGCGGGAGCGGCTGGGCGTGGAGATGGCGCTCAAGACGCTGTTCGAGCATTCGCGGCTGGACGCGCTGGCCGAGTGCGTGGCGGGAGCGGCTGGGCGGGCGGATGCGCCTGCGCTGCGCCGGCGGGCGGGAGGCGGGCCGCTGGGAGGCGTCGTGGGGCCAGCAGCGGTTGTGGTTCCTGGACCGGCTGGAGCCGGGCAGCGCGTTCTACAACATCAGCGTGACGGTGCACCTGCATGGCGAAACGGACAGCGGGTCGCTGCGGGAAGGGTTGCAGCGGCTGCAGGACCGGCACGAGATCCTGCGGACCGTGCTGATCGGCGGCGAACAGGATGAATCCGGCGTCTGGCAGGACGTGCTGGCGCGCGACGCGCAGCCGCTGCCGTGGACCTTCGAGGACTGGCGTTCGCGCGGCGAAGCGGCTGCGGGGCAGCGCTGGCGGGAGCTGGCCGGACAGGAGTCGGGTCGAGGCTTCGATCTTGCGAAGGGACCGTTGTGGCGAACCTGCGTGATCCAGTGCGACGATGCCCACGCGGTGCTGATCATGACGCTGCATCACGCGATCGCGGACGGCTGGTCGATGTCGGTGCTGGTCGACGAGCTGGCGGCGCACTACGAGGCTGCGCGAGCGGGGGCGCGACAGCGGGCTGCCGGCGTTGCCGGTGCAGTACGCGGACTACGCGCAGTGGCAGCGCGAGTGGCTCAGCGGCGCGCGGCTGGAACAGCAGCTGTCGTACTGGCGCGAGCAGCAGCGGGGCAGCAGCGGGGTGCTGGAATTGCCGACCGACTACGCGCGTCCGAGCGTGCAGCGTTACCGGGGTGCGGTGCACAGCTTCGAGCTGGACGGGACGGTGCTGGCGGATGTGAAGCGTATGGCGTCGGAATCGCAGTCGAGCGTCTTCATGGTGCTGCTGTCGGCGTTCTACGTGCTGCTGTGGCGGTACAGCGGGCAGAGCGATCTCAATGTCGGGACGCCGGTGGCGAACCGTCGGGAACAGTCGCTGGAGGGGGTTGATCGGGTTCTTCGTGAACACGCTGGTGTTGCGTTGCGAGGTGGGCGACGATCCGAGCTTCGACACGCTGCTGGCGCGGGTCCGGGAGCTGACGCTGGAGGCGCAGCAGCATCAGGACCTGCCGTTCGAGCGGCTGGTGCAGGAGCTGAAGCCCGAGCGCGATCTCGGCCGCGCGCCCTTGTTCCAGGTGATGCTGGTGCTGCAGAACACGCCGCAGCACCGGCACGATCTGCCCGGACTGCGCATCGAGGCGGACGAGGCATTCCTGGACGAACTCAATCGAACATCGAAATTTGACTTGATGTTGGCCGTCGCGGAGCAGGACCGTGGCCTGCGTTGCAAATTCCAATACGACGCGGATCTCTTCGAGGCCGAGACGATCGGGCAAATGGCAGGCCATTTCCGCCGCGTACTGGTCGAGGCGATGGAGGATCCAGGCCGCAGATGCTCCGCCATTCCGCTGCTGTCCGATCAAGAGCGCGAACGCGTCCTGCACGGCTTCGTGAACGACGATCAGACGTTTGCGCCGTCTCGCAGCTTGCCCGAGGTACTGGGCGAGCGCGTCGCGGAAGGCGGGGAGCGTATTGCGGTGGTGGACGAAAGCGGCAGCGTGAGCTACGGGGCGTTGTGGTCGCGCAGCGCTCGCGTGGCGGCAGGCCTGTCGGCGCGGGGCCTGGGGGTGGAGAAGCGCGTGGGCCTGTGCATGGGGCGCGGGGCGGACGTGGTGGTGGGCATGCTGGGGATCTTGCGTGCGTCGTCGGCCTATGTGCCGCTGGATCCGCAATACCCGGCGCAACGCTTGCGCTATCTGATCGAGGACAGCGGCGTCGAGGTGGTTCTGACGCAGCGGGCGCTGCGCGGGGATCTGGAAGCGCTGGGCGTCGGCGTGCCGCTGGTGGACATCGAGACGCTCGAGGCGCATGACGCGGCGGCGCCGGAGGAGGAGGGCGCCGCGGGACCGGCGCGGCTGGCGTACGTGATTTATACGTCGGGTTCGACGGGTGCGCCGAAGGGAGTGGAGGTCACGCACGCGAACGTGCTGCGGTTGTTGAATACGACGCGCAAGCAATTCGGTTTTGGAGCCGAAGACGTGGAGTTGCTTCCATTCGACGGCGTTCGACTTTTCGGTCTGGGAGATTTGGGTGCGCTGCTGCATGGTGGCCGGCTGGTGATGGTGCCGCACTGGGTTGCGCGTGCGCCGCGCGCATTCTGCGAACTGTTGCGCGAGCAGCGCGTGAGCGTGCTGAACCAGACGCCGTCGGCATTTTTCCAGTTGCTGCAGCAGCCCGGATTCATCGAGTCGGCGCCGGGCTGGGGCCTGAAGTGGGTCATCTTCGGCGGAGAGGCGCTGGACAGCCGGCGTCTGGCCCGGTGGTGGTCGCATCATGGGGGGGACGGCGGCACGCGTTTCGTCAACATGTACGGGATTACGGAAACGACGGTGCACGTCACCTATGGAGAGATTCTCGATCCGGAGAAGGCGCACCGGAGCGTGGGCGATCCGTTGGGGGATCTCCAGGTGTACCTGCTGGACGCGAGCGGGCAGCCGGTGCCGCCGGGTGCGGCGGGGAAATCCACGTGGGGGCGCAGGGTGGCGAGAGGCTACCTGGGGCGGGCGTCGTTGACGGCGGAGCGATTCGTGCCGGACGCGTTCGGAGGGGGAGCGGGTGCCCGGCTGTATCGATCGGGGGATCTGGGCAGGCGCCGTCGCGACGGCACGCTGGAGTATCTAGGGCGTATCGACCAGCAGATCAAGCTGAGGGGATACCGGATCGAACCCGGGGAGATTGCGCAGTCGCTGCGGGGATGCGAGGGGGTGGCGGACGCGCATGTCGAAGTCAGGACGGGAGCGGACGGCGATCCGCAGCTGGTGGCGTATGTCGTGCTGGATGAGGGGGCGCGGTGGCAGGGCGCATCGGCGCTGCGGGAGGCGATGCTGGGGCGTCTGCCGGCGCACATGGTGCCGCAGCAGTGGGTCCGGCTGGAGGCGATGCCGCTGACCGCGCACGGCAAGCTCGACCGGCGCGCGCTGCCCGCGCCTTCCCGTGCGGGCGAGACCGACATGTCGTCGGGACGTTTGGCCGACACGTTCGAGGAACGGGTCGCTCTTCTGTTCGCTCGCATCCTCGGCGTGCCGGTCCAAGGCACGGATCAGGACTTTTTCATGTCCGGAGGGCATTCGCTTAGCGCGACGCGCCTGCTTGCCGCCATCGAGTTGGAATTCGGCGTTCGACTCGGCGTCAAGCAACTGTTCCTCGGGCCGACCATCGGCGACATCGCCAAGAATATCCGCGCGACGCGCCGTGCCGCGCTGCCGCCGATCGAGCGTCAGCCGGCCCGCCCGTTCTATCCGGTATCGCACGCGCAACGGCGTATTCTCTTGACGGACCAGATGGATGCGCTGGCCTATGTGCAGGCCTACAAGTTCGAATGGATGGGGACGTTGGACGAGGCCGCGATGCGGGCTGCGTTCGAGTTCGTCACTGCACGGCATGAAATCCTGAGAACGACTTACCACATGCACGAAGGCGATTACGTGCAAGTGGTTCATGCGGAGATGCCCGCATCGGTGTCGACGCTTGTCGCGGACGACGACGCGTCGCTTGATCGAATCGCCGACCAGGTGCTCCAGCAAGCGCTGAATACGCCGTTCGATCTCAGCCGCGGTCCGCTGCTGCGGGCGGTATGCGTACGGGGGGCGGCCGCACAGCATCGCTTCTGCCTGAGCATGCACCATATCGTGGTCGATGGTTGGTCGATGTCCCTGCTGGGCAACGACATCGCGCGCGCCTATCGGGCGGCGCTGCGGGGGCAGACGGCGCATGCCGCCCCGCCGCGCGTGCAATACCGCGATTTCGCCGCGTGGCATAACCGGCTGATCGAGGAAGGCGGCTTCGACGCCGACCGCGACTATCAACGCGCGCTGCTGCGTGAGGCGCGGGCGTGCCGGCCATTGCCCACGGATGTGGTCCGGCCGCGCCGCCCCAGCTACCGAGGCGCGATCGTGCATGACCGTTTATCTGCGGACGTCGTGCGCCGCTTGCGTGAGCTCGCGACGGCTGCGCACGCAACCGACTTCACATTGACCTTGGGGTTGCTGCTGTGCGCATTGCATGAGTGGACGGGCGACGCTCGCTTCTCGATCGGGACCGTGGCATCCGGCCGTCATCATCGCGACGTCGACGAAACGGTCGGCTTCTTCGTCAACACGCTGACGCTGGTTTGCCCGATCGATCCGTCATGGAGTTTCGTGCAGCTGCTGGATGCCGTGCGCGACCGGGCGGCCACCGCGTTCGACCATCAGGACTACCCTTTCAATCTCGTCGTCGACGAAGCACCGGCCGACTCGCGGGCCCGAACCTTGCCGTTCGATCTGCTGTTGATCGTGCAGACCATCCACGACGAGCCGCCGGAAGCCGAGGCGGCAGGCGACGAGCCGCGGGTTCTGGCGTGTCCGCAGGAAGTGCGGCGCAGCCTGTTCGATCTGAAAGTCGAGGTAGTGCCGATCGCCGACGACTGGAGGATCAGCATCGAGTACGCCACCGATGTTTATCGTCGAGAAACGGCAATCAACCTCATCGAGAAAATGCACCGTTGGGCAAATACAGTCGCCAATGCGCACGACGTTGCATTGGAGAAACTCGCGCATCTGAAATCCCCTCATTATCTGGATGAGGATTTTGATCTTGCTATTTGATCGGGATTTGGAAATTTTTCTTTAAAGAGATTTAATCTCAATCGAATCCTTGTACAATTGATCGTCACCTTGGGAGGTCGTATGACAGCAGAATACGAAGATACGCGTGAATATGTCGTCGTGATGAATGATGAAGAGCAGTATTCCATCTGGCCGTCCGAGCGTGAATTGCCGCCTGGCTGGCGTGAGGCGGGAAAGCGGGGGGTGAAGGCCGAGTGCCTGGCCTATATCGAAGAAGTCTGGGTCGATATGCGGCCGCGCAGCCTGAGGCTTGCCATGGACGGCGCATCCTAGTCATCCGAAAAGAAGCGTCTTTCATTACCGGGATGTGCTGGAGCAGGTGTTGATGTTTTTGCCAAAATTCCTCTTAATATAAGTCACGCTTATTATTCGAGGGGCGCTCATCTCTTGTTGCGTTCGGTGGAAATCACCGACGGGCCGGTATGCCGAAGGTTTTCATGCTTTCCAAAGTAAACGACTTCCTGTTGCTTACCGGTACCAGGCGGATAAGCCTTGCTGCGCTTTCAATATCCGCGGTGGCGAGCGGTGCGCTGAACATCGCACTCGTGTCCCTGGTCGGCGAGACGCTGCGGCACGCCTCGCAGGTCGATTTGCCATGGCATTTCTGGCAATTCCTGCTGGGCGTGCTGCTTTATCTCCTGGTGTTGGGATATCTGCAGATCAGCGTCGTGCGCATCAGCGAGTTGGCCGCGGCGGCGGTTCGGCGGCGCTTTGCCGAACAGTTGTTTCGCGCGCCCTTGATCGACAGCGAACGGGTGTCTCATCACCTCAAGCAGGCGGTGATGGGGCGCGACGCGAATATCGTCGCGGCTGCCCTGTCGAGCCTGATCGCCGTCATCGCCTCCGTCGTCACGGTCATTGGGGGGCTCGTCTATCTTTTCATGTTGTCGGCGCAAGCCGCCGCCGCCGTATGCATCGTCATCGTCGCCACGGTCGTTCTCTATCAGATTTATTTGAACCGGTTGTCGAAGCCGCTCGGGCGCGCGTTTGAAATCAATGATGAATTTTTTGGTTTCAGTGAGGATCTGATTCGCGGCGCGAAGGAATTGAAGCTGGACAGTCGATTCTCCGTGCGATTCATGCATGACGATCTATTTTCGTCACTCGACCGCGCCACCTCGGCCTTGATCGATGTCAAGGTGCGTCAGCAGAATGCGGGACTGGTGAGCGCCATTGCTTTTTTCCTGCTGATCGGCGTCACGGCGTTCGTCCACCGGATATATGGCGGTTTCGATCCCGCCCTGGCCATGAGTTTCGTCCTCACCCTGTTGTTTCTCAATATGCCGATCCAGAACGCGATCATGCGTCTGCCGGTGCTGGGCGAGGCGATGGTCGCGCTCCGGCGCATCAGGGAGCTTCAGGGGCGTCTGGGCCGCGAAGCCGAGCAGAGGAAACCGCGAGGCGGCGCGGCTTTTCCGGCCGACTGGCGGCACCTGGAATTGCGTCATGTCGGCTTCCGATATGACGCGGACGGCGACCATCGCTTCGGCCTGCGGGACGTCGGGCTGGTTGTCGAGCGAGGAGATCTGGTCTTCATCGTCGGCGGCAACGGCTCGGGCAAAACCACCTTGTCCAAGATCATCATGGGACTCTACGTCCCGACGAACGGCGAGATCCTGCTCGACGGCCAGCCGGTCTCCGACGATTTTCCTGCCTATCGCGACCAGTTCAATGCGGTGTTCAGCGATGCGTATTTGTTCGCGCGCGACCCGGCCGCGCTGGATACGGGCTCGCGTTGGCGCTTCGACGGCCTGGTGCGCGAATTGAAGCTCGCGCCGCGCATGCAGCGCAACGGGCGGCTCGATGTAAAGGCCCTGTCGCAAGGGCAGTGCAAACGCCTCGCGCTGGCGCTGGCGCTGAGCGAGGACAAGCCGATCCACTTCTTCGACGAGTGGACCGCCGACCAGGATCCGGAATTCAGGGCGTATTTCTACGAGACGTTCTTGCCCAGGCTCCGCGCCGAAGGCAAAACGATCTTCGTTATCTCGCATGACGATCGATTCCATCATCGCGCTGATCTGCTCGTCCGGATGGATGCAGGACGGATTCACTCCGTCGAACGCAACGGATCTCCGCGTCCGGAGCAGGGGCGTGGCGCATCCGACGTCTATCCGGTTCGCGACGACGAACGCGCTCCGAACATTGAATAGCGCCTGTTATACGGCGAATCCAACGAGGCACTGACATCATGAAGGCGACCTATTCGACAGACCACTTGCTGGTCATCGACGATTTCCTCGAGCCGGAGCAATTCGACGTGGTGTCGAAATACATCGCGGCGCGCCGCTTTCCTGGCCGCATCAATTTCATCGGCAAGAACGTGCGCTACGCGCTGAACAGCAGCATTCATCTCACGTCCACCGGCAAGACGCTCGCGCCGGATCTGGCACGGGAGACGGCGCGCGGGCGGGTCGTGCAGGCGGTGCCGGCGGGAAATGCCGCCGATCTGGTCACGAATCGGTTCAGCACGCTGGCGCACCTGTTCGAACCGGTCGTGGGGAAGATGGACGATCGCTGGTTCGGCTACACGCGCGATTTCTATCGTTCCAACACGGGCGCGGGCCTGCTCTGGCACCGGGACACGGAGGTGTATAGCGGGGCCTTCGTGTTCTACGCGTCGGCGATGTGGGACGCGAACTGGGGCGGCGAACTGTGCGTCCAGCCCGCGCCGCTGCCCGATCTGAGGCAACTCTCTCGCGCGCAAAAGATCGACGGTCTCGATCGCGGCACGTTCTTTTATCCGAAACCGAATCGGCTCGTCTTTATCAAGGGCGGCACGCCGCATCGGGTCAGTTCCGTGGACGCATCGGCCGAGGCGCCGCGTTTCACGGTCGCCGGTTTTTTTCTGACCGAGGCCGGGGTGCGCCAACGGCAGGGCGAACTGATGCGTCGGTACGTCGACGCGCCGGTGTTTCGTCGCTTGACCATCGACGCGAGCTTGCGGCTATTTCGCCGTTAGAGGCGCACGCGGCTGCGGCAAAGTCCCGCCGCGGCCATGGCCCGCGCAAACGCGCATGTGCCGCGGATTCCGCGGTGACTGGAAACGCATTCGACGACTGATGCAACGATGAACGATTCACGCGACGACATTCGATCTCACCTGACCACGAGTCTTGCGCAGTTCAAGAAGTGCGCGGAAGCGGATATCGATCCGGCGGCGACATTCGCGTCGCTGGGACTCGGTTCGCTCGATAGCGTCGAACTCGCTGCACGCCTCGAGGCGTGGCTGGGCCGGCCGGTTGCGCCGACGGTCTTCTGGGATCATCCGTCGATCGACCAGCTCAGCGCAGCGCTTTCCGGCGTCAAGGCCGGTCGCGTCGTCCCGAGCGCCGCGCCGAAACCGCATGAAGTCACGAGCGGCGCGGCTGCGCCGTTGGCGGTCGTGGGCATGGCTTGTCGATTCCCGGGGGCCGCCGATACGGCGGCATTGTGGACGCTTCTCTCGACGGGCGGTCATGCGATCAAGCCCGTGGCGGAACGGCGCTGGCCCGCTTGCCCCGACGACGAGCAGGCCGGCCTGCTGGACGCGATCGACGGTTTCGACGCCGGATTCTTCGGCATCTCACCGGCCGAGGCCGCCGATGTCGACCCGCAGCAGCGTCTATTGCTCGAAGTCGCCTGGGAGGCGCTGGAGAACGCGGGAATACGGCCGCGCGCGTTGAAGGCGTCGCGCACGGGGGTGTTCGTCGGCATCAGCTCCTGCGATTACGCGCGTACGCGTGCGACCGACGCTGAAGGCACAACCGTCTACGCGGCTGCCGGCGCCGCGCACAGCATTGCTGCGAACCGCATCTCGTACGTGCTGGGGCTGAACGGGCCCAGCCTCGCCATCGACACAGCCTGCTCGTCGTCGCTCGTCGCGCTGCATGTCGCGGCGCGCAGCCTTGCTGAGCGGGAATGCGATCTGGCGATCGTCGGCGGCGTGAACGTGATTCTCGATCCCGACCTGCAGCATGCGTTTCGCCGCGCCGGGATGCTGGCGCCCGACGGGCGCTGCAAGGCGTTCGACAACAGCGCCGACGGCTACGTGCGAGGCGAGGGGTGCGGCGTGGTGGTCATGCGCCGTCAGGACGACGGCGAGCCGGGCGCGGCGCTGGCCATCCTGCGCGCGACCGCTGTCAACCAGGACGGAAGAAGCAACGGGCTTCTCGCGCCCAACCGCGAGGCGCAGGTCACGGTGGTCCGGGAGGCGCTGGCCAACGCAGGGCTCACGCCGCGCGACATCGATTATCTCGAGTGTCATGGCACCGGCACGCGACTGGGGGACGCGATCGAACTCGGCGCAATCGCGGAGTCGCTGCTCGCTGCGCGTGACGGGCGTCCGCTGCCTATCGGTTCCATCAAGGCCAACCTCGGACATCTCGAGGCTGCGGCGGGCATGGCGGGGCTGATCAAGGCGATCCTGGTGCTGCGGCACCGCACGGCGCCGCCGCTGCGGCTGCCGACCGGCCTGAATCAGGCGGCCGACGCGTATGCCGCGCTGCTGCGATGTCCCGACGGCGCGGAGCCCCTGCCGGCAGCCGGCGCCGGTGGGGCGATCTGGCATGCGTCGATCAGCTCGTTCGGATTTGGCGGTACCAATGCGCACGCGATCCTGTCGTCGGCGCCGCGGCAGATGAAGCGCGCGGGTCTGTTGCGTGAAAAAGGGCGCCTGCTGCTGCTTTCGGCCCGCGAATCCGCTGACCTCGGGCCGGTGGCGGCCCGCCTGGTCGAGTGCCTGCGGGCCGGCGCGGCGGCTTCGGACGTGTGTCATACGTGGAACGCCGAGCGCGAGGCATGGGCGCATCGCAAGGCCGTGCTGGCCGCCGACGATCAGGAATTGTGCGCCGAACTCGCGCGTCTGGCGGCGGGGGCCGTCGTTCAAGCCCGGCTGTCGCGCACGGGTTCGCGCGCCGGCCGCGTGGTGTGGCAGTTCCCGGGCCAGGACGCGCAGCGGCCGGGGATGGCGCGTGCGTGGTACGAGTTCAGCCCCGATTTCAGGCGTGCGCTGGATCGGGCCTGCGCGGTGGCCGACGCTTGTCTCGGGCAGCCGCTGCTGCCGCTCCTGCTGGGCGACGATCACGAGCCCCTGCGAAACACCTCGCTTGCCCAACCCGCGTTGTTCTGCCTCGAGTGGAGCTTCGCCGAATGTCTGACCCGGTGGTTTCCCGGTATCGAGCCCTACCTGACCGGCCACAGCCTGGGCGCCTATGTGGCTGCCTGCAGGGCAGGCTGCTGGTCGCTCGAACATGCGGTCGAGCTGGTCGTCGAACGCGGCCGTTGCTTCGAGCGCGCGGCGGACCAGAGCCGAATGATCGTCGTGCGCGCGGACCCCGAGCGCGTCGCGGCCGTATTGGGCGAGCAGGGTGAACGGGTCGATATCGCGGCAGTCAATGCCGCACACCAGCTCGTCATCGCGGGCGTCGCGGCCCATGTCGATGCCTGTCACGAAACCTTGACGGCGGCGGGTTTGTCGAGCCGGGTCCTGAATCCTCGGTATGGGTTTCATTCCCGCGCAATGGACGAAGCCATCGCGCAGTTCGCCGGCGCACTTTCCCGGGTTCAGGCCAAACCGACCCATACCGCACTGATTTCGGATCTGAGCGGCGAGATCCTGCCCGCCGGGACCGTGCTCGATGCGGATTACTGGATGACGCACGCGCGCCGGACGGTCCGTTTCGACAAGGTCCATGCGCGCGTTGCGGAACTCGACCCGGACTGCGTGATCGAGCTCGGCCCCGGCTCCGCGCTCACCGCCCTGGCATGCGAGAACGGCTTGTCGAGCGCTCAGGCCGTCAGTGTCGCACCCGCGCGAACGGAGGCCTGGGAGGGCTTGCTCGCGATGATCGGGCGCGCGTTCGAACAGGGTGTCGAATTCGACTGGAAGGCGTTCGGCCGGCCGTTCGGCTGGCGCCGCGTGGATGTTCCCGGCTATCCATTCGAACAGCGCCGCTACTGGAAGCCCGGCTTGCATGAAGGGCAGCCTGCCGGGCCTCAATCCCAACCTCTACCGGTGTCCAATATGAGTGAGCCGACCCGCGATCCGAGCATCGCCAATGCGATTGCCGCTGAACTTGCCAAGGCGCTGCGCGTGCCGGAGGAGCGGATAGACCGCGATGCCAATCTCCTGGATCTCGGCATCGACTCGCTGATGCTGATGGGCGCGATCGACTTCATCGAATCCCGCTTCGGCGTTCGTTTGTCGGTCTCCGAGTTCTTCGGCGAACTCAATACGGTCCATCGAATCGCGGCGCGCCTCGATGCGGCGCAGGCGATCGACGCGGCCGGCGCGGCTTCGATCGGGAACGCTCCACCGAGTCTTGCGCCGCATGAGGCAGTCGACGCGTGGCGCGCGGCGCCCGCCAACGCCGAATCGTTCCGAGCGCTGTTTCAGCATCAACTCGATACCGTGTCGCGCATCATCGATCGTCAACTCGCGGCGCTCGGCCAGGCGTCCGCCGACGTGCCGATGACGCCGGCGCCTGCCGCGCAGCGCGCCTCCGCCGAACGCGCCGCGCCGCCCGTCGTCGCATCCCGCGCAGTTGCGCTCATGCCGTTTCAGTCGGGGAAGGGCGTCGAGAAAGCGTCGCGCACCAGCCGCCAGGACGCTTATCTGCGGCAGTTCGCCGAGCAGTACAACCGCCGGACCTCGCGTTCGAAAGCGTACGCCGACGCACATCGCCTGCGCCTCGCGGACAATCGGATGGTGTCGGGGTTCCGGCTGGGCACGAAGGAACTGGTCTATCCGATCGTCTCGGAGCGCGCACTTGGCGCACACATCTGGGACATCGACGACCACCGCTATCTCGACCTGACGATGGGCTTTGGGGTCGCGCTCTTCGGGCACAACGCCCCCTTCGTCGCGAAGGCGCTGCGGGTGGGCGTCGATCAAGGCTATTCGCTGGGTCCGCAAAGCAGCCTGGCGGGCGAGGTGGCCGGCCTGTTGTGCGAGATCACGGGTCATGAGCGGGCAACCTTCGCGAACACGGGTTCCGAGGCGGTCATGCTCGCGGTGCGCCTCGCGCGCGCGGCGACCGGACGCCCGTGGGTCGTATTGTTCGCCGGCTCGTATCATGGCACGGCCGATACGGTCATGGCGCGCCCTGGCGAGCGCAGCGCGTTGCCGTTCGCCCCCGGCATCACGCCGCGCCAGATCGAGGACGTCGTGGTGCTCGACTACGGCGCGGCCGAGTCGCTGGACTTCGTGCGCCGTCACGCCGACCAGATCGCCGCGGTGTTGGTCGAGCCGGTGCAAAGCCGCAACCCGTCGTTGCAACCCAGGGCGTTTCTCCACGCATTGCGCGCGCTGACTCGCGCGACGGGGATCGCGCTCGTGTTCGACGAAGTGCTCAACGGCTTTCGCATTCATTTGCGAGGCGGCCAGGGCCACTACGGGATCGAAGCGGATCTGGCCGCCTACGGAAAAATCGTCGGCGGCGGCCTGCCGATCGGCATGGTGGCGGGCGCGGCGCGTTATCTGGATCACATCGACGGCGGTGCCTGGTCATACAGGGACGATTCGTATCCCGCCGTGCCGATGACGTTTTTCGCCGGGACGTTCTGCAAGCATCCGCTCGCGATGCAGGCCGCCAAGGTGGTGCTCGAGCGCCTGAAGTCCGAGGGCGAAGCCATTGTCACCGAGACCAATGCCAAGACCACGCGCTTTGTCGAACGCGTCAATGCCGCTACGGCGGCGTTGGGCGTCGACCTGCACGTCGCCCACTGTGGCTCGCTGTTTCGCATTCCCCAGTTGCCGGACATCGAGTTGCTGCACTATGGGCTGATCAACCGAGGGCTTTATATCTGGGAAGGGCGGAATTGCTTCCTGTCGCATGCGCACGACGATGCGGAGCTTGAACAGGCCGCCACGACCTTTGGCGAGGTCGTCGGCGAGCTGGCCGAGCACGGTTTTCTCGGCGTCGACCCGGGCAGCGGACCATCGGGGGCGAGCGGCAACCGGGGGGCGCGGTCGACGCCGGCGGCGGAAGAGCCGGTCGCGCTCAGTACCGAGCAGGTGCAGTTGCTTGCGTTGTTCGATCTCGACGATCCTCGATGGTCGGCCTACAACGTGCCCGTGGCGATCGAGATTGCCGGCCGGGTCGATGCCGGGCGACTGGAGCGCGCCTTCCAGGCGGTCGTCGGGCGGCACGAGGCATTGCGGATGCAAGTGGCGGTCGGTGCGGAGCCGACGTTGCGGATCGCGACCCAGGCCGAGCCGGCCCTGCAATGCCTGAGCATCGAGGCGCCGACGCTCGATCGAACGCTGGCGGAACTGCTGCGGCATCGTTTCGATCCCTATCGCGAGTATCCGATACGGGCATACCTGATCGGGCTCGACGACGGTCGCAGCGTGCTGTTGCTGCTCATGCACCACCTGCTCGTCGACGGCTGGTCCGCGGGCATCGTGCTGGAAGATCTGCTGCGCTTCTACGATGCGCCGCCGACGGCCGATATCGAACCGGCGCCGCTGTTTCGCCGCGTCGTCGCCCGGCGGCGCGAAGCGAGGCGCTCGGATGCGTACCGAGCGATCGGCGCACGCCTGCGGACGCGCTTCATCGAGCGGGATGTGGTCGGCGCGGCGGTCGGCGAGCTCGGCGGGACGGCCGGGGGGCAGGACCCGTGGCGTGCGCATCAATGCGTCCACGTGTTCGAGGCCGCCGACGCCGAGCGCCTGGCACGGTGCGCTCGCGAACGCGGGATGACCTTGTTTCAACTGTTGGTCGCGGCCTATGGTGCGGCGATGCACCGGGTCAGCGGTCGGCGCGACATCACGCTGGCTGTGCCGGTCGGCGCGCGCAGGACCCGCGAGGAGCACGGGCTGGTCGGCTATTGCTCGAATCTCTGCCTGATCGCGTCTTCCTGCGGCGAAACGCTGGCGGACCTGCCGGCCTATGCCGCCAAGGTCAAGCAAGCGCTGCTCGACACGCTGCAATGCGACGAATATGCGTATGCCGATCTGGTCGACGATGCCCGTCGACTCGGCCGCTTGGCCGCGATTGCACCGGATGCGGTGATCAACCTCGAGCGACGCGCCGATATCGCGCCGGGCTCGCTTGACGGATTGCGCTGGCGTCCGGTCATGAACGAGCATGTGGCATTCCCGCAATTCGTTAATTTCATCGATGACGGCGAGCGGCTTTCGCTGGCAATCGACCATATCGCGTCCGTGCCTGCCGACGCGCTGTTGCAGGCGTTCCTGACGTCGTTGTCCGAACTGGCCCACGGGGCCGCGGCCGTTCCCGGCGTGCCCTCCGTTCTCCCCGCGCCGGCGCCGGAGCCGCTCGACGAAGACGGCGACGGGTGGCTCGCGGCCTTTGTCCGCCATGCGCTTCGCGAGCCTGAGCGGACGGCGTTGCGGCAAGGCGGCGCGGTGTACACGTACGGCGAGCTGCTCGCGCGCGCGCTGTGCGTCGCGCGCGCGATCGCGGGTCAGGGGATCGCGGTTGGGGAGCCGGTCGGCGTATGCATGGAGCCGGGGCGGGATCGTGTCGCGGCGTTGCTGGGTGTACTCCTGTCCGGGGCATGCTATGTCCCGCTCGATCCGTCGTATCCGCGAGAGCGCAATGCATACTGTCTGAACGATGCAGGTGCGCGCGTCGTGATCGTCGAGATGCGGACCGTGCCGCTGCTGTCGCTGCCTGCCGGATGTCGCGCGCTCGATTTCGCCGCCTGCGTCCCGGATTCGCGCTCGAACGCCGATTCGCTTCACGGACTGCGGCGCGCGGCGCCCGGCTCGCTCGCCTACCTGATCTACACCTCGGGCTCCACCGGAATGCCCAAGGGTGTTGCGGTTGCCCGTTCGAGCCTCGATACGTTCCTGTTGGACATGACCGGGCGCTGGTCCGTCACGAGTCGCGACTGCTTCGTGAATCTGACGCCGATGTCGTTCGATATTGCGGCGCTGGAGGTTTTCCTGCCACTCGTCAGCGCCGCGTCGTGCGTGATGCTGACGAGTGAGCAACGGCTCGACGGCGTCGCGCTGGCGGCGGTGATCCGGGACCAGCAGGTCACGGTGCTGCAGGCGACACCCGGCACATGGAGGTTGATACAGGAGGCGCAGGCGAGGCTGCCGGCTTTGCGGATCGGCGCGATCGGCGGAGAAGCGCCCCCGCGCGGCATGGTCGATTACATTCAGTCCCTGGGGGCGGACGCGTGGAACCTGTACGGCCCAACGGAAGCAACGGTCTGGGCGTCCGCATGGCAAGCCGATCGCTCCGATCGGGTCTTGCTGGGCGAGCCGCTGGCAGGCGTCGAGCGTTACGTGCTGGACGCCGAGGGCGACGCGGTCGGCGTGGGGGAGACGGGTGAGTTGTACCTCGGCGGAACCGGTCTGGCGCTCGGGTACTGGAAGCGCCCGGGCTTGACGGCATCGCGTTTCGTGCCGCATCCGTGGCGCGGAGACGGCGCCCGGCTCTTCCGTACCGGCGACGTGGTGCGACAGCTCGCCGATGGTCAGTTGCAGTTCCTCAATCGCATCGACGATCAGGTCAAGCTGCGCGGCTATCGCGTCGAACTCGGCGAAATCGAGGCCGTGGCGCACCTGCATGCCGGTGTCGCGCAAGCCGTATGCCGCCTGGACAATGGCGCAGACGAACCGCAACTGGTGCTGTATGCGAGCCCCCGGCAAGGGGGCGCACTCGAAAGTCATGCGCTGCGGCAGTATCTGGCGCGTCATTTGCCCGCGTACATGGTGCCGGCGCGGATTGTCGTCGTGGACGCGTTCAAACGGACGCCGAACGGCAAGGTCGATCGAGGCGCGCTGTCGGCCCCGCAGGGCGTCGAGGCGTCAGCGCCGCCAGGCGAGGTGGAGGCGCCCTTGCTGGAAGGGATGCTCGCGATCTGGCGCGATGCACTGGACGATGCCGAGCTGACACTCGATACCGACTTCTTCGACGCGGGCGGCTACTCGCTGCGGGCGGCGAAGGTGATTTCACTGTCGCGCCAGCGTCTGAATCTGACGGTCAAGTACGACGACATCGTTGCTGCGCCGACCGCCCGCGCGTTGACCTGTCGTTTGTCGGGCGGGACGGGGGATGCCCGAGTGAACGAAACCGGCGCGGCCGAGGTGGACCAGCATGAGGATCCGTCGCTGTTCCGGCCGCCGCGGCCCGAGGTGTTGCCCACCGGCACGACATGGGCGCATGTCCGCTTCGTGCTGAGCGTGCTGGCGATGCATGTTCCGGCCGTGCCGCTCGTGCTGAGCTACAAGATGGTCAGGCGCCTGGCCCCGTCATTGGGCGCCCGGCTTCGCCGCGCCTTGCCGCGTTTGTTCGCGCGCACGCTGCTCTTTGCCGCGGGCGCGCGCGTCGAGGTGTCCGGGTTGCAGCACATTCCGCGCGACGCGCGGCCATTGCTGGTCCTGTCGAACCACGGCGGGCGCTTCGATGCGTACCTGCTGATGGCCAACCTGCCATTCGCGTACAAGTCGTTCAGCTCGAACGAAGATCATGTGACGACCGAAAAGCTGACGCTGTTCTCGTGGATCGAAAGGACGTTCGACCTGACGTTCATGCACGACAAGCGCGATGCGGAGGCGACGGAGCACGAGTTCCGGCGGGCACGGGACTATCTGGGGCGCGAGGGGCGGCTCGCGCTGTTTCCCGAAGGCGGGATGAGCGGGGCGCGCGTCGCGCCCGTGGGCGAGGCTTGCTGTTTGTTGGCGGCTCAGACGGGGGCGTTGGTCATCCCGGCCGCCATCGTCGATTCACACCGGTTGTACGAGTCGAACGGCGCGCGCTATGCGCCGGCACGGGTGCATGTCCGCTTTGGCGAGCCCATCCGGTTCGACGGCGCAGGGGGCAATGTGCGGCAGATGGCCGTCGCGATGCGCAAGGTGCTGCAGGATCTGCTTGACGATACCGTTAACGTCGCTCGACGCCAGGAGTGCTGATGCGAGTCGCTTTCAATCACTATCGTACCCAGCGCACGAGCAATGGCGCACTGTATTTCTATTCCGAGACCAGCAAGTTGCTGACTCAGGCGGCACCGGCCGGGGTGCATCCGGAACCGCACGATGTATTCGAACTGCTGCGGCAAGACGAACGTGACCTCGCGCGCTTCGTCCGACGCCTGGGGCCCGACGATGTCGTCGTCTGCAATGCCGGACCATACGGCCATTTCTACCACTATCTGCGCGAGCGTTACGACGGGCGCTTTCGAATCATCCGGGACATCCGCACCAGTTCATGGGGCGGCTACCACTTCCAGGAGATGCTTGCCGGGCCATTGAACCGTCCCGGGGACCTGGTGCTGTTTCCGTCGGAATTCTGCCGTGCGTATTTCATCCATCATCATGCGGCATCGCTCCATGCCGGCAACACCGCGGTGAGCTACCCGCTCGCGACCTCGTTCCCTGCAACCCGCCCGGCGCGGCCGCGTCCCGCCCGCGGCCTGCGCATCGGCTATCTGGGACGGGTGAGCGCCGACAAGAACTTCGCCCAGGTACTCGACTTCCTGGCGGCCGTGCGCCGGGATGACCGAGCGGCGTCGCTGCAGGTCGCGGGGCACGTCGAGGGGCGGTCGGCGGCGCGCGCGATGCAGGTCGTTCGGCGCGAACTGGAGGCGCGCGGCATTCCGGCGGATGCGGTCGCCTATCACGGGCACTTGCCCTACCAGAAGATCTGGGCGTTCTTTGAACAGATCGATGTCTTTTTCTTTCCGGCGGTATCCAGCGTCGAATCGCTCGGTCGCGTGTTGCTCGAAGCCCAGCACGCCGGCGTCTCCACCATTGCCGGCGGCTATGCCGCTGCGCCCGAGATCCTGCCCGAAGCCAATCTGCTGGACATCGATTTCCGGTGCGATACGGCATTTGACATGGGCCAACCGTTCTCGTTTGGCAGCGTGCGCCTGGAAACCGTGGCCGAGACGATCCGGGCGTGCACGCCGGGTGTGCCGCGCAGCCGGAGCGCCTGCTACAGCGAGCAGGTCTATCTTGACTACGTGACGGGCGAACCTGCGCCCGCGCCCGCAGCGCCTGTCGCTCCGCGGGTGCAGGCGTTCATCCGGGCGCTGGAGATTCGTCACGATCTGTCGGTAACGAGCGGGGCGGATTCGCTTGCACTGCTGGGGCCGCTGCTGCAGGCGTTCAACGCCTATCACGACAATCGGCTTTCGTCTCGGCTGCTGCGGCTTGTCCGCGCGACGGGACGATCCGATGCGTACCCCAATCAGCGCAGCCTTCATGTGCATCGGTTGCTGGCGCCGGGGCAGCGGCTCCTGCCGTCGCACGCGCGCGAGCATTGCGCCGCCGCGGGTTATCGGCCGGTTGCCGTGCTCAACGGCGAGCATCTTGCGTCTGCTGACCGGCATGCGCGGCAATCGGCTTGACGGCGGCGTGGCGTCATCGCGCACGGCGGCTGATCTCGTGCGGACGGGTTGACGGCGGCGTGGCTTTGCCGCCGTCCGGCTTCGAGATCCGCTGAGCAGCGCGGACCGGCACAAGCCGGTACGCGCGCCACGCGTTCCAGCGCGCACCGGCCGCCGGCGGCATGTGCCGTCCGATGAGCCGCGGGCGGAAGGTTTCTTCAACCGCTTGAATTCCCGCCTTTGATGTCAGAGATCGAAGAACACCGTTTCGCGCGCGCCCTGCATGTGGATGTCGAAGCGGTACACCGGCACGCCGCCCGCGGCCTGCGGCTCGCGGCGCGCGAGCAGGGTGGCGCGCCGCTCGGCCGGCACCCGCGCGAGCACCGGGTCCGCGTCGTTCGCGGCGGTCTCGTCGTCGAAATACACGCGCGTGAACGCGTGCGTCAGGATCCCTCTCATCATCACCGTGACGTCGACGTGCGGCGCGCCGCCGTCCGGACCTCGCCCGGGCTTCACGGTTTCCACGACATAACGCTGCGCCGCATCGGTGCCGGTGCCGACCCGCGCGAAGCCCGTGAAGCCGAGCGCGGCCGCGTCGGCGCGCGAGGCCGGGTAGCGGCCCGCGCCGTCGACCTGGGTGAATTCGAGCACCGCGTCGCCGACCACCTGGCCGTCGCCGTCGAACACCTGGCCGACCAGCCGCACGTGCTCGCCCGCCGCATGGGGCGCGGCGATCGTCGCGGTAAACAGGCTGGTCAGATCGTAGTGATACTGCTGCGGGCAGAGGCCGTAGGCGAAGTACGGGCCGACCGTCTGCGACGGCGTCTGTTTCAGGGTCGTCATGTTCAACGCTCCAGCGGGGTGGCGTCGCGGCCGCGCAGCACGATGTCGAATTCGTAGCCGAGCGCGTAGCCGGGTTCGGTGGTGCCGATCTCGAAACGCGAGACCAGCCGCTCGCGCGCGTCCTCGGGCGTGCCCTGGAAGATCGGATCGAGCGCGAGCAGCGGATCGCCCGGAAAGTACATCTGCGTGACGAGGCGCGAGCCGAAGTAATCGCCGAACAGCGAGAAATGAATATGATTCGGTCGCCAGGCGTTCGGGTGGTTGCCCCACGGATACGCGCCCGGCTTGATCGTCAGGAACCGGTACCGGCCGTCGGCGTCGGTCAGGCAGCGGCCCGCGCCGAGGAAGTTCGGGTCGAGCGGCGCATCGTGCCGGTCGACCTTGTGCACGTAGCGGCCCGCCGCGTTGGCCTGCCAGATCTCGACCAGCGTGTCGCGCACCGGGCGGCCGCCCTCGTCGAGCACGCGGCCCGTGACGATGATGCGCTCGCCGAGCGGCGCGCCGTTCTTCACCGCGTTGCGGGTCAGATCGTGGTCGAGCGCGCCGAGATCCTCGGCCCCGTAGACGGGCGCATGCTGGTCGCGCAGCTTTTCCCGCAGCGGAATCAGCGGCCGGGTCGGGCCGCGCTTCACCGACGAGCGGTAGTCGGGGTGGAGGTAGGCGGGATGCGACGGCCAGTCGCGCGGCGCGAGGTAGGAATCGTCCATCGCGGGTCTCCGGGTTGATTGGAAGGATGGGGGACGCCCTGACTTTAGCGAATCCGGAAAGTTATGCAAAATGACGTTTTTTCGATCGTCGTATAACCATCCGTTATGCAAAACCGTATCGCCGACGCGCGCGTCAAGTTCCGGCACCTGCAGTGCTTCCTCGCGGTCGCGCAGTTCGGCGGCGTGCAGCGGGCGGCCGAGAGCCTCTCCATCACCCAGCCGGCCGTCTCGAAGACGATCGCGGAGCTGGAGTCGATCCTGGGCGTGAAGCTGTTCGAGCGCAGCCGCCAGGGGGCGCAGCCGACCCGCGACGCGCAGCTGTTCCTGCCGCACGCGAGCGCGTGCGTGCTCGCGCTGCGGCAGGGCGTGAGCCTGCTGGCGCGCGGCGGCGGCGGCGCGGCCGCGACGCTCGAGATCGGCATGCTGCCGACGGTCGCGGCCGCGCTCGCGCCGCCGCTGCTGAAAGCGCTCGCCGCGCAGTGGCCGCGCCTCGTCGTGCGGATCGCGACCGACGCCAACGCGGCCCTGCTGGCGCGCCTGAAGGCGGGCGCGATCGAATGCGCGATCGGCCGGCTGTCGGAGCCGGAGCGCATGGTCGGGCTGACGTTCGAGCAGCTTTACAGCGAGCCGCTCGTCGCGGTCGTGCGGGCCGGCCATCCGCTCGCCGCGGACCCCGCGGCGGCGGCCCGGCTCGCCGGCTACCCGGTGGTATTGCCGCCTTACGGCACGCTGATCCGGCAGGCCGCCGATCAGCTGCTCGGCGCGAGCGGCGCGCCGCCGCTCGAATCGTTCGTCGAGGCGCTGTCGGTCTCGGTCGGCCGCGCGCTCGCGCTCGACAACGACGCGGTCTGGTTCGTGCCGCGCGACGCGGCGCGGGCCGATCTCGCGGCCGGCGCGCTGGTGCTGCTGCCCCTGCCGGCGGCCGGCGCCGACGAGCCGGTCGGCCTGATCCTGCGCACCGATACGCAGCCGTCGGCGGCGGCCCGCACGCTGATCGAGGCGCTGCGCGCGGTGGCGCATGCGCGCCGCGACGCGGGGGCCGCGGGTGGACCCCGACGACGCCGTGCACGGGGGGCGGCCGCGCATCGTACATAATGCCCGCTAGGCAGGTTTCCAATTCGATCAAATAGCGTCGCGGTTGTTTATACAAGCACAAGCATGAAATCCAGACATGCCGGGGTGCGCAGTCGTCGGGGCGCAGGGCAGCGGATGCCGTTGGGCTACGCAGTGATTGCCGGAGGCGTGGCGGTCGCGATCGTCATGATGTCGATCTGCGCCGCCATTCTGCGCGACAGCCGCGCGGACGCCTTCGAGCGCGCGCAGGACGGCGCGCGCAATACCTTGCTGATGATCGAACGCGACATCGCGCGCAATTTCCGCATCTACGACCTGACCTTGCAGGGCGTCGTCGAGGGCGTCGACAAGCCCTGGGTGGCCGCGCTGCCGCTTGCGCGCCGCCGCGAGGTGCTGTTCGACCGGGGCGCGGCGGCGAAGTGCATCGGCATGATCTACGTGCTCGACGAGACGGGGCGCGTCACGCTGACCTCGCGCGACGAGCCGTTGCCGGTGATGCATTTCGCGGACCGTGATTTCTTCACCGCCCAGCGCGACGCGTCCGACCGGGGCCTGTACGTGAGCGCGCCGTATCGCGCGCGGCTGCGCGACGGCGATCCGAGCATCGCGCTGTCGCGCCGCCTGCAGGCCAGCGATGGCCGGTTCGCGGGCGTCGCGGTGCTGGTGGTGCGGCTCGAGTATTTCAAACAGCTGTTTGCCGGGCTCGAGGTCGGCCCGCACGGTTCGATCGTGCTGCTCCACGCGAACGGCCAGCTCGTGATGCGCACGCCGTTCGACGACGCGCTGCTCGGCCGCGAACTGCGCGACACCGGGCAGTTCGGGCGCATGCAGTTCGGCCGCTCGGGGTCGTTCACCGAGGTCTCGGCGATCGACGGCGTGCGGCGCAACTTCCTGTACCAGCGGCTCGAAGGCGTGCCGCTGATCGTGCAGGTCGCGACGGCGGAGCAGGACACCTATGCGGACTGGCGCGAGCGCGCGTGGCGCTTCGGCGTGTTGACGGGCGCGTTCAGCCTGGCGTTCATCGGCATGAGCATCTGCCTCGCGTACTCGCTGTGGCGCAAGTCGGCGGCGGAAGCCGCGCTTGCGCGGCTCGCGCGCACCGACAGCCTGACGGGTCTCTACAATCGCCGCACGCTCGACGAGACGCTCGAGCGCGAATGGCGGCGCGCGGTGCGCGGCGAGCGGCCGCTCGCGATCCTGTTCGTCGACATCGACCACTTCAAGCGCTACAACGACGCCTACGGCCATCAGGTCGGCGACGAGGTGCTGGCGCGCGTCGCGCGCTGCATCGACGGGCAGGCGGGGCGCGCGGGCGACGTGGTCGCGCGCTACGGCGGCGAGGAGTTCGTGGTGGTGCTGCCCGACACCGATCCGGCCGGTGCGCGGGTGGTCGCGCAGCGGATGCGGGTCGCGGTGCGCATGCTCGGCATCGCGCACGTGCGCTCGGATGCGGGCATCGTCACGGTCAGCATCGGCGTCTCGGTGTGGGAGCCGCGCCACGGCGCGGCGGCGCCCGAGGTCGGCGCGGTGGTCGAGGCGGCCGACCAGGCGCTCTACCAGGCGAAGGCCGGCGGGCGCGACCGGGTCGTGTACCTGGGGCTCGCGTGAGGCGCCGCCGGCGCCCGGCGGCGGCGCGCGCGTGTCAGAAGTCCGGGCGCACGGTCGGCATCACGTCGCGCCGGTCGCCGAACACGCTGAAGAACGCGCTCGGCGGACGGATGGCGTCGTCGTGATTGAACAGGTTGTTGGCCTGCCACGACGCCGCGACGTGCTGGTTGATGCGAGAGCCGAGCCGGGCGTTGAAGATCGCGTGGCCGCCCTGCTTGACGCCGCGCGAGATCCAGGTCCGCGCGGGCATGCCGCCGCCGATCGATACGCCGCGCAGCGGGCCGTGCGCGACCGGGCCCGCCGCGCGCCTGCGCGACACCGTCAGCGTCCCGACGCCGCCTCGCCGACCAGCGCGATCGTGAAGCCGTCCCAGCCCTTGCTGCCCACGGTCTGCAACGCGGTCGCCGTCAGGCGCGGCTCATCCGCCATCCGATCGAAAAACCGCCGCACGCCGTGGACGCGCGGATCGTCGCTGTCCGGATTCGCGACCTCGCCGTCGCGCACCACGTTGTCGCCGACGATCAGCGTGCCGGGGCGCGACAGCTTCAGCGCCCAGTCGAGGTAGGCGGGATTGTTCTCCTTGTCCGCGTCGATGAACACCAGGTCGAACGGGGCGTCGCCGGGCAGGCGGCGCAGGCTGTCGAGCGCCGGCCCGACGATCACGTCCACGGTGTCGGCGAGGCCTGCCGTCGCGAGATTGGCGCGCGCCACCTCGGCATGCCGCGCATCGGCTTCGAGCGTGACGACCCGGCCGCCCGGCGGCAGCGCGCGCGCGAGCCAGATCGTGCTGTAGCCGCCCAGCGTGCCGATTTCCAGAATGCGGCGCGCCTGGATCATGCGCGCGAACAGCGCCAGCAGGCGGCCCTGGTTCGGCGCGACGTCGTGCGCGGGCAGGCGCGCGGCCGCGTTGGCCGCGAGCACCTGTTCCAGGACGGGATCCGACGGGATGAGCCGATCGGCGATATAGGCGTCGACGCGGGACCACTGTGCCTGCATGGCGTGCTCCGGTGAGTGGGACGAACGGGACGAACGGGACGAACGGGACGAACGGGACGGGCGAGCGGGACGCGCGGCGTCCCGGACGAAGCGTTCATTGTCGCGTACGGGCGCGTCCCGCCCAAGTCCGCACCCGTGAGGAACGACACCCGGGGCGTCGTGACGAGCGGTCCATTTTGCGCGCCGGACCGAGCCGCTAAGGTTGAGTCATCCGCCGGCCGAGCCGTTGAGCGCGCCGGCGGATCCAGCCCGCGCGGCGGCGGCGAGCGCCGTCCGGCCGGCGGGATCGATCGCAGCACCTTCAAGGAGAGCGTCATGGCAACACTCGTCAACATCACCCAGGGCACGCCCAACGCGGTACAGATCTGGGGATTCCACGATCCCTGTTCGGTCCGCGACGTGGCGGCGGCCCTGAACACCATCGCAGCGGGCCTGAGCGGCGAGGGCCACACGATCCACATCATGTCGGGCACCCACGGCTACTGCAGCGGGCAGGTCGGCGCGGTGGCCACGCGCGACCAGCGCTTCGCGCAGGAGGATCGCGCGCTCGCGTCGCCGAAGACGAAGGACAACAAGGCCGTCGCGCTGGCGGTGCATGACTTCAACACCGGCACGCTGGCCGCGCCCGACTACGTGACGGCGGCGATGTCGAAGCTGAATACGGACATGCGCGCCATCGTCGGCACCACCACGGGCACCGCCACCTTCCTGCTGGCGTATTGCTGCAGCGCGGGCACGCGCTGACGGGGCGGACGACGCGCGGCATCGGGATGCGCGGCGGCGTCCGGATGCCGCGCGTCGTGACGGCCGGCGCGCCGCGCCCCGGGCCGGGCGCGCCTCAGCGCGCGCGCCGCGGCGCGAACCGCAGGTAGAGCAGCGCCGCCGCCGCGAGCCCGAGGGCCCAGGCGAGATACCAGCCGGTCGTCACGAACAGCGCGGCCACCGCGACGAGCGCGATGCACGCGCAGCGATGCGCGAAGCCGCCGCGCGGCAGCAGCTTCATCGCGGCGGCCGCGCCGAGCGCATAGACGAGCACGAAGCAGCCCGACGTGACGAGCACCAGCGGCTTCGGCCCGACGCCCGCCAGCACGGTGGCGACGAGCGCGCCGCCCGCCAGCGCGGCGAGCACCGCGAGGCTGCGGCGCGGCACGCCGCCCGTCTCGCTGCCGTGCGCGAACCAGGCGGGCAGCGCGCCGTCGCGGCCGAGCGCCGCGCCGAGCATGGCCGCGCCCGCGAAGTACGCGTTCATCGTGCCGAGCGTCAGCAGCAGCGCCGCGACCGTGGCGAGTCCGCCCGCCGCGCCGCCGATCCCGCGTTCGATCAGCGCGGCGAGCGGCGCGCGCGATGCGCCCGCCGTCGCGCCGAGCACCAGCACGCTCGCGGCGGCCACCGACAGGTACAGCAGCCCGACCACCACGACCGCGACGGCGGTCGAGCGCGGCAGGTCGTGGGTGGGGCGGCGGAATTCCCCGGCGAGATGCGTGATCGCCTCCCAGCCCGCGAAGCTCCAGACCAGCAGCGCCGCCGCATGGCCGACCGCGAGCCAGCCGTGCGGCGCGAAGGGGTGCAGGTTGTCGAGGCGCGCATGCGGCGCGGAGGCGAGCACGGCGGCCAGCAGCAGGGCCACCAGCAGCGCGGACAGCACGACCTGCATGCGGCCCGACACGGTGACGCCGTACGCGTTGGCCGCCGCGACCGTCGCGATCAGCAGCGCGGCGGTGACGATCTCGGTCGTGGCGCCGCCGCCCAGCATCGCCGCCACGTAGGCGCCGCCGAACAGCGCGGCGGCGGGCGCGCCGGCCGGCACCGCGAAGTAGAAGCACCAGCCGACGATTGCCGCCGCGCGCGGGCCGAAGGCATTGCGCACGTAGGTCGAGACGCCGCCCGCATCGGGGTAGCGCGCGCCCAGCGCGGCGAAGGTCGCGGCGAGCGGAATCGACAGCAGCACGAGCGCGGCCCAGGCGAGCAGCGACGCGGGCCCGGCGACCTCGGCCGCGAGCGCGGGCAGCGCGATCACGCCGGTGCCGAGCACCGCGCCGACATAGAGCGCCGCGCCCTGCACGATGGTCAGCGAGCCGGACGCGGGGGCGTGCCGGGCGGCGGCGAGTGCGCCGCTATCGGCGGAATGGGGCATCGGGTGTGTCTCCTGAGGAAAGCGGGCCGCCTGCGATGGGCGGCGCGGGGTGGGTGAAGCGAGCGACGATGGTAGCGGATCGCGCGGCGGCGCGCTTGGGGCCGCGCTCAACGCCGATGCGCGAGCCGCAGCCGCGCGTCCTCCTGCTCGGCCGGCGCGAGGCCGTCGGCGTAGACGAACTGGCCGGCGACCAGCGACGCGATCGGCACGCCGTCGCGGTACAGCACGCGGTTGCCCGTGAGCGCCGGCACCTTCGCGCCGGGCAGCAGGGTGCCGGCGAGATTGAGCGGATCGGCCCCGCTCACGCAGGTCAGGCGGCCGTCGGGCGGCTGGCGGCGGATCTCGCGCAGCACCGGGATCGCGTCCGGCAGCGCGAACTGCTCGCCCGCGAGCCCCGCGATGAAGCGCCCGCCGCGAATCTCGCCGCGTGCCTCCAGGCGCTGGCAGACGCGCAGCAGCTCGCGCCAGCTCGGCAGCCACGCGGCCTCGCGTTCGAGCAGCCGCCAGCACAGCACGCCATAGCGGCGCAGCAAGGTCCAGACGACGTGTTCGAGCGTGTCGCGCGGCGTCGCGCCGGGGTTCGGCGCGGGCGACGGTTCCGGCGCGGCGGCGGGCGCGGGCCGCTGCACGAGCGCCCAGCGGCCCGCGTCGTCCATGCCGCCGAGCAGCGCGCCGCCGTGCCGGGTGCGCGGCGCGCGATAGCCGCCGCGTTTCACGCTCGGCTTCAGCAGCGCGCGCAGGCCCGCGAAGCTGTCGGCGTGCGCGAGGCCCGCCGCGACCAGCTCGCCGAGCGCGCCTTCCAGTTCGACCGGCAGCAGGTGCGTGTCGGCAAGCAGTTCGTCGAAGAACATCGCGCCGTGCGCGGCGAGCGCGTCGCGCACCCGCAAGCCGCGCGCCGACAGCGCGACGGCGGCCTCGGGTGCGTGCAGCGTCTGCCAGCGCGCGAGGTCGCGGCGCGGCAGCAGCACGATCGGCGTGGTGCGCACCGGCGCGCTCGCGCTTTTCGCGGCCGCGCCGATTCGCGCCCAGGCCAGCTTGCCCGACCGGCACAGCGTGTCGAGCCCGCCCGTCAGGTAGTCGCCGAGCCGGGCCGGCAGCAGTTCCTCCTCCCACGCGCCCGCCGCGGCCTCGAAGCCTTCGAGCTGCGCGACCACGGCGGCGAGCGCCTCGGGCCCCGCGCCGCGCGTGTCGGACGCGACCCGCTGCCAGTGGATCAGGAAGCGCATGAAGTCGGCGCGCTCGACCGGTTCGATTTCGCGCCGCAGCCGCTTGACCGTGTAGCGATGGATGCGGGCCAGCAGATGGCGTTCGCACCATTCGTCGTCGGTCGCGCCGGGCGAGAAGCGGCCGCGCATCACGTAGCCCTCGGCTTCGAGCGCGGCCAGCGCGGCGTCGAGCGTCGCGGGCGGCAGCCCGAGCGGGGCGGCGATCGCGCGCACGGTGAGCGGGCCGAAGCCGGTGAGGCGGGCGCGCAGCACGTCGACCAGCGCGGCGGCCGGTTCCCAGCCGGCGTCGAAGCCGGCGGGCGGCTTGAGCGGCGGCGTGACGCGCGCGCCGGGATAAAGCGCGCGCAGGCAGGCCACGCGCTCGGCCGGCAGCCACAGGCCGCCGCCGTCGACGAGCGCGACGCGCGCGGCCCGCTTGCCGGCCGCCAGCGCATCGAGCCAGCCGCGCCAGCCGTCGCGCGCGTCGACCTCGGCGTCCGCGAGGCACGCGAGGCCGAGCAGCGCATCATGCATTTCATCGGCGTCGCGCACGAGCGGCCACGCCTCGTCGCGCACCGCGTCGATCGCGCCGGGGTCGAGCGCGCCGAGATCGTCGGCGGCCTCCGGGTCCTGCCAGCGGCGCGCGCGCACCGCCTGGGTGCGGCGCTCCTCCAGCGGCGCGTCGTCGAGGAACGCATAGGGCTTCGCGTTGAGGATCTCGGCCGCGAGCGGCGACGGCGCGGGCAGGTCGCGCGCGACGAGTTCGATCGCGCCGCGCTCGATGCGGCGCAGCAGCGCGAGCCAGCCGTCGGTGTCGAGCGCGTCATGCAGGCAGTCGTCGAGGGTCTGGTCGACGAGCGGATGATGCGGCACCTCGCGCTCGCCGACCAGGTTCTCCGCGCACGCGACCTGATCCGGGAAGACGGTCGCGAGCAGGTCCTCGCTCTTCATCCGCTGCAATTGCGGCGCGGTCTTGCGGCCGCCCGTGTAGCGCGGCAGCGCGAGCGCGGTGGTGGCGTTCCAGCGCCAGCGCACGCCGAACAGCGGCGCGTCGAGGAGCGCCTGGACCAGCACGTGCTCGGCGCTCGCGGGCCGCAGGTAGCGCCACACCTCGTCGAGCACGAAGCTGTGCGCGAGCGACAGCGACAGGATGATCGCGTCGTCGGTCGCGGCCGCCTGCAATTCGAAGTTGAAGGTGCGGCAGAAACGCTTGCGCAGCGCGAGCCCCCACGCGCGGTTGATGCGGCTGCCGAACGGCGTGTGGATCACGAGCTGGGTGCCGCCCGATTCGTCGAAGAAACGCTCCATCACGAGCGTGTCCTGGGTCGGCAGCGCGCCGAGCGCCGCGCGGGCGCGCGCGAGATAGTCGACGATCTGCCGCGCGGCCTCGGCGGGCAGCGCCAGATCGTCGGCGAGCCAGCGCAGCGCGGGCGCCGTGCGGCTCGCGTCGGCGTCGTCCGCCGCCTGGATCGCGCCCTGCGCGAGCAGCGCGTCGAGGCGCGCGCGCAGCCGCGCGACGCCCAGCGACAGCTCGTCGCTGCGGCCCGGCGCCTCGCCGATCCAGAACGGGATGTTCGGCATCTGCCCGTGCGCATCCTCGACGCGCACGCGGCCCGACTCGACCCGCAGGATCCGGTACGACTGGTTGCCGAGCTGGAACACGTCGCCCGCGAGGCTCTCGATCGCGAAATCCTCGTTGACGGTGCCGATGGTCAGGCCCTGCGGTTCGAGCAGGACCGTGTAGTCGGCATTGTCGGGAATCGTGCCGCCCGAGGTGACGGCGGTCAGGCGCGCGTTGCGCCGCCCGCGCACGGTGCCGCCGACCACGTCGCGATGCAGGTACGCGCCGCGCGCGCCGCGCCGGCTCGTGAAGCCGGTCGCGAGCATCGCGAGCAGCTCGTCGAAGCGTTCGCGCGGCAGCGTCGCGTAGGGGGCGGCGCGGGTCAGGCAGCGATACAGCGCGCCTTCGTCCCATTCCGCGCTGCCGACTTCGGCGACGATCTGCTGCGCGAGCACGTCGAGCGGTGCGTGCGGGATGCGCACCGCATCGAGTTCGCCGCGCCGGATGCAGTCGAGCAGCGCCGCGCATTCGACCAGCTCGTCGCGCGACAGCGGAAACAGGCGGCCCTTGGGCACGCCGCCGACGTGGTGGCCGGAGCGGCCGACGCGCTGCAGGAACGGCGCGATCGCGCGCGGCGAGCCGAGCTGGCAGACCAGGTCGACGTCGCCGATGTCGATCCCGAGTTCGAGCGAGGCGGTCGCGACGAGCAGCGTGAGCTTGCCGTGCTTGAGCCGCTGCTCGGCGTCGAAACGGTATTCCTTCGCGAGGCTGCCGTGATGGGCCGCCACTGCATCGCGGCCGAGACGGTCGGCGAGATGGCGTGCGGCGCGCTCGGCCATGCGCCGCGTGTTGACGAACACGAGCGTCGTGCGGTGCGCGGCGGCCAGCTCCGCGAGCCGGTCGTAGATGCGCTCCCACGCGTCGGTCGCCATCACGGGTTCGAGCGGGATCGGCGACAGTTCGAGCGCGAGATCGCGCGTGCGCGCGTGGCCGATGTCGACGATCGCGCAGTCGGGCGGCGCGTCGGCCGGGCCGCCGACGAGAAAGCGCGCGACCGCGTCGATCGGCTTTTGCGTCGCGGACAGCCCGATGCGCGGCAGGCGGCGGCCGGCGAGCGCGTCGAGGCGTTCGAGCGACAGCGCGAGATGGCTGCCGCGCTTGTTGCCGGCCAGCGCGTGGATCTCGTCGACGATCACGGTGCGCGCGGTCGCGAGCATGCGCCGCCCGGACGCCGACGACAGCAGCACGTACAGCGATTCCGGGGTGGTCACGAGCAGGTGCGGCGCGCGCTTGCGCAGCGCGCTGCGCTCGGCCTGGGTGGTGTCGCCCGTGCGCACCGCGGTGCGGATCTCGGGCGCGGGCAGGCCGCGCTGCGCGAGTGCCTCGCGGATGCCGGCGAGCGGGGCGTCGAGGTTGACGTGGATGTCGTTCGACAGCGCCTTGAGCGGCGATACGTAGACCACGAGCGTCGCGTCGGGCAGCGCGCCGTCGTGGGCGAGCGCGTCGCGGACCAGCGCGTCGAGCGCGCACAGGAACGCGGTCAGGGTCTTGCCGGAGCCGGTCGGCGCGGCGACGAGGGTCGAGCGGCCGGCCTGGATCAGCGGCCACGCGGCCGCCTGCGCGGCGGTCGGCGCGGCGAAGCGGGACGCGAACCACGCGGCGACGGCAGGGTGGAACGCATCAAGCGCGGTGTTGGCGGAGCGGGTGGCGGCGAGATCCATCGAGGCTCGGAAGCGGGCGGCGCGGCGGCCGGCGAAGACGACCAGTGTGCCAGACATCGGTGCGGGGCGCAGGCGGCGCGGCGGGCGCGAGCCGGACGGCGGCCGTTCACGAGCGCGCCGCCGGGGCTCGGTCGAGAGGGCTGCGGCGCAGGCGTGGAGGCCGGAGCGAGCGAGGCGCGCGAACCGCTCGGGGCGGTGCGCTTTCCGAATGCCCCGAGCGGGGCCGGACCTCTCGCGCGAAACCCGCTGCAAACCGACCAACTGTCTCTCGTCCTGGCCGCGCTGCTGTCGGCGTTCGCGGCGACGCCGCCGGGCGCCCGCGTGACGAAGGACGGCGCGCCGGCGCCGCTCGATGTGCGGCGCGGCCCGGGTGAGGCGAGGCTCCGCCCGAGCGCCGTGCCGTTCGGCGCGCATGACTCATCCAAGCGGCGAACGCGTGCGCGCGGTCGCGGCAACGGGCGTGCTGCGCCGGCTTTCCTGATCGAGATGCGCCGACGGCGTTGATTGCGGCTATGCCGCGCGCAGCCACGCGAGCCAGTGGCGCAGCGGCTCCACGCGCTCCCAGGCTGCCTGCGTGAACCACAGCGCGCCGCTCCATGCGGCGGCCACGACCAGCAGGTCGCAGCGCCCGCTGTTCCACCAGCGCAGCGAATGACGCTTCCACAGCCACGGCACGCCGAGCGGATTCGGCCAGTCGGCGAGCAGGTGCATCAGGCCGCCGCAGGCGAAGCCGAGCAGCGGCGCGGCCCACAGCGGATGCGTATCGAGCGCGCGGTAGGCCATCACGAACGCGGCGAGCCAGCCGAGCCCCCAGTGCGTGACGGTGCGGTGCGTGACCCACAGCCGCCGCGTGCGGCTCCACCAGGCGACTTCGAGCCAGTCGGGCGCGGTGCCGCCCGCGACGCCCGCCGCGAATGCGACGAAGATGCCGACGTGCCACGGGCCCGCCGCGCCTGAATGCGCGATCAGGGTTGACGCGATGAGACCGGCAGCCCAGCCGGTCGCGTGATGTGCTGCCTGTGATGCCATGTCGACCTGCGTGTGTGCGCTGCAAAAAAGAAAGGGCGCTATCTTCGCAGAACGACGCATGCGTGGCGCATGTCGATGCATAAAACAGTCGATATCGCGACTAACGGCTACTATCGACGGCTTGGCGCGCGGCGGGATGCGGTCTGTTGCGGTGCGGCGGGATGGCGTCGGCGCGGCCCGCGGGCTTTTTGTATACCGACGCCACCATGTTATAAGCGCTGAGTGCATGCGTCGGCATGCATCCAGGACAACCCGTTAGGTGGGAGACAGGCAATGCGCATCGTGAATCGCTTCAGTACTTCGGCCGCCGTCGCGCTCGTGACGGCCGGCGTGACGGGCTTCATGCCGGTCGCGCCCGCGTTCGCGAAGGACGCGCCGCGCGCGGTGCTGACCAGTTCGGCGGTCGCGGTCGCCGACAAGTACAGCGCGGACGCGGCGGAGCAGATCCTCAAGGAAGGCGGCAACGCGATCGACGCCGCGGTGGCGATCGCGTTCACGCTGGCGGTCACGTATCCGGAGGCGGGCAACATCGGCGGCGGCGGCTTCATGACGATCTACAAGGACGGCCAGCCGTACTTCCTCGACTATCGCGAGCGCGCGCCGCTCGCGGCGACCCGCGACATGTACCTCGACAAGGAGGGCAAGGTCGTGCCGGGGATGAGCCTGTACGGCTATCGCGCGGCCGGCGTGCCCGGCACCGTGGCCGGCATGTGGGATGCGCAGAAGCGTTTCGGCAAGCTCAAGTGGAAGCAGGTGCTCGCGCCCGCGATCCACTACGCGCGCGACGGCTTCGTCGTCGACGAGCAGCTCGCGCAGCGCGGCGTCGACGCCTCGAAGGAATTCGGCGGCAAGACCAACTACGACCGCCACTTCGGCGCGATGAAGGCCGGCGCGACCTTCAAGCAGCCGGATCTCGCGGCGGTGCTCACGCGCATCTCGAACGACGGCGCGAAGGATTTCTACGACGGCAAGACCGCGGGCCTGATCGCGGATGCGATGAAGAAGGGCGGCGGGCTGATCACGCGCGAGGATCTCGCGCAGTATCGCGCGGTGTGGCGGCAGCCGATCGAGGCGAACTGGAACGGCTACCGCGTGATCACCGCGCCGCCGCCGAGTTCGGGCGGCATCGGCCTCGTGCAGCTGCTGAAGATGAAGGAGGACCGCAAGGCCGACTTCGACGGCGTCGCGCTCAATTCGCCGCAGTACGTGCATCTCGTCGCCGAGATCGAGAAGCGCGTGTTCGCCGATCGCGCGCAATACCTCGGCGACCCCGACTTCTACAAGGTGCCCGTCGCGCGGCTGACCGACGACGGCTACATCGCGCGGCGCGCGGCCGAAGTGAACCCGAGCGCGCCGTCGGACACCAAGAGCGTGCAGCCGGGCCTCGGCACCGCGATGCCGGAGAAGGCCGAGACCACGCACTTCTCGGTGGTCGACAAGTGGGGCAACGCGGTGTCGAACACCTACACGATCAACGGCTATTTCGGTTCGGGCGTGATCGCCGACGGCACGGGCATCGTGCTCAACGACGAGATGGACGATTTCTCCGCGAAACCGGGCGTCGCGAACATGTTCGGCGTGGTCGGCAGCGACGCGAACGCGATCGAGCCGAAGAAGCGGCCGCTGTCGTCGATGTCGCCGACCATCCTGACCAAGGACGGGCGGGTCGCGCTCGTGATCGGCACGCCGGGCGGCTCGCGGATCTTCACGTCGATCTTCCAGGTGATCAGCAACATCTACGACTTCAAGATGCCGCTGAAGGAGGCGGTCGGCGCGATGCGTTTCCATCACCAGCTGCTGCCGCCGAACACGATTTTCTGGGAGCCGTACCACCCGATCGACGGCGAACTGGCGAAGGGGATCGAGGAAAAGGGCTACACGCTGAAGGGGCAGGATTTCAGCGGGGATATCCAGGTGATCCAGATCGACGGCAATACGCCGGAGGCGGTGGCCGATCCGCGCGGCCGGGGCGTGACGCGGATCATCCGCTGAGCGGGTCCTCGACCTGACGCCCGGGCGCGCGCCCGGCGTCGAGCGCCGCCGCGCCGCGAGGCCCGGCGGCGATTTTTTTGGGTTCATCATGGATTTCCATGGCGGCCGTCGCGCAGCCCGCATGGGCGGGGTGTCGAGGTTCGAGAAAAAAGTCGCCGGGGGATGTCGATTCCGCCCGCGTCCGGCCGTCGAGCAGATGTGCGCGGGCGTGTGCGTCCGGCGCGCATCGAGACAGCCAACCCAGGAGAAACCAGCATGAGCGCTCCACTGCTCCCCGTCATCACCGTCTTTGAACGGTCGCCCGATCGCGGCCGGGGCCTCGCGCGCGACATGCGGGTCCGCTGGGCGCTGGAAGAAGCGGGCCAGCCTTACGCGGTTCGGCTGGTTTCGCTCAGTGCGATGAAGGAACCCGCGCATCGCGCGCGTCATCCTTTCGGGCAGATTCCGACCTATGAGGAAGGTGAACTCGTGCTGTTCGAATCAGGGGCGATCGTGCTCCATGTCGCGGAGCGCCATGCGGGCCTGCTCCCCGACGAGGCGAACGCCAGGGCGCGCGCGATCGCCTGGATGTTCGCCGCGATCAACACGGTCGAGCCGCCGATCCTCGATCTCCAGACCGCCCGGTTCCTGGAGAGCGACCAGAGCTGGTCCGCGCAGCGCCTGCCGCTCGTCCAGGAGCGCATCCGCGGCCGGCTGGGCGAGCTTGCCGAGCGCCTGGGCGGCGCGGATTGGCTCGACGGCGCGTTCAGCGCGGGTGACCTGATGATGGTGGCGGTGCTGATCCGGTTGCGGGCATCGCGCCTGCTGGACGCATATCCGAACCTCGCCGCCTACGTCGCGCGCGGCGAGGCGCGGCCCGCGTACCAGCGCGCCTTCGCGGCGCAGTTGGCGGTTTTCACCAGCCAGTCGCCGGCCGGCTGACGACGGCCGGCTGAGGCGTGGCGTCGTCATGGGTTTGCGCCGCGTCCTGGATGGCTCCTTCGTGCTTTCGCCTCGATAACACCGTGGACGCCGCGTCCACCGCGCGCGGATCTCGGTGCGGCTGAACGTCAGCGATCGGGCGCCCGGCGTCGGAACCGTGTTCGTCCGGCGTGGCGCCCCGGCATTCGCCCGGGCGCCATGCTTGCCGGAACGCGCGCGGCTCAGCGCGTCGTCGTCGCGGCGGGGGCGGCGTTGCTGTCGAGGAAGCCGTCGACGGCGACGAGCGACTGCTCGTCGAGCGTGCCGAGGATGCTCTTGAGTTTCAGTTGCAGCTTCAGCGCGTCGAGATAGCTGTCGAACAGCTTCTGACGGATCGTCGAGATGTCGGTGCGCAGGTTCAGCGTTTCGTAGGTCGTGCTGTAGCCGACCTGATGCGCCTTCAGCGACGATTCGTAGGCGAGCCGCGCGGCCTGCAGCGATTGTTGCAGCGCACGGATGCGCGTGCCGATCGATTCGAGCGCCGACAAGGTTTCGCGATGGTCGGTGCCGAGCGTCTGCTCGACTTCGCGCAGGCGGTTCTGGTACTGCGTCGCCACGTGTTCCGCCTCGACCTGCCGGTAATACACGCTGCCGCCCGAGAAGATCGGGATGGTCACCTGCACGCCCACCGCGCTCTGGTGGAAATCCGACGAATCGGTCAGGCCGCGCAGGTTCGGATTGAGGCCGCGCGAGTAGGACGCGAACAGGTCGACGGTCGGCAGGTGCTCGGCGCGGATGCGTTTCGCGGCGAGCCGCGCGACCTGCACGTCGCGATACGCGCGTTGATAGGCCGGGTTGTCCTGCGGCTGATAGTCGCCCGACGGGATGCGCGGCGAGGTGCCGCGCATCGCGAGCCGCGGCCAGCGCGCGAAATCGATGGTCGAGCCGAGCAGCGTCTCGTAGCGCGCGCGGCGCGCCTCGACCTCGGTGCGCGCCACCACCGAATCGGATTGCGCGAGGCTGCGGCGCGCCTCGATCTCGGCCGTGTCGCCGATCGTCTTCATGCCGAGCTGCGCCATGCGGCGCGTATCGCTTTCGAGCCGCGTGAGCGCGTTCACCTCGTCGTCGGCGGATTGCTGCTTCTCGCGCGCGCTGAGCAGGTCGAAACACGCGTCGGACACGCGCAGGATCAGCTCCTGTTTCGCCACCTCGAACTGCTGGCGCGCCGATTCCTCGAATTCCTTCGCGCGGCTCAGATCGTACAGATAGGGCATGTTGAACAGCGCCTGCGTGACCTGCGCCGCGCCATACGCCGCCGTGCTGTTGCTGGAGACATCGAGGCCGAACAGGTTCGCGTGGGTGCCGTAGCGGCCCCATTCGAGCTGCATGCTGGCCTGCGGCAGCATCTGCGCGCGGGCCTGCGGATACTTCTGCCGCGCGGCGTCGTATTCCGCCTGCGCCTGCAGGAATTTCGGATCATTCGTGAGTGCGTGCTGATACGCGTCGTCGAGACAAAAGGCGAATGCGCTGGAACCGGTGCCCAGTAGCGCGACCGCAACGCCGACCATTAGGTAAGTCATACGAACATTCACGCTGTGGAAATTTCTTGATAGGTGAAAACCCGTACGCCGAAATGCGGTTGTCATGTACGCGCCGCGTGTTTCAAACATCGTCGCCTCCATCCTTCGCGCAGCGCCAAGGCATGCGCGCATTCATTTAAACGTTTTAATTGAGAGGTTTAAACAGATGCCGCTTTAGTATCATTTTCCGACGCCGAAAAACCCTTATATAAGACCGGCCGGCCACCTTGTATCCAAACTGAGCGCATGATAGCCTGAATTCGGCTCGTAATCGTGGCGATAATCAAATAAATGTCGTTCGATTATTAATGCCATTGGCATATCAATGAAGGTTCTCTGCGTCATCTTTATTCTTTACGAGGAGATAGTTATGAAGGTCATGACGATGGAACAGGCCAAGCAAGTGCATGGCGGCGGCCCGATCAGCTCGCTGGGCAGCCTCGCGGTGGCAGCCGCACCGGTGATGACGGCGCTCGGCCAGTTCCTGCCGACGCTCGGCGGCTACCTGCAGAACCCGAAGTCGTTCAACAGCAACGGCAAGTAAGGGCGCGCCAACGCCCGCGCGGGGAGGCGCCCCCCGCGCGAAACAGGTGTATCAGAATGAAAAGCCATTCCGTCGTCAATTGGAATAAATAACGATTATTCCCGAATTCCGGATATTGACCGGCGGTGAATCAGGAGACAGCGATGTCGAGGCATCCTCGCGCGCGGCGGGCCGGTCGGGCCGTCGGTAAACGGGCGGGACGATGACATCCACGGAGATAAGGCCACCCCAATGCAAGCCATCTCGAAACAGCAGGCACGCCAGATCAACGGCGGCGGTTCGATGTACGCGGGCTCTGCCGCGTACACCGTCGCGCTGGCGAACCAGGCGATCACCCCCGTGATCAACGGGCTCATGACGCAATACCAGGCGCAGGCCGCCAGCCAACTGAAAATCGCGCTCGGGTCGAGCTGACCCGCGTCCCGCATTCGCCGCCGCCGCGCCCGGCTGACCGGGCGCGGCGCCCGTGTCGCGTCCGCGCGCGGCCGTTTCGCGACGGCCGGCTTGCGCGCGGACCGGCCTTGCCGTGTTCAGCGTATGTCCGCCCATGCTGTTCAATACGAATAAAGTCAGGCCAGTCCTGCAAGACGAGGTGACGGAGTGCGGTCTGGCGTGCCTGGCGATGATCGCGACCTGGCACGGCCGGGAGACGACCCTGCGCACGCTGCGCAACCGCTATCCGGTGAAGATCGATTCCGGCTTGTCGTTCTTCGATCTGATGGAGATCGCGAACGACCTCGGGATGCGCGCGCGCGGGCTGCAATTCGACGCGGCCGAACTCGATGCGCTGAAGCTGCCGTGCATCCTGCACTGGGGGATGAACCACTACGTGGTGCTGACCCAGGTCTGCTACGGCACCGTGCACATCATCGATCCGGCGCTCGGCGAGACCCGCCTGCCGCTCACGCAGGCGCTCACGCACATCACCGGCTACGCGCTGGAACTCAATCCCGACATCGGTTTCAAGCACGCGGGGCCGGGCGACCGGATCCGGCTGCGCGACTACCTGGTCGGCCTGACGGGAATCCGCAAGAGCATCCTGCTCGGCGTCGCGGGCGGAGTGGCCGCGCAGTTGCTGCTGCTGCTCGGGCCGTCTTACGTGCAGCTGACGATCGACGAGGCGCTCAAGAAGACCGACATCGACATCCTGTACCTGCTGACGATCCTGTTCGGCATCGTGTTCCTGTTCGACACGCTGTATGCGAACCTGGTCGGCAACATCAAGAGCTACCTGCGCAACATCGTCGCGCAGCAGTTGTCGTCGAACATGGTCGGCCATCTCGCGCGCCTGCCGATCGCCTATTTCCTGTTCCACAACACCGGCGATTCGATCTCGCGCGTGGCCTCGGTGGCGGAGATCGGCCGCTTCCTGGTCGACGGGCTGATCGGCGGGCTGCTGAACGTGGTGACCTGCGTGCTGACGCTCGTGCTGATGCTGTATTACAGCCCGGTGCTCGCGGGCATCAGCCTCGCGGGGATGGTGCTGTTCGCACTGAGCCGCCTTGCGATCCAGCCGCAGCTGCAGGACGCGATGTCGCAGATCCTGACGCGCGGCGCGGAGGCCGATGCGCTGCTGATCGAGAACATCCGTTCCGCGCACTCGATCAAGCTGCTGTCGTCGGAAACCTCGCGCAGCAACCTGTGGGTCAACGCGTTCACGCAGAAGCTGCAGGCGATCCGCCAGCAGGAGCGCCTGCAACTGCTGTTCGACGCGATCTCGAAGGGGATCGTGCACGTCGAGCAGCTCGTGATCGTCACGTACGGCGCGTGGCTCGTGATGCACGGGCAGAGCACGATCGGCATCATCTACGCGTTCATCCAGTACAAGAACCTGTTCGCGGACAAGTTCATCGACTCGATCCAGCTTTACCTGCGGCGCAACATCCTGCAGGTGCACATGGATCGCGTGGCCGACGTGCTGCAGGCCGAGACGGAGGAGCCCGCGCCCGATGCGGCGGTGCGGCCGATCGACGGCTTCGACGGCGCGCTGTCGATCCGCGCGCTCAGCTATACGCCGAAGGGCGGCAGCCGGCCGATCCTGCACGGCATCGACCTCGACGTGCCGGCGGGCGCGAAGATCGCGATCGTCGGCCGCACGGGCAGCGGCAAGACCACGCTGCTCAACCTGATCTGCGGGCTGTACGCGCCTGCGCCCGGCGCCGTGTTCGTGGGCGGGGTCGATCTCACCGAGGTCAACCTGCGGCTGTACCGCCGGCACATCGCCGCCGTCACGCAGTCCGACCAGCTATTTCGCGGCACGATCCGCGACAACATCACCAATTTCGCGCCCGCGCCGCGGCTGACGGCGATGTTCGAGGCAGCCCGGCTCGCGTGCATCCACGACGAGGTCGAGCAGTTGGACCATCGCTACGACACGCCGCTCGGCGATACGCAGAAATTCCTGTCGGCGGGGCAGATGCAGCGCCTCCTGATCGCGCGGGCGCTGTACTGCGAACCGCGCCTGCTGATCCTCGACGAGTTCTCGTCGAACCTCGACCAGGCGACCACCCACGAGATCTGCCGCAACGTGCTGACGCTGCCGTGCACGATCGTGCTGGTCACGCACGACGCGTCGATCCTGTCGATGGTCGACCGTATCTACGAGATGCGCGACGGGGTGCTGAGCGTCGCGGATCCGGCTCACTATCTGGCGGAGGCGTCGCGATGAACCTGCTGCGGCTGTTCCTGTTCAATGCATTTTCCTACGCCTATTTCGTGCGCCGCGTGGTGCGGCGCGTCGCGCTCGCGCGGCCGCCCGAGCGCGGCCTGCGCATGATGAACGGTTGCGCGTGCACCTGCCTGCGGCTGTTCCCGTCGATCCGCCAGTCGATCGAGACCTCGGTGAGGCATCTGCTCGGCGCGCATCTGAACGACGATCCGCTGCGCATTCGCGGCGTGGCGAACGGCATCGTGCGCGAGCTGTTCGAGGCCGAGGCGGCGGGCCTGATGCTGCGCTCGCACAGCCTCGCGTCGATGAAGGCGCTGCTCGACCGGATGGATTGCCACGGCGAGCCCGAGCTGCACGAGGCGCTCGCGCGCGGCGGCCCGCTGATGCTCGCGGGGCTGCATTTCGGCAACCTGATGCTGTTCGTCACGAAGCTTCGGTTCCTGGTGCCCGCCGATCGCAAGCTGATGATCGTGATGCACAAGGACGCGCCGGGCGCGTTCTTCGACGATGCGAACCGTCTCGTCAACGAATACGGCGCGGGCCGGATCGAGCTGATCGACATCGAGCAGCGCGTGCATCTGCGGCGGCTGGTCGTGAGCCTGAAGCGCGAGCAGCCGGTGTTCCTGCTGTTCTCCGACCTG
This sequence comes from Burkholderia sp. FERM BP-3421, assembly GCF_028657905.1. NCBI lineage: Bacteria > Pseudomonadati > Pseudomonadota > Betaproteobacteria > Burkholderiales > Burkholderiaceae > Burkholderia > Burkholderia sp. FERM BP-3421. The sequence goes on along the minus strand of NZ_CP117781.1, from coordinate 2,028,764 downwards.
CACGGCCGCTTCGGCAAGACCAACCCGTGCCGCCTCGGCGGGCGCTGGGTCAGGCTCGCGGGCGGCGGGGTGAAGCTCGCCGTCGAGCACGACATTCCACTGCTCGTCTCGTATGCGACCGGCGTGCCGTTCCGCGACCGCTGCGCCGTGCATTTCGTGCAGTTGGACGCGCCCGTCGCGCCGCGCTTCCTCGGCGACGCCGAGCAGCGCTCGCCGGTGCTGGCCACGCACCAGCGCATCGTCGACCGGCTCGAGGCGGCGCTCCTCGCGCACCCTGAACAATGGCACTTCTGGGAACACTTCACGCCCTACCTGATGCCTTCGCCGCTGCTGGAGCCCGATGCGTACGCCGCGTCGCGCGCGTGGCGCCATTCCTGACGAGCCGACCCCATGCCCACCTGGATCACGACGCTTCGAGAACAGAAGACGCCGCGCAAGCTGATGCGCGGCACGACGTTCGGCACCGTCATCAACGGCGTGGTCGACGTGCCGGTGTCGATGCGCTTCTTCTGCTACCTGTCGATCGCGATGTTCGCGGCGTTCATCGTCGCGCTGATCAACCTGACCTATGCGAACACCGAGAGCGTGATGGGCATGCTGACGCCGCGCGCGGGGCTGATCGGCGTCGGCGCGCCGCCGGGCTGGGCGGTGCGCGACGTGTTCGTCGGCAAGGACCAGCGCGTGCGCGCGGGCGACAAGCTGCTGAGCGTCACGCGCGACACGAGTTTCGTCACCCAGGTCAACAACGTGCAGGGGATGCGCGAGGCGATCAAGCGGCAGCGCGTCGAGGTCGATCAGCAGATGGACGCGGCGCGGCTCGAATACCGCTCGACGCTCGACCAGATCAATCAGCAGATCGGCGCGCTCGGCGAGAGCCGGGGCTTGATCGACAAGCAGATCCAGGACCAGAAACGCATCATGTCGGAGTACGAAGAGCGGCGCGGGCGCGTGAAGCAGCTGCTGGACGAGCAGGTCGTCACGCTGGAGCAGTACAACCAGGTGAACACGCAGTTCCTGCAGGCGAGCCAGGCCTACCAGGACCTGCTGCTGCGCAAGGCCGACCTCGTGAAGAACGGCATGAAGCTGCGCGGCGACCTGGAGACGGTGCAGAGCAAGTACGACGGCTCGAACGCGGAACTGAAGATCAAGCAGGAGGAGTTGAATTCGAAGGAATTCAATATCGACGAGACCGTGAACCAGGTGCTGTATGCGCCGGCGGACGGCCAGATCGTGCGGCTCGACGTGGTGAAGGGCAGCGTGATCGACCCGCCCGGCACGCGCGTGGTCGAGATCCTGCCCGCGCGCGCCGACGGCCTGATCGCGGAGCTGTACATTCCGTCGTCGAAGGCCGGCTTCGTGAAGCCGGGGCAGGAGGTGAAGCTGGCCTACGGCAGCTATCCGGTCGAGAAGTTCGGCACCTATCGCGGCAAGCTGCTGTCGGTGTCGCCCGTCGCGTTCACGGCGAAGGAGCTGAACCTGCCGGCCGATTCCGGGCCGCCGCAGACCTATTTCAAGTGCTGGGTCGAGCTGTCCGACCGCGCGCCGCGCTTCGAGGGCAAGCCGCTGGCGCTGAAGGCGGGGATGACGCTGAAGGCTGACATCGTGCTGGAAAAGCGCAGCCTGCTCGAATGGTTGTTCGAGCCGCTGTACCGGATCCGCCAGCGGATGTTCGGCACGCCGGCCTGAGCCGATGCGGATCGGCTCGTCGCACCGTCGTCCCGGCACCCCGCGCAGCGTGCGCGCGCCGCTGCATGCGCCGCTGCGTACGCCACTGTCCTGCTGGCTGGGCGCGACGCTGATCGCGTGGGCCTGCTCGGCGCACGCGCAGGGCCTGCCGCGCGCGCCGCTCGGCGCGGACGGCATCGGTTTCCTGCCGGGCGGCGACGCGCCGGGTTTCGACGCGGACGCCTGGGGGCCCACGCTCGCGCCCGGCGAGCGGCGCGCGCGGCCGGTCGGCCCGCCCGTGGAGGCGATGCCGCCGCCCGAACCGCGCCGCCTGAGCGCGGAAAAGCTCACGCTCGGCCAGCGCGCGCCGGGCGCCGCGCCTGCCGCGCCGCCGGGGCGCGACGGCATCGGCTTCGCGGACGACGACAGCGACGGCGACGACGGCCGCCCCCGCCGCGACGCCGACGCCGAGGCGTCGCCCGCGCCCGCGCCCGGCGGCGCCGAGCCCGTGCGGCCGCCGGCGGGCGCGTCGCCGCGCTTCGTCGCGGGCGTGCGCTACGACCGGATGCCGTACGAACTGCATCCGATCGACCCGGATCGGCTGCCCGATCTGCCGGCGGCGCAGGGGCCGTCGCTGATGGAGCAGCTCGAAGGCGACGATCGCAACATGATCGGCGTCGGCTGGCACTTCGTGGCGACCACGGGCCGCTCGACGCCGGTCGTGACGAAGACGGGCGCGCTGGGGCTCGGCAGTTTCACGAACCCGGGCAGCCAGGTCTCGCTGAGCAACACCAACACGCTCGCGATGACGTTCACGCATTTCTTCACCGAGCACTGGGCGGCCGAGCTGGGCGCAGGCATTCCGCCGATCCTGACGCTGCGCGGCCACGGCGGCATCGGCCTGCCGCTCGACAAGATCTTCCCGGGCGTGTCGGGCAAGCTGCCGCTGATCGACCTCGGCAATGCCGACAGCAATCCGCTCGGCTCGACGCGCGCCTGGCTCGCGTCGACCGTCTTCAAGTACTACCTCGGCGAGCGCGACGACCGCTTCCGGCCATTCGTCGGGCTCGGCATCAGCTATGCGCGCTTCACCAGCACCAATCTCACGGCCGTGTTCGACCGGAAACTCGCGTCGCTGGGGGGATTGCTGGCGGCGGGCGACAAGATCGGTTCGCTGCAGTCGCTGCTGCAGGACCCGGACGCGATCCAGAAGCTGCTGGAGGCGGGCGCGAATCTGGCCTTGCCGGCGCACACGACCGTGTCGGCGACGATCAAGAGCGTCTGGGAGCCGGTCTTCACGGTCGGCGCGAGCTATCAGATCACGCGGCGGCTGTGGGTGACGGGCATGATCACCTATATTCCGCTGCGCACGACGATCACGCTCAACATCAACCAGCCGAGCGGCGTGCTCGCGTCGAACACGACGGATATCGCCGCGAATCCGGTGCTGGGGACGGTTCTGCTCAATTATCGGTTTTGAGCCGGTAATCCCGCTGACATTCGCACCTGCGATAATCGGGGCAATACCCTGCGATGCGGAAGGAGGCGGAACATGAACGAGAACGATGCGCGGCCCGGCGCGACGGACCTGCACGGGCGGCGGCGCCAGCTTGAGGAAGACCTGGTCGACGCCTACGACGAAGAACTCGAAATGGAGCTGGACGACCGCCGTTTCGACAGCGACGACCTGCTGTTCAGCGCCGAGCGTCGCGAGGCGCGCAAGCACTATTTCCGCGAGCTGTTCCGGCTGCAGGGCGAACTGGTGAAGCTGCAGGACTGGGTCGTGAGCACCGGCCACCGGCTCGTCGTGATCTTCGAGGGCCGCGACGCGGCCGGCAAGGGCGGCGTGATCAAGCGCATCACGCAGCGCCTGAACCCGCGCGTGTGCCGTGTCGCGGCGCTGCCCGCGCCGAACAACCGCGAGCGCACCCAGTGGTATTTCCAGCGTTACGCCGCGCATCTGCCGGCGGGCGGCGAGATCGTGCTGTTCGACCGCAGCTGGTACAACCGCGCGGGCGTCGAGCGCGTGATGAACTTCTGCACCGACGATGAGTATGAGGAATTCTTCCGCTCGGTGCCGGAGTTCGAGAAGATGCTCGCGCGCAGCGGGATCCAGATCGTCAAGTACTGGTTCTCGATCACCGACGAGGAGCAGGAGTCGCGCTTCCACAGCCGCATCGAGGATCCGCTCAAGCAGTGGAAGCTGAGCCCGATGGACCTGGAAAGCCGGCGTCGCTGGGAGGATTACACGGCGGCGAAGGAAGAGATGCTCGCGCGCACGCACATCCCGGAGGCGCCGTGGTGGGTCGTGCAGGCGGTCGACAAGAAGCGCGCGCGCCTGAACTGCATCCACCACCTGCTGAGCCAGGTGCCGTACCACGAGGTCGAGCGCGAGGCGGTGCAGCTGCCGAGTCGCGAGCACCACGCCGACTACATCCGGCGTCCGGTGCCGGCCGACATGATGGTGCCGGAATTGCCTCCGCCGTCGGGGGATTGACAAACGCGCGGGCATCGCCGATGCTTGCGCCCATGAACCGTCACGGCTTTCCGATCGCGCGCATTATTACCATCATTCTCCGAATGGTGGGTTAGCGCACGTATCAAGCTGTCACGACAACCCGCCCCACGAGGCGGGTTTTTTGTTTCCGTCTCCTGGGATCCGACACGCACCAGGAGCTTCCCATGCAGACCTTCGACGCGGCGCTCGCCGAGCCCGACACCGAGACCGACGCCGCCGCGCCCCGCGCCCGTCCGTTCGACGCTTACCTGAAGCGGATCCTGAATGCGCGCGTCTACGACGTCGCCGTGGAAACCGCGCTCGAACCCGCGCGCGATCTGTCCGCGCGCCTGCGCAATCCGGTCTGGCTGAAGCGCGAGGATACCCAGCCGGTGTTCTCGTTCAAGATCCGCGGGGCGTACAACAAGATGGCGAACCTGCCCGCCGACGTGCGCGCGCGCGGCGTGATCACCGCGTCGGCGGGCAACCACGCGCAGGGCGTGGCGCTCGCGGCGGCGCGGCTCGGCGTCAAGGCAACCATCGTGGTGCCGCGCACCGCGCCCCAGGTGAAGGTCGACGCGGTGCGCGCGCATGGGGGCGCGGCGGTCGAGGTGGTGCTGGCCGGCGAGTCGTACAGCGACGCCTATGCGCACGCGCTCGAACTGCAACGCGCGCGCGATCTCGCCTTCATCCCCGCGTTCGACGATCCCGACGTGATCGCCGGCCAGGGCACCGTGGCGAAGGAGCTGCTGCATCAGCACCCGGGGCCGATCCACGCGATCTTCGTGCCGATCGGCGGCGGCAGCCTCGCGGCCGGCGTGGCGGCCTACGTGAAGGCGCTGCGCCCGGAGATCCGCGTGATCGGCGTGCAGACCGAGGATTCGTGCGCGATGGCGCAGTCGTTGCGCGCGGGCGAACGGGTCGAGCTGGCCGAGGTCGGGCTGTTCTCCGACGGCACGGCGGTCAAGCTGGTCGGCGCGGAGACGTTCAGGCTGTGCAGTCTGTATCTCGACGAGGTATTGACGGTCGACAGCGACGCGCTGTGTGCGGCGATCAAGGACGTGTTCCAGGACACCCGCGGCGTGCTGGAGCCCGCGGGTGCGCTCGCGGTGGCCGGGGCGAAGCGGTATGCGGCGCGCGAGGGGATCGAAGGCCGGACGCTCGTGGCGATCACCTCGGGCGCGAACATGAACTTCGACCGGCTGCGCTTCGTCGCGGAGCGCGCCGAGGTCGGCGAGGCGCGCGAGGCGGTGTTCGCGGTCACCTTGCCCGAGGTGCGCGGCAGCTTCCGGCGATTGTGCGAACGGATCGGCGAGCGCAACGTGACGGAGTTCAACTACCGCATCGCGGATGCGCGCACGGCGCATCTGTTCGTCGGCGTGCAGATCCGGCAGCGCGACGAATCGGCCCGGATCGCGGCCGATTTCGAGGCGCACGGCTTCGCGACCGTCGATCTGTCGGGCGACGAATTGGCGAAGCAGCACGTGCGCTACATGGTCGGCGGGCGTTCGCCGCTCGCGCGCGACGAGCGGCTGTTCCGCTTCGAGTTTCCGGAGCGGCCGGGCGCGCTGATGAAGTTCCTGTCGGCGATGGCGCCCGACTGGAACGTGAGCCTGTTCCATTACCGCAATCAGGGTGCCGATTGCAGCTCGATCCTGGTCGGCCTGCAGGTGCCGCCCGCCGACGAGGCGGCGTTCGCGGGATTTCTCGCGACGCTCGGCTACCCGTATCGCGAGGAAAGCGGCAATCCCGCGTACCGGCTGTTCCTCGCCTGACGCAGGCGGGTCAGCGCAGCTTCCAGATGCCCCAGATGGCGATCAGCAGACCGGCGCCGAAGCCGATGCCCAGCAGGAGGTAGGTGTTCATGACGAGGGGGAGGCGGGTTGCGGGGTTCCCGCATTATCCGCGCGCCACGGCGCCGCGCGGGCGTGTAATCGCGCTGAAGGGCGCGCGCAGGCGCGGTGACAGAAGCGGGGCGCTACAATCCGCGCGTCGCCGTCGAGCCGATCCGGTTCGGCCGTTATCCATTCTTGGCCGCCCATGTCAGGTTCCACCGCACCTCGTCCGCTTTCCGCTTCCCGCCTGCGCTGGCTGGCCTTGTGGGGGCCGGGCCTGCTCGTGATGCTCGCCGACTGCGACGCCGGCAATGTCGTCACGGCGGCGCAGGCCGGCGCGGAATGGGGCGCGCGCCTGCTGCCGCTGCTGCTCGCGCTGATTCCGCTGCTGTACGTGGTGCAGGCGCTGACCGTGCGGCTCGGCATCTTCACCGGGCGCGGTCACGGCGAGCTGGTGCGCGCGCACTTCGGCGCGGGGTGGGCGTGGGTCTCCGTCGCGGGCCTCGTGGTGGCCGTGCTCGGCTCGCTCGTGACCGAGTTCACCGGGGTCGCGGGCGTGGGCGAGATGTTCGGCGTGCCGCGCGGGGTGAGCCTCGCGCTCGCGGTGCTGGTGCTCGTGCTGGTGGCGCTGACGGGCTCGCACCGGCGCGTCGACAAGGTCGCGATGCTGATCGGCGGCTTCGAGCTGATGTTCTTCGCGGTCGCCTGGAAGGCCGCGCCCGACTGGCACGCGCTCGCCGCGCAGGCCTTGCGCCCGCCGCTCGGCGATCCGCATTTCGCCTACCTGGCCGCCGCGCTGATCGGCGCGACCTTCAATCCGTGGATGGTGTTCTACCAGCAGGCGGCCGTGGTCGACCAGCGGCTCGGGCCCGACGACTATCGCGCGGCGCGCGTCGAGACCGCGCTCGGCGCGGTGCTCACGCAATGCCTGACTGGGGCGGTGCTGGTCGCGGCCGCGGCGACGCTCGCGGGCGCGCCGCATGCGCTGCAAAGCGTCGGCGAGATCAGCGTCGCGCTCGAACCGGTGATGGGCGCGGCCGCCGCGCGCGTGCTGTTCGGCGCGGGCGTGCTGGGCGCGTCGATGGTCGCGGCGATCGTCTGTTCGCTGGCGCTCGCGTGGGGGCTCGGCGAGGTCGCCGGCTATTCGCGCTCGCTCGAAGCGCGGCCCGCGCGCGCGCCGTGGTTCTACGGCATCTACGGCGCGGCCGTCGTGGGCTGCGCGGGGATCGTATGGGCGGTGCCTGACCTCGTGTCCTTGAACGTCGCCGCGCAGGTGGTCAACGCGGTGATGCTGCCGCTCGTGATCGGCCTGCTGGTCGCGCTGGCGGCGACCGCGCTGCCGCCCGCCCAGCGCCTGCGCGGCGCGCGGCTATGGAGCGTGGCGGCGATCGCGCTGGCGGTCAGCGCGGCCGGGGTCGCGGGCGCGGTGTTCGGCTGGCTCGCGTGAGCCGGGGCGAGGGGGCGCTCGACGCCTCGGTGGAACATGTCGCCGACAGCGCCGCGCGCTCTTGAGCACGCACGCAGTGCCAGGATGGGCATGGCGGAGCCGATGCCGCCCCGGCCGATCCGGCTCGCGCGGAGGCGGGCCGGATCGGGTTCCGTCTTGCCGTGCGTTTGCTTGACGGAACGGGCGGCGAGCCGCCCGCCCCCGCGATCCGTCGCATCGGCGCTTTTCAGTGCGAATGCCGGTGGTGGATGTCGGGATAGTGCGCGTGCGTGTGCGTGATCGGCAGGTGGCGATGCGGATGCGCATGCGGCTCCCGTCCATCCCACGCGAAGTCGTGTTCGTGCTGGTGGTGCGCGTCGTGCGAATGACTGTGATGGTGCTCGATGGGCTCGTGGGTGTGCGGATGCGCATGGCGCTCGCGCAGATGCAGCGCGACGCCCGCGGCCATCAGCAGCGCGGCCGGCCAGAACGTCACGCCGGGCCACGCCGGCCACAGCAGCAGCGACAGCGCGACGCCGATCAGCGGCGCGACCGAGAAATACGCGCCGGTGCGCGCGCTGCCCAGGTTGCGCAGCGCGACGACGAACAGCACGAGGCTCACGCCGTAGCCGGCGAAGCCCGTCACCAGCGCGGCGGCGGCCACGCCCGCGCCGGGCAGCGGCGCGCCGAGCGCCGCCGCGATCGACAGATTGACGACGCCCGCCGTGAGCCCCTTGATGCAGGCGATGACGACCGCATCGTGGGTCGACACCTTGCGCGTCAGGTTGTTGTCGATCGCCCAGCATGCGCAGGCGCCCGCCACCAGCAGGGCGCCCGCCGTCAGGCCGCCCGGGCCGGGCTGCCAGGACAGCAGCGCGCCGCCCGCGACGATCGCGAGCATGCCGAGCAGGATCTGCCCGTCGACGTTCTCGCGGAACACGATCCAGGCGATCAGCGCTGTGAACACGCCTTCCAGATTCAGCAGCAGCGCGCTCGTCGCGGCGGGCGTGGCGGCGAGCCCGAGCATCAGCAGCGCCGGCCCGGCGACGCCGCCCGCCGCGATCGCGGCCGCGAGCCACGGCCATTCGGCGCGCGGAATGCGGGCCGCGCCCGCGGGCGGCCGGCGCAGCAGCGTCACGATCGCGAGACCGAGGCCGCTGCCGAGGTAGAACAGCCCCGCGACCATGAACGGCGACAGGCTGCCGAGCAAGGCTTTCGCGAGTGGCGTCGTGGCGCCGAACAGCGCGGCGGCGAGGAGGGCGGTGAACGCGGCGGCGTGCGGGCGGCCGGTACGCATGGACACGAACGGCGGAGGATCAGGGGGCGATGTCGAACGGGCCCGGGTCGATGCCCAGCTCGCCGGCGAGGTGGGCGACGAGCGCGCGCAACTGCGCCAGCTCGGCCGCGAGACGGTTCTGCTCGGCCTTCAGCGCCTCGAATTCGGACGGCGAGACCGCGCCGTCCTCGGCCGCGGCGAAGGACGCGGCCCGCGCCGGCGCGTCGTCGATCGCGACCTCGCCGCACAGCAGGTGCGCCCAGCGGCTCTCGCGCTCGCCCGGCATGCGCGGCAGCTTGACCGCGAGCGCGGGCGCGCGCTCGGCCAATTCCTCCAGGAACGCCTCGACCGAGGAGATATCCGCGAAGTTGTGCAGGCGCGCGCTGTTCAGGCGCAGCTCGGCGGCCGTCTGCGGGCCGCGCAGCAGCAGGACCGTCAAGAGCGCGGCGGCCTGCGTCGGGATGCCCAGCACGCGGTTCAGGTTGTGCTCGAAGCGCGGCACGCGGCTGCTGCTGCCTTCCGCGACGAGGCTCAGGCGCTTCAGGCCGTCGATCACGGTGAGGATCTCGGCCTCGGTCGCGTTCATCACCGGCGCGCGCGCGGTTTTCTGATTGCAGCCGGCGGCAAGCGCGTTCAGCGACAGCGGGTAGGTGTCGGGCACGGTGTGCTGCTTTTCGACCAGGACCCCGAGCACGCGGGCTTCGAGGGCGGTCAGCGCGCGCAGCGCGGGGCGGGAGGGCATGTCGGGCGTGGCATTCATCGGCGTGGCATCACAGTGAGCGGCGAATCGGGGGCGGCGCGGGGCGGCCCGCGCGTCGCCTCAGATGATAGCCGGCCCGGCGCGCTTGGGCGAGCCTGTCGGCCGCGTTTACCTACACTGTGACGCAGCTTCATGGTGAAGCGACGGGAGCGCGCGATGAAGGAAGGGACGGATGGGCGGGACGCGGCGCCCGACGGCACCGCGGTGCGGGTGGCGTTGTGGCGGGCCATGCATGTGCTGGGCGACCCGCCGCCGCACGTGTTCGACGATACGCTCGGGCTGCGCCTGGTCGAGCCGGAGGGCGACTGGCGCAGCCGGCCCGACGTCGGCGCCGACGGGATCCGCGGCTATCGCGCCTCGATCGTCGCGCGCGCGCGTTTCATCGAGGACCAGATCGAAGCGGCCGCGGCGGCGGGCGTCGCGCAGTACGTGATCCTCGGCGCGGGGCTCGATACGTTCGCGCAGCGCCGGCCGGAACTGGCCGCCCGGCTGCGCGTGTTCGAGATCGATCGCCCCGGGCCGCAGGCCTGGAAGCGGCGGCGGCTCGACGAGACCGGGCTCGGCGGCGCGCCCGGGCTGCGCTTCGTGCCCGTCGACTTCGAGGCGGGGGCGTCGTGGTGGGCGGCGCTCGCGGCCGCGGGCTTCGACCCCGCGCAGCCGGCCGTGGTGGCGTCGACGGGCGTGTCGATGTACCTGACCCGGGACGCGAACCGCGCGACGCTGGAACAGCTTGCTTCGCTCGCGCCGGGCTCGACGCTCGCGATGACCTTCATCGTGCCGCTCGATCTCGTCGCTCCCGCGGAGCGCGCGCAGCACGAGGCCATGTACGCGCGTGCGCGGGCTTCGGGCACGCCGTTCCAGAGCCTGTTCCGCCCCGAGGAGATCGTCGCGCTCGCGCGCGAGGCCGGGTTCGCGCGGGCGCGCCACTTCGCGACGGCCGACCTGGCGCAGCGCTATTTCTCGGGGCGCAGCGACGGGCTGACGCCGGCCGGCGGCGAGATGTTCCTGGTGGCGGAGGCGTAGTCAGGGGCAGGGCGCCCCCGGCTGCGCCGGGTCGCGGGATCGGCGGAACGGCTCAGGCTGCGTGCGCGTCGGCCTCCGCGCCCGACGCGGCGCGCAGCGCGCGCAGCACGCGCGCCGGCGTGAACGGCACTTCGCGCAGGCGCACGCCGGCGGCGTCGAACACGGCGTTCGCGACCGCGGCCGCGCTCGGCACCGATGCCGATTCGCCCGCGCCCATCGGCGGCGCGTCCGGGCGTTCGAGCAGCAGCGCGTCGATCTCGGGCACCTCGTCGAAGCGCAGGAGCGGATAGGCGCCCCAGTCGAGGGACGTCGCGCCCGCGCCGTCGAAGCTCACGGCTTCCTTCAGGATCCGGCTGAGCGACTGGATCACGTTGCCGTGGACCTGATGCCGGACGCCGTCCGGATTGATCATCTGGCCGCAGTCGTGCGCCACGCAGACCTTCGTCACGCGGATCCGGCCGGTTTCGCGGTCGACCTCGACGTCGCAGACCCACGCGGCCCAGGCCGCGCCGTAGCCGGGAAACTTGCTGTGGAAGTAGCGCGCATAGGCCATCCCGCGGCCGCGCAGGATCCGCTGGTCCGCCGGCGCCGGCGTGCGGTGCGCGGGGCCGTCCACCCACCGCGCGCGCGCCTTCAGCGCGTCGAGCAGCGCGATCGCGCGCGGATCCTGCAGATAGCGCAGCCGATAGGCGATCGGATCTGCGCCGGCGCGCTGCGCGGCCTCGTCGATCCAGCACTCGTGCGCGAACACGTTCGGCAGGGCCGATACGCCGCGCAGCCAGGACGCGCGCACGATCGGCGCGGCATCGAGCGCGACGACCCGCAGCGCCGGGTACGTGTATTGCGGGATCGCGGTGCGGTCGCCCATCTGCTCGACGATGGCGTCGTTCGGGGCGACGCCCGTCAGCACGAGCGGCAGCGTCGTCGCGTTGTTGGACGGATAGCAGGTCTTGAGTTCGTAGGCGGCGACCGCGTGCGCCGCATCGAGCGCGCCGCGCACGCGGATCAGCTGGGCGGTGCCTTTCGGCTCCCAGCCTGCTTCCTGGTCCCGCATCAGTTGCACGCGCACCGGCCGGCCGACCGCCTGCGACAGCAGCGCGGCGTCGGCGCTCACGTCGTCCGCGCAATTGCGGCCGTAGCAGCCGGACGCTTCCAGGCGCGTCACCTGGACCTGCCCGGCGGGCCGGCCGAGCAGGCGCGCGAGGTCGAGGCGCAACGCGTGCGGATTCTGCGTGCCCGACCAGATCTCCGCACGCGTGGCGTTCACGTCGGCCACCGCGCACGACGGGCCGATCGACCCATGCATCTGGTACGGCCACACATAATCGGCGTCGAGCCGCTGCGCGCCGGCCGCGAGCGTCGCGTCGAAGCCGGGTGTTTCATGCAGCGGGCGCGGCTGGGACGGATGCGCAAGCAGCGCCTGATGCAATTGATCCGGCGCGAGGTCGGGCAGGCCGCGCCAGTCGCGCCAGCGCACCGTCAACGCGCGCATCGCGGCGATCGCCTGTTCCTCGCGCTGCGCGACCACGCCGACGAAATCGCCCTTGACCACCACCTCGACGACGCCCGGCAGCTGCGCGATGGAGGTCCGGTCGACGCCGAGCAGGGCGCGGCCGAGCGGCGCGCTGCTGTCCGCGCCCGCATAGGGCGGCCGGATCACGCGGCCATGCAGCATGCCGGGCAGCCGCACGTCGTGCACGTAGACCGGCGCGGCGCGCACCTTCGCCGGGATGTCGACGCGCGGCACGCTCGCGCCGACATAGCGGCGGCGCGCGGGTGTCGCGACGGGCGGATCGTCCGGCGCGAGCGGCACGTGCAGGTCCTCGCCGCGCACCAGCTCGCCATAGCCCGCGCGCTGAGCGGGATGGTCGCGCGGATACGCGTAGCCGTCGTCGAGCGAGAGCGCCTCGACGGGAAGGGCGAAGCGTCGCGCGGCGCGCTCCGCGAGCAAGGCGCGCACCTGCATGGCCGCGCGGCGCAGCGGGACCGCGCTGACCTGGAGGGTCGCGCTGGCGATCGTCGGCCCCTGGTCCGGCGTGCGGCGGGTGTCGCCGAGCACCATCGTCACCTGCGCGAACGCGACGCGCAGTTCGTCGGCGACGATCTGCGCGAGCGCGGTGCGTACGCCGGTGCCGAGATCGACGTGGCCGCTGAACGCGGTGATCGTGCCGTCGGCGCCGATCGCGATGAAGCTGTCGACGCGATCCGGCGAGGGGCCGGGCGCGGTCGGCCCGGCGTCGCTCGCGGACGCCGCGCGCGGCGCGAGCGGCAGCGCGCAGCTCACGATCAGCAGGCCGCCGGCTTTCAGCAGGCGGCGACGGGTGGCCTCGAAGCGGTTCATTGCGCGCGCTCCTTCAGCAGGGTGCGCGCGTGTTCGGCGGCGTCGAGGATCTCGACGTGCGCGCCGCAGCGGCACAGGTTGCCGTTCAGCTCGCTGACGATGTCGTCGCGGCTCGCATCCGGCTCGCGGGCGAACAGCGCCGCCAGCGTCATGATCATGCCGTTCGAGCAGTAGCCGCACTGCATGGCCTGCCGGTCGACGAACGCCTGCTGGACCGGATGCAGCCGTTCACCGTCCGACAGCCCTTCGAGCGTCGTGACCTGCCGGCCGCGCACCGCCGCGAGCGGCATCACGCAGGCGCGCGTGGCGACGCCGTCGAGCAGGACCGTGCATGCGCCGCATTGGGCGAGGCCGCAGCCGAACTTCGGCCCGTTCAGCCCGAGATCGTTGCGCAAGGCGTAGAGCAGCGGCGTGGCGCCGTCCGGGGTGTCGAGCCGCACCTCGCGGCCGTTGATGTGAAACGCGATCGACGATGACATCGGAATACCTTGTATTGAGTGTTGTTTTAATCGGTAGGCGCGTGGCGACGCGTGGCCGGTTCGTCGGGCCGAGAGGCTAGGTCGTGGCGGCGCGGGGTGGATTATTTCATGCGCGGGGGCGGACGGGGGCGACGGCGACGCGGCGTCGCATGGGGCGGCGAGCGCGCGTCGCGGGGAAACGCAGGATGGCGGCCGCGCGGGCGGATCGAGGTGCGTTTTTCAGGGCGGCGAGGTGCTCGCGCGTGCGGCGGTCGTCGGGACGCACGGACACCTTGCATGTGCCGCCGGGCGTCGCGTCGTATCGATCGGGCGGTGCCGGGCGTGCGGGCCGGATGAGCGGGGGCGTTGGCGGCCGCGCGCGCGACGCACGGTGCGAACGCCCTCGGTTTCAGCGCATCGGATTCAGATATTCCACAGCTTCGCGGTATCGAGGAGGCGCGCGCGCAGCGCCTCGATCTCCCGATCGAGCGTGATCGACAGCGATACGAAGCCGGACAGCCGCGCGGGCGTGTCGTCGGGCGCTGCGCCGGCGGGCGGGATCGCCGCCGGCTGGAGCCGGCCGAGCGCGCCGAATTTCAGCGCGCGTCCGGCGCCCACCAGCATCGCGCGGATGCGCCGGCTGTCGTTCGCGAGCGTGTCGACGGCGTAGGTTCGCCCGGCGAGGTCGTCCGACGCCGGTTGCGCGCCGGACAGCATTTCCAGCGTGCTGATGCAGCGGCGCAGCCCGCGCTGGATCGCTTCGAGCTGGGCGAGCGACATCCCGGTCTCCTTCGCGACCGACGGCATCAGCGAACGCAATTGCACGAGCAGCGAGCTGATGCGGGCCATGTCCTTCAGGTGCGCGGCGTCGTCGACCGGTTGCGCCGCGGCGATGCGCGCATAGACGGCGGAGCAGCCGCGCAGCGCGTCGGCGAGCGCGTAGCGCCACGAATAGGTGGCGTAGAGCGGCAGTGCGAAGGAAAACGCGAGCGCGATCGCGATGCCGACGAGCACGTTGACCGCGCGCCACAACCCGTCCGCGATCTCGTTGTCGCCATGTCCGGCGACGATCACCATCGTGATCGCGGACAGCAGCGCGATATAGCCGGCCTTGCCGATCGCGTGATACGCGCACAGCCCGCAGGCGATCGCCATCAGCAGCGGGGTGAGCAGCGACCAGCCGGAGGCGGATTGCAGCACGATCAGCGACAGCCCGGCCGCCGCGCCGATCACGGTGCCGAGCGCGCGCTCGGCGGCCTTCTTGCGGATGTTGCCGTGATGTTGCAGGCCGCCGATCACGATCAGCACGGTGATGCTGGCCCATTCGCCGTGTGGCATGCGCAGTGCGCTCGTCAGCGCGATCGAGACCAGCACGCTCAACGCGACGCGGGCGGCGTGGATCAGCTTCGCGTGGCGATAGCGGCGATACGGGTCGAGCAGCGGCCGCAGGGCGGCGCGCCAGAAGGGAAGCGTGGACGGCATCATGATCTCGGACGGGCGGCAAGGAAATTCGCAGCACGAATTTTCTCACAGGCGGAACCGGCCGCCGGGCGCGCGCCGCGAGGCGGCCTATTCGAAGGCGGGAAACCCCGCGCGGCCTTGCGTGAGGTCGAGCAGGGCCGCGCGCGCCGCGTCCTGCGCCGTGGCCGGCAAGGTGATCACGAGCCGCACCGTCATCGTGTAGGCGGAGTCGACGAGCGTATAGCCTTCCTGCTCGATCCAGCGTCGTATGCGCGCCTCGTCGGGGTAGCCGAGTTCGATCGCGAGCCGCGCGAGCGTGATCCGCTCGATCCGCTCCGCGTTCAGCAGCGCGGCGGCGATCGCGTCGGTGTAGGCGCGCACGAGGCCGCCCGCGCCGAGCTTCACGCCGCCGTAGTAGCGCACCACCGCCGCGAGCACGCCGTCCAGGTCGTGATGGCGCAGCACTTCGAGGATCGGCCGGCCCGCGGTGCCCGACGGCTCGCCGTCGTCGGACATGCCGGACTGGCCGCCCGCGAGCAGCGCCCAGCAGACATGGGTCGCCGTCGGATGCTCGGCGCGCAGGCGTTGCAGTTCCGCCATCGCGGCGTCGCGGTCGGCGACGGGCAGCGCGTAGGCGATGAAGCGGCTCTTGCGGATCTCGAGTTCCCGGGTGTAGGAGGTGGCAAGCGAGTAGGTCATGGTCCGGGGGACAGGGGAAGAAAATCGACGCAGCGCGTCGGCGGCGCGGTTGCCCGACGTGGACGCGCGTGAGCATCGGACGACGCGACGCGATTTTACCGTGGCGTGTATCGAGGCACGCCGGTGCCGTGTCGCGGCGGGGGGCGCGCGTGGCTCGGGCATGCCGGAATCAATCTTCCGGAAGATTGATTCCATTGACGAATATCCTGTGTGAAGCGCGGGTGATCGCGTCGTTTTCGATGCTTCCCGGTTGGACGCAAGCCTTTGCGCCGCCGCGACCCGGCTCAGGTCAGGCCGGCTTCGACTCGGGCCGCCCTGGCAGATTGCGCGCCGTGGCCAGCAAGGTGGCGCAGAGCGTTTCCTCGCCGTCCCGGCACGAATACACGCGCGCTTCCGCGACGGTCATCAGCTTGCCGGCATCGATCACGTAGCCGCGCGCGCGCAGCATCGTGCCGTTGGCCGGACCGACGATCTTGAGCGTGCAGTCGATCGTGGCGTTGACCCAGCCCGGCGGCAGCAGCGTGCCCGCCGCCGAGACCGCCGCGAAGTCGGCCGCCGCGAAGATCGGCGTGGCCTGCAATTGCCCGGGCCGGAAGCTCAGACTGTCCTGGTACGGCAGCGTCAATTCCACCTCGCCCGGCTCGATCCGGATGAAGCGCAACTGCAATGTCTGCGCGGCCGGCATCGACATCACCAGCGCTTCGATCGGGTGGACGAGCGTTTCGCTTTGGGGGGACATGCCAGGTTCCTTTTCCTGCCGGTCGAGCCGGCAGGTCGACGGTGGGTGACGGGCGCGATTCACGCGTGCGCATCGGCGCTTACGTCGCGCAGCGTATCGGCGAGGAAGCGGCGCTGGGTTTCGCGACGACGGATCTTGCCGCTGGAGGTGAGCGGGACGCTGCCGGGTGCGACGAAGCGCACGGCATGCAGGGACACCTCGAATTCCTGCAGCACCGCCGCGCGGACCGCGGCCGTGGCGCGCAGCCGGTCGAAATGGCGTCGCTGTTCCCGCGCCACCTCGATCACGAGGCCGATCCGATCCGCGTCCAGCGGGAAGGCCGCGGCCTCGCCGAGGCCCGCATACGCGCGCTGCGCGGCCCGTTCGAGGTCCTGCGGATAGAGGTTGCGCCCACGCACGATCAGCAGATCCTTGCGCCGGCCGGTCACGTAGACTTCGCCCGACTCGTCCACGAACCCGAGATCCCCCGTGCGCAGGTGCGGGCGCGCGTCGGGATCGCCGTCGATCACGGCGTGGAAGGTCTCGGCCGACGCGGCCGGGTTGTTCCAGTAGCCCGTGGGCACGTGCGGGCCGCGCACCCAGATCTCGCCGATGCGCCCGGGCGTCAGCGCCCGGCGGGTATCGGGATCGACGATCGCGACTTCGCTGCCCGAGACGGGCGCGCCGCAGCCGACCAGCGTGCGCGTGTCGTCGTCCGAGCGGGGCGGCGTGATCCGGCCTTGCTCCAGCGCCGACCGGCTGGCATCGAGCAGCACCGGCCGGGGGCGGCTGCCGCCGCAACTCACCACCAGCGTGGCTTCGGCGAGGCCGTAGCAGGGATAGGCGCTGCGGCCGTCGTACCCGAGCGCGGCGAAGGCGGCGTGGAAGCGCGCGAGCGTGTCGGCGCGCACCGGCTCGGCGCTGCTGAACGCGACCTTCCAGCACGACAGGTCGAGCGGTTCCGCGAGGATGCGCGCGGCGCGTTCGATGCACAGATCGTAGGCGAAGTTGGAGCCGCCGCTCGAATGCGCGCGGTAATGCGAGATGGCCCGCAGCCACAGCCACGGCGCCTGCGCCATCTGGGCCGGCGACATCAGCACGCAGCGCCCACCGAGATAGAACGGTTCCAGCAGGTTCGCGATCAGGCCCATGTCGTGATAGAGCGGCGTCCAGCCGACGTAGCACGCACCCCAGGGATTGTGGATGGCCAGGCGCTGCATCTCGAGATTGGCGAACAGGTTGGCCTGCGAAACCATGACGCCCTTCGGCGTGGAGGTGGATCCCGATGTGTATTGCAGGAAGGCCAGCGGCGCATCGATCGGCGCCGCGCCGATACCCGACGCACCGGCGCCCGACGCACCGGCGCCCGACGCACCGGCGCCCGACGCACCGGCGCCCGACGCACCGGCGCCCGACGCATCGGCGCCCGACGCGTCCGCAGCGAGCGCCGAGCCGACGGCTGTTTCGACGACCGGCAACGCGCGCAGCGCCTCGACGTCGCCCAGCGCGTCGCGCACGGCCGCCGCCTGTCCCGTCGTGCACAGCAGCAGCGCCGGCGCGCAATCGCTCGCGACCGCGATGGCCGCGTCGCGCATGCGGCCCCGGCGCGCGGGCACCACCGGGACGGGCACCATGCCCGCGCGATGGCAGGCGAAGAACGCCACGACGAACGCGAGCCCCGGTTCGAACATCAGCAGGATGCGCGCGGCGGGCGCGGCCTGCGCGAGCAGCATGCGCGCCAGGCCGCGGCTCGCCGATGCGAGCTGCGCATAACTGAGACGCTCCTGCTCCACGTTCTCCGCGCCGAGGAACAGAAACGCTTCGGCGTCGGGCTGCTGCGCGGCCCAGTGGCTGACCAGCGCGTTGAGCGTGGCATGCGCGGGCGGGAGCGGCGTCAGTTCACGCATTGCGGCGCTCCGTGCGGATGCGCGGCGCGGATCCCGGCCAGCGCGTCCTGCAGCCGCTGCCGCACCCGCAGCAGTCCCTCGGCCGTGAAGAAGTGCGTACCGGGCATGGCTGCCTGCTCGAAGCCCGCGCCCGCGAGCGCGCGCCACGCGTTCAGTTCGTGCAGCGGCACGATCGGATCGTCGTGTCCGTGCAGGGCGAGCAGCGGCATCGGCAGCGGGGCGTCCGGCGCTTCCTGGTATTCGTCGGACAGGCGCAGGTCCGCGCGCATGATGGGCAGGAACAGGTCGCGCCACTTCGCGCTCGCGAGCAGCGGCTGCGCCATGCCGCCGAGCGCGCGCAGCGCCTCGATCAGCGCCGCCTCGGGGAGGTTCCAGAGCGCCTCGCCGCGCAGCGGCGCGGTGGGCGCGCGCCGGCCCGACACGGCGAGCAGGGCCGGGCCGGCGTGGCCGTGCGCGAGCAGCGCGCGCGTGAGCCGGTAGGCCACCAGCGCGCCGAGACTGTGGCCGTAGAAGGCATAGGGCGTGTCCGTCTCATGCTGATCGAGGAACGCGCGCAGCAGCGGCGGCATCAGGGCCTCGACCTCGGTGAACGGCAGCGGCTCGGGCGCGCCCGGCCGGCCCGGCAGCTCGACGAAGCGCAGCCGCGAACCGGCGGGCCAGGTCGTGCACCAGCCGTTGTACGACGCCGCGCTGCCGCCGGCGTGATGGAAGCAGTACAGCACCGGAGAATGCGGGGCGGCGGCATTGTCCGGCGCCGTCACGATCCACTTATTCGCCATCGACGCCCCTGGCGGCGAGCGTCTCGTCCGCTTCGGCCAGCGCGGCGAGAAGGCGGCCGCGCAGCGCGGCCGGGCCGCGCAGGATCAGGCTCTCGGATTGCCAGGTGACGCCGGTCGGATCGAGATCCCAGGCCGGATAGCGCGCGAGCAGCATGTGCAGCGCGCGCTCGGCCTGCAGGCGGGCCAGCTGGCCGCCCAGGCAGGCATGCAGGCCGTAGCCGAAGCCGACGTGGGGCGCGCCCGTGCGCAGGCAATCGAAGACGTCGGCGCGCTCGAACACGTCCTCGTCGCGATTGGCCGCGCCCATGCAGGCGAGGATCTGTTCGCCCGCCGCGATCGCGATGCCGTTCACCTCGGTGGCGGTGCGTGCGACGCGCTTGGTGAACTGCAAGGGCGTGTCGTAGCGAATGCTCTCCTCGACCGCGCGCTCGACGAGTTCAGGCCGTTCCCGCAACAGCGCGAGCTGCCGCGGATGCCGGACGAGCGCGAGCACGACATTGCCGATCAGCGATTGCGTGGTCTCGGTGCCGGCCACGTAGAACATGACGCACGCGAACGCGACTTCCTCGTGCGACAGCCGGTCGTCGTCCGCGCGCGCGGCCACGAGGTCGCGCACCACGCCTTCGTGCGCGGCGGCCGGGCCGTCGGCATGCGCGGAGAAGAAGTCGATCAGCCAGGCCAGCGATTCGGCGGCGCGCACGTAGTCGCGCCGTCCCATCATGCCCGGATCCAGCAGCAGGCGGACGTTGTGCACGTGATGCGCGATGTCGGCGCGATGCGTCGCCTCCACGCGCATCCAGCGGCACAGCACGTGCACGGGCAGCGGCCGCGCGAGGGCGGCGATCAGGTCGGCCGGTGCGCCGTCGTCGAAGGCGCGCAGGCAGGCGGCGATCTCATCGTCGATCAGGGGCGCGAGCCGCGCGACCGCGCGCGGCGTGTAGGCCTGGTTGACCAGCCGTCGCAGGCGTACATGCGCGGGATTGTCGGTGAACACGATCGAACTGCGGATGAAGCGATCGATCTGATCCAGGCGCTCGACGCGCAGCCTGGACGCCATGCGCTGGATGGTGTCCGGGATCAGCGCGACGCTCAGGTCGCGATGCTTGAGCACGGCCAGCACGTCGTCGTAGCGTGTGAGGATGCGCGTGCCCAGCGCCTGGAGACGGGGCGCTTCGCGACGCATCCGGGCGTAGGTCGGATACGGATCCTGGACGAAGTCGGGATGCGTCGGATTGAACTTGAACGCGGGCGCAGTGGCGGTTGCAGTCGCGGGCTGACGGGATTCCATGCGGGTCTCCGTTCAGGCCGTGGCCATCTGCCGCCAACTGCTGCCGATCGGGCGCAGGGCCAGGCGCAGCAGGGCGATCTTGCCCATGTAGAAGCCGGCGGACGATTGCGTGAGATAGCGTTCGTAGCGCGCGGTGGTGTCCTCGCCGACCAGTTCGACGGCCGCCGCGCGATGCTTCTTCAGGTTCGCGGCCCAGGTCTCGGTCGTGCGCGCGTAGTGCAGCCGATGGTTCACCACGTCGGTGATCTCCATCACGCCGTCGGCCGCCGCGGCGATTTCGGCGAGCGTGGGCAGATCGGCGTCGGGGAAGATCTCCTGGTTGATGAACTGGCTGGCTTCCTCGCGGCGCATCGTGCCGTAGGCGATCGTCTGCAGCGACAGGCGGCCGCCGGGCGCGAGCCACGTGCGGCAGGCCTCGAAGAAGTCGCGATACACCTGGATCTTCTGCGCGACGGTGTCGCTCGGCTTGGCGAAGTGCTCGAACGCGCCGATCGACACGATCGAATCGTAGGGCGCGGCAGGGCGATGATCGACCCAGTTCTCGAGCCGCACCTCGAACTTCGGATGGTTCAGCTCGCGTACGCAGGCCGCCTGATCCTCGCTCAGCGTGAGGCCGACGATCCGTTGCAGCCCGGGCAGCTCCGCGGCCGCCCGCATCATGCCGCCCCAGCCGCAGCCGATGTCGAGCAGGCGCGTCGCGCGGTCCGCGCGCGCGTGCTGCAGGTGATGCTCGATCTTGCGTCGCTGCGCGAGCGCGAGCGGTTCGGTGGCGGCGGGCGTCCACAACGCCGACGAATACGACATCGTTTCATCGAGCCACAGCGCGTAGAACGCGCGGCTCACGTCGTAGTGATAGCGGATGGCGTCGGCCGACCCGCCATACGTCGCATCCTGCTGCTCCAGCCTTGCCGTCATGTCGTGCTCTCCTGTCCAGGTTCCGGGTGCGCGGCGCGAGGTCTACGCGCCGGCGCCTTCGCTCACCACGCGCTCGGCCAGCACGGCGCCCATGCCGTCGAGCGTGCTTTGCGAGAAGAAGATCGAGGGCGGGATGTCGATGCCGAGCCATTCCTCGAGCTCGATCAGCATCGACGTGATCAACGCGGAATCGAGGCCCAGCGTGTCGAACTCGCTGGCCGGATCGATCGAGTCGACCGGTACGTCCAGGACGCCGGCGATGTAGTTGCGGCACCATTGAACGATGTCTTCGGGGCGTTTCGCGGGGGTGTTCATGAGCGGGTGTCTCCTTGGGATTGAAGGGATGCGTCCTGTTCTCAGCGCGCGGCGGCGCGGCGCATTTCCAGCTGGGCCCGTTCCGGCACCTTGATGTCGCGCGCGAGACCCAGCACGCCCATCAGCCAGATGAACCAGTAGCCGGGGTCGACGCGCCACCACCGAAGACCGAACCAGGCCGAGCCCGGGAAGGCGTGATGATTGTGATGCCAGCTCTCGCCGAAGATGAAGGGGGCGATCAGGCCGATGTTGCGGCTCTTGTCGCGCGTCGCCCAGCGGCGCGTGCCCATCATGTGACAGAGGGAGTTGAGCGACCAGATGCCGTGCTCGAGCACGAACATGCGCACCATGCCGCCCCACAGGAAGCCCATGAGCAGGCCGCTCCAGGAGCGTTCCACGAGGGCGCAGAACAGCGCCGGCAGCACCAGCCCGAGGATCACCCAGCGCTGGTAGTGCTTGTGGATCCACGCGATGGTGCGATCGCGCATCAGGTCGGGCGCGTAGTGCACGACGCTCGGGTACGGGTGCGCCATCATCCAGGTGAGGTGGGCGTGCAGGAAGCCGCGCAGCCGGCCGCGCCAGTCGTCGCCGTGAAGATTGGGCGAGTGCATGTCGCCGTCCGCGTCGCTGCGCTCGTGATGGCGTCGATGCATGGCCACCCAGGACAGCACGCTGCCTTGCCCGGCCATCGCGCCCGTGATGGCGAGCGCGTTGCGCAGCGGCCGCGCCGCCACCCAGGACTTGTGCGCGAACAGGCGGTGGTAGCCGGTGGAGACCCCGAGCCCCGTGACGGTCCACATGACCAGGAACGCCGCGAGTTCCGGCAGCCCGGGACGCAGCACCGGGATCAGCAGCAGCGCGACGACGGTGAACAGCGCGGGCAGCACGTCGTGCAGGATGAAGTGTCGGCGCTGCTTGCGATGCAGGAACGGATCGTTGATCGTGAGGCGCGCGTTGGCCTTGCCCGGCGTCTCGCGCGTATGGATGGACTGGAATTCGGATTCGAAACTCACGATGGCTCCTTGTCCTGGGGACTGAGGCCGGCGGCGGGCTGCGCGCGATCGGCGATGGCGAACAACGCGCGCGCCTTGGCCACCGGACGTCCGTCGGCGGTGAGGGCGGCGTCGGCGAAGGCGAGGTGCTTGCCCACCTTGTTGACGGTGACGTGCGACTCGACCCAGCTGCCCAGCGCCGCCGCGCCCAGGTAGTCGATCGTGAGGCTGGCCGTGACCATGCTGAGCGTGGGTTCGCGCGAGAAGGCGGTCACGTAGCCGAGCGAGACGTCGGCGAGCGTGGCGATCAGGCCGCCGTGCAGCGTCGATACGCTGTTGAGGTGTTGTTCCAGCACGCGCAGGCCGAGGCTGAAGCCCGTGTCGCCCGGGCGATAGAACAGCGGCCCCACGAGATCGAGGAACGGGCTGCTGCGAAACAGCGGCAAATAGCCGTCCGGCGGCGCGGCCGAGGTGGAGGCGGGGTTGGCTTCTGTCGAGTCGTGAGGCATGTTCCATCCTTCGTTTATCGCTGATGAAAGCAAACCCGGGATAGTCGCGCCGGATGACGCGGGCCGTCCGGCGACGTATCGATATTCGGCGCGGCGCGGATGGGCCGCTGCATCTCGATCGGGATTTGCCATCGATTAACCGTGGCGATGCGGCTTCGTGCACGTCAATGCCATTGCGCCGGCGCGACGCGCGCGAGGTCGGCTATCGGACGACGCGTGTTTCACGACGACTTCCACGGGGCCACGATGCGCCGCGCGACATGCTGATTGCACAGCGGAACCGTTTCCCGACAGCGTCTGCATGGGAAAACCCGCCAGGCAAGTTTGATTCTGTCCGTTGGCAACACGCGGCCGCGAACGACCGCTTCACCGCTTGGGTACGCCGGGGCCGTCGACGGTGGACGACGGCCATCCGGGCTGCTGATTCAGGATCTGGAACGAACGGATGGATCGTCTCGGAATCCGGATCGCCGCCGCCTCGCGACGGTCAGCGCAAGCGGCTGGCGACCCGTTTTATCTCGTAATTGTCGGGATGATTGGACCTGACATTGGATGCGCAAAATAGCTGCCCGAATGGGCAGGGTGCCAGTGAATTTGCATATGATGCAATGGAATTGCGCAGGGAGAAATTCAAAGGGCCGGAATCAGCGATATTCCGAGGTTTGTGCCATATCCATGGCGATTTTTTGATGAAACGGCGGTGGGCGGAGTGAAAAAATAAATAAATAAAAATGCGCGACGCGTCGCTTGACGATACGGTTATTTCATTTCCATTTCCCATTGGATCGGATTTCAGGAATAGGGCAAGAGAATGAATGCGCATCGGTATTCGCTGCGCGTTTCGGCAACGCGGTTTGCGCGGACTGATTCAGGTAACGTTGAGCCTGTTGCACGAAATACCCGGACACAAGCATCGCGCCATTCGAGCAGCCGCCCCGGACGAAGGGCGGAACCCCGTGCCCCGCCCATGTCACGGCGACGGGCGCTGACGGCGGGTCATTGCGCTCGTGGGCGCCGTACACATCCGCGGCCCACCCGGGCCCGGTTCGATCGCGAGGGTGAGGTATGCATGCGTGGAGAGAGACGTACCTGGACGCCTTTGCAGCGGCCAGAACCGAAGATGAGGTGTTTCAGGAGTTGCGGGTCGCCGCGCGGGAACTGGGCTTCGAGCGGTGCTCGTTCGGAATCCGCGTGCCCTTTCCGATCAACAATCCGCAATTCACGTTGCAGTCGGACTATCCGGAAAAGTGGGTCGAGCGCTACGTGGACCGCAATTATTTCGCGATCGATCCCACGGTCCGCCACGGGCTCACGCAGACGCTTCCCCTGATCTGGCAGGCCGGCGGCCAGACCCGGCAGGCCGAGTTCTGGGAGGAGGCCGCGCACCACGGCCTGCGCTACGGCTGGTGCATGCCGACCCGCAGCCGCGCGGGCGTGAGCGGGCTGGTGACCCTCGCGCGCTCGGCCGAGCCGGTCGACAAGCGCGAACTGGCGGACAAGGGCTACCGGATGTCGTGGCTGGCGACCGCATTCAGCAGCGCGATGAGCGAGTACCCGCAGGGGGCGGACTACGCGGTCGAGCTGACCGCGCGCGAACGCGAAACGTTGCAGTGGTCGGCGGCCGGGAAGACCTATGCCGAAACCGGCAAGATCATGTCGATCGACGATCGGACCGTGAAGTTTCACCTCGTCAATGCGATGCGCAAACTGAATGCGATGAACAAGACCGAGGCCGCGGTCAAGGCTGCGATCCTGGGGCTGCTGGTTTAGGCGTTGGTTTAGGCGCTGAGACTAGCGCTGGGATTGGCGCTGGATTGGCGCGGCGCGGGCGGGCGTGGCCGGCGTGGGTAGGCAGTCGTCGCCCCGATGCCGTTGCTGACCGGTGATGGATGACCAGTGATCGGCGATGAGCGATGGGCGATGGCACGCGGGTCCGCCGGCGTGGCGGCGCATGGGGCGCGCGAGACGTGGCCGGTCGCCGTCGGCAAGCCGTGGCGCACACGACGTTGGGCGCGGGGCGCCGCCGCCGCGCGGCGACCGAGCGTTCGCGGGCTCGGCTCGTCGTGGCGGCGATGGGGGGCGGCGTCCGGTCGCGTCACGGCGGCCCGAGTGAGTGCGTGCCCGAGCGACTGGGCGCGCGGCGGCTTTGGCGCAGCCGATCGTCGATTCGCCGGGCGCGCCTGAACGCACACCCCTCAAGCTCGCGCGCGCGCCGCCGATATCCAGGCTGTCGAGCGCCGTGTCCGCTCGCGCTCTCCTATTGTTCAACGTGAGCTATTCCGATCCCCTGTTCCTGCCGACCGAGGTCCGTGCGCTGATGGACACCGTGCTGCGCAATGAGCGCACGCTGCGGCGGTTTCAGGACATCGAGCTGGCGCTGATCGGCGCGGCGGGGCTCGCGGCCTTCATCGACGCGCTGTTTGCGCGATTCCCGGCGGAGTTCTCGCTCGACGCGGTGCGGGTGTGGCTCGATCGCGCGCAGCCGCTCGCGGCGGAGATCGTCGACGACGCGCCGCATCCGGACGTGACGGCGGATCTGCCGCTCGGGGCCTGGCTGATGCGCCTGACGGCCGGCGGCGTGCCGTGGCTCGGCGCGCCCGGAGCCTGGGCCGGCGCGGCGTTCGGTCCGGCGGGGCCGGCGCGCGTGGCGAGCGCGATCGTGCTGCCGCTGCGGCTCGGCGACGATCGCGCCGCCCGTACGATCGGCTGCCTGTGCCTGGGCAGCGCTGATCCGGAGCGGTTCGCGCCGGGCATGGCGACCGATCTGCTGGAACGCTTCGCGCGCATCGTTGCCGCGAGCCTCGACAACGTCGCGCACCGCGAGCGCCTGCAGCGCCTCGGCATCACCGATGCGCTGACGGGGCTCGCGAACCGCCGCTACTTCGACGAACGTTTGCGGGAGGCGGTGCTCGGGGCGGCGCGCCGGCAGGAGACGATCGCCTGCCTGTTCTTCGACATCGACCGTTTCAAGCAGATCAACGATGTGCACGGACATGCGGTGGGCGACCGCGTGCTGGTGGCGGTCGCCCACTGCGCGCGTTCGCAGCTGCGGGCGGGCGACACGCTCGTGCGCTACGGCGGCGAGGAGTTCGCGGTGCTGCTGCTGCGGACCGCGCGCAACGAGGCGACGGTGGTGGCCGAACGGGTCCGGCACGTGGTCGCCGCGCTCGAGCTGGACGTCTCCGACACGCACCCGATGGCGCTGCGGGTGACGGTGTCGATCGGCGTGTCGGTGCGCACGATCGAGGAGCCGGTCGACGCGGCGGGCGCGGTTGCGCGGCTGCTGGACGCGGCGGATGCCGCGATGTATCGCGCGAAGCGCAACGGGCGCGACCGGGTCGAATTCGCCTAGCCGGCGCGGCGGGCTGCGCCGCGACGGGGCGGCCGACCCGGGGCGGCGCGCGACGGGCTTGACCGGGCGAGGGCGGTGAGCGCCGGCCCGAAACCGGAAGCCCGAAACCGGAAGCCCGAAACCGGAAGCCCGAAACCGGAAGCCCGAAACCGGAAGCCCGAAACCGGAAGCCCGAAACCGGAAGCCCGAAACCGGAAGCCCGAAACCGGAAGCCCGAAACCGGAAGCCCGAAACCGGAAGCCCGAAACCGGAAGCCCGAAACCGGAAGCCCGAAACCGGAAGCCCGAAACCGGAAGCCCGAAACCGGAAGCCCGAAACCGGAAGCCCGAAACCGGAAGCCCGAAACCGGAAGCCCGAAACCGGAAGCCCGAAACCGGAAGCCCGAAACCGGAAGCCCGAAACCGGAAGCCCGAAACCGGAAGCCCGAAACCGGAAGCCCGAAACCGGCGGCCCGAAACCGGCGGCCCGAAGCCCGAAGCCCGAAGCCCGAAGCCCGAAGCCCGAAGCCCGAAGCCCGAAGCCCGAAGCCCGAAGCCCGAAGCCCGAAGCCCGAAGCCCGAAGCCCGAAGCCCGAAGCCCGAAGCCCGAAGCCCGAAGCCCGAAGCAGGGTCGGATCGTTCGCCGCACGCCGTCATCGGCCCGCCGCGGCCCCGTGATATTTTGATTCGCGCGCCCATTTGCCGCGCTGATCCCTTATCCTTGTCGGCTTACTAAAATATTACGTTCAAAATGGAGCGCGGATGCCTCATGACGTCAGCCTGATTGCGTTGCTCGCGACCGGTTTCGGTCTCGCGATGATCTTCGGTTACCTTGCCTCGCTCTTGAAGATGCCGCCGCTCGTCGGCTATCTGCTGGCGGGCATCGTGATCGGGCCGGGCACGCCCGGCTTCGTCGGCGATCTCGCGCTCGCGCAGCAGCTGGCTGAAATCGGCGTGATGTTGCTGATGTTCGGCGTCGGGCTGCATTTCTCGCTGGGCGACCTGCTCGCGGTGCGCAAGATCGCCCTGCCGGGCGCGATCTTCCAGATCGGCGTCGCGGCCGCGCTCGGCTGCGGGCTCGCGCTACTGTGGGGCTGGAATATCGGCGGCGCGCTGGTGTTCGGGCTGTCGCTGTCGGTCGCGAGCACGGTGGTGCTGCTGCGGGCGCTGGAGGGTCGCGGGCTCGTCGAATCGGTGAACGGGCGGATCGCGGTCGGCTGGCTGGTCGTCGAGGATCTCGTGATGGTGCTCGTGCTCGTGCTGCTGCCGCCGCTCGCCGGCCTGCTCGGCGGCGCGACGCCCGACGCCGCGCACGGCGGCGCCCCGGGCGGCAGCCTGTGGGGCACGCTCGGCACCACGCTGCTGAAGGTCGGCGCATTCATCGCGCTGATGCTGGTGGTCGGCAAGCGGGTGTTCCCGCGCATCCTGTGGCTGGTCGCGCGCACCGGCTCGCGCGAGCTGTTCACGCTGTGCATGATCGCGGCGGCCGTCGGCGTCGCGTTCGGCGCGGCGAAGCTGTTCGACGTGTCGTTCGCGCTCGGCGCGTTCTTCGCCGGCATGATGATGCGCGAATCCGAGTTCAGCCGCCGCGCCGCCGACGAAACCCTGCCGCTGCGCGACGCCTTCTCGGTGCTGTTCTTCATCTCGGTCGGGATGCTGTTCGACCCGGGCATCCTCATCAACGAGCCGCTGCACGTGATCGAGGTCGCGGCGATCGTCGTGATCGGCAAGACCCTGGCCGCCGTCGCGCTCGTGCTCGCGTTCCGCTATCCGCTCAACACCGCGCTGACGGTCGGCGCGGGCCTCGCGCAGATCGGCGAGTTCTCGTTCATCCTCGCGAGCCTGGGGCGCGGCCTCGGCCTGCTGTCGGCCGAAGGGCAGAACCTGATTCTCGCGGTCGCGCTGATCTCGATCGCCCTGAATCCGCTGCTGTTCGCGATGATCGAGCCCGCGGCCGCCTGGATCCGCCGGCATTCGGCGTTCGCGCGACGCCTCGAGTCGCGCGACGATCCGCTCGCCGCGCTGCCGATGTCGACGCCGCAGACGCATCTGACCGGGCAGGTCGTGATCGTCGGCTATGGGCGGGTCGGCACCCGGATCGGGCAGGCGCTCGACGAGCGCGGCATCGCGTACGTTGTGGTCGAGCAGAACCGCGAGCGGGTCGAGAAGCTGCGCGAGGAGGGCGTCGCGGCCGTGTCGGGCGATGCGATCGAGCCGATCGTGCTGGTGCAGGCGCACATCGCGCGCGCCGGGATGTTGGTGGTCACGCTGCCCGACGTGTTCGACGTCCGGCAGATCGTCGAGATCTCGCGCACGCTCAATCCGACCATCGAGATCGCGCTGTGCACCAACAGCGACGACGAGGCGTCGCTGCTCGTCAACGAAGGAATGGGCACGGTCTTCATCGGCGAGACCGAGCTGGCGCGCGGCATGACCGACCACGTGCTGTCGCGCATGACGCCGCACGTGCCCAAGCCCGCGCATTGACGCGACGCGCGGGCCGGCGCGCCCGCCGCGCGCGGCCTCTCAGTCGAACGATTCCAGCGTCAGTTCCTGCGCCATCACCCGGTTGCCGGCGAGCAGCCCGCCGTCCACCGGCAGCGCGACGCCCGTGATCACGCGGGCGGCCGGCGAAGACAGGAACAGCGCGGCCTGCGCGACGTCGTCCGGCGTCGCGAAATCATCGAGCGGATACCACTTCCTCAATTCGTCGAACACGCGCGGGTTCTGCTTCACGCGCGCCTCCCACGCGGGCGTCCTGACCGTGCCCGGACACACGATGTTCGCGCGCACGCCGCGGCGGCCGTATTCGATCGCAAGCGACTTCGTGTAGCTGACGAGGCCGGCCTTCGCGGCGCTGTAGGCCGGGTGGCCGAGCGCGTTCATGCCGTTGACCGAGCCGATCACCGTGATCGCGCCGCGACCGAGCGCGAGCATGCCGGGCAGCACCGCCTCCACGCTCACGTAGGTCGCGGTCAGGTTCGCGTCGAGGTCGGCGCGCCACGACGCGATCGTGGTGTTGCGCAGGGTCGTCGACGCGGCGGTGCCCGCGTTGGCGACCAGCACGTCGACCGCCGGATGCGCGGCGAGCGCCGCCTTCAGCCGGGCGGGATCCGTGAGGTCGTCGATGATCGGATGGACGTCGCCGGGGCCGAGCGCGTCGAGGAACGCGCGCAGAGCGGCCGCGTCGCGATCGAGCGCGAGCACGCGGCCGCCGGCGGCGGCGAAGCAACGGGTCAGCGCCTGGCCGATGCCGCCGGCGGCGCCCGTGATCAAGGTGGTGCGGGGAGTCGTCATGTCGGTTCCTTGCCTCGCGCGCTCAAAGGCCCAGCGACGCGCGCGCCTGTTTTTCGTTGTCGCGCGTGATCAGCGTGCCCGAGGTCAGCACGACGGGCGGCGGCGCCTGGTTCTTCGTGATCCACTCGTACATGTTGACCGACGTGTCGTAGCCGTGTTGGCGCGGATTCAGCAGGATCGACCCGTAGAAGCCCGTCGGCTTCGGCTTGGCGAATTCGTTCATCGCGACCTGGCTGCCGTTGATGCCGACCGCGACCATGCTGTCCGCGCCGATCCCGCGGCCCTCGGCCGCGCGCACCGCGCCGACCGTGGTGTCGTCGTTCGAGCCGAACGCGACCCAGTGCTTGAAGTTCTGGTGCTTGGTCAGCGCGATGTTCGCCGCGTTGAACGCGCCTTCGGTGTCGGCCGTCATTTCGGGGGCGTCGATCACGTTCGCGGCCGGGAAGCCGGCGGCCTTCAACGCGTCGACCGCGCCCGTGGTGCGCTCGCGCGCGGTCGGCAGCTGGTCGTAGGCGAGCCGGATGATGCCGACCTCGGCGGGATTCCAGCCGCGCCGCCGGGTCTCGGCGGCGATCGCCTGACCGACCTGCTGGCCGATCTTGTACGCCGAGATGCCCATGTGCGGCACGTTGGCGAGGGGCGCGCCCTTGCCGTCGACGAGCTGGTCGTCGACCGACATCAGCTTCATGTCGTAACGCTTCGCCTTCGCGACGATGCCCGGCCCGAGCTTCACGTCGGGCGCGCAGATGATCACGCCCTGCGCTTTCTGCGCGGCGAGGCTGTCGAGCGCGGTGGAGACTTTCTCGCCGCTCGGCGCGGCGATCTTGACCAGCGTGAAATGCTTGTCCTTGGCGGCCTGCTCGGCGAAGCGCCATTCGTCCTGGAACCAGGGGTCGTCGGGCTGCTTCACGATGAAGCCGATCTTGACGGGGGCGGCGTCCGCCCGTGCGACGACGGGGGCCGACAGGCATGCGCCGGCGGCGATGCCGGCCAGCACCCGCTTGGTCCAGTGAAATCCCATGATGTCTCTCTCCTGAGCGCCTGATCTTGGAAGGACCGCGCGGGCGGTCGCACGGACGTCGCGCGGGGGCGTCCGTGGTGCGGGAGATTGTAGGAGGGAGGCGGCTCGCCGCTCAAATATTGCGCGGCGATCCTAAAGAATGGGATGGGCGGGGCGGCTCAGGTTTTCGGCTTGGCGGCCGGCTTGGCGGCCGGCTTGGCGGCCGCGGCGGCCTTGGTCGGGCCGGGCGGCGCGTCGGGCGGCACGCCGAGCAGCTGCAGCGCGCCGCTCGTGACGCCGGAGAACACCGGGCCCGCGACCGTGCCGCCATAGTAGCTGCGGCCGGCCGGCTCGTCGATCATGACGGCGACGATCAGGCGCGGGTTGCTCATCGGCGCCATGCCGGCGAACAGCGCGCGGTACTTGCCCTTCGCATACGAGGCGCCGACCTGCTTGCGCGCGGTGCCGGTCTTGCCGCCGATCCGGTAGCCGTCGACGCGCGCGGCGCGCCCGGTGCCGCCTTCGCCCGCCGCCATTTCCAGCATCGAGCGGATCGCGGCGGCGGTGGCGGGCGAGGTCACGCGGTGGCCGCGCTGCGCCTCGAGCGCGTGGACGTCGGTGTTGTTCCGGAGCAGCGAGACCGGGTGGATCGTGCCGTCGCCCGCGTACGCGGTGTAGACCTGCGCGATCTGCAGCAGCGACATCGACAGCCCGTAGCCGTACGCCATCGTCGCCTGCTCGATCGGCCGCCAGCGCTTGTAGGGACGCAGGCGGCCCGAGGCGACGCCCGGGAAGGTCAGTTCCGGCGCGCGGCCGATGCCGTATTCCTGGTACTTGTTCCAGATGGTCTCGGCGGGCAGGTTCAGCGCGAGCTTGGCGAGCGCGACGTTGCTCGACTTCTGCAGCGCCTGCGCGACCGTGAGCGAGCCGTGGTTCGAGGTGTCGTGGATGACCGCGGGGCCGATCTTGTAGCTGCCGGGCGCGGTGTTGATGAGGGTCTGCGGGCTGACCTTGCCTGCGTCGATCGACAGCGCGATGACCACCGGCTTGATCGTCGAGCCGGGCTCGAAGGTGTCGATCACCGCGCGGTTGCGCAACTGCTGGCCGGTCAGGCGGGCGCGGTCGTTGGGATCGAAGGTCGGGTAGTTCGCGAGCGCGAGGATCTCGCCGTTCTGCGCGTCGAGCACGACGACGCTGCCCGCTTGCGCGTTGTTCGCGAGGATCGCCGACTTCAGCTGCGCGTAGGCGAGCTGCTGGATCCGCCGGTCGATCGTCAGCTCGATGGTGGCGCCGTGTTGGGCGGGCACGAGCGGGCGGGTGTCGGATACGATCCGGCCGAGCCGGTCGCGGATCACCTCGCGCTGCCCGGCGGTGCCGGACAGGCGGTCGTTGGTGGCCAGCTCGACGCCTTCCTGGCCGTGATCCTCGACGTTCGTGAAGCCGACCACGTGCGCGGCCGATTCGCCTTCCGGGTAGAAGCGCTTGGAATCCGCGACCTGGGTGAGGCCTTCGAGACCGAGCTTGTCGATCCGGGCGGCGGTCTCGGGATCGATCTGGCGCTTGAGCAGCACGAAGCTGCGCTCGTTGTTCAGGCGGCGCTTGAGCTCGGGGAGCGGCATGTCGAGCAGCTTCGCGAGCGCGGGGTACGCGGCTTCGTCGACCTGCTTCGGATTCGCCCAGATTTCGTAGGTGGACAGGCTGACGGCGAGCATCGCGCCGTTGCGGTCGACGATGCGGCCGCGCATCGCATCGAGCTCGATGGTGCGCTGGTAGCGTTTCTGGCCCTGGCCGGCATAGAAGTCCTGATTGGCGATCTGGACCCAGAAGGCGCGCGCGATCAGCGCGCCGAAGGCGAGAAACACGAGGATCACGACGAACTTCGAGCGCCACATCGGCAGGCTCGCCGACAACATCGGGTTCTTCGCGACGGCGAGGTACGGCTCGGAGGCTTTCGACTTCTTCTTCAGGGTCATGGACGGGCGGGTGGACGGCAAACGCGCCCCGGTGGAGGACGCTTCTAGGGGGTGATTGTAATAAATGCGTAATCGCGATGTGTGGAAGTCGCGCGATTTCGGTTAAAACACTGTCAAATCGTGGTGGAGTGCAGACAAATTCGGGACGGAGAGGCGGGAGGCGGAGAGGCGGAGAGGCGGAGAGGCGGAGAGGCGGAGAGGCGGAGAGGCGGAGAGGCGGAGAGGCGGAGAGGCGGAGAGGCGGAGAGGCGGAGAGGCGGAGAGGCGGAGAGGCGGAGAGGCGGAGAGGCGGTGAGGCGGAGAGGCGGTGAGGCGGTGAGGCGGTGAGGCGGTGAGGCGGTGAGGCGGTGAGGCGGTGAGGCGGTGAGGCGGTGAGGCGGTGAGGCGGTGAGGCGGTGAGGCGGGCGGCCCGATGGCCGCCCGCGCGGGTCCGTCAGGCCGGCAGCGCGAATCGCGTGACCGCCGAGCGCAGCGCGTCGGCCTGGTCGCGCAGGGAATGCGCGGCCGCGGCCGCCTGCTCGACGAGCGCCGCGTTCTGCTGCGTGACCTGATCCATCTCGCCGACCGCGCGGTTCACCTGCTCGATGCCCGCGCTCTGTTCGCGCGACGCGTGGCTGATCTCCTCGAGGATCTCGTTCACGCGCCGCACCGACTGCACGATTTCCCCCATCGTCGCGCCTGCATGGCTGACCAGCGATGCGCCATGCCCGACCGTCTGGTTCGACGATTCGATCAGGATCTTGATCTCCTTCGCCGCGGTCGCGGAACGCTGCGCGAGCGTGCGCACTTCGCCCGCCACCACCGCGAAGCCGCGTCCCTGTTCGCCCGCGCGCGCCGCTTCCACCGCCGCGTTCAGCGCGAGAATGTTGGTCTGGAACGCGATGCCGTCGATCACGCCGATGATGTCGCTGATCTTGGTCGAGCTGTCGGTGATCGCGGTCATCGTGCGCACCACGTCGTCCACCACCGCGTTGCCGCGCTGCGCGATCTGCGCCGCCTGGTCGGCCAGCTCGGCGGCCTGTGCGGCGCTGTCGGCGTTCTGCCGCACGTTGGAGGTCATTTCATCCATGCTCGACGCGGTCTGCACGAGCGCTGCCGCCTGCTCCTCGGTCCGCTGCGACAGGTCGGTGTTGCCGGCCGCGATTTCGTTCGCGCCGACATGGATGTTGTCGGTGCCGAGCCGCACGCGCGACACCATGTCGACGAGGCTCGCCTGCATCGCGTGCAGCGCATGGAGCAGGCTCGCGCCGTTCTCGTGGCGCACGTCGACGTGCGCGGTCAGGTCGCCCTGCGCGATGCGCCGCGCGGTGCTGACGGCGTCCTCGAGATCGCCGCCGAGGCTGCGGCGCACGCTGCGCAGCACCAGCGCCATCAGGCCCGTCGCGATCAGGCCGAGCACGAGCGTCATCGCGAACCAGCGGCCGATGCTGGCGAGCACCGCCG
The DNA here is from genome assembly GCF_028657905.1 of Burkholderia sp. FERM BP-3421. Classification (NCBI taxonomy): domain Bacteria; kingdom Pseudomonadati; phylum Pseudomonadota; class Betaproteobacteria; order Burkholderiales; family Burkholderiaceae; genus Burkholderia; species Burkholderia sp. FERM BP-3421. The sequence continues at coordinate 1,994,857 of NZ_CP117781.1, read as the reverse complement.
CGCGCACGTCGTTCATGTACATGCCGGTCACGAGGTACCAGTCCCACGGCGCGAAGCGCTGGACCACGCTGGTCTTCTCGACCGGCGTGTCGTTGCCGGGCTTCGGCCACAGGTACTCGACGTAGCCCAAGGCGCCCTGATTGCCCGCCTTGACGATCTCGACGAACAGGTGCTTGCCCGCCGGGTCGGTCATGCCCGACACATCCTTGCCGGTCAGCTCGGTTTTGATCGGATGCATCACGATCACGGGTTTCGAATCGTTGATCGAGATGTAGCCGTCGCCGCCGTAGCGCATCGCGGCGATCGCGACGAGCGCCTCGCGCTTCGCGTCGGCTTCCGACAGCGCGCCTTGCTGCGACAGCTTGTAGTAGTGGTCGGTGACGTGATAGGCCTGATTGATCAGCGCGGCCAGCTGGTCGCGGCGGTCCGAGATCATCGATGCACGGTTTTGCCATGCGCCCAATGCTCCGATCAATAACAAGCCCAACCACAGAACGACGATCATCGACGCGAGCTTTTGATTCAGAGTCAGGTTGCGCATGGTGGTCCGCAAGGAGTCGAGTGGCCCGCACCGATGGTGCGAATGGGGATCACTGTTTGTCGGCCGGGCGCGCGGCCGGGCGCAGACAGGGAATTCCCTAGGCGACGAACGGGCATGATGGTGCCACGCCGTGCGGAAACGGCGGGCAGCCGGGGCGTCGCGTTGACCGGACCCGTGGCGTGCTTGCGGGACTACACAGGGTCCTTGCTGGGGGGGCCTTCGGGCGGTTCCTGCGGACGTTCGTGATGGCCGGGCGCGAGCGGATCGTCTTCCGGATCGCGGGTGGGATCGGCGGGTGGGTCGGGCAGCGGCGTGGTGTGGTCGGACATCGGCGTCTCCGAGGTCGCGGGGCGCCGTCGCACGGCGACGGCCATCCTTTCCGTTATAGCCAATCGGCGGACGCTTTGCCGGGCGATCGTGCGTCGGCGCGAATCAAGCGGGCGAGGCGGGCGGCGCGAGGTCGGCGGGGGTGTCGACGTCGCGCAGCACGCCGGGGTCGTCGAAGTCGAGCAGCGTGACGGGGTGCGTCGTGAGCAGCGTGCGCGCGCCCGCGTCGCCGTCGAGCGCGACGAGCGCCTCGTAATGGTGCGCGGCGAAGCCGACCGGATGGCCGCGCTGGCCGCGATAGGCGGGCGCCACGATCGAGGCCGCGCCGCTGTCGAGCGTGCGGGCGAGCGTCTCGATCGTGGCGGGCGCGATCCACGGCATGTCCGCGAGCGCGACGATCCAGCCATCGGCGTCGGCGCTCGCGCGCACGGCGGCGGCGAGGCTCGCGCCCATGCCGCGCTCGGCGTCCGCGGTATAGAGCACCTGGCAGCCCGCCTCGTTGAGCAGCAGCGCGAGCCGTTCGGCGCCGGGGCGCACGATCGCGATCACGTCGGCGACGGCGGTCGCGAGCCGGCGCGCGGCGGCGACGGCGACCGGCGTGCCGTCGGCGAGCGGAGCGAGGAGCTTGCTGTGCACACCGCTCGGATCGAAGCGGGTGCCGAGGCCCGCGGCCAGGAGGACGCCGGTAGCGAGTGAGGCATGAGTCATGGCGGCGTCGGCGGGGGAAATGTGCTGCGATTGTGCAGGGCGGCGCGCATGATCGCAAGTACGGTGTATTCCGGAGAACGAACGCTACAATCGCGGCATCCCGATCCGACCACACGCGACCCATTCGCGACATGCCGACATGAACCAGCCCGCGCGCCTCGATGCGAATGCCGCCTTGTTGTTGATCGATCTCCAGCAGGGCATTCATCACCCGAAGCTGGGGCGGCGCAACCAGCCCGATGCGGAGGAGCGGATCGGCGAATTGCTCGCCTGCTGGCGGCGGACGGCGCGGCCCGTCGTGCACGTGCGCCATGTGTCGCGCGATCCGGACTCGGTGTTCTGGCCGGGGCAGCCCGGCGCGCTGTTCCAGGCGGCGTTCATGCCGCGGGCGTCGGAACAGGTGGTCGAGAAGCAGGTGCCGGATGCCTTTGTCGCGACGGGGCTCGAGCGCCGGCTGCGCGAGCGCGGCATCGCGCAGCTCGTGATCGCGGGGGTGATCACGAACAACTCGGTGGAATCGACCGCGCGCTCGGCAGGCAACCTCGGTTTCGAGACCGTGGTCGCCTCGGATGGCGCGTTCACGTTCGACCGGTGCGATCTGGCGGGCAGGCTGTGGCGCGCGGAGGAGATCCACGCGTTGTCGCTTAGCAATCTTGCAATGGATTACGCGCGCATCATGACGACGGCGGAAATCGTGGGGCTGGCGGAAGAGGCGCGGCGGGGCGAGGGGTGACGTGCGACCGCGCGCCTGTCCGGGGGGCATGCGGCTTTCGGCAATGCGCGGAACCTGGGGCGCGGCGCGCCTTCCCTCGGGTTTCGCGTGACGAATGCGTTGCCGGGCGGTGCGCGGCGCGCCCGGTGAACGGGCTCGGATCGGCGCATCGGCGCGCGCGAAAGGGGCAGCAGCAGGTACGCCGCGCGCGAAGCGGACCACGCCATCAGCGGGCGATACGGTAGGGAGACGCGGAGATCACTCTAGGGCCGCGGCCGGCGCCTCACATCATGGGAGCGATCGCGCGTGAAGCGGCCGCGCGGCGCCCCTCAACCCTCATCCACGTCATCGACCAGCTTGTGCCGCAACGCATAGCGCACGAGCGCCGCTTCATGCGGCATCTGCATCTTCTCCAGGATCCGCGTCTTGTAGGTGCTGACGGTCTTCGCGCTCACGCACAGCTCCTGCGCGATTTCCGACAGCGTCTGCCCGACCGCGATGCGGCGGAACACGTCGAATTCGCGGTCGGACAGCCGGTGGTGCGGCAGCGTGTCGGCGGGCTCGTTGAGGCTCTGCGCGAAGCGCTCGGCCATCGCGAGGCTGACGTACACCCCGCCCGACGCCACCTTCGTGACCGCGCCGACTAGCTCGGCGCTCGCGCTTTCCTTGGTCAGGTAGCCCGACGCGCCGGCGCGGAACGCGCGCACCGCGTATTGCTGCTCGGCATGCATGGTGAGCACGAGGATCCGCAGCGCGGGCTTCTCGTCCTTGATCTGCTTGATCAGCTCGACGCCGTTGCGGCCGGGCATCGACAGGTCGAGCACCAGCACGTCGGCCGGCGTCGAACGCACGAGCGCGATGGTGGTGGTGCTGTCGAACGCCTCGCCCGCGACGTTGAAGCCGGTGGCGCTGCGCAGAATATGGCGCAGACCGTCGCGCACGAGCGCGTGATCGTCTGCGAGTAGGACCTGGATCATGAAGGCGACGTTTCCTGTTGGATCGATTGCAGCGGGAACGTGACCGTGATCGAGAAGCCGCGGTCGCGGCCGGTATCGATCGTCACCATGCCGCCCAGCATGTGCGCGCGTTCGCGGATGCCGATCAGGCCGAACGACTTGTCCAGGCGGCGCGGCGCGGCGTCGGCGTCCGGCGCGCCGCGGCCGTTGTCGGCGATGCGCAGCGTGCAGTTGCCCTCGTCGATCGTCAGCGCGAGCGCCACCTCCGTCGCGTCCGCGTGACGCGCGACATTGGTGAGCGCCTCCTGGACGATCCGGAACAGGGTGGTCGCGCCGTTGCTGTTGAATGCCGTATCGCCGGGCTCGATGTCGCGTTCGACCTCGATGCCGTAGCGGTTCGTGAAATCCTGCGCGAGCCATTCGATCGCGGGCACGAGCCCGAGGTCGTCGAGCATCACCGGGCGCAGATCCGCCGCGATGCGCCGCACCGACGCCACCGTCGAGTCGATCAGCCGATGCATGCCGCGCAACTGCTCGGGCACGGCGGGCGTGGCGCCCGGCGCCGGGTGGGCGAGCGCGTGCTCGAGCGCGGACAGGTCCATCTTCAGCGCGGTCAGCTGCTGGCCGAGATCGTCGTGCAGCTCGCGCGCGATGCGGGTCTTTTCTTCCTCGCGCACGTTCTGCAGGTTCGCCGACAGCTCGCGCTGCTCCTCGCGCGACTGGCGCAGCGCATCCTCGCCGCGCAGCCGCGCGGTGATGTCGCGCAGCATCACGGTGTACAGCTTGCCGTTGCCTTCGCGGATCTGCGAGATCGACGCCTCGATCGGAAATTCCTCGCCGCTCGCGCGCTGGCCGAACAGCACGCGCTGCCGGCCCATCTGTCGCTCCGATACGCCGGTCACGCCGAACTGCTCGACGTGCTTCGCGTGCGCGCCCCGGAAGCGCTCGGGAATGAAGCGCGACAGCGGCGCGCCGATCGCTTCCATCGCCGATACGCCGAACACGCGTTCGGCCATCGGATTGAAGATCACGACGGTCTGTGCTTCGTCGATCGTGATGATCGCTTCCATCGACGAGCGGATGATGCCCATCATCCGGGCTTCGTTGAGCGAGCCCGGCGCGTCGACGACGACGGTCGCGCGGCGACGCACGATCTGATAGAGCGCGGCGGCCAGCACGGCCGAACCGGCGAGGCCGCCCGCGACCAGCGCGGTCCACAGGTCGGCCGCGCCCGCCGTGCCCGCGCGGATGTCGGCGGTGTAGGCGAGCGTGAGCGTGTCGCCGCCGAAGCGCAGGACGTCGGTCTGGCGCCACTGCCGGCCGGGCATCGCGATATCGTCGGTGCCGGCGTCGGCCGCGAACAGCGGCGTGAGGTCGCCGGCGCGCGAGGCGCTGATGCCGATGCCGCGCTCGTCGGCGCTCGCCTGCTCGAATACGCGGCGCACGTTCAGCGAGGCGAACACGAAGCCTTCGAGCGCCGCGCGGCGCACCTCGCGCGACACCGGCACGCTGTCCGGCCGGTAGACCGGCAGGAACAGCGTCAGCGCGGCCGGATGGCCGTCGCTCGCGTCGCGGACCGCGAGCGCCACCTGGCCGGTGTCGGCCGCGCGCCAGAGCGCGCCGGCGTCGCGCGCGCCCATGTCGGCGGGCAGCTCGACGGTGGGCGGCGCGAAGCGGGTGACGCTGATCGGCAGCGTGCTGGGCGGGCCGCCCGCCGCCGTCGCGCCGGGCCGCGCGGCGGCGAAGCCGAGCGCGCGCACCGGCGTGCGGTTGCCGTCGAGATCGAGCGTCGAGACGTAGGTGTTCCAGGCGTCCTGGCCGGGTGCGCGGACGAGCGAGAGCGCGCCGCGCGCGCCGTCCAGCGCGGCCGCTCCCGCGCTCAGCTCGCGGCGCAGGGCTTCGGTCAGGTGCGTGGCGCGCCGCTCGAAGCGGGCATGCGCGGCGGCTTGCCAGCGCGCTTCGACGAAGCCGGCCACGCCGAGCGAGGCCGCCGCGCCGAGCGCGAACGCGACGAGTGTGATCGACGCGGGACGGGCGTGCAGCCACGAAACACGCGCGGCGTCCGTGGTGCTCGCGTCGCCGTGTCGGGAAGAGGTTCCGCTAGCGGTCATGAATCTCTACGATGACGGAACCCGGCGCCGGTGGTCCGGCGTCTGTCGCGGCGCGCGAGCCGGGGTCCCGTCCTGAATGGACAATGTGAAATTGTGCGCGTTTTACTTGTTTTTTGCCAATCGGAACCAGACCCGCGTCTTGCGCGGGGGCGTGCGTATCGATGCCGCACGTGTGTTCCGGAGGCTTGATGCGGGTCAAGCAGGCCGGGCGGGCGGCGCGCGAGACTGCTGGTGGAACGCGTTTCACGCGGTTTTTCCGAATCGGGAGAGGCTTATGTACAAACGGATCTTCGTGGCGGTCGACGGCAGCCACAGTGCGCAGGTTGCGCTTGATGAAGCGATCAGGATCGCCGTTGCCGGCGATGGAATGATTACCGCGGCGTGCGTCGTCGAGCATCGGTCGCAGCTGGTCGATGTCGAATCCGGCTTCGCCGAGGCCGGAGACGATCGGGATCGGGCCGTCGAGGTCGCGACGGCGGCGCTCGAAGCGGCGCGCGCGCAGTTCGAACGCCATCGGGTGAAGGGGTCGGTGCGCGCGCTCGATGCCTACGGCGAGGACGTGGCGACCGTGCTGATGCGGACCGCGGGCGAATTCGACGCGGACCTGATCGTGATGGGCACGCGTGGGCGTCATGGCCTGCGGCGACTGCTGCTCGGCAGCGTCGCCGAATCGTTGTTGCGGCTCGCCGATCGTCCGGTGTTGCTGCTGCGCGATGGGCCGGAGCCCGCGCGACGGGCATAAAAAACGCCCGGAGGCCGGGCGTGAAGGCACGAGAACTGCCAGGCGCGCCGTGCGGCGCGCCTGCTCTCGTTGTCAGTCTAGAAAGCGTGCGTCGCGCCGCATTGATCCAGATCAATGTTGCGCGCGACGGCGCAGTGCGATCTCACCACTCGTAGCCGACCTGCGCGCGCACGCCCGTGTCGCCGCTCGACGTCGCCGCGACGCCGCCATTCACGAGCCAGCGGCCGTTTTCCGAGCGGTGCGTGACGCTGACGGCGACCGCCTTGCCGCTCTTGTAGCTGCCGACGCCGACCTCGGCCACCGTGCGGCCCGGGGCCGACGGCGTGAGGTTCGGCATCACGAGCGCGGCGGCGATACCCGAGTAAGCGTTTTTCGCGACATCGTTGATGGCGCGGTTGGTGTCGTTGAAGCGCTGGTCGGTGTAGTTGTTCGCCTGGCTCACGCCGGATGCGACCGAGCCGTTCAACTGGTTCAGGTTCACCGCATCGGTGCCCTGCGTGCCGGGCGCGACGTTGGTGATCTGGCGCTGCTGCTCCGCGCTGCCGACCGACACAACGTTGTTGCGGCCGCCGTCATTCGAGTTCGAGCCGATCGCGACCGAGTTCGAGCCGGCGGTGACGGTCGGACGATCCGTGCCGTCGCCCTTCGAGTCGGCGGCGATGCCCGAGTTGCTCGTGACCGACGTCGACAGGTTCGAAATCTGGTTGTTGATGTTCGTCACGCTCGTGGACAGCGAATTCACCGTGTTGTTGGTGGTCGACAGGCTGGTGGACAGCGAGCTGATGCCGGTCGAGGTGGAGGTCGACAGCGATGTCACGTTGCTGTTGGTGGTCGACAGGCCGGTGGACAGCGAGCTGATGCTGGTCGAGGTCGAGGTCGACAGCGACGCGACGTTGCTGTTGGTGGTCGACAGACCGGTGGACAGCGACGCGACATTGCTGTTGGTCGTGTTCAGGCTTGTCGACAGCGAGGCGACATGGCTGTTGGTCGCGAACAGCTGGCTGCCGTTGACGGCATCCGTGCTGTCGGCGCTCACACGGCCGGCGGCGACGTTGGTGACCTGGCGCTCCTGGCCGGGCGCGCCGACACTGAAGGTGCCGATCGGGTTCGCGCCGGCGTAGCCGCCGAAGGTCACGCCGCCGACGCTCGACGACGAGACGCCGACTGCGGCCGAAGTCGTCGCGCCGTTGCCGATCGCCACCGAGTTGGCGAGGTTCGCCTTCGCGTTCGGGCCGATCGCGACGCTGTTTTCACCGGTGGCTTCGCTGTCCGCCTCAGTCGAGTTCGCGTGGAAGTACTTGATGCCCTTCGCATTGATGTTGTCGACCGCGGCGCCGACGTTCTGGTTGGTGGTGGTCGTGCCGTCGTTGTTGTAGGTGACGTACGACGGCGACGAGATCTTGCCCGTGGCGGGATCGTAGGTCGCGCCGCCGCCGAGCGCCTCGGCGGTGCTCGTGCCGAGATTGGTCGTGTTGGTCGTGATCGAGCTGAGGCTCGTCGACAGGGAGCCGATGCCGGTCGAGGTCGAGGTGGACAGCGATGTCACGTTGCTGTTGGTCGTGCTGAGGCCGGTGGACAGCGAGCCGATGCCGGTCGAGGCGGAGGTCGACAGCGAGGTGAGAGTGCTGTTGGTCGTCGACAAGCCGGTGGACAGCGAACCGATGCCGGTGGAGGTCGAGGTCGACAGGGAGGTGATCTGGCTGTTGGCGGTCGACAGGCCGGTCGAGGTCGAGGTGGACAGCGACGTGACGTTGCTGTTGGTCGTGCTGAGGCCGGTGGACAGTGAACCGATGCTGGTCGAGGTGGAAGTCGACAGGGAGGTGAGGTTGCTGTTGGTGGTCGACAGGCCAGTGGACGTCGAGGTGGACAGCGACGTCAGGTTGCTGTTGGTCGTGCTGAGGCCGGTGGACAGCGAGCCGATGCTGGTCGAGGTGGAAGTCGACAGGGAGGTGAGGTTGCTGTTGGTGGTCGACAGGCCGGTCGAGGTCGAGGTGGACAGCGATGTCAGGTTGCTGCTGGTCGTGCTGAGGCCGGTGGACAGCGAGCCGATGCTGGTCGAGGTGGAAGTCGACAGCGAGGTGAGGTTGCTGTTGGCGGTCGACAGGCCGGTGGACGTCGAGGTGGACAGCGACGTCAGGTTGCTGTTGGTCGTGCTGAGGCCGGTGGACAGCGAGCCGATGCTGGTCGAGGTGGAAGTCGACAGGGAGGTGAGGTTGCTGTTGGCGGTCGACAGGCCGGTGGACGTCGAGGTGGACAACGACGTCAGGTTGCTGTTGGTCGTGCTGAGGCCGGTGGACAGCGAGCCGATGCTGGTCGAGGTGGAAGTCGACAGCGAGGTGAGGTTGCTGTTGGCGGTCGACAGACCGGTGGACGTCGACGTCGACAACGACGTGATCGATTCGGTTGCGGTATCGAGCAGACGCGTGACGGCGTACAACTGGCTGCCGTTGATGCCATCGGTGCTGGTTGCGGTGATGCGGCCGGCGGCCACGTTAGTCAGTTGGCGCTCCGCGCCGGCATCGCCGATGCTGACCACACCAGTCGGGTTCGCGCCCGCGAAGCCGTTGAGTGTGGTCGAGCCGACCGTCGCGCTCGATACGCCGACTGCGTTTGCCGTCACCGATTTCGCGCCGAGCGCGACGGAATTGTTCGTGGCCGCGACGGCGCCCGTGCCGATCGCGACGGCATCAGCGCCGGTCGCGATGCTGTCGGCACCGGTCGAGTTCGCGTGGAAGTACTTGATACCTTGGCTGTTGATGTTGTCGATGGCCGAGCCGACGTTGTTGGCGGTCGTCGTCGTGCCGTTCGCGTTGTACGTCGTATAGGACGGCGCGGAAATCGTGCCGGTGCTCGGATCGAAGCCTGCACCGCCGCCGAGTGCCGCCGCCGTGCTGTTGCCGAGGTTGTCTGTCTTCGTTTGCAGCGTGTTCACGCTGGTCGACAGCGAGCTGATACCGCTGTTGGCGGTGGAAAGGCCGGTCGAAGCGGACGACGAGAGCGAAGTCACACTGCTGTTGGTCGAGCTGAGGCCCGTCGAAAGCGAGCTGATACCACTGTTGGCGGTGGAAAGGCCGGTCGAAGCGGACGACGAGAGCGAAGTCACACTGCTGTTGGTTGAGTTGAGGCCGGTCGAAAGCGAGCTGATACTGCTGTTGGCGGTGGAAAGGCCGGTCGAAGCGGACGACGAGAGCGAAGTCACACTACTGTTGGTCGAGCTGAGGCCGGTCGAAAGCGAGCTGATACCGCTGTTGGCGGTGGAAAGGCCGGTCGAGGCGGACGACGAGAGCGAAGTCACACTACTGTTGGTCGAGCTGAGGCCGGTCGAAAGCGAGCTGATACCGCTGTTCGTGGTGGAAAGGCCGGTCGAGGCGGACGACGAGAGCGAAGTCACACTGCTGTTGGTCGAGCTGAGGCCGGTCGAAAGCGAGCTGATACTGCTGTTCGCGGTGGAAAGGCCGGTCGAAGCGGACGACGAGAGCGAAGTCACGCTGCTGTTGGTCGAGCTGAGGCCGGTCGAAAGCGAGCTGATGCCGCTGTTCGCGGTGGAAAGGCCGGTCGAGGCGGACGACGAGAGCGAAGTCACACTGCTGTTGGTCGAGCTGAGGCCGGTCGAAAGCGAGCTGATACCGCTGTTAGCAGTGGAAAGGCCGGTCGAAGCGGACGACGAGAGCGAAGTCACGCTGCTGTTGGTCGAGCTGAGGCCCGTCGACAACGAGCCGATCCCCGTCGACGCCGACGTCGACAACGATCTGATCGCGGTCGATGCCGAGGTCGACACGGTGGTCAGCTGGCGCACATTGACTGCATCGGTGTCCTGCGTACCGCCCGCGACGTTGGTGATCTGCCGCAGCGTCGTGCCGTTGCCGACCGACAGCGCGCCCGTGGTCGTCACGTTGGTACCCGAGAAGCTCTCGACGACCGCGCCGCCCGCGCGGTTTGCGACCGAGCCTGCGCCCAGCGCGACCGCGCCGATTTGCGTCGAGGTCGAGGCCGCGCCCAGCGCCATGCCGTCGGTCTGGCCGACCATGCTGTTGGCGCCGAACGCGATGCTGCCGCCGCCGCTCGCGTTGAGCGTGCGCGCATTGGTGCCGATCGCGATGGTGTCCGCGTTGATGGGGGTGAGGCCGCGCGTGCCGCCCGGCGAACTGTCGGCTTCCGCGCCCGAGCCGATCGCGATGCCGCGGATCGAGTACGCGATGGAACCCTTGCCGCCCGCCGCGTTCTGGGCGCCGATCGCGATCACGTCGCCCGTGCCGTCGCCGTCCGTGCCACCGCCCGCGAGATAGGTTGCCTGCGCGCCCGTCGAGCAGGCGATGCCCAGGGCCAGCACCAAGGCGCTTACCGCGGACTTGTTCGGCTTGCCGCGCGACGATGTCAGTTCCGACGTCGCGATCCACGCGCCGAGTGCTTCGTTCCAAATGCTGCGATAAGTGCGATTCATGGTGTCCAACCCCTCTGAATGACGTGATGAGTTCACCGATCAATCAGTCAGAAGAGGTCAGATTTAATCGGCATGAAATATGGCGTAATGAATTTGAAAGTGAATTTTATTGAGACAAAGGTCAGATAAAAACACGTCAACCGATAAATTCTGTAAATTTGACGTTAAATATTGAAAAATGACGTCATCTGACAATCTGGCGAGATGTAAATTTTCCCGTTTCTTGTCAAGTTCCGTTAATTCAAGAGGGTCAGCAGAAAAAGGCATGCAAGCGGTTGGAAGGTCGATTGAAGGCGCGCGGAAGGCTCGCTGAAAGATAAAAAGGCGCGTGAACTGCGACAAGCTGTCGCAGTTCACGCGCCTTTTTAAAGATGCTCTTTTAATGCTTGAATATCGAGAGGGTCGGATAATCGAAAATTGCCCGGAAATAATCATTGGAATCAAAAATGATTTGAACAGGCAATTGATATGAAGATTGATTGCCGCGTGCGATGGCGCGATCATGGCGGCGGGCGCGGAGCCGGTGGCGGATGACGCCGGCGCGCCCGGCATCCGTTTCTTCAGGAGGGCGATACGATGTCGAAGGGCTTGCGCGTGGCTGAGGTCTGGTATCAGCGGGCGTTGTGGATCATTGCGGTGGTGTTTGCCGTGTTTCTGGCCGGGCTGGGCGGCTTGATCGTCGGTGACCTGCCGCGCGTGGCGGCCGACCTGCAGCGCGATACGTTCGTCGACCTGGCCGCGGCCCGTCCGCTCGATGCGCAACTGGCGGCGCTGTCCACCCGGATCACCGCGAATCGTGATGCGCTCGATCAGGCCGGCGTGCTGCTCGATGCCGCGCGGCAGGACACGCGTCAGGCGCGCGAGGCATTCCAGGCGACGGCATCGGCCCGGCACGTGACGGACCGTGCGGACGAGGATCCGTCGGTACTCGGCCATGCACGCGCATTCGAGGGCGCGACGCAGCGCGAGCGCGCCGCCGAGGCGAAGCTGGCCGATCTCAAGCAGCAGGGGGCGGCGTTCGAACGTGAGCGCGACGGCCTGACCGCGGCGCGCGCCGCGCTCGATGCGGCCGCGCAGACGCGTCTCGACGCGGCGCTCCGTCGCCAGGAACTGCGCGTGTTCGGTGTGCGGCTGCTGTTCACGCTGCCGCCGGTGCTGATCGCCGGCTGGCTGTTCGCGACGCAGCGCAAGAGCCGCTACTGGCCGTTCGTCTGGGGTTTCATCCTGTTCGCGCTGTATGGATTTTTCGTCGAGCTGGTGCCGTATCTGCCGAGCTACGGCGGTTATGTGCGCTATCTGGTCGGGCTGGCCGTGACGGTCGCGGCGGGCCAGTACGCAATCCGCGCACTTGCGCGCTATCTCGAGCGGCAGCGTAGCGAGGAGCAGCAACCCGATGCGGCCCGGCGCGGCGCGATCGATTTCGTCAGTGCCTATGCGCAGATCGACAAGAAGATCTGTCCCGGGTGCGAACGCCCGCTCGATACGGCCGACTCGCAGCGGAATTTCTGTCCGCACTGCGGCATCGGCGTATTCGACGCGTGCGGGCAGTGCCGCGCGCGCAAGAACGCATTCAGCCGCTTTTGCCCGGCATGCGGCGCCCAGGCCGCGCCCGGGGTCGCAAAACAGGTGTAATCAAACGCGTCTAGAATGCGGAAGATACCGGTTTACGCCACGGGAGCGCCGAGGCATGCTGCCGGTCGGGGCGGCCCGGCGGCCGCCCCGCCTTCGAGGAGCGCCCCGTGTGGCATTTTCCAGTCGCAATTCCGTCGTCGCTCGGCCCCTGGGCCGTCTTCCTGAGCGTCCTCATCACGCAGCTTGGGATGCCGGTGCCGGCCGTGCCGATGCTGATCCTCGGCGGCACGATGGCGGCGATGGGGCAGGCTTCCTACGCGGGCATGCTGTGCGCGGCGATCGGCGCGACGATGCTGGCGGATTCCCTGTGGTTCTTCGCCGGGCGCCTGCGCGGCCGGCGACTGCTCAACGGGCTCGTGCGCTTCTCGTTGTCGCTCGACACCACCGTGCGTATCGCGCGCAACGTATTCGAACGCTATGGCGCGCCGCTCCTCGTGCTCGCGAAATTCCTGCCGGGCCTCGGGCTCGTGTCCGCGCCGCTGCTCGGCACGACCGCGGTCGGCGTGCGCGTGTTCCTGCTGTGGGATCTGGCCGGTGCGTCGCTGTGGGCGAGTGTCTGGCTGTTCGGCGGCGCGCTGCTGCATGAGGAGATCGTGCAGCTCGTGCTGTGGGTGCGCCACAGCGGTGGCACCATCTTCGACGCGTTCGCCGCGATCTTCGTCACCTTCCTGCTGTACCGATGGGTGCGGCGCGTGCAGTTCCGGCGCTGGCTCGGGAAGGTGCGCATCACGCCGCAGCAGCTCGACGAGATGATGAAGTCGAACGAGCCGCCGCTGATTTTCGATGCGCGGCCGCGCGCGGTGCGCGAGAAGGAGGCCTACCGGATCGCAGGCGCCTATCCGCTCGATCTCGATACCCCCGAGCAGCTGGATCCGGTGCTGCTCAAGCGCGCGATCGTCGTGTACTGCGTGTGCCCGAACGAGGCCACCGCGAAGCGCATCGTCGCGCAGCTGCATCGCAAGAACATCCGCGATGTCCGCGCGTTGAAGGGCGGCCTCGACGCCTGGGAAAAGCACGGCTACCCGGTCGAACCGCTGCCGTCCGATTTCGACGGGACACGCTACACGGTGCATCAGGAAGAGACCTCGGCCGGCGAATACACGGTGCGCGCCAGCCTGTCGAAGTAAGCCGTTCATCCTCCGCCGGGCCGTTCGGCCCGCGCTTTCACCGCGCCGCGCGTCCGGCGCGGCTGCGTATTTCGCGCGCGCTCGCGCCACCGATTCCGGCATATCCATAGCGGATTTTGTTGTTTTGCCGCGATTTCCCGCTTTGTTAGCATCAATTTCCCGCGATGCCTACGCTTTCCAGACTTTCTGCCGGAATCACGCACCATGACGCTGCAACAAGACGAACAGGCCCGCGCACTGCCCATCCTCGATCTGTCCGACTTCGATTCCGCCGACGCCGCCGCGCGCGACGGTTTTCTCGCCGCGCTGCGCCATGCCGCGCGCGATGTCGGTTTCTTCTATCTGCGCGGTCACGGCATCGATCTCGCGCTGGGCCAGTCGATCCAATCGGCCGCGCGGCGTTTCTTCGCGCTGCCGGAGGCGGACAAGCTCGCGCTTGAAATGGCGAATTCGGCGCATTTTCGCGGCTATACGCGCGCCGGCGACGAGCTGACGCGCGGCCGGCGCGACTGGCGCGAGCAGTTCGACATCGGCGCGGAACGGCCGGTGATCGCGCAGCAGGCCGGCTTGCCGGCCTGGACCCGCCTGCAAGGGCCCAACCAGTGGCCGGACGCGCTGCCGGACCTGAAGCCGGCGCTGCTGCGCTGGCAGCGCGAGCTGACGGGCGTCGCGATCCGCGTGCTGCAGGCGTTCGCGGTCGCGCTCGCGCAGCCGGCCGATGCGTTCGAGGCGATCTACGGCGCGACGCCGAATGAACATATCAAGCTGATCCGCTATCCGGGCCGCGAGGCGACGGGCGACGATCAGGGCGTCGGGCCGCACAAGGATTCGGGATTCCTGAGCTTCCTGTTGCAGGACGAGCAGGGCGGGCTGCAGGTGGCGGCGGACGACGGCGGATGGATCGATGCGACGCCGTTGCCGGGCACCTTCGTCGTCAATATCGGCGAACTGCTGGAACTGGCGACCAACGGCTATCTGCGCGCGACCGTGCACCGGGTGGTGACGCCGCCCGCCGGCCGCGACCGGCTGTCGATCGCTTTTTTCCTCGGCGCGCGTCTCGACGCCACGGTGCCGCTGCTCACGCTGCCGCCCGGGCTGGCCGCGCAGGCGCGCGGGCCGGCGAGCGACCCGGACAACCCGCTGTTCCACGAGGTCGGGCCGAACTACCTGAAGGGGCGGCTGCGCTCGCATCCGGACGTCGCCCGCCGTCACTACGCCGACGTGCTCGCCGCTCAGGCGGCCTGACGCTTATCGCATCGCGGCCGCGCGCTCGCGCGGCGCTTCCTGTTTCCTTTTCCCGTGGGTGTGCCATGTTCGATTTCGTTTCCGGACGCTGCGTCCGTCTGTTGACCGCCTGGGCGGTGTCGTTCGCGGTCGTCGCGCCCGCCGGCGCGGCCGATGCGCCGCCGCTGCGGATCGCCGCCGACGCGATTCCGCACGCGGAAATCCTCGCGTATGCGCAGAAGATCACGCCGGGACTCAAGCTCGACGTGATCGAGATTCCGAACGGCGTGAACCCGAACGAGCTGCTCGCGCACGGCGACGTCGACGCGAACTATTTCCAGCACGTGCCTTATCTGCATTCGCAGGAGGCGGCGCTGGGCCGCAAGTTCGTGGTCGCGGCAAGCGTGCACATCGAGCCACTCGGCGTTTACTCGCGCAGGTACCGCCGTTTCGATCAGGTGCCGGAGGGCGCGACGGTCGCGGTGCCGAACAACGCGGCCAACCTGAGCCGCGCCCTGTTCCTGCTGCAGGCGCAGGGCCTCGTGACGCTCAAGCCTGGCCTCACCGGCGTGGATCGCAGCCTCGCGACGCCGCGCGACATCGTCGCGAACCCGAAGCACCTGAAGGTGCTGGAGATCGAGTCGCCGCAGCTGCCGCGCGCGCTCGACGACGTCGCGCTCGCGGTGATCAACGGCAACTACGCGCTCGAAGCCGGGCTGTCGCCCGCGAAGGATGCGCTCGGGCTCGAGCCGGTCGCGGGCAACCCGTATGCGAACGTGGTGGTGACGACGCCGCAGCTGGCCGGCGATCCGCGCATTCGCAAGCTGGCCGACGCGCTCGGTTCGCCGGCCGTCGCGCGGTTCATCCGCGATCGCTACCAGGGCTCGGTGATCCCGGTGCATGCGCCGGGAGCGGGGTCGTGAGGCGCGTCGTCGGCATGACGGGCAGGGAGGCGCGATGAATCCGCAGGATTGGAGCGAGGTGGCCGCGCTGGTCGCGACCGGCACGCTGCAGACGCTCTACATGGTCGCGCTCGCCACGCTGGCCACGATCGCGGGCGGCCTGCCGCTCGGCGTGCTGCTGTGCGTCGCGCGCAAGCCCGGCGTGTTCGATGCGCCGCGCGCGGCGGCCGTGCTCGGATTCGCGATCAACATCGGACGCTCGGTGCCGTTCGTCGTGCTGCTGATCGCGCTGATTCCGCTGACCCGTCTCGTGGTCGGTACGAGCCTCGGCAGCACGGCCGCCGTGGTGCCGCTCGCGATCGGCGCGATCCCGTTCTTCGCGCGCGTGGTCGAGGCCTCGCTCGACGAGGTGGATCGCGGTCGCATCGAGGCGATCGTCGCGATGGGCGGCACCGCGCGTCACGTGGTGCGCGACGTGCTGCTTCCCGAGGCGTTTCCGTCGCTGCTGGCGGGGCTGACGCTGACCGTCGTGATGCTGATCGGCTTCTCTTCGATGGCGGGCGTGGTGGGCGGCGGCGGGCTCGGCGATCTCGCGATCCGCTATGGCTATCAGCGCTTCAACCAGCGCGTGATGCTCGCGACCGTGGTGGTGCTGGTCGTGCTCGTGCAGGCGGTGCAGATGTCGGGCGATCGCCTGACACGGGTGCTCGCGCAACGACGCTGACGCGCATACCAGCGTCATCCGCAGGGTTTTCGAAACGGACTATGCTCATCGGGCCATGCAAAGAGGGGTTTGCAGTGGTGTCGATAAGCTTAGTCCGTTTTGTTCTTTTCATCGCCGGGTCCGGCGAGATAGGGTGAATGACATGACAGATCAATCGCAGTCCGCTTCTCGTCCGCTCGCGTGGGTCGCGGGCGTCGGCGCGAGCGCGGGGCTTGGTGCGGCGGTGGGGCGGCGCTTCGCACGGGAAGGCTATGCCGTGGCGCTGAGCGGCCGCACCGCGGCGCGCGTGGAAGCCGTCGCGGAGGAGATCCGGGCGCACGGCGGCGTCGCGCACGCGCTCGTCGGCGACATCGCGAACGAGGACGACGTGCGCCGCATCGCGGGGCGGGTGCGCGAGCTGGGTGCGTTGCGCGCGGGCATATTCAACGCGGGCAATGCGGTGCGCGGCCCGACGCTCGAACTGCGCGTGGCCGATTTCGAAGGCGCGTGGCGCACCAACGTGATCGGCGGCCTGCTGTTCGCGCAGGCGGTGCTGCCGCAGTTGCTCGACGTGGCGGCGACGAACGAGCCGCGCAGTCTGCTGTTCACGGGCGCGACCGCGTCGCTGCGGGGTCGGCCGCCGTTTGCCGCGTTCGCGTCGGCGAAGGCGGGCCTGCGTTCCCTCGCGCAGACGCTCGCGCGAGAGTTCGGGCCGCGCGGCGTGCATGTCGCGCACGCGGTGATCGACGGCGGGATCGACGGCGAGCGGCTGCGGCAGGGCGCGCCGCAACTCGCCGCGCTGGCGGGCGAGGATGGGCTGTTGTCGCCCGACGCGATCGCCGACAGCTACTGGCAGTTGCATCGGCAGCATCGCAGCGCGTGGACGCACGAGCTTGACCTGCGCCCCTACAAGGAATCGTTCTGACTGACGAGGAATCGCGATGAGCACGGTACTGGAACAGCATCCGCCGGTATGCGGCGGCGAAGTGGAGGCGGAAGTGAATTACCTGGCGCCGGGCGTTGACCGGCCGGTGGCCTATACGTTCGAGCCGCCGCCGGGCACGCCGTGGGTGACGGGCGCGCTCGCGCCGCACCGCGTGACGATCCGCGACGCGCGGCCGCTCGCGGCCGCGGGTGAATTCGGGCTCGACGTCAGCGGTTTCGAGCTGCGCGCGCATCGCACCGCATTGACGGATTTCTCCGATGACGCCGTGATCCGTTCGGTGTACTACGCGGAAGTCGACGCGCTGCTGCGCGCCGCGACCGGGGCGGAAAAGATCGTGATCTTCGATCACACGCTGCGCGACAGCGCGCAAGGCTCGCGGGCGACCGCTTCGCTGCGCGAGCCGGTGCGGCGCGTGCACAACGACCAGACCTTCGTGTCGGCGCCGCGCCGCGTGCGCGACCATCTCCCGGCGGAGGAGGCCGAGGCGCGCTTGCGGCAACGCTTCGCGATCGTCAACGTGTGGCGGCCGCTCGATGTCGTCGAGCGCCTTCCGCTCGCGCTGTGCGATGCCCGCTCGATCGCGCGCGGGGATCTCGTGCCGAGCGATCTCGTCTACCGCGACAAGGTCGGCGAAACCTATTCGATCACGGCTAATCCCGCGCATCGCTGGTACTACTTCCCGCGCCAGCGTCCGGACGAGGTGGCGCTCCTGAAGATCTACGATTCGCTCGACGACGGCCGAGCGCGCCTGACCGCGCACACGGCATTCGACGATCCGACCACGCCCGAGACGGCGCCCGCGCGACGCAGCATCGAGGTGCGCGCACTGGTGTTCTGGCCGCCGGGCGCGTGACGTTCGCCGGGCGATTCGCGCGGCGCGGCACAACGCGCGGCGTCGGCCGCGCCTGTATTGCCGCCATCGATCATGTTGCTCGGCTGTTTGGTTGTTCGGCGACGGCGGGCGTGGCGGGGCGTGGCGATCTGGTGTCCGGCGGGGCGATCGACGCTTACCGGGCGCGCCATGCCCGCGTCATCCACAGGGTTTTCGAAGCGGGCGAGATGTATCGGGCCGCAACCCGCTTCGTGCCGGCGAACATGGCCTGCCGCCCGGCTCCGGCCGCCGACATGGATCGACGCGCGCCGAATCGCGAAGCAGGCAGGGAGTCGGAAACCCTGCGATGACATGGGATTCGGCCAGGAGCGTCAAGCCGGCGCGGCATGGCCCGGGGCAGCCCATCCCTGTTTGCGAGTTGGACTGCCCCGGCGCTGCAACTCACGTCCGGCCTCGAGTGCTGCGCGCCGGACCCGATGCGTTCTCCGGCAATCAGCTTGCCGGCGCGGCGAGGTGCGGTGCGGCCCAAAGCTGGTTCGACTGGTTCACTCCGCACGAATACAGATCGACCGGCGTGCCGACCGCCCCCACCGCGCCCTGATACACGTCGACGCAGCGTCCATCCGCGGCGGCGACGAGTTGTCCGGCGAGCTTGTAGGCGAAGCGCTGCTTCTTGTCCTGCGCGCTGCAGGCGGCGAGCGTCGCCCATTGCCCGGATGCGCCGTTGACGGCGCCGGTGCTGTCCGGAGCGGTCGAGCTCAGGCACAGGCCGGTGCCCGCGAGCTGCACGGTGCCGTCGGTGTTGCGGCTCCACCGCTGTGCCGGCGCCGCGCTGCAGGCGGCCAGCGTCACGGCCGCGCCGGCCGTGGCCTGGTTGGCGTTCATGCAAAGCGGCGTCGCGCCCCAGTCGGTCTGGGTCGCTTCGATCTCTCCCGTCGGCGTCCAGCCGCCGCAGGTGCCGCTCAGCTTCACCATCGCATTGTCGTGCGCGCCGATCGACACCTGCAGCCGGCTGGTCGCGCTCGACGTGCTGTGCGCCCACAGATCGCGCACGGCCAGCGTGCAAGGCGAGCCGCCGACGCCGGTCTTGTAGCCGAGATTCGCGAACGGCAGCGTATAGTCGACGGACGTGCTCCCCTTGTTCAGCACGACGACCGCGAGCCCGCCGTCGGCGAGCGGCTTGGCGACCACGTCGATGCCGGCGCTCGTCGACGGATCGTCGCGCGACACCCGATAACCGCCGATGCCGAGCGCATCCTGGTCGACCGCGATCACCTCGGCGTTGGTCAGCGTCGCGAGCGATTGCTTCAGGTGGGCGTCCTGCGGATTCGCGGCGATCTTGCGCGTATCGGCGCTGATGATCAGCGGCGCGGCCAGCGCGGACCACAGCGCCATCTGGCTGCGCTCCTCGGCGGGCGTCAAGCCGTTGTCGCCGATCAGCAGCTGGTCCGGGTCATTCCAGTTGCCGGGCGAGACGTAGCGGGACAGCGCGATCGTGTCGTTGTAGCTCTGGTAGACGCCTTCCTGATACGCGTCCGCGTTGTAGTAATCCCAGGGATCGCCGACCGGCCGGCCGTTCGCGTCCACCGAGGTGGTCTTGATGTCCGGGCCGGTTCGCCACATCTGGCCGAGCGGGCGCACCCAGGCGAGCGTCGCGTACTTCGACGGCCCGCCGGGGCCGTAGCCCGCCGGCGCGGATTCGTCGAACAGGATCTTGCGCGGCGAGCCGGCCGTTGCCTGGCCAAGCGCGTCGGCCATCTGCTTGAAGAGTTGCTGCGGCGTCGCGTTGCCGGTCGCGCCGCAATTGTCGAGTTTCAGCGCGTCGACGCCCCATGCGGCATAGGTTTGCGCATCCTGTTGCTGGTAGCCTTGCTCGCCGGCGGCGACGCCTTGGCAGGTTTTCGCGCCGGACGTGTTGTAGAGGCCGACGAGCATGCCGGCGCCGTGCACCGAGGTCGCGTAGGCGCCCAGGTCGGGATCGAAGCCGGGCTGTTGCGAGCCGCCCCAGCGCGTGGCGCCCTGGATCTGGCCGGCGCCGTTGCGCATCATCCAGCAGTCGTCGACCATCAGCATCGTGTAGCCGGCCGACACGAGCCCGGTGCCGCGCATCGCCTCGGCCTGATCGAGCATGAAGCGCTGAAACGAATAGCCGGCGCGCGCGCTGCCGTCGAGCGGTGCTTGCGGGACGCATTGGAAACGCGCCCAGTCGTTGAAACCCATCGGCGGCGTCAGCGACAGCGGCGTGTTGGTGTTGGCGGCGACGGGGTCGGCGTAGGCCGCATGACTGAGCCAGAGCGGCACGCAGGCGAGCGCGCCTGAGGCGAGTCGGACGAACGGAATGCGCATTCGATTCTCCAGATGGGCGGGCAGAAGGCCGCGCGGGCGCCGTCGCGCCGTTCGCGCCGGACTCTGCTGGATCGGCGGTCAAAGGACAGGCAATGCTCGGTCGTTTCGGGAGGCGATCTACATTTGGATTCCTAAATTAATGGGTGAAATGAAGACGGAGCGGGCAATAGGCGGCGCAGGGTGTCGCGCCGCGCAGCTCGGCGGTCAGGAGGCGCCGCGTGGCTTGCGCGACGGACTCGAATGCAGCGCGGCTTTCGCGCGGCGGATTTTTTCCAGGACCTCGCCATCCTGATTGAGCGTGACGCCGAGCGCGATCGTGTCGATCGCGCAGAGCTGCACGATGCGCGAAACGCCCGGCATGTTGGGGTCGATCGCGGTGGGGAGATGAAGGATGATCGGAACATCGACGAGCGCGACGAGCGGCGCGCCCGCATTCGTCAGCGCGATGGTGGTCGCGCCGCGCTTGCGGGCGATCCTGATGCTGTCGTTGATCTCTTCGCTGCGGCCCGCGTGCGAGATCGCGAAAACGACGTCGCCCGGTTCGACGAGGCCCGCGTGCAGGCGCTGCAAGTGCGCGTCGGAAAAGGCGCTCGCCGGAATGTCGAGCCGCAGGAAGCGCAGCAGCGCATCCTGGATTACCAGCCCGGAACCCGAGCCGACGCCGATGAAGATCACGCGCCGGGCGCTCGAGATCGCGCGGATCGCCGCATCGAGTTCCGCCGTATGGATCGTCTCGCAGGCGTGCTGGATGCCGGCGGCCGTCGTGCGGAAGACCTTGTCGACGAGCGTGGCGGTGGTGTCGTCGCGCTCGATCGACGCCTGCGAATAGGACAGGCCGCCCGCGAGGCTTTGCGCGAGCTTCACCTTGAAATCGCGCAGCCCGTCGGTGCCGACCGCTCGACAGAAACGCGTGACGGACGGTTCCGACACCGCCGCGCGGCGGGCGAGTTCGGTAATGCTCGCGTGCAGGGCGAAATCGACGTCGTCGAGCACCAGATCCGCGACTTTCTGTTCGGCCGGACGCAGTTCGCCGAACAGCTTGCGGATGTGCGGAATCAAATTGGGCGCTGACACGGTACTCCCTGGGTGCGCGTGCGGCGCGCGGCGGCGGCAGATGCGAGGCCCGTGGCGTCGATCCAGGCATCTGCCGCTGTTCGCGTCGGCCGCACCGGTGTGGCGAAGCGGTCATTCTAAGGTCTGACGCGGGTGCCCGGCCCGCCTGGCGGCACGTCATCTCGCATCGGGCAGCGTCGCCGGGCATGCGCGGGCCTGGCCCGGAGTGGCGTCGCGTGGCGTGCGCTGCGTGCAGGGTTCGCACGTCGGCGAGCCGTTCTGTCGGGCCGGTCGGCGGCGAATCCGTGGTGCCGGCGCGGACGAGCCCCGGATCGCCAAGCGCCGCGAGACGACGACGCGATGCGCAGCCGCTGCCGCCGCCCGCGTTCTGGACTAACCCGAACTGGTTCATCTGTCCGTCCCCTCCCTGGTGCCCGGCGGATGCTGAGGCCCCGCTCCTGTGCCGCGGTAGTGTAGATCAATGTATGAAAATTTCAAACATGAAAAGAAAGGCCGTTCGCACTTTCCGATCGGTGCCGGATTGTTTCGTTTAAAAGGCTTGATAGCACGTTAATGATGGGGCGATCCATACTGGAGCGTGAATCGATCCAATATGTAGGATTTTTACAAGGCGATGATCTCGAAGCGAGCGCCTCGTGTGTCGGGTCGATTGGCAACACGTCGGTCGGTCGAACGGGAGCGGCGATGCCGAGCCCCGTCATGCGGGCATGGCGGCGATCGTCGCGCCGCTGCCGAAAGGACGGGGTCCGGCACGGCGTTGCATCCGTCATCAGGATGGGCCGTCGCCCCGCATTTCCCTTGAGCCGGATTCGACGCCATGAAACAGCCGATACGAATCCTCGATGCCGAGGACATGCTGGGATGCAGCAAACAGGCGATGAAGCCGAGCGTTTTTGGGATTCAACACGATCTTGCTGACAAATCGAGATTTGCCATGTAGGATTTTTTCAAGAAAACAAGACGAGCGGAAGGCCGGGCCGTTGCGACGGCCCGGCTGCTGCGATAGGCACGGGTCGTTCACGTGCGGATCGCGCGGATTGATCAGGTCCGCGCCGCTCGCTATGGAATCCTAATGAGAGACAGGCTCGCGCAACGGAGAAAACCCGCTGCGCGATCACAACGAGGGCGGGCATGATGACGAACAGAAGAAACTTCCTTGCGTTCACGACGCTGGCGCCGGTCATGGCCGCGTGTGGCAGCGGCGGCGGCGGCGGCGACGGCACGGGCGGTGGCGGGCCGCGGTCGACGTCGGCTGCGGCCGGCGTCGACTCGTCCGTCGAGGCGGCGCAGGCGCCGCAACCGAGCAGCTGCGGGCGCCATACGTTCGCGTTCGCCCGGAACGGCGCGGCATTCCTGCTTGACGGTCGCGTATTCCAGATCCGCAGCGGCGAGATGCACCCCGCGCGGATTCCCGTCGAGTACTGGCGTCATCGGATCCGGATGGCGAAGGCGATGGGGATGAACACCATCGCGCTCTACATCATGTGGAATTACCACGAGTCGGCGCCGGGCGTATTCGATTTCCACACGGACAACCGCGACATCGCCGCGTTCATCCGGCTCTGCCAGGACGAGAACATGTGGGTGCTGCTGCGCCCCGGCCCGTACGTGTGCGGCGAGTGGGACCTGGGGGGCATGCCGTCCTACCTGCTGCGCTATCCCGACATCCAGCTGCGCGTCAATTCGACCACCGACCCGCGTTACATGGCCGCGGTGTCGCGCTACATCGCTCGGCTGGTGCCGATGGTCGCGCCGCTGCTGGTCGGGAACGGCGGCCCGATCCTGATGATCCAGATCGAGAACGAGTTCGGCTCCTATGCGCGCGATCCGGCGTACATGGAGGAGATTCGCCAGCTGTGGGTGAACGGCGGGATCAACGGCCCGTTCTACACGGAGGACGGCCTGACGCAGCTCGAACAGAACCAGTCGAACGTGACGGGCGGCGCGATTGCATTGAGCGGCGGGACGGCTGCCGACATCGCGACGGCGCGCACCCGTTATCCGGACGTGCCGGCGATGGCGGGCGAGGTGTATCCGGGCTGGCTCACGCATTGGGGCGACGCGGTGCTGCAAGGAACCGCGACCGACATCACGACGACGCTCGACGCCCTGATGCGCGGCAAGTTGTCGTTCAACCTGTACGTGATCCACGGCGGCACGAGTTTCGGCTTCTTTTCCGGCGCGAACACCGACGGGACCAGCGGCGAGTATCAACCGGACATCACGAGCTACGACTATGCCGCGCCGATCAGCGAGCAGGGCGTCGCCACCGCGCACTACCTGCGCTATCGCAAGCTGATCGCCGGCTACCTGCCGACGCCGCTGCCGCCGGTTCCCGCACCGGTTCCGACGCTCTCGGGCGTCGCCGCGATCACGCCCGCGCCGTTCGCGTCGCTGTGGGACAACCTGCCGGCGGCCTTGCCGGCGGAGCGTCCGCAGCCGTTCGAGGCGTACGGCCAGGCATTCGGCCTCGTGCTGTATCGGCGGGCGCTGCGGGGGTATGCCGGGGGCGTGCTGACCGCAACCGACGTCCACGACTACGCGACGGTGTACGTCGACGAGCACTATGCGGGCGGCATCTCGCGCGCCGCGCTGCCGGCCGATTACGCGCAGGCATTCAACCTGACCCATCATGCGCCGCTGACGCTGTCTCCCGCGCTCGCGACGTCCCCCGCGCCGACGCTCGACATCCTGGTCGAGGGGATGGGGCGCGTGAACTACGGCCATGCGATCGTCGATCGCAAGGGCATCCTGCAGTCGATCGCGCTGCAGCCGAACGGCGGGGCCGACGCGGAACTGCTCGATTGGGGCGTGCATCTGCTGCCGTTCGACGCCGCGTACGTGGCCGGCCTGCGGCCCGTCGTGACGAATCCGAGCAGGAGCGGCCTGTTCTTCAAGGCGACGTTCAACCTGAATGCGGCCGCGGACACCTATCTCGACATGAGCGCGTGGACGAAGGGCTTCGTCTGGGTGAACGGCCGCCACCTCGGCCGCTACTGGAAGATCGGGCCGCAGCATCGGCTCTATTGTCCCGCACCGTGGCTGCGGCCGGGGCTCAACGAAGTCCTGGTGTTCGATCTGCATCAGGTCGACAGCCGGCCGATCGCGTTCGCCCGCACGCTCGCCTGAGCGGCCGTTTTCATTCGGCCGGCGGCGGCCGGCTGCCTTCGATCCGTTTCAGATTCCGGGAGATACCATGAAATCGACGCTACGATGGCTTGCCGTGATGTGCGCGAGCAGCGCGCTCGGCATGGGGGGCGCGCACGCGGCGACGTTCAGCGCGGCATCGGCGGTGCAGGCGAGCCCTGTGTCCGACAGTCCGAACTCGCTGTTCATCGATCGCAACGGCGCGTTCTACGTGCAGAACGCGTTCGCGCAATACGACGACGTGCCCGCCAATCATTACTGGAAGTTCTACACGGGGCCGAACGTGGATTCGCTGACGGAGTCCGCCGCGCATTCCCAGTACGACACCCGCGTGCTGTGCAACGCCAGGAACCCGGTCGCGATCGCGCTGTTCGGTCAGCCGGTGAAGTCGCACACCGGTTACACGCAAGCGGACTACTGCGACCTGATCGGCGTGTGGGTGGATCCGGATTCGGGCGACTGGTACGGGATCGTTCACAACGAGCTGTTCGGCAACGACCCGCGCGTCGACGCGATCTCGTATGCGATTTCCACCGACCAGGGCGCGAACTGGACGCTGCAGGCGCCGATCCTCACGTCGCCCTACGGCCGCGGCGATCCGAAGACGCCGTATTACTACTACGGCGACGGCGATCCGCGCCTGTACGTCGACAACGTGTCCGGTTACTTCTACCTCTTCTACACGAGCCGCATCCTGGGGCAGAACGGCAACCCGAGCGGCTTCGACAACTACATGTGGGCGCACGCCGCGCGCGCGCCGATCAGCGACAAGATGAAGCCGTCGTCGTGGCGGAAGTTCCACGACGGCAAGTGGGAGCAGGCGGGCGGCACGAACTGGACCTGCGACGCGGCGACGGCCGCCGCGACGCCGTGCGCGGCCGCGCCTGTGTCCAGCGCGCTCGAATCGAACCTCGCGGGGCCGGCGACCGACCTGAGCGCGCAAGGCGGGCCGGCCGCCGACCAGACGGGCGGCGAGACGTTCGCGCCGCCGGCGCAGGGCGCGGGCGACCTGCTGTCGGCCGGCTATACGAACGGCACGATGCGCGTGATGAGCGTCGCATGGAACGTGTACCTGCAGAAGTACCTTGCGATTGCCGAGGACCGCACGATTTCGAATCCCGGCACCCGCGAGTTCGACTACGGCGCGCCGGCCACGACGCTGAAGTTCTATGTGTCCGACGATCTGGCGACGCAACGCTGGGCCTTCGCCGGCAGCGTGCCGTATTCGTCGACCTCCTGGTATCGCTGGTTTACCGACAGCGTGTCGAAGACGTCGGCCGCGACGCTCGGCAGCACGTTCCGCACGTATTGCGTATTCGGTTCCTGCTCGAAGTACGATGCGGAATACATCGACGTGACGGTCGCGCTCGAGCCGGCGAAGGGCCACGCGCCGGCGGCGTACGCCGATGCGGGCGGCGTCACGGTGCCGGTCGCGTCCGGGTCGAGGCGGGTGTACATCGTGCATCCGGGCAGCGCGGCGACGAATCTGCCTGCCGCCGCTGACGGCGCATGGACGCTGGACGCCGTCGGCGACGGCTTTTTCACGCTGCGGCTCGGCAAGCGCTATCTCGGCGTGGGCGGCGGCGCTGCCGGACGCGCCTGGGGCGCGGCGCCGATCTGGACGTCGAGCGCCGCGGGCGCGCGGCAGCAATGGTATTTCCAGAAGATCGGCGATGGCGCGGCCGGCGGCTATCGGCTGGTCAATCGCGACAGCGGGCTCGCGCTGAACGTGCCCGGCAGCGCACTGACGGCGAACCTCGCCGGCGTGGCGACCGTGCCGATCCGCAGCTGGGATGCGGCGCCGCGCGCGTCGATCGCGGTGTGGCCCCGGGCGCAGCAGGCGTTGCGCCTGGTCGCGAAGTGAGTCGCGCGCGCGGATGAGGCGGGGATCCTGGCGCGAGCGCACGTTGCGCCGACGACGCAGTGGCCGGGTCAGGCTCGTCGAGCATCGCCGCGCGTGTGCGATGGTGGGCCGGACGCGCGACGCTCACCGGGCGATCCGTTTAAGGCGGCATTAAGGCCGGTGTCAGTCGCGCGTAAAAATCGGTGGCGGGCGGGCATGAATTATCTCTATAATCGTTCCTGCATTTTGACCGACCGCGCGAGATTGATTTAAGACGCCAATACACCGTCCGAGGTTCGCCTGTCGAGCATCGCATTGCTGGAGCGCCGCGCCTTTGCGCGGCGCGCGCCAGCGCCCGTCCCGCGGGCGTGAGCGCGCTTCTGTCGCCGGCGGCGAAAGCCGATCCTGGATATAGCCGGCGTCCGGCCCGATCGCAGCGAATTAACGCATTCGCATTATTGCGAATACGGCGTTGAATCCGATCGATTTCGAATCATTTTCGATGCCAATCCCAATGCGCATTCCGTGAATGGCATGCGGGACTTCGCTCGCGCCGGTCGTTTGATCCGACACGACAACGGCAGCGCGCGACGGCACGCCGCCAGGAGGCAGATCCCAGTGAAAGCGCAAGACGAACAACTGCATCGCGGCCTGGAAGAGCGGCACATCAACCTGATGGCGCTCGGCGCCACCATCGGCGTGGGCCTGTTTCTCGGCTCCGCCGCCGCGATCCGCACGGCCGGCCCGGCCATTCTGCTCACCTACATCCTCGGCGGCGTCACGATCTTCCTGATCATGCGCGCGCTCGGCGAGATGGCGATCCACAACCCGGTCGCGGGCGCGTTCAGCCGCTACGCGCAGGACTATCTCGGGCCGCTCGCGGGCTATCTCACGGGCTGGACCTACTGGTTCATGTGGATCGTCACCTGCATGGCGGAAATCACCGCGGTCGGGGTCTACATGCACATGTGGTTCCCCGACGTGCCGAACTGGATCTGGACCTTCGCCGCGCTGGTGCTGATGGGCGCGGTGAACTTCATCGCGGTCAAGCTGTACGGCGAGTTCGAATTCTGGTTCGCGCTGATCAAGATCGTGACGATCGTGCTGATGATCGCGAGCGGCGCGCTGATGATCGTGTTCGGCTTCGGCAACGGCGGCGTCGCCACCGGCATCTCGAACCTGTGGACCCACGGCGGCTTCATGCCGAACGGCTTCACGGGCGTGATCGATGCGCTGCCGATCGTGATGTTCGCGTATCTCGGCGTCGAGATGCTCGGCCTGACGGCGGGCGAGGCGCGCAATCCGGAGAAGTCGCTCGCGAAGGCGGTGAACTCGGTGTTCTGGCGCGTCGTGATCTTCTACGTCGGCGCGCTGTTCGTGATCATGTCGATCTACCCGTGGGATCAGATCGGCACGCAGGGCAGCCCGTTCGTGATGACGTTCTCGCGGCTCGGCATCCCGGCGGCGGCGGGCATCATCAATTTCGTGGTGCTGACGGCGGCCTTGTCGTCGTGCAACAGCGGCATCTTCAGCACCGCGCGCATGCTGTACAACCTCGCGCAGCAGCGCCAGGCCCCGGCCGGCCTCGCCTCGGTGAACCGGCGCGGCGTGCCGGTGTACGGCGTGTTGATCTCGGTCGCGCTGCTGCTGATCGGCGTCGTGCTCAACTATTTCGCGCCGCAGAAAGTGTTCGTGTGGCTCACGTCGGTGTCGACCTTCGGCGCGATCTGGACCTGGTGCGTGATCCTCGTCGCGCAGCTGCGGTTCCGCCGCCATCTGTCGCCGGCGCAGTTCGCGCGCCTGCCGCTGCGGGTGCCGTTCTATCCGCTGTCGTCGTTCGTCGCGCTCGCGTTTCTCGCGTTCGTGGTGGGCCTGATGACGCTGTCGCCGGACACGCGCGTCGCGCTGGTCGTCGGCCCACTGTGGATCGTCGGCCTCACCGTGTTCTATTTCGTGTACCACGCGGGCCGGCGCGCGCCGGTCGCGTCGCCCGACGCCTAGCAGGCTGTTGAATTTGGATACGGTGTAAACGGGCCCTGAGGGCGGTGCGTTAGAGATATCGTGTTCATGATCTTGAGCAGGCGAGAGCGATGCGCGGAATGGACGAGATGCAAGAACCGCTGTTCACGACGGTGAAGCTGGAAGACTTCGTGCCGGCCGATCATCCGTTGCGACCGCTTCGGTTGCTGGTCAATCAAGCGCTGAAGCGACTTAACGGATTGTTCGGCACGATTTATGCGGACAGCGGCCGTGCGTCGATTCCCCCCCCGAGAAGCTGCTGCGTGCGTTGCTGCTGCAGGTGCTGTACTCGGTGCGCAGCGAGCGCATGCTGATGGAGCAGATGCGCTACAACCTGCTGTTCCGCTGGTTCGTCGGACTGGCGATCGAAGACGCCGTCTGGGACCACTCGGTGTTCTCCAAGAACCGGGATCGTCTGCTCGAGCACGAAGTGGTCGAAGCGTTCTTTACCGAAGTCATGAGCTTGGCCGACAAGCAAAGGGCTGCTCTCCAGAGAACACTTCTCGGTTGATGGCACGCTGATCCAGGCGTGGGCCAGCCACAAGAGCTTCCGGCCCAAGGACGGTTCGGACGATCCACCGGCCGGCGGTGGCCGCAATGTCGACACCGACTGGAAGGGCAAGCGGCGCAGCAACGACACGCATGAATCGAGCACTGATCCGGATGCGCGCCTGTTCCGAAAGGGGCGGCAAAGCGGAGCCATCCTTTGTTATCAGGGGCACATCCTGATGGAGAACCGCTCGGGCTTGGTGGTGGGCGCAGTGGTCAGTCACGCGGACGGTTTCGGCGAACGCGCGAGTGCATTGCGCCTGCTCGATTGCGTACCGGGTCGTCACGCCAAGACGCTCGGTGCCGACAAGGGTTACGACATGCGCGACTTTGTGCGGGATTGCCGAACGCGCAAAGTGACGCCGCACGTCGCGCGCAACGACACGCATCAAGGCGGCAGCGCGATCGACGGACGGACGTCGCGGCACGCCGGTTATGGCATCAGCCAAGTGATTCGCAAGCGCATCGAAGAGCACTTCGGCTGGGGCAAGACCGTCGGCAGGATTCGGCAGACCGCGTATCGCGGCATCAAGCGGGTCGACCAGCACTTCAAGCTGACGATGCTGGCGAGCAACCTGACTCGAATGGCCCGAATACTGGCAGCGGTGCCGCAAGGAGCCACGCGATGAGCCGCCCGAGCGCAGCAGTTGCGTGGCAACGCGCCGGCCGGTCCGCTCTCCAGCGGCGCATCCGGCACGATCCGTCTGCAACTCAGCGGCCAATCGCATACGAAACCCTTTTAAACCGTGCCCCGATCGCCAAAGCGAGGCGCTTTTCAACAGCCTGCTAGCGCCTGTCGTGAACCGATCCCGATAAGCGGCAAAGCGCATGGCATCTCGCGGGCCGCCGACTCGCGCATCGCCGCTCATTCGCGGCCGCGCGGTCGAGCGGTCGTCTCGGCGACGCGGTCGACCCAGTCCCGGTAGAACGCGCGGTACTTGAGCACGAGCTTGTCGTACTTGCTGTACGCGCCGCCGCCGTCCGGCTTCATCCCGTTCCAGATCTTGACGTCGTACCCCGCGGCCTGTCTGGTCTGCAATCCGAACAGCACGAAGTCGGTCGCGCGGCGCAGGGCGCCGCCCGCCTTCCTGATCGAGATGAGCATGTGCATGACGTTCTTGCCGTCGCTCACGGGCGTCACGCACTGGAGCAGCTTGTATTTGGCGTCCCCGTCCAGGGCGACGGTCATGACGCACCCGCCGGGGTAGCCGTCGAAGTGCAGGTTCATCTGCGACATGTTGAGGCCGAGCGCGCGCGACAGCATGCCGAGGGGGCCGAAGTAGCGGTCCACGGTGAAGTCGATCCCGGCGCCGAACCACGCGCCCGCCCGCGCCAGCGACTCGACCTCCGGCCACCGGCGCCAATCGTCGAAGAGCTTGAGCTCGAAGGCCGTGACCGGGAGCGCGTGCACGGGCGTCGCGTGCTGCGCGTCGTAGAAGTTCTCGACGATCCGCAGGACCGCCGTCGTCGTCTCGAACGCGAAGTGCAGGTGCATGTAGTCGCCGTTGTCGACGTCGGCCGCGGCGATTTCGGGCAGCGGGTGCAGCGGCTGCGGGGAGCCGTACCAGACCCACACGTAGCCGTATCGCTCGGTGGTGGCCAAGGTCGGCTGGCGCGCCCCGCGCGGGACCGGCTCCAGCCGGCGCACCGCAAGGCTGTGGCCGGGGATGTGAACGCATTGGCCGTGCTCGTCGTACCGCCAGTGGTGGAACGGGCACTGGATGCACCCGTCCATGACCCGCCCGTCGGCCAGGTTCGCGCCGAGGTGCGAGCAGTGGCGGTCCATCACCACGGCCCGCCCCGTCGCGCCGCGCCACGCCACGCACGGACGGCCGAAGAGCGTCAACTCCGTCGGCTTGTCCTTGAGGTCGTCCGAGCGCATCGCGACGTACCAGCTCGCGGCCAGGCGCGTGGTCGCGTCGTACGCCCCCGGGGAATGCTCCCGGGTGCCCGCTTGATCCAATTGAACGTCGTTCATCGTTTTCGTTCCGGCGTCGGCCGACTACTTCAGCGCCAAGCCGATGCGGGTCGTGACGTACGCCTTGAGCAGCGCGAACATCGGGTTGTAGTCGAAGTACTTTTTCACCTCTGCCGGCGCGCTGGTTTGCGTCCAGTGCATCAGCTTCATCGCCGGCAGCAGGCTGTACTTCGAGTTGTTGAGCTGCGGCTTGGCCCCGGTGATGCAGTACCCGAAGCCGAACATCGGCCTGGCGAAGTCGCGTTCGTCGATGAGGGCGTGGATCCGCGCCGCGGCTTCCTCGGCCGGCTTGAGCCCGGCGCTCACGGCCTCGACCTCGGCTTTGGCGTCGTTGAACAACTGGTAGTAGCCCTCCATGTCCGCGCACAGGTACCCGAGGTACGGTGGGTCGTTGTCGAGGTGATCGAGGTCGCCCTCGTCACGCGACGCGCGGAACCTCGCGTGGGCCTGCACGAGCCGGAACTGCCCGAGGATCGTGCCGACCGCCCACAGCCGGTGGAACGCATCCCACAGGCGGAAATCCGAGAACGCCGTGTAGCAGCAGCTGACGAAATCGTCGTTGTGGTCCAGGAGCTTCTGCTGCAGGCGCTCGATGTACTCGAAGCGCTCGGGGGAGAAGTCGTCGTCGCGCAGCGCCTTGATGAGGCGCGCCGCGAGCGCGTGGATGGTCACCGCGGTGTTCTCGAGCCCCCGGGAGAAGAGCGGGTCGATGAAGCCGTTCGCGTGCAGCATCAGACAGTAGCGGTCGCCGACGCAGGCGCTCGACGAGAATTGCAGGCGGTCGGTCCTGACCCAGTCGCGCACCGGCACGGCGTCCCGGAATTGCGCTCCGATGCTCGGGAAGCGCGCGAGGAATTCATCGAATTCCTGCTGCGCGGAGATGTCCGTTTTCGGGTGGACGCGCGGGTCGAGCTGCAGGCCGACGCTCACCAGGTTGTTGGTCGACCGCGGGTGGTTGTTGAACGGAATCACCCAGAGCCAGCCGCCCGCGAACATGTGGTGCAGGGTCCCCTCGTGCCAGCGCCAGCGCTGCCCCTTGACCTTGAAGATGTCGTCGAACGGCTTGACCCCGAGCATGTGCGTGTAGAGGCTGCGCGAGTGCGTCTTGAAGCGACACGGCTCCTCGCGGAGCTTGAACTTGGTCGCGAGCGGCGCGCGAGGGCCTCCGCAGTCGATCATGTACCGGCCGGTGAACCGTTCGCCCTGGGCGGTGGTCACCGCGACGCCGTCCTTGTCGGCGTGGTATTCGGTCGCGTTCGTCTTCTGGCGGACCGTGCAGCCGTATTGAATGGCGGCCTGCAACAGGTAGGCGTCCACGTCTTGCCGGTAATAGTGGCTCTCCGGGCCCCACGGCAGCTCGGGAATGACGCACTGCGTGAACTCCTTCGGGTCGTGCTCCTGGCCGGGCTTGTGGAACACGAAGCCGAAGTTGCGCTTGATGCCCGTGCTCGACGCGACGTAACGCTGCGTCGCGTAGAACGACGTGATGCGGTCGAGCTCCGGAATGCCGTAGCGATCGGCGATGATGCGGTTCATCAGCGACGTCTCGGGGATCGACGATTCGCCGATCGTGAACCGCGGGTGCGACGACTCCTCGATGATCAGCACGCGAAACTGTTGTTTGGCCAGGATGGCGCCCATCTGGGTGCCGGACATGCCCGAGCCGAGGATGATCACGTCGTAGTGGTTGCTATCGCGCCCGTTCGCGGGGTTCAGCTGAGTCATGGGGCAACTCTCCTGGTGGGATGGAACACAGGGCCGCACGCGTCAGGCGTCAGGACTCGTCGAGCGCGGCGCGGAGGCGGGCCCGCACGGCGCGCGTGAGCGTGAGCAGATCGCCGAGCATGCTGGGCGCGTATCCCCCGCTGCCGATTGCGGGGCCGCTGCGGCCGACTTCGTACGTCCGCTCCGCCAATTTGAGGTGGGGTGCGCGGAAGCGCAGCAGGATCTCGAAGACCCGGTCGAGGGCCGCCAGCCCGGCCCTGACGGACTCGTCCCGCGCGCCGAACGCGTGCGCCTCGCCGAGCGCGCGGTCGACCAGCGCCGGCTCCCCGGCGAACCGCGCGTAGACCGCCCTGAACGCGGGAAGCACGTAGGGCAGGTAGGTCTCCTTGAATTCTCGGTAAGTGGGGTGGTCCGATTGTGAGCCCCATAGGACGTGCTCCAGCACGAAGAGGGGCATTTCCACGGCACCGGGGCCGAGGTAGCTCTGGCCCCCGACTCGAATCGGTTCGTAGAAGGGGCGCAGTTCGTCGTAGAAGACCTGCACCGAGATGAAGCGGAACGCGTAAACGATCGATTCGACCATTTTATGAAGATAGGCCGCCAGCTCGTCGCATCCTTGCGCGAACGCGGGCGATCGCAGGGGCACGTCGGACAGCTCGACGGTCAACGCGATGGCCGCCTCGAGGTTTGCCATCGAGATGCGCACGCTCGCGAGCAGGTGCGCTTCGTCGCTGAGCCCGGTGTAACTCCGCTGCGCGTCGGCCGTCGCGGGATTCCAGACCGTCACATGCAGGAGCGTCTCGCGCGGTGGCAGGCCGGTCACACGCGCCAGGTCGAGCAGCACTGGTTCGAGCCCGGGCACCACGTCCGTGGGTTCGTGTCCGTGCCGCTTGAGCGACCCCAGGAAGAACCCGATGTCCCGCATCGCGGCGGCGGCTTCGACGAAGCCCCAGCCGGAGGGCACGCCGCGCGCCGGGAGGAACTCGTGCAATAGGCCAACGATGCCGGGCACGTCCTTTTTACGGTTCAGGCCCGGCAGCTGCAGAACGAGCGCCCGCGCTTGCAGCGGATCGCAGGCCGCCACCGCGGCGTGCGTGGCCGCGAATGCGCATACCCGGTCCAGGGCGCGCATCATGACAGGGTTTCCGGCGCCGCGAGCGTCGGCCCGGGCTGACTGCGAGACGGCCCCGCGTCGCCCCCGCGCAGCGACCGCAGGTAGTCGTAGTTGGTCGGCAGGCTCGTCCGCAGACGCTCGGCCTCGCGCCGGATGCGGGCGAACATCGCCTCGGCCTTCTCGATCGACTCCGGTCGGTGCTGCAAGAGCGGCAGCGACCGGTCGGGCAGCATGCCCAAGCCGGCAAAGACGCAGTAGTAGTTTCCGTTCAACCAGAAGTTCTTGAATTCGTAGTCGAAGGTCTCGTAGTACGTGGAATCGTCGAACGACGTGGTGGTCAGCGGCAGCCCGGCCTTGTAGCGCTCAACCTTCTCTTTGATCGCGTCCGAGAGCCGCAGGTCGTGCCGGTTCGCGAGCCAGAAAGGCGTGTCTTCGCGCGACGTGGTGAAGTAGTGCGCCTGGACGAAATCCCGGCAGTCGTCGAACATGTGGACGATCTCGGCGTTGAACGCGTCGGCCAGGCGCGGATCGAACGCGGTATCGGGGAAGTGCTTCACGAGCTGATAAAGCGCCGCGTAGATGAAGTAGATTCCCGTCGATTCCAGGGGCTCCAGAAAGCACGACGACAGCCCGATCGCGACGCAGTTGTTGACCCACGCCCGTCCGTTGCGCCCGACCCGGAACTTGATCTGGTTGAGCGGCTGCTTGTCCGAGAGGCCCCAGAGGTCGAGGAAGTCGGCGGTGGCCTGGTCGCGCGAGGTGAACTTGCTCGAGAAGACGTAGCCGCTGCCGAACCGGCCCAGCATCGGTATCTTCCAGGTCCACCCCGCGTTCATGGCGATCGAGGAAGTGTACGGCTCGATCCCCACGCGCGCGTCTGCGTTGGGCACGGCGCTGGCGACCGCGCTGTCGCACAGCAGGTAGTCGGACATGTCGATGAAGGGTTCCTTCAGGGCCTGGTTGATCAAGAGCCCCCGCATGCCGGAGCAGTCGATGAACAGGTCCGCTTCCAGCGTCCGTCCCTCCTTGGTGGACAGGCTGGAGATGTAGCCGCGGTCGTTCAGGTGAACCCCCTCGACCTCGTCGACCACGCGGCTCACGCCGCGTTCGACGGCCCAGCGCTTCAGGAAGTCGGCCACCAGGTGCGCATCGAAGTGCCACGCGTGGGACATCTGGCGGGTGCCGTCGGGCAGGCACGGCGCGAGCTTGTCGTCGAGCGCCTCGGGCTGCGGGTAGCAGGCGTACTCCATCGGCTGCCGGAAGCCCTGTTCGCGCTTGCGAAGCCAGTAGTGGGTAAGCGGCACGCCGTCGCAGTTCGGCACGGTGCCGAACAAATGGTAGAAGTAATCGTCGCGCGAGCGGTCGGGCGATTTCCTCCAGTTCACGAACTTGATGGCGGCCTTGAACGCGCCGTTCACCTGGGGCATCCACTCCCGCTCCGGTATCCCGAGGAAGTCGAAGAACACCTTCTGCAGATTCGGGATGGTCGCCTCGCCCACGCCGATCCGGGGAATCGCCGCGGATTCGATGAGCGTGATGTTCGCCTGCTGCTGGAGCGCCCGGACGAGGTACGAGGCGGCCATCCAGCCCGCGGTGCCGCCGCCCACGATGACGATATTCTTGATGGGGTTGCTCATCACACTCTTCCCATAGGACTTAAAACCTGAATGGATAGTGCCGTCTTATCGGACTGAACTCGCCACTCGTCCGGTAACGCGTCATAACGTGTCTGGCTCATCACGACAAATCGACAAATGACACCGGGAAGGCATGGTGAATCGCAACGAAGTTGGGCAGCGCTGCGTGAAAGAACTTCCCCTCGCCGCATCACCCGACCACAGCACGCCGTCCAGCGCACCGGTCCGCAGCAGAGGACGCACTGGCCCCTCCGACGAGACCGTCTTTCGGGTGCCTGCCACGTCTCCAGGGCAGTGGGGGATGTCCATCAACGCAATACCCGGACACCGTTGCCTGCATCCCGAGAGGGTGATGCGAGGCTGTTTTTCTCTCAACTTAAACAAAAGGACAACTTAGCAATATGAGTCGCTCATCGCACCGTCGGCGCACCGCGTAAGGGATGCCGCATCAACAGATTGACTTGCCGATGCGGCATCGTCATTAGCGCATCGAGAGGTTCGGACAACGTCAGCTTCGCGAGGCTTGCCATCCCATGTACGTAACCTCTCCGATACACCTTAGCAATGTTAACGACGGGTATCTCGCAAAATTTCATATCAATCTGAATTGATCCAGAGGAATACTCAATCCCGGAAAATATCGGCGAAAGGAGAGGGCGCGCCGATGGATTTTTGTATAAAAAGTGAAATTGAATACAGAATTAAAATAAAAATAAATCCGTCGCCATTTCTGAGGCAAAGATGCCAACCTTGGCGCATTTCGGCGGTCTTGGCCTGCTGCCCGCGTTTAGGGGGTGTGATGAACTTGGCCGCTGGTCGGACGAGACGTCGGGATGCAAACCCGCAAGCCTTATCGGAGCGATGCAAGCGACGAACAACGGTCGTTCGTCGTGGCGTATCTGGCGCTGGTGCGAGAAGGCGGTGAACAATGCCGCCACGCGCTTCACGAGGTATTCAATGCGCCGCGCTGGTAGTTCCGAAGCGGCGCGCCGCGGCGCATGTCGCCTATTGACCTGCTCTCGTGGGAAGCACTCTGTCAACCGACGCAGCGCTGGAGGCGAGCGGGTTGTTTCGAGGCGATCGTGCATGGCCTGCGAGAACTGTCGAGCGCGTGCGATGAGGGCAAAGCGCAACCCGGCGCCATGATCCGGGACAGCCGCACATTGCAATCGACACCGGAATCCGGCTCGCACGCCGCAAGGGTTCGAAAGTGCATCTGGCGGTTGATACTCCGGGTCGGTTGCCGGCGCGGCAAGTGGCACCGGCCCATGAGCAGGATCGCGCGCAGGTCGAGCAATTGGCCCATGCGGGACAGGAATCGACCGGCCGGAGGTTGACGCTTGCGTATCTGGATCAGGGCGATACCAGCGAAGCGACTCGTCAGGCTGCACAAAGCCGCTGCATCGAATGGAGGGGGCAAGCACACCGAGGCCATACGTGGTTTCGTGTTGCTGCCCGGACGCCCGGGTGGCCGAGCGCCGCTTCGCACGGGCCGCGCGCCTTTGACGCCTCGCGCGCGGCGATGAACGGTTGTCTCACACGCTGGCCGGATTCCATGTCCTCGCCTTCGCTTGTCTGATGCGGCCCAAAATCATCGACTTCATTCATATGGGTTCATGACAGGCGCCAGGCGTCGGGCGCTTGCGTGCCGCGCGCGACGTCGCATTGGAGTTGCGACCTGGCGGGCCGCCAGTCGCACCTTGCGCGCCGCGCGCGCGACGTAGCATGATGCGGCGTTGGCCCGGGCGGCCGTGCTGCGCCGCCCGGTTTTCTGTCGGTTGACTGTAAGGCGGATCATGGAACGGGCGCGAGCGGGATGGCGCGCGGCGGCCTGCGTGCTGTCGTGCGTGGTGATGTGCGCGTGGGGGCGGCCCGCCGAGGCGGCCGGCATGCGCGATGAGATCGTCAAGGTCACGAAATCGCACGGCCTGTTCGGCGTGAAGCTGACCGCGCGGATCTACGCGCCGCCCGGCGACGGGCCGTTTCCGCTGATCGTGATCAATCACGGCAAGGCGAACGGCAATCCCGCATTCCAGAAGGATCGCGGCTACTACTTCCAGGCGCGTGCGTTCGTGCAGCGCGGCTATGCCGTGATCGTGCCGACCCGGCAGGGCTTCGGCTCCTCCGGCGGCCTCTACGCGGACGGCGGCTGCAATATCGCCGAGACCGGCCGCCTGCAGGCCGACGACATCGAGGCGGCGATCGGCTATGCGAAATCGCTGCCCTATGTCGACGCGGCGCACATCGTCGTGATCGGCCAGTCGCAGGGCGGACTCGCGACGATGGCGCTCGGCGAGCGCAACCTGCCGGGCGTGGTGGGGCTCATCAACATGGCGGGCGGGATGCGGCGCGAGCGCTGCATCGACTGGGAGCGCGCGGATGTCGACGCCTACGCGCAATATGGCGCGAAATCGGAGGCGCCGTCGCTGTGGATGTACGGCGACAACGATTCCTACTGGGGCCAGACGCTGCCGAAGGCGATGCACGACGCCTATGTCGCGGCGGGCGGGCGGGCGGAGTGGGTCGATTACGGCGTATTCGGCAGCGATTCGCACCAGACCTTCGCGTCGCGCAGCGGCATGCCGTTGTGGCTGCCCGCCTATGCGCGTTTCTTCGCCGCGCTGGGGCTGCCGTTCGAGGCGCATAGCCTGCGCGGCGAGGGCGCGGGGGCGGATGGCGCCGGGCCTGCCGGCGCGGGACCGGACGTCGAGGATCTCGACGCGGTGCCCGTGACGGGCGCGGGCGGAAAAGGGCTCTATGCGGCGTTCCTCGACGCCGATCCGCGCGCGCATCGTGCGTTCGCGGTATCGCCCGACGGCCATTGCGGCTACGCGGTCGGCGATGACGCCGCGCGTCTCGCGCTCGCGCATTGCGCGACGCATACGCAGGCCGCCTGCGAACTCTATGCGGTCGATCAACAGGTCGTGTATCGGCACGCGGCGCATGCGGGGGCGAATAGCGAATAACGAATAGCGAATAACGCGGCGCGAAGCGCGCACGGCGAAGCGCGGCGCGCATGACACGGCGCAAGGACACGGCGTGAAAAGTCCGGTGGACGCTTAAATCAGACGAAAGCGACGGGCGCGCAACGGCTCGGGATCCGGACATTGTCCTCAAGAAAAGCGGGGGCGGGCCGTATACAGAGACACCTGCCAATCGGGCGTCCCGCTCCCTACCAAGAGTCGCTGCCACATGTTTTCGTCTATCCGCGCCCGTATCATCGCCGCCAGTGTCGGCATCGTCGTATTCGCACTGGTCATCAGCACCCTGCTCAACTATCTCGTCAGCAAGTCCTACAACGACGAGTCGATCAACCAAAGCCTGATTGCCGTCGCGAACGGCCACGCGGTCGGGATTCGCGACTGGGTCGCATCGAAGAGCCAGATGGTCGCGTCGCTGCAGGACGCGGTGCTGTCGCCGGATCCGCTGCCCGCGCTGAAGCAGGTCGCGGCGGCGGGCGGCTTCACCAACGTCTACGTCGGCTACGCGGACAAAACCGCCAAGTTCTCCGATGCATCCGGCATCCCGCCCGATTACGACCCGACCGGCCGCCCGTGGTATCGGCAAGCGGCCGACGCCGGCAAGCCGATCGTCACGCCGCCTTACGTCGATGTCGGCACCGGCAAGCTGGTGGTCGCGTTCGCCGTGCCGGTGGTGCGCGACGGCGCGGTGAAGGCGGTGGTGTCGGGCGACGTCGCGATGGACAGCGTGATTGCGAACGTGAAGGCGATCCATCCGACGCCCGCGAGCTTCGGGATGCTGATCGACAGCAGCGGCCATATCGTCGCGCATCCGGATTCGAAGCTGACCTTGAAGCCGGTGGCCGATTTCGCGCCGGACCTGAAGAACGTCAATCTCGCCTCGCTGGCGAGCGCCGATGCGCCGCTTGAAGTGAAGGTCGGCGACGAGACCAAGCTGGTGCGCGCGCTGCCGATCACGGGCACCGACTGGTATGCGATCGTCGCGCTCGATCGCGCGGAGGCGACGGCCGGCACGAAGCTGATGCTGACGACCGAGATTGTGTCGATGATCGTGATCGCGGTGCTGGCGTCGCTGATCGTCGGCGCGATCACGGCCACCGCGTTCCGCCGGCTGTCGATGGTGCGTCAGGCGATGGCCGCGATCGGTTCGGGCTCGGGCGACCTGACCCAGCGTCTGCCGGCCGACGGCCGCGACGAAGTCAGCGACATCGCGCGCTCGTTCAACGCCTTCATCGACAAGCTGCACGACGTGATGGTGCAGATCCGCGACGCGAGCGAATCGGTGCGGACCGCCGCGAACGAGATCGCGGCCGGCAACCTCGACCTGTCGTCGCGCACTGAGTCGGCGGCGGCAAGCCTGGAGCAGACGGCTGCCTCGATGGAGGAGATCACCGCGACGGTCGGCCAGTCGGCGAGCGCGGCCGGGCAGGCCGACGAGCGCGCGGCGGCGGCGTCGAAGATCGCGTCGCACGGCGGCGTGGTGGTGGCGGACGTGATCGCGACGATGGAGAAGATCGAAGGGGCGTCGAGCCGCATCGGCGACATCATCGGCGTGATCGACGGCATCGCATTCCAGACCAACATCCTCGCGCTGAACGCGGCCGTCGAAGCGGCGCGCGCGGGCGAGCAGGGCCGCGGTTTCGCGGTGGTCGCGGCGGAGGTGCGCAGCCTCGCGCAGCGCAGCGCGCAGGCGGCCCGCGAGGTGAAGGTGCTGGTCGAATCGACGGTCGAGAGCGTGGGGGCGGGATCGAGCCAGGTGCGCCAGGCCGGGCAGACGATGAACGAGATCGTGACCAACGTCTCGAACGTGACGACCATCATCTCGGAGATCACGCACGCGGCGAACGAGCAGACGCGCGGCATCCAGGAAGTCAACCGCGCGGTCACGCAGCTCGACGAGATGGTCCAGCAGAATGCGGCGCTCGTCGAACAGTCGACCGCGGCGGCGGCCGCGCTCCAGACCCAGGCCAATGCGCTGGCCACGACGGTGGGCCAGTTCCGCGTCGCCTGATCCGGCGATCGCGCGCGGCGTCCCGGGCGGGTGCCGCGCATTCAATGGCATTTCCAAAGTAATTGGTATCAGGTATGCCAAAAAATCAACCTGAAGTCAGTAATGATCCTTTGGCTGATCCGCAAAGAAATTCATATTGAAATTCGGTTGAGTATTGTTTCATTTCATGTGAACTCAACCGCCTGCATCCATTAACTCGAGGACGGCGTCGCCGGGTGCCACGCCGCAATGGCGGCACCAGTCCAGATAGAACAGGATGTCGACGTAGCGTTCGCCACGTTCGATCTTGGATAGATAGGATTGGTCGATCCGCAGGCGCTCCGCGAGCTGCGTCTGGGTCAGGCCGGCTGCTCTCCTCAGCGCCCGCAGGTGGGTGCGGAGGATGACATAGCGAGGATGGTGAATGGACGGGAGCATGGGCGAATGCTCCCTGCTGAATCAAAATAGGCCACATTGGCCTATTTCGGATATGATAACTGAATCCTGACCGCGGAATAAAAATCATTCAAACAACAGGCATGGTTTTGATGCTCGCGGGCCGGGGTTGTCGGATTCATACGGGGAATGGGTAATGGCAACATACAAGGAATTGCTCGCCAGACTGAATGATTTGACGCGGCAGGCGAGAGTAGCGAGGGATGCGGAGCTGCAAGCCGTGGTCACCGAAATTCGGCAAAAAATCGCCGACTACGGGCTGACGCAGCGTGATCTGTTTCCGCCCCGCCTGGGGCGGCCGAAGAAGGACGAGCAGCGCCCGAAGCCGCGCTACCGCGATCCGAAGACGGGCGCCACCTGGACGGGCCGGGGCCGCGCGCCCGCCTGGATCGTCGGGCAGGAGCGGGAGCGCTTCCTGATCGACGAGTGACCGGGCGCGGGTGATAAGCACATAAAAAAGAAGTCTTTTACGCGGGCGCGGAACGCTGGTTAGATCGGACGGATTGTCCCTACGCGCAACGTGCCGGCGTCTCCATGAGCGTATTCACCGAAGCAGTCCTGCCCGCTCGCAGCGGCGCGCCCGCGCGCGCGGCCCTGC
Source organism: Burkholderia sp. FERM BP-3421 (assembly GCF_028657905.1). Classification (NCBI taxonomy): domain Bacteria; kingdom Pseudomonadati; phylum Pseudomonadota; class Betaproteobacteria; order Burkholderiales; family Burkholderiaceae; genus Burkholderia; species Burkholderia sp. FERM BP-3421. The sequence goes on along the minus strand of NZ_CP117781.1, from coordinate 1,953,496 downwards.
CGTTCACGCCGTACCGCGACGGCCGTTCGCTCGACCCGGGCACGCGCCGCGCGATCCATGCGGCCTTCACGGCCAATCCCTGCCTGCGCGACTGGCCCGCGCACTCGATCGATGCGCTGTGCGATACCGGGCGGCTGCGCACCTGGATGCCGGGCGAGCTGATCTTCGCGCGCGACGCGCCCTGCGACGATATCCAGGTGGTGCTGTCGGGCGCGATCGAGATGAGCTGGACGAGCGCGTCCGGCGCGCGCGCGGTCGCCGTGTACATGTGGGCGAACGAGGTCATCAACTTCATCCCCGTGATCGACGGCGGCGGTTCGATGCACGACCAGCGCGCGCATGGTCCGACCACGCTGTTCCATATCTCCCGCGCCGCGCTGTTCGAGCAGTTCGCGCGCGAGCCGCGCCTGATGCGCGGCGTGCTCGACCTGATCTGCATGCGCAGCCGCGCGCTGCACCGGCGCATCGGCAAGCGCGCGCTGTCGGGGTTCCGCGCGCGGCTCGCCGATCAGCTGCTCGTGCTCGCGGAGTGGCATGGGCAGGCGACGCCGCGCGGCATCGAGCTGACGATCCGGCTGTCGCAGGAGGATCTCGCGTCGCTGCTGGTGGCGTCGCGGCAGAGCGTGAACAAGGAAGTGCGCCGGCTCGTGCAGCAGCGCGTGATCGACGCGCAGTACAGCCGGATCACGATTCTCGATCTGGAGGCGTTGCGGGCGATCAGCGAGCGGGACGAGTAGCAGGCCGGCCGGGGAGGGGCGTTTCGCAGGCCATTTCCGCACGCCATCCTTCTATTGTGTCCGCTGCGTCCGGCGCGACTCGGCGATGCCGATGGGACGGCTCATGTCGCGCGCGTTGCCCGCTCCGCCACCGTTCGATCCGCTCGGGAATCCTGCGTCGAAGGCGGCGCTCGCGTTCGACGGCGCGGCCTGGGACGGTCGTCGTCCCGTGTCGAGCGCGCTGAAACCCGCGTCGTCCCGGCGTATCGTTCTGATCCCGTTCCTGCCCGCATGCGTGGCGATTGGCGAGGCCGCCGCACGGGTCCGCCTGCGCATGAGCGCCGCCATCCGATACATGCCCCGCTTGACGGCTTGACGGCGATCGATGTCGTCGCGCGGGCGGGGCGCGCGAGCAAGGAACGCACGGCAGCCGGCCTCCTGGTCGGCTTGCGCCTGCTTCTCCAGCCTTGAACGGTGCGCGGGCGCGCAGGCGGTCTCCCGGATCTTTCTCCATGATGCCGCGACGATGGGCGAAAGCGCAGGTTGAACGCGGCCGCCGTCCGGCGACCCGCGCACTCACGATTTCAGCGGCGCGGCCCGTTCCGCCCCAGCGCACGAATCCCGCTGAGGTTTGCACGCCGTCCGCCATAACGGTATGCCAACATCTTCTGTCAAATGTCCAACGCGCGATAGATTCGGCGCGTCCGGTCCGCCAATAATGCATTCCAACACCTGATCCAGACCGGACTCCCGACGTGCCGAACGCCTTCATCCCGTTGCCTGCCCCGATCCGCGCGCCGCACACGCCGCGACACGGTCGCCGCTGTCGCTGAGCCTTCGCGCTCGCCGTCCGGCGCCGCCGCGCCGGTCTCTCTCGATCCGTTCCGTTCCATGTTCGTCCTGCGCGCCATCGCGGCGCGCCGGCCTTGTGCCGTCCTTCACTCATAGAGGAATCCGCATCATGACCACGCTCAGCCTTGCCGCCTCGAATTCGCTCGACATCCATCCGGTCACCGGCCGCATCGGCGCCGAGATCCGCGGCGTCCGCTTGTCCGGCGATCTCGAACAGACGACGCTCGACGCGATCCGCGCCGCGCTGCTCAAGCACAAGGTGATTTTTTTCCGCGCCCAGACGCATCTCGACGACGTCGGGCAGGAAGCCTTCGCGAAGCGCCTGGGAGATCCCATCGCGCATCCGACCGTGCCGGTCGTCGACGGCACCGCGTATCTGCTGGAACTCGATTCGCATCGCGGCGGCCGCGCGAATTCGTGGCACACCGATGTGACCTTCGTCGACGCCTATCCGCAGGCGTCGATCCTGCGCGGCGTGACGATTCCCGAGGTCGGCGGCGACACCGTGTGGGCCAATACGGCGAGCGCCTACGACGATCTGCCGCCGCCGCTGAAGGCGCTCGCCGACACCTTGTGGGCGGTGCACAGCAACGAATACGACTATGCGACCCATGCGCGCGTGGGCGAGGCCGGGCGCGATGCCGAGGCGCTCAAGCGCTACCGCGAGGTGTTCGTGTCGACCCGCTACGAGACCGAGCATCCGGTCGTGCGCGTGCATCCGGAAACCGGCGAGAAGACGCTGATCCTCGGCCACTTCCTCAAGCATTTCGTCGGCGTGACGCCGAGCGGCTCCGCGCATCTGTTCGAACTGCTGCAAGGCTACGTGACGCGCCTCGAAAACATCGTGCGCTGGCGTTGGCAGGCGGGCGACGTCGCGATCTGGGACAACCGCGCGACCCAGCACTACGCGGTCAATGACTACGGCGATGCGCATCGCGTGGTGCGCCGCGTGACGCTCGCGGGCGATGTGCCGGTCAGCGTCGACGGCCGCCGCAGCGTGACCCGCTTGCGCGAGCCGAACCCGGCCGCCGTCGCGACGAAAGCCGCCTGAGCGGCGTTTTTCCACCCCATCGGAGCGCACGACACCATGAAGCTCTTTAATGGGACCTGTCGCTGTGGGTGCGCAACCTGCTCGACAAGCGCTACTACCTCGCCTCGTTCGCGAGCTACAACGGCGCCTACACGGCGTCGGTCGGCGACGAGCGGATGTTCGGCGCGACGCTGCGCTACGACTTCTGACCCGGGAGAGCCCGTCATGAGATCGAGCCGTTCCGTTTCCTCCGCATGGCCGCTGGCCGGCGCACCGGCCGCGTCGCGCCGCACCGGGGCATTCAGCGCGCGCACGCTGCAGCGCGCCGCGGGCCGCCGCGCCCGCGCCGGGCGCTGGCGCGCGCTGTCCGGCGCGGCGCTGCCGGTGCTGATCGGCGCGCTCTGGTGGTACGCGACGCAGCGCCAGTGGATGTCGCCGCAGATCCTGCCCGCGCCGGGGCTGGTGTGGCGCACCGCGCTGGAGCTGGCGGCCGACAACCTGTTCGCCCAGCTTGCGACGAGCCTGGCGCGGCTCGCGAGCGGGTTCGCGGCGGGCGTGCTTGGCGGGGCGCTGCTCGGCGCGTGGATGGGCGCGTCGCGGCGCGTCGACCGCGCACTCGCGCCGCTGTTCTATGCGCTCGCGCAGATTCCGACGCTCGCGTGGCTGCCGCTGCTGATGGTGGTGCTCGGCATCGGCGAGGCGCTGAAGATCGCGCTGATCTTCAAGGCCGTGCTGGTGCCGGTCGCGATCCATACCCAGCTCGGCGTGCGCGGGGTGCCGCCGCGTCTGCGCGAGATCGCGGCCGTCGCGCGCCTGTCGCGCGGCGCGACGCTGCGCCGGCTGATCGTGCCCGCCGCGCTGCCGCCGTTCATGACCGGGCTGCGCATCGCGCTCGCGCAGGGCTGGCTCACGCTGATCGCGGTCGAACTGCTCGCGTCGTCCGAGGGGATCGGCTACCTGATGGTGTGGGGTCGGCAGATGTTCCAGCTCGACATCGTGTTCGTCTGCATCGCCGTGATCGGCCTGACCGGCTTCGCGATGGACCACGCGCTCGGGCGGATCGAGCATCGCCTCGTCTACTGGCCGCGCGGCGCGCTCGCCGAGCATCCGCGCGCGGCGCGGCGGGGCGCGTTCGCCGCGCTCCAGGGGGCATGGCTGCCGCTCGCGCTGTTCGCGGCGTGGGCGGTCGCGTCGCGGGCCGGCTGGGTCGACGCGCGGCTCCTGCCCGCGCCGCGCACGGTGCTCCTGAGCGCATGGCGCGATCTGGCGAGCGGCGCGCTGCCGGTGCCGCTCACGCACACCTTGCTGCGCGCAGCCGAGGGGCTCGCGCTCGGCGTCGCGGCAGGCGTGCTGCTCGGCCTCGCGCTGGGCCTGAGCGGACCGTTGCGCCGTCTGGCGGGACCGACGCTCGCGGCGCTGCGGCAGGTCGCGATCTTCGCGTGGATTCCGCTGCTGACCGCCTGGGCGGGCATCGAGGATCTGTCGAAAGTGATCTTCGTCGCGCTGGCGGCGTTCTTTCCGATGCTGGTCGCCGCGACGCGCGCGGTCGAGGGCCAGTCGCCTCAGCTGGCCGAGGTGGCGCGCGCGCTGCGCCTCTCGGGCGGGCAGCGGCTGCGCCTGCTGGTGTGGCCGCAGATCGCGCCGGGCCTGTTCGCCGGGCTGCGGCTCGCGCTCGTCTATGCGTGGCTCGGCGCGATCGGCGCGGAGTACTTCATGCCGTCCGGCGTCGGCATCGGCAGCTTCATGCTCGACGCGCAACAGCTGTTCCGCATGGATCGGCTGCTCAGCGCGGCCGTGGTGGTCGGCGCGCTGGGCGCGACGTTCGGCTGGCTTGGCGGCCGGCTGGAGGCCGCCGCGACCCGTTGGCGGGGGCCGCGTTGAGCGCGCCGTCGTCGCATCGTATTTCATTTTCTGTTTCGTTCACTGACCAGGAATGCCATGACTGAGCCTGTTTCGCGCCGCACGCCGGCGTCCCGACCGAACTTTCTCGTGATCGTCGCGGACGATCTCGGCTTTTCCGATCTCGGCGCGTTCGGCGGCGAGATCGCCACGCCGAACCTCGACGCGCTCGCCCATGCGGGCGTGCGCTTCACCGATTTCCACACCGCCTCGGCCTGCTCGCCGACCCGCTCGATGCTGCTCACGGGCACCGATCATCACGTGGCCGGGATCGGCACGATGGCCGAGGCCCTGTCGCCCGCCCTGCAAGGCAAGCCCGGCTATGAGGGCTACCTGAACGACCGCGTGGTCGCGCTGCCGGAACTGCTGCGCGACGCCGGCTATTTCACGACGATGGCGGGCAAGTGGCACCTGGGCCTGACACTCGACCGCGCGCCGGCCGCGCGCGGCTTCGAGCGCTCGTTCGCGCTGCTGCCGGGCGCGGCCAATCACTATGGGTTCGAGCCGGTCGAGGCCGACGCCGAGCAACCGCGCCTGATGCGCAGCACGCGTTCGCTGTATGTCGAGGACGACGCCTTCGTCGGCGCGCTGCCCGACGACTTCTACTCGTCCGACAGTTTCGCGGACAAGCTGCTCCAGTACCTCGGCGAGCGCCCGGACGACGGCCGCCCGTTCTTCGCGTACCTGCCGTTCTCCGCGCCGCACTGGCCGCTGCAGGCGCCCGCCGAGGTGGTCGAACGCTATCGCGGCCGCTATGCGGACGGCCCCGACGCGCTGCGCGAAACGCGGCTCGAACGGCAGCGCGCGCTGGGGCTGCTCGACGCGGACGTCGATGCGCACCCGGTGGTGGCGCGCAATCCCGAGTGGGCGGCGCTCACGCCCGACGAGCGCGCGTTTTCGGCGCGCACCATGGAGGTGTACGCGGGGATGGTCGAGCGGCTCGACTGGAACGTCGGGCGGGTGATCGACTACCTGAAGGCGAACGGCGAGTTCGACAACACCTTCGTGCTGTTTCTGTCGGACAACGGCGCGGAAGGCGCGCTGCTCGAAGCGCTGCCGGTGTTCGGGCCGAATCTCCAACAGTTCCTGCGCGACTACTACGACAACCGCCTCGACAATGTCGGGCGCGCCAATTCCTACGTGTGGTACGGCCCGCGCTGGGCGCAGGCGGCCACCGCGCCGTCGCGCCTCTACAAGGCGTTCACGACCGAGGGCGGGATTCGCGTGGTCGCGTTCGCGTACTATCCGACGTTCGCGCGGCGCGCGATCAGCGATGCGTTCTCGACCGTGATGGACGTGGTGCCGACCGTGCTGGAACTCGCGGGCGTCGCGCATCCGGGTCGCGCGTATCGCGGGCGCGAGGTCGAGGCGCCGAAGGGGGCGTCGCTGGTCGCGCATCTGCGCGGCGAGGCGCAGCAGGTGCACGACGCCGAGCATGTGACGGGCTGGGAATTGTTCGGCATGCGCGCGGTGCGGCAGGGCGACTGGAAGGCGGTGTTCATTCCGGAGCCGGTCGGCCCCGGCGCGTGGCAGCTGTACGACCTCGGGCGCGATCCGGGCGAAACCCGCGATCTCGCGGACGCGGAGCCCGCGCGTCTCGATGCGCTGCTCGCGCACTGGGAGCGCTATGTGATCGACAACGGCGTCCAGGACGGCGCGCAGCGCGTGTTCGCGCAGGACGCGTGACGGCGGACCTTGGGCGGACTCGACGCTTCCAACGGAGGATCTCGTGACGACATTCGCAGGGTTCGGCGCGCCGCGTGCGAACAGGCAGGTCTCGCCCGTCGGCCGGCCGGTGCGGAGCTGTGCGGGCACGGCAATCTCGATCGCGCTGCATGGCGCGGTGCTCGGAGCGTTGTGGTTCGCCTCCACGCAGCCGGGCCCGCCGCCGCGCGAGCGCACCATCGCGCTGACGTTCGCGCCGCCGGAGCCGGCCAGGCCGCCAGTCGCACTGGCCGCGCCGTCGCCGGTTGTGCAGCAGCAAGCCAGGCGCGCGCCTGTCGCGGCGCCGTCGCATCGCGTTGGCGCTGCGCAGGCGCAGGCGCAGGCGCAGGCGCAGGCGCAGGCGCAGGCGCAAGCGCAAGCGCAAGCGCAAGCGCAAGCGCAAGCAAAGACCGTTGCGCCCGCAACCTCGTCGCCCGCATCCATCGCGCCGTCGTCAGCCGCGCCGGTCGGCGCGGCCACGAGCGCGGCGACGCCGGCCGAAGCGCCCGCCGCACCGCCCGCCACGCGTTCAGTGCCCCACACGCTCGGGATGGCGGGCATCCCGAGCGATTACGTGACGAAGGTGTTCGAGCGCGTCAATCGCTACGCAGCCGACAGCTATCCCCGCGCCGCGCGGCTGCGCCGCGAGGAAGGGCGCGTGGCCTACCGCCTCGCGCTCGACGCCGACGGCCGCGTGCAGCGCGTCGATATCACGCCGTCCGGCAACGACGATCTCGACGCCGCGGCGCGCGAGGCGATCAAGGCCGCCGCACCGTTTCCTAAACCGCCCGATCTCGGCGCGAGCGCCTACTTGCTGGCCGGCGTGATCGCCTACCAACTGACCGACTGAAACCGTTCAATCAACAGGAGAATCGCGATGCAACCGATCCAAGTTGCCGCTCATGTGTCGCCGCTGCAGCTGTTCGCGCAGGCGGATCTGCTCGTCAAAGCCATCATGGTGCTGCTCGCGCTGGCCTCGGTGGCCAGCTGGGGCGTGATCGCTGACAAGCTATGGCGCTTTCGCGCGTTGCAGCGCCGCGCCGCGCGCTGGCTCGCCGCGCTGCACGCGGGCGAACCGCTGGTCGCGCTCGCGCGCCTGCTGGAGGCGAGTCCCGACGATCCGTTCGCGCGCGTCTATCGCGCGCTCGCGGCCGAATGGCGCGAGACCTGGCGGCAGGGGCTCGAACACGGCGCGTCCGGCCGCGACAGCCTGAAAGAGCGGCTCGCACGCGTCGGCGCGATTGCGCGCGGGGTGGAAATCGAACACCTGCAACGCGGCTTGCCGGTGCTCGCGACGGTCGGCTCGGTCGCGCCGTTCGTCGGGCTGTTCGGCACGGTGTGGGGGATCATCAACGCATTCCAGGGGATCGCGGCGAGCAACAACACGAGCCTCGCGGTGGTCGCGCCCGGCATCGCGGAGGCCCTGTTCGCCACCGCGCTCGGGCTGGTCGCGGCGATTCCCGCCGTGGTCGCGTACAACCGCGCGTCGGGCGACCTGAACGCCTATGCGAACCGGCTCGACACGCTGACCGGACTCGTCGAGGTGCGGCTGTCGCGCCAGCTGGAGGCGGGCGACGCGGCGATCGACGCCGAGCCGCTCGAACCTGCGCCGGCGCGCGATGGCGGTGCGGCCGTCGCGGCGGCACCGGCGGCGTCTGCGCCGGCGCGCCCGGCCGGTCGCGAGGCGGGCCTGCCGATCGGCGTGCAGGCCGCGACGGGAGGGGCGTGACATGGCCGCGCGGCTCCCCGCGACATCGCATGCGCGCGGCGGCGCGGCGCCCGTCAGCGAGATCAACGTCACGCCGTTCGTCGACGTGATGCTGGTGCTGCTGATCGTGTTCATGGTGGCGGCGCCATTGATGGCGCAGGGCGTGAAGGTCGACTTGCCGCAGGCGCAGGCGCCCGCGCTGAACGAGGATCGTCCGCCGCTCGCGGTGAGCCTCGACCGCGACGGCCGGGTGTTCGTCGGCAAGACCGAAGTGTCCGCCGCGCAGCTCGTGCCCACGCTCGCGCGCGAAGCCGGCGGCGATGCATCGCGGCGCATCGAGATCCGCGGCGACAAGGGCCTGCCTTATGGGCGCGTGATCGAGGCGATGGGCGAAATCCACGCGGCCGGCTACGCCCGGATCGCGCTCGTGTCCGAACCGGCCGGCGCGCGCTGAGCGGGCGCGATCATGAACCAGGAGATCGTCATGCATGAAGCACATCCCGCCGTCGCGCTGCGCGACGTCGGCAAGACTTTCGAGGTGGGCGGGCGGCCGCACGAGGCGATTCGCGGCTTTTCGCTCGATATCGCCGACGGCGAGTTCGTCGCGATCGTCGGCGCGAGCGGCTGCGGGAAATCGACGCTGCTGCGCCTGCTCGCGGGCCTCGATACCGATTACGCGGGCGAGATCCGCGTCGATGGCCGGCGCATCGACGGGATCGGGGCGGAACGCGGCATCGTGTTCCAGGAGCCTCGGCTGTTTCCGTGGCTGTCGGTCGCGCGCAACGTCGGGCTCGGCCTCGCCGCGCAGGGACTGCGGCGCGACGAGGCGGCGCGGCGTGTCGCGGAGGCGGTCCGGCTCGTCGGCCTGCAAGGCTTCGAGGATGCGCTGCCGCACCAGTTGTCGGGCGGCATGGCGCAGCGGGTCGCGATCGCGCGCGGGCTGGTCGCGAGCCCGCGCATCCTGATGCTCGACGAGCCGTTCGGCGCGCTCGACGCGCTGACCCGCCAGCAGTTGCAGCGCGAATTGCTGGCGATCCGCGAGCGCGAGCGGATCACGACGCTGCTCGTCACGCACGATGTCGACGAGGCCGTGTTCCTCGCCGATCGGATCGTGGTGATGCAGGCGGGGCCGGGACGCATCGCGGAGATCGTCGAGGTGACGCTGCCGCGTCCGCGCGAGCGGCTCAGCCATGACTTCCACCGGATCGGCGAGGCCTTGACCGCCGCGTTGCTCAACGAGCCTGGGGCGGCGGCGCGTGGGCCTGCGCATACCTTGGCGTTGGATGCATTCGCGTGGTGAGGCGGTGAGGGCGGCGCGTTGAGCGAAGGCGGCACAGGTATGGCGCTCACTGGATCGGCGAGGCTATGCGACACGTTGCTCAACGAGCCCCGGGGTGGGGCTACGCAGGCCTGCGCGCACCTTGGCGCTCGATGCATTCGCGTGATGACGCGGTGAGGGCGGCGCGTTGAGCGAAGGTGGCACAGGTATGGCGCTCACTGGATCGGCGAGGCTATGCGACACGTTGCTCAACGAGCCCCGGGGTGGGGCTACGCAGGCCTGCGCGTACCTTGGCGCTCGATGCATTCGCGTGATGACGCGGTGAGGGCGGTGCGTTGAGCACGGATGGCTCAGCTACGACTTCCATCGGATTGGCGAGGCGTTGACCGCCGCGTTGCTCAACGAGAGTCCGTGGTGGGTGCGCCCAGGCCTGCGCGCACCTTGGCGCTCGATGCATTTGCATGGTGACGCGGTGAGGGCGGTGCGTTGAGCGAAGGCGGCTCAGCCAAGACTTCCACGGGATCGGCGACACTTTGACCGCCGCGTTGCTCAACGAACCCCGGGGGTGGGTGTACGCAGGCCTGCGCGCACCTTGGCGCTCGATGCATTTGCATGGTGACGCGGTGAGGGCGGTGCGTTGAGCGAAGGCGGCTCAGCCAAGACTTCCACGGGATCGGCGACACTTTGCCGCCGCGTTGCTCAACGAACCCGGGGTGGGTGTACGCAGGCCTGCGCGCACCTTGGCGCTCGATGCATTTGCATGGTGACGCGGTGAGGGCGGTGCGTTGAGCGAAGGCGGCTCAGCCAAGACTTCCACGGGATCGGCGACACTTTGCCGCCGCGTTGCTCAACGAACCCCGGGGGTGGGTGTACGCAGGCCTGCGCGCACCTTGGCGCTCAATGTATTTGCATGGTGACGCGGTGAGGGCGGTACGCGGTACAGCCTGCCGCTCAGCGGGACCGGAAATACTCGCTGGGCGCGACCCCGAGCGTGCGGCGGAACATCGCCGCGAATGCGCTGGGGCTGTCGTAGCCATGCTCGAGCGCGAGCGTGAGGATCGACACGCCGGCCGCGAGGCGCGGCAGGCTCAGCAGGAGCCGCGCATGGCGGCACCATGCGCCGTGCGTCATGCCGGTCTCGCGCTTGAACGCGCGGGAGAAGGTGCGCGTGTTCATGTGCGCGGCGTCGGCCCATTCCACGAGCGCCGTCGACGCCGCCGGCGCGGCGATGAAGCGCGTGCACAGCGCGGCTAGCACCGGGTGGCGCGGCATCGGCACGTGCAGCGACAGCGGTGGGGCGATCTCGATCTCGTCGAGGATCAGCGCGAGGATCCGGCCCGCGCGGTGCGTGGGGTCGCAGTCGGCCGCGAGCGCGCCGGCCGTCACGATCAGTTCGCGCAGCAGCGTGCTCACCGCGATCACCCGGCAGGCGTCGGGCAGGCCGGCGCGCGCGCGCGGGCCGACGAACACGGTGCGCATCCGCACCGCGTCGGCGGCGTCGATCGCATGCGAGACGCCGGGCGGCACCCAGACCGCGCGGCCTGTCGGCACGACCCAGCGGCCACCGTCCGCGTGCACCACCATCACGCCCGAGATCGCGTGGATCAACTGACCGTGACGATGCGCATGCGGCGGATACGAGGTGCCCGCAGGCGTGTCGGACGCGACCACGGCGACCTGCCGGTCCGTTTCCTGTTGCTCGAGTGAGAGAAAGAAACTGTCCATTTCGCGACGATGAATGCGTAGTGCGCGGGAGATCAACCTGGGGGCGCAACCTTACCATGAACGCCATCATGGGTTCGATTCCGAAGGTTCAGATGATTCGCGATGTGTCTTCGCTTGGCTTGCGCCATCCGTCACGCCGCCGCCGCGCGGCGCGCATCGCCAGCGCCGCTGCGCTCGCGGCCGCGCTGGCCGGCTGCGCGGTCGATGCGCCGCCCGGGCCGCGCCCGCTCACGGCGGCATCGGCCGCCGCCGCTTCGTTCGACGCCATGTCCGGCGCGCCCATTTCGGCCGATACGCCCGCCGATGCATGGTGGCGGCTCTACGACGATCCGGTGCTCGACCGGCTGGTGCATGACGCGCTGACCGCGAACCTCGACCTGAAAGTGGCGGCCGCGAATGTCGCGCGGGCGCGCTCGCTGCTCGCGCAAGCGGATGCCGCGCGCCTGCCGGACACCACGCTCGGGTTCGGCGTCGACTACGGCCAGCATGCGCCTGACCAGATCGTCGCCGCCGCGCGCGGACAGTCGGCCGCCGACACCCGCTGGGGCTACGCGCCGTCGTTCGCGCTGTCGTGGGAGGTCGATCTGTGGGGGCGGGTCCGGAACCTGAGCGCCGCCGCGCGCGCCGACGCCGACGCCGCGCGCGCGGCGTCGGATGCGATGCGGGTCGCGGTGGCGGCCGATACGGCGGCGGCTTATACGCGGGTGTGCGCATACGGCGAACGGATCGGTGTGGCCGAGCGCTCGCTCGCGGTGGCCGAGCGGGTCGCTGGTCTGACCGGCAGGCAGCGGGCGCGCGGGCTCGTGTCGGGGATGGCGCTGGCGCGCGCCCGGAGCTTCGCCGACGAGACCCGCGCGGCGCTGCCGGCGCTGCGCGGCGAGCGGCAGGCGGCGCTCTACGAGCTGGCGGTGCTGACCGGCCGGCCGCCCGCCGCGTTTCCGCCCGATGCGGCCCGCTGCGTGACGACGCCGACGCTGGCCCGGCCGTTCCCGGTCGGCGACGGCGCGCTGCTGCTGCGACGCCGGCCCGATCTGCGCGAATCCGAACAGCGGCTCGCGGCGGCCCGCGCGCGGGTCGGCGTCGCGCGCGCGGCGCAGTATCCGTCGATCGTGCTCGGCGGGTCGGTCGACCTGCTGTCGACCACGGGCGGCCCCACGTCGCTCGGCGATCCCTATGCATTGAGCTGGGGCGTCGGGCCGTTGATCCGCTGGCGCTTTCCGAATCGTGCCGCGAGCCGCGCCTAGCTCGGCGCGGCGCGCGCCGACAGCGTCGCCGCCGATGCGGCGTTCGACGCGCGCGTGCTGCTCGCGCTGCGCGAGGTCGAGCAGGCGCTCGCGCAGTACGGCGCGGCATGGTCGCGGCGCGGCGCGCTGGCCGAGGCGCGCGAGGCCGGCGCCCGCGCGTTCCGGCTCGCCGAGCTGAACTACCGCGCGGGCGCGCTCGACTTCCTCGACGTGCTCGACGCCGAGCGCAGCCTCGTCGCGCTGGACGCCGAGCTGGCCGCGTCGAGCCAGACGGTGGCGGCCGATCAGGTGGCGCTGTTCCGCGCGCTCGGCGGCGGCTGGCAGGCGCAGCCGTAACGGCCGTCGTCACCGTCATTCCAGCCGGCGCACGGGCGCCGGTCCGATTTCCTTCCGATACCGTCATCGATCATGAGTACGACTGTCGCACCCGAACGCGCCGCGCGCGCGTCCAAACGAAACTGGATCATCGTCGGCGCGGCCGGCCTGATGCTGGCTGCCGTCGCCTACGGTACGCACTGGTGGCGCGTGGGCCGCTTCATCGAGTACACCGACGACGCCTACGTGCGCGCCGACGTGGTGACGGTCAGCCCGCGCGTCGCGGGCTATGTCGCGCGCGTCGCGGTGGACGACAACCAGCCGGTGCGGCGCGGCGACGTACTGGCGACGCTCGACGATCGCGACTATCGCGCGAAGGCGGTCCGCGCGCAGGCGGCCGTCGACGCGGCCGCCGCGACGCTGGCGGCGGAGCGCGCGGCGGCCGACACGCTCGACGCGCAACTGGGCCAGCAACGCGGCCTGATCGAACAGGCGGGTGCGGAGACGGCCGCCGCGCAGGCGGAAGCCGTACGGCGCGACGCCGACGCGCGCCGCTACCAGGCCCTGCACGACGAGGACGCGGCGAGCAGCCAGCGCTGGGAACAGGCGCGCGCCGATGCGTTGAAGGCGCGTGCGGACTTGTTGCGGACGCAGGCCGGGCAGCGCGTGCAGCGCGACGAACAGACGGTGCTGCGCAAGCGCCGCGACCAGCGCGCGGCGGCGATCGCGCAGGCCGAGGCGCAACTGGTCTCCGCCCGCGCGGCGCTGAGCCTTGCGCAGCTGGACCTGGAGCACACGGTGATCCGCGCGGTGCGTGACGGCGTAATCGGGCAGCGCACGGTGCGACCGGGGCAGTACGTGGAAACCGGCATGCCGCTGCTCGCGCTGGTGCCGCTGCGCGAGGTGTATGTCGTCGCGAACTTCAAGGAAACGCAGTTGGGCGCGATGCGGGTCGGCCAGCCGGTCGAAGTGGACGTCGACACCTATGCGGGCCACGCGCTGCGCGGAACCGTGGCGAGCCTGTCGCCGGGCTCGGGCGCGGAGTTCGCGCTGCTGCCGCCGGACAATGCGACCGGCAATTTCACGAAGATCGTGCAGCGGATCCCGGTGAAGATCCGGCTCGACCGGACGGCGGGCGAGCTTGGGCTGCGCGCGGGAATGTCCGTGACTGCGCGCGTCGACACGCGCGTCGCGTCGGGCGGTGGCGCATGAGCGCGGCGGGGACGGACGCGCGCGCCGAGACGGTCTCGGTCCGGGCCTGGGTGGCCGTGCTGGGCGGCGTATTCGGCTGCTTCATGGCCGGCATGAACGTGCATGTGACGAACGCGTCGCTGCCGGATATCCGCGGCTCGCTCGGCGCGAGTTTCGAGGAGGGCTCGTGGATCACGACCGCCTATCTGGTCGCGGAGATCATCGTGATCCCGCTGACCGGCTGGCTCGTGTCGGTGTTCTCGGCGCGGCGCGTGCTGCTCGTGGGGGCGTCGGGGTTCCTGGCGTTTTCGCTCGCATGCTCGGTCGCGCCGTCGATCTCGACGATGATCGCCGCGCGTGCGCTGCAGGGCGCGTTCGGCGGGGTGCTGATCCCGCTGTCGTTTCAGCTGATCGTGAGCGAACTGCCGCCGTCGCGCCATCCGTTCGGGATGGCGCTGTTCTCGATCGCGAACAACGTCGCGCAGGCGGCCGGGCCATCGCTCGGCGGCTGGCTCACCGACATGTATTCGTGGCGCTGGATCTTCTATTTGCAGATTCCGCCCGCGCTCGCGCTGATCGCGGCGATCGGCTGGGCGATCCGGCCGGTGCCGCTCGAACTGGGACGTTTGCGGCGTGCCGACTGGTTCGGCATCGCGACCATGGCGCTCGGTTTGAGCACCTTGCAGATCGTGCTGGAAGAGGGCGGCCGCAAGGACTGGTTCGCGTCGGAGCAGATCGTCGTCCTGTCGGTGGTCGCGGCGCTCGGGCTCGCCGCGTTCGTCGCGATCGAGCTGCGGCGCGCGGAGCCGTTCATCAACCTGCGTCTACTGGGTCGTTACAACTTCGGGATCGCGAGCCTCATGCAGTTCCTGTTCGGCGCGGTGGTGTTCGGCGTGGTGTTCCTCGTGCCCAACTACTTTGCCCAGTTGCACGGCTACAGCGCGCGCGACATCGGCATGACGATGATTCCGTATGGCCTCGTGCAGTTCGCGATGTCGTTTGCCACGCCGCCGCTGATGCGGCGCACGAGCCCGCGCGTGCTGATCATCCTCGGCTTCGCGTGCGTCGCGCTCGGCTGCCTGATGAACATCCATCTCGATGCGGACGCCGCCGCGAACGTGATTGTTCCGTCGCTGATCGTGCGTGGAGTCGGCCAGACTTTCGTCGTGATCGCGCTGGGCGTGATGGCGGTCGAGGGTATCGAGAAAAACCAGATCGGCTCGGCGGCCGGCGTGTTCAACATGGTGCGCAATGTCGGCGGAGCGATCGGCATCGCGATCGCGAGCCAGATCGTGGTGGAGCGCCAGAAGCTGCACGCAATGCGGATCGGAGAATGGGTGTCGTCTTACGCGGGTGCGTTCCAGGAGCGCATGGCGCTGCTGGAGCGTGTGCTGTCGGGCCGGCACCTGCCGCGCGCGGACGCGCTGCCCGGCGCGGCGACGCACGGGTTGCGCGAGGCGGCGCTGGGTCTCATCAATCAACGCGTGATGCGCGAGGCCTTGCTGATGGCCTACAGCGATACGTTCCTGATCGCCGGCGCGGCGATGGTCGTTTGCACGCTCGCGGCGTTCTTGTTGCGATCGAGGCGGCGGACAGCATGACGCGAATTGGATTGAATTGCTTCGGTATCCTTTTAATAAACGAGAATGGGCGCACGTGCTGCCGGAGGCGAATGGGCAGCGTTCGATCTCGCAAGCCCATCAGTCGCCGCGCCGCGCTTCCTTGTCGAAGTCGTAAGATGCGATGTTGACTAGTACGCGTACGACAGCGATGCATCGATACGGATTCTTGATTGTCTGATTGATAAAGCGAGTACGTATTGATACGCGCGCTCGGATCAAAGATGCAGGTAATAAGGTCTGCTTTATATAAAGGCGAAGTGCTTCGATGGATCAATGCATGTCTATCCATCAGTGTGAGAAGAGTAGGGTGTTTGTTCCTGTCTTGGTTAATTGATGTGGAGTGCAAAGCATATGAACGAAGAGGGATCGGATTTGCAGGATGGTTCGAGTGATGGTGTGCGTGAAAATTAAATTACCGGATGGTCGGTATATTCAGCATCGACGATCGCTGATTCGTAGAGGTGATGGGGGGATTGAGGGGGTAAATGTTGCTTATAACTACCGGGGAGTGAATATTTTTCCGGTTCAGATGTTTATTATTCGCCTTCGGTTGTTTATGAAAAATCAAACCTGCCGATTTGGTAGGTAATATAAGAAATATTGATGTTTGAAAACTGAACTATCTTGACAATTGTATCCGATGGAACCGGTTCTATTCAGAATTGGAACCGGTTACGAGCCCGGTGCAGGTGCGATTGGAGTAGTTATTCGAAACAAAACACGGGAATCGACATTGATTTTTTGCGCTTGCCATGGGGGTGGCGAGCGCTTATATTTACACCATGAAATGAATGATTCTTTGGCTTGGCTTGATTTGTTGGAGATGCAGTTGTCCATGGATGGATCGATCATGCTGCCGCATGACTGAGATGCATATGCAATAGAGTCATTGGCTGACGCGAAAGATCTCGCAGTCTTGTCGACTGCGATGGTTAATCGCGTCTGTATTAGGCCGATGTCCCATGCTTATAAAGCGGTGATGGCGTTGCAGGGGGCGTCTGGCAGCAAATAACAACTCGAATACGAGCGGCTCGTGGCGATATGCGTGCGTCTCCTATCGGTTTATTGCCTCTGGTTTATATGACGATGCTCATTGTGCAGCTTTGTGATTGCTTCGTCGTTGCGCCAGGCAACCCGATTCGGAGTCTCTTGGGCTCACGGATTGGAATATAGGCATGTTTATGCCATCCGTCAAACTTTGTTTGATGGTGTTTGATTCGCGTCAAAATAACTTGAATGGACGGGGCTTGGAAGACGCCTCTGATCGCGATGCGACAGGGGTTGGCGAGCTTATTAGTCCAGGGGCGCGGACCTCCTAAAAAACAATGACCTGATTTAAAACGGGGACTCGCATACGCAAGGCGGGCCGTCGTCGTTCGCGCATTGAATGTGTCGTGCGCGATTCGGCCGGGCGCGCGTGCGGCAAGCGTCGAGGTGTTGACGCCGTTTTGGGCGCAGCCGCGCCGATGGCGATGCATTGCAGCAATTGTCCGTACAGTTATAAGTAATCCTACATGATGGATTGAATAATTTCGAGGATCGTGATGAACGATAGTGCACCAGTGCAATCCATGCAGGCGGCCGATGGGTTGGACTTCGACGAGGACTTCATACGGATCGACGCTGCGGTCTGCGAGTACGACTCAATTGGAAACGCACCGCAGCGAAAAGGCGAGAGCGCGTTTCAGTGGACGTCGATCGAAAAAGCCTGTCTGGGGCTGCTGGCGCGGGCGAAGGATATCCGCGTGGCGATCTGGTACATCCGCGCGTGCATGGCGAGAAGAGGGATTGCCGGGCTGGCCGAGAGTGTGAGGGTGCTGGCCGACATCATGAGCCTGCCGGTCGATGCCATTCATCCGCGCGCGTTGGCGGGTGAGGTGCCCGGAGAAATTCACGCATTGCACCTGGGCTGGATTTCGGGTCATCAGTTCCTGCATCAGTTCGGCTGTGCCTGTTTCGGCGAGACGGATATCTCTTTGAATGCACTGGCGAACGGAGAGGCCGGTGCGATCCTCAATGAACCTGCCAGCAGGACCTCGGCATCGAATTTTTTGCATGAAATTCAGGAATCCTTTGTGAGGATAAGTGAATCAATGCGTGTTGCGGAGCAGCAGGTCGACGTGACGGGCGTCCTGAATCTGCTGAACCTGGCGTTGTCGCGATTAGGCGCGAACGGGCCTCCCGCCGCAAACGATGCACTGCCGATCCGCGACGTCGAGCAGGGCCGAGGCGGCGAAGTGTACGAAATTCGAGGCGAGTTGGCAACGAGAAAGGACGTGGAGGCGGCACTCGATCGCATCGTCGAATACTTCCTGCTTCACGAACCGAGCCATCCGGCGCCGATCTTCCTGTCGCGGGTCCGGCGCATGCTGGGCGCGGGCTTCGAGGAGGTCATGGCGGAGCTTTATCCGGAAGGGGCGGCGCTGGCAGCCCAGCTCGGGCGCCCGGCAGGGGCCAGGTAATTGGATTTCTTAATTTAGGAGGGCGAATAGCATGGTGCGTCACAAGGATGGTCAGAAATTCATCGGGGAGAGTCGCGCCCCGCGGGTGCAGATCGAGTACGACGTCGAGATCTACGGGTCGCAGAAGAAGGTCGAGCTGCCCTTCGTGGCAGGGGTGATGGCGGACCTGTCGGGCGACAACGTGGAGCCGCTCGGCCCGGTCGAAGATCGTCGGTTCTCGGAAATCGACGTGGAGAATTTCGACGAGCGCATGGCGAAGATCGCGCCGTCGCTGAGCTATCACGTGAAGAACGTCCTGACGAACGACGGCACGCTGATTCCGATCGACCTGACCTTCACGTCGATGGATTCGTTCGAGCCGGCCGACGTGGTGCGGCGCATTCCGGAACTGTCCACGCTGCTCGAAGCGCGCAATCGTCTGAAGGAATTGCTGACCTACATGGACGGCAAGGCCGCGGCCGAGGATCTGATCCACGAGCTGCTCAAGAATCCGCAATGGTCGGACGAGGAGGCCGCCGTTGCCGAACCGGCGCCCACTGCCGGGCCGTCCGGCGATCCGGAAGCGAACCAGGAGGTGAAATGAGCACGCTCAGCCAGCTTGAACCGTCCGCCGAACACGTCGTCGTCGAGGAACGCATCGACGACGACCTGAAGGACATCCTGCGCCGTTCGTTCCGGCCCAGGACCAACGAGGCCGCCGAGGCGGTCCAGAGCGCCGTCGAGACGCTGCTCACGTATGCGCGCCGCAACCGGGTCGTGGTCCGGGAGGATGTCGCGCAGACGATCGAGCAACTGGTCGCGGAACTGGACAAGAAGATCTCCGGGCAGTTGACCGAGGTGCTGCACAACAAGCGCTTCCAGGCGCTCGAGGGCGCGTGGCGCGGCCTGCACTATCTGGTATCGAACACCGACACCAGCGAGAACCTCAAGATCCGCTACCTGAACATCTCGAAGTCGGACCTCGGCAAGACGCTGCGCCGCTTCAAGGGCGTGGTGTGGGATCAGAGTCCGATCTTCAAGATGATCTACGAGCAGGAATACGGTCAGTTCGGCGGCGAGCCGTTCGGCTGTCTGATCGGCGATTACCAGTTCGACCACAGCATGCAGGACGTGTCGATCCTGACCGAGATGTCGAAGATCGCGGCGGCTGCCCACGCGCCGTTCGTGTCGGCGGCCGCGCCGGGGCTGCTGCAGATGGACAACTGGAACGAACTGTCGAATCCGCGCGACGTCTCGAAGATTTTCACGTCGACCGAGTACGCGTTCTGGCGCCGTCTGCGGGAGAGCAACGATTCGCGCTATCTCGCGCTGACCATGCCGCGCTTCCTGGCGCGCGTGCCCTACGGGCCGAAGACGCAGCCGATCGAGGAGTTCGGTTTCGAGGAAAAGGTCGATCCGGACCGCTCGGAGGATTTCTGCTGGGCGAATTCCGCCTATGCGATGGGCGCGAACATCACCCGTGCCTTCAAGACCTACGGCTGGTGCACCAAGATCCGCGGCATCGAGTCGGGCGGGGCGGTGGAAGTGCTGCCGAAATTCGTGCTGCCGTCGCAGGACCAGGAGGTCGAGCTGCATTGCCCGACGGAAATCGCGATCTCGGACCGTCGCGAACATGAACTGTCGGAATCCGGCCTGATGCCGCTCGTGTACCGCAAGAATTCCGATACCGCGGCCTTCATCGGCGCGAAGACCGTGCACCGGCCGTCGATCTACGAGGACGACGACGCCACGGCGAACGCCAACCTCTCGTCCCGGCTGCCGTATATCTTCGCGACCTGCCGCTTCGCGCATTACCTGAAGTGCATCGTTCGCGACAAGATCGGCTCGTTCAAGTCGCGCGAGGATACACAGCGCTGGCTCAACGATTGGCTGATGAATTACGTCGACGGCGATCCGTCGATCTCGAGCGAGACCACCAAGGCGAAGCGGCCGCTGTCGGCCGCCGAGGTGGTGGTCGACGAGATCCCGGAGAACCCCGGCTACTATCGCGCGCAGTTTTTCCTGCGCCCCCATTTCCAGCTGGAGGGGTTGACCGTGTCTCTCCGGCTGGTTTCGAAACTGCCGTCGACCAAGCAGGAGTCGGGCGCCTGACCGGCGGCAGCCGGTGGAGCCCCTCCCGCGCGGCGGAAGGCGGATTCGAAAGATCGCGGGACGGCCTCGTGGCGGAGGTCGTGGCGCGGTGTCGTTGCACGCATGGTGAGCTTGTTTCATTTCTTGAAATATATTAGGAGTTCTCAGGATGTCCAAAGCATTGGTCGACTATTTTCTGAAGATCGACGGCGTTGATGGCGAGTCGATCGATAAGCAATATCCCAACCTTATCCAGATCCAGAGCTGGCAGTGGGCGGAAGAAAACTCGGGTCGCTGGGGCTTCGGCAGCGGCGGCGGTGCGGGGAAGGTCGAGATGAAGGATTTCGAGTTCCGGATGGTGTCGAACAAGGCCTCGCCGAAACTGTTCCTGATGTGCGCGACCGGCGACCACATCCCCAGCGCCAAGCTGATCTGCCGCAAGTCGGGCAAGGGCCAGCAGGAGTTTCTGACGATTTCGTTCGAAAGCGGGCTGGTGTCGTCGTTCCGCACGCTCGGCAACATGCCGTTCTCGCAACTGGGCCATGGCAGCGGCGAGGTCGACAACGTGCTGCCGACGGACGAGATCAAGATCAACTTCGCGAAGATCGAGTTCGAGTACCGCGAGCAGGGCAACGACGGCACGATGGGCGCGGTGATCAAGGCCGGCTACGACCTCAAGCTGAACTCGGCGATCTGATCGGCCGCGCGTTTTCTTTTCGAGCAAACCATGGACGTGTGGCGACCTAGGGCGCGACACGCAGGAATACGCATGTGAGCGCGCATCCACTCTACAACAAGCTGTCGAGACGGTTTCGTCGCGACTCGCTCCAGGACGTCGTCGGGCATCACCTGGTCGAGTTGATGAACTGTGCATCGCGCGGCGCGCGGATCGGCGTGTCGGACAGCAGTCCGGCCGCCTATTCGGTGCTGAACTACGGTTGCCCGCCGCTGCAGTTGGGCGGCGCCACCCGGATCGATCCGGTGCGTACGGCTTCGCACATCTGCGAGGTGATACGCCGCTTCGAGCCGCGCGTGGACAGCGGGCGGACCGTGGTGCAGCCGAGAGCCGGCGGCGCCCGGCACGCGCCGCAGACGATGTATTTCGACATCTTGACGCTGTCCCGTGACGACGGGGCGGAAATCAGGGTGAGCCTCGCGCTCGACTATCTCAGTGGTTATTTCAGTCTGGTCGGCGAATGACGAACGGCGAACGATCATGAATTTCCTGGACCATTACAACGACGAATTGCGTCAGCTGCGCGACGCGGGGGCCCGCTTTTCGAAGGAGCACCCGCAGGTCGCATCGGCGCTCGGCCTGCATCCGGATGCAGTGACCGATCCGTTCGTCGAGAGGTTGCTTGAAGGTGTGGCCTATCTGTCGGCAAGGGTGCAGACGCGCCTCGATCGCGAATGCGCGGAGTTCGCGCAGCAAGCGCTCGGGCGGGTCTGCCCGTTGTTCATGGCGGCCACGCCTGCCATTTCGAGTTTTGCGTTTCACCCGGACCTGGCGTCACCGGAAGCGTTCCGGGGCAGCACGCTGCCGCGCGGTTCGCTGATCTCGGCCCGTCTGCCCGGGCGCAAGCTGCCCGTCACGTTTTCCACCGCGCGCGACGTGACCTTGCTGCCGTTGCGCATCGCGCAAGTCGAGTGCAGCCGGAGCCTGAACGGATTGCCGTCCCAACTAGCCCAGCAACTGGCGTCTTCGCAGGCGGTGCTGCGTTTTCGCTTCGAGCTGGAAGGGCTGACGACGGTTGGCGAACTGGGGCGCGGCGACGGCGGCTTCGCGCCGCTGCACCTGAGCCTTGCCGGCGACTTGCCGCGCGCCTATGCGCTGCATCAGGCGCTGCTGGCGTCGAGTAGCGCCTGGTACGCGGTGGTGCCGACCCGGCGCGGCGACGAGGTGCTGACGCTGCCCGCGGCGGGCATCCGCCTGTCCGGCGTTGACGATGCCGAGGCGCTGCTGCCGCCTGATTTCGGCGGGCTGCCCGGCCTGCGGCTGATGCGCGAGTATTTCGCGCAGCCGACCCGCCTCCTGGGCGTCTATCTCGACGTGCTCGCACGCGTCGCGGCGGTCGATCCGTCCGCGCGCGCCTTCGAGCTGTTCTTCGCGCTGCGGCACGTGCCGACGGGCCTCGTCGGCGAAGTCGAGGCGAGCCAGTTCCGCCTGTTCGCGACCCCGGCGATCAACCTGTACACGAAGCGCTTCGACCCGGTGCCGTACGACCCCAACCTGACCGAGCAATGGATTCCGGTCGACCGCATGTCGCCCGCCGCCCACCATCTATGGGGACTGACGGAGGTGCGCGTGTGCGAAAGCGACGGCCGGGCGCACGCCGCGCGTTCCGTGCTGGAGACGGGCGGCTACGGGGCGCGCGACGAGGCGGTGCGCTACAGCCTGCGGCGCGAGAACGCGCTGCTCGCCGACGGCGTGCGGCGCGATCGCTTCGATCCGCTCGCGAGCCACGACCTGATCGCGGTCTCGACGTTCGACGACAGCATCGAGCTGGACGGCATCGCGTCGATCACCGGCAGGGCGCTGGTGGCCGATCGCGACTGGCGGCCGTCGGCGCTGCTCGACGCCGAGCTGAGCCTGCTCGATCCCGTCGGGGTGCGGCGCATCGAGTGCCTGTGGCCCGCCAGTGCGCCGCGCGGCGCGCCGCCCGTCGAGGCATGCTGGGATGCGACCGCGCAGCTCGGCCAGAGTCCGCTCGCGCTGCGGGCCGGGCAGTCGCAGGACGTCACCGCCCGCATCGTCGAGCAATTGCTGCTGGCGGCCAACCGCGACGACGCGCTCGACCGCCAGCGCATCGACAGCCTGCGTTCGGTGCACCTCGGGGCGCGTTTCATCGCGGCGGGCCGGGCGACGCCGCTCGCGCTGGTGCGGGCGACGCGGGTGGAGATCGACGTCGCGGAAAGCGCCCACTCAGACCGCGGCGGCTGGCTGTTCGGCCGGGTGCTGGCGCAGGCGCTCGGCGAGGCGGCGACGCTCAACGACGGCATCGAGACGATCGTGCGGCTCGACGGCGAAACCGTCAGCACCCACGTCAACACGGCCGTCGGCGACGGGAGGCTGCTGTGAGGCTCGCACGCGTTGAGCGGGCGCTGACGCCACGCCGCACCTTCTTCGAGCTGATGCGCCGCGTCGAGGTGCTGGAGCGGGAACTGGGCGGGCCGCCGCGGCGCGCGCGGCGCAGCCCCGCGTGGCTGCGCATCGAGCAGTCGGCCGACATGCGCTTCGCGAGCACCGAGGTGGCGAACGTGACGGTCGAGCAGACCCGCTTCGTCGACGCGGACGATCACCCGCGGGTCAAGATCACCCAGCGGCACTTCGGCCTGTTCGCGCCATTCGGTCCGCTGCCGTTGCACGTGACCGAACACGCCATGCAGGAGAAGCGTTTCGAGCGCAATGCGGCGTTCGAGCGCTTCGTCAACGTGGCCTGCGGCGATCTGGCGTGGCTGCATTACAGCGCCTGGTCGGCGATGCACCCGGTGCTGGGCTACGAGCGTGCGCGCAATCCGTTCGTCGAACGGGTCACCACGCTCGCGAACGCGGCTCGTCGATCCGGCGAGGCCTCGCCGGATCGGGACGCCCAAGCGTGCCGGCGCGCGTTTCCCGGCGTGTATTGCGCGCCGCGGCGCTCGCTCGGCGACCTGCGGCGGATGCTGGCCGGCTACTTTCGCGTGCCGCTGCGGATCCTGCCGCGCCACGGACGCTGGATTCCGGTGCCGCCGGCTCCGCGCGGCGGCCGGCGGCTGGGCGGCTGGCGGCTCGGCGCGCGGATCTGGGATGTCCAGCATTCGATGGAGATCGTGATCGGCCCGATCGAGGCCGAGGAGTTTCACCGTTGGCAACGCCGGTCGGCGGCCGTGATGGCGGTATGCGCGGTCGCGACGGACTTTGTGGACGGAAGGATCGACCCTGTCATCAAGGTCGAAGTACGAACGCGCCCTGAGCTGGCGGGGAAAGTCGGGCGCATGCGCATCGGCGTCGATGCGTGGTCGCGGCCGGATCATGCGCTGCGCACGCTGACTATCTACGAATCTTTTCGGAACTAAACGTGAATCGGGAACGTATCTTCAACTGTCTCGGCCGCACGACTTATGCGGCTTTGGTCGACGCCACGGTGCTGGGCCGTTCGCGCCGTCATACTTTCATCGACCTCGATCACTGGGCGTTGTGCCTGTTGCAGCGCGAGCAGAGCGATCTGGCGAAACTGTTCGCCGAATGGGGCCACGACGTCGGCGATCTCAAGCGCCGGCTGGAGAAGGCGCTCGATACGTTCGACGTGGGCGGCGATTCGCTGCGCGACATTTCCGCGTCGCTGGAGCGCAGCGTGGGTCCGGCCGTGATCTGGAGCCAGGTCGCCGCGCCGTCGGGCAAGGTGCGCTCGGGCCACCTGCTGCTGGCGTGGCTCGACGACGATGTCACGCGCCGCTGGCTCCAGCAGCGCTGTCCGCAGGGCCTCACGTCGGTCGCGATCGACGAGGTCGTGAAACGCTACGAGGCGTTGGCCGCCGGGTGGCCTGAGGCGATCGAGAGCCCGTCGTCGGGTGACGTCGATGCGTCCGTCGACGCGGCGGCGCCGGACGACGCGCTCGCGAAATGGGCGACCTGCCTGACCGATCAGGCGGCGCGTGGCGAGCTGGATCCGGTCGTCGGTCGCGACGACGAACTGCGCACCGTGATCGACGTGCTGTCGCGGCGTCGCCAGAACAACCCGATCCTGGTCGGGGAGGCGGGCGTGGGCAAGACGGCCGTGGTCGAGGCGCTCGCGCAGAAGATCCACGCGGGCGCGGTGCCGCCGGGGCTGCTGGGCGCGCAGGTGTGGGCGCTCGATCTGGCCCGTCTGCAGGCGGGCGCGGGCGTGCGCGGCGAGTTCGAGCAGCGCCTGAAGACGCTGGTCGACGCGGTGATCGCCGCGCCCGCGCCGATCATCCTGTTCTGCGACGAAACCCACACGCTGATCGGCGCGGGCGGCTCGGCGGGCACGGGCGACGCCGCGAACCTGATCGCCGATGCTCGCGCGCGGCAGCTGCGGATGGTCGCGGCGACGACGTGGTCCGAGTACAAGCAGTACATCGAGCCTGACGCGGCGCTCGTGCGGCGGTTCCAGGCGGTGCCGGTCGAGGAGCCGGACGACGCGGCGGCGGTGGGCATGCTGCGGACCATCGCGTCGCGCTTCGCCGAGCATCACGGAGTGCATATCGTCGATGCGGCGCTGCGCAGCGCGGTGGCGCTGTCGCGCCGCTACCTGCCGGCGCGGCGGCTGCCGGACAAGGCGATCGGCCTGCTCGACACGGCCTGCGCGCGGGTGGCGATGAGCCAGCGCTGCGCGCCGGCCGAACTGGAACGGCTCGGGCAACAGGCGCAGGCGATCGGGCAGACGCTCGACTGGCGCGCGAGCGACCGGCGCATGGGGGTTTCGACACCCGGCGACGAGGCCGAGCTGGAGACGCAGCGCGACCATCTCGTGCAAGAGGCGCGCACGCTCGAAGGCGTGGTCGCGACCCAGCGCGAGGAAGTCGGCGCGTGGCTCGCGCGGATGCGCGCGTCGGCCGAGGAAACGGGAGACAGCGCGGCGCTGGCGGAAGCCGATCGCTGGGTGCGGCCGTGGGTCGACGAGCATGTGATCGCGGAGGTGCTGGCGGAGTGGACCGGTGTTCCCGTCGCGCAGCTGGCGCAGGACGAGGCGCAGCGGATCGTCGATCTGGAGCGCGCGCTCGGTGCGTCGATCCATGGGCAGGCGGACGGCATGCGGGCGATCGCGCAGGCGCTGCACCTGTCGCATTCGGGTCTTGGCGATCCGCATCGGCCGCTCGGCGTGATGCTGTTCGCGGGGCCGACGGGCACGGGCAAGAGCCAGGCCGCGGCGAAGCTCGCCGAACTGCTGTTCGGTGGCGAGCGCAATCTCGTGCAGTTCAACATGAACGAATTCCAGGAGGCGCACACGGCGTCGACGCTGAAGGGCGCGCCGCCGGGCTATGTCGGCTACGGCAAGGGCGGCCGGCTGACCGAGGCGATCCGCAAGAAGCCGTACAGCGTGCTGTTGCTCGACGAGTTCGATCGCGCGCATCCGGACATCCACGAAGTGTTCTATCAGGTGTTCGACCAGGGCTGGATGGAGGACGGCGAAGGACGTCGCATCAGCTTCCGCAACAGCCTGATCCTGCTGACCACGAATCTGGGCGATGCGGAGATCGAGGCGTCGTGCAAGGCGGACCCGCAGGTGTCGCAGGCGAAGCTCGCGGCGCGGGTGTACGAGCGGTTGCGCGAGCGGTTCTCGCCGGCGCTGCTCGCGCGGATCCAGGTGGTCGCGTTCCGGCCGCTCGATGCCGAAGCGCTGACGGGCATCGCGGGCCAGGCGCTCGACGAGATCGGCGAGCGGCTCGCGCAGAACGGGCTGGACTGGCGCGTGGACGAGGCGGTCGCGGGCTGGGTGGCCCGGGCGGTCGCGCAGCACCCCGGCCAACGGTCGCGCGGTGCGCGACCTGCTGCGCCAGCATGTGCTGCCGGCGGTGGCGCGCGGCGTGCTCGCCGCGCGGGCGGAGGGCAGGACGCTGCGCAGCGTGCGGCTGTCGGCCGGCGACACGTTGTCGCTTACGTTCGACGATGACGATGCTGACGACGCGCTGCCGGGCACGGCTTCGGACGAAGTCACGCTGCCGCAAGAACCGCAAGAACCGCAAGAACCGCAAGAACCGCACGCTTCGATCCACGCCGGATCGGAAGGAGCCTCGGTATGCGCCTGATCGAATTGCGCAGTGACGTACTGGCCCCGAGCAGCATCGCGCTGTCCCTGACGGCCGACGAACGCTTGTCGCGGGAACCGTCTTACCGTCTTGAGCTGCTGAGCCGAGACCCGGAATTGGACCTCGAGGAATTGCTCGGCACGCCGTTGTTCGCCGACATCGACCTCGGCAACGGTGCGGTGCGCACGTTCAGCACCTACGTGTTCGGTGGCTACGACACGGGGCAGTTGAGCGGGCAGTACACCTATACGCTTGAACTGAAGAGCTGGCTGTCGTTCCTGGAGGAGAACCGCAACAGCCGGATCTTCCAGAACCTGACCGTGCCGGAGATCGTCGAGCAGGTGTTCCAGGGGCATCAGCGTACCGACTACCGGTTCGATCTCGAAAGCACGTATGAGCCGCGCGAGTACTGCGTGCAGTTCCAGGAAACCGACCTGAACTTCGTCAAGCGGCTGCTGGAGGACGAAGGCATCTATTTCTGGGTCGAGCACGAGAACGAGCGTCACGTGGTGGTGCTGTCCGACACGCAGCGCTTCGCCGACCAGCCGTCCCAGTCCGGCCAGCTTCAATACCTGCCGGACGGCGAGGAAGGGCGCGCGATCCAGGGACGCGAAGGCGTGCAGCGCCTGCAGCGGACCCGGCGGGTGCGCTCGAACAACGTCGCGCTGCGCGACTTCAACTACTGGTCGCCGTCGAATCGTCTGGACAGCGATGCGCAGACGGAGCCGGGGCCGGGGCTGTCGGGCGTGCAGCTCGAATACTACGACTATGCGACGGGGTATCAGGACGCCGAGAAGGGCGAGCGTCTCGCGCGCCTGCGGCTGGAGGCGTTCCAGGCGGATGCGCACGTGCTGGTCGGCGAGGCGAACGCGCGGGGCCTGACGACCGGCCAGGCGTTCACGCTGGTCGGCTATCCGGCGCTGAACCGGAATCGCCGCTACTACGTGATCGGCAGTGAGTTGTCGTTCATCCAGGATGGCCCGGACAGCACGTCGAAAGGCCGCAACGTGACGGTGAAGTTCCGCGCGCTCGCCGACGACCAGCCGTTCCGGCCGCTGCTCGTGACGAAGCGTCCGGAGGTGCCGGGCATCCAGAGCGCGACGGTGGTGGGGCCGCAGGTGTCCGAGGTGTACACGGATAAGCTGGGCCGGATCAAGGTGCATTTCCACTGGGATCGCTACAAGACGACGGAAGCGGACGCGTCGTGCTGGATCCGGGTGTCGCAGGCGTGGGCGGGCAAGGGCTGGGGCGTGATCGCGATGCCGCGGGTCGGGCAGGAAGTGGTGGTGACCTACGTGGACGGCGATCTGGATCGGCCGCTCGCGACGGGGATCGTCTACAACGGCGAGAACCCGACGCCCTACGACCTGCCGAAGGACACGCGCTACACGGGGCTGGTGTCGCGTTCGACCAAGCTGGCGGGGCAGGCGCAGAACGCGAGCCAGCTGACGTTCGACGACCAGCGCGGCGCGGAGCGCGTGATGATCCACGCCGAACGCGACATGCAGCACACCGTGGAGCGCAACGATTCGAAGGCGGTCGGCCAGGATAAAAACCTCACGGTGAAGCGCACGTCGACGTCGGTGATCGGGATCACGGTCAGCTTTACGGGCATCGCGGTGTCGTACACGGGCCTATCGGTGGGGTTCACCGGCGTGTCGGCATCGTTCACCGGGCTCAGCACCTCGTTTACCGGCGTCAGCACCAGCTTTACGGGCGTGTCGACCTCGTTTACCGGCGTGTCGACCGGCTTCACGGGCGTGAGCACGTCGTTTACCGGCGTCAGCACGGGGTTCACGGGGGTGTCGACGTCGATGACCGGGGTGTCCACCAGCCTGACGGGAACGAGCAACTCGGTGACGGGCGTGTCGAACAGCATGACCGGGATCTCGTCGTCGATGACGGATGTCAGTACGTCGGCGACGGGGCAGTCGCAGAGCATGACGGGCGTGTCGCTGTCGTACACGGGCACGTCGTCGAGCATGACCGGCACGAGCACGTCGGTGACCGGCACGTCGACGAGCATCACCGGCACGTCGATCTCGAACACGGGCACGTCGACCAGCATCACTGGCGTGTCGACCTCGACCACGGGCAGTTCGACGAGCGTGACGGGATCGAGCATGTCGACGACCGGTAGCTCGGTGGGCACGACAGGGTCGAGCGTGTCGACCACGGGCAGCAGCGTGTCGACCACGGGCTTCAGCTATTCCTATACGGGCGCCAGCTACTCGGACGTGGGCGTGGATCTGAAGAAGCTCGGCATGCAGGTGAAAAGCTGATGGGAGAGCCGACATGCGCCTGATCGAACTGCGCAGCGACGTGCTGGATCCGGGCAGCATCGCGCTGTCCCTGACGGCCGACGAACGCTTGTCGCGGGAACCGTCCTACCGTTTCGAGCTGTTGAGCCGAGACCCGGAATTGGACCTCGACGAATTGCTCGGCACGCCGTTGTTCGCCGACATCGACCTTGGCAACGGTGCTGTGCGCACGTTCAGCACCTACGTGTTCGGCGGCTACGACACGGGGCAGTTGAGCGGGCAGTACACCTATACGCTTGAATTGAAAAGCTGGCTGTCGTTCCTGGAGGAGAACCGCAACAGCCGGATCTTCCAGAACCTGACCGTGCCGGAGATCGTCGAGCAGGTGTTCCAGGGGCATCAGCGCACGGACTATCGGTTCGAACTGGAAGGAAACTACGAGCCGCGCGAGTACTGCGTGCAGTTCCAGGAGACGGACCTGAACTTCGTCAAGCGGCTGCTGGAGGACGAAGGCATCTATTTCTGGGTCGAGCACGAGAACGAGCGTCACGTGGTGGTGCTGTCTGACACGCAGCGCTTCGAGGACCAGCCGTCCCAGTTCGGCCAGCTTCAATACCTGCCGGACGGCGAGGAAGGGCGCGCGATCCAGGGGCGCGAAGGCGTGCAGCGGTTGCAGCGCAGCCGGCAGGTGCGCTCGAACAACGTCGCGCTGCGCGACTTCAACTACTGGTCGCCGTCGAACCGTCTGGACAGCGATGCGCAGACGGAACCGGGGCCGGGGCTGGCGGGTGTGCAGCTCGAATACTACGACTATGCGACGGGGTATCAGGACGCCGAGAAGGGCGAGCGTCTCGCGCGGCTGCGGCTGGAGGCGTTCCAGGCGGATGCGCACGTGCTGGTCGGCGAGGCGAACGCGCGGGGCCTGACGACCGGCCAGGCGTTCACGCTGGTCGGTTATCCGGCGCTGAACCGGAATCGCCGCTACTACGTGATCGGCAGCGAACTGTCGTTCATCCAGGATGGCCCGGACAGCACGTCGAAGGGGCGCAATGTCTCGGTGAAATTCAGTGCGCTCGCCGACGACCAGCCCTACCGACCGCTGCTGCTGACGCGACGGCCTAGGGTGCCGGGCATCCAGAGCGCGACGGTGGTGGGGCCGCAGGTGTCCGAGGTGTACACGGACAAGCTGGGCCGGATCAAGGTGCATTTCCACTGGGACCGCTACAAGACGACGGAAGCGGATGCGTCGTGCTGGATCCGGGTGTCGCAGGCGTGGGCGGGCAAGGGCTGGGGCGTGATCGCGATGCCGCGGGTCGGGCAGGAGGTGGTGGTGACCTACGTGGACGGCGATCTGGACCGGCCGCTCGCGACGGGGATCGTCTACAACGGCGAGAACCCGACGCCTTACGACCTGCCGAAGGACACCCGCTACACGGGGATCGTGTCGCGCTCGACCAAGCTGGCCGGGCAGGCGCAAAACGCGAGCCAGCTGACGTTCGACGACCAGCGCGGCGCGGAGCGCGTGATGATCCATGCCGAACGCGACATGCAGCACACCGTGGAGCGCAACGATTCGAAGGCGGTCGGCCAGGATAAAAACCTCACGGTGGAGCGCACGTCGACGTCGGTGATCGGGATCACGGTCAGCTTTACGGGCATCGCGGTGTCGTACACGGGCCTATCGGTGGGCTTCACGGGCGTATCGGCGTCGTTCACCGGGCTCGACACTTCATTTACCGGCGTCAGCACCAGCTTCACGGGCGTCTCGACTTCGTTTACCGGCGTGTCGACCGACTTCACCGGTGTGAGCACCTCGTTCAAGGGTGTCAGCACGGATTTCACGGGGGTGTCGACGTCGATGACCGGGGTGTCCACCAGCCTGACGGGAACGAGCAACTCGGTGACGGGCGTGTCGAACAGCATGACGGGTATTTCATCGTCGATGACGGACGTCGACATGTCGGCGACGGGGCAGTCGCAGAGCATGAAGGGCGTGTCGCTGTCGTACACGGGCACATCGACGGGCATGACGGGCACGGATACGTCGGTGACCGGGACATCGACGAGCATCACCGGCACGTCGATCTCGAACACCGGCGTGTCGACGGACATCACTGGCGTGTCGACCTCGATAAAAGGAACCTCGACGAGCGTGACGGGAACGGATATGTCAACCACAGGAAGCGATATGTCGAACACAGGGTCGAGCGTGTCGACCACGGGCAGCAAGATCAGCCATACGGGATTCAGTTACTCGTACACCGGCGCCGAATACTCGGACGTGGGCGTGGATTTGAAGAAACTCGGCATGCAGGTGAAAAGCTGATGCCGGTCCGACACATCAAACCTCAAGCCGCGCTCGTCGCGACGACGCGCACCCAGATCGGCTCGACGCCGATGTTCGCGATCAGTGTCGGGGTGGGATTCCGGCTCAGCGACCCGGCCATCCTCGTGCACGAGGCGGCGGTCTGGGAGGCGCTGAAGGCGGCGGCGCCGTCGGTGCCGCTGACCGAGGCGGCCATGCCGAAGCGCTGCGCGGAGTGGCTGCTCGCCGGGCATTCAGTGCAGCGCGCGCCGGCCGGCGCGTGCGGACGCGCGATCGACTGGGCCGCCTGGGTCGAACTCGACGGCGTGCGCAAGACCGTGTCGTGTCGCGCGACGGTCGACGAACAGGCGCAATCCGATGGGTTCGCACGACTCGCGATCGATCCGGCCCAGGCGGTCGCGGGCGGCGCGCGCGAGAACCCGCTCGGCCGGGCGTCGGGTTCCGCGCCGCTGCAGCGCGTGGGCGCGCTCGGCGTCGGGCCGGACCCGCTGGCCGCGATGGGCGCGCTCGGCAGCGACT
Source organism: Burkholderia sp. FERM BP-3421 (assembly GCF_028657905.1). NCBI lineage: Bacteria > Pseudomonadati > Pseudomonadota > Betaproteobacteria > Burkholderiales > Burkholderiaceae > Burkholderia > Burkholderia sp. FERM BP-3421. The sequence continues at coordinate 1,921,823 of NZ_CP117781.1, read as the reverse complement.
GGCCCGAGCGTCACCAATGGATGCCGAGCCGGCCGGGCACGGCCGAGGCGATGGCGCGCGACGGCACGCACATGGGCTGGCCGGAACACGTCGACCTGCGCTACTTCCAGTTGGCCGCGCCGGACCAATGGTCGCGCCACGACAGCTGGACGCCGGGCGCCCGCTTCGAACTCGGCGGCTTCGGCCCGCGCGGCGAAGGGTGCGTGGGTGCGCTGCCGCGCCTGACGGCGGTGGCGATGATCCTGCGCGGGAACCGGGCGGGCGTCGAGCCGGTGCCGCTGCGGCAGCAGACCATCTGGCTGCTGCCGGACCACGACCTCGGCGTGCTGTGGTGGAACGGCGCGATCCGCACCGACTACGTGCTCGACGACAGCCCGGCGACGCTGATCGCCGCGTTCAAGGACGCGGACGAGCCCATCGACGTCGGCATGCTGACGGCCTTCGCGGCGCAGCGCGCCGACCTGACCGACACCGATCCGCTCCAGCAGGCCGACCATGCGTTGATGCCGGCCGTCGAGCGGAACTGGGTCTGGGAACTGATCCTCGACACCGACGACCATCCGCGTTTCGCGCCGCCGCCACGCACGCGGGAGGAAGTCGGCGAGCGTCTCGCGCGCCATCGCCGGAGTCTCGTGGAGGCGCAGCAGGGGCTGGCCCGCATGAACGCATTCAAGCAAGCCTCGCAGCAGACGACGCTGCCCGCCGCGCCGGCCGACGGCATCGACTGGCGGCGACGCTTCAGCCAGGCCGGCAGCATGGCGCTGTCGGATGCAACGATCCGCGGAGCCGACCTGACCTCGCTGCATCTCGATGGCTGGCGTTTCGAAAACGTGCGGTTCGAGCGCTGCCGGTTCGCCCACAGCACCTGGCGCCATTGCCAGCTGACGAACGTGCATGCGGTCGATTGCGGGTTCGCCGATACGACGTTCGACGATCTCGTCTGGACGGGCGGCGCGATTGCGCGCGGCGATCTGGCGCGCAGCGCATGGCGCGGCGTCGCGCTGGAGCGGGTCAACCTCGACGACTGTGGGCTCGACGATCTGTCGGTGTCGGGCGGATCGTGGTCGATGGTGACGGTGAAGGGGCGCGGCGGCATCCGCGGCGTCGTGCAGGACACCGAATGGGACAGCGTGTCGTGGAACGGCGTCGAGGCGCGTCACTGGACCTGGAGCCGCGTGAGCGCCGGCAATCTCGGGCTGGTCGAATGCGGGATGCCGGGCCTCACGCTGTCGCATTGCCGTCTGATGAAGCCGAGCGTGCTGCTGAGCGACCTGTCGGCGAGCACCTGGCGCAAGAACGTGCTGACGTTCGCGGTGCTGTCGCATGGCACCTCGATCGACCGCTCCATCCTCTGCGACTGCCTGTTCAACGCGTCGAGCTTCCAGGATCTGCGGGCGTCGTCGGTGCAGGTCGACCACTGCTCGTTCATGCAGCTCAACGCGCAGCACCTGAAGGCGGAGCGCTCGAGCTGGACCTGCACGCAGCTCGACGGCGCGAACGTCACGCATGCCCACCTGAGCGGCGCGTCGTTCGACCGCTGCTCGCTCAAGGAGACGATGCTGTACGGCGCGGACATGCGCGAGACGCGGATGCGCGACTGCAACCTGATCCGCGCCCGCACGTCGTGGGCCCACCTGCCCGAATCCGGCGCATGGCGCGGCAACCTGAACACCGGCGTGCTCGCGGTGCCGAGGAGGGACGAATGAACGCACCCCGCGAGCCGGTGTCCACGCCGGCCTTGCCCCAGGTGATCGAGGGACGGCGCTACACCACGTCGCATCACGGGCTCGAACTGAGCGACACGATCTACCGCGACTGCCATTTCGAGCGGGTGAGCTGGTCGGAATGCCGGCTCTCCAACCTGCGCTTCGTCAATTGTCGTTTCGAGGCGAACCGCTTCGTGCGCAGCGCGCTGACGCGTCTCGTCTTCGAGGATTGCAGCATCGCCGAAACCGCATGGAGCGATTGCGTGCTGCGCGGCATGTCGTTCGCCGGCAGCGGGATACGCGATGCGGCCTGGTCGAAGAGCTTGTTGAAGGACGTGATCTTCGCGAGGGCGAACGGTGCGTCGCTGCGTTTCGACGCGGTGCGCGCGGCGCATACGTCGTTCATCGCGGGCGAGCTGACGGGCGTCGAGCTGGACGGCGGCCACTGGTCCGATGCGTCCTGGATCAGCCTGCAACTGAGCGGGCTGCAAGTGCGGGCGAGCCGGCTCGACAACTTCATCGTCGGGCAGTCCAACTGCGCCGAGTGTTCGATCGACGCTTGCACGGGCATCAACGTGCGCTGGATCGATTCGCAGATCGATCGGATGAACGTGCGCGGATCGGAACTGAACCAGGCCGCGTGGTCGCACAGCGTCTGGTCGGGCGGCGGGATCGCGTCGAGCCGGCTGCCGCTCGCGTGCTTCGATCACGCGAAGCTGAGCGGCCTGTCCATGCGCGACACGGAATTGCCGCAGGCGATCTTCGATCACGCGCAGGTGCGGGACAGCGACCTGCGCGGCCTGCGCGCGCCGCGCATCGCGCTGCGTCACGCGCAGCTCGCGCGCGTGCAGTTGGCCGCCGCGCAGCTGGCGGGACTCGATGCGCGCGGCGCGACGCTTGAGGAGGTCGGCCTGAACGGCGCGGATTGCCGGGCGGGGATGCTGGTCGGCCAATCCAGGCAGGTCTGGCGCGCGGCGGATACGCAGCGCGCGAGCTTCGACGATACAGCAACGGAAGACGACCGCCAGTGGCGGCAACGCGCCCAGCCGGGCGCCAGAGGAGTGTGACGATGACGATCATCGAGATGCAGGCCGCTCGCGAGCGGCAGGTCGACCCCAGTGACGGCGAGATGCCGGAACCGATGCGCGCGCTGCTGAAGCGGGCTGCCGCGCCGTTCTCGCCGGGCCCCGCCGGACGCGTATCGGTCGGTCGCGTGACGGGCGAAGAGACCGACGGCCGGTGGCGGATCGACGTGGAGCCCGGCGGCGTGCTGCTGGCCCGCCAGGCGGTCAGCTGCGTCGTCAGGCCGCAGCCGGACGATCTGGTCCAGCTCTATCAGGCGGCGGACGGATGCTGGGTGCTCGCCATTCTCGAACGGCGTGGTGACGCGGCCGACGTCGTGCTCGATTTCGGCGCGGCCGAGGTCCTGCTGCAAGCGCAGGACGTGCGCGTGCAGGCGCGCGACCGGCTCGGGCTCGAAGCCGCGCAGCTGTCGAGCCGCGCGGAAGTGATCACCGAGGCCGCGGCGGAGCGCCACGCGCACGTCAGCGGCACCGACGCCACGCATGCCGGCAACACGTTCGTCCATACCGAGCGCCACCTGGGCATGCATGCGCAAAGCGCGGTCGTGACGGCGGAAGCCCTGCTCAAGATGGACGCCGGCCAGATCCACATGGGTTGATGCGTGTAACGCAAGGAGGTTGTCATGTTTGCCAATTGCTCGGCGGGTGGAATGGCGCTGTCCGGCTCGGACGTCTGCAAGACGCCGCCGCTCGCGATTCCCGTGTCGTATTCGAACATCGCGAACAAGCCGGAGGCGGTCCCGAACGTCACCAACATCATTTACGCGGGCGGTCCCGTCCACAACATGAACACCATCATTCCCGTCACGCACAGCGACGAGCCGGGTTCGATGGGTGGGGTCGCGTCCGGCACCGTGTCGGCGCAGTCGCGCCACGTGACGGGGTCCGGCAAGGTGCTGATCCAGGGCTCGCCCCAGACCCGGCTGACCGACACCAACCTGCCCAACAACCAGAACACGGCCGGGCAGACCATCGCGCCGTCCCAGACGATCACGATGACGCTCAGCTGATGAAGCTCGCCCGAATCCTGATTGCGGGGCTGGCGCTGGGCCTGCTGTCGGGCTGCTCGCTGTTCGGTTCGAAACCGGTCGACCCGCGCCAGCTGCACGTGACGCTGGTCGGCGGCAGCCGGCTGAACGTCGGCGCGAGCGGCGAGCCGCGGCCGATCCAGTCGTGCGTGTACATCGTGCGCGCGGCCGACTGGGTGCCGATGACGAACGGCGACGCGCCGTGCGCCGGCAAGGATCAGGAGGGCGCGGTGGAAAGCGTGTCACGCCATGTGATCGCGCCGAACCAGGTGCTGCAGTTCTGGATCGACGTGCCGCGCAGCGGCGAGATCTGGCTCGTCGCGGACGCCGACTACGCACAGCGTCCGGCCCAGTACGCGCCCTTGCGCGTGCGCATCGACGGAAGCGGGGTGCTTCATCTCGCGGTGTGGCTCGATCGCAGCGGAATCTACAACGCGTCGTTGCCGGGCGCGGTGCCGCTGCCGCCCGACGCGCCCATCGCCGCGAGCGCGCCGAACCCCGACGCCGCAACCGACAAACCCGCCCGACGCCACGGCTCGGGCACGAGGAGATACAGGCAATGAGCAGTCTGCCGGTTGGACCGGTCGCGTGGAGCGACGGCATGCTGATCGAGACGCAGCATTTTCAGCAACTGGAGCGCCACTTGTCCCATCAGGTCGCGTCGCGGCTCGGGCAAACCGTGAATCACGGCTGGGGCTTCACGCTGCTCGACGTCGACCAGGACGGGCTCGGCCTCGGCCGGCTCGCGCTGCGCGGCGCGCGCGGCGTGTTCCAGGACGGCACTGCATTCTCGCTGCCGTCGCACGACCCGCTGCCCGCGCCGCTCGAGACCGAACGGGCGCAGGCGGGCGACATCGCGTGCCTCGCGATCCAGGCCGCGCGCAGCGGCGGCCCGGAAATGGCCTTCGGCGAGGTAGCGTCGTCGTCGCGCTACCGGGCGATGACCACCGACGTGCCCGATCTCGCGGTCGGCCTCGACGCGCCGGGCACGCCGCGCAGCCTGACGATCGAGACCGGGCAGCTGGCGACGCGGCTGTGCTGGAAGTCGCAACTGCGCTCGGACGAAGCGGCGCTGCCGATCGCCCGCGTGGCCGGGCGCAGCGCGAGCCGCACGGTGCTGCTCGATCCGCGCTTCATCCCGCCGCTGCTCGACACGCGCGCGCACGTCGTGCTCAATTCGCTGATCGACGAGAGCTGCAAAGCACGCTGCGCGTGCGCCTCGCGCATACGTCCGGGCAGCGGGTGCTGTCCGCGGGCGGGGGCATCGCGGACCTGATCGAGCTGCTGCTGCGGCAGGCGATCGCCGAGTACCGGATGCGGCTCGCGCATCTCGATGCGTTCGATCCGCTGCCGCCCGCGCTGCTGTATCGCGAGCTGATCGGCCTGCTCGGGCGGCTGAGCGTGCTGCCCGGCGTCGACGAGGAGCTGGCCGAGCGCGATTTCGGCTACCGCCACGACGACCTGCAAGGCAGCTTCGAGCCGCTCGCGGCCACCTTGCGGCATGCGCTCGCGCGCGTGATCGAGACGCCGGTGCTGCCGCTGCGCTTCGAGGATCGCGGCGACCAGGTCCATATCTGCGTGGTCGACAAGCAGTGGAACCTGAAGAAGCTCGTGTTCGCGGTGTCGGCCGCGATGCCGGCCGACAAGCTGCGCCAGCTGCTGCCGCAGCAGACCAAGCTCGGCGCGGTCGAACAGATCCAGAAGCTGGTGGACCTGCAACTGCCGGGGGGCCCGCCTGATCCCGCTGCCCAACCCGCCGCGCCAGATTCCCTATTACGCCCAAAGCACCTACTTCGAGGTCGAATCGACCGATCCGTTCTGGACGCAGACGCTCGCCGGCTCGGCGATGGCGCTGCGCATCGTCGGCGATTTTCCGGATCTGCGTTTCGAAGCCTGGGGCTTGAGAGACGGGAAGGTGGCATGACACACGATATGAACCGCTATCCACGATGAACCTGCTCAGAAACCTTTCCTCCGCCATCCGGCGCACGTCGTCGGCCTCCAACCTGATCGACCGGGCGATGACGAATCCCGACCTGATCGCCCGGGTGCCCACGTTGTCGTCGCTGGCCCAGGAGGCGTCGGTCGCCGGCGCGGTCACGACCGACGCCGTCGGCCCGACCGGCTCCAGCGGCTCCAGCGGCTTCGCCGCGCCACGCGACGCGGAGCACGCGGTGCTGCGCTTCCCGACTCCGCCCGGCGCGTTCCGCGCGGCGTACGACGACGGCGCGGACGCCTCGCCCGTCGTGTATACCCCCCAGGGCGGCCAGGTGGCGATCCTGAAGGCCGGCCAGCAGTCGGCCAACTGGAGCAATCCGTTCGTGTCGCACGCGCTGCCCGCGATCCTGCAATTGCAGCGTCATCTCGCGGACGGCCCGCCCGACCAGTCGACGGTGCGCACCTAGCTCGGCCTCGAAGTGCGCCTGTACCGCGAGCGGCTGGCCGGCTCGGGCTGCGAGTGGGAACAGATCCGCGACGCTTCGTATCTGCTGTGCACGTATCTGGACGAGAACGTCAGCGACATCGCGCGCGCCGCGTCGCAAGTGCTCTACGACGGGGAGCGCAGCCTGCTGGTCGAGTTCCACGACGATGCGTGGGGCGGCGAGGACGCGTTTTCCGATCTCGGCCGCTGGATGAAGGCGGACGATCCGCCCATTCGTCTCCTCGCGTTCTACGAGCTGATCCTGTCGCTCGGCTGGCAGGGCCGCTACCGCGTGCTCGATCGCGGCGACGTGCTGCTGCAGGACCTGCGTTCGCAGCTGCATGCGCTGATCTGGCATCACGTGCCGCCCGAGCCGCTCGGCACCGGGCTGATCAGGCGCGGCGGCGCTGGGCGCGGTGCGCGCATCGGCGCGTGCTGCGCACGGGCCGATCCGCCATGCACTCGCGGCCTGGATGCCGCCGACCCGCACCATCAATCTCGCGGAAACGCTGCCGCCGCCGCTGCCGCAACTGCTGTCCGAGGGCTGGCTCACGGCATACAAGCATCCGCAGGGTTGGCTGCTGGTGTTCCGCAGCGACGGCGCGTTCGATGTCGGCAAGGCGCAGGTGCGCACCGATTTCGAACGCAACATCGAGCGGCTCGGCGCGGCGTTCGCGCCGTGGCCGGGCGACCTGGAGGTGATCGGTCATACCGATCGGCAGCCGATCCGCACGAGCGAGTTCGGGAACAACCAGGCGCTCTCGGAAGCCCGGGCGCGCACCGTCGCCGACGAGCTGCGCCGGACCGCGCTGCCGGGCGGCGCACAGGCGCCCGGGAACGCCGTGCAGCGGAACATCGGATTTTCGGGGCGCGGCGACACGCAGCCGATCGATTCGGCGCAGACGCCGGCCGCCTACGAACGGAACCGGCGCGTGGACGTGCTGTGGAAGGTGATCCCGGCGGGCGGCCGGCGCACGGCGGACGCCGACGCGCGCCCCGCGCTGCCGGAGGGCGTGGTGATCGCGCCCGACGGCCAGTCGCCGTATGCAACGGAGGATAAACAACCATGATACGAACCAGCCTGAGGGTTCTTGTCGCGATTCTGATCGCCGTCCTGATCTGGTGGGTGGGCCCGCTGTTCGCGCTGGGCATCTACCGGCCGTTCGCGCCGCTCTGGGTGCGCGAGGTGCTGGTGGCGGCGGTGCTCGTCTGGGGCCTGTGGCCGGCGCTTGCGCGACTGTGGGCGAGGCTCGCGATGAGCCCGCGCCGGGTGCGCACGCCGCAGCCGGCGGCGCGCGCCGATTTCATCGACGAGCGCCTGCGCGACCTGGATCGCCAGTTGAAGGCGCGCTGGCAGCGCGAGCCGCACGGCCGCCGGCAACGCTGGGCCGGCGCGCTGCGCCGCCAGCACCGGACCCTGCTGCCCTGGTATCTGGTGATGGGCGCGGAAGGCAGCGGCAAGACGAACCTGGTCGCGAAGGCGGTGAACGCGGCCGGCTCCGAAGGCGGCCCTCGCGGTCGAGCCGCTGAACAGCCGCGGCGACGACTTCAACTTCCGCATCGCGAGCGACGCGGTCTGGTTCGACATCGGCGGGCGCTGGAACCTGCGCGACGGCTTCGACGAGACGGCGCTCGATACCTGGAAGCGGTTGTTGCAGGGGATGCGTCGCCTGCGCGGCGGGGCGGCGGTGAACGGCGTGGTGTTGTGCGTCGACAGCGCGTCGATGGTCGATGCGCCGCTGGAGGCGCGCAAGCGCCTCGCCGATGTCGTGCATCGCCGGCTGGCGGAACTGCATGAGGTGTTCGGAGAGCAGGCGCAGGTCTATGTCGCGCTGAACGGCGTGGACCGGCTCGACGGCGCGGTCTCGATGCTGTCGCTGGTGGACGCGGGCCGCTGGGCCAGCGGGATGGGTTTCTGCCTGCCCGAGCAGGCGCTCGGCGAGACGGCCGCCGAAGCGGGCGCGAGCTGGCAGGGGGCGTTGCAGCACCTGCAGCAGCGGGTCCAGCAGCAGGTGCTGTTCGCCGCGCCGGCGGCGACCGAGGTCGGCGCGAACTACGCGCAGCTGCGTTTCGTCGAGACGCTGAGCCAGCTGCACAAGGCGCTGCTGGTGTGGCTGCAGATCGCGATCGCGCCCGGCGAGGCGCATTCGGCCGCGCGTCTGCGCGGCGTCTGGATGGGCTCGATGGCGGAGTTGGCGGTGGCCCAGCCGGGCGGGGCGGCGCCCGGGCTGCCCGCGCAGACCCGGCCGCTCGGCGAGTGTGGGCGCCGCTGTTCCGGCAGGTCGCGCTCGAACGCGACGCGGTGCGGCCGAGCGGCGTGCGTTCGTGGCGCGGCCGGGTCGGGCACCTGCTGCGCTGGGCCGCGCTGCCCGTCCTCGCGCTTGGCTTGCTGATGTGGTTCGGCTGGGGCTATGTCGCGGAGAGCAACTATCTCGACGACATCGGCGCGCAGTTCAGCGAGGCGAAGCGGCTCGCGCAGACGCAGGCCTCCTACGGCCCGGACGGCGGCGCACCGCTGCTCGACGTGGCGAGCCACATGCGCTATGCGCAGGAACAGGCGGAAGACGCCGGGCGCGGGCTGGCGACGCCGTACTTCGAGCATGGTCTCGTCGCCGCCGCGGCGCGACACTTATCACCGGCAGTTGCAGAAGATGCTGATGCCGGAGTTGTACAACGAGGTGCGGCGCGTGCTGGTCGCGCAGTCGGACGGCGCGCCCGGCGACGTCTACCAGACGCTCAAGGTCTACCTGATGCTGTGCCGGCCCGATCGGCGCAACGCGACCGATGTCGAGCGCTGGCTGAGCAGCCGATGGGACAGCCTGTCCGGCGGGCAGCAATACGGCGACGACGACCGGCGCGCGCTGCTCGCGCACGTGCGCGCGTTGATGGGCTGCCGAAGCTGCCGGGCACGCCGGAGGATGCGAACCTGGTGCGCGCGGCGCGCGTGCGGGCCGCGCAGATCCCGATCGTGACGCGCGTGCTGCAGCACATCCATGCGCAAGGGCTGCCGGCGTCGGTCAACGACATCTCGCTGTCGCGCGCGGCCGGCTTCGAGTCGGCGATGAGCCTGCGTATGCGCAGCGACGTCCCGGCGACCGACGTCGCGGTATCGGGCTGGTTCACGCGGGCGGGCTACACGGACGTGTTCCTGCCGCGTCTCGACAAGGCCGCGCGCGCGATGCTCGAAGAGGAAAGCTGGGTGCTGCGCGACGAAACCCTGCGCGGCAACAGCTTCCAGATCGACGGCGTGGTGCAGAAGCTCGCGGATTCCACCCGCGCGCAGTTCCTGCAGGACTACATCGCCGGCTGGCAGAACTTCCTCAACGACGTGACGGTGCGCAGCGTCACGGGCCTCGACGATGCGTCGCACAGCTGGCGGCGGCGATGATGGATTCGCAATCGCCGCTCGCGAGCCTGCTGCGCTTCGCGGCGCGCGAGACGACCCTGACCGGCGCGAGCGACGAAGGCAACATCGACAGCTGGATCGATCGCCAGAAATACCGCTTCGAGAAGGGGCGTCGCCAGATCGTCGGCGAACTGAGCGGCCAGCACTACCGCACCGTGCTGCTGCCGGAACATGTGGTCGAGGAACACTTCCTGGCAGTCCGGCAACTGGCCGCGCAGCTGAACAACCGCAGCGTGGCGTCGAGCAACCCGCTCTCCCGGTTGTTCGAGCCGCTGTATCGGCAGCTGGGGCTCGTCAATGGCGCGCTGCAGGCGGGCCAGGTGCTGCCCGCGCAGTACGACGCGTTCTCGCGGCTCAAGGAAACCGCCGCGCGGCAGCCCCGAGCCGGTGCGGGGCATCATGCTCGACCTGATCGGCAGCGGCAGCACGATGACGACCCGCGAATCGGGCGCGCTGCTCAATCGCGGCGCGGCGGGCGCGACCTCGACGGTGTGCAGCGCCGGCTTCACGAGCCGCTATCCGTTCCGGCGCAACGCGCAGGTCGACGCGGGCGTCGCGGATTTCGAACGCCTGTTCAGCGCCCAGGGCCTGATGGCGTCTTACTTCCGCGACCATCTGGCGGCCTATGTCGATACGTCGAGCACGCCGTGGAAGGCGCTGCGCTCGAACGGCGGCAATCTCGGTCTGGTGAGCCCGGGCGTGCTGTCGTCCTACGAGACGGCCGATCGCATTCGCGGCGTGACGCTCGATGAATCCGGCCATCTGCGCGTGTCGACCGTGCTGCGCTTCCTCGACATGGATTCGCAGATCTCGGAAGCTGATCGATCGGCGGGCAGACGCTGCGCTACGCGCACGGCATGACGTCGCCGCAGCGCATCGACTGGAGCGGGCAAGGCACCAAGCTGGCGATCCAGCTTCAACTCAAATCGGTCGACGGTCGGTTGAGCACGCTTCAGTTCGACGGACCCTGGCGCTGTTCCGCTTCTTCGACGCGGGACAGGCGGCGGGCGGGACGGCCGACCGTCGCGAACGGCTGTATCAGACGGACATCGGGACCGTCCGGCTGGAGTGGCAGGCGCTGACGACGCCGTCGCCGATCTGGTCGGGGATCCTGCAGGGGTTCAGGTGCCCGTCGTGACACGCCTCTTGTATCGGAATGCGCCAGCCGGCGCGAACTTGGAAAGGAGCAGCAGATGATAGACCCGAAGGAAATCCTGTCCGCGTGCAGCAACGCGCATGAGTACGGACAGAACGCCAGCGGTTCGATGGCGAAGCCGTTCATGGACTCGATCCCCGACATGTCGGTGGCGTCGTCCCAGAACGCGAGCAACCTGATCGGCAACGTGCAGCAGGTGGGCGGCAAGATGCTGGAGCACATGTCGAACATCAAGTCGTCGGTCGACAAGCAGGTCGCCGCGCACCAGGATGCGCAGCAGCGTGAGAAGACCTACGACTTCAACGCCAACATGAACGACCTGCGGCCCACCAACTCGGTCGGCTTCCCGCAGGAAATGCCGTCCAACTTCTTCGCGCCGTTCAAGACCGGCAAGTAGGCCGCCCGGACGGGAGCGGTGCACCGTCCTCGGACGTCGCCGTGTTTGCGGCGGGGTTCGGGGCTTTCGGGGCGCGGCCGGCGGCAGCCGGCGCGCCCGACCATTCGATAGGAAAACAGGATCATGAAGAAAGTTTTATTCGGACTCCTTGCAGGTGTATTCTCGGTGAGCGCCTATGCCCAGTTCGACCAGCTGTTGCAGTCGGTCAAGGATCAGGTGACGAGCACGACGCAGCGGCAGGTGAGCCAGAGCGTGCAGTCGGCGACGAACGATGCGATGCAATCGGCGACGACGCGTGCGCACAAGGTGATCCAGTCGGCGCGCACGCCCGACGGCGGCGTGCGGCTGCCTGACGGCAGCGTGCCCAAGGACAGCCAAGCCGTGAAGCCGGGCGGCGTGACCATGGAAGCCCAGGGCGCGAAGCCGCAATGAGGCGGGCCGGGGCGGGGCCCGGCGAAATCGACAGACGAGGCATTCGAATGGACGAATCACCGAGCAGGACGCGCGAGCGTGCGAACGGGCCGGGCCGCGCCGGACAGTTGAAAGGGGGAGCACGCATGATGGCGTTCTCGATGATGTCGGTCATGGGCGCGATCGTCGCGATTGCAATGATTTCGCTGATCTTCTCGATGGGTGTCGTGCTGCCCCGGATCATCTCGGCCGCGCGGGGCGACACGATCGTTACGGATGGCGTCAAGGCCGTCGCCGAGGTTGTCGAGATCGGGCAGACCGGGGTGACGCTCAATCAGGTGCCGCAGATGCGGATGGTGCTGCGCATCAGCGATCACGGCGTGTCCCGGGACGTCACGATCCGGCAGTACGTCGATCTCGGCAACATGCCGCGCGCGGGGGAGCGGGTGAGGGTTGTCATCGACGCGCGCGATCCGGCGCGGGTGACCTATCTGGGGCTCGCCGGCGCGCATTGACGCCGCCGCTTGCGCCGGCCCGGCCGCCCGGCTGATCGCCGGGCGGCGCACGGAACGCTCGCCCGGACCAACGGCGAAGCGCGGCCGCGCGCAGGCGTCTCGTCCTGAGCGGCATCGCGGGCCGCGCCATCGTGAGGGCGTGACTCCCGCCGTTTTGGCTCGACGGCATCAATAGCCCCCACGGCCCCCACGGCCCCCACGGCCGGCCGAGCCTCGGCGCGCCAGATCAACGATCCTGCCGGTTCGTTCATCCATCCGGGCGCGGAACGCGCTACCATTTCCAGCGCGCAGCGCTCGACGCCGCCCAGGCGCTCCTCGCCGCCCGCGTCTTTCATCTCCGGATCACCGCACCTCGGTCTTGCACCGAACGAGAGGAATCAGGATGTCACGCTTCATGCTGAAAGCATTGATGTGCGCCGCGTTGCTGGTCGGCGCGCAGATCGCGTCGGGGCAAGCCGCGCCCGGCGTGCAACTCGAGGATTTCACCTGGACCGAGCTGCGCGACGCGATCCACGCGGGCAAGACCACGATCCTCATCCCGATCGGCGGGACCGAGCAGAGCGGCCCGTACGTCGCGCTCGGCAAGCACAACGCGCGCGTCAGGGTGCTGGCCGAGCGCATTGCCGAAGGGCTTGGCAATGCGCTCGTCGCGCCCGTGATCGCCTACGTTCCCGAGGGCGGCTATGCGCCGCCGACCTCGCACATGCGCTTTCCCGGCACGATCACCGTGAGCGACGACACCTTCGAGAAGCTGCTGGAATCGGCCGCGAACAGTTTCAAGGTGCACGGCTTCACGAACGTCGTGTTTCTCGGCGATCACGGCGGCTATCAGAACGACGTGCGCCGCGTGGTCGCGCAACTGAACAAGACCTGGGCCGGGTCCGGCGCGCGCGCGTTCGTGCCGCCCGAATACTACGGAACGAGTTCCGACGGCTACGCGCGGCTCTTGCGCGAGCATGGCGTGCCCGACGCCGCGATCGGCACCCACGCGGGGCTCGCCGACACCTCGCTGCTGCTCGCGGTCGCCCCGCGCATGGTGAGGCTCGACAAGCTGCGCGCCGCGCCCAAGCCTGGAGCGGCCGACGGCGTTTACGGCGGCGATCCGCGCCAGTCCAGCGTTGAACTGGGCCAACTGGGCGTGAACGCGATCGTATCGCGCACGATCGACGCGATCCGCGCGGAAACCGCAGCCCGCTGACGCGCGCCGGCCCGCCCGGTCGCGCTTCCGGTCGTCTCACGTCACTCAACCGTATCAATCGAAAACGGACGTTCCCATGCAAGGATCCTATCGTTGCAGTGCCGCCCGATTCCGTCGCGCCCGGCTCGCCGCCGTCCTGGCGGCCCTGCTCGCCGGAGCCGGCGCGGTCGCGGCGGCCCCGATCGCCACCGTGCCCGGCATGCCGCCCGTCACGAACCCGGACAATCTCTACGGCGACGCGCAGGCCGGCCGCATGAGCGCGGCGGTGGCGGGCGCGCTGCCGCGCGTGTACGTGCCGAACCTGCGTTCGAACGACGTCTACGTGATCGATCCGGCCACCTACAAGGTCGTCGACCGCTTCCCGGTCGGCCGCAGCCCGCAGCACGTGGTGCCGTCGTGGGACCTGCAGACGCTGTGGGTCGCCAACAACGCGGAAGGCCGCACCGACGGCAGCCTGACGCCGATCGACCCGAAGACCGGCAAGCCGGGCAAGGCGGTGCCGGTCGACGATCCCTACAACATGTATTTCACGCCGGACGGCAAGGAAGCGATCGTGGTGGCCGAGGCGCATGCGCGGCTGGATTTCCGCGACGCGCACACGATGGCGCTCAAGTCGAGCCTGGCGGTGCCCGAATGCAAGGGTATCAACCACGCCGATTTCTCGATCGACGGGCGCTATGCGCTGTTTACCTGCGAATTCGGCGGCAAGCTCGCGAAGATCGATCTCGTGAACCGCACGGTGCTGGGCTACCTCGAACTCGCGAGCAAGGGCATGCCGCAGGACATCCGCGTCGCGCCGGACGGCAAGGTGTTCTATGTGGCCGACATGATGGCCGACGGGGTCTACCTCGTCGACGGCGACCGTTTCGAGAAGATCGGCTTCATCAAGACGGGGGTGGGCACGCACGGGCTGTATCCAAGCCGCGACGGCACCCGGCTCTATGTCGCGAATCGCGGCTCCAATCGCGTGCACGGGCCGCGCCACGGCCAGGGCAGCGTGTCGGTGATCGATTTCGCGACGCGCAAGGTGCGCGTGACCTGGCCGATCCCGGGCGGCGGCAGCCCCGACATGGGCAACGTCAGCGCGGACGGCGCGACGCTGTGGTTGTCCGGCCGGTTCGACGACGTGGTCTATGCGATCGACACCGCGAGCGGCGAGGTCAAGTCGATTCCGGTCGGCATGGAGCCGCACGGCCTGACGGTCTGGCCGCAGCCGGGGCGCTATTCGCTCGGGCATACCGGCAACATGCGCTGAACAAGGGACGGGCGGGCCGGCAGGCCCGCCCGTCACCGAATCATCGGCGCGGACGATTGATTTGATCGATTTCGTGAAACCGGTGTCGCTTTCGCATTGAATTCTGATCGCGCTTATTTATATTTTTAGAATTTAAAATCGGGAATGAATGGTAAATTTTCCGATAATGTAAAAACCCCTGGTTTCGAATATTCGGCGGCATTACAATCCGCATCGCATTTCCTTAAATGAGTTTGACGGGAGACAACGCGATGCATCAGATTGAATTGAAATGGATGCCAATCGACATCACGGTAACCGCGACGCTGGAATATGAAAAAAATCCGCGGCTCGCTTCGTTGCTGTGGGAGAAATTACCGTACACGAGCCTGCAGAATCACGCGCTCGTGTCGGGCAACCACCTGTATCACCTCGCTCCGTTTCCCGAACTGATCTACACGGCGGCGGAATACAAGGAAGACCGCACGCTGTCGGAGGACGGGACGCTGTTCCTCTCGCAACTGCAGCATCTGGCGATCAAGTACGGGCCGCTCAGTGAGTACATTCCCGCCGCGCCGATCGGCCGGGTGATTCCGGAGCATCTGCCGCTGCTGCGCGAAGCGGGCCGGGCCTGCTGGGACGCCGCCTGCCGCACGAAGGAGCCGATCATCGCGCATATCTCGCGCAAGGACGGCCCGGCCGACAAGGGCACGCTGGCATGGGAGCCGGTGACCGGCTCCCCCGAGGTCCGGCAACTGACCGAGGACATTCGCGCGGCGACCCAGCGTATCTGGATCGACCCGCCGAAGGACATCCTCGATCTGCACGAGGGCCGGATTCGCAGCGGCGCGGGCAGCTACGACCAGTACCTGTCCACGCTGGTGTTCGTCAACGGCGAAACCCGGCCGCTCGGCTATTGCGCGCTCAATGGGCTGGTGCGCCTGAGCCGCGCGAATGACCTGACGCTCGGCGTCTTGAAGACGATCACGGCGAATTTCATCCGCACCCCGGCCGAATTCCTCGGTTATTGCGGCCTTGATGAATTATGGGATTTTACGCAGCGCGTCATTGCGGCGCTTGATCTGCTTGAAACCAAGGACGAGTATTTCTCGCTGCTGAATTCGCTTGCGCTTTATGCGAATTGCCAGAATGCCTGGAATCTGCATTATTTCCCATGGAAACTCGGCGACGGTTATCCGCATCAGCGCGCGGACGGGGCGCGCGGGTAAGCGGGGTGGCCTCGTGCGCCGCCCGGCCGGGCGGCGCGCTCACTCAACGCGTCGAGGACCCGCATGAGCCGTCAACATGAGACACGCCCCGCCACGATGCGCGCCGTGCGCATCGATGCGGTGGGGCCGCCCGAGAACCTGCGCGTGGTCGATTGCCCGGTGCCGACGGTCGGCGACGACGACGTGCTGATCCGCACCGAGATCGCCGGCATCATCTACGGCGATGTCGAGGCGCGCAAGGGCAGCTACTTCACGCCGACCCGAGTGCCCTGGATTCCGGGGCGCGAGGTGGCGGGCGTCGTGGCCACCTGCGGCCGCGATGTGAAGGGCTACGAGGTCGGCGCGCGCGTCATGGCGCTCGTCCCGTCAGGCGGGTGCTATGCCGAATACGTGCTGACCTCGCCGGGCGGCGCGCCGCCCGGGCGCGCGAATGCCGGGCCGCCGGCCGATATCCAACGCCTGCCGGATCGCGTGGCGTTTCGCGAGGGGCTCGTCTACCTCGTGAACTTCCGCCTGGCGCACCTCGTGCTGCATGCGGTCGTGAACGTGCGGCGCGGCGACGCGGTCGCCGTGCACGGCGCGGCGGGCGGCATGGGCGCGATGGTCACGCAGCTCGCGAAGGCGGCCGGCTGCGAGGTGATCGCCCTGTGCCGCGGGAGCGAGGAGGTCGCGTTTTGTCGCGCGATCGGCGCGGCGCGCGCGTTCGATACGTCGTCGACCGATTACGTGGACGCCGTGCTCGACGCGACGGGCGGCGAGGGCGTGCGCTATTCGTTCAACGGCGTCGGCGGCCCGACCGTGAATCGCGATCCGCTGATCGTGTCGCGCTTCGGCGAGATCGTCCTGTACGGCTATGTCGCGGGCAAGGCGGCCTTCGATCCGTTCGCGCTCGGCAAGACCTACGGCCTCAAGCTGTTTTCCGCGACGGACTACCTGAAAACCCCTCGATTCGCCGAGGCCACCGAGGCGATGCACGCCTGGATGGCCGAGCAGCCGCTGCTGTCGATCAGCGAGACCTGGCCGTTCGAGCAGGCGCCCGACGCGCATCGCCGCATCGAAGCCGGCACGTTCCTGTGCAAGCTGGGCCTGACGCCGCGCTAGGGCGAGCCGCGCGCCCGGGCAGGCCGCGCGAGGCCTGCCCGGGCCGCTTCAGCAGCGCATGCGCCTGCACGATCTGCTCGGCCAGCTGGTGGATCGCGATGCGCTTCTCCATCGCCTGCGAGCGGATCTGCTGATAGGCCTCCTCCTCGCTGATCCCGTGCACCTGCATCAGCAGCGCCTTGGCGTCCTGCAAGGTCCGGACCGACGCGAGCCGCTGCTCGAGCTGCGCGATGCGCCGCCGATAGTCGTCGTCGCGGCGATGTTGATGGCAGGCCAGCGCCATCGCGCTCAACAGGCCGAACGAGCGCACGGGCGTCGTCACCGCGCTTTCGGCGTCGATCCGCAGCAGCAATTCGAGGATCGTCGGGCTCTCGTAAGTCGTGACCGTGATCAGCGGCGGGCGCGCGTCGTCATCCAGCCACGGAATCGACAGGCTCGGCAGAGCGGCATTGCGCCGCTCAAACTGTTCGCTGAGCGCCCGCAGAGCGACTGGCACGGCATTCCGGCTCGTTGCAGGCACCCGCTCAATACCAGGTCGTCGAAGGCATCAACAACACCATCAAGGTCATCAAACGCCGGGCTTGTGGCTACCGCGACGAGGAATATTTCTTCCTCAAAATCCGCGCTGCGTTTCCCGGTAATCCGCGATGAACCCAAAAAAAGCCCTTGTCTCGACGCGCGAGACAAGGGCTTCTTTGCCGTACCGTTCCTCCGACAACGCTGTCGGACAACGCAACTGATCGGGTGGCCGCCTGGACGGCCCGACGACGCGCAAGACGTCGCGCAACGCGGCGACCGCTTTGTCGGCCGGATTGCTCGCTGCACTCTAAGCAATCTTTTTTGACGCGCAACATCGCGTATACCCCGTTCGACGACGATGACGCGAGGGCGCGGCGCGGCGGGAATGCGTCGCGCCGCGGACGGCGGATCGTGCGCGGGGCGTCTATAACGGAAGACAGGCAACCGATTGGAGACAGACATCGTGAAATGGCTGTTCGCCTTCCTCTTCGTCGCGGCCGCGGGGTTGTCGCTCGCGCGGCTGGCCGGCGCGGACGCCGTGACGCTCGCGCGGCTGGCCGGCTATCTCGTCACGATCGCGGTGGGCGCGGGGGCCGGCCTGCTCGCATGGCGGCCGCGCAAGCCCGGCGAACGCGACGAACGGCGTTGAGCGCGCGCCCTCCCTGCGCGGATCGGGCGCGGGTGCGCGGCGACGGCCGCGGCGGTATCATGGCGCCGACCCGCATGACCCGCGGCGGCTGGGCGCCGCGGCTGACCAAGGATTTCCCGTGAGTTTGCACAAGATCATCTATGACACCGATCCGGGTGTCGACGACGCGATGGCGCTGGTTTTCCAGGCCTGCCATCCCGATATCGAACTGCTCGGCGTGACGAGCGTGTTCGGCAACGCGACCGTCGAGACGACGACGCGCAATGCGCTGTACCTGACGAGCCGCTTCGCGCCGGGCGTGCCGGTCGCACGCGGCGCGGCCGCGCCGCTGCGCCGGCCGCCGCCGCCGCCGATCGGCTGGATCCACGGCGACAACGGGCTCGGCAACCTGTCGCTCGGCGCATTCGACGCGCCGGATTTCGAGGGGCATCCGGGGCTCGACGCGCGGCCTGCGCACCAGTTCATCATCGACATGGTGCGCGCGCATCCGCATGAAGTGACGCTGGTCGCGGTCGGCCCGCTGACCAATCTCGCGCATGGGCTCGACGCGGACCCGGCGATCGCCGGGCTGGTCAAGCAGGTGGTGATCATGGGCGGCGCGTTCGGCATCGACGGCGTGCTCGGCAACGTGTCGCCGGCCGCCGAGGCGAACATCCATGCCGATCCGGACGCGGCGGACCAGGTGCTGTCGGCCGCCTGGCCGCTCGCGATCGTCGGGCTCGACGTCACGCAGAAGACCATCATGTCGCACGATTATCTGGCCGCGCTGCGCGACGACGCGGGCGAGGTCGGGCAGTTCGTGTGGGATGTGTCGCGCCATTACGAGGCGTTCCACGAGACGAGCGACGGGGTGTACGGCCTGTACACGCACGATCCGTCGGCGGTGGCTTATGTGCTCGCGCCGGATCTCTACACGACGCGCCCGGGGCCGGTGCGGGTGGTGACCGAGGGCCTCGCGCTCGGCCAGACGATCCAGAAGCCGGCGAAGATGGGCGTGCCCGCGCAGGAGTGGGACGGGCGGCCGTCGCGGGAGGTGTGCGTCGATGTCGATGTGGCGGGGATGCTGGCGTTGTACCGGCGCACGCTGATGCGGTGAGGAGGCGCGGCGTCGCCTCAGGAAACGTCGGCTGCCTGTCGTTATCGGTCGGATGAAAAGACGAAAGGCGGGGCCGACACGGAGGCGGCCGCTGCTGTTCCTGTTCCGTTTCCATTCGGCGATCGCGGCGGCGCCGCCGCCACGCTGACTGTTCCGGGCTCGCCGGTGCGACGTCGAACTGAATCCGCCGTCGCCACCTCGATCGACCACTTCGACATGCGGCCCGGCGCTAAATGCGCGCGCGGGCCCGCATGCCGCACGGCGGCGCTCGGCGACGGGAACGACCTGCGCGCGAAGCGGGCGGCCGGCGTCGCGACCTTCGGGAAGCCGCGCAAGTGCACGCGCTGGGCACGCCCCGCTTCAACTCACCGCACCAGCCGATTGAGCCGCGCCCACTGCTCGAACAACCCCGGCCACGCCTGTTCCTCGCTGCCCGGCGCACCGAGCCCCCAACCATGCCCGCCGCGCTGGAACACATGCAGCGCGCCCGGCACGCGCGCGGCGCGCAGCGCGGCGAACATCAGCAGCGTGTTGTCGACGGGCGAGATCGGATCGTCGAGCGCCTGCGCGAGGAACATCGGCGGCGCGCCCGCATCGACATGCAGGTTGACCGACAGCGCCGCGCTTTCCGCCGCGCCGGGCTGCTCGCCGACGGCATGCAGCCGCGTGCGCGTATGGTCGAACGGCGGCATCAGCGTGAGCACCGGATAGAGCAGCGCCGCGAAGTCGGGGCGGGCGGACTGGTCGTCGATCGCGTCGACGCGCGCATAGCGCGCCGCATCCGGCTCGACCGCCGTCATGCCGGCGAGGTGCCCGCCGGCCGAGAAGCCCATGATGACGATCCGCGCGGGATCGAGCGCATCTCGGCGCGCCCGCGCGCGTATCGTCCGCATCGCGCGCTGGCCGTCCTGCAACGGCGCGGCGCGCGACCATCCCTGGCCGGGCAGCCGGTACACCAGTTCGAATGCGGTGACGCCAAGCGATTTCAGCCACAGGCATGCAGGCGTGCTTTCGTTGCCCAGTTCGATATGGTCGTAGCCGCCGCCCGCGATCACGAGCGCGGCCGCGCCGTTGGGGCGCGCGGGGCGATACACGTTCAGGCGCGGCCGCGCGACATGCGACACGCTGCCGTTCTTGCCGGGCCGTTCGCCGTCGCCTGCGCCCTCGGGCGAGGGATCGGGCGGCGCGCCGGGCCACAGGTCGAGCGTTTCGTCCGGCGGCGTGCCGGAGGTCCGCGCGGCGGGATCGTCCGCCGCCTGCGCCGACGCGGTCAACATGCCGAGCCCGCCGGCCAGTGCCGCGCCGATCAGATCGCGTCGCTTGGGGTCCATCGCGCTGTTCTCCTGGCGCGTCGCGCGCCGTGGTCGGGGCCGTGCCGGCGCGCGACCCGAAGGGCGCGGCGGCGGCGCGGCAAGGACGCTATCGTCGCATAAGCGGCGACGGCGCGGGGAGGCCGCCGCGCGCGCTCAGTACGCGCCGGCCCCGGTCACCGCGTCCGTCACGATCGCGACGCCGGAACTGGTGCCGAGCCGGGTCGCGCCCGCCTCGACCATCGCGAGCGCGGCGGCGCGGTCGCGCACGCCGCCCGACGCCTTCACGCCGAGCACGGGGCCGACCGTGCGGCGCATCAGCGCGACGTCCGCGAGCGTCGCGCCGCCGTGGCCGAAGCCCGTCGAGGTCTTCACGAACGCGACGCCCAGGTCGCGGCAGATCTCGCACACGCTGACCTTTTCGGCGTCGCTGAGCAGCCCGGTCTCCAGGATCACCTTGAGCGGCGTCGCGCCGCAGGCGGCGTGAACCGCCGCGATGTCGGCCTTCACGTCGTCGAGACGGCCGCTCTTGAGCGCGCCGAGATTGATGACCATGTCGATCTCGCCCGCGCCGGCCCCGATCGCGGCCGAGGCCTCGAATGCCTTGGCGGCGCTGAGCCCGGCGCCGAGCGGGAAGCCGACCACCGAGCAGACCTCGACCTCGGTGCCGGCGAGCGCGGCGGCCGCGAGCGGCACGTTCGCCGAGTTGACGCACACCGAATAGAAACCATGCTCGGCGGCCTGGGCGCACAGCGCGCGGATCTGCGCATCGGTGGCGTCCGCCGCGAGCAGCGTGTGGTCGATCAGGCGGGCGAGCGGGGTGAGGGTGTCAGGCATGAAACGGACTCCAGAGGAACGTGCGACGAACCGGGTCACACGAAAGTTGATGTTTTAACACTGGTTTGTTACTAATAGCGCAGTTGCAGCGGACCGGGGCAGACTTCCCGGCGCGACGGATACCACGGAAGGACGAAGGATGGAAACCAAGAAGGGCGAGCGGATCAAGGCGTTGATGAACGTGCTGCAAGGGCAGAACGCGATTCATCTGCGCGAGGTGGCCGAACTGTTCGGCGTGTCCGAGATGACGATCCGCCGCGACCTGGCCGACAATCCGCACGGGCTCAGCCTGGTCGGCGGCTACATCACGCGCCACTTCGCCGCGCAGCGCAGCGACATCGGCGAATACCTGATCAGCGCGGAGAACAACCGGCAGATCGAGGAGAAGCGCAAGATCGGCAAGCTCGCCGCGCAGTTCGTGAAGACCGGCGACACGATCTTCCTCGACTGCGGCTCGACCACGCCGTTCGTCGTCGATTTCCTGCCCGACGAGCTGGAATTCACCGCCGTCTGCAATTCGCTGAACGTGTTCCTCAAGCTGCAGCAGAAGCCGCATTGCAACGTGATCCTGTGCGGCGGCACCTACCATCGCAAGAACATGGTGTTCGAGTCGAGCGCGGAGACCAGCATCCTCGACACGGTGCGCGTGTCGAAGGCGTTCATCTCGGCGGCGGGCGTGAGCGACCGCTGCGGCGTCACCTGCTTCAACTTCCATGAGGTCGACGTGAAGAAGCAGGTGATGCAGCGCTCGCAGAACAAGTTCCTGCTGGTCGACCATACCAAGTTCGACGAGGTCCGGCCCGCGTACTTCGCGGAGCTGGGCGACTTCAATTTCATCCTGTCCGACCATCAGCTGAACCGTAAATACGAACAGCTGATCCGCGAGCGCGGCGTGGCGCTCGTGACCTGAGCCGCGCGCGGCGCGACGGCGCGGGGCGAGCGGCGTGCGCGCGCCCCGCTTCATGCGCCCGGGACGCGCCGGGCGTCGAGCGGCGCGCGCGCCGGCAGCGCGGCAGGCGCGTGGCGCAGGCAGTAGACGCCGTAGCCGACGATCACGACGAAGCACAGCAGCGGCACCACGAAGGCGAGCTGCATGTTGCCGCCCGTGTGATCCGAGATCAGTCCTTGCAGCAGCGGCACCGCCGCGCCGCCGACGATGCTCATCACGAGGATCGAGCCCGCGTACTCGGTATCGCGGCCGAGCCCGTCGATCGTGAGCCCGTAGATCGTCGGCCAGCACGGGCCGAGGAACATGCTGACGCCGACCGCCGCAAAGACGGCCGTGATGTCGTGCACGCCGACCGTATAGGCGAGCAGCGCGATGCACAGCACGCCGTAGACGATCAGCACCTTGGCCGGGCCGACGCGCTTCATCACGAGCGTCGCCACCAGCTTGCCGACGAAGAACGCGAAGAAGGTCGCGAGCAGGTAGCGCGACGCGCCGCGCTCGTTGAGGCCGCCGATCTGCATCGCGAGCCGGATCGTGAAGCTCCACACGCCCACCTGCGCGCCCACGTACAGGAACTGCGCGACGATGCCCGCGACGAAGCGGCGGTTGCCGAACAGCCGCGCGAGCGTGCCGAGCGCATCGACGCGGCGCGCCGCGCCCGCGTCGGACGCGGGGCCCTTGCAGGCCGGGTAGGGCGTCAGCGCGAACACGACGAACACCGCGACCAGCACGACCACGATCCATTTGTACGGTTCGAGCGTGGCCTGGATCATCGCGAGCTGGTGCGTATGCGCGTCGGCGGCCGACATCCGCGCGAGCTGCGCATGCGAGGCGTCGCCTTCGCGGAAGATCAGGAAGCTGCCCATGCAGACGCCCGCCATCGCGCCGAACGGGTAGAAGGTCTGCGAGATGTTGAGGCGGCGGGTGCCGGTCTCGCGCGGCCCCATCAGCGTCGAATACGAATTCGCCGCGGTTTCGAGGAAGGACAGGCCGGCTGCGATCACGAACAACGCGACCAGGAACATCCCGTACTTCGCCGTCGACGCGGCCGGGAAGAACAGCAGGCAGCCGACCGTATAGAAGAACAGGCCGATCAGGATCGTGGTCTTGTAGCTGAACTTGCGCACCACGGTCGCGGCGGGAATCGCGAGGAAGAAGTAGCCGAGATAGAACGCCGACTGCACGAACGCCGACTCGAAATCGGACAGGAAGAACGATTTCTTGAACTGCGCGATCAGGACGTCGTTGAGGTTCGCGGCGGTGCCCCACAGCGCGAACAGGCAGCACAGCAGCGTGAACGCGAACAAGGGCGTCCGGTTCAGGTAATACCCGTCCGGCGTCTGGGCGATTCTGGTTCGGCTCATGCTGTCTCCTTCCCGTCGTGGATGTCGTGAAGCGAACCTGCATGGCGGCGCGCAAGGCGCGCCGTCAAAAAACGATGCCGCGCAGAAAGCGCGCGAACGTGGCGGCGTCGGCGTAGGCCTTCTGCGTGCCGCGGCCCGTGACCGAATGCGCGGCATACGCGGACGCGTGGCGCATCGCGTCGGCGACATCGCCCGCCGCGACGTAGCGGTGCGCGAAGCAGCCGATGTAGGCGTCGCCCGCGCCGGTGGTGTCGCGCGCGTCGACCGGCACGCCGGGCGCGTGGTGCGCGCCGCGCGCCGACATCCACAGCGAACCGCGCGCGCCCAGCGTGACGATCACGTTGCGCAGGCCGCGCTCGACGAGCGAGGCTGCCGCGCGCTCGATCGCGGCCGGCGAATCGACCGGCATGCCGGTAACGATCGCCAGCTCGGTTTCGTTCGGCACGAAGAACTCGGCTTGCGCGATCCGCGCGAGATCGAGGCCGGGCACCGCCGGCGCGGGGTTCAGCAGCACCGGGATGCCGCGCGCCGCGCCGAATTCGAGCGCGTAGTACACGGTGTCGAGCGCGATTTCGAGCTGCAGCACGATCAACGCGCAACTGGCGATGCGCTCGGCGGCGGCGTCGATGTCGGCGGGCAGCAGATGGCGGTTCGCGCCCTTGACGATCAGGATGCTGTTGCTCGAATCCGGCTCGACGAAGATCGGCGCGACTCCGCTCGGCACGCCCGGCACCCGCCGCACGTGCTCGGTGTCGATGCCGGCCTGCGCGAAATTGCGCAGCGTGTTGTCCGCGAACAGGTCGTCGCCGACCTTCGTGACCATCACCACCTCCGCGCCGAGCTTCGCGGCCGCGACCGCCTGGTTCGCGCCCTTGCCGCCGCAGCCGATCTCGAAACCGGGCGCTTCCAGCGTCTCGCCGCGAACCGGCATGCGGTCCACATAGGTCACCAGGTCGACCATGTTGCTGCCGATTACAGCGATCTTGCCCATCTTGGTGTCGTCTCCAGGTCCAGGTCTCGCGGGCGGGTGCGGCTGCCGGCGTCAATTTTGTAAATATAATCACATGAAATGTTGGAATTCAATCTTTTTGTGTGATGCCCATATCAAACCTCGGAGGCGGGCGAGCCTCGTCCGGCCTTCGCCGCGGCCGCTTGCCCGGCGCTTTTTGCTATCATCGCGGCTGTATAAACATACAGTGATCGCACCCCGTGTCGACCGCGCCATCGTCTCCTCCCGCGTTCTACTACCTGTCGAATTTCGAGCGCGCGCTCGCGTGGCTCGATGCCCGCTACGACGATCTGTTCGACGACGCCGAACGCGCGTTCCTGCGCGATTTCGCCGCGTTGCCGCGCGCGTCGCGGGCGCTGCTCGTGCGGATGCTGATGCGCAAGGGGCCGCTGTTTCGCGAAAGCAAGCTGACGTACGACGAGATCGGTCCCGCGCGCGACGCGGCGGCCGCGCTGATCGCCCTCGGCTGGGTCGATCCGGCGCCCGGGCTGTCGCTCGACCAGCTGTTCGCGCTCGTCACGCGCGCGGAACTCGCGCACCTTGTCCCGGCCGGCGCGGGCGCGCGCAAGGCCGACCTGCTCGCGCACCTGCGCGCCGGCATCGGCGACGGCGAGATCCGTCCGTTTTCCGCATGGCATCCGGCGGCGGACGAACGCGTGCTCGCGGTGACGGTCGGTCCGTTGTGCGATCGCCTGCGGCTGATGTTCTTCGGCAACCTGTACCAGGACTGGTCGGAATTCGTGCTGGCCGATCTCGGCGTGTTCCAGTATGAGCCGGTTGCGCTCGGGCCCGCGTCGCGCGCGTTCCAGCGGCGCGAGGAGGTCGACGCCTATCTCGCGCTGCATGCCTGCCGCGAGGCGCTGGCCGTCTGGCCGGACGACGCGCCGCTCGACGCGCTGACGGCCGCCGCGGATGCGCTCGCGTCCGACAATCCCTGGCTCGCCACGCGTCGCGCGAAGCTGCTGTTCCAGGTGGGCCAGACCTGCGAGCGGCGCGGCGAATGGGCCGGCGCGCTGGCGGCCTACCTGCGCAGCGCGTGGCCCGGCAGCCGTCACCGGCGAGTGCGCGTGCTCGAACGCAGCGGCCAGGAGGCGGAAGCGCTCGCGCTGGCCGAGCGCGCCGCGCGCGAGCCCGAGAGCGAGGAGGAGGCGCAGCGCCTCGCGCGCATGCTGCCGCGCCTGCGTCGCCGCGCCGGCGGGCCGGTCGCGCGCGCCGCGCGTCCCGGGGCGATTCCGCGCGGCGTGCTGCGGCTTGCGCCGCCCGCCGGGCCCTTCACGGTCGAGACCGCGGTGCGCGACCATCTGTCCTGCGACGAAGCCCCGGTGCACTACGTCGAGAACACGCTGATCAATTCGCTGTTCGGCCTGTTGTGCTGGGAGCCGGTGTTCGCGGCGCTGCCGGGCGCGTTCTTCCACCCGTTCCAGCGCGGGCCGGCCGACCTGCACGCGCCCGACTTCCGGGCGCGCCGCGCCGCGCAGTTCGACGCGTGCCTCGCACAGCTCGACAGCGACGCCTATCGCGAGACGATCCTGCGCCACTACGCGCAGAAGGCCGGGGTGCAGTCGCCGTTCGTGTTCTGGGGCGCGCTCGACGACACCTTGCTCGCGCAGGCGCTCGCCTGCCTGCCGGCCGCGCATCTGCGGCTGTGGTTCGAGCGGCTCCTGCAGGACATACGCGGCAACCGCTCGGGGCTGCCGGACCTGGTCCGTTTCTGGCCGGCCGAACGCCGCTACGAGCTGATCGAGGTGAAGGCGCCGGGCGACCGCCTTCAGGACAACCAGATCCGCTGGCTGTCGTACTGCGTCGCGCACGGGATGCCGGTGCGCGTGCTCGACGTGGAATGGCGCGATGCGCCGGGCGAGACCCGCGAGGTCGACGAGGAGGCGGGCGCATGAGCTACGTCGTCGCGGTGCGGGCGTTGTGCGAGTTCACCGCGCGGGGCGGCGATCTCGACCTGCGCTTCACGCCCGCGCCGACCGCGCAGGAAGGCATCGCCGGACACGGCCGGGTGACGTCGCGGCGCAGCGACGGCTATGAACGGGAGGTCACGCTGTCGGGCGCGCATGGCGCGCTCACGGTGCGCGGCCGCGCGGACGGCTACGACCCGGCGCTGAACCGCCTCGAAGAGATCAAGACCTATCGCGGCGCGCTGGAGCGGATGCCCGCGAACCACCGGGCGCTGCACTGGGCGCAGGCGCGCGTCTACGGCCATCTGCTGTGCCGCGCGCGCGGGCTGGCGGAACTGACCGTCGCGCTCGTCTATTTCGACATCGCGAGCCAGGTCGAGACGATCCTGACGGAGTCGCACACGGCGGCGTCGCTGGAGGCGTTCTTCGTCGACCAGTGCGAGCGCTTCGCCGGGTGGGCCGCGCGCGAGACCGCGCATCGCGCGGCGCGCAACGCGGCGCTGCTGGCGCTGCCGTTTCCGCACGGACAGTTCCGCAGCGGCCAGCGCGAGCTGGCGGTCGCGGTCTATCGCGCGGCGCGCGACGGGCGCTGCCTGCTCGCGCAGGCGCCGACCGGCATCGGCAAGACGCTCGGCACCTTGTTCCCGATGCTGAAGGCGTGCGGCGAGGACCGGCTCGACCGGGTGTTCTTCCTGACCGCGAAAACCCCGGGCCGCGCGCTCGCGCTGGAGGCGCTCGACACGCTGCGCGGCGGCGCGGCCGACGGCGTGCCGCTGCGCACGCTCGAACTGGTGGCGCGCGACAAATCCTGCGAGCATCCGGACAAGGCATGCCACGGCGAGTCCTGTCCGCTCGCGCGCGGTTTCCACGACAAGCTCGCGGCCGCGCGGGCCGAGGCGCTCGACGGGCGGCGGCTCGACCGGGCGGCGGTGCGGGCCGTCGCGCTCGCGCACGAGGTCTGTCCGTATTACCTCGCGCAGGAGCTGGCGCGCTGGAGCGACGTGGTGATCGGCGACTACAACTATTACTACGACAGCGGCGGCGCGCTGCTGTACGGCCTCGCGCAGCAGAACCAGTGGCGCGTCGGGGTGCTGGTCGACGAGGCGCACAACCTGCTCGAGCGCGCGCGCCGGATGTACAGCGCGGGGCTCGACCAGTTCGCGCTGGCCGGCGTGCGCCAGCTGACGGACGGGCCGCTCGCGCGGCCGCTCGAACGGCTCAATCGCGAGTGGAACGCGTTGAACCGCACCCAGGAGGACGCCTACGCGGTGCTCGAAGCGGTGCCGCCGCGCGTGCTGTCGGCCGCGCAGAACCTGATCGGCAAGGCCACCGAGCAGCTGGCGGACGCGCCGCTGTCGATCGACGAGACGGTGCTGCGCTTCTGTTTCGACGCGATGCATTTCGTCACGCTGGCCGAGCAGTTCGACACCCATTCGCTGTTCGACGTCACGCAGGCGGCCGGCGCGCGCAAGAGCAAACCGCGCTCGACGCTGTGCGTGCGCAACGTCGTGCCGGCCGACTTCCTCGCGGCCCGGCATGCGGCCGCGCACGCGACGGTGCTGTTTTCGGGCACGCTGAACCCGTTTCATTTTCATCGCGACACGCTCGGCCTGCCGGCCGACACGGCCTGGATCGAGGTCGACGGCCCGTTCCGCGCGGCGCAGCTGACCGTGAAGGTAGCGGCGCACGTGTCGACGCGCTGGCGCGACCGCGAGCGTTCGCTGGAGCCGATCGTCGCGCTGATCGCCGAACAATATGCGGCGCGGCCGGGCAACTATCTCGGCTTCCTGAGCAGCTTCGAGTACCTGCAGCAGGTGGTCGGCCTGCTGCGCGAGCGGCATCCGGCGCTGCCTGTATGGGCGCAGGCGCCCGGCATGGACGAGCCGGCGCGCGATGCGTTTCTCGCGCGCTTCCAGGCGGACGGGCGGGGCATCGGCTTCGCGGTGCTGGGCGGCGCGTTCGGCGAGGGCATCGATCTCGTCGGCGACAAGCTGATCGGCGCGTTCATCGCGACCCTCGGGCTGCCGCAGATGAACGACGTCAACGAGGCGATGCGGCGCGCGCTCGACGCGCGCTTCGGCAACGGCTACGACTACCTGTACCTGTTCCCGGGGCTGCAAAAGGTCGTGCAGGCGGCGGGCCGGGTCATCCGCACCGAGCAGGACGAGGGCGTGGTCCACCTGATCGACGACCGCTACCGGACGCGCGCGGTGCGCGACCTGCTGCCCAGGTGGTGGCGCGTGAGCTGAGGCGGCCCGGCTGCTGCGCTCGAATCGACGTCATCTGCTGCTGTTCTCGCCGCGCTTGCCGGGCGAACATCGGTCACGGACAAACCGCCCGGTGAAACGGGCGAGGAGCGGATCATGAACCTACTCAAAATGCTTCGGATGGTGTTCTGGAGCTTCTTCGGCGTGCGCAAGGGCGCGTCGCACCGCGCCGATCTCGCGGCCGTGAAACTGCCGTGGCTGTCGATCGCGATCGTGGTGTTCGTCACGGCGTTCGGCGCGACGTTGTTCTCGCTCGCGAAACTCGCGGTCGCCGTCGCGCGGTGAGCGGCGCTTCGCCGCCGGCGCTCAGGCTTCGGCCGGATGCCGCCGCACGGCCGGATCCGCGAGCAGGCCGCCGAGCGCACGCAGCGCGGCGTCGGTCGCATCGCTCCACGGATGGCCGAAATTGAGCCGTACGCAATGGCCGAAGGCGTGCGACGCCGAGAAGATCGGCCCCGGCGCGAGCCCGACGCCGCGTTCGAGCGCGAGCCGGTGCAACGCCATCGCGTCGATCTCGCCCGGCAGTTCCAGCCACAGGAAGTAGCCGCCCGCCGGGCGCGTCCAGCGCACGTCGGCGGGCAGCCAGCGCGCGATCGCGTCGCCCATCCGCGCGAGCTGCGCCTGGAGCGCCGCGCGCAGCTTGCGCAGATGGCGGTCGTAGCCGCCGTACTCGAGATAGTCCGCG
Source organism: Burkholderia sp. FERM BP-3421 (assembly GCF_028657905.1). Taxonomy (NCBI): domain Bacteria; kingdom Pseudomonadati; phylum Pseudomonadota; class Betaproteobacteria; order Burkholderiales; family Burkholderiaceae; genus Burkholderia; species Burkholderia sp. FERM BP-3421. Next base: position 1,892,346 of record NZ_CP117781.1, on the reverse strand, counting down.
AGGCCCGCCTGCGCGGGTACGCTGGCCGACAGCGTGGTCATCAGCTTGAGACGCCGCACGCGCGCGGCGAAGCGGCCCGCCGCGGCCCAGCCGATCCGGTAGCCGGGCGCGAGCGTCTTCGAGAACGAACTGCAATGCATCACGAGCCCGTGCCGGTCGAACGCGCGCGCGGGCAGCGGACAGCCGGCGTCGAAATGCAGTTCGCCATAGACGTCGTCCTCGATCAGCGGCACCTGGTGGCGCGCGAGCAGCGCGACGAGCGCCTGCTTGCGGTCGAGCGACAGCGTCGCGCCGGTCGGATTCTGGAAATTCGTCATGAACCAGCACGCGCGGATCGGATGCCGTTCCAGCGCGGCCGCGAGCGCATCCAGGTCGAGGCCCTGCGCCGGATCGACGGGAATCTCGACGACCCGCAGGTCGAGCCGCTCCGCCGCCTGGAGCGCCGCGTAGAAGCCGGGCGCTTCGACCGCGATCACGTCGCCCGGCCGCGTGACCGCCATCAGGCACAGGTTGAGCGCATCGAGCGCACCGTCGGTGACGACGATCTCGTCGAGCGGCTGCGCGATCCCCATGCCGACATAGCGCAGCGCGATCTGCCGGCGCAGCGCGTCGTTGCCGGGCGGCAGGTCGGCCACAGTGCCCCACGGGTCGATGCGCCGCGCCGCCTGCGCGAGCGAGCGCGCGAGGCGCGGCAGCGGGAACAGCAGCGGCGACGGGAAGGCGGAGCCGAGCGGCGCGAGGTCGGGGCGCTTCGCGGCGTCGAGCACCGAGAACACGAGTTCGCTGATGTCGACGCGGCTCGACCCCGCCTCGGGCGGGACGGCCGCCGCGCAGCTGTCGGCCGCGGTGGCGTCGGGCACCCGCGCGCCGGGCGCGACGAAGTAGCCGGACCGCTCGCGGGCGCGGATCAAGCCCCATTCCTCCAGCAGGTAGTACGCGCGAAACACCGTCGACTGGCTCACGCCATGCTGCGCGATGATCCGGCGCAGCGACGGCAGCCGCGCGCCGACGGGCAGGTTGCCCGACCGGATCTCGGCTGCGAGCGCGCGGGCGAGCGCCTCGTAGCGCTTGGTCGGGGCGGCGGGCGCGCTCATCGATCCCACTCCGGCGTGCCGCCGAAGCGTTCCGCGAGGAAATCGATCAGCGCCCGGGTTGCCGAGGGCAGTTGCCGGCGCGACGCGTAGAGCGCATGGATGTCGAGATCGGGGGGCGCATAGTCGGGCAGCACGGCGACGAGCGCGCCGGTGCGCAGATATTCGTTGGCCGCGAAGGTCGGCAGCAGCGCGATGCCGCCGCCCGCCCGCGCCGCGCGCAGCAGCACGGACGACTCGTTCGTGGCGAAGTTGCCCTGCACGGGCACGGCGATCGGCTCGCCGCCGCGGCCCAGGTGCCAGACGCTCTGGCCGAAGTACGCATAGGTCAGGCAGTTGTGGCGCGCGAGATCGCGCGGTTCGGTCGGCGTGCCGCGCGCCTGGAGATAGGCGGGCGCGGCGCACAGCACCGAGCGGCACACGCCGAGCTTGCGGGCGATCAGGCCGGGATCGGGCGCGCGGGTGATGCGGATCGCGAGGTCGATGCGCTCCTCGACCAGATCGACGGTGCGGTCGACCACCTGAAGGTCGACCGATACCGCCGGATAGCGGGCGAGGAAATCGAGCAGGGCGTCGGACAGATGGGTCTGCGCGAAGATCGCGCTTGCCGTGAGCCGCAGCTGGCCGCGCGGCGCACCGCCGTCGTCCGCCGCCAGCGATTCGATCCGGCCCGCCATCCCGAGCATGTCGCGGCACAGCGGCAACATCTGGGTGCCCGCCGTCGTCAGCGTCAGGCGGCGGGTGGTCCGGTGCAGCAGGCGCGCGCCGGACCATTGCTCCATCAGCGCGACATAGCGCGACGCCATCGCGCGCGACATGTCGAGATGCAGCGCGGCCGCCGAGACGCTGCCGCGCTCCGCTGTCTCCACGAACACCCGCATTGCGGTGAGCCGATCCATATTCGCTCAATCCATGCAACAAATCGTCAATCGGCGCATTGTATTTGATTGGATGGAGATCGAATAGACTGGCGTCCAAGCTACTTTCCCGCTGGAAGAACCATGACGAACGACCTGAAACTGCAGTATTTCTTCGATCCCCTGTGCGGCTGGTGTTATGCGGCGGCTCCCGCGCTCGCGGGATTGGCCGAGGCCTATCCCGACGCGCTGGAACTGATGCCGTCGGGGCTGTTCGCGGACGAGGGCGCGCGGGATCTGACGCGCGATTTCGCGGACTACGCGTGGCGCAACGACCAGCGGATCGAACAACTGACCGGCCAGCGTTTCACCGAGGCGTATCGCCGCGACGTGCTGCTGCGCGACGGCGTCCGCTTCGACTCCGGTCCGGCGACGCGCGCGCTGACCGCGCTGCGGGAACTGGACCCCGGCCTGGAACATGCGCTGCTCGAAGCGATCCAGCTGGCGCGCTACGTCGACGGGCTCGACACCGCGCGGGCCGAGGTGCTGGGGCAGATTGCGGCGCGCGTGGCGGCGGCCGCGCAACGCCCGCTCGACGCGGCCGCGCTGGCGCGCCGCATCGACGAGGATCCTGCGCTTGCCGCGGCGACGGCCGCGCGCACGAACGACTCGCAGCGGATGATGCAGGCCTTGAGGGTGTCGGGCGTGCCGCAGTTGCTGGTGACGCGCAACGGGCGCAGCCAGTTGCTGCACGGCGAACCGCTGTATCGCGGTCCGCAGGGCCTGCTCGCCTTGATCGAGCAGGGCGGTCGCGAGGCCTGAGCGGGCGCGCGCCGGCGGCGGGCCGGCGGCCCGCCGTTATTTTGCGGACAGCACAGTATCGAGCCGATCGCGCGTCGCGGCGGGCGCGGCCTGTCGCCACCAGCGCTCGCCCGTATGCGGGGCGGTGAGATCGAGCCGCTCGCCCATGCGTGGCGTCGCGACCGGGATGCCTTGCTCGGCCGCAAGCAGCGAAACCCGCTCGAACGGCTCCTCCCAGCGATGCATCGCGAGATCGAAGGTGCCGTTGTGCACGGGCACGAGCCAGCCGCCGCGCAGGTCGCGGTGCGCCGCGACCGTGTGTTCCGGCTGCATGTGCACGTACGGCCATTGCGCGTCGTACGCGCCGGTTTCCAGCAAGGTCACGTCGAACGGGCCGAGGCGCTCGCCGATCGTCCGGAAGCCGTCGAAGTAGCCGGTATCGCCGCTGAAGAACACCCGCAGGGTGTCGTCGGCGATCACCCATGAGGCCCACAGCGTGCGGTTGCCGTCGAACAGGCCGCGCCCCGAGAAATGCTGCGCGGGCGTCGCGGTGAAGCGCAGGCCGCCGAATTCGGTGCTGTCCCACCAGTCGAGCTGGCGCACCTTCCCGGCCGGCACGCCCCAGCCGATCAGCCGGTCGCCGACACCGAGCGGCGTGATGAAAACCGCCGCGTGGGCCGCGAGCTTCAAGACGGTGGCGCGATCGAGGTGATCGTAGTGGTCGTGCGACAACAGCACGCCGCGGATCGGCGGCAGCGCGTCGAGCGCGATCGGCGGCGCATGAAAACGCTTCGGGCCGAACCAGCGGAACGGCGACGCGCGTTCGGCGAACACCGGGTCCGTCAGCCAGTAGCCGCCGTGCAGTTTCAGCAACAGCGTCGAATGGCCGAGGCGGTAGAGCGAGCGGTCGGGCGCGGCGTCGAGCTGCGCGGCCGTGAGCGGCTCGACCGGCAGCGCGCGCGACGGTGTCGTGCCGGACGGCTTGTTGAACAGGAAATTCCACAGAATGCCGAGCGTCTTCGACGCGCCGTCGACCGGCTTGGGCTTCGGATTGCGGAAGTGCGCGCCATCGTGCTGCGGTGAGCCCGAATGGTCGGCGAGCGGAGAACGGAACAGGGCGGACAGGCGGGCAATCACAGGCGGTGCTCCCAGGCGTGGATCGGGTGGATGGCCGCTGCGTGAACGGCCACCGAAAGAAATTACACTAAGCAGTGTAGTTTTTGATATCTCAAAAGTAAACGGCTGAGTGTAAAATTGCGTGATGTCCGATCTTCAACCTTCCCGCCTGACCGATCGCAAGCGTGCCGCCATCATCGAGGCCGCGATCGACGAATTTCTCGCCGCCGGCTACGACACCGCGAGCATGGACCGGATCGCGGCGCGCGCGAGCGCGTCCAAGCGCACCGTCTACAACCATTTTCCGAGCAAGGATGCGCTGTTCGCGGAGATTCTGCAGCGCCTGTGGGAAGCGACCTGCGCGGGCGAGACGCTGCCGTACCGGGCCGACCGCCCGTTGCGCGAGCAATTGCTGGCGCTGCTCGCGCAGAAGTTCGCGCTGTTGAACGATGCGGCGTTCATGTCGCTCGCGCGGGTGGCGATCGCGGCGGGGATGCATTCGCCGGAGCGCGTCCAGGCCATGATCGCGCGGCTGGGCGAGCGCGAGGCGGGGCTGACCGAGTGGATCCGCGCGGCCGCCGCGGCCGGCCGGCTGAAGACGCCGGATCCGGTCTTCGCCGCGCATCAGCTTGAAGGCCTGGTGAAAGGATTCGCATTCTGGCCACAGATCGCGCTTGGCCAGCCGCCGCTCGCGGCGGACCAGCAGCGCGCGGTGGCCGAGTCCGCCGTCGACATGTTCCTCGCGCATTACGGCTGATACCGTTTTTCGCGCCGGCGCGGCCGGGGCTTGCCGCGATCGCTTTAAATCCGCGATTCCCGCTTGACCGGCTTGATAATGCCGCCCATTTCACTGTTTTACGCAATATGAATATCCGATCGTGAATCAGTCGGTATAGATCACACGAAACTGTGATTTAATTCCGGCCAAACACGAATTGACCGGCGGCGCGCGGGCACAACCCTGCGGGCCGCCGTTCCGCTCGGGGAGAGGGCCTCCGGCGAGCACGCGGTATCTGACCTACACGTGGTGAACGAACCAGTGGATCGCGTATGAACATGACAGAACTGGTTCAGGCCATTCGCGGCGGCCTGATCCAGCAGGACCGGCTTTTGAAAGCCGATATTCCCGCCTTGCCGGCCAATTCGCTGGTGCCGAGGCGGGTCGTCACGTCGTCGGTGCTCGGGCGCGATTTCAGCGTGACGCTCGACATGGTGTCGACGGCGGGCGACATCGCGCTGAAGACCTTGATCGCGCAGCCGATGACGCTGTGGATCCGCCAGGCCGACCGCAGCTATCTGCCGATCAACGGCTATATCCATACCGCGCGCCGGCTCGGCGCCGACGGCAGCCTGACCACCTATCAGTTGAGTTTTGCGTCGTGGCTGCACTTCCTGCGGTTTCGCAGCGACATGCGGCTGTGGCAGGACCGCAGCGTCGACCAGATCGTCACCGACATCTTCAGCGCGCACCCGCAGGCGAACGGGCATTTCCAGTTCGCCCTGTCGCGCGCGCTGCCGTCGCGTTCGTATTGCCGGCAGAGCGAATCCGACTGGCATTTCGTGCACCGGCTGCTCGAATCGGAAGGCCTGTTCGGTTTCTGGCGGCAGGCACAGGACGGCAAGTCGCACAGCTACGTGATCACCGACAACCTGTTCGCGCTCGACGCGATGGCGCCCGAGGTCGTGCCGTTCAGCCGCTCGGGCGCGTCGGGCGAGGCCGACGCGTTCACGCAGTGGTCCGGTTCGCGCACCTTGCGCAGCGTCGCCCATGCGACCCGCACGTTCGACTACAAGGACCCGTCGACGCCCTCGAATCCGAAGGGCACGAGCCTGCCCACGCGCGGCGACCAGGGCGCGCTGCCCGATCAGCTCGAGGTCTATACCTACACGGGCGCCTACACCTACGCCGACCAGGATCGCGGCGATCACCTGAGCAAGATCCAGCTTGAAATCTGGGAATCCGAAGCCAAGCGTTTCCACGGCGCGGGCGGCGTGTACGGGATCGAGGCGGGCCGACGCTTCACGCTGCGCGGCCATCCCGAGCACGATCGCGATGCGGCGGAGCAGAACGCGTTCGTCGCGCTGAAGGTCTGGCGCTACATCGAGAACAACCTGCCGCTGTCCGACCACGAGGCCGACTTCCCGCACAGCCTGAAGGCGCGGATCGCCGACGCGCGCGCCATGCAGGCGGGCACGGGGGCGGTGGCGCACGCGGACGGCAGCGAAGGCTTCTTCCTTGCCGAGGTCGAGGCGCAGCGCGTGGGCGTGCCGTATCGGAGCCCGCTCGAACACGCGAAGCCCGAGATGCACCTGGAGACGGCGATCGTCGTCGGCCCCCAGGGCGAAGAGGTGTACACCGACGCGCTGAACCGGATCAAGGTCCAGTTCGTGTGGGACCGGCTGAACCCGGGCGACGAACGCGCCTCGTGCTGGGTGCGCGTCGCGCATGCGGACAGCGGCGACGGTTATGGCAGCGTGCACGTGCCGCGCATCGGCGAGGAAGTGATCGTCGGGCACGTCGGCGGCGACTGCGACCGGCCGATCGTCCTGCATCGCGTGTACAACGGCGCGGTCACGCCGCAATGGAACAGCAACGGCATCCTGTCCGGCCATCGCTCGAAGGAATACGCGGGCAGCGGCTTCAACCAGCTCGTGATGGACGATGCGACCGGGCAAAACCGCGTGCAGCTGATGAGCAGCAGCGCGAACAGCCTGCTGCACCTCGGCTACCTGATCGACCAGAACGGCAACGCGCGCGGCCGCTACCTCGGCAGCGGCTTCGACCTGCGCACCGATGCGTACGGCGCGGTGCGCGCGAGCCAGGGCCTGTACGTCACGACCTACCCGAAAAACGCGACCAGCCAGCCGCTCGACGCCGGCGAGGCGCGTCAGCAGCTCGACAGCGCGCGCGCCGTGGTGGATGCGCTGTCGAACGTGAGCGAACAGCATCGGGCGGCGAACCTCAAGGACGCCTACGACACGCTGGGCGCGTTCAGCGACGCGACCCGCAACCCCATCGCGGGCGCGGCGGGCGGCGGCCGCACCGCGGGCGGCGGCACCGGCGAGGCGAATGCGTTCCAGGAGCCGGTGATGCTGTTCGGCAGCCCGTCGGGCATTGGTCTGTCGACGCAGCAGTCGGTGCATCTGGCGGCCGATGCGCAGATCAACATCGTCAGCGGGCAAAGCACCCATGTGGCGACCGGCAAGTCGCTGCTCGCGAGTGTCGGCGAGCAGCTGAGCCTGTTCGTGCAGAACGCGGGAATGAAGCTGTTTGCCGCGAAGGGCAAGGTGCAGATCCAGGCGCAGTCGGACAACCTGGAGCTGACCGCGCAGAAGACGGTCAAGGTGCTGTCCGCGACGGAGCGGATCGAGGTCGCGGCGGACCAGGGCATCCTGTTGACGAGCGGCGGCGCATACATCCGGATCGCCGGCGGCGACATCCTGATTCACGCGCCGGGGAAGATCGACATCAAGGGCGCCACCCACGCGCACGACGGGCCGACGAGCACAGGCTATCCGCTGCCGGCCGCGCGCCCGGACCAGCCGGGCCAACTCGAATTGAAGCACCAGTATGCGAATGGCGAGCCGCTCAAGGGCGCGTCGTTCTCGGTGCTCGACGCGAACGGCGCGGTGCTGCGCAAGGGCGCGCTCGACGATACGGGCCACACGATCGTCAGCGGGCTGCCGGCGGGCATGGCGCAGGTCCAGTTCGGCGAGGATCCGCGCAACCAGTATGACCGGGCCAGTGTGTTTAAGACCGCACCGTGGCCGGCGCAGCCGGGTGCGGGCGGCGACGTCGCGGGAACCGCGCTGTCGCGGCTGGGCGGTTTGTTGCCGGGCGGCGCGGGTCAGCTGGCGGGCGTGGCGACCCAGGCGGCGCAGGGTGGGCTCGGGCAGGCGCTGGGCGGACAGGCGATGGGGCTCGCGCAGGGCGCGCTCAAGCAGGCTTTGCCCGGCGGCGCGGGTCAGCTGGCGGGCGTGGCGACCCAGGCGGCGCAGGGCGGGCTCGGGCAGGCGCTGGGCGGACAGGCGATGGGGCTCGCGCAGGGCGCGCTCAAGCAGGCTTTGCCGGGCGGCGCGGGTCAGCTGGCGGGCGTGGCGACCCAGGCGGCGCAGGGCGGGCTCGGGCAGGCGCTGGGCAGACAGGCGATGGGGCTCGCGCAGGGCGCGCTCAAGCAGGCTTTGCCCGGCGGCGCGGGCAGCGCGCTTGCACCGGCCGGCCAGTTGCGCGCGGCCGCGACCCAGCTCGGCGGCTTGGCCCAGGCCGCGCGCGGCGCGGTTCCGCTGCTTTCCTTGTGATTTCGTGATCGCCGGGGCGTCGCGCGCGGCGCGGCGTCCTCTCTTTCTTCAGAACTGAATCGTTATGACCGGATCTTCAACAACCGTGCTGATGCCGAAGCCGACGGACGTCTACGTCGGGCCGCTGCTCCAGATCGAGACCGTGGACGTGAACGCCGGCCTGAAGGTGTGCGATCGCTGGTTGCGCGGCATCAGTCACGACCTGATCACGATCGATCGCCTGCAGATGGTGGCGAACACGCTGCCCGTGGTGGCGAACATCATGGCGGCGGTGGATCTGGTGCTCGACATCAAGGACATGGTCGAGCACAACGACCAGGGCAAGCATCCCGACGTGTTCGACTGGATGAACCTCGGCCTCGACCTGATCGGGATCATTCCCGTTCCGCCGGGCACGGCCGAATTCCGGGTGGGCGCGCGGCCGGTGATGAAGCTCGTGCGTCAGAAAATCGTGGAAAGCGGCAAGGCCATCGGCGAGGCGTCGCTGCAGGTGATGCAGATGGCGCTGCTGCAGGCGGTGATCGACGGCCTCAGCGAACAGTTCGCGGGGAAGATCGAGAGCTTCGCGGAAGGGCTGAAGAATCAATTGACCGGCTTGCTGCAGACCTGCGCGCAGTACATCGAGGCCTTCTTGCTGGGGTTCGCGAGGCTGTTCGAGGAAGTCGCGGGGGAAAAGCCGCTCAGCAGCGCGCATAACGTTCGCGCGGCGGGGCAGCACGCGGGCGATGTGGCGGCGGGATTCGCTGCGTACGATGCGGGCAAGACCGCCAAGAGCCTCGGAAAGCTGCTCGTCGATTTCGTGAAGATCGAAGCGAAGGGGGCGATCAATCTCGGGACGCAGACCGCGAAGGTGCTCGATCTGTCGTACCGGGCGCCCTTGCTGCAGATGGCGAAGTCGCTGCGGGCGATGGCGCCGGACGTGAAGGCGCGGGTCCTCGCGTTGAGCGGCGAGGACGTGGGCAAGATCGGCTGGCTGATCAACCTGATCCTGGTGGCGATCGCGAAGAAGCGGGAGATCCTGCGCCGCGGGCACACGCAGACGACGGCCGTCAAGGCGCAAGGAACGACCAAGGTCCATCACCAGGAAGGCGAAGGCCGAAAGGAAACGGTGCGGCATACGGAGCCCGCGCAGCATCCGGGGCCGAACGAATGCAAGCTCGGCTGCCCCGTGCCGGCGCCGCCCTCGGCGACGCCGCATTCGGTGGGGTTCGCGCTGGGCGACGAACGGCTCGATCACGCCGACTTCGAATTGCCGGGCGCGATGCCGGTGAGCTGGGTGCGGACGTACCGGTCGTTCTTCGATGCGTACGACCAGGATGGCGAGCTTGGGGCGCGGTGGATCACGCCGTATACGACACGCATCGAGATGCGCGCCGACAAGTTCGTGTACCACGATGCGACCGGACGGAGCGTGGATTGTCCGTTGCTGGGCGTGGGCGATGCGCATGAGGATCGTGGCGAGGGAATCACGCTGCTGCGTCTCGATGAGACCTGGTTGACGCTGACGCGCGGACATGAAGTGCTGGAAGCGTATGAGAAGCGCGGCGACGCGTTCCGGCTGGCGTTCCTGAAGGACCGCGCGGGCAACCAGGTGACGCTCGACTACGACGATGCGCATCGCTTGACTCGGCTGATCACGCCGCAGGCGATCGTCGCGTTCGCGCGGGATGCGCACGGGCGGATCGTCGAGGCGGCGCATCACGACGGCGAAGGCAAGCGGATCGGGATGCTCGCGCGGTACAGCTATGACGCGCAGGGCGATCTCGTCGCGGCGGTCGATCGGTACGGCAATCGTCGCGAGTACAGCTATCGTCATCATCTGATCACGCGCTACACGGATCGCACCGGGCGCGGCATCAACCTCGAATGGGACGGGACGGGCGCGAAGGCCAAGTGCGTGCATGAGCACGCGGACGACGGCAGCGACGACGTGCGTTTCGCCTGGCATCCGGATTTCCGGATGGTCAGCATCACCGACGCGCTGGGCGGGGTGACGCGGCATTACTACGATCTGCATGGGTATACGTTCCGGATCGTGTATGCGGATGGCAGCGAGGAGTGGATGTACCGCGACGCGCACCATAACCTCGTGCAGCACACCTATCCCGACGGCGGCAACGAGCAGATGAGCTACGACGCGCACGACAATCTCGTGCGGCATATGCGCGTCGACGGCAGCGTGGTGGAGATGGCGTATGACGAGAAGGACCAGATGGTTCGTCTCGTCGATCCGCAGGGTCATGCCTGGCTGCGCAAGTATGACGAGGCCGGGAACGTGGTCGAGGAAACCGATCCGCTCGGCCATCAGACGAAGTACGCGTACAACGGGCAGGGCATGCCGGTTGAGGTGACCGATGCGAAGGGTGGCGCGAAGGCCATCGAGTATGACGCGTCGGGGCAGATGCTGGCGTATACGGACTGCTCGGGGAAGAAGACGGAGTGGGCGTATGACGTGCAGGGGCGCTTGCTGGAGCGCAAGGACGCGGCGGGCGGGATCGTCGGGTATCAGTACGGCGCGAATGGGCAGCTGGAGAAAGTTCGCAGCGCGGCGGGCGTCGAGCGGGTGCAGTATGACGCGGAAGGCCGGTTGCTCGCGAGCGTGGATCCGATGCAGCGGAGCACGCGCTATACGTATGACGGCGCGGGGCGGATCGCGTCACGGATCGATGCGCTGGGGCAGTCGCTGAGCTATGGATACGATCGGTTGGGCCGGTTGGTGCGGCTGACCGATCCGAATCACGCCAGCTATCAGTTCAGGTATGACCCGGTCGGGCGGCTGCTGGAGACCGTCGCATTCGACGGGATGGTGACGACGTACGGCTACGACGAGGAAAGCGGGCAGCTGGCGACGATCGACGAAGCGGGCAAGGTGACCGAGGTCGAGTTCGATCGCGGCGGCAGGTTGGCGCGGCGCGTGTGTGGCGAGGCGGAGGAACGCTTTGCCTATGACGCGTCGGGGCGCTTGATCGATGCGCGGAATTCGGTGAGCCGGGTGCAGCAGTTTTTCGATCCGGTGGGGAATCTGGTGCGCGAGCATCACGCGTATACGTTGTCGGGTGAGCAGCGCAGCTTCGTTTGGCATCACGCGTATGACGAGATCAGGACGCGGATCGGGACCGTGCGGCCGGATGGTCATCGGGTCGACTGGCTGACGTATGGCAGCGGACATGTGCATGGGTTGGTGCTGGACGGCGAGGAGCGCGTGCAGTTCGAGCGCGACGATCTGCATCGGGAAGTTCGGCGGGTGCTGCCGAGCAAGGTTGTGCAGCAGACCATGTATGACCCGGTTGGGCGGCTGCAGGAGCAGACCGTGCAGCGGGAGAATGCGCCGGCGCCGCTGAGCGCGAGGTTGTATCGGTATGACGCGGCCGGGCAGTTGATGCATATCGAGGATAGTCGGAAAGGGCTGACGGATTATCGGTATGACCCGGTTGGGCGGTTGCTGGAGGCGGTTGGGCCGGGCGGCGCGGAGAGGTTCGCGTTTGATCCGGCGAGCAACTTGATCGATGCGGGGGATCCGGAGCAGGCGAGGTCCAGGGCGGCGGTGAGTCCGGTGAGTCCTGGGCGGGTGGAGAGCACGTTGCCGCCGCAGGTGCCGAAGGTGCTGGGGAATCTGCTCAAGCAGTATGCGGGAGCGCATTTTGAGTATGACGCGCAGGGGAATCTGCTTGAGAAACGCTCGGCAGGGCGCGTGCAGCGGTTCGAGTGGGATGGGTTCAATCGGCTGAGCAGGGTGTCGGCCGGGGCGGGCGAGGCTCGGTATTTCTATGATCCGTTCGGGCGGCGGGTGGCGAAGGAGGCTGGTGGGGCGCTGACGTTGTTCGGGTGGGACGGCGATACGCTGGCTTACGAGAGCGATGGGGAGCAAAGCACCCATTATGTGTACGAGGCAGGGAGCTTCGTGCCGCTGGCGCAGTTCGTGAGCAAGCCGGTGAGGGGGATTGAGACGCCGGTTTGGAGTGAGGCGTCGAGGTATACGCCGGAAGATGATCCGTTGCTGCGCGTGCCGACGCGGAGTGGCGAGGCGCATGCTTATTACTATCACTGTGATCAGATTGGTACGCCGCAGCTGCTGACGGATGATCTCGGCGATGTGGTGTGGGAGGCAAGCTACAAGGCGTGGGGCGAAGCGCGGGAAGTGATCGAGCGAGTGTCCAAGGCGACCGGGCAGGTGGTCAGGAACAGGATTCGGTTTCAGGGGCAGCAGGTTGATGAGGCGGGGGTGGTTTATAACCGGCATCGGTATTACGATCCGGACGCCGGGCGATACATCTCGAAAGATCCGATTGGTTTACGTGGAGGTATTAACCTACACACGTATGCAAAAAATCCTATCTCTTGGACGGATCCTCTGGGTTTGACATGCAAGGAAAAGAGACCCAGCACACTAGCGGCCGGCTGGCAAGGTAAGGGGAATTACCCAGGCGTCGACGCATGGAGCGACACGGTGCTTAAGAAGGGGACTCTCGTCGCACATGGGGCCCCAGGCGGAAGCAATTTTGTCACGACGCTAGGAGATGTCGAGGCAAGCAAGGGTTCGCGATCGGCGATGTTTGGCGCGCTGCAAGTTGCGCCCCATCCTGAAAGGGGATTTAGACCTGGGATGACGGTTTGTGAATTGATTGCGGACACAGCAGTCGCGAAGTCTACTGTATTGGAGAATCCGCAGCACGGTCCAGGGCGCGCGGAGCAGTATTTCATTCCCGACGAGGGTCTTTCGAATCTGAAGCCTCTCTATAGTATCCCTCTAACTAAGCCATGAAAATTGACATTTCTACTGGAAATTTGACGATCTGCGGGACAAAAATTCCTGCCAATTTAAAATTGGCGGATTTTTTTTCGCGCCCAGAGTATAGGGCGAGCAAAAAAATCTCTGAAAACCTTCCTTTTGCTACATATAAATTTGATTCGAAATGTGAAAATATGAATTATATATCTTCCTTGTATTTTAAAGGGGAGGTGCTGATTTGGGTGACGATATATATATCGGATGCTCGAGGTAATTCTGGTTGGGGGGGGTGGTCCGATGTTGATGAAAAGCAAAAGCTTCAACATCTCATTGGCATGTTGGCGGCTCAGGGGATTTCAAACGGGCAACAATTCTCGTGGGGAATAGTTGAAGCGACATATGACCCACGTGCGGGTGCATCAAGCGTCACTGTCCGGTATCGATCGTAGGAACGGTCGCAAGGGTATGTGAATTTGAAATCTCCAGGGAGAGAGTTGAGCGGACGTATGTGGTTTATAACCGGTATCGGTATTACGATCCGGAGACGGGTAGGTTCATTAGTAAGGATCCGATTGGGTTGCGTGGTGGGCTGAACGTATATCAATACGCGTCGAATCCGACCGGCTGGATCGATCCGCTGGGGCTGGCTCGATGCCCTTGCGATCCGTGCTCGAAGTACGAGGTTGGCAGGTACGACGATCTCAAGAGGCGTTCAGCTTCTGGCGACGGTCTAGATATTCACCACGCTATGCAAAAGCACCCAGCCGCTCAGGTTGTTGTTGGGTACGATCCAAAGACTGGCCCAGCCATAGCTGTTCCTGCCGGTGAACATGAACAAATCCCGACACGTAAGGGCGTGGATACGGGAACGGCAAGAGATCTGCTAGCTAGCGACATTAGAGACCTGAGACGACACACTGGTGCTTCTAACAAGTGCTTGCAACAGCTCATCGCGCTCAACAAAGAAATGTATCCAAAGGCTTTTGAGAAATAGTATTCACGTAAAAGGAACATCAGTCATGAATACAGAGGAATTTGTTGCTGCGATCCGGACGCATGTGCAGGAGCAGTCGACAAGTGATCTTGTGAGAACTTTTACTGCCCCTCCGGGGCGGCGGCCTCGTGATCTACTGATCAAGGTTTCGGAGTGGCGGGCTCGTTTGCCGAGCGATGAACAACGGCTGCTCGACGAAGCGATAGCAGAATCGGTTCGCGTTGCATTGTTTGGTCTCTTTGCTGTAATCGACGGCTCAAGGGTCGTTGACGAAAATGTTGATCGGTTTATTATTACTGCTGTAGGCTACGACGGAGCTAGAACGGAGCTCAATGAAGATACCGCAGTCGACCTTCACAGTGAGTTTGCGCCTGATTGATGAGAGCCTCTGAAAGGAGCAGTCAAACAACAAGGGCCGCGTAAGCGGCCCTTGTTGTTTATGGGCGTAAATCGGCTGGCTCGTTTCTCCCCGATTGGTGAGAAACGCGACGGCGGCCGCCAGTCTGCCGACGGCTAGAAAAACTATTCCGCACCTGCGCGAAGATTGTATCGACCATCGGTGAAACAAACAGTGGCTTGGCCTTGGGAAACTGCTCGATGACGGTGATCGATGCAGAAGATTTGAAGCGGGCCGGCGGTAAGTTTGGTGGTATCTGGGCGGTCGGAGAGCACGCTGCCGCCGCAGGTGCCGAAGGTGCTGGGGAATCTGCTCAAGCAGTATGCGGGGATGCATTTTGAATACGACGCGCAAGGGAATCTGCTTGAGAAACGCTCGGCAGGGCACGTGCAGCGGTTCGAGTGGGATGGGTTCAATCGGCTGAGCAGGGTGTCGGCCGGGGCGGGCGAGGCTCGGTATTTCTATGATCCGTTCGGGCGGAAGGTGGCGAAGGAGGCTGGTGGGGCGCTGACGTTGTTCGGGTGGGACGGCGATACGCTGGCTTACGAGAGCGATGGGGAGCAAAGCACCCATTATGTGTACGAGGCAGGGAGCTTCGTGCCGCTGGCGCAGTTCGTGAGCAAGCCGGTGAGGGGGATTGAGACGCCGGTTTGGAGTGAGGCGTCGAGGTATACGCCGGAAGATGATCCGTTGCTGCGCGTGCCGACGCGGAGTGGCGAGGCGCATGCTTATTACTATCACTGTGATCAGATTGGTACGCCGCAGCTGCTGACGGATGATCTCGGCGATGTGGTGTGGGAGGCAAGCTACAAGGCGTGGGGCGAAGCGCGGGAAGTGATCGAGCGAGTGTCCAAGGCGACCGGGCAGGTGGTCAGGAACAGGATTCGGTTTCAGGGGCAGCAGGTTGATGAGGCGGGGGTGGTTTATAACCGGCATCGGTATTACGATCCCACCGTTGGGCGCTACATATCGAAAGATCCGATCGGGTTGCGTGGTGGACTGAACGTTTTCCAGTACGTACCGAATCCGACTCAGTGGATTGATCCGTTGGGTCTTCGCAAGAGACAAGGTTGCAAAGGCAAGTTCCATTCGTTCAATGACTTCGATCTGCCAAATGACAAGCTGTTTGCTAGCGACGGCGTGCAGTTCCGTATAGCTAATAAGGCGCTGATCAGCAGGATGAATACGGACGCGGCTTTCAGAAAAGATCTTCTTTCGCGTAACCCTGCGTTGCTTGAGTGGTCGCAGAATCCCGAGGACCTTGGAAGTAGCCCACCGGGAATGACTTGGCACCACAACGACGACGTTGGTAGATTGAATTTGGTCGATCGAAGTGATCATGGCGACAATCACGGCATTTACCACCCTGACGGCACAGGCGGTCGAGATAAATGGGGTGGAGGTGCTCTCGGTCGGAAAGGGAAATTGAATGCTGCTACAGGATGCCCACTATGAGCAACTTTGTTGTGAATGCGTTTTACACGCTTGACGATCTGATCGGCTTGGTCAAGGAGAAGAAGGACCGAGATGAGATTTATATGATCTACGTTCGCAAGGGTGTCGACGACTTACGGCCGGGAATGGAGGTCTATGTCGGCGATGTGCCGGACTTTGATGACGATGACAACGAGGTATTGCCGCAATCAGTAACAGCGTTGGGGCTTGAGCAAGGCTACATGCGGGAACACTTCCAAGATGTTGTCGACCTAGCGTACAAGCAAAAACCAACGGCATCCGTGGATGAGGTAGTTCGATGCCTTAACCACTATGCGCAGCGAGACGACTTCTTAGATTTGCATTAACGAATCGATGCCAAGGGCCGCTATCGCGGCCCTTGGTGTATGTGCTGTCACCCGAAGTCGGGCGAGATAGAAATCTGGCGAGTGACATGATTGATGGAGAGGCAGACGCGTTCGCCGGGTTTGAAGCCGAGAATGCCGGACGGGCGTTGACAGCTTCCATCCAGGGCATACGGGGCTGATCGATATAGGTTAGCTGATCGATGATCGACGGGGCAAGCTGAGGGCGGTATGTGGTTCGTGCGCTGCTTGACGAGCACCACCATGAGTTCGCCGTCGTCTTGCGGACTACGGCAAATCCAGCGTTCTATGATTGAATTGAGATGCGAAGGCGCTGAGAATCGCATCTAGGCGAAAAAATTGGATGATGCGGGAGGTGATGGCGGAAAGGCTTGCTGGGTAAGGGGTTGCGGCCGTGCGTGGGAGTTGAACGTCGAAGCGGTTAGTTTATAACCGGCATCGCTTCTATGATCCGGAGACGGGTAGGTTCATTAACCGAGATCCGATTGGGTTGCTGGGGGGGATCAATATCTACCAGTATGCGGCGAACCCGATAAGTTGGATTGACCCGTTTGGCCTAGCATGCCGCCGGCCTGGCGGCTACCGTGTGAACGACGCGGACCAACACGGAAATCTTAGCCCCCAAGCGAATCGGGCGCCGGGCAACACGAATACGGTTGCCGACGGACTGGTGCAATCACATCATCCGATTCAGCAGGAATGGGCAAAGCAGCAGGTTTTTCCCAACGGGACCTATAAGTTCAAGAGCTGCGCCGGCGGTTCTGCTGCCGAGCACCTCGGGCTCTGTCCATGCCCAGATCTCCGGTATGCAGCGGGCATTCCGCAATCAATACGGCTTCAATACAGATGTACAGACTGAGTTTAATGAGGCTGCTCGGCAGATGAGGGTGGCAGGCGTTCCAGAAAATGTCGTAAGGCGGGCAATGCGGAAAAATTACAAATATTTCGACTGTTTAGGAGCTTTCAATGCTAAATAAAGCAAATCTTAGTCAACTCTTTGATCTGAAGATTCCCGCAACACCTAGCCAGATTCATGCTGCTGAAGCGAAAGTCGGCCTGTCTTTTCCGAAAGAATACGTCGATTTTCTTTTAATAGCAAACGGACTTAATTCAACAGGCCGCTTGGCTTTGCATGAAATAGAAATTTTGCCAGAAAGAAATATCGAATATGAAGTCAAAAAATATATCCCGGGATATTTTATGATCGGCGATGATAGCGGAGGTCAAGCAATTTTGATCGATGCGGCTGGAGAGATATTTGAAGTGGGGATGGGAGTGATGAATTCAAAATTTATGAAAAGGTCAGCTGATTCGTTATCCGACCTTTTGATAAATTTAAAGGGATTGACGCTCGGGGAGAGATAGGCTTTAGGATTACTGAATCCGGAGTCGCCGCGACGGGAAAGTGCACGGGGCAATTAGGAGATGAACGCGTTGCAAAACATAACTGAAGAAATTGTATACGAACTGCAGAAAAATGGCTTCCAGAGTGAGGCGCGTGAGGTCAGGCGCCTTGCTGATTTAGTAAGCAACGTGTCAGTCAATTATTTTGAAAGGAAGAATGCGCTTAACGACTTAGAAAGTATGGCGCATGTACGATGGCTTGGTGACTTGCATCTACCTCACCTCAGTCAGAACGATTGGTGGGGAAAATTGGATAAATTGAAGAAATCCATAAAATCAGCAGCATCGAAGATTTAGTGTGTAGCTAAGGGCTGCCGTCGAGGCCCTTGTATATGTAGAGTCATCCGAAGTCCGGCGAGATAGAGATCATACGGGGCCCAGAGCGCGAAGATGGAGTATCGGCACACGATGCGCTGGATTGGCCGCTGCCCTGCAGGTGTCGTCAAACCCGGTAACTCATAGTTGAATCGTGTGGAGAATCACGTCTGAGAGAAAAAATTGGATGGTGCGGGAGGTGATGGCGGAAAGGCTTGTTGGGTAAGGAGTTGCGGCCGTGCGTGGGAGTTGAGCGTCGAAGTGGTTAGTTTATAACCGGCATCGGTACTATGATCCCACCGTCGGACGCTACCTTTCGAAGGATCCGATTGGGTTGCGTGGTGGGCTGAACGTATTCCAGTACGTACCGAATCCGACTCAGTGGATAGATCCGTTAGGTCTTTCTGGCGATGACCAGCAGCGAATCGCCAACGCTCGCCTTCGGCAGCAGAAGATGTTGGACGGGAACGTTGGATACAACGTTAGTCCGACGGCTTGGGATCAATATCCAACGATTGGGCGTGCAGGTACGTTTGTTACAGACAAGCAAGGATCTCTAGGTTATTTGAAGGGGCGATGCCGAAAGGGATGTGCGACGATTTCGCGTAGCAAGGCTGCTCAGATGGAGCAGGATATGGGATTGGTGCCGGGATCATTGCAAGATGGATTTAATATTCGACAGGTCAGCGGCCTACAAAATCTCGAACCACGCAGTCCAATGGAGGGTAACCAATAATTCCTCGGCCCAGGCAACCATTTGCCGGGCGGAGCGCCAGAGATGGTGGTGAACTCTGTATCCACTGCAGACAATGACTATGCCAAGACAATCGTGAACGTAAAGGTTAGGAAATGACGCTCTTTCCAGAGAATGAGACTATTGTTGTTGAGGTGGCCGGGAATAGGTGCGTTGTTATTTCGAGTGTTTATGAACATACCCACATTTTGCAATCTGCCGGATTTAGTAAGCAAGGGGGTCAGTGGGTTCGACCGATTTCGAGTGATGCCGATCGTCAGAATCTTGTGAAGATGCTTATCGAGATTAGTGCACTGTTCTCGGCAGGTCGAGATTGGAGCCCGGAAGAACTCGTCGAGCATTATCGAGAGACCGGAGTTATTTCTGCTCCTTATCGGTCAATATCGTGGATCAAGCCAGATCAGTATCGTATAGTCGATCATACTTAATTAGCTAGATAAAGGGGCGCTATCGCGGCCCTTGGTGTATGTGCTGTCACCCGAAGTCAGGCGAGATAGAGATCTGACGAGTGACATGATTGATAGAGAGGCAGACGCGTTCACCGGATTTGAAACCGAGGATGTCGAGGTGAGCGTCGACCACTTCCATCCAAGGCATGCGAGGCTGATCGATGTAGGTTAGCTGATCGGCCGATGACTGAAGGGTCAAGCTGAGTGCGGTGCGCGGTTCGTGGGCTGCCGGACGTGCTTTATGATTGGTCTTAGCCATGATCAACTCCGTGGCGAGTTGGTGGTGGTCAGCGGGTCGTGAGTGTTGGTAGCACTCACGGCCCGCGCTTCGTTTACGGTCTGAATTCCATCGTGCCTTTGACCTGAGGCGGTGAAATCATCGTGACGGAAGCGATCGCGGTGCGACTCTCGCCTCACGCAAGGCCATCAAACTAGATTAACTTATACCAAACTAATTTTGACGACAATTTATGTTCCTGATATGGTTTTTACACCTGCAAAGCGAATAGGTTTGCGCACGTCGCCAGGGACTGAAGCGAGCCAATCAGCCTGCCATGGCGATCGGTATTTCCGGCCCGCTTTTTGTCGCCGGTGATGGGCGATCCACTCGGGTTTTTCGGCCTCGAGGATTCGGCACATCGGTTCGCCTGGATCGCGAACAGGGCGGGAGGGCGTCAGTTCGAATCGAGCGCTATAGCGCACGATCGCGGACAAGACGCGCCGCGAAATCAACACGCAGCGCAGGGGATGGTGACGTTTCGCTGGAACAGGAAGGCGAGGTACCGGCGCTGAATGCCGGCGATTCGGCACATCCGCGATCCGTGGTGCCGTACAGCTGGAGCGACAACGGAAGCAAGGAGGCGGTTTTCGTCCAGGCAGGGACGCCGCGGTCAATCTAATCGGGTGGGCGCCAGACAGATCGAGGGGTATGGTGTCTCCCTGCATATATTTACAAGGATAACGAAATTAATTCAATTTGATATGCCGGATTTTCGAATATGACACCGACCGTTGCGGCTGAGACACCGCGCAGGCCGTGCCCGTCATCTGCATTCGAATACAACGTACCCCGTTTCAATCAATCCCAAAACCACTCCTGACTGTGAAATACAGATGAAATACAAAAAAATCAACGTCAGCGTTATCGCTGTTGCCGTTTTCGCCGCATCTTCGGTGGCAATGGCGCAGTCATCGATCACCCTGTATGGCATGCTCGATGCGGGTATCGGCTACACCTCGAACATCAACGGCGACAAGCGGTTCGGGCTGGATGGCGGCGCCGCAGGTTCGAACAAGTGGGGCCTCAAGGGTGAGGAAGACCTCGGCGGCGGCCTCAAGGCGGTATTCAAGATCGAAAATGGCTTCAACATTGGCACAGGTGGCATCGGCGGCCAGGGCCCCATTGGTTCCACGCGTTCGTTGTTCAACCGCCAGGCCTACGTAGGCCTCGCTTCCGATCGATACGGTACGCTGCGTCTGGGGCGCCAGCTCGACGCCGTGACGGAAATGGTCCAGGGCCTGACGGGCGACGCCATTTCGGCGTCGACCTTCTCGACCCCGGGCGACGTGGACAACAACGACAACACGACGAACCAAAATAGCGCCGTGAAGTACATTTCGCCGCTCTTCAACGGCTTCCGGGCCGAAGGCGCGTACTCGTTCGGCGGTGTTGCCGGCGCGATGGGCTCGGGTCAATCGTGGTCGGCGGCGGCGAACTACGCTCAAGGTGGCCTGACGGTCGCGGGCGGCTACTTCCATGCCGCCAACCAGGGCGGGAACGGGTGGTCGAACGCGACAGCACAACCGATGTTCGGCGCTACGCTGGGCTATCCGAGTTCGGGTTACACCGGCGGCAATGCGTTCAAGAGCGCGGGCATCGCCCAAATCGCCGCTCAATACCAGGTGGGGCCGTACACGGCTGGCGTGCGCTACTCGAACGCTCAGTACCATGGCAACGATGGCCAGCCGTCGATCCACTTCAACGTGTTGGGCGCCCTCCTGCAGTACCAGGTCACCCCGGCGTTGTCGCTGGCCACCGGGTACACGTATGTCTACGGTTCCGCTGCCACGCCCAAGCAAGCTGCCGAAGGCCGCACAATGGCTTCGATCAACCAGGTGTCGCTGGGTACCACGTACGCGCTGTCGAAGCGCACCGCAGTTTACGCCATGGGTGCCTATGTCCATGCTCAGGGCGCTCAGGCTTCGGCTGCCGATTTTGGTAACACGGCATCGGGCGGTAACCAGGTTCAAGTCAACGTTGGCATGCAGCATAGCTTCTAATCGACGACTCAAAGGCGGCCTCGCTCGTTCGGACAGGTTTTCGATATTTTTAAGTCGCATGTCCGAGGCCGCCATGCTGCCGATTTGATCGCAGGCAGCGTCGCGAAGTATGCCTCGCCACGCTCGATCAGTTTGCGGACGGGGCCAAGTCCGTACATCGAGCACGTCATGCCGCCCTGTATCGAGTCGCAGCAAAACGAGTCGCCCCTCGACGCAAGAACTGCGCCGGAAAACCCAGGCGGATCGCGTTACGATTCCTCCGTCGCCTCTGCCACACCTCGCTTCTCGTTCCACGCCCATCCCCAACCTCACCCCAACCGGAGAGAAAGCATGGCATTGCGTTTCCTAGGCCCCTCGACGATCCAGGTTTCGCCGCTGGTTTTCGGCGGCAACGTTTTTGGCTGGACCGCCGACGAGAACACGTCGTTTTCGCTGCTCGACGCGCTCGCCGACCATGGCATCAATTTCATCGATACAGCAGACGTCTATTCCTCCTGGGTTCCCGGCAATCAGGGCGGTGAATCGGAGGCGATCATCGGCAAGTGGCTCAAGCGCACGGGCAAGCGCGAGCAGGTGGTGATCGCGACGAAGGTCGGCATGCTCGGCTCGCGCGCGAGCCTGACGCGCGCCAACATCCTGCAAGCGGCCGATGATTCCCTGCGCCGCCTGCAGACCGACTACATCGATCTCTATTTCTCGCACCGCGATTTTCCCGACGGCGCACCGATCGAGGAAACCCTGTCCGCCTACCAGACGCTGATCGAGGCGGGGAAGGTCCGCATCATCGGCGCGTCGAATTTCAGCGTCGAGCGTCTGCGCGAGTCGGCCGACGTGAGCCGCCGCCACGGCCTGCCTGCCTATCAGGTGATCCAGCCCGAGTACAACCTCTACAACCGCGCCGAATACGAACGCGACCTGGAGCCCGTCGTAGCCGACCTGAAACTCGGCGTCGTCACGTACTTCGCGCTGGCGAGCGGCTTCCTGTCCGGCAAGTACCGCACCAGCGCCGACCTGCAAAACCGCGCGCGCGGCTCACGCGTGGAGAAATACCTGAACGAGCGCGGCCTGCGGATCCTGGCGGCGCTCGACAGCGTGGCCGAGAGAAGCACGACACGACGCCGACCTCGGTCGCGCTCGCCTGGCAGATCGCGCGCCCGAGCGTGACCGCGCCGATCGCGAGCGCGACATCGCTGGCGCAACTGAAGGCGCTTGGCGAAGCGCTGCGCTTGCCGCTCGGCCAGGACGACATCAAGCAACTGAACGACGCCAGCGCAACATAAGGCTCGACCACAACCCCACCGCGCGGCCGCCGTATGGGCCCGCGTTGGCATCAGCGGGACGGGCCGAGGCAAAAGACATCACGCCAACGCCCGCCCGGCCTCCTCATCCCACCCCGCGCCCCACGGTCCCCCTGAGCCATTCCGCCAGCCTCCGCGCTCCATCCGGCAGTTCGGTGTCGGTCCTGCTGCACAGGTAGTAATTGCGCCCGTCGTCGAGCGCCTGATCGAACAACCGCACCAGTTCGCCGCTCGCCAGTTCCCGCTCGATCAACGGCGCCCGCAACAACGCCGCACCCAACCCGGCACGGGCGGCGCTCAACGTGAGCTGACCATCCTCGAACATCGGCCCGACCACGTTCGACACATGTTTCACGCCCGCGCCGCGCAGCCAGTTCACCCACGCGCCGCGATCCTCGTCGTGCACGAGCGGTACGGCCGCGAGATCCGCAGGCTTGCGAAACGGTCCATGACGGCGCAGGAACGCGGCGCTGCACACGGGCACCACGGCGCCCGGCAACAGCCGCTCGCACCGATACCCCGACCAGTCGCCGATCCCGAAACGGATCGACAGATCCGATGCGTCGCTCAGGTAGTTGCGGTGATTCGCATACAGCACGGTGACGTCGACATCGGTGTTGTCCGCCAGAAACGCATGAAGGCGCGGGATGAACCAGCCGATGCCGAACAGTGGAATCAGGCTCACGGTGATCTGCCGCAAGGTCGCGCGATCGCGCACGACGCCCGTCGCGCTGCGCAGCATCGAGAACGCCGCGCTGATCGACCGGTAGTAGTCGCGACCTTCGTCGGTGAGCGCGAGCATGCGGCCGTCGCGGACGGTCAGCGGCGTCTGGATGAAGCTATCAAGCAACTGTAGCTGGTGGCTCACCGCCGACGGCGTGATCGCCAGCTCGGCGGCGGCGGCCGTCACCGAGCCGAGGCGCGCGAACGCCTCGAAGGCGCGTACCGCCCGCAGCGGCGGATCGTTGATCAATCTTTCGATATTTTTCATGAGTTAAATTTTATCGAAAAATGAATTCGCGTGCGTATGTAAAAATATCAAATAAATTCAATGGTATATGCGCTTGATGTGGAATCGACATAAGCATTCAATTATTGGGTATTTGCCGTCTAGTGCGATGAATATTTAATATTTTTCATGTCTTGCGCGATGCGCGTCACCCTCATGGCCCCCGATTCCTCACATGAAACCCATCCTTCACCTACCCGGCGTCGTGCTCTCGCTATCCGCGCTGTTCACCGCATCCGTCTCCCACGCCCGGCCCGCAACCGGGCCCCGCACCGTGCTGATCGGGCTGGCCGCGCCGCTGACCGGCCCGTCGGCGCGCATCGGCAAGGATCTGCAAAACGGCGCGCAGCTCGCGATCGATGAGGCGAACCGCACCCAGCCGACCATCGGCGGCCAGCCGGTGATCTACAAGCTGGTCCCGGCCGACGACCAATCCGATCCCCGCACCGCGGTCACGGTCGCGCAGCAACTGGTCGAGCAGCGCGTGATCGGTGTCGTCGGTCACTGGAATACGGGCTGCAGCGTGCCGGCCTCGCGCGTCTATCGAGACGCGGGCATCCCGCAGATCGCGCCGGCGTCGACGGGCCATCAATACACTCAGCAGGGCTTCCCGACCGCGTTCCGGATCATGGGCCACGACGACGCCAGCGGCGCCTACACCGGCGCGTACGCGCTCAACGCCCTGCACGCGAAGCGCATTGCGGTGCTCGACGACCGCACCTCGTTCGGCTCGGGTCTCGCGACGCAGTTCATCAAGGGCGTGGAGTCGAACGGCGGCAAGATCGTCGATCGCCAGTACGTGAACGACAAGACCACCGACTTCAGCGGCGTGCTGACCGCGATCAAGGCCAAGCAGGCGGACCTGGTGTTCTTCGGCGGCCTCGATGTGCAGGCGGCGCAGATCGCGCGGCGCATGCGCCAGCTGAACCTGAACGCCACGCTGCTCGGCGCGGGCGGCTTCGTGAGCCAGACATTCCTGTCGCTCGCGGGCCCGGACGGCGAGGGCGTGACCGCGCTCGAGCCGGGCCTGCCGGTCGCGCGCATGCCGGGCGGCGCGGCGTTCGAGGCGCAGTATCGCGCCCGCTACCGCGCGCCGATCGAGCTGCACGCGCCGTTCGCCTACGACGCCGCCGCGACGCTGATCGCCGCGACCCGGCAGGCGAACGCCACCGACCCGGCGAAGCTCGTCGCCACGCTGCATACGCTCAACCGTCCGGGCGTGACGGGCACGATAGCCTTCGACGCGCAGGGCAACCTGAAGAACCCCGCATTCACGATCTACCAGGTGCGCGGCGGCAAATGGACGGTGGTCGACGTGCTCGGCGGCACGCCTGCCGCCGCGAAATGAACATCACTGGAGACCTCCGATGACGGATTCCATCCCGGCCGCACAGGCCGACAACCGGCTCGGCATCCTTGCGCGGCGGCGCATCGAGGCCGAGATCATCAAGCCGATCTACGAGATCATGAAGCGCGAGTTCGGCATCGAGCGCGCGCAGGCGGTGATCGCGGAAGCCGTGCGCGGCGCGGCGGTGGAGGCGGGGCGCGACTTCGCGGCGCGCGAGCCGAACGGCGCGAGCATCGCGTCGTTCGTGGCGTTGCAGGTGCTGTGGGAGAAGGACGATGCGCTCCATGTCGAGGTGCATCGCACCGACGACGCGCATTACGACTACGACGTGCATCGCTGCCGCTATGCGGAGATGTATCGCGAGATGGGCCTGGGCGAGATCGGCCATCTGCTCAGTTGCGCGCGCGACAGCCTGTTCATCGAGGGCTACGCGCCGGGCGTCGAGCTGGCCCGCACCAGTACGATCATGCAGGGCGGCGCGCGCTGCGATTTCCGCTACCGCTTGCGCGATGCCGCGCCGGAGGCCGGCGATGCCGCGTGATCGTGAATACATCCCGCGCGTCGACGGCGCGCGGCTGTGGGCGTCGCTCGAACGGATGGCGCGGATCGGCGCGACACCGAAGGGCGGCGTGTGCCGGCTGGCGCTGACCGACCTCGATCGTGCGTCGCGCGACCTGTTCGTCGAATGGGCGAGCGAGGCCGGCTGCCAGATCCGGGTCGACCGGATCGGCAATGTGTTCGCGCGCCGCGCGGGACGCCGGCCCGACGCCGCGCCGGTGCTGACCGGCTCGCACGCGGATACGCAGCCGACGGGCGGCCGTTACGACGGCATCTACGGCGTGCTGGGCGGCCTGGAGGTCGTGCGCGCGCTCAACGACGCCGGCATCGAAACCGAGCGGCCGATCGACGTCGTGATCTGGACCAACGAGGAGGGTTCGCGCTTCGCGCCGGCGATGGTGGCATCGGGCGTGTTCGCCGGCGTCTATCCGCTCGACTACGGGCTCTCGCGCACCGATCCGTCCGGCGTGACGCTCGGCGACGCGCTCGCGCGGATCGGCTACGCGGGCCGCGAGCCGGTGGGCGGGTTCCCGGTGCACGCGGCCTACGAACTGCATATCGAGCAGGGCGCGATCCTGGAGCGCGCGGGACATACGATCGGCGTGGTGACGGGCGGGCAGGGCCAGCGTTGGTACGAGGCGCGCCTGACGGGCGTCGACGCCCATGCGGGAACGACGCCGATGGACTTTCGTCGCGATGCGCTGGTGGGCGCGGCGCGGATGATCGATTTCGTCGACACGCTCGGCCATCGCCATGCGCCGCACGGGCGGGCGACGGTGGGGATGATCGAGGCGCGGCCGAATTCGCGCAATACGGTGCCCGGCGCGTGCTTCTTCACGATCGAATGCCGCCATCCAGATGCGGGCACGCTCGCGGAGATGGACGCGGCGCTGCGCGACGCGCTCGAGCAGATCGCCGCGCGCACGGGCTTGCAGGCGGAATTCACGCAGATCTTCGACTACGCGCCGGTGCCGTTCGCGCCCGGCTGCATCGAGGCGGTGCGCGAGGCGGCCGAGGCGCTGGGCCTGTCGCACGCGGACATCGTGTCGGGCGCGGGCCACGATGCCTGCTATGTCGCGCGGGTCGCGCCGACCGGCATGATCTTCGTGCCGTGCATCGACGGGTTGAGCCACAACGAGGCGGAAGCGATCACGCCGGACTGGGCGGAGGCCGGCGCGAACGTACTGCTGCGCGCGGTGTTGAAGAGCGCCCGGGAGATATGACGCGGACGAACGCTAGCCTGAGCCGGAGATCATCTTACGAATGGTTTACCGTATAGTGCGCGCTTCCGTCCTGGCTGATTGCATCCATGATCCGCAAAACCGAAGCCGTCGAACCCGTATGCGCCGACGAAGCGCTGGCGTCCCACCTGGCTCTGCTGTCCGCCACCGCCGGACCGGACACGCCGCGCGCGCCGGCCGCGGCGGGCATGCTGTTGCTGTGGCTCGCGGATGAAGTGGCGAGCCGTGTGAACGCCTCGCTGCAGGCGCACGACATCACCGAAAGCAAGCTGCACGTGCTGATGCTGTTCTCGCTCGCGGAGCGGGGGCTGGTCAAGCTCGGCACGATCACGCCGTCGATGATCGCCGAGACGTTCGGCGTGACGCGTTCGTCGGCCACCGGCCTGCTCGACTGGCTGGAAGCGCGCGGCCTGCTCGCGCGCGAAACCTGCGTGGGCGATCGGCGCAGCCTCGAACTGGTCATGACGGACCGCGGCCGCGCGCTGCTCGACAGCGCGATGCCGACCTTCTGGCGCGCATGCGCCGATTGCACCGGCGTTTTCGACGAGCAGGACAGCGCCGACCTGCAGCACCTGCTGTCGAAGCTGTGGCGCGCTCTGGCGATGCGCCGCGCATGACGCACGCGGGCCGTCACGCGGGCAGCGCGGCGGTCGCCTCGATCTCGATCCTGAATCCGTAGTGCAATGCGCCGGTCGGCACGATCGCGCGCGCGGGGAGCGCGTCGCCGGCCCAGGCTGCGTACAACGCGTTGAAGCGCGGCCAGTCGGCGATGTCGGCCAGATACACGCGTACCTGAACCAGCCGCGAGGCATCGTACGCCACCGCGCGCAGCGCGCATTCGAGGTTGTTCAGAACTTGCCGCGTCTGATCGTCGAACGAGGCATCGACGAGTTTCTCGCCTGTCTCGGTGATCGGCAGTTGCCCCGAGATGAAGGCCAAGCCCTGCGCGCAGGTCACGTGGCTGTAGTGGCCGCCGGGCGGCTCGACGCCGTCGACCGGCGGATGCACGGGGGCGGCGGGGGACATCGGGTTACCAGCCATGAAAGCGGCTCCAAAGCGCAGCGCTGCCGTCGGCGGCCAGCGCATGATAGAAGGGAAATTGCGCACCGGTGGCGCATGCATGGTTCGGCAGGATACGCAGTCGCGCACCGAGCGGGAAGCGGGTGACGATGTCCGGGCACGGTTCGCCGTGCGTGCGCGACAGGATGCCGTGTTCCTGGTTCGCGCCGCTGATCGTGAAGCCTTCGAGCGGCGCGCCGTCGAGCGTGCACGGCAGGCCGTAGCCATAATCGCGGCGCTGGCGCGCGGTGCCGCGATCGCGGCTCAGCGCCATCCAGCCCGCATCGACGATCGCCCAGCCCTGGTCGGGCCGGTGGCCGATCACGGTCGTGACGACGCTGAGCGCGAGGTCGTCCAGCGCGCATACGCCGACGTTGTGCATCACCAGATCGAAAAACGCATAGACGCCGGCGCGCACCTCGGTCACGCCGGCGAGCGAGGCGGCCGACAGGGCGGTCGGCGTCGAGCCGACGCTGACCGCTTCGCAGGGGATCCCTTGCGCGCGCAAGCGTTCGGCCGCGAGCACGCAGCGGGCCCGCTCCTGTTCCGCCAGCGCCGCGAGCGCGGCGGGGGTGTCGCATGCGTAGCTGGAGCCTGCGTGCGCGAGCACGCCGCCGATGCGAGCGCCGCCGTCGGCGAACAGGCGGCCGATCGCCGGCAGCGCGGCGTCGTCCGGAGCGATTCCCGCACGATGGCCGTCGGTATCGATCTCGATCCAGACTTCATGGGTTTCGCCGTGCGCTCGGCCATGCGCGGCAACCGCGCGCGCCGCGTCGACGCTGTCGACCAGCAGCTTGAGCGCGCACCCGCGCCGCCGCAGCGCGAGCGCGCGGTCGAGCTTGGCGGGTGCGATGCCGACCGCGTACAAGATGTCGTCGAAGCCCGCCGCGAAAAAGCTTTCCGCCTCCTTCAGCGTCGATACGGTGATGCCGCGCGCGCCCGCCGCGCGTTGCAGCTGGGCGACTTCGAGGCACTTGGCGGTTTTCACGTGCGGGCGGAACGCGACGCCCAGCGCGTCCATGCGCGCCTGCATCCGCTGCACATTGCGCTCGACGCGTGCAAGGTCCAGCACGGCGGCGGGTGTATCGAGCGTGGCGAGGCTGGAGAGCGTGTCGGTGGTCATGAGCACGAGCGGGCGGAAACGGGTTGGGACGTACCGAAGCGGCGCGCCCAGGGCGCGAGCGCATCGAGGGTCGGGGAGGTCAGCTCGGGCGGGGCCGTGCCCTCGACCCTGGCGAAGCCGGCGCGATTGTGCCAATAGGTGCGCAAGCCGACAGCCGCCGTGCCGAACAGGTCATAGCTGGAGCCCGCGACGAACGCGGCGTCCGCCGCCGCGACGCCCAGTGCGTCGAGCGCGCGCTGATAGGGGCGCGGATCGGGCTTGTACGCGCCGGCGTCCTCGGCCGTGACGATCGCATCCCAGCGTACCGGCAGGCGGGCGGCGGCGAAGCAGTCCAAGCGGGTTCGAGCAGTTGGTGACGATCGCGAGCTTGCAATGCGGCGCGAGCGCGCGCAAAGCGTCGAGCGCGCCGCTCCACGGTTGCAGCGTGGTCCATTGGCGATCCAGCGCGCGCGGCGCGGACGCCGGCAGGCCGGTGCGCGCGGCCGCCTGCTCGACCAGCCGCAGGTAGTCGACGTACGCGCCGCACCCATAGGTGAGCCGCAGGTATTCGGCGCGCCAGCGCAGGCCGGCTTCGGGCGAACCGGCGGCGGACTGCCACAGCGACCAGGAATCGAGCAGCGCGGTCAGCAGGTCGAACAGGATTGCCTTCGGATAGGCGGGGGCATCGAGGGGCGTAGGCATCGGCGGGAACAGGCGGCGGTGACGATGCGCTCGATTATAGGAGCGGCCCGCCGGCTCCGGATTCAGTTGGATTAACTGTCAGATTAAGCGTAACTGAATGCCGCCGGGCCGCTCGGCGCTCATTCGCGCCACGGCGGGCGCGGCTTGAAGCGCGCCTGCAGCAGGCGCAGGAATTGCCGTACCCGGGCCGGCATGCCGGTGCGATGGTGGGTCAGCGCGATCACGTCGGCGTCCGGCGTCTTCCAGGCCGGCAGCAGGCGCACGAGCGCGTGCTGGGCGAGCGCGTCCGCCACGTCCCACTCGGAGCGCAGGATCGCGCCGCGTCCTTCGCGCGCCCATTGGCGCACCACGTCGCCGTCGTTGCAACTGAGCGCGCCCGTCACGCGCACGCTGCGGGTCGTCCGGCCCTTGCGGAAATGCCAGAGCGACGCATCCTCGTTGTTCTCGCGCAGCACGATGCACGGCAGCCGGGCGAGATCGTCCGGGCTCGCGGGTTCGCCGTGGCGCGTCACGAACGCGGGCGACGCGCAGACGATGCGCGTATTCGGCGCGATCGCGTAGCCGACGAGATTCGAGGCGCGCAGCCCGCCGATGTGCACCACGAGGTCGTAGCGGTCCGCATGCTCCGCGAGGGGTTCGTCGGACAGCGTGAGCGCGATCTCGACACGCGGATGCTCGGCCTGGAACGCGGCGACGGCGGGCGCGACATAGCGCCGCCCGAAGCCGAGCGGCGCGTTGATCTTCAGCGTGCCGACGAGCCGGTCGCGGCGGCCGCGCACTTCGTCGAGCAGCGTGTCGAACTGCTGCACGAGGGTCGCGCCGCGTTCGCACAGCAGCGCGCCTTCGTCGGTGAAGCGCAGGCGGCGCGCGGTGCGGTCGACGAGGCGGGCGCCGAGGGTCTTTTCAAGCTGTTGCAGCCGCTGCGTGACGGCGGAGGGCGACAGGCCCAGTTCACGGGCGGCGGCGGCAAGGCTGCCGCGATCGCGGATCGCAAGCAGGAAGCGGATATCGGCGGAATCGGTCATGGAATGCTCGGGACTGCGCAAGGTGCGGCCCCCGCGCGCGCCGCGCGAGAGGCGGCCGGAGCAGGGCCGGCCGATGCATACGATACCGCATCGCCCGAGCGGCGCGTTCAGCGCGGCAGCGGCGTCGTCAGGACGTCGTGCGCGCCCGCGAGCGCGAATACCACCATCTCGGCCGGCTCGCTGTCGCTGGCGTTGCGCGACACGATGTGCTGCGCGCCGGGCGGTTCGTACCAGCCTTCACCGGGGCCGTAGGTTTTCTCGGGGCCGCCCGCGAGCTGAGACACGACATGGCCGCGCGTCACGCAGGCGAAGATGGAGCCGGGATGCCGGTGCGGCGCGGATGCCTGGCCCGGCGCGTACGATACCGTCGCGACCAGCGCCTCTTTGCCCGGCGCTTCCGGCAGCGGCTGCCGCATCACCGGGCGCACCGTCGCGCCCGGATCGTCGCCGTGCGCGTCGGCCGCCGCGCTGCCCGCGAGCAGGACCAGGGCGGCCGCGACGCCGCTCGCGTAACGTTGCATCGAATTCATCGCATCCCCCTCAGGCCGGCAGCTTGCGGAACGCGATCGCGACGCGGTTCCAGCTGTTGATGGCCGAGACCAGCAGGGTCAGGTCGACCAGTTCCTCGTCGTTGAAATGCGGCCGCACCTGGTCCCACACGGCGTCGGGCACATGGTCGTGCGCGACCAGGGTGACGGCTTCCGTCCACGCGAGCGCCGCGCGTTCGCGATCCGTGAAGAACGGCGTCTCGCGCCATACCCCGACGGTCGCGAGGCGCCGGTCGGTTTCGCCGGCCTGGCGGGCGTCGCGGGTATGGAGGTCGACGCAGAACGCGCAGCCGTTGATCTGCGATGCGCGCAGCCGCACCAGTTCGATCAGCGCGTGCTCGAGCGTGCTCTTGCCGATGCGCGCCTCGAGCGCGAGCAGCGCCTTGATGGCCAGGGGATTGGCTCGCTGGTAGTCGAGACGGGGTTCCATGGAGTTCCTCGAAGTCAGTGCGCGAAAGCGCGATGAACGTCAGATTAAGCACGTCACTGGCTTGTTGAAATATCCAATTTTCTCGATTTTCAGGTAACCAGCTTGCGACTGGCCCACTTTACGCGCGCCGGGCGAGCAGCTTGGCGAGCCGGGTCAGCGCGATGTCGATGTCGGCCGTCGCGATGCCGCCATAACCGAACAGCAGCCCTGGCGCGACCGCCCGTTCCGCGTGGAATGCCGAGATGCCGTACAGGCCGATCGAGGCCTCGCGCGCGACGGCGATCACCGCGGCTTCGTCGAGCCCGTCGCGCAGCAGCGCGGTGAGGTGGATGCCGGCCGCCGGCACGATCGGCGAGAACCAGCGTCCGAGCCCGTTGCTCAGGTGCGCGACAAGCAGCCGCCGGCGCGCGTCGTAGTGCTTGTGCAGGCGTCGCAGGTGGCGGGCGAAGCCGCCGTCGAGCATGAAGCGCGCGAGCGCGACCTGGGTCAGCGTGCAGGTGTGCCAGTCGTTGATCTGCTTGGCCTTGCGCAGCGCGAGATTCAGCGGCCGCGGCGGCACCATGTAGCCGATCCTCAGCTCGGGGAAGATCGTCTTCGAGAAGGTGCCGACGTAGGCGACGAGCCCCGCCCGGTCGAGGCTCTTGAGCGGTTCCATGGGCCGGCCGTCGAAGCGGAATTCGCAGTCGTAGTCGTCCTCGACCACGATCGCGCGATGGCGCTGCGCCCATTCGAGCAGCGCGATGCGGCGCTCCAGGCTCATCGGCATGCCGAGCGGGAACTGGTGCGAAGGCGTCACGTAGACGAAGCGCGCGTGCGCCGGCAGACGCTCGACGATCAGGCCGTGCGCATCGACGGGAATCCCCTCGACGCGCGCGCCCAGCGCCGCGAATGCCGCGCGCGCGGGCGGATAGCCGGGCTCCTCGACGGCCACCACGTCGCCGGGCCGCACGAGCACGCGCGCGAGCAGATCCAGCGCCTGCTGCGCGCCCTGCGTGACGATCACGTCCTGTTCGTCGCAGACCACCGCACGGCTCGCGGCCACGTAGCGCGCGATCGCGAGCCGCAGCGACGCCTCGCCGGCCGGATCGCGATAGTCGCCGCGACTGCGCGCCTGTTCCCGCAGCGCGTGGTGGATGCAGCGACGCCAGGTGTCGAACGGGAACAAGGTCTTGTCGGTCACGCCGCCGCGGAAATCGTACGGCAGCGGCTGCGCGGGCGGCGGCATCGCGAGGTCGGCCGGCAGCGCATCCCACGGCGCCGCCGGCTCGACGATCGGTGCGGCGGCCGGCGCGGTGCGCGCAGCCGGTTCGGCCGGGACGCGCGCGAGGCCGTCGGCGACGAACGTGCCGTCGCCCGCGCGCGTGTGCAGATAGCCTTCGGCGGCAAGGCGTTCGAACACGTCGAGCGTGGTCTTGCGCGAGACGCCGAGCCGGCGCGCGAGATCGCGGGTCGAGGGCAGGCGCGCGTCGGCGGGGAGGCGGCCGTCGACGATCGCCGCGCGCAGTTGTCGGTAAAGTTGGCCCGTCAGGTCGTGACGGCCATGAAGGTCGAGCGGAAGATCCACGCGTGCTGCCTGGAAAGAAAGCGATCGCGCCATTCTGGCATGCACGGCGTGTGCGGGCGAAGTCCGCCGCTGCCAGCCGGCTCGGCGTGCGGGATGGGATGGGGATCGAGCGGGCGATTTCGGAATCGACGGGTTCCGCCGCCAGGATCGAGCGCCGGCGCGCCCGCTCAGGCGCTCAGACCGACCGCATCCGCGCGGCGACCCCGGCGGAGATCAGGCAGCCGAGCGCGAGATAGCCCGCGACGAGATACCACGCGCCGTCCGCGACGTTCACGAGCGCGACCGCGATGAACGGCGTGAAGCCGCCGCCCACCACGCTCGCGACCTGATAGCCGACGCCCGCGCCGCTATAGCGGTATTCCGCACCGAACAGATCGGTGAAGAGCGGCTGCTGGACGCTGACCACCATGTCGTGCGCGAGATTGGCGAGCAGCACCGAGAAAACCACGATCCAGGCGGTGGCGCGCGCCTCCAGCGCGATGAAGAACGGCACCGCGCAGACGCAGCCGAGCAGCGCGCCGATCAGGTAGATGCGGCGCAGCTCGTAGCGATCGGCGAGCCGGGCGAAGCAGGGGATCGTCACGCAGCTGAGCGCGCCGACGAGCAGGCCGATGTTCAGGAACAGGTCGCGCGACATGCCCAGGTTGCGGGTCGAGTAGCTGAGCGCGAACGTGGTGACGATATACATCGTGAACAGTTCCGCGAGGCGCAGCGCGATGATGAACAGGAAGGCCTTCGGATGGCGCGCGAGTGCTTCGAGCACCGGCAGCTTCAGGCGGCGTCCGCCTTGCTCGACCCGTTCGACGAACTCGTGCGATTCCGTCATGCTCGCGCGCACCCACAGGCCGACCAGCACGAGCGCGATGCTGAACACGAACGGCAGGCGCCAACCCCAGGCGCGGAACGCGTCGTCGCCGAGCAGGTGGCTCGACAGCGAGACGACGCCCGTCGCCAGCACGAGTCCGACGCCGTATCCGACCTGCACGCCGCTGCTGTAGAACGCCTTGTGCCGGCGCGGTGCGCTTTCGACCGCCATCAGCGCCGCGCCGCCCCATTCGCCGCCGACCGCGAAGCCCTGCGCCGCGCGCAGCAGCACGAGCAGCACGGGCGCCCACCAGCCGATCGACGCGAAGGTCGGCAGCAGGCCGATCGCGACCGTGGACAGGCCCATCAGCATCACGGTCAGCACCAGCATGCGCTTGCGGCCGAGCCGGTCGCCGTAATGCCCGAACACGACGCCGCCCAGCGGCCGGAACAGGAAGCCGACGCCGAAGGTGGCGAACGCGGCGAGGGTGCCCATGGTCGGGCTGATCGCCGGAAAGAACGCGGTGTTGAACACCAGCGCGGCGACGATGCCGTACAGCAGGAAGTCGTACCAGTCGACCACGGCGCCGACGAAACTGCCGAGCGCGGCCCGGCGCGCCTGGCTGCGCTCGCCCGGTGCGCGGTCGAGGGAATCGGTGGATGCGGTCATGAAAGCGGGTCTCCGTTAGATCTGGGAAAGGCGGGCCGCCGCGTGTCGCGGCGCAGTCGCTGAACGTAGGAGGATAAGTGGGGCCGAGGTGTCGCGGCAATGGCGCGCCGACCTGAACGCACGCGATCATCGCGTGGATTCGTTCTGCCGAGGCGCGTTTTCCGGGCGGCCGACTGGCTGTTGGAGCCGCTGCGGGCGTACTCGGGCGGGTGTATAGTGCGCGACGCGATTCGCCGCCATTCCGCGGCGTTCGTCCTCATCCGGGAGTCTGCGATGCGCGTCAGGAGCGTCTATTTCAAGGTGACCGACATGGAACAGTCGGTCGCGTTCTGGGAGAGCCTGCTGGCGCGGCCGCCCGGACGCCGTTCGGCGCACTGGACGGAATTCGCGATCGGCGAGGTGCGCCTCGGCCTGCTGCTGAACGATTTTGGGGAAACCCTGACGGGCAGCGCGTGCGTGCCGGTGTTCGAATTCGAGGCGGCCGCGCTGGCCGCGTTCGCCGCGAAGGCGCGGGCGCTCGGCGCGTCGGTGGTGGTCGACGGTCTCGATGATCCGGCGATGAACAGCATCGTGCTCGCCGCGCCGGACGGCCACGAATTCGAGTTGTACAAGGGCCACGGCTGACCGACCCGTGGCCTGGCCCGCCGTCCTTGCGCGGCGCGCAGGGGCAGGGGACCGGGCCGGCCCCCTGCGCCGGCTGGTCAGTTGACCTTCAACTGGCCGCCGCGGCCGAGGCCGCCCTTGACGTCCTGGGCCTTGTAGCTGCGCAGCGAGACGACCATCTTGTTGTACGCGTCGATGAACGCGACCACCGTGGCCTTGCCTTCCGGCGTCGACGTGAAACCGCTCAGGCCGCCGCCCACGTTGCCGCCGAAGCCCGACAGCGCCGCGCCGAAGTTGGTCGAGGTCGAGCTGCCTTCGGCGGCGGCGATCTGCACCGCCGAGCGCACGTCGAACAGCGTCAGCGTGACGACCGACGACTTCGTCTGCAGGCTGCCCGCGACCCGCGCGACCGCGCTGCTGCCGATCAGCCCGCCGATCATGCTGCCGATGCCGCCGACCGGCGAATCGTTGATCACGATCTGCGGTTCCATGTAGTAATCGGCCGCGACGCGCTGTCCCTTCTGCTGTTTCGAGCCCGCGCGATACTCGCCGGTATTGCGCTGCAGGTCGGTGATGCGGGCCAGGCGCGCATCGCTCTTCTGGTTGCCGATCGAGGTGATCACGAAGCAGTTGGACTGCTGCACCGCGAGGCGCAGCAGCGGATCGATGCTCGTCACCTTGGTGGCGCTGCCGAACTGGCCCCACCAGTCGGCGTTGCGGCCGTCGTCGACCGCGATCGTGCCGAGCGGCGCGGTGCAGCGCTGCAGCGTCGAATCGGCGCCGGCGCTGGTGCCGCCCGCGGCCGCGCCCGTCACGCCGGCATTTTCGCCGCCCGGCGTCACCATGCCGCCGCACGCGGCGAGCGATGCGGCCAGCGTGGCCGCGACCGCGCATTGGAGGGTGAAACGGCTGGAATGAGTGGTCTTCATGTCGTTATGGATCACAGTTGAGTCGAAGTTCGGCCTAGTGCGTGATGCACGTTGCTAAGCCCCCGGCAAGTCACGCGACGAGTCGGTCTCCCCGCTGCGGCCCGGCAGCTTCCGGATCCGGTCAATACCAGTACCAGGACGTCTCGCGCCAGACGCCCTGGTACGGGTAGCCCGCATTCCAGTAGCCGTAATAGACGTCACGCCAGCGCGTGAGCCACTTGTATTCCTGTTCGTCGGATTGCTTGGCCGCGCGGGCCTGTTCGAGCAGCTTCTGCGAGTCCTTGTCGCCGCGGCTCACCGCGATCGACAGCCATTTCTCGGCTTCGCGCGGGTCCGGGCCCATCTCTTCGAGGCCGAACAGGTAGTAGCTGCCGAGCGCTTTCTGGGCGGCGAGGTTGCCGCCCTCGGCGGCCTTGCGCATCCAGACGAGCGCCTGATAGCTGTCCTGCCGGACGCCGTCGCCGCGGAAGTAGCGCAGGCCGAGGTCGTAGGCCGCGCGCGGCTCGGTCTCGGCGCTCGCCTTCAGCGCGGCGATGCGCGGATCGACGCGCTCGGACGCGTTCGCCGAGGCGTCGAACGACACCTGATCCTTCGGACGGTCCGCGCAGCCGCGGTCGTCGCAGATACGCACCAGGTTGCCGGCGGACGGATTTTGCGCACAGGCGGCGAGCGCCAGGACGGCGATGCACGGCGCGAGAAAGCGATACTTCATGTTGACCCCTGGTCCCCTGTTGACTGCTGACGACGTCGCCTCGGCTCAGGTTATTCATTAGGAATCCATAGCCATTGGCGCGATGCATACCGGCGGTTCTCGCGATTTCGATCGGGGCCCTTGTCGGGATCCTGGCAACGCATGATGCGCAAAACCGCTTTCCCGTCAGTAGCGCTGAATGTTTATCCGGTCGGCGAATCAGGATTAATCCTTTAATTACCGCCGCTTCAATCGGGCTTGCGTGGATCGGGATAATAAAATCTCTTCGTCGCGGCGGGGTGTCCGCCCGTCCAGATTTGGTGACCCGCCGTCCCGCGGCAGATGAGTATCTTGGAATCCTATCGTTAAATGAGAATTCCAATGCGAAAAGGCTGGACTGCTATTGCAGATAATTGATGGGAAGCCTCATTTCTGGGATGTTCGCTCGGTTTTATTTCGGGGCTGATCACAACGGAGCATTCCGTGTCAGAATATTTCCTTGCATGGAAGGATAGTCATCGGATCTGGTTCAAGTCGCCTGAAAGCTTGTTTTCAGACGTGTCATATCAAACAAAGTTAAGTGGAAGCGAGCGGAAGTTAATCCCGTGGGCGATTATCCCGGGCAATTCGACATGCAAAGTCGCGGTGCGATCTGCACATGTTTTATTGTGATTGGGCGTAAGTCGAAGGGGTTTTCACAGGTGGGCGGGCGGTGGGCTTCGTTGCCGGTTTCAATCTGGAGCGGGGCATCACATTCCACATGACAAGCGCGACGACGCAGTGCGCGCAATGAAGAAAGGAAACGATGCCTGCCGGCGTGCGCAGCGGCTGAGAGCCCGCTCCGTGCTGTCGACCGGACAGGCTGGGGTACCGTCAATGGACGACATATCTAAGCAGGATGCTGGGCAACCGGGGGCGGCCCTGGAGGCGGCGGGGGGGCACGCCGCGCTGGTGCATCGGTCGCTTGCCGCGGCGGACGCGCGCCGCGAGGCCGCCGAGGCCCGTGATGGGCAGGCGACGCACCCGGGCGTGGCTGCGCCGCCCGGGCAACCGGATCCCCTTGAGGGGCCGGCGGCGGAATTGCAGGTCTCCGACGCCGCGAGCGAACTGCTGTTCGACTACCTGTGCTCGCTGCGCAAGCATCTGCCGCACCTGAGCGCGGCGGAGACCCCGCACGTGATCCAGGCAACCAACAGCCTGATGCGGGCAGGGCTGCGCCCGCTGCCCGACGCCGCGCGCGACGAAGGGCGAGCGCCGCCCAACACGGTGCTGTTTCAGCGCGTGCAGCGCTACATCGACAGCAACCTGTCCAGCGCCGACCTCACGCCCGAGCGGATCTGCAAGGACGTCGGCATCTCGCGTTCCAAGCTGTACCAGCTGTTCGCGCCGTCGGGCGGGGTGATGCGGGTCGTGCAGCGCGAGCGGCTGCTGCGGATCCGCGAGATCCTGGCCGATCCGGCGCGACCGAAGATGCGCATCGCGGAGATCGCGTGGTGCCACGGCTTCGTCAGCGAGAAGCACTTCAGTCGGGTTTTCAAGGCCGAATTCGGCCATACGCCGCGCGAAACCCTCGAACGCGCGCCACGCGCCGGCGCCTGAACGGCCGGCCGCCGCGTGGCGGCCGACGCACCTCCCGACGCACTTCCAGGAAACCGATGCCATAAATCTTTAACGATGGGCCGCGACAATGGCGCCCGTGTCGATCGCCGTGAGTTGGAGCCGGCGTTGCACACGTGTGCAATCCTGTCGCGAGCCACGCGGCGTTCACCCGAGAGAGCCCCGATGAAACTGTCCAGCCGCCTGCGCGCGTTATCCGTCGCCATCGCCCTTACCGTCACGAGCCTCGGCGCGAGCGCGGCGGACCTCGTGATCGCGGGACGCGACGACATCTATGGCAAGGGCCTCGCCGAGGCGGTCGCCGGCTTCACGAAGCTGCACCCGGGCGCGGACATCGAATTGCTGAAGCTGCCGAACAGCGGCCTGTACCAGAAGCTCAAGCTGTCGCTGCGCGAGGGGACGAGCGCGTACGACCTGATCATGATGGACGACACCTGGGCGCCTGAATTCATCGGCAACGGCTGGCTGAAGCCGCTGCCCGGGGCGCTCGCGGACGCGGACCTCGTGCCGTCGACGGTCGCGCTCGGCCGCGCCGCGTCCGGCGGCCTGTATGCGCTGCCGGTGGTCGGCAACGTCGAGCTGTTCGCCTACCGCAAGGATCTGCTCGCGAAATACAAACTGCAGCCGCCGCGCACCTGGGACGATGTGCTGAAGATCGCGCAGACCATCGGGACGGCGGACAAGCAGACGGCCGGCGTGGTGTTCCGCGGCACCAAGGGCAATCCGGTCGTGACGGGCTTCCTGCCGATCCTGTGGGCGTACGGCGGCGATGTGCTCGACCGCGACGGCAAGGTCGCGATCGACACGCCGCAGGCGCGCGCGGCCCTGAAGACGTTCCTCGCGCTCAAGCCCTGGGCGCCGCGCGACGTCGACGTCTACGGCGCGGCCGAAGTGCGCGACGCATTGCAGCGCGGCGCGGCGGCGCAGGCGATCGAGGTGTGGCCGGCATGGATTCCGGCGCTCGACGATCCGCAGCAGTCGCGGGTCGTCGCGCGGATCGGCTTGCAGGCGCCGCCGGGGCAGGTGACGGGCCCGGCGCCGATGCTCGGCATCTGGCAGATGGCGATTCCGAAGGATGCGCCGCACGCGCCGCTCGCGCAGGCGTTCCTGGCCTATCTGACGTCGCGCGACACGCAGACGCGCCTCGCGGCGCTCGGCCTGCCGCCGACCCGCCGCAGCGTGTTCGCCGATCCGGCGCTGGTCAAGCAGTTCCGCTGGTATCCGGACCAGCTGAAGGCGCTCGAGGCGGGCCGCGCGCGGCCGCGCGTGAAGGACTGGCAGCAACTCGAAAGCATCCTCGGCGACCAGCTGCAGCTCGCGCTGACGGGCCAGAGCGCGCCGGACGCCGCCTTGCGCCAGGCCGCGCAGAAGATGGCGCAGGCGCTCGCGGCGGGCAGCCAGTGACGCGCGCGTCCCGCACGCGGGAGTCGAACCGATGAAATCGCTGCGCGGCATCCTGCCGCTCGCGTTCCTGACCGCGCCCGCGCTGCTGGTGCTCGGCGTGCTCGCGCTGTATCCGGTGGCGCGGGTGCTGGCCGACTCGTTCCTGCGCGGCGGCGGGGCGGGCGGCCCGGTGCTCGCGGGGCTCGCGCATTACCGGGCGGTGCTCGGCGACGACGCCTTCGCGGCGAGTTTCGCCAATACGCTGCACTTCACCGTGGTCGCCTCGCTCGCCGAGGTGGCGCTCGGCTTCGGGCTCGCGCTGCTGTTCGTGCGCGCGTTTCCGGGCCGGCGCATCGCGCTGCCGCTCGCGATCCTGCCGATGATGCTGTCGACGCTCGTGTGTTCGGCGATCTGGCGCAACTGGCTCAACTACAACGGTTTCCTGAACGCGCTGCTGGCGGCAGCCGGCCTGCCGGGCGTGCGCTGGCTGTCCGATCCGCAGCTCGCGATCTGGTCGCTGATCCTGGTCGACGTGTGGCAATGGACGCCGATGGCGTTCCTGATCATCCTGGCCGGCTTGCAGGCGATTCCGCGCGAGCTGTACGAGGCCGCGCGCACCGACGGCGCGAGCGACTGGCAATGCCTCGCCCATATCACGCTGCCGCTCGCCGCGCCGCAGATCGCGCTCGCGCTGCTGTTGCGCTCGATCGACACCTTCAAGCTGTTCGACAAGGTCTACGCGCTCACGGGCGGCGGGCCGGGCAACGCGACGCAGACCCTGTCGACCTATGTCTACGACACGGGCTTCCGCTTCTTCAACCAGGGGCCGGCCAGCGCGGCGGCGGTCCTGATGCTCGCGGCGTCGGCCGTGCTCGTCTCGGGATATGTATGGCTATCGTTTCGCAAGCGGGGCAACTGATGGGTGCGCCGGCACAGGCCGCGCCGCCGCGTCCGGCCGCCCGCGCGATGGGCAGGATGGCGCTTGGCGCCTTGCGCGGCGCGGCGCTGCTCGCCTTGCTGCTGCCTTGTCTGTGGATGCTCGGCGCGGCCTTCATGCCGACGCTCGAACGGCTCGATCATCCGCTGCGGCTGTGGCCGGCCGCGCCCACCTTGGCGCATTTCTCGGCGGTCTGGGCCAGCGGGATCGGCGTTCAGGTCGCGAATTCGCTGCTCGTGAGCAGCGGTGCGACCATCCTGTCGCTGGCGCTCGCGTTTCCGGCAGCCTACGCGCTCGCCAGGCTGCGCTTCCCGGCGCGGCTCGACCTGCTGTTCCTGCTCCTGGTGCTCGCGCTGAAGCTGATGCCGCCGATCACGATCGCCGTGCCGCTGTTCACGCTCGCGAAAACCCTGCATCTGCTCGACTCGCTGCCCGGGCTGATGCTCGCGTACCAGATCTACACGCTGCCGATGGCGATCTGGATGCTGCTGTCGTTCGTACGCGAAGTGCCGGTCGAATACGAGGAGGCGGCCTGCCTCGACGGCGCGGGCCTCGCGCGCCGTCTCCTGCATATCGTGCTGCCGCTGTGCGCGCCGGGGCTGATGGCGACGGCGATCTTCGTGTTCATCGCCGCGTGGAACGAATTCCTGCTCGCGCTGCTGTTCGTGTCGACGCCGAGCCGCTTCACGCTGCCGCTCGCGATCGCCGGCTACGTGACCGAAAACGGCATCGACTGGGGCGACCTGATGAGCGCGGGGCTGATCGCGTCGCTGCCGACGCTCGCCGTGGCGGGCTACGTGCAGCGCTACCTGCTGCGCGGTTTCGCGGGCGGGCTCAAATAGATCGAACAAAGCCCGGGCCGCGCGACGGTCCGGGCGCGAGAGGCACCTGAATCCGGCCGGACGCCGTCGCGCCCGCCATACAACCATTAGGAGTCCAGCATAAATGAACAAGCGCATGGTCGTTTTCGCAGCAGCGGGTTTCGCGGCCGCCGCCGCGCATGCCCAGAGCAGCGTCACGCTTTACGGGGTGCTCGACAACGGCATCGTTTACCAGAACAGCAGCACCACGCGCGGCTCGACCTCGGGCGGCCGTTCGGCCGTGACGATGTCGACGGGCGCCTGGGCCGGCAGCCGGTTCGGCCTGAAGGGCGGTGAGGATCTCGGCGGCGGCACGAAGGCGATCTTCCAGCTCGAGTCCGGCGTCAGCACGACCAACGGCACCGCGCAGTTCGCGGGCGGCATCTTCACGCGCCAGGCGTGGGTCGGCCTGACCAACCCCGTCTACGGCTCGCTGACGGCCGGCCGCCAGTACACGGCGTACTACACGCTGCTGTCGCCGTACAGCCCGACCACCTGGCTCACGGGCTTCTTCGGCGCGCACCCGGGCGATATCGACTCGCTCGACACCACGATCCGCGCGAACAACTCGCTCGTCTACACGTCCCCGAAGATCGGCGGCTTCACCGTGAGCGGGTCGTACGCGCTGGGCGGCGTCGCCGGCAGCGTCAACCGCGGCTCCACCTGGAGCGCCGCGCTGCAATACCTGAACGGGCCGCTCGGCATCGCGGCCGGCTTCCAGCGCGTCAACAACTCCACGCCCGGCGGCGGCGCGTGGGGCGCGGATTCGACGACCAGCTCGGGCGGCCAGCCGGGCGTGTCGGCGATCAACAACGGCTACCAGACCGCGCAGGCGCAGCAGCGCGTGGCGGTGACGGCGGGCTATCAGTTCTCCTCGGCGTGGGACGTGTCGGTGTCGTATTCGAACGTGCAGTACCTGCCGGGCGCCGGCTCGGCGTTCCGCAATACCGCGACCTTCAACACCGGCGGCATCGCGCTGCACTGGAAGCCGAGCGCGACCTGGGATCTCGCGGGCGGCTACAGCTACACGCGCGCGACCCAGTCGAACGGCATCACGAGCGCCGCGCAGTATCACCAGCTGTCGCTGACCCAGTACTACAGCCTGTCGAAGCGCACCGGGCTGTATCTGGGCGAGGCGTTCCAGCGCGCGAACGGCAAGACGATCGGCTCGAACGGCACGCAGATCATCGACGCGACCGCCTCGGTCGGCGACGGCTTCAATGGCACGCCCGCGTCGACGCGCACGCAGATCGTCGTGGGCGGCGGGATGCTGCATCGCTTCTGACGCAACCGCGTCCCGCTCCGCACGCGCCGCGCCCGCTTCGCCGGGCGCGGCGCCTTGGCACAGACAACCAGGAATCCCCGTGGCGACACTCACGCTCAACGCGGTTCGCAAGACCCGCGCGCTCCGGCAGCCGGTGCTGCAGCACATCGACCTCGACGTCGCCGACGGCGAATTCGTCGTGCTGGTCGGCCCGTCCGGCTGCGGCAAATCCACGCTGCTGCGGCTCACGGCGGGCCTCGACAGCGTGACCTCGGGCGAGATCCGCATCGGCGGGCGGCGGGTCAACGACATCGACGCGCGCGATCGCGACGTCGCGATGGTGTTCCAGAACTACGCGCTGTATCCGCATCTGACGGTCGCGGACAACATCGCGTTCGGGATGCGCATGCGCGGCGTCGCGCCCGATGCGATCCGCACGCGGGTCGCGCAGACGGCGCGGATGCTGGCGCTCGACGCGCTGCTCGCGCGCAAGCCCGGCGAATTGTCGGGCGGCCAGCGGCAGCGCGTGGCGATGGGGCGCGCGATCGTGCGCGAGCCGGCGCTGTTCCTGTTCGACGAGCCGCTGTCGAATCTCGATGCCCGCCTGCGCGCGCAGCTGCGCGTCGAAATGCGGCGGCTGCATGCGCGGCTCGCGACCACCACGCTGTACGTGACCCACGACCAGGTCGAGGCGATGACGCTCGCGCAGCGCATCGTCGTGCTGAACCAGGGGCGGGTCGAGCAGATCGACACGCCCGAGCAGATCTATGCGCGCCCGGGCAGCACCTTCGTCGCGAGCTTCATGGGCGCGCCGCCGATGAACCTGCTGCCGGGCCGGCTCGCGGCCGACGGCGGGGCGTTCGAGGTCGACGGCGGCCCCTCGCTCGCGCTGCCCGAGGCATGGCGGCGGGTGGACGGGCTTCGGCCCGGGCGGGGCTACGTGCTCGGCATACGTCCCGAGCATCTCGGGCTCGGCCGTGCCGAGGGCTGTGCGCGGGCGGCGCTGCCGGTGGAACTGGTCGAGATGCTCGGCGCGGATACGCTCGCGTTCGGCGCGTGGGGCGACGCGAGCGTCGCGGTGCGGCTGCCGCATGGCCTGCGCGCGACGCCGGGCGACGCGCTCGAACTCCATCTGCCGCCGGCCCACCTGCATCTGTTCGACCGGGAAACCGGGCGCCGCGTCCATTGAGCGGCGCGCCGCGCGCCTCAGCCGCAGGTCTTGCGCACCACGCTCGTGACGGGCACGACGCGCGTGCGGGAATCGCCGCTGTAGGCATCGATGCGAT
The DNA here is from genome assembly GCF_028657905.1 of Burkholderia sp. FERM BP-3421. NCBI lineage: Bacteria > Pseudomonadati > Pseudomonadota > Betaproteobacteria > Burkholderiales > Burkholderiaceae > Burkholderia > Burkholderia sp. FERM BP-3421. The sequence continues at coordinate 1,848,112 of NZ_CP117781.1, read as the reverse complement.
CCGCGAGCATGTCGACGGCCTGATTCGCGAGCCCGTGTGTGTCCTGCTGGATCGTGCTCAATTGATAGGTGTCGTAGCCGGCCGCCGGAATGTCGTCGAAGCCGATCACGCACAGGTCGCCGGGCACGCTCAGGCCGTAATGGTGGCGCGCCGTATCGATCAGCCCGAGCGCGAGCAGGTCCGACGAGCAGAACACGCCGTCGGGACGCGGGTCGAGCGCGGCCAGCCGGTGCGCGGCCGCGACGCCCGATGCGTAAGTGTCGGCGGGCGTATCGAGCAGCGCGACGGGCGGCAAGCCGCCCTCCGGCGCCAAGCGCGCGAACTCGGCATGCCGCGCGAGTGCGCTGTAGCTGGTCTCGACCGGTCCGACGAACGCGAGCCGGCGCGCCCCGGCGCGCGTCAGCAGCCGGGCGGCGTGCGCCGCGCCGGCCGCGTTGTCGCTGACGACCACGTCGGCGCCCGGCAGGTTCGACGCGCGGTTGATCATCGCGACCGGAATCTGGTGGTCGAGGTACTGGCGCGCGAGCCGCAGCGGCGGCGAGGCCGAGGTCATCACGATGCCCGCGATCCGGTAGCTGAGCAGCATTTCGAGCGAGTGCTTGATCTGGCGCGGATCCTCGGCGTTCATCACGAGCGGCGTCAGCGCATAGCGGCCGAGCGCGGTGAGGATGTCCGCGAGCAGCTTGGCGCGAAACGGATTCTCGAAGCCGGCCGTGACGACGCCGACCATGCTGCTGCGCTGCGTGATCATGTCGCGCGCGATCAGGTTGACCTGGTAGCCGAGCGCGCGCGCGGCGCGCATCACGCGCTCGCGGGTTTCGGGCGCGATGCTCGCGGTCGGCGAGAAGGCGCGGGAGACGGCGGAGCGGGAGACGCCGGCGCGCAGCGCGACGTCGGAGGCGGTGACCCAGTGCTTGTTCGGTTTGTCAGCCATGCGCGATCGAAGGGGCGAGGCCCGGCGCGCAGCGGCGGCGCCCGGGCGGCGACACATGATACGGCCGCGCGGCACGCGCCGCGCGGCCGCACCCGCGAAGTATTGATTGATCCATCCGGACGGCGCGTGCCGGCGCGCCGGTCCGCCTTGCCATCGCCGGCCATTTTCCATGACCCATTGCCAGACCGATGCCTCCTTGCCGCTGTCCGACTGGATGGCGGCGCTCGACGACAGCCGGGCGCTCCAGGCGCTTACCTTAGCCGGGAGTCATGACACCTGTGCGTATACCGTCGACGACGCGCTCGCCCGCACCCAGTCGGCCCCGCTCGACGCGCAGCTGCGCCACGGCGTGCGGGTGCTCGACATCCGCTGCCGGCATGAGCGGGACCTGTTCCATATCAATCATGGCGGCATCCCGCTCGGGCTGATGTTCGACGACGTGCTCGACGACTGCGCGCGCTTTCTCGCCGCGCATCCGGGCGAAGCCATCGTGATGTCGGTGAAGGACGAGTGCGGTCCGCGCGCCTGCACGCGGACCTTCGCGCAGACCTTCGCGGCTTACCGGCAGCGCCATGCGCGCCTGCGCTGGCGGCTGGAGCCGGTGGCGTCGACGCTCGGCGCGGCGCGCGGCGCGATCGTGCTGCTGCGCCGCTTCGCAAGCGGGCAGCCGCTCGGGCTCGACGCGTCGGCGTGGCCCGACAACGCCAGTTTCACCATCGACGCGCCCGGCGCGGCGTTCTCGATCCAGGACGAATACCGGGTGCCGGTGCGCGCCTCGCTCGATTACAAGTGGCGCGCGATCGATGCGCTGCTGGCGGACACGGCGCGGCTCGTCGAGGCCGGCCGCTGGGTCGTGAATTTTTGTAGCGGCACCGGCATGGGGGCGAATCCGTCGGTGGTCGCGCTCGGCGACGCGGCCAGCGTGGGCATCCATGCCCGGCTGGCGGCCCGGTTGGCCGCGTGCGCGGGCCCGTGCGGCACGCTGCTGTTCGATTTCTGCGACGACCGGGACTGGGCGCTCGTGCGTGCGCTGGTCGAGCGCAATCGGCGGGCCGCCGACGGCGGCGGATGAACCGATGCAGGGAGATCGGCAACATTGAGCGGCGAAAAAGACCCGAAGCGGCGGGAAAGAAGTCGGGGCGCGGCGGTTTCGCGCCTCGACCCTGGCCGCCCGGGGCCGGGACGGAGGAGGCAGGATTGTTTCCAAATGTGCAACCTGCAGCGACAAATATCAACGCGGCGTCGCGTAAAACGAGGGCAGGATGCCGATTACGCAGAAATTTTCGCATCCAGGGCTAAAGTATTACGTTAATCTTTCCGAAAATTACTGTCGTAATGGTCAGATTAATCAACTTGCGGGGGTAGTCCATGGCGATCGACAGCTTAACCAACAACACGGCAATCAATTCCAACTCTGCGCTGCAGGACGCGGCGCAGTCGATCATCAACGGCGCCACGGGCAAGAGCAATCTGGACGTCGATGGGCTGGTCGCCGTGCTGGTCAAGGGCAAGACGGCCGGCCTGAACGTGGCGATCAGTGCCGCCACCACCCGGAACAACGATTTGTCCGCCGCGTTCGGCCGCCTGCGCAACGAACTGACGTCGCTGCAGACGGCGCTGACCTCGCTGTCCGACGGCACGCTGCAGCAGAAATTCGCGGTCAACGCATCGGGCAAGGGCCTGACGGCCACCACCGAGAAGGGCGCGACGGCCGGCAGCTACCAGGTGGAAGTCAAGCAGGTCGCGAATTCCCAGACGCTCGTGTCGAGCGCGTTCGATCCGAAGCAGAAGCTCGGCACCGGCACGATGACGCTCAAGGTCGGCGACAAGTCGATGCAGCTCGACGTCACCCCGGAGAACAACACCCCGGCCGGCATCGCCGCCGCCATCAACGCCTCGCAGAAGAACCCGGGCGTGACGGCCACGATCGTCAACGGCACTGACGGCGCGCACCTGGTGCTGCGCACGGTCGCCTCGGGCAGCGCGAACGTCATCAACATCGACGTCAGCAACGTCAAGGACGACGGCGGCCTGTCGAAGTTCGCGGTGCAGTCGGTGGTCGATCCGAAGGGCGGCCCGTCGAAGGTGATGGACGGGGCTCACACCTGGACCCAGAGCAAGGACGCGGCGGCCCAGGATGCGATCGTCTCGGTCGGCGGCATCACGGCGCGCCACGCCGACAACGCGATGAAGGACGTGATCGCCGGCGTGACGCTGAACGTCACGCAGGAGGCGCTCGGCTCGACCCAGACGCTGACGATCTCGCCCGACATCGATGCGCAGGCAAAGGTGGTCACCGATTTCGTCGCCCAGTACAACTCCGTGATGAAGACGGCGGCGGCGTTCTCGACCTTCGACAAAACCGCGGCGAAGGGCCAGCAGGGCGGCATCCTGCTCGGTGATCAGACGCTCAACGCGATCCGCAACTCGCTCGGCAAGATCATGGCGGGGGGCGTTGACAACGGCACGGCCAAGGCTGGTTTCGCGGAAATCGGCGTGAAGTTCGCGCCGCTGGGCTCGAACCTGCCGGACGGTTCGCTGGTGGTCGACAACGCCGCGTTGAAGGCCGCGCTGCAGAACAAGCCCGCGGTCGTGGCCCGGGTGTTCAACGAAACCGACGGCCTCGGCAAGCAGATGAGCAACCAGATCAATCTGCATATCCGCGACGACGGCACCAAGTTGACCGACAAGGGTACGATCGCGGTCCGTCTCAGCGCGATCGACACGGACATGAAGAGCCTGTCGCAGCGCGGGAAACAGTTGGAGCTTTACACCTCGCAGCTGACCACGCAGTACAAGTCGCAGTTCACGGCGCTCGACGCGCTGATGGCGAAGATGAAGACCAACGGCGACTACCTGACGGCGTTGTTCGGCGGCCAGAACAGCGCCGGCGCGTTGGCCAACAAGTAAGCCCCGGCGCGCGGCGGCCCGCGCGCGCCTCTTGCGGTTCCGCCGCCGCGGCAGGATCATCGGGCACCGACCTCGCCCGATCCTGCCGGCGGCCGGCGTGACCGGTCCGATCGCGCGCCTTGCGGCACAGGCGCGCCCGCCGGCCAGGTTCACCGTTTCCCGGGAACTCATGGCCACCGAATCCGTCCGTTTCCCCAAGTTCGCCGCGCGAGCGGATCGCATGCCGCGCCGGTTGCTGTTGCCCGCCGCGCTTGCGTTCCTGTGTCTCGATCTGGCGTGGTGCCTCGCCGCGCGCTGGACGATCGCACCGCGCGAACTGCTGCTGGGCCTCGCGATGTGCGCGGGGCCGCTCGCGCCGCTCATCGCCGTGCGTTACCGGCGCGATCCCCGCCTGCGCGCGCTGTGCGTCGATACCGCGCAGTTCATGCTGTTCAGCCATGCCGCCGCGTTGTTCAGCTACCTGGTGGTGAGCACCGGCGCGCCGCTCGTCGACGCCCGGCTCGCGCGCTGGGACCGCTGGCTCGGCTTCGACTGGCCGGCGCTGTATCGCTGGCTGCATGCGCGGCCCGCGCTCGACGCGCTGCTCGGCGTCGCCTATGACAGCGCGCTGCCGCAGATGGCGTTCGTGATTCTCTATGGCAATCTGGCCAACCGGCGTGCGCGGGTGATCGAGTTCTTCAACGTGGTCGTGCTCGCATTCGTTGTCACCACGGTCGTCGCGGGCTTCGCCCCGGCGGCCGGCGCGGCCAAGCTCCACGCGGCCGAGGTGCACGCGAATCTCGCGCTGTGGGCGGATTTCGAGCCGCTGCGCGCGGGCCTGCTGAAATCGTTCAGCCTGCTGCACGCGCAGGGCCTCTACGCCTTCCCGTCGTTCCATACGGTGATCGCCGTCGCGCTCGCCTACGCGCTGCGCGGCACGCGGCCGTTTTCCTGGTTCGTCGCGCTCGACGCGCTCATGATCGCGGCCACGCCCATCCACGGCGGTCACTACCTGGTCGATGTGCTGGCGGGCGGGGCGACGGCGGCGCTCGCGATCGCCGCGGCCCGCTCGCGCCTGTTCACCCGTATCGCGCGCTGAGGGCAGGGCGGCCGAGCCCGCCCGCGCACCGATTCTCCCGATCGCGTCGCAAAGCGCAGCGGGCAAGCGCAACATTTCGAAGGTTTACTCACTTTATTGTTTCAAACGGCTGACAGCGCAACGATCGCGCGCATTGGCTCGCGCGCCGGGCTTCCCATCCTGCGTCTCAAACACACGTCCCGGACAAGACCCTCGGCGCACGGTGCGCGAGCTTACAGTTCGCCTTGACCGACCCGGTTCCCGATGGCTCAATCCGGCGAACGGCGCGTCGCCCGAGGCGATCGAGACCGTGAGTTCAACGAAACAACTCAACGAGACAAATACCGGAGGGGACGTGAAGATCATCCGCATGATGGCCGGCCTTGGGCTGGCCTTGACCGCGTCGTTGTCGCAGGCCGCCGTGTCCTGCCGCCCGGCCACGCCGCTCGAGGCAGCCGCGTATACGACGCCATTCCAGTTTCCCGGGGTCATTTCGCCGCGCGACGGCACCTGCTGGGTCAACAACCTGACGATCACCGCATCCGACGGCACGCGCCTGACCGCCAACGTATCGCTGCCGAAGCAGTCGCGCCCGGACCAGACGTTCCCGACGATCGTCATGATCTCGAGCTGGGCCGCCTCCGACTTCTTCGAGTACCTGGGCCAGCAGCAGAAGCTCGCCCAGGACGGCTACGTGGTGCTCAGCTATACGCCGCGCGGCTTCTACCTGTCGGGCGGAACGGTGCAGGTGGCGGGGCCGCAGGACGTCCGCGACGTGTCGACCGCGGTCGACTGGGCGCTCGCGAACACGGGCGCCGACCCCGACCGGCTCGCGGTCAGCGGGATTTCATACGGCGCGGGCCTGTCGCTGCTCGCGCTGGCCCAGGACCCGCGGCTCAAGACCGCCGCCGCGCTGTCCGGCTGGGGCGATCTGGTCGACCAGCTGTATCCGGCGCAGTCGCCGAACGCGACCTGGTCGGCGGTGCTGTTCCTGTCGGGCAAGGTGACGGGCCGGCTCGATCCGATCGTCGACCAGTACATCAAGGCGCTGCTCGATCCGAACACGCCGCAGGCGAAGGTCGACGAGATCGTCGCGTGGGCGCGCGTTCGCTCGCCGGCGAGCTACATCGACGCGATCAACAAGCGCAACGCCCCCGTGTTCCTCAGCAAGAACTTCGAGGACGACATGTTCACGCCGAACTCGTCGATGCGCCTGTTCTCGAAGCTGATGGGCCCGAAGAAGCTGCTGATCAATCCCGGCATCCACGCGCAGGCGGAGATTCCCGGCGCGCTGCTCGGCTTGCCGAACTTCCCGTACGACGAGGCGCACCGCTGGTTCGACCGCTTCCTGAAAGGACAGCAGAACGGCGTCGACACCGGCCCGCAGGTGTCGATGCAGATCAAGTTCAGCACGACGCGCGACACCTTCGACACCTGGCCGGCCAGCAACGTCCGTGCGCAGACGCTGTACGTCGGCCCGCGCGGCGGATTGCGCTGGGAGCTGGGCTGCTTGTGCTGGAAGGGCACCAACGGCGCGTTGCAGGCGACGCCGAACACGGTGGCGGGCGGCGACCTGATCCAGAATTTCTCGGACACCACCGCGACGAGCGGGCCGATTCCGATCCTGTCGACCTTCGGCGAGGGCCTCGGCGCGCCGGTGATCAACGCGTTGCCGAGCGTCGCGCTCGCGACCGGCGTGCGCTACGAAGGCGCGCCGCTCGCCGCGCCGATGCAACTGCGCGGGGTGGCGCAGTTGAACCTGCGCGTCGCGCCGTCGCAGGCCCGCGCGCAGGTGGTGGCCTACCTCTACGATGTCGATGCGCTCGGCATCGGCAAGCTGATCACGCACGGCGCGCGCACCGTGCACTGGGCCACGCCCGGCGCGACGATCGATTTTCCGATCGAATTCTCCGCGACCGCGTATGACGTGCCGGCGGGCCACCACATCGGCGTCGTGCTCGATACCTACGACAGCCTGTACCAGCCGCCCGTCAACCCGGGCGAACGGTTCGGCGTGACCTTCCAGTTCGATCCGACCCGGCAGGCCACGCTGGTGCTGCCCGTCAAGTCGTGACGGGCTCACTGTAAGGACCTCGCCGTCACGGCCGCGCGCCGCCTCAGCTTTGCACGTAGCGTGCGGGCAGCGGCGGCGCGCCGGCCGGAATCGTCACCAGCCCCGTGTTGAGCCAGCCCTGGGGCGCACCGTTCGACTGCGCATACGCGCCGACGTACGGCATCATCCGGGTCGTCTGGTACACCTGCGGCGTCCAGCCCGGCGGCGCGAGGAAGATCGAGGTCGCGCGCTTCTCGCTGTACGCGGAAGCGCCGTAGGTCGAGATGTTCCACAACGTCTGCTGGTAAGTCGCGTAGTCGGCATTGTGGCGATCGCCGCCCGCCGGCCAGCCTTCGAGCTGGATGAAGGTGTTGTACGCCCCCGCGCCGGCCAGCAGATTGTTGACGGTGCGGCCGTACAGGAACGACAGGATCAGCCCGCATTGCTCCGGCGCGAAGTCGCCGCCGACGCTCAGGTAGTAGCGTCCCGTCGTGTTGACGAGCGACGCGTAGTGCGAATTGCCGATGTCGACCGAGGTCGCGAGCCCGCTCGCGCCGATGTAGCTGTCGAACGCCTGCATCGACACGCCCGGGGGCAGGTCGCTCGCCGCGCTGATCGCCACGAAATGAGACCCCGCCGCGAGCAGCGTCAGGCAGGCATTGACGCTCGCCGCATTCCAGTTGCCCGCCGCGTCGGTGAACGCGAAGCCGCGATACCCGCTCAGGTTGAACACGGCCGGCGCGCTGCCCGGCTGCCAGGTGAGCTGCGGCACCCACATCGTCAGCGCGCCGTTCGCGGATGCGCCCGCCACGTAGTGCTTCAGCAGATCGATCAGTTGCGCGTCGGCGGGCGGCAGGGCCGAACCGGCCGCCCCGCCGAGCCAGCGCTGCGTCCATTGAGCGACGAAGCCCGCCAACTGGCCGCCCGTGAAATCCGCCGGCGGGATGTAGCCGAGCGGCCCGGTGTCCTGATAGGCGGCCTGGATCGCGGCCGCGCCGCGCAGGCTCGCGCCGAACAGGCTGTTCGCGAAGTCCTGACAGTTGTTGCGCGGCGGCGTGTCGAGCAGCGCGAGGGGGGCGACGTAGGCGCCGTTGGCGGTGGCGACGCCGCGATACAGGTTCAGGTTCGCGACCGCGTCATGCCCCGGGAAGGTGGCTGCGTTCGCGCCGGCCACATAGCCTGCCGACGGCGCGACGCCGACCGTGGTCGCCTGCGCGCCGAACGGGTGCACGTAGGACAGGTTGAAGCCGGCGTCGCCGCCCGCCAGGCTGAAGCTGCCCGTGCAGTCGCTCAGGCTGCTCGACGCGCTGACCGTCGTGGTCTGGCCGGTCGAGATCCGCGACGCGGACGCCTGCGGAGCCGAGCCGCTCTGGCTCGCGGCGTTGCCGTAGGCAAGCGTCAGCCCGGGGATCCAGCTGGTGACGTTGATCGTCATCGAGCGGCCGGTCAGGCTGAGCGCTCGCGCGTCGGGTTTCGGGTCGGACGCCGCGAGCAGCGAGGCGCCGCCCGGCGAGTCATCGCCGCCGCAGGCGGCAAGCGCGGCGACGAGCGGCGACAGCGCGAGCGCGGCGCCGCGCGAGATGAAGCGGCGGCGCGGCGCGACCGGGAAGAGTGAAGCGGGAAGGCGGGGCATGGCGGGACCTGTTCACGAAGAGAGTGGGCGAAACGCGCATCGTCCGATGCACACGTGTGCAAAAGAGGCGGCAGACGCGCACCGGTTCGCGAGGCCGCGGCACACAGTTATGCGCGCGTTGTGTGAAATGCGTGCGACAGCGATTGGGCGCGATGCGCGGACCCATCCGTATGGCGCGCCTCGAAAGCGATCGAACCGGAAAGGTCGCGTCGGGCTGCCCGCGGGCCGCGGCAAGCGCTCGACGCCGAGCGAGGCGCGCGCGTGGGCTCAGATCATCCGGATTCGATTGCGTGTCGGCCGCGATGAACTCGGTGCGCCGGTAACGGACCCGGACCGGTGTGAACCATGCGGCGCTTCGCGACGAGGCATGGCGAGGAGATCGGCGTGATGTCGAAAGCACTGTCCGGCCATCGAGCGTCCAATCGACCGGGGCGTATTGCCGACGCCCGAAGGCCGATGCGGAATGGACGCATGCGCGCGCCGTTGCGACGACGCGTGACGAGCCCCGCTCAGTGCATGACTTGCGACAGCGCGCGGGCCGCGTCCGGCGTCATGCCGGTCCACGCGTGGAAGGCGCGGAAGAAGGAGTTGGGATCCTGATATCCCAGCAGGAAAGAGATCTGGTTGTACGGCAAATCGGAATGGACGATGTAGTGACGCGCGAGCTGTTCGCGCACGCTGGCCAGCAGCGTCTTGAAACGGGTGCCTCCCTGTTCGAGCCGTCGTTGCAGCGTTCGCCGGCTGACGGCGAGCTTGTCCGCGACGTCGTCCGCGCTGCTGAGGCCACTGGGAATCATGTCGAGCAGCGCGGCCCGCACCCGCTCCGACAGACCCGCTCCGACAGACCCGCGCCGGCCGCCGACAGGCCGGACAGTCGCCGCCTCAGGTAGGAGCCGGCGCGGCGCGGGACCGTGCCGGGCGCTCCCAGCGGCCGACGCGATCCCTCGGTATCATGGACGCGCGCGTGCTGCCCGCACGCCCCGCCCAACCGACACTCATCGACCCAATGGAGCAATGAGCATGGCCATTCCGAGCTACACCGATACGCAGTTGCTGATCAATGGCGAGTGGTGCGACGCCGCGAGCGGCAAGACGATCGATGTCGTCAATCCCGCGACCGGCGCCATCATCGGCCGGGTCGCGCATGCGGGCATCGCGGATCTCGACCGCGCGCTCGACGCCGCGCAGCGCGGCTTCGCGCTGTGGCGCAAGGTGCCCGCGCACGAGCGCGCCGCCACGATGCGCAAGGCCGCGGCCCTCGTGCGCGAACGCGCCGACGCGATCGCGCGGCTGATGACGCAGGAGCAGGGCAAGCCGTTCGTGGAAGCGCGCATCGAGCTGCTGTCGGCCGCCGACATCATCGAATGGTTCGCCGACGAAGGCCGCCGCGTGTACGGCCGGGTCGTGCCACCGCGCAATCTCGCGGCGCAGCAGACGGTGGTGAAGGAGCCGGTCGGCCCGGTCGCCGCGTTCACGCCGTGGAATTTCCCGGTGAACCAGGTGGTGCGCAAGCTGAGCGCCGCGCTCGCGACCGGCTGCTCTTTCCTGGTCAAGGCGCCGGAGGAAACCCCGGCGTCGCCGGCCGAACTGCTGCGCGCATTCGCCGACGCGGGCGTGCCGGCGGGCGTGATCGGGCTCGTGTACGGCGACCCGGCGGAAATCTCGGGCTACCTGATTCCGCATCCGGTGATCCGCAAGGTCACCTTCACCGGCTCGACGCCGGTCGGCAAGCAGCTCGCGGCGCTGGCCGGCGCGCACATGAAGCGCGCGACCATGGAGCTGGGCGGCCACGCGCCCGTCATCGTCGCCGACGACGCCGACCTCGCGCTGGCCGTCAAGGCGGCGGGCGGCGCGAAGTTCCGCAACGCGGGGCAGGTGTGCATCTCGCCGACCCGCTTCCTCGTGCACAACAGCATCCGCGAGGAATTCACGCGCGCGCTGGTCCAGCATGCGGAAAGCCTGAAGCTCGGCGATGGCCTCGCGGAGGGCACGACCCTCGGCCCGCTCGCGAACGCACGCCGGCTCGGCGCGATGCGCAAGGTGCTCGACGATGCGCGCGCGGTGGGCGCGACGGTCGCCACGGGCGGCGAGCGCGTGGGCGAGGTCGGCAACTTCTTCGCGCCGACGGTGCTGGCCGACGTGCCGCTCGAAGCCGACGTGTTCAACAACGAGCCGTTCGGCCCGGTCGCGGCGATCCGCGGCTTCGATTCGCTCGAGGACGCGATCGCCGAGGCCAATCGCCTGCCTTACGGGCTCGCCGGCTACGCGTTCACGAAGTCGTTCCGCAACGTGCACCTGCTGACCCAGCATCTGGAGGTCGGCATGCTGTGGATCAACCAACCCGCCGCGCCGTGGCCTGAAATGCCGTTCGGCGGCGTGAAGGATTCCGGCTATGGATCGGAAGGCGGTCCGGAGGCGCTCGAACCGTACCTCGTCACCAAGGCGGTGTCGGTGCTCGCAGTCTGAGCGCGCGAGGCCCGGGCGGGGCGGCAATCACGCCGCGTCGCGCGGGGCGGACCGGAGTCCGACGCCCGCCAGCGCGCCGGCCGCGGCAGCCGCGGCCACCAGATACGCCACGGCGGGCCACCCGGCCGCGCCGGCCAGCGCGCCGACCAGCAGCGGTCCGAGCACCTGCCCGAGATAATTGCCCTGCATCACGAGCCCGAGGCTGAGCGGCGCCAGCGAGGGCGCGGGCGCGGGCGCGGTGCCGCGAGCACGGTGGTCGGCAACATCCCGCTGATCGCGCTGAACCCGCCGCACAGCAGTACCGCGAGCGGCGCCGGCATGCCCGAGACGAATATGGCCGCGCCCGTGCAGCCCATCGCGAGGCTCGTCGCGGCGAGCAGCCGCGCCGGCGCCATGCCGCGCGCGAGCAGCGCGCCGGCGAGCAGGTTGCCGGCGGCATTGAGCGCCACGATCACGGCGGACAGCGCGCCGGCCGTCCCGAACGGGATCGCGAGACGCTGCATCAGGAACACCGGCAGGAATGACATCACGGAAAAGAATTGCAGCGTGTAGGCCGCGAAGCCCAGCGCCAGCAGCAGCGTCGCGCGGCGCGTGAGCACGGCGCGCAGCGCGGGCGCGATGTCAGCCCGACTGACGCGCGCGGCGGAACCGCGCGGGGTGCTGAGCGGCAGCAGCAGCGCGGCCCCCAGCGTGAGCGCGGCGCACACCAGCCAGACCGTGCGCCAGCTGCCCAGATGCGGCCCGACCAGCATCGCCAGCGCCATGCCGCCCGCCATGAACGTGCTCCAGAGCCCGAACACGACGCCGCGCCGCGCGGGCGGCGCAAGCCGGTTCAGCACGGCGGGCGCGGCCACCACCACGATCACGAAGCCGAGCCCCTCGGCGCAGCGGCTCGCGAGCAGCCCATCGAAGCTGCGTGCGAGCGCACCGACGCCGCTCGCCGCGCTCATGACCAAGAGCCCCGCCATCAGCAGGCGTCGGTCGCCCCAGCGGTGCACCAGCAGGCCCGCCGCGATGCCGCCGAACACGCCGACGAGCGGAAACGCCGACAGAATCCCGCCGAGCGACGCGAGCGAGCGGCCGAACGCCGTCTGCAACTGCGGCAGCGCGATCGTCGCCTTGCCGACGTGCAGCGCGGCGAACACGCCCGCGAGCACGACGTGGACAAGCGCCGGCCATGAGGCGGACGCCGGCGGCTGCGGAGTGCGCGGAGTCATGGCGTCGTCACTCGGCGCGGGCGGCGTCGCGCGGCGCGTCCGTGGTCGGCCATCCGCCCGCGAGCGCCTTGTACACGGAGACCACCGCCGTGGCGTTGCGCAGCCGCGCATCGGCGGCGGCGTCCTGGGCCTGCAGCAGCGAACGCTGGGCATCGAGCACCTCGTAGTAGTCGATCGCGCCCGCATCGAAGCGGGTTTGCGCGAGTTGCGCGGCGCGCGCGCTGTCCGTCGCCGCGCGTTCGAGATGCGCGGCCTCGTCGCGAGTGCGCGCCGCGCGCAGCAGCGCGTTCTCCGCGTCTTCCAGCGCGCCCAGCACGGTCTGCTGATATTGCGCGAGCAAGCCGGCCGCGTCGGCGCGGCTCGCCGCGAGGCGGGCGCGCACCCGGCCGACGTCGAGGAACGACCAGTCGACGCCGAGCGCGATCAGGTTGGTGTCGCCGCCGCTCGCGAAGACCCCGTAGCGCGACGTCAGGCTGCCCAGCATGCCGCTCAGCGTGAGGCGCGGGAACAGGTCGGCGGTCGCGACGCCGACCCGCGCGGTGGCCGCGTGCAGGCGGGCCTCGGCCGCGGCGACGTCCGGCCGCCGGCGCAGCAGATCGGCCGGCGTGCCGGCGGCGATCCCGGCGGGGGGCGCCGGCAGCGGCGCGGGTACGTCGAGCGCAGCGATCAGTGCATCCGGCGTGCGCCCCGTCAGCACCGCGAGACGGTGTTCGTCGACGCCGATGGCGGCTTCGTGGAAGGCGATGCGCGACACGGTGGTTTCGTACTGCGCGCGGGCGCGCGCCGCGTCGAGTTCGGAGCCGCGCCCCGCGCCGACCCGCGCGTCGATCAGCGCGAGCGTGCCGCGCTGGTTGTCGGCGTTGTCGCGGGCGATCCGCAGGCGCTCCTGCTGGCCGCGCAGATCGAGGTAGGCGGTCGCCGCCTCGCCCGCGATCGCGACCCGCACCGCGCGCAGATCGGCGGCGCTGGCCGCCGTCTCGGCGCGCTGCGCTTCGACGCCGCGCCGCACGCGGCCGAACAGGTCGAGTTCCCAAGCTCGCGTTGACGCTGACGCCGGAGATCGGCGTGTCGCGCTGGCTGCGCGAGGCGCCGAACGCCTGCGACTGGCTCAGCAGCTGATGGCCGATCTGGCCGCTCGCGGTGATGGTCGGAAACTGGTCGAAGCGGGCGTTGCGCAGCAAGGCGTCGGCCGCGTCGTGGCGGGCGAGCGCGAGCCGCAAGTCCTGGTTCGCCGTATACGCCTGCGCGATCAGCGCGGCGAGCGTCGGATCGCCGAAGCCGCTCCAGAAACCGGCATCGGGCGCGGTGTCGGCGGAAGCCGACGCATTCGGCGCGGGCGCGGCGGCCGCGCGCGCGAAGCGTCCGGGCAGCGCGGTGTCGGGCCGCTGAAAGTCGGGGCCGACCGCGCAGGCACTCAGTGCGAGCGTAAGCGTAAGCGGAATGAGACAGGCCGGCGCGATCATGAATGCGCTCCTTCGGAAATATCGTGGGAATCCTGTCGTGCGATGAGCTTGCGGTGCGCGAGCTTGCGGATCGTGACGTAGAACACGGGCGTCAGGAACAGGCCGAACAAGGTCACGCCGAGCATGCCGGCGAACACCGTGATGCCGGTGGCCGCGCGCACCTCGCTGCCTGCGCCGGTGCCGATCAGGAGCGGCACCGAGCCCGCGATGAACGCGACCGAGGTCATCACGATCGGGCGCAGCCGCAGGCGGCAGGCCTCGAGCGCGGCGTCGACGATGTTCATGCCCTGCATCTCCAGCTCGCGGGCGAACTCGACGATCAGGATCGCGTTCTTGCATGCGAGCCCCATCAGCACGACCAACCCGACCTGCACGAACACATTGTTGTCGCCGCCGGACAGCCACACGCCGAACAGCGCCGCGAACATGCAGACCGGCACGATCAGGATCACCGCCAGCGGCAGGGTCCAGCTCTCGTACAGCGCGGCGAGCACGAGGAACGCGAGCATCACGGCGAGCGGGAACACGATGACCGCCGCGTTGCTCTGCGTGACCTGCTGGTAGCTCAGGTCGCTCCATTCGAGCGTGATGCCGGGCGGCAGCACCTGTTTCGCGATCTGCTGAAGCTTGGCGATCGTCTGCCCCGACGACAGCTGCCGCGGATCGGCTTCGCCGATCAGGTCGGCGGCCGGATAGCCGTTGTAGCGCACGACCGGATCGGGTCCGTAGGTCGGCGCGATCGTCACCATCGAGCCGATCGGCACCATCTCGCCCGCCGCGTTGCGCACGCGCAGGTTGCCGATGTCCTCGGGCGTCTGCCGGTGCGGCGCGTCGGCCTGCGCCATGACCCGGTAGACCCGCCCGAACAGGTTGAAGTCGTTCACGTACACCGAGCCGAGGTACACCTGCAGCGTGCTGAACAGATCGGTCAGCGACACGCCCTGCGCCTTTGCCTTCACGCGGTCGACCTTGATTTCGAGCTGCGGGATGTTCGCCTGATACGAACTGACGGGGTAGGTCATGCCCGGCGTCTTGGCGACGGCCGCCTGGAACGCGCCGAGCGCATCCTGCAGCGCGCCGTAGCCGAGCCCCGCGCGATCTTCCAGGTACAGCGAGTAGCCGGAGCCGTTGCCGAGGCCCTGGATCGGCGGCGGCAGCAGCGCGTAGGCGAAGCCGTCCTTGATGCCGGCGAAGCGCGCGTTCAGCTCGGCGCTGATCTGGGCGGCGCTGCGATGGCGTTCGCCGAACGGCTTGAGGATGATGTACGAGTTGGTGATGTTCGGCGTGTTGACGCCTTGCAGCGCATTGAGGCCGGCATAGGCGGGCACCATCGACACGCCGTCCACCTGGTGCGCGATCTCGACCATCTGACGCGTGACCGCATCGGTGCGCGCGAGCGAGGCGCCTTCCGGCAGCTTCGCGCCCGCGAACAGGTAGAGCTTGTCCTGGGTCGGGATGAAGCCGCCCGGCACCCGCTGGAACAGCAGCGCGGTCGCGCCGAGCAGCACGACGTACACGACGAACACCATGCCGCGCCGTCCGAGCGAGCGTGCGACCGCGCCGTGATAGCGATCCGAGCTGCGCTGGAAGAAGCGGTTGAACGGCGCGAACAGCCAGCCGAAGCCGCGCTCGATCGCGCGCGACAGCGCGTCCTTCGGCGCGTCGTGCGGCCGCAGCAGCTTGGCCGCGAGCGCGGGCGACAGCGTCAGCGAGTTGATCGCGGAGATCACGGTCGAGATTGCGATGGTCACCGCGAACTGCTTGTAGAACTGCCCGGTGACGCCCGACAGGAAGGCCATCGGCACGAACACCGCGCACAGCACCAGCGCGATCGCCATGATCGGCCCCGACACCTCCTTCATCGCCTGGTGCGCGGCGGCGCGCGGCGAGAGCCCGCGGCCGATGTTGCGCTCGACGTTCTCGACCACCACGATCGCGTCGTCCACCACGATGCCGATGGCGAGCACGAGCCCGAACAGGGTCAGCGTGTTGATCGAGTAGCCGAGCACGTAGAGCCACGCGAAGGTGCCGACCACCGACACAGGCACTGCGAGCAGCGGAATGATCGACGCGCGCCAGGTCTGCAGGAACAGGATCACGACGAACACCACCAGCACGACGGCCTCGATCAGCGTGTGCTGGACCGCGCGGATCGACTCGCGCACGAACACGGTCGGATCCCACACCGGCTGATAGGCGATGCCCGCGGGGAAGCGCTTCGACAGCGCGTCCAGCTTCGTGTACACGGCGCGCGCGACGTCGAGCGCGTTCGCGCCCGGCGAGAGGAAGATGCCGACCGTCGCGGCATTGCGGGTGTCCTGCAGCGAGCGCAGCGTGTAGTCGCCGGCGCCCAGCTCGATGCGTGCGACGTCGGACAGGCGCACGACCTGCCCGTCGCCGCCGTTCTTGAGCACGATGTCGCCGAATTCCTGCGGCGTGCGCAGCCGGCCGCGCACGTTGATCGACACCAGCAGGTCGCGCGCCTGCGGCGACGGTTCCGCGCCGAGCTGGCCGGCCGACACCTGCACGTTCTGCTCGCGGATCGCGTTGACCGCGTCGCTCGCGGCGAGCCCGCGCGACGCGAGCCGGTTCGGGTCGAGCCACACGCGCATCGCGTAGTCGCCGGAGCCGTACAGGCCGACGTCGCCGATCCCCGGCAGGCGCGACAGCTCGTCCTTCACGTGCAGCGTCAGGTAGTTGCGCAGGTACAGCGAGTCGCGGCTGTTGTCGGGCGAATAGAGGCTCACGTACATGAGCGGCGTCGGCGACTGTTTCTGCGTGGTCACGCCGTACTGCCGCACCTCGTCGGGCAGGCGCGAGAGCGCCTGGCTCACGCGGTTCTGCACGCGCACGGCGGCGGTGTCGGGATCGACGCCGGGCAGGAACGTGACCACCACCTGAAGGCTGCCGTCCGAACCCGCGACGGATTTCATGTACATGATGCCCTCGACGCCGTTGATTGCTTCCTCGAGCGGTTCGGCGACCGATTCAGCGATGTCCTTCGGGTTCGCGCCCGGATAGGTGGCGCGCACCACGACATTGGGCGGCACCACTTCCGGGTACTCGCCCGCGGGCAGCATCGGAATGGCGATCAGCCCGAGCGCGAAGATCACGATCGACAGCACGACCGCGAAGATCGGCCGGTCGATGAAGAATTTCGAAAAGTCCATGACGGTGTGCTCGTTACTGCGCGGTGGCGGATGACGCGGCGGCGCTCGCCTCGGGCCGCGCGGGCAGCGCCTTGGGATGCACCGGCGCGCCCGGGTAGTAGATCTTCTGCAGGCCCTCGACGATCACCGTGTCGCCCGCGCGCAACCCGGTGCGGACGATCCGCTCGTCGCCGATCTGCCGGCCGAGCGTGACATCGCGGCGCAGGGCCTGATTGTTCGGGCCGACCACGTACACGTACTTGCGATCCTGGTCGGTCAGGATCGCGCGGCCGTCCACCAGCAGCGCCTCCGGATCCTGCGCGCTCGACAGCTGCACGCGCGCGTAGAGGCCCGGCGTGAAGCGCCCGTCGGGATTGGCGAGACGCACCCGCGCGCGGATCGTGCCCGTGGCCGGATCGACGCGGTTGTCGAGGAAGTCGACCGTGCCCGCGTGCGGGAAGCCGGTTTCGTTCGCGAGCCCGATCCGCACCGGGTTCGCGGCCAGCGCCGGCCCGCCCGGGTTCGCGCGCTGCGCGTTGTAGCGCAGGTAGCTTTGTTCGTCGCAGTCGAAGTAGACGTAGACCGGGTCCTGCGACACGACCGTGGTCAGCAGCGTCTCGTCGGCGCGCGCGAGGTTGCCGGTGGTCGCGAGCGCCCGGCCGGCCCGGCCGGTGATCGGCGCGCGGACCTCGGTGAAGCCGAGGTTCAGCTTCGCGTCGTCGACCGCGGCTTGCGCCGCGTGCAGGTCCGCGCCGGCCTGGGCGTCGGTGGAACGGGCGGTGTCGAGTTCTTCCTGGGAAATCGCCTTCGCGCCGATCAGGGTCTGCGCGCGCTGCAACTGGATCTGCGCGAGGCGCGCGGCGGCGCGGGCGCGTTCGAGCTGGGCCTGCGCGCGTTCGAGCGCGATCCGGTAAGGGCGGGGATCGATCAGGAACAGTACCGTCCCTTGCGCGACCCGATCGCCTTCGCGGTAGGCGACCCGCTGCAGGTAGCCGCTCACGCGTGGCCGCAAATCCACTGCGTCGACCGCCTCGACGCGGCCGTTGAAACCGTCGACGAGCGCGACGGACCGGGGCGCGACGCGCGCGACGCCGACCTCGGGCGGCGGCGGGGCGGGATCCTTGGGTTGGTCATGGCAGCCGGCGGCGGCCAGCAGAAGGGCGCCGACGGCGACCCAGCGCGGCGTCGCGCGCAAGGAGATCAGGTGCATTGGGCATCGTCATGGATTAGACTGGGCGCACAGTCTACAAATTGAAGTTAACTTTAAGTAAAGTACCCGGAGGCGAAAAAATGCGTTCCACTGGTGAGAGTAATGACCCGATGCTGTCGATCAGCGAGGTGGTCGCGCGCAGCGGGGTCAATGCCTCAGCCTTGCGCTTCTATGAATCGCGCGGGCTGATCAGCTCGGTCAGGCGCGGCTCGACGCGCCGCCACTACCCGCGTTCGACGTTGCGGCTCGTCGCCTTCATCGTGTTCGCGCAGCGGATCGGCTATTCGCTCGACGAGATCGCCACGCAGCTGGCGAGCCTGCCGGCCTGCACGCTGCCGAGCAACAAGGACTGGCAGCGGCTGTCGCGCGAGTGGAAGAAGCGGGTGAACGACAAGATCGAGGAACTGCAGCGGCTCAATATCGAGCTTGATCACTGCATCGGTTGCGGCTGCCTGTCGCTCAAGCGCTGCAAGCTGTCGAACCCGGACGACCGGGCGGGGCGCAACGGCCCCGGCGCGCGGCGCTGGCTCGGGGATCCGCCGGTGGTGTGACGGCCCGCGCGGGGCCGGGGTGCGGCGCGCGCGGGCACGCGGTTCAGCAGCCTTCCGCGTTGCAGAGCATCACGATGTTGTTGCTCGTGAATTGCGGGCCGTTGAAGACCTGGCCGAAGGTGCCCGTGCACGACTGGCTGATGTAGCCGTGGACGGTCGCGTCGACGTGATTGCCAGTGCCGTAGTCGCGGATCCACGGGCCGCCGCTCGATCCGTAGGTCATGTTGCAGGCCATGTTCAGCACGCCCGAACCGCAGCTGCCCGGCTGCGCCGAACTTTGCGATTCGCAGTGCTCGAGGCTGTTCGCGTTGCCGATGTTGCCCGGATAGCCGAACGCGTGCATCGGCTGCGACGGCGGGTAGTTCCAGGAGCGTCCGAGCCAGCCCGTGTAGTAGGTGATCGGATGGCCCGCCGAATCGTTCTGGAGCCGGATCAGGCAGACGTCGGATGGGATGTCGCCGTTATTGATCCACGAGTTCGGCACGCGCGCGTCCGACCAGTTGAACGTTCCATAGGGCGCCTTGCCGTTGTTGTAGCCCGGCGCGAACGACCAGCCGCCGATCCAGCCGTTCTTCGAGCGGTCCCAGCAGCAGTGGGCGGCGGTGACGATGATGTTCTTGCCGCTGACCACCGAGGCGGAGCAGGTGCCCTCGCTCGTGAACAGCTTGCCGATCGCGGCGGTCTGCGCATGCGCGGGCCCCGCGCAGAGGCACGCACAGAACGCGGCGGCGGCGAGCCAGCGCGCAAACACGGACGCATTGAGCCTGGTGACCATGATTGTCTCCTTGCTTGACGACGAGATCCGGCCGACGCAACGTCTTATTTCCAGTCGTCCGGATGGAGCCTGCGTGCTTCTTCTTCCGCTTTCGGGTCGGGGCCGCCGCCTGCCGAGGCGCCGCGCCGCGCGTTTTGCAGCGCCTTGCGTTCCTTGGCCGTGAGCGTGCGCGGGGTGGGCTTGCCGATGGTCTTGTTCCAGTCCAGCGGCTGCGCGGCTAGGCGTTCCTCGCGGGTCTGGAACGACGGCTCCTTCAACTCGCGCGCCTTCTCCGAATCGTGCTGGATCGATTGGCTGTCACCGTTCGGCAGGGTCTGCGCGACGCCGGGCATCGCGGCCGCGAACACGGCCAGCCCCGTGGCCATCGCATAGCTGAGGTGACGGCCAGTGAGACGGGATGGGGATGACATGGAAGTCTCCTGTCTGGCTTGTTATGCGCATTGGGCGCAACCACGCCCGCGTCGCGCACGAGCGGAGCGAGGGTCGCGTCGCCGGTCGGCGAGGGGGCCCAAGGCAATTCCTGTTATAGAAAGCGCTTTGTATTTGTCAACCGCGTTGCGCGTCCGGTCGTGGTTCGGCGTGGAGCGCGCCGTGGTATTCATCGGGATTCGTCAGGAGGCCGATACGTTGTCGGCGAGGCCGGTTTCCGGCAGGGGCGTCATGCGCCGCGGGGGCGTGACGGCAGGCGGGAGAGCGGGACAGGCGCCGCGCGGATGGTGGTCCGCCCGCGCGGCGTGGCAGCGTCAGCGCGTTGCGCCGGCGATCATGTGGCGGAATGCATTGTCCAGATCGGCGATCAGGTCATCCTCGTGTTCGAGGCCGATCGAGATCCGGATCAGGCCCTCGGACACGCCCGCCGCCTTGCGCGAGGCTTCCGGCACGCCCGAGTGGGTGGTCGATGCCGGATGGCAGATCAGCGATTCGGTGCCGCCGAGGCTCACCGCCGACTTGAACAGGTGCAGCGCGTTGATGAAGCGGAACGCGTCGGCGCGGCCGCCGTCGAGCACGAACGCGAAGGTCGAGCCCGCGCCGGTGCACTGGCGCGCATAGGCTGCGCGGTACGCGTCGTCCTCGATGAATTCCGGATGATAGACGGCCACCTTCTGATGCGGATTCGTCGTGAACCACTGGGCGACCTTGCGCGCCGTACGTTCGGCCTGCTTCATGCGCAGCACGACCGTTTCCATCGAGCGGATCAGCATCCACGACGAATGCGGATCGAGCTGCGAGCCGAACGCGCTGCGGATCAGGCGGATCTTGCCGATCAGGTCCTTGCGGCCCGTCACGCCGCCCGCGACGAGGTCGCTGTGGCCGCCGACGTACTTGGTGAGCGAGTAGACAGACAGGTCGACGCCGTGCTCGCCCGGCTTCTGGAAGATCGGCCCGAGCATCGTGTTGTCGCACACCGAGATCGGGCGATAGCCGTGGCGCGCCTCGAACGCGTCGAGTTCGCGGCGCAGGCCGTCGAGATCGATCAGCGAGTTGGTCGGGTTGGCCGGCGTCTCGACATAGCAGATCCGCACCGGGCCTTGCTTGGCCGCCGCTTCGAGCGCCGCGCCGATCGCTGCCGGCGACAGGCTGTTCTCGATCGGATGCGCGGTCACGCCCCATTCCTTGAAGATCTTGCCGATCAGGGTCTCGGTGCCGCCGTACAGGGGCACCGATTGCACGAGCTGGTCGCCCGGACGCAGGAACGCGAGGAACACCGCGCTGATCGCCGACATCCCGCTCGACGTGACGACTGCGGCTTCGGTGCCGTCGAGCAGCGCGAGGCGGTCCTCGACGATCTCGAGGTTCGGATGGTTGAAGCGGCTGTAGACGAGCCCCGCGGCCTCGCCTTGCGGCAGGGCTTTGCGACCGGACACGACATCGAAGAAATCGGCGCCGTCCTCGGCCGAGCGGAATGCGA
Source organism: Burkholderia sp. FERM BP-3421 (assembly GCF_028657905.1). Classification (NCBI taxonomy): domain Bacteria; kingdom Pseudomonadati; phylum Pseudomonadota; class Betaproteobacteria; order Burkholderiales; family Burkholderiaceae; genus Burkholderia; species Burkholderia sp. FERM BP-3421. Next base: position 1,826,785 of record NZ_CP117781.1, on the reverse strand, counting down.
ACGTCGAGGTCAGGAAGACCGGCGGCTTGACCGCGCCCTCGGACAGGAACGGGTCAAAGCCGTACGACATCATCTGCGTTTCAGGATGCAGCGGATGGCCGTTGATGTCCTTCTTGTGATAGTTCGTCATGTTGGGGCTCCTCGGTCGGAAGATCAGGCCGGCCCACGCAGCGTCGGGCCGGCGGCGAAGTCGCTCAGTGTAGAGAGCCGAGCGAAAAATAGTCTTTCCATTTGATTCCCGAATCGGCCATCATTCAGCAGAATCTTCTATCTTGAAAAAATTTCATAAAAGGAAAGACGCAGCGGATGCAACTGGACGAAACAGATTTGAAGATAATGTCAATCCTGCAGCAGGAAGGGCGCTTGAGCAACGCCGAGCTGGCGGAACGCGTGTCGCTGTCGGCGTCGCCGTGTTGGAAGCGCCTGCGACGGCTCGAGACCGAAGGCGTGATCACGGGCTATCAGGCGAATCTCGATCGCCGCGCGCTGGGCTTCGGGGTGGTCGCGTTCGTCAATATCTCGCTCGACAATCATACCGAGAAGACCTGCCGTGCGTTCGAGGCCGGCGTGATGGCGATGCCGGAAGTGGTCGCCTGCCACAACACGACTGGCCAGCACGACTACCTGCTGCAGATCCTCGCTCAGGACTTCGATTCATTCTCGAGCTTCCTGCTGAATCGGCTGCGCGCGCTGCCGGGCGTCAAGGAACTGCTGAGCACCGTGTCGATGCGCGAGCTGAAATCGACCAGCCGCCTGCCGCCGTTCGAACCGAAGCACAGCCGCTGAAGCGTCGATCCGCGGCACCCGTGCGCGCGCTGCCGCGCTTGATGCGCATCAAGCACCGACACGCGGATACTGGGCCCCATCCTCGACTGACTGGGGCGACACATGGGCAGTACATGCAGGCGGCGGTGGTGCATGCATTCGGCGAACCGGTGCGGATCGAAGCGGTGCCGGTGCCCACGCCCGGCCCCGGCCAGATCCTCGTCAACATCAAGGCGTCCGGCGTCTGCCATACCGATCTGCATGCGGCCGACGGCGATTGGCCCGTCAAGCCGACGCTGCCGTTCATCCCGGGCCACGAGGGCGCGGGCGTGCGGCATCTGAAGGGGGGCGACCGGGTCGGCGTGCCGTGGCTGTACACGGTCTGCGGGCACTGCGAATACTGCCCAGACCGGATGGGAAACGCTGTGCCACGCGCAGCAGAACACCGGCTATTCGGTCAACGGCAATTATGCGGAATACGTGCTGGCCGACCCCGACTACGTGGGACGGCTGCCCGATACGGTCGGCCTCGACGAGATCGCGCCGATCCTGTGCGCCGGCGTGACCGTCTGCAAAGGCACCGCGTCACGGACACCCGGCCCGGGCAATGGCTCGCCATTTCCGGGATCGGCGGGCTCGGGCATGTTGCGGTGCAATACGCGGTGGCGATGGGACTGCACGTGGCCGCCGTCGATGTCGCCCCGGAGAAGCGCGAACTCGCTCGGCAGCTGGGCGCCGAACTGGTCGTCGATGCCGCGCGCGAAGATCCCGCCGAGGCGATTCGCCGGGCGCTCGGCGTACTGGTAACGGCGGTGTCGCGCGGCGCATTCGCCCAGGCGCGCGGCATGGTGCGGCGCGGCGGAACCGTCGCGCTGAACGGCTTGCCGCCCGGCGGGTTTCCGCTGCCGATCTTCTCCACCGTGCTGAACGGCATCACCGTGCGCGGCTCGATCGTCGGCACGCGGCGCGACCTGCAGGCGTCGCTCGACTTCGCCGCCGAAGGCAAGGTGCGCGCGCGCATCCACCATGAGCGGTTCGACCGCATCAACGAGGCGTTCGCCGCGCTGCGCAGCGGCTCGGTCGACGGCCGGATCGCGCTGACTTCGTAAGCGGCGCCGCACGGCCATTGACGGGCATCAACGCCGCGGCGGCGGAACCCTTGATGATGAACACTGTGCGCGACCGGTTGCTTACCTGCATGCCGCGCGCATGTTCATACGGATGAGGGAATGTCATGTACAAGAAAATCATGGTGGCGCTCGACGGGAGCGAAGTGGCGCAGCGGGGACTGCGCGAGGCGATCCGGCTCGCGGTCGCGACGGGCGGCCGGCTGGATGCGGTCTATATCGTCGATCGCTCGGCATTGTTCAGCTATGCGAGCCACTTCGATCCGGATGCGTTGCTCGCGGCATCCCGCGACGAGGGTGTCCGGGTGCTCGGCGAGGCCGAGCGCGCGATGCGCGAGGCCGGCGTCGCGGGAGAAGGCCTGCTGCTCGAAACCGATCTGCTCGACGAGGAAATCGCCGAACGCATCGCACGCGGTGCGCAGGAACTCGACGCGGATCTCGTGGTGCTCGGCACGCACGGCCGGCGCGGAGTGAAGCGGGCGGTGCTGGGCAGTGTCGCAGAGCGCTTCCTGCGCGTCTCGGCGTGCCCGGTGCTGATGGTGCGCGGCGAACGCGCCGCATAGGTCGACAGGATGTCGGCGGCGGCCGGTGCGCCGCGGCCGATGCCGACGGGAGCGGGTGATGACGATGCATGGCGAAATTCATGACGGCGACTGGGAAGTCGACGTGGCGACATCGCGTCGCGACGACGGCCGCTTCGCTTGCTGGATCCGGGTCGCGCACCGGCTCCAGGACACGATGTTCAAACGTGAATTCCAACACGCCGAGACCTTCGCGAGCGAACGCGACGCGATGGTCGCGGGCTTGCGTGAAGGCATGATCTGGATCGAACTGAAGCGGTGCCATACGTTCGACATATGAAGCAAGTCAACGAACCCGCGCGCGCGGTAAGCGAGCGCCGCCGGGCCCCGCATCCGCCACGCGGCCGCTCGTTCGAAGCGGCCCTCGAAGTGCCCTTTCCTCGATAGTCCTGCATGACCGACGCATTCTTGCCAACAGGGCAGGGATCTATGCGCACGGTCCTCGATTGCCTAACGGCGCCCGAATATTACAAAAGCATTTTATTATTACTATTTGCTTTCTTCCATGGCTATTTAAATTAATTAGATTCCATCAAAAAAAGTTTGACGACCGGATTTTGTTCTTGATATTGTTGGCCGCATGCAATCTGACGGATTGCAAACAAAGCAATCAGTATTCAAACAGCTGCCTTTCTTTTTTGTAGGGCCACTTGCCGCACACCGGTCGAGACGGCCTGTTGCGCTGCAGAACAGCAATCTTCGAGGTACTTCGTTCGCGCAGGGGCCATCTTTGCGCGCGAGCCGTTTTCTCAATATGTAGGATAACGCATCGATTTTTCGGGATCCGCCATTTTTCATCGTGGCGGAGGTATCGCGCATTCTGATTTTATAAACAAAGGACTGCGAATCAATATGGTGGCAACCCACCCGGCCGGCAGGCGTGCCGGCCGACGAGGCAAGCGCGGCGAACGTGAGGGGAAGTGAAGGGCGCCGCGCGGCAACGGAGTGCGTCGATACGCATCCGGGCAAGACGTCGTTCGTGACATGTGATCATTAACCGAGAGGGTAATTCAGATGAAACGTATTTCGAACAAGACACACAGGCACCTATCGATCCTCGCGCTCGCGGCCGCCGCGACGGCGGCCATTGGCACGTCGAGCGCGCATGCGGCCGATGCCGGCTGGACGGAAACCCGCACCAAGGGCTTCCTGCCGCTGGTCCAGATCAACCAGAACAGCAGGGCGGCTGGCGGCGCCGCGGCAAGCGCGGCGGCCGCCGCGGTCGAGCTGGCGCCCGGCGAATCGATCGACGTCGTGCTCGGCCTGAACCTGCGCGACGAGGGCCAACTCGACACCTTCCTGCACGACCTGCACACGCCCGGGTCGCCCCGGTACCGTCAATACCTGACACCCGAGCAGTTCGCGGCGCGCTATGCGCCGACCGAGCAACAGGTGGCCGCCGTCGTCGCGCACCTGCGCAAGGCCGGCTTCGTCAATGTCGTCGTCGCGCCGAACCGGCTGCTCGTGTCCGCCTCGGGTACGGCCGCCACCGTCAAGTCGGCGTTCCGGACCTCGCTCAAGCGCTTCAACAAGGACGGCCGCAGCGTCTATGCGAACACCGACGCCGCCCAGGTGCCGAACGCGATCGGCGGGGTGGTGAGCGCGGTGCTCGGCCTGCAGAACGTGGAAGTCATGCATACCGGCGCGACCAGCAAGCCACAAGGCAATACGAGCAACCTGACGATTCCGGCCGGCGCGTCCGCGGTGCCGCACAATCCGGTCGAATTCTCGTCGATCTACGGCGGCGCGAGCACGCCGAGCGCCGCGCAGACGACGGTCGGGATCATCACCGAAGGCGATCTCACGCAGACCCTCGCGGACCTCGGCACCTTCGCCGCGAACAATGCGCTCGGCACGATCAGCACCTCGGTCGTGAAGACCGGCTCGTCCGGCAGTTCGTATACCGACACGAAATGGACCACCGAGTGGAATCTCGACAGCCAGTCGATCGTCGGCGCGGCGGGCGGCAGCGTGCAGCAGATCGTGTTCTACGACGCGCCGTCGATGTCGCTGGCGGCGATCACCGCGGCGTACAACAAGGCGGTGACCGACAACGTCGCGAAGGTGATCAACGTATCGCTCGGCGTATGCGAGGCCTCCGCGCACAGCGCAGGATCACAGGCGACGGACAACACGATCTTCAAGCAGGCGGTGGCCCAGGGGCAGACCTTCTCGGTGTCGGCGGGCGACCACGGCGCGTACGAGTGCGCGGGCGGCGCCCCGTCCCGGTCGACCTACACCGTCAGCGAACCCGCGACGTCGCCGTACGTGATCGCGGTCGGCGGCACGACGCTGTTCACCAACACGTCGAACAACGCGTACAACAGCGAGATCGTCTGGAACGACCCGAGCTGGGAGCCGGGGACGGTGTGGTCGACAGGCGGAGGCTTCAGCAAGTACGAGCGCGCGCCGGCATGGCAGCCGTCGAGCCTGACCGGCTCGACCACCCGCGCGCTGCCGGACATCGGCTTCGACGCAGACCTGCGGACAGGCGCGATCCTGGTGCTGAACGGCAAGACGTCCGATACGCTGTGGGGCGCCGGCTACCTGAACAACGAGGGCGGCACGAGCCTCGCCGCGCCGATCTTCACCGGCATCTGGGCGCGCCTGCAATCGGCGAACGGCAATGCGCTCGGCTTCCCCGCGGCGAGCATCTACGAGTACTTCCCGTCGAACGCCGCGGTGCTGCACGACGTCACGTCCGGCAACAACGGCAGCGGCGGCTATGGGTATAAGGCGAAGGCGGGCTGGGATCCGGTCACGGGCTTCGGCAGCGTCGACATCGCCAAGCTGAACACGTTCATCCAGAGCACCCCCGACTTCGCGCGCTAAGCACGTCGCGCGCGGCGGCGGGCCGGATCGCGAAACGCGGTTCGGCCCGCTGTCTTTGCGGGCATCGAATAAACCGGGCCTGCTGTTCTCAGCCTGGATCGGGCGCGGCCGGCGGCGGCATGCGCGTCATCTGATCCAACTGGCGCACGACTTCGTCGCGCAGCGCGCGCGACATCGACTGATAGCCGAGGACGTCGGCGAACCACAAGCCGTCGGCGGCAAGGCGGCAGATCATCGCGATCGCGGCCTGCGCGAGCGGCAGCTGATCGGGTTGCAGGCCATCGCGCAACGGCGCCGACCAGCGCGCGCGAACGTCGGGATCGCTCATCATCGAGGCGACCAGCACGCGCAGCACATCGCCATCGGCGATCGGGTCCTCTTCGTCGACACTCACGTGCAGGTAGGCCCGCGCCTGGGCGCCGGACGGCATCGGATCCGCCGCCGCGCGCTCGGCGACGCGCCGCTGGAAACCGATGATGGTCTGTTCGAACAAGGCGTCGAGCAGGGCCTGCTTGCTGCGGAAGTGGTATTGCAGGCCGCCCTTGCTGACCGCCGCGCGCTCGGCGACCGCGTCGAGCGTGACCGCCTGCGCGCCATGCTCGCGCGCGAGATCGGACGCGGCCTGCAGCAGTTTCGCGCGCACCTGCGCGGGCGCCTTCTTGCGCCGGCTGCCGGACGCCGGCGGCGAGGGAGGGGAAGCGGGTTGCGGCGCGGCCCGGGCCGCGGGAGGGCGACGGGTGGCGCGGGGAGTATTGGCCATGCGCCATCTTAGCACCCAGGCCTCGACATAAAACAATCCGTCCGGATGGTATGATGCGCGCATGAATCCGCACCTTTCCCCCCAGCTTCCCGCACTCGACGCCGCGATCGTGCGCGGCCGCGACGCGCTCGTCCGCCGCCAGCAAGCCGATGGCAGTTGGTGTTTCGAACTGGAATCCGATGCGACGATCACCGCCGAATACATCCTGATGATGCATTTCATGGACAGGATCGACGAGGCGTTGCAGGAGAAGATGGCGCGCTACCTGCGCGCCACGCAGCGGCTCGACACGCACGGCGGGTGGGCCCTGTACGTCGACGGTGCGCCCGACGTGTCATGCAGCGTCAAGGCGTATTTCGCGCTGAAGGCGGCGGGGGATGCCGAGGACGCGCCGCACATGGCGCGTGCAAGAGAGACGATCCTCGGCCTGGGCGGCGCGGCGAAGTCGAATGTGTTCACGCGGATCCTGCTCGCCACCTTCGGCCAGGTGCCGTGGCGCGCCACGCCGTTCATGCCGATCGAATTCGTGCTGTTCCCGAAGTGGGTGCCGATCTCGATGTACAAGGTCGCCTACTGGGCGCGCACGACCATGGTGCCGCTCCTCGTGCTGTGCTCGCTCAAGGCCCGCGCGCGCAACCCGCGCGGCATTTCGGTCGCCGAACTGTTCGTGACGCCGCCCGACCAGGAGCGCAGTTATTTTCCGAAGGCAGGGGGCGCGCGCCGCGCCTTCCTCGCGCTCGACCGCGTGGTGCGCCACCTCGAACCGCTGATCCCGCGCCGCCTGCGCGCGCGCGCGATTCGCCACGCCGAAACCTGGTGCGCGGAACGGATGAACGGCGAGGACGGGCTCGGCGGGATCTTCCCGCCGATCGTCTATGCATACGAGATGATGCAGGTGCTCGGCTATCCCGACGATCATCCGCTGCGGCGCGACTGCGAGGCGGCGTTGCAAAAGCTGCTCGTCACGCGTGCGGACGGCAGCGTGTACTGCCAACCCTGCCTGTCGCCCGTGTGGGATACCGCGTGGAGCACGATGGCGCTCGAACAGGCATGCGTGGTGACGGATACGCCCGAGGCGGTGCGCGCGACGCGTCAGCGGATCACGCGGGCATACGACTGGCTCGCGATGCGCCAGGTCGATGGGCTGGACGGCGACTGGATCGAGAATGCGCAGCCCGACACGCCGCCCGGCGGCTGGGCGTTCCAGTACGCGAATCCGTACTACCCCGACATCGACGACACCGCTGTCGTGGCCGCGATGCTGCATCGGCGCGGCCGCGCGCAGCAACGGGTGACGGGCACGGATCCGTACGCCGCGCGCGTGGCGCGCTCGCTCGACTGGATCCGTGGCCTGCAGTCGCGCAACGGCGGCTTCGCCGCGTTCGATGCGGATTGCGACCGGCTCTATCTGAACGCGATCCCGTTCGCCGATCACGGCGCGCTGCTGGATCCGCCGACCGAGGACGTCTCCGGCCGCGTGCTGCTGTGCCTGGGCGTGGTGGGGCAACGGGGCGACCGCGCGGTGATCCGCGATTGCATCGCGTACATCAAGCGGACGCAGCAGCCGGACGGAAGCTGGTGGGGACGCTGGGGCACGAACTACCTGTACGGCACCTGGAGCGTGCTGGCCGGGCTCGCGCTGGCGGGCGAGGCCCCGTCGCAACCGTACATCGCACGCGCGCTCGCGTGGTTGCGCGCGCGGCAGCATGCCGACGGCGGCTGGGGCGAGACGAACGACAGCTATAGCGATCCGACGCTCGCCGGCACGAACGGCGGCGAAAGCACGTCGAACTGCACCGCATGGGCGCTGCTCGCACAGATGGCGTTCGGCGACGGCCAGTCGGAATCGGTGCGGCGCGGGGTGGCCTATCTGCTGTCCGTGCAGCAGGACGACGGTTTCTGGTGGCATCGTTCGCACAACGCGCCGGGCTTCCCGCGCATCTTCTATCTGAAGTACCACGGCTACACCGCGTACTTCCCGCTGTGGGCGCTCGCGCGATACCGGCGCTTGAACGAGACGGCAGTCGATACCGCGCCCACGCGGATCGCGGAAGTCGCGGCCTGAGTCGGTTGTCCGCGCGCATGCGGGCATCGCCGGGCGTCACGACCGGAGCGGCGGCCTCGCAATCGAGCCCGCCGCGAACCCGGTGAAGCGAAACCCCGCCCATTCATTTAGACGACCGGTCTAATTCGATGCTATCATCCGCGGCATGAGCGCAAGCACCGCCGCCGACGTGCGGCAACACATCCTCGACACCGCCAAGCCCATCATGCTCTGCAAGGGGTTCTCGGGCGTGGGTCTGAACGAGATCCTGGCCGCCGCGGGCGTGCCGAAGGGCTCGTTCTATCACTACTTCGGCTCGAAAGAGGCGTTCGGCGAAGCCATTCTCGAATCGTACTTTGCCGATTACATCGAGCATATCGACCGCCTGTTCAAACCCGATGCCCAGCCCGCCGCGGTGCGCTTCATGCGCTACTGGAGCACCTGGCAGGCGATGCAGGAGGGCAAGGATCCCGAAGGAAAATGCCTCGCGGTCAAGCTGGGCGCGGAAGTGTGCGACCTGTCCGAGGCCATGCGCGTCGCGCTGAAGCGCGGCACCGACCGTATTGTCGATCGGCTTGCCGCCTGCCTGGCCGTCGCGCTCGAAGACGGTTCGCTCACGGTCGACATCGAGCCACGGGAAACCGCCGTGATGCTCTACGAACTGTGGCTGGGCGCGACCTTGCTGGAAAAGATGCGCCGCGACGGCTCGGCATTGCAGACCGCCATGAAGACGACCCGGCGGATGCTGCGACTTCCCGGGCACTAGGGAAAGAGCAGGGCGGCGGCTTGCCGGTCGGCGTCCAATCCGGCGCCCTCGAGAACGCCGCCAGTAGGACACACACGTACTTCGATACGCTCACGCGTATCTTTTTTTGATCGCCAAACTAGACGACTGGTCTAATATATCGGAACGCACGATGCAGAATTTCAGCTACTACAACCCCACGCGCATCCTCTTCGGCGAGAACACGGTGGCCCGCCTCGACGAACTGATTCCTCGCGACGCCCGCGTTCTCGTGCTGTACGGCGGCGCGAGTGCGCAAAAGACCGGCACGCTGGACGAAGTGCGCGCCGCGCTCGGTGCGCGCGAGGTCGAAACGTTCGGCGGCATTGAGCCGAATCCGACCTACGAGACGCTGATGAAGGCGGTCGAGCAGGTGAAGGCGAAGCGCATCGCGTTCCTGCTCGCGGTCGGCGGCGGCTCGGTGATCGACGGCACGAAGTTCGTCGCCGCCGCTGCGCTGTTCGATGGCGAACCGTGGCAGATCCTGGAAACGCATGGCGCGAACGTGCGCGACGCACTGCCGTTCGGCAGCGTGCTGACGCTACCCGCGACCGGCTCCGAAATGAACAGCGGCGGCGTGATCACGCGCCGCGCGACCCACGCGAAACTGGCGTTTCGCAGCGAGCACGTGTTCCCGGCGTTCTCGATTCTCGATCCGACCAAAACCTACACCTTGCCGGCGCGGCAGATCGCGAACGGCGTCGTCGACGCGTTCACGCATATCGTCGAGCAATACCTGACCTATCCCGCCGACGGCCTCGCGCAGGACCGCTTCGCGGAGGGCCTGCTGCAGACCTTGATCGAGATCGGCCCGAAAGCGCTGGCCGAGCCGCACGACTATGCGGTGCGGGCCAACCTGATGTGGGTCGCGACGCTCGCCCTGAACGGCCTGATCGGCGCGGGCGTGCCGCAGGACTGGGCGACGCACATGGTAGGCCACGAGCTGACCGCGCGCTACGACATCGATCACGCGCGCACGCTCGCGGTCGTGCTGCCCTCGATGCTGCAGGTGCGGCGCGACAGCAAGCGCGCGAAGCTGCTCCAGTACGCGGCGCGCGTATGGAACATCACCGACGGCACGGAAGACGCGCGCATCGATGCGGCGATCGACGCGACGCGCGCGTTTTTCGAACGCCTCGACGTGAAGACGCGCCTGGTCGATTACGGCGTTGGTGCAGAGGCAATCGACCAACTCGTCGCGCAACTCGGCGAACACGGCATGACGCAACTGGGCGAGCACAAGGATGTCACGCTCGACGTCAGTCGACGCGTGCTGGAAGGCGCGTTGTAACCCATCGCAAGCCATCGTCTCATCGAAGAGGACATGTATGCCGCAAATCGAATCCATCAACCGCCGCATCGTACTGGCCGCCCGTCCGTCCGGCGCGCCGACGCCGCACGACTTCCGTCTCGAAACCCATGAGGTGCCGACGCCGCGCGACGGCGAAGTGCTGCTGCGCACGCTCTATCTGTCGCTCGATCCGTACATGCGCGGCCGCATGAGCGATGCGCCGTCGTATGCGCCGCCCGTCGAGCTGGGCGACGTGATGGTGGGCGGGACCGTCAGCCGGGTCGTCGCGTCGAATCACGCGCGGTTCGCGGCCGGCGATCTCGTGCTCGGCGCAAGCGGATGGCAGGATTACGCCGTGTCGAACGGCGTCGACCTGATGCCGCTCGGCCGGGACGTCGCGCATCCGTCGCACGCGCTGGGCGTGCTGGGCATGCCGGGGTTCACCGCGTATCACGGCTTGTTGAATATCGGCGAGCCGAAAGCGGGCGAGACCGTGGTCGTCGCGGCCGCGAGCGGCGCCGTGGGCTCCGTGGTCGGACAGATCGCCCGGCTGAAAGGGTGCCGGGTGATCGGCATCGCGGGCGGCGCCGACAAGTGCCGCTACGTGACTGAAACACTGGGCTTCGATGCCTGCATCGACCGCCGCGCGCCGGATTTTGCCGACCAACTCGCGAAGGCGTGTCCCGACGGCATCGACGTGTACTTCGAGAACGTCGGCGGCGCGGTGTTCGACGCCGTCCTGCCCTTGCTCAATGCCGGCGCGCGCGTGCCGGTTTGCGGCCTCATCGCGCACTACAACGCCAGTGCGCTGCCGCCGGGGCCGGACCGTTTGCCGTTGCTCGCGGGCGTGCTGCTCGCGAAGCGGGTCCGCATGCAGGGCTTCATCATCCTCGACCACTACGCGAGCGGCTACGCGGCATTTCTCCGGGAAATGGGCGAGTGGGTGGAGGCCGGCAGGGTCACGCTGCGCGAGGATGTCGTCGACGACCTCGAACAGGCGCCGCACGCTTTGATCGGCCTGCTCGAAGGCGAGAACTTCGGCAAGCTCGTCATCAAGGTGGCTGACGCCTGAGGCCCGGCGCACCGCGTGAGGAAGCCCATCCATGCGCATCCATCTCTTCGTCAGCCTGATCCCGAAGCCGGAACATGCAGCCGCGGTCGAGGCTGAACTCCGGCGCATGGTGACGGCGACCCGCGCCGAACCGGGCAATCTTCGCTACGACCTGTTCCGGCAGGCGGACGGACAACCGGGATTTCACCTGTTCGAAACCTGTCGGGACGAAGCCGCGATCGACGCGCACCGCGCCTAGCGCGCCAAGGTAGCGGATTGGCTGGTCGAGGCGCCGGACGTGAAGGCCCTCCTGGCGGCCGATGTCGCGGAGCAGGCGACCGATCGGTGAGCAGGCGGGCGAAACAAGGTCGCGGTGCGCGCCGGCTTGCAAACCGGCGCGCACCGTCGTGCGAACGAGAGGAAGCGATGCGTATCAATACCGTGTTGTCCATATGCGTGATGGCTTGCGCGATGACTTCCGCATTCGCGGAAACGCAGAGCGCGCTCACGCGGGAACAAGTGAGGGCGGAGCTTTATCAGGCATTTCTGGATGCCAGGCTGCCGCAGGACATGAAGCAAACGTATCCGTCGCCGCCCATGAATCAGGCCGATATCGCCGCCAACCGGCGACGCGACGTCGCGCGCAACGACGCCTATGCGCACTTCGTCCGATAAACCCGAATGCTTGCTCTAAAGACGGGACGGCGCGGAGGCCGTGCCGGCAGCCGCACCCGGCACGGGTGAACGACGCGCATGCGCTATCCGGAAAGAAGTCGATATGGCATGCTGTCGCTCCACGCGATACGCGACGGCTTGCGCGGCGATTCACCCGCGCGCGTCCCGCCCGATTGCGCACCGCAGAAACAGAATAACGATGCGCCGTATCCGTTGCTGAAAATCATCGAGGCATGACCGCGCGCGTGCGGCCATGTCATCGCGCGTCACCCGGCGCGGCTCGCCACGCAGTCCCTCGAATGCGCATTCCACGATAGACGATAGAGTGATGACATCGACTTTTCATGCCCGGCATCCGGCGGGCGCATTCGCGATGTTGATCGCGGCGTTCGCGATCAACATGAGCGGAACCACGTTGCCGACCGCGATCTACGGGCACTATCAACACCATTATGGGCTGACGCCCACCCTCGTCACGACGATCTACGCCGTGTATGCGGCCGGCGTGCTGGGCGCGCTGCTCACGGTCGGCAACTGGTCCGATCAACTGGGACGGCGGCGCATGCTGCTTGCCGGGCTGCTTGCCTCGGCCTTGTCGTCCGTCGTGTTCCTGCTGAGCGACGGCGTGTCGACACTGATGCTCGCGCGGTTCCTGTCGGGCCTGTCCGCCGGGCTCTTCACCGGCACCGCCACGGTAGCGGTGATCGAAGCGACGCCGCCCGCGTGGCGCACGCATGCGACCCTGGCGGCGACTGCCTCCAACATGCTCGGCCTGGGCTGCGGCCCGCTGCTCGGCGGCATGCTGGTCGAATGGCTCCCGTGGCCGATGCGCCTGCCGTATGCAGCCCATCTGCTGCTCGTAGGTGTCGCGGCGGTGGGCGTGTGCCTGGTGCCCGAGACCGCACGCTTGCCCGCGCGCAGGAAGCTCGGCCTGCAGCGCCTTTCGCTTCCCGATGCCGTGCGACCGGTTTTCATTCCCGCGGCCATGGCCGGCTTCGCCGGATTTGCCGTCGTCGGCTTTTTCGCCGCGGTCGCGCCGCAACTGATCCGCGCCTCGCTGCATCTTCACAACGGCGTGCTGATCGGCGCGATCGTGTTTCTCGTGTTCGTGTGCTCCACCATCGGGCAGATCGCGCAGGCGCGGATCGCCGCGCGCTGGCGCTTGCTGGCCGGATGCGCCGGGCTGATCGGCGGCTTGCTGGCCATCGCGCTCAGCGTGCGGGAAAGCTCGCTGGACGCGTTGCTGGTCGGAAGCGTGCTGGCCGGAATCGGGCAGGGCATTTCGCTGCGGTCCGGCTTGAGCGAGATCGCCACGGCTGCTCCGCCGGACCGGCGCGCCGAAGTGACGTCGCTGTTCTTCGTCGTGCTCTACGTCGCCATTTCACTGCCGGTGATCGCACTCGGCGTGGCGGTGCAAAAAGTCGGCATCGAACGGGCCACGTTGATTTTCGCCGGCGCGACGATCGTGCTGGTGGGATTGGCGTTGAGCATTTCGCTCGCGACCCGGCGCATGGAACAGCCGGGTGCGGCTTGACGCCCGCGTCTCGACGCATGGACCCGCCTGATCCGATCAAATGAAAATCGCCGCTGAAGGGCGGCCTATCTGGGAGAGGAGCATGCAGCCACCGAAACACCTTCATCCGGTCGTGGTCGATTCGCTGAATCTGTGGCATCGGATGGTCGAGCAGCAAGATTTGAGCGAGTTGGCATCGATCGTCGCCCCCGGCGCGGAGTTTCGCTCGCCCATGGCTTTTTCGGCTTACCAGTCGGCCGCGGCGCTGACACTTGCATTGAATACCGTCATCCGCGTGCTCGAGGATTTTGCCTACCATCGCCAACTGGTGAGCGACGACGGGCTCAGCGTCGTTCTCGAATTCAGCGCACGGGTGGGCGAACGCAAGCTCAAGGGCGTCGATTTCATCCGCTTCGACGCGCACGGCAAGATCGCCGAATTCGAGGTGATGGTGCGCCCGCTGAATGCGCTGCAGGCGCTCGGCGCCGAGATGGGAGCGCGGCTGGGCGACAAGCTGCCCGCCTACAAGGCCGCGACGTGAGCGGCAGCGGCCATTGATCGGACTGGCATCCGCTCCGGTTCATGATGCGTGCGAACACGCATCATGCAGACTCATTGCGAGAACCCGCTTGTGCCTGCGCGACCCGGCTGTCGAGCGCCGCGACGACCTGCCGCACGACCTCGTCCCAGTCGCCGGGACGGCTCTGCCGAAACAGACGCAGCGCCTGCGGATACCACGGCGAATCGCTGCGCGACTGCATCCAACGCCAGTCGGTCCAGTATTTCGACAGCAGCACCCAGCACGATTTGCCGAGCGCACCCGCCAGATGGGCGACGGCGGTATCGACGGTGATGACCAGATCCAGTTGGGCGATCACGGCTGCCGTGTCCGCAAAGTCCGCGAGGTCCGGCCCGACCGGCATGACAGGCAGATGCGCAGGCGCGCGAGCGGCTTCTTCCTCTGCCGCGCCCTTCTGCAGGCTGATGAAACGCACGCCCGGCACCGACCATAACGGCGCAAGCGTCATAAGGCCCGGCAACGAGCGGGCGTCGTCGTTCTGATGTCCCGTGAAGCCTCGCCAGACGAGCCCCACCTTGAAGCCTTCGGCGGGCAAGCGGTTGCGCCAACGCTCGAGTCGCGCCGGTGGTGCGCGCAGATATGGCAGCGACGCGGGGATCGTGTCGACCGTCGTACCGAGATACAGCGGCAGGCTCATGAAGAACGACCAGTAGTCGTAGGTGCGCGCAGGCTTGAGCGACGTCGTGACCTCGTCCACTCCATCGACCGTCGCGAGCAGCGCTGCGAGCGGTTCCGGGCAAATCAAGGTGAGATGCTTTACACCTCGTGCCTTCAGCAGCGGCACATAGCGCACGAACTGAAGGTAGTCGCCATAGCCCTGCTCAGGCCAGATTGCGAGCGACTTGCCGATCAGCGCCTGCCCCTGCCATTGCGGGTAGTGGAGCTGCGGGACCGAGGCATCGGCGCGCGTCGTTCTGCCCGCACGGTAACGAAACTCACCGTGCGGCCAGCCCTCCTCGTAGCGCCCCTGGGCGAGCAGCAGGATCGCGAGGTTCCAGTGCGCATCGGCGAAATCCGGCCTGCACCCGAGCACTTCGTGGTACGCCGCCTCGGCTTGTGCTGGCCGCTCGAGCAGTCTGAGTGCCGTACCGAGATTGTTGCGCGCGTCGACATGCGCGGGATCGATCACGAGTGCCTGGCGCAAGGCCGGTTCTGCTTCATCAGGGCGATCGGTGCGCAACATCAGCAGGCCGAGGTTGTAGTGCGTGTGCACCAAGTGCGGATCGACTTCGAGCGCCCGTCGAAACACCGCGTCCGCGTCGGAAAACCGTTTGTCGCGCACGTAGATCGTGCCGAGATTGTTCATCACGCCGGTCGCGTGGGGATCGATTTCGAGTGCGCGCAGAAATGCCGCTTCCGCTTCGACGAAGCGCTGACGCTCCATCAACACGTTACCGAGGGTGTAGTACCCCCGCATGTAGCAAGGCCCCAGTTCGACTGCGCGGCGGCACATTGCTTCGGCCTCTTCGAGACGGGCTTGCTTCAAGAGCAGATTGCCGAGGTTGACGAGATAGACAGGGGCTTCGCTCTGCACCAGTGCCCGACGCATCAATGCCTCGCCACCGGCCAAATCGCCCGCGTCGGAGCGTAGCAGGCCGAGCAGATGCAGCGCATCGGCGTGCTCAGGTTCGTGCGCGAGCACCTGGAGATAGCCGTCGGCAGCCTCCTGGAAACGCCCGGCTTGATGCATGGCATATGCGGTCAGGAACAGGGACATGAATGAGAGTGCGTATGCGTGGGTTCGATAGGGGCGCATAGCCCAATGACGCTTTCGCGATCGTGCGAGCGGTACTGCTACGTATCGACGTCGATATTCAAGTATCCAGAAAGTCTAGCACCGACGCGCTCGCGAGACTCGGGATCGACCATGTGGCGGCCCTCGGCCAAGCAGGGCGAATCGTCAGATTTCCGCGCTTTCAGATCACCAGCCCGAAGCGCGCCGCGCACCAGGCGCGATAGATGATGTCCGGCGAACCGTTCGGCGCGATCAGCGCGCCAAGCAGCACATTGGTGTGCTGCAGCTAGCCTCCCGTTCCGTTCCCGCGACTGGATCGCTCATGCAACCTGCCTGGCGGCGGGGGCCCGCGGAGGGTCTACTCGACGCTCTCCGATTCCTTTGCATCGAGCAGCTCCAGCCGGTATCCATGATTGTAGACAGCGCGGAGCCGGACGCCGTTTTGCGGGCCGAGGTGGAGCTTGGTGCGCACGCGATAGATGTGCGTGTCGAGCGTGCGTGATATCTGATCGGAGTCGCGGCCCCAGATCGATTTGATCAAACGCTCTCGCGGCATCACGCGGCCGCAATTCTGGAATAACGCGACGGCAATGCCGAACTCCCGGAAGGTCAGCTTGATCGGCTCGCCGTCCAGGAACACGGTTCCGCCTGCAATATCGAGCCGATAACGGCCCACTTCGAGCGACATGGGCGCCGAAGTGACGGGATAGGCGCGTCGCAGCAGGGCGCGGACTCGCGCAACCAGCTCATTCCGCCGGACCGGCTTGACCATGTAGTCGTCGGCGCCAGCCTCGAGCGCGACGACGAGCTGGTCCTCGCGCACCCGGTTGGTCAGGAACAGCACGGGAAGGTCTCTGCCGACCCGGGCGCGGATCCAGGCGAGCACCTCCAGCCCGGACATGTCCGGCAGGTTCCAGTCAAGCACGACCAGATCGAAGATGTCGGTTTCGAGGAAACGTATGGCTTCGGCGCTGGCGACAGCGCTCCGTACATCAAATCCTTCGGTGATCAACGTCTCGCGGATAAGTTGTGCCTGTGATGGCTCATCATCAAGGGACAGTATTCTCATTGCGACCGCTTTCCTTCGGGTTGCACAGATTTGCAAAAACTGGTTTGCATAAGTGTCGATTCATTCCTCCGGCAAGATGAACCGCTCTTGCCGGGAAATTGTTTCAAATAATTTCAAATCATTTGACCATGTGGTACGCGCTGAAGAATCGCACTTTTCACGGCATGATTTGTCAACATTTCTGAATGAAAGCCATATTCTTATTCTGTACATCTCGATGTGACAAATGTTTTCAATTGGCGACGGTCATGCCTATAGCCTGTGGTCTAAAGGTTGTTGCCATGAATTTAAGGGTTTGATGTTGACCATTCTTGTCGTTCGAGCTTGCTCGTACGATGAGGCATGTTGGAAGTCATGTTCTCGTCGTACAGATTGCCGGTGCGCCATGCGGCATCGTGAAGGGCAGGGCAAGCGTCCCGTGACCGGGGAGCATGAAGTACAAGATGTCGGCGTCTGCCTGTTCTGGCCATCGGAAATCAGATAACCGCGAGCATGCAGCATGGAATCCTATCGACAATACCTAGAGCAGAAATCTAAACTGGAGTCGCAGTTTGCCGAAGAGCGCCGGATCGCGGCGGAGGCCATTCTGCAGGAAATTCAGTATTGCATTCGAGAGTTTAGTTTCCTGCCGGAAGATATTTTCCCTGCGGAAATCCTCCGGCGCGCGACCAAGCGACGGGTCCGCTACTTCGACCCGGTCAGCGGCGCCACGTGGTCGGGATCAGGGCGCGCACCCGACTGGATTCGCGACAAAGATCGAAAGCAATTTGAAATAAATAATTTCTGATCGGGTCGGATCAGCGCCCCCCGGTTGATTCAATTCGCCGATCGGGCGGGCCGCGTTCGCAGCGTGACATGGTCTCGGAAAGGCATCGAAGAGCCTCGTTAGGCCGATCGCTGCGAGAGAAGGGCTCTACTCGCGCATTGGCCAGCGGCGCGGTTATCGGCCGGAATCTCGCCTGCCTATAGGCATGACGGTAATAGATTCGTCGAAGTACGTTTCACCTCATAACCCATCAAGCATTCCCCTCGGCACGGGCGAACCTCGATGCCAAGGATGAGTCGGGCATAGGGTTCCGCACGGCTTTCGGTCAGCTGCGTCCTGCGATTCTCATTGTCCTCCCCAGTCTGACGTGCCCGACGCGATTCAGATGCCCCGTTGACCAATCCTTCTTCCATCCAGCGCAGCCCCCATCTTGAGGCGCACTGTTTCGATGGCAATTCCTGGTTTCGCTCCCTTATTTCACACCAATACGCTGTCCCTGGTAAATCCGCCAGGTTTGCGGCAAGCGCGCCTTTGTCGAGTCTTAAATCATTAGGGCAATCGATATGACTTATATATGGGGCGAGATGACAATTTGAACTGATTGTCATAATTTACATTTTTTAAAAATTTTCGTGACAAAAGTTTTCTTTGCGCGATCCGTCGATAAATATCATCCAATCGAATCATAAAAGAGATGGGGCCACCAGGCGCACGATCGAATCCGATTAAAGATAAGCCCTCGATCTCATGCCGTGCGCCGGAAGATGCTCCCATTCTTTAAATACCTCTATCTATTTGAGCGTTGCCAGTTGCAGGTTCGCATGTTATTTCGCGCGTGACGAATGATTCGTCTTTGTAGTAAGGGGGGGAGCTTGATCGCTATGCCGCCATGCCGACTTGGAAAGCCACACGGCAGAAGTACAGCTTTTAAACGTTGTTGCTTGCGGCAAGACTTGAGCCGACACCTGTGGTCACGCTGCTGATAGTTCTTATATAAGGGGTATATATTTTGAATAAATCATACAAGACGATTTGGAATGAGTCGCTCGGCGCGTGGGTGGCTGCGTCGGAAATTGATTCCTCTAAGGGCAGAAAGGCGAAGGTGGCGCGCGCGATTGCGGTTGCACTGCCAAGTGCGAAAGGGCGGGGGGCCACAGTCCGGATGCTGACCGCCGCGGTGTTGGGAGGGGCCGTAATCTTCGCACCGACCTCGGTGTTTGCCGCCGCATTTACCGTTTGCGCCAACGGAACGGCCTACGGCTTGTCTTCCACCGGCACCGGTACCTACAACATGGACTGCACGACGGGCAGTGACGTGCTCTACATGGGTGGCGCGGCAAGCGGCCCCGGAGGCAATGCGATAGCGGGTCCGACAGTCACGTATATCACGGTCAACAACGCCACGACAACCAGTTCGGACACAACGGGCTCTGTGCCGGGGCAGACGATCGAGCTGAATGCCCCGGGCAGCATCATGCTGAGTGGCAGCAATACTGACGTAACCGGTCACAACATCATCAACCTTGCGAACGGTGCCGTTACCGCGACCAGCACCGACGCGATCAACGGCAGTCAACTGTTTTCGCTGTCGACTTCAACCTCGACCGGTTTGTCGTCGGCCAATAGCAGCATTGTCTCGCTGTCCACGTCGACGTCGACCGGCATCAGCTCGCTCTCGACAGGTCTCAGCACCACCAACAGCAGAATCACCTCGCTGTCCACGTCTGCGTCGACCGGCATCAGCTCGCTCTCGACGGGTCTCAGCACGACCAACAGTACCGTCACGTCGCTCTCGACTTCGACGTCGACCGGTCTCTCATCGGCCAATAGCTCGATCACCTCTCTGTCCACGTCTGCATCGACCGGCATCAGTTCACTCTCGACCGGCCTGAGCACCACTAACAGCACCGTCACGTCGCTCTCGACCTCGACGTCGACCGGTCTCTCGTCGGCCAACAGTTCGATCATCTCGCTGTCCACCTCGACGTCCACCGGCATCAGCTCGCTCTCGACCGGCCTGAGCACCACCAACAGCACCGTAACGTCGCTCTCGACCTCCACGTCGACCGGTCTCTCGTCGGCCAATAGCAGCATCGTCTCGCTGTCCACGTCGACTTCGACCGGCATCAGTTCGCTCTCGACCGGCCTGAGCACCACCAACAGTGCCGTCACGTCGCTCTCGACCTCGACGTCGACCGGTCTCTCGTCGGCCAATAGCTCGATCGTTTCGCTGTCCACCTCGACGTCCACCGGCATCAGCTCGCTCTCGACAGGTCTCAGCACGACCAACAGCACCGTCACGTCGCTCTCGACCTCGACGTCAACCGGCCTGTCGTCGGCCAACAGCAGCATCGCTTCGCTGTCCACCTCGACGTCGACCGGCATCAGCTCGCTTTCGACAGGTCTCAGCACCACCAACAGCACCGTCACGTCGCTCTCGACGTCGACGTCAACCGGCCTGTCGTCGGCCAACAGCAGCATCGCTTCGCTGTCCACCTCGACTTCGACCGGCATCAGCTCGCTTTCGACCGGCCTCAGCACGACCAACAGCACCGTCACGTCGCTCTCGACCTCGACGTCGACCGGTCTCTCGTCGGCCAACAGTTCGATCACCTCGCTGTCCACCTCGACGTCGACCGGCATCAGCTCGCTCTCGACCGGCCTGAGCACGACCAACAGCACCGTAACGTCGCTCTCGACGTCGACGTCGACCGGCCTGTCGTCGGCCAACAGCAGCATCGTTTCGCTGTCCACCTCGACGTCGACCGGCATCAGCTCGCTTTCGACCGGCCTGAGCACCACCAACAGCACCGTAACGTCGCTCTCGACGTCGACGTCGACCGGCCTGTCGTCGGCCAACAGCAGCATCGCTTCGCTGTCCACCTCGACGTCGACCGGCATCAGCTCGCTGTCCACCGGCCTGAGTACCGCTGTCTCAGCCACGAACAACCTCGGCACGAGCACCGCCTCGGCGCTCGGCGGCGGCGCTGCCTATAATCCGGCGACCGGCACGATCTCGGCGCCGTCGTACACCACGTACAACGCGAACGGCACGACCACCACGGCCAACAACGTCGGCGCCGCGATCGACAACATCAACAGCCAGGGCATCAAGTACTTCCACGCGAATTCCACCGCGGCGGACAGCCAGGCTCTCGGCACCAACTCCGTTGCGATCGGTCCGAACGCCGTCGCCCAAAATGCCGGAGACGTCGCGCTCGGCAGCGGCTCGGTCACCGCCGCCGCGAATCCGACCGCCAGCGCCACCATCGCCGGCACGAGCTACTCGTTTGCCGGCACGACGCCGACCAGCGTCGTGAGCGTCGGTGCGGCCGGCTCCGAGCGTCAGGTTACCAACGTCGCTGCCGGGCAAATCACCGCCACCAGCACGGACGCGATCAACGGTTCGCAACTGTTCGCGACGAATACGGCGATCAACAGCCTGTCGACTTCGACGTCGACAGGCCTGTCGACGTCGAACAGCTCGATCGCATCGCTGTCGACGTCGACGTCAACCGGCATTTCGTCGCTGTCGACGGGCTTGTCCACGACGAATAGCACGGTTGCCTCGTTGTCGACCTCGACCTCGACCGGTCTGTCGACGGCAAACAGCTCGATCGCCTCGCTGTCCACCTCGACGTCGACCGGCATCTCGTCGCTGTCGACGGGCTTGTCCACGACGAACAGCACGGTTGCCTCGCTGTCGACCTCGACCTCGACGGGTCTGTCGACCGCAACCAGCTCGATCTCGTCGCTGTCGACGTCGACGTCGACCGGCATCTCATCGCTGTCGACCGCCGTCAACGCGGCAAAGACGCACTACTACAGCGTCAACGACAACGGCACGCAGCAAGGCAACTACGCCAACGACGGCGCGACGGGCATCAACGCGCTGGCGGCGGGCACGAACGCGACGGCCGCGGGCGCAAGCGCGGTGGCGGTGGGCGATGGCTCGAACGCCAGCGCGGCCGGTTCGGTCGCCCTGGGTCAAAACGCAGTCGCCAGCATCGCGAACAGCGTGGCGCTGGGTTCGAACTCGGTGACGGCGGCAGCCAATCCGACGGCCACGGGCACGGTCGGCGGGGTGACCTACAACTACGCAGGCACGACCCCGGTGGGTGTGGTGAGCGTGGGCGCGCCGGGCGCGGAACGCCAGATCACGAACGTCGCGGCAGGCCAGGTGACGGCAACGAGCACGGACGCGATCAACGGTTCGCAACTGTTCGCGGCGAACACGGCGATCAACAGCCTGTCGACCTCGACGTCGACCGGCCTGTCATCGGCAAACAGCTCGATCGCATCGCTGTCGACGTCGACGTCAACCGGCATTTCGTCGCTGTCGACGGGTTTGTCCACGACGAACAGCAACCTTGCCTCGCTGTCGACGTCGACGTCGACCGGCATCTCGTCACTGTCGACGGGCTTGTCCACGACGGATAGCAACCTTGCTTCGCTGTCGACCTCGACTTCGACGGGCCTGTCGACCGCAAACAGCTCGATCTCGTCGCTGTCGACCGCTGTCAACGCGTCGAAGACGCACTACTACAGCGTCAACGACAACGGCACGCAGCAAGGCAACTACGCCAACGACGGCGCGACGGGCATCAACGCGCTGGCAGCGGGCACGAACGCGACGGCCGCGGGCGCGAGCGCGGTGGCAGTGGGTGACGGCTCGAACGCCAGCGCGGCCGGTTCGGTCGCCCTGGGCCAAAACGCAGTCGCCAGCATCGCGAACAGCGTGGCGCTGGGTTCGAACTCGGTGACGGCGGCAGCCAATCCGACGGCCACGGGCACGGTCGGCGGGGTGACCTACAACTACGCAGGCACGACCCCGGTGGGTGTGGTGAGCGTGGGCGCGCCGGGCGCGGAACGCCAGATCACGAACGTCGCGGCAGGCCAGGTGACGGCGACGAGCACGGATGCGATCAACGGTTCGCAACTGTTCTCGACGAACACGGCGATCAACAGCCTGTCGACTTCGACGTCGACCGGCTTGTCATCGGCGACCAGTTCGATCGTGTCGCTGTCCACCTCGACGTCCACGGGGATCGGTTCGTTGTCCACGGGCTTGAGTTCGACCAACAGCAGCATCGTTTCGCTGTCCACGTCGACCTCGACCGGCATCAGTTCCTTGTCCACGGGCTTGAGCACGACCAACAGCACGGTCCTGTCGCTGTCCACGTCGACCTCGACCGGGATCAGCTCCTTGTCCACCGGCCTGTCGACGACGAACAGCAATATTGCGTCCTTGTCGACGTCGACCTCGACCGCGATTAGCGCCGCGAAGACGCACTACTACAGCGTGAACGACAACGGCACGCAGCAAGGCAACTACAACAACGACGGCGCGACGGGCACCAACGCGCTTGCCGCGGGGACGAATGCGAGCGCCTCGGGCGCGAGCAGCGTCGCGGTGGGCGACGGCGCGAACGCCTCGTCGAGCGGCGCGGTCGCGATCGGGCAGGGCGCATTGGCAAGCGGCAGCCAGGCCGTGTCGATTGGCGCGGCGAGCGTGGCGAGCGGCAATGACGCGCTGGCGATCGGCAATGCCAGCACGGCTGCCGGCACGGGCTCGATCTCCTTCGGCAACACGGCGACGGCAGTCGGCGCCGGCTCGCTCGCGTTCGGCTCGAATGCGGTCGCGAACAACGCCAACGACGTCGCGCTCGGTTCCGGCTCGGTCACGGCCGCGCCGAACCCGACGGCCAGCGCCACGATCGGCGGCGTCTCGTACGGCTTCGCGGGCACTTCGCCGACGAGCGTCGTGAGCGTGGGCGCACCGGGCGCGGAGCGTCAGGTCACCAATGTCGCCGCCGGCCGGGTCTCCGCGACCAGCACGGATGCGGTCAACGGCAGCCAGCTGAACGCGACGAATCAGGCGCTCAACAGCCTGTCGACGTCGACGGCGACCAACATCAGCTCGCTGTCGACGGGAGTCACCTCACTGTCGACGGGTTTGAGCACGACCAACAGCACGGTGGCACAGCTGTCCAGTTCCACGTCGACCAGCATCGGTTCGTTGTCGACCGGGGTGGCGAACATCAACAACCAGTTGACGTCGCTTTCGACCTCGATCAACAACACGACGCTTTCGCAGAACTCAACGGGTGTCGCGGCCGACATGAACGGCACGGGTTCGGACAAGCCGACCGTCACCGCCGGCTCGAACTCGGTGGCGATCGGCTCGAATTCGACGGACGGCGGCCGCTCGAACGTCGTGTCGGTCGGCAGCGACACGCAGCAGCGGCAGATCATCAATGTCGCGCCCGGTACGCAGGGCACCGATGCGGTCAACCTGAATCAGCTGAACGCCGTGCAGTCGACCATGTCGACGGCGCTGTCCAGCCAGCAGGTCCAGATCAACAGCCTCAGCTCGCAATTGCAGCAGACCGACCAGATGGCGCGGCAGGGTATCGCAGCCGTCGGCGCGATGGCGTCGATCCCGCAACTCGACCGCGACGCCAACTTCGGGATGGGGGTCGGCACGTCGACCTTCCTCGGTCAGAAAGCGATGGCGGTCAATATGCAGGCACGGATCACCGATAACCTGAAGGCGTCGCTCAACGGCGGCTTCAGCGGCGGCCAGAAGGTGATCGGGGCGGGCATGTTGTATCAGTGGAAGTAACGCCAGCCGTCCGACCGGCGCGCTCAGTTGGTGCGCGCCGGTCGGCGTTTCAAGCTACAAGCCGTCGAAATCCGTGCTGAATGCGGTGAATTTCCAGAACCGGACAGCGTCGCCGGGTATATGCGGCACGCCGACACTCGGCGTTGCCTCCACCCCCGCGGCACTGCCGCTACTCGCCTTGACACGCTCCCTCGGTTTTTGGATTCGGATATCTGAAGCGCAGGGAAGGGCGCCCAGTCAAAGCGTGGCAATCGTTCACAGTCGCCCTGAATTCGCTCTATTACTATGCAAAAAGTACTTTGCTCCACGTTTCGGTTGCAACGCAGAGGCTTGGCGTCAAACCTGGGAATAGCGTGTTGCGGCATGGTCGGACCGGAGCTTGAGCGAACAGCGAGAGCATTTTGTCAAACACCGGAAAACGTGGCATAGGGACCGCAGCGTCGACCATCGGCAAGGCAGCCGAACTCGGCTGCCCGCGTACCCTGGTCAACGATGCCGCGCGTGGACTGGATGAGAAGGAGTTTTTCTTTGTTTTTCAGCCCAAGCTGCGGCTCCAGCCAGGATTGCTGTCCGGCTTCGAGTCGCTGATACGTTGGCGCCACCCGACGTACGGCGTCCTGATGCCGTCTGCATTCATCGAACTCGTTGAAAACTCGCCGCTGACGCAGCGCTTCACGGAGTTCGCCATCGCGGAATCGGCGAGGGTGCTCGCCAGCTGGACTGCCTGCGGTTACGGCAGCCTCTCGTTGTCCATCAATCTACCTGCCCAGGAAATCATGCGGCCCGGGATGGCCGATGAATTGGCCGTGACACTCGCTTCTCGCGCGGTGCGGGCCGAACGGCTTCAGATCGAAATCACGGAATCCAACGATCCCGGCCCGATCGACATGTTTGCGTCTGCCGTCACCTCGGTCCGGAACATGGGTGTGAGCGTCGCAATCGATGACTTCGGCGCAGGATGCTGGTCACTCATCGCGCTGCATCGGCTTTCGATCGACACGATCAAACTGGACCGATCCTTCATTCGCGATATTCCCGAGAATCCGGAATCAAGAGCCGTGGTCGAGGCGCTTATCTCGCTTGGGCGCCGTTTAGGCAAACAGGTCGTCATCGAAGGGATCGAGACGGAAGCGCAGTTCGCATGGCTGAAAACCATGACGCCGGTTGATTGCCAGGGGTATTACGTCTCCGAGCCTGTGCAGGAGGCGGAAATCAGCGGGCTGGTGGCGAAGCATGGCGTGCTGATTTGAGCCGCCGCGACGATCAAGCGCGATGCGGCTCGAAATCCCGCGTAAAAGAGTCGCGTGTAAACATCTCGATGTAGTCCAGCATCGCGTCCGACGCGCCCCCGGCTTCCTGTTCGTCCCCGTCGACGATGGCTCGCGCAACCCGCGCGTGATACTGGCTTGCCAGCGGCAGGTCGTTCAAATACTTGTGATGCATGAAGTAGAAGCGCCGCGAAAGCGCATGCAGCGGGGCGATCGCCTCGGCCGCAAACCGATTCCGCGCCAGCTCGGCCATCAGCTGATTGGCTCTGTACACGCTTCTCAGGTAGGCGACGACATCGTGTGATTCGCCGGCTGCCTCGAGTTGCTCAACCGTCTCGCGCATCCGTTCGCGCTCCTCGGGCAAGGCGCGCCGCGCCGCGCGCTGCGCGATGAGGCGTTCGAGTTCGCGACGCGTTTCGAGCACCAGCAACTGATCATGGATGCTGGGAACCGTGACCATGATGCCGTGACGCGGCACGATCTGCAGGAGATGCGACGCGGCCAGGCGTTGCGCGGCCTCGCGAACCGGCGTTCGACCCGTGTTCAGCTTGTCCGCGAGCGACACCTCCGACCAAACGCTGCCCGGCGCCAGCTCCAGCGTCACGATCAGTTCCTCCAGCTTCTGGTGGGCTTGATCCGCAAGGGAAGCACTTATCTGTCCGTTCATGTCCGCTGCCAAGTTAGAAGAATATCACTGACATATTAGCGTGATCCTCCGTTGTTTCCAACTCCATCTTTAAGGGCTCCAGTCCTTATACGGGTTTACAACCTTTGACCCGCTGACCGATCATAAGTATTCTACTGATATGTCAGTGACATCCAGATGATATGTCCAGATTTGAAATGTCAAGAAGCAGGGCAGGCGAGGTCGGCCTGATCTTATGGATAACGGTGCCTGATCATTTTGGCATCAGGCCGATGTTGCAGCCGCCCGATCGTCTGGCAACGGGTACGAGAGGGCCTCGTCTGGGTGACGGCAGTGCCTGCCGTTGCGTCGACGGATGGAATTCCCCGGATATGCGACACGCATATTGGAATAGACGTCATTGACGCAAGACCATTTCTTTACAAAAACAATTGATTTATTCAGGGTAGGGTGGTTTTCCATTAGCGGGAAATCACGGTATGCGTCTGTTTTTGCGCAAAAAATGATTTTCAATTAACCAGGGATCATTCGGACAGAATGAATTTTGGAGAGTGCGATGAGCATCTTGCTAGTGGAAGACGATCTTAATCAAGCCGCAGCCATCGAAAAGGCGTTGCGTGCATCCGATCGAGAAATTTCGAGAGTCAAGGATAATACGCGGGCAGTCCAGTTCCTCCGGGAAAATGTGGTGGATCTGGTCGTGCTGGATTGGCGGATTCCGGATACCAGCGGTCTCGATTTGCTGCATTGGATTCGTGCGAATCTCGGCGACGGGCCTACGGTCTTGTTTTTGACGGCCAGAACCCTCGAGATAGACGTGGTCGCGGCGCTGAATGCGGGAGCGGACGAGTACATCGCCAAGCCATTCCGGGAGGTCGAGCTGGCCGCGCGGATCAATGCTCTGCTGCGTCGGAACAGCCGCAACAAGAAAAACGCAAATCGAATCGAGGTCGGCGGTTATGTCTTGGATTCGGTGACGCGGACCTTGACCTTCCGCGGCGAGATCGTTGAGTTGACGACGAAAGAGTTTTCCCTGGCAAACTGCTTGTTCAATAATCTTGGCAACGTCGTTTCCCGGGATCTTTTGTCGACGCTGGCATGGGGCAGAACGCTTGATGGCACGTCTAGAAGTCTTGATACGCATATTTACCGGCTTCGGCAAAAGTTGGCCATTCGCCCCGAGAATGGCCTTCAATTGGGCGCCGTGTATATGCATGGCTATCGGCTCGATATGATCAACTCGTTCACGGCGGCGGCGGCGGGTGCTGCACTGCCTTGTTGACAGGGAGCCGCGTCGACCTCAACCGAACGGCGGTCCCACCTCGCACCGGCGCGGCGTCCTTGCCGTCGATCTTGATCAGTTCGCCTAGGCAGGGGCAGGCCCGTCCGCACGTGGCTGGCAGCCTGGGCAGCCACGTCCGGTGCGGAATCCACAATCCGACCTCCGTCATGAGCTTGCCAGCCGTTACCTTCGCCAGCCCCGGGTCATGGCATTCCCGGAGCTTCTCACGAGCCAAAGTCGGGCCGAAATCCGGATAACGCTCACGAGTGATGATCAAGGCCCGGATGGCCAGACCTTCGTCCGGCTTCCGGTTGCCCGGAACGATTCAGCCCGGCCACGCCCGCGGCCTGGTAGCGCAGCACCAGCCGCTCGATCTGCCGCACGCTCAACCCCAGCCGTGCGGGCTTGAGCCGCGCTTCGGTCACCGGCTGGATGACCTTGAACCGGTCCATCTTGCGCATCGTCAGCCACTGCAATTAGTTTTGATAATTTACCTTATGTCAAATATCATGCGCAAGCTTGTCGATGCGATGCGGGCAATCAAAGCAACCCTGCTGCTGGCGATCTCGCGCCCGGCAACAGCGTAGCAGTCCCAGAATCGCCTCCTTTGAGAGGCCTGCCATGAGCAGGCGTTTTTTGAACCGCGATCGCGTACGCCCGTCGCCGCCGCGCGTCGTGGACACCGCGCCTCGTGTTGCGGATCGTCCAGTACAGCCGGCGGATCTCCCTGGCAACTTCACTCAACTCACGCTCCGAAAGTTCCGGGCGCTCCAGCAGCTCCGACGGGCCCAACTCATCACCTATTGACTTGCGCCGACCTCTACGGCCTTCACCAGCTCGAAGCCCGATCCGCCCAACTGGTAATAGTACGTGCCCGAGCCAGTCTCGTTACGGCTCCCGTGAAGGATCAGCAATCGGCTGTTAGCGCGAAACTCGATCGGCACGTCAATCTCAGGAGCCCAGCAACACAGCGTGAACGGCAGCCACGTCGTCTGGCCTGTCTTCGCGTCAACGGCCACCGTTGTGACGCACGAAGCGCCACAACCCCAGCTACTCAAGATGTAGTGCCCGGCAAAATTCGGTTTGCCGTGAGTGACCTCTCGCAAGCGAGTCGCAAATTCCCGGTCCTTTGATGACTGGATCCGGACCTTCGCAACCCTCCCCTTGAACCCGTCGGCGACCGGGTACGCGTCAAAACTTGGCAGCTGCGCATCGGCGTAGACACGTCCGAAAGCGCACATGCCCAACGCGAGCGCAACCAGAAGATGCTTTTTCATTCAGCCAATACCAGTGACTACGCGCTCTATCCGAAATCGCGTCACGTGTCGCCGAGGGTGCGTGCTTTCATCGATTTCGTGGCGGATCTCTACGGCAAGACCGATCCGCAATAGGCAGCAATAGGTCGCAATCGCCCTGCTCGTCCGGACTATGCGCTGCCCGCTTCGTCAGTGACGACGGTCAACGTGACGGAGCCCCAGTTGTTCCAGTAATAGCCGCTGCGGTCGTTCGCGAATACGAAGAGAACGCCATCCGAAGTCGCGACGTGGTCGCTCTGGGCGCCCATGCGAAACGTCTGCGTCGGATCGTCCTCGGCCGGTGCCGCGTCGCTCGGCGCAATGCGCCCCATCAGACGAAAATACCGACCGTCGTCGGGGATTCGCGGCGGATGCCCTGTCGTGTAGAACAGTGGCGCCGGATACCCTTCCGCGGTACATGGAATGACCGCATCCACCCATACCCCGATCGCTCGGCATTGCAGACGCATCCCCGCTTTCACACGTATGCCGGTATTGACCCAAGGATCTTGTGCGGGCACCTGTACGACGTGAGCCATGTTTCACCTCGATCGGCTGGGGCAAGGCAATGCACGCTCCCGTGCGGGAAACATCACCTTTTCGGGTTGGTGTGCTTATTCGAACTTCTCGTCGGTCGCCCTTCCCGGCAGGCTTACAATTGCGGCGACAACAATGACCGAGGGGCCGCCATGAGTCTTGACGATCGCGACTGGTATCGCGAAGCCATTCGGGAGAAACAGGCGCAACAGGACAATCCCGCGCCACCGCCTCGTCCGGCACATCCCGCGCCATCCGGCCCACAAGGCAGCAAGCCGAGGTGGGAGCCATCATGGTTCATCATTCCACCCATCGCACTGCTGGCCGGCGGCCTTGCCTACCTGCTCGTCTATCAGGTCCTGAGCCATTTCGGTGCGAACTGAAACCCGGCGCCCTCGCGCACCGAGCGCGCGCGGTCAGTCGGAACGTGGCGCCACGCGGTCGCATTCGCTCCGCGACACCCGCTCGCGAAGGCGAACCGCATCAAGTGCCGAAACCGTCAGAACACCCCGGGAATGACCCGATACCTGACCTTGGCCTTGTAGGCGAGATAAGCGCCGTCCTCCGACAGAATCCGCTCCTCGCGATAGATCCGTCCGACCTGGAGCAACACCTGCAGGCACACCGCGAGCACGTTCTGCACGCTGAAATTGGCCAACAGGAAGCCGACGTCGATCATCAGGTAACCGAGGTACATCGGATGGCGGACGAAGCGATACGCGCCGCGCGAAACAACGCCGCGGTTGGCGGGAAGAATGCCGAACGAGCGCCGCAACGACAGCTTCGCGAACAATTGCCAGGCGAGCCCGACAACCTGGATCGAGGCGGCAATGTCTTCCGGGATGATTTTCTGGCTGGCCGACAGTTGGAACAGCAGATAGTAGAACGTGCCGGCGACCGAAAAGAAAACGGCGAACGGGCTCCAGTCCCGCTTGGTCGGCACCTTCGAGAATAAGGACAGGCCCACGCTCAGCGCCGCCGTGATCACCAGCAGCACCAGCGTGATGCGCGACGGATCGGCGATCCATTCGATGTACGCGGCATAGCCGAATATGCCGAGCGCAAGCCCGGCCGCCACGCGCGCCGCGACTTCGACGCTGACGCTGAACCAGTTCTCGGGCACTGTCGGCGCGATCGGCCGCGCGCGCGCGATGGACTGACCTCCCACGCGCGGAGCACTCGTGATTACCTCGTGTTCGCTGACCGGTGTCATGACCACGATCCCCCTGCGGTGCCGGATGAACGCGGATGACCCGAAGGGCCATCCGCGCGCATTCAAAGCGTCGACTCATGCCAATAGCCGGATGCAGTATCCCGACATCAAAACCCCGGCCGCCTTTTGCCATTCTATTTCCGGCTTTCAACCCGGATATTTTTCAAACTTCCCGTCCCGCCGGGCGCGCACCGGCCTGCGCGCCCGTTCCACTCGGCTCCCCCGTCTTCGCTACCCTTCCAGGCCCGCCCCCGCTGGCCGTCGATTATTTCGGCGCGTGCGCCGATTACCCTTTCCATTTGTCGAACAGTGAATAAACCGCTCAAAACATTCAACATTTTGTTACTCCACATTACGCAAATTTACGCATAAAGGAAATCCATCTTTCCCCGGTCGAGGGTTAAACCCGATCATTACATTCTTTCATTTTCATGACGATTTCGATGCAACACGCGACGCATGAACGCCCCCGTCGCGCAGCCGGTCCCGTTTCGCCATGTGCGCCCGGCGCATAACCAAAGCGCGAATCGATCGTTCCGTTCCCGGCCCGGGTTGCATACAGTGATCGCTCGTCCAACGCCGGCTTCCTCGCTTCGTCTCCCGCCATGATCGCTGCCCCGCCTATCCTCGACCGCCGCCAGTTCATCGCGCTGGGCGCCGCCGCGCTCGCCGCCGGGCTGGGCCGCCCGGGCAGCGCGCGCGCCGATGCCGCCGCCGGCACCGCGCCGCCTTCGCTCAAGGGCAAGCGGATCGGCATCAGCGCGGTGGGCACCGATCATTACTGGGACCTCAAGGCCTACCAGGGCGCGATCGACGAAGTGAGGCGGCTCGGCGGCACGCCGATCGCGCTCGATGCCGGGCGCAGCGACAGCCGCCAGATCGCGCAGATCCAGACGCTCATCGCACAGAAACCCGACGCCATCATCGAGCAGCTCGGCACGGCTTCGGTGCTCGAACCCTGGCTCCGGAAAATCCGCCAGGCCGGCATCCCGCTCTTCACGATCGATACCGCCTCGCCTTCGAGCCTGAACGTCGTCACGTCGGACAACTTCCTGATCGGTTCGCAGCTGGCGCTCCAGCTCGTCAACGACATGCGCGGCGAAGGCAACCTCCTCGTGTTCAACGGCTTCTACGGCGTACCGGTCTGCGCGATTCGCTACGACCAGCTGAAGGCCGTGCTGAAGTGGTATCCGAAGGTGCGCATCCTGGAACCG
The DNA here is from genome assembly GCF_028657905.1 of Burkholderia sp. FERM BP-3421. Classification (NCBI taxonomy): domain Bacteria; kingdom Pseudomonadati; phylum Pseudomonadota; class Betaproteobacteria; order Burkholderiales; family Burkholderiaceae; genus Burkholderia; species Burkholderia sp. FERM BP-3421. The sequence goes on along the minus strand of NZ_CP117781.1, from coordinate 1,795,132 downwards.
GAGCTGCGCGACGTGATCCCGAACACGGTGCAGAACGCCTACGCGCAGATCAGCCAGTTGCTGCAGAAATACCCGAAAGGATCGATCTCGGCGATCTGGGCCGCGTGGGATGTGCCGCAGGTCGGCGCGACACAGGCGGTCGACGCGGCGGGCCGGCGCGAGATCCGCACCTACGCGGTCGACGGCAGCCCCGACGCCGTGGCGCTCGTCAAGGATCCGAAGTCGAGCGCGGCCGCCGTGGTCGCGCAACAGCCGGCGCTGATCGGCCAGACCGCCGCGCGCAATGTCGCCCGCTACCTGGCCGGCGAGCGCGCGCTGCCCGCCTACACCTATGTGCCGTCGGTGCTCGTGACCAAGGACAACGCCGGCGTCGCGCAACAGACGCTCGGGCAGCACGCGAACGCGGCCGTCCTCCCCGGGACCGCCCGCGCATGACGCGCGGCGCCTCCGCGCTCACGCTGCACGGGATCGTGAAGCGCTTCGACGGCGTGACCGCGCTGCGCGGCGCGTCGCTCGACGTCGCGCGCGGCGCCGTGCACGGTCTCGTGGGCCAGAACGGCGCGGGCAAGTCGACGCTCATCAAGATCCTCGCCGGCCTGTACGCGCCCGACGCGGGCACGATCGCGATCGACGGCGCCCCACAGCGGGCCGATCCCGCCACGCCGCTGCGGACGGCCGGAATCGGTTTCATCCATCAGGAGCGTCTGCTGCCGAGAACGCTCACGGTCGCCGAGGCGCTGTTCCTCGCGCAGCCGCCGACCTTCGGCCGCGGCCCCGACCTGCTGCGCGCGTTGCTGCCGCTCGACTTGAAGCGGATGCGGCGCGAATGCCGCGCCCGTCTGCACGAACAGTTCGCGATCGATCTGCCGCCCGACCGCCTGATCGGCGAGTTGAGCGTCGCCGAACAGCAGATCGTGCAGATCACGAGCGCGCTGATCCGGCGCAAGTCGATCCTGGTGTTCGACGAACCGACCGCCGCGCTCGTGTCGGGCGAGATCGACCGGCTGCTGCGCACGATCGAACGGCTGCGCGACGACGGCGTGACGGTGCTCTACGTCTCGCATTACCTGGCCGAGATCGCCGCCGTGTGCGACCGCGTGACGGTGCTGCGGGACGGCCTCGACATCGCCACCTTCGATGCGCGCGCCACGCCGGCCGCCGCGCTGGTCGCGGCGATGGTCGGCGACGCCGCGCGCGGCCGTGCGGTCACGACGCCGCGCCGCCACGGCGAGATCGTGCTGGCCGCGCGCGGCCTCGCTCGGCCGGGACATTTCGGACCGCTGTCGTTCGAGGTGCGGCGCGGCGAAATCGTCGGCGTAACGGGCGCGCTGGGCTCCGGCGCGAAAGCGCTGGTGCGCGCGCTGTTCGGCATCGAGCCGGCCACCGAGGGCAGCCTGTCGATCGCGGGCCGCGCCGTCCGTCTCCGGCGCCCGCGCGACGCGGTCCGGCACGGCGTCGCGCTCGTGCCGGAGAACCGGCACGCGCATGGCGTCGCGGCGACGCTGAGCGTGCGCGAGAACGCTCTGCTGGCCAACCTGTCGCGCTTCGCCCGCGTCGGCCTGATCCGCCGCCGCGATGAAACCACCGCGGCACGGGCGCTGATCCGGCGTCTCGACATCCGCCCCGCCGATCCGGAGCGCGCGGTGCGTTTCCTGTCGGGCGGCAACCAGCAAAAAGTCTCGCTCGCCAAATGGCTGAGCCGCGCGTCGACGATCTATCTGCTGGACGAGCCGACGGTCGGCGTCGACGTCGCCGCGAAAGCGCAGATCTACCTGCTCGTCGATGAACTCGCACGGACCGGCGCGGCGATACTCGTGCTGTCGAGCGATCTCGACGAGCTGCTCGCGCTCACCGACCGGGTGCTCGTGATGGCGCGCGGCCGGATCGTCGCCGCCTGCCCGTCCGCGCGCACCGACGCCGCGACCTTGCTCGCGTGGACCACCGGCGCCCGCGCGCCGCACCCGCCCGATGGCGTGCCGGCATGAACGCGGTACCGGACACGCCCCTCGGCGCGCCACCGATGCCCCTTCGGGCGCGCGCCTGGCTCAGGCAGGGCGCGTGGCTTGCCGTCGCACTCGTCTGCGCCGGCTTCGCGCTCGGCTCGCCGCTGTTCCTGACGCTCGCGAACCTCGGCAATGTGCTGCAGCAGAGCGCCGTGACCGGGCTACTGGCGCTCGGCCTGACCATCGTGATGATCGGCGGCGGCGACGATGCGATCACCGGCGGGCTCGACCTGTCGATCGCGGCCAACCTCGGCTGGTGCGCGGCCGTATTCGCGGTCGCGACGCGCGCGGGGCTCGGCGATGCGCTCGCCTGCGCGCTGACCTTCGGCGCGGGCGCGGCGGTGGGCGCGCTCAACGCGTGGGCCGTCACGCGGCTGCGGATCCTCCCCCTGCTCGCCACGCTGACGACGATGAACCTGTGCGCGGGTCTCGAACTGGTGTTGACGCAGAACACCGCCGTGGAAGCCGCCAGCCCCCTGCTCGGCGCCTTGCTCGAAGACGGGCCGTTCGGCGTGCCGCGCATCGGTTGCGCGCTGCTCGCCGCGGCCGCGGTGCTCGGCGTCGCCGTGCACCGCACGCCGTGGGGGCTGCACCTGCGAGCCGTCGGCGCGCACCGCGCGGCCGCGGCGGCGGCGGGCATCCCGGCTGCGCGCCGGATTGCCGCCAGCTATGTGGCGAGCGGCATCGCGGCGGCCTTCGCCGCGCTCGCTTCGGGGGCCCTCCTGAGCGGCAGCGCCCCCGGTTCCGGCGACAACCTGCTGCCCGTCGTCGCTGCCGTGCTGCTCGGCGCGGTGTTTTTGCGACGCTTCGTGCCGACGATCCCGGGCACGCTGGTCGCCGTGCTGTTCGTCGGCATGCTGGTCAACGGTTTCCAGCTGAACAACCTGTCGAGCTATTGGGTCAACGGGGTCGAGGGGGCACTGATCCTGTTCGTCGTCGCCGCCACCGCATTCATGCGGCGGCGTCATGCGGGAGGAAGAGCCGATGGCTGACTGGTTCGCGCAGTCGCGCCGCTTCGCGGTGCTCGGCGCGCTGTTCATCGTGCTCGCGGGTTTTGCCGCGACGGCGCCCGGGTTTGCGACGCTCGCCAACATCGAGCGGGTGCTGGTCGACAACGTCGCCCTGCTCGCGATCGCGGCGCTCGGCATGACGCTCGCCTTGTCGATCGGGGCGATCGACCTCTCGCTCGGCACCTCGATCGATGTCGCGGGCCTCGCGTTCGTCGTCGCGCTCGCGCACGGCCTGGGCGTCGCGCCCGCCGCCTGCGCCGGGCTCGCGGCCGCGCTCGCGGTCGGTGCATTCAACAGCGTGCTGGTTGCGCGGCTCGGCATCGCACCGTTTCTCGCCACCCTGGGCACGCTGTTCATCGGCCAGACGATTCAGCAACTCGCGACCGACGGCGGCCAGCCGATCTACCTGCTGAGCGTCGCGCTGCCCCCCGTTTTCGACACGCTCGCGCATGGCGGCGCGGCCGGCGTCGCCGCGCCGCTGTGGATCGTCGCGGGCCTCGCGCTGGCGCTCTACGTCGCGCTCGCGCATACGCGCTTCGGACGCGCGGTCGCGGCGCTCGGCGCCGCGCCGGGCGTCGCCCGCTACTCGGGCCTGCCGGTCGGCGCGGTCACGGCCGCCGTGCTGGTTGCGAGCGCACTGATCGACGGGGTGGCCGGGATCGTGCTGTCGTCGACCGTGCGCGCCTATGCGCCGCTCGCCGGCAATGCCTATCTGCTCAATGCGATCGGCGCGGTATTCATCGGCGCGACGCTGTCCAGGCAGGCGCGGCCCAATGTCGGCGGCACGCTCGTCGGCGTGCTGCTGCTCGCCTTCGCCGCGAACGGCCTGTTGCTGATCGGCTGGAACTTCTACTGGCAGCAGGTCGCCACCGGCGTGCTGATCTTCGCGGTCCTCGCGCTCGGCTCGCTCGCCCAGCCCACCCGCGCACCGCGGCGCGCGGGTTGAGCGGCGCGCCGCTCAGCGCAGCCCGGCCGCCCAGTCCACCGCGCCGTCGAACAGCATGAGGCCGTCCGCCGACAGGTTCTCGAACGTCGTGTTGTTCAGGAACAGCATCACCCGGCGCGCGGGCGCGAGCGATTCGTAGTCCATCGTCGCGCCGGTCTCGTAGGCGAAGATCGCGGCCTTCTCCGGCTGCCCGTAGACGGTCGCGATGATCGACGCGCCGAGCCCCGGCTTGCCCCAGCTCATGCTCGCCTGGCGGCCGTACACGTTGGTCGCGCCCGCGCGCAGCCCGGCCGCGATCGGATGCGGCGCGTTGACGATCCACAGGTAACGCTCCTTCCCGGTCTCGCCGAAATCGGCGTCGTGCCGCTTGCCGGTCATCGCGAGATCGTCGAGCAGGTCGTTTTCCCAGGTGACGAGCGGCTTCGCGAGCGTGCGCCAGCCGCTCGCGACGTGCTTCGACGCGACGGTCGACGAAATGATGACGAGATCGGCATCGGCGGCGGCCTCGACCGGCTGCGCCTCGTCGACGAGGCGCACCACGTAGCCGCGCGCCGCCAGATGCGCCTGCGCGCGCGCGTCGACTTTCAGGTCGGGACCGTGCAGTTGCACGAGCATCACGACGCGCTTGCCGGCGCCGGGCTGCGCGGGCGTCTGCGCGTATACCGGCGGCAGCGCAGCCGGGAACGCGAGCGCCGCGCCGGCGGCCGCGCGCAGCAAGGCGCGCCGCAAGGGTTTGAAGGAACGGAAATGATCGGACATGGTAAATCTCCTGGTCGGCTCGCTGGACGGTGACTCAGAACTGCAGGGTCGTCAGCAACGAGACCTGCCGCGCATCGCCGATCGCGACGAAGTAGCGGTTCGCGCTCGACGGGTAGTAGGTGCGGTTGAACAGGTTCTTCACGTTGAGCTGGAACTGCAGCTTCTGCTTGCCGATCCGCGTGTCGTAGCTGGCGAACGCATCGGCGATCACGTAGGACGGCAGCGTGAAGCTGTTCGCGGAATCGCCGGGGCGCGCGCCCACGTAGCGGCCCGCCGCGCCGATCCGCAGATCGTCGCCGCCGAACACGGTGCCGACGTCGTAGACGGCCGCGAGCGACGCCGTGTGCCGGGCGACATTCCACAGCTGGTTGCCCGCGTACAGCGGATCCTCTGTGGTCTTGGCGTCGATGTACGCGTAGCTCGCGATCACGTTCCAGCGTTCGCCGATCTGGCCGGACACGTCGAGTTCGACGCCGCGCGAACGGGCCTTGCCGGCGGTGCGCCAGTCGGTGAGCTTGGTGGCGTCGTTGAATTGCGACACGAGCACGTTGCGCTTGTCGATGTTGAACAGCGCGAGCGTGCCGGTCAGGCCGGCCGGCAGGTCGAGCTTGCCGCCCAGCTCCCACGACGTCGACTGTTCCGGCAGCATCGCCGAGTCGATCACGGTGTTCGAGCCGAGCGGCGCGATCGTCGAATTCGGTTTCAGCGACTGTGTATAGCTGCCGTACAGCGAGAACGCGTCGTTCCACTTGTAGACGAGGCCCGCGCGCGGCAACCACTTGCGGCCGTCGATATCGGTATTGCGCTGGAACGGCCGGCCTCGGCCCGCCACCTGGTTGTAGGTCAGGAAGCGCACGCCGCCGACCAGGATCCACTTGTCGGTGAGCTTCACGCTGTCCTGCACGAAGAACGAGGCGTCGTGCAGCGTGTCGGTCTGGTCGCTGTCGCCCGCCGACACCGTGCTCGACGCGCCCAGGCCGCCGTACACCGGATTCAGGTAGCTGAACGGCGTCTTGACGGCCTGGCGCAGCAGGTCCGCGCGATAAATGCGCCGGTACTCGCTGTCGACGCCGACCATCACGTCGTGCTCCATGCCCGCGACGCGCAGCTTCCCGTTCGCATACGCGATGCCGTAGCTGTCGGTGCTGAGCGAGCCGTGCGTCGCGTCGTTGCTGCGCGTGAGCGTGCCCTTGCCCGGATTGATGCCGGTGATGCGCAGCTGGTTCGCGTCGTAGGTCTCGCGGTTGTAGCTGTAGCCGAGATGCACCGACCAGTCCGGATTGATCCGGTGGTCGATCATCAGCTGAGCGAGGTGCGATTCTCCCTCCATATTGTTGAACGGCTCGTCGAGACGACGGCGCGCGGGAATATCGAGGGGCGCGTTGGTGCGCGGATCGAGCGAGGTGCCGCGATCGAACGGCGCCAGGAATGTGCGGTACTGGTAGGACAGCGACACCTGGGTGTCCCGGCCGTACCACGCGAGCGAGGGAGCGACGAGCGTTCCGCGATTGGTGCCGAAGTTGCGCCAGTACGGCTCGTCGCTCTGGTTCACGATGAGCCGGTACGCGAGCCGCGAGTCGCCGATCGCGCCGGTCGAGTCGAACGTCACGCCCGCGCCGTTGCGTCCATGGCCGTAGGTCGAGCCGAGCACCGAGATCGCGTTGTAGCGGGTCAGCGACGGCTGCTTGCTGACGACGTTGATCACGCCGCCGGGATCCATGATCCCGTACAGCAGCGACGCCGGCCCCTTGAGCACCTCGACGCTGTCGGTGGTCTCGTTGAGCGCGCGGCCCTGCACGAGCGGCATGCCGTTCTGCATCACCGAGCCATCGCGATTCGCCCCGAAGCCGCGCTTCATCAGCGTGTCCTGGGTGCCCGCGAGTGTGTTGCCCTGGGTGATGCCGCTCACGTTGGCGAGCGCGTCGTCGAGGTTGCGCGGCCGCTGGTCGCGCAGCACCTGCGCGGGGACGACGTTGATCGCCTGGGGCGTGTCGAGAAGCTTCGCGTCCGAGCGCGTGATCGACGCCTCTTCGGCGGGCCGATAGCTGTCGGCCTGCGGCCCGCTCGCGCGTACGGCGACCGCGGGCAGCGCGGTTTCGGCGGCGACGCCGCCCGTCGTCGCCCCCGGCGCGCCGGCCCGGATCAGCGTGTAGCCGCCGCCGGGCTGGCGCACCGCGATCAGGCCGGTGCCGGTCAACAGCCGGTCGAGCGCGGCCGCTGTATCGAATTCGCCCCGCACGCCCGGGCTGCGCAGACCGTCGGCCTGTTCGCGCGAGAACGCGAGCAGGATCCCCGCCTCGCGGCCGAAACGGTTGAGCGTCGCTTCGAGCGGACCTTCCGGGATCGCGTAGGCGCGGCGCGCGGCGCGCTCGGCGGCGGACGGTGTGCCGTCCGGGGAGGCCCACGCGGCGGGCGGCGCGAGGGCCGAGACGAGCGCGGCGGCGGCGAGATGCTGGACGATCCGCCACGGCGCGCGGCGAGGAGGGAGGCGAATGAACGAATTCATGATCGGTGACGGATGGGACGTTGGGCGAAGTGCTGCTTTCATTTCCCATGTCACGCGAACATCGAAAAACAGCTCACCCCGGCCGAAAATATTTTGATAGGGCTCAGGTCCGGGCCGGCACGACCCTGACCCAGTAGCGCGTGAACGACGCGATCCCGACGGGCAAGGTCGCGCGCAGCACCGTGAGGATCCGGTCGGTGTCGTCGAGCGGATAGGTGCCGGAGACGCGCAGGTCCGCGACCGCCGCGTCGCAGTCGAGGCGGCCCGGGCGATAGCGATCCAGCTCGGCGATCAGGTCGCCGAGCCGCATGCCGGCCGCGACCAGCATCCCATCGGTCCAGGCCGCCGCGTCGTCGGCGAGCGGCGCAACGGGTTCGAGCGCGGTGCGCGTGAAGCGCGTGGTCTGGCCGGCGTCGACGACGCGGGCAGCGGCGGGCGCATCGTGCGGCGTGGCGCGCACGGCGCCCTGGAACACCTCGATCCGGGTTGTCGCGGCCTGTCCGCGCACCGCGAAGCGCGTGCCGAGCGGCTGCAGCGCGCCCTGCTCCGTGACGACGGAAAACGGGCGGGCCGGCGCATGCGGATCGTGGCCACTCGCGACCATGATTTCGCCGCGTACCAGCCGGATGGTGCGCGAGAACGCATCGAAGTGGAGATTGACCGCCGAATCGGTATTGAGCGTGAGCACGGTCCGGTCGGCGAGCGTGACGGCGCGGCGCTCTCCGACCGCGGTGCGCAGGTCGGCGCGCCAGGCCTGCCAGGGCGTGCTGCGTTCGGTCATCCACGCCGCGCCGCCCACGCCGAGCAGCACGCTCAGGGTCTTGAGCGCCGCCCGGCGCCGCGCGGGCGCGAGCAGCGCGGCGCGGGCCGCCTCGGCGCCGGACCCGCCGGCGAACCGGGCGAACCCGCTGTTGACCTTCTCGATATGACGCCATGCGGCCTCGTGCAGCGGATCCTGCGCGCGCCAGCGCGCGAGGCCTGCGCGGGTGGCGTCGGTGGCGCGCCCCGATCCTAGCTCGACCCACCATTCGACGGCACGCTGCGCCACCTCGGGCGGCACGCTGGGCCAGGATGTCGCCGTCCTCATGCGGCCAGCGCGAAGAAGCACTGCGCGCCCGCCTTGACCAGATGGCGCTTCACGGTCGACAGCGAGATGCCCAGCTCGGCGGCGATCTCGGTGTGCGTGAGCCCGTCAAGCTGGGACAGCAGGAACGTGCGTTTCACGACGACGGGCAGGCCGTCGAGCAACTGGTCGATCTCGATCAGGGTTTCCAGCAGGATCGCGCGCGTCTCGGGCGAAGGTGCATGGGCTTCCGGCAGTTGCTGCAACGCATCCAGGTAAGCGCGCTCGACCTGCTCGCGCCGCCAGTGGTTGAACAGCACGCGCTGCGCGACCGTGGTCAGGAACGCGCGCGGCTCACCGGCGTCGATCGGCTCGTCGCGCGCGAGCAGCCGCATGAAGGTGTCGTGCGCAAGGTCGGCGGCCCGGTGCGCGCACCCCACCTTCCTGCTCAGCCAGCTGTGCAGCCAACGATGGTGGCCGGTATAGAGCGTGCCGATTTCCTGATGCAGCAGCAGTTTGTTTGCCGACATGAGCCGTCTGTTCCCGAGGTGACCGGGGTGCGAGTTTGTAAATGAGAATGATTATTATATACAGTTTACGAAACTGACCAAGGAGGAAGACGCGCGACGCCCGCCCGGCCCGGGCCCGGGTCGTGCGGGTGGCCGGGTATGGCCAAAGGCCGCCCGCACGGAGCGCAACCGCTGTACCATCGCGACTCGCACGCATTTCACGCACCACCGTCATGTCTTCCGATTCCCAGCCGCGCATCTACGCGATGCCCGAGCGCAGCGATCGCCTCGATTTCTACATCCGCGATCAGACCACGCGCCAGGCGATCACCGAGCCTCATCGGCATGCGTATTTCCAGATCCAGTTCAACCTGGGCGGCGACACCGAGCAGCGCATCGGCGGCGTCACGCGCCCGTTTCCGCGCGGCGCGCTCGCGTTCGTGCCGCCCTACCGCGAGCACCTGATCCCGCATCCGCCCGGCGCGCATTTCGTGGTCGTCAATTTCTCGCTGGCCTTCCTGCGCGCCGACCTCGACGTCGACCCGCTCGACCTCGACGATCTGCCCGCGCAACGCGCGCCGGAGCTGGCGCCGTTCCGCGTCCAGGAGCATCTCGATTTCATCCTGACGGGCGCCGCATTCGACGAGGCGCGCCGGCTCACCGAACGCATGCTCGATGCGGACCGCGCGCGCACGTTCGGCTCGGTGCCGCTGCTGCGCGGCTACCTGCTGCAGCTGATCGGCCTCGTCTGCATGCAATACGCCGGGCCGCTCGAACGGCTCACGCACGGCGGCGCGCCGCGCGCGGGCCGGCGCGATGCGCTCGCCCGCGTGCTGCGCCATGTGCGCGCGAACCTGACCAACGGCGAGCTGACGCTCGCGGGCACCGCGGAGGCGGCGTTCCTGTCGCCCAACTATCTGGCGCACCTGATCCGCAAGGAAACCGGCAGCACCTTCACCGATCTCGTCACGGATCGCCGCATCGCACTGGCGCAATCGTTGCTCGCGCACACGACGCGGCGCATCACCGATATCGCGCGGTCGGTCGGGTTTCGCGACGAAGCGTACTTTTCGCGGCGCTTTCGCGCGCGCGTCGGCCTGTCGCCGAAGGATTACCGGGAGGCCAACAGCGCCGGCGGGCCGCCCGGGGCGTAGTTATGTCCATGAATCAGCCACTTGCGTCGCGGTGCCGCCGCCCCAGTCTTGCTATCGTGACGGCAGAGCGGCGCGCGGGCCCACGCGGGCCGGCCGCGCCGATGTCCCAACCAGACAGGAACCGAACATGACCGACTTTGCCGTGCCGCCGCCCATCGCGCCTTCCGTCGAGATCGCCGGAAGCACGTCCCGCTTCCCCGTGCGCCGGGTCTTCTGCGTCGGCCGCAACTACGCGGACCATGCCCGCGAGATGGGCCACGATCCTGACCGCGAACCGCCCTTCTTCTTCACCAAGCCGGCCGACGCGATCGTGCCCGCGCGCGACAGCGTGCCTTACCCGCCGCTGACCGCCGATCTGCACCACGAGATCGAACTCGTGATCGCGATCGGTCGCGCGGGCCGCGCCATCCCGGCCGCCGCGGCGCTCGACCACGTATGGGGTTATGGCGTCGGCGTCGACCTGACCCGGCGCGACCTGCAGGCCGAGGCCAAGAAGCTCGGCCGGCCGTGGGATTGGGCCAAGGGCTTCGACGCCTCGGGGCCGCTGAGCCCGCTGCACCCGGCCGCGACGCTCGGCCATCCGTCCGCCGGCCGCATCTGGCTCGCGGTCAACGGCGAATTGCGCCAGCAAGGCGATCTCGCGGACCTCATCTGGCCGGTGGCCGACATCATCAGCCACGTGTCCCGCTCCGTCGAACTGCGCCCGGGCGACCTGATCTTCAGCGGCACGCCGGCCGGCGTCGGCGCGTTGCAGCCGGGCGACCGCGTGACGGGTGGCGTCGACGGGGTCGACGCGTTCGAATTCGTGCTCGGGGCCCGCGCCGAATAAGCGCCGAATAAGCGCTGATCCGCGCGCGCCCGCCGCGGCGTGCATGGTCTCAAGCGGGGAGTCGCCGGTGCAGGCTGACTCCCCGTATTTGTTTTGTTACGTCGGATTGCGACGGGCATGCGGGGCGCGACATCGCCGGGATGAATAAAATTCCGCGCGCCCCGGATTAACAAAATTTATATTTTCGACCTGTGCTTGCGCAAAGCACGCCAGATCGCACGGACAAAAATCAATAAAAAAATCCACCTGGCTGAGTAAAAATCCCTTCGCAGGCTGGCCGGGCCTTGGTCACCCAGATCGCTTCACCGTCAGTCGAAAAGGCATTGCCGCGAGCTTCCGACTTATTAATATGGAGGCGCGAGCCGGGCCGCATGACACACTGTTCCGCTCGCCATGACGGGTAACGATCTTCCCGCGATCTTTTTCCCGGCATCAAAACATAATCCGATTTTCATCAAGGGATAACATCATGGCCAAGATTGAATTGCTCGAATCGAAGCTTGCCGCGCGGCATGACGCGCTGGCCAATCACCCGGTTTTCCATTCGATTCGGTCGATCGAGGAGCTGCGGACGTTCATGGAGTGGCACGTGTTCGCGGTGTGGGATTTCATGTCGCTGGTCAAGCGGCTGCAGGCAGACCTGACGACGGTGTCGGTGCCGTGGATCCCGCCCCTCAACATCAACGCGGCGCGGCTCATCAACGAGATCGTGCTCGGCGAGGAATGCGACGAGACGCCGCGCGGGTACATGAGCCACTACGACCTCTATCTGCATGCGATGCGCGACATCGGCGCGTCGACGGAGCAGATCGAGCGGCTGATGGCGCTGCTGCGCTCGGGCGTCGGCATCGGCGCCGCGCTCGACACGGTCGCGCCGCCGCCGCCCGTCCATGCGTTCGTGGTGGAAACGATGCGGGTCTGCATGTCGGCCCCGACCCACGAGGTGCTCGGCAATTTCTTTCATGGCCGCGAGAACGTGATTCCGGACATGTTCCGCACACTGCTCGACGTCTGGCATGTCGACCGCAAGGACGTGCCGCTGCTCGCCTACTACCTCGACCGCCACATCGAGGTGGATTCGGGCGAGCACGGGCCGGCTGCGCGCACCCTGATCCTGGAGGCCGCGGGCGACGATCCCGTCCGGCTCGAAGCGGCGCTCGAGGCGGGGCTCGCGGCGATCGAGGATCGCCTGAAACTCTGGGACGGCCTGCTCGCGCATCTGCATGACGAACGGCGCGCCCGCGCGCCGGCGTTGTAATCCCTCCGCCGTGCCGCCTTCCTTACGTTTCTTTCGCCTCGTGGAACGGACGCGTTATGATGTGCGGCCTTTCATCTGAACATTAGTACTTCTCTATGTCCGGCTCGACTCTCTGGCTTGCGCTTCCCTGGAGCGCCATCTTCCTCGCAGCGCTGGCGATCTGGATTCCACGGCTGCGCCGGCTCAGCCTCGGCGTATGCGCCCTCGGCTACGCAGGCGGCTTCATGACCGGGCAGCTTGCCCCGGCGGCCGTCGCGCCGCTTGCGCTGCTCGCCGCGGCCGCCTATCTCGTCGCCCCGCAGCGGCCCGTCGCCGCGCGCTGGTCAGGACACCTGCTGTTCATCGTGCTCGCGGTCGCGCTGACCCTGCACTGGCTGCCGGGCTTCCACAATCCACGCGTGATCGGCCCGGTGCGCTTCACGCCCGACGCCGTGCCGTTCACGATGTACCTGAATTTCGACAAGCCGCTCGTCGGCTTCTGGCTGATGTGGGTGCTGCCCTGGCTGCGGCCGGCCGTGCCCTGCGCGCGCAGCATGCGCATCGGCCTGGGCTCGGCGCTCGCCACTTCGACGGCATGTCTCTCGTTCGCGCTGGCGCTCGGGATGGTCGGCTGGGCGCCGAAATGGCCCGCGCTCGGCTGGCTGTGGCTGCTCAACAATGCGCTGCTCGTCACCTTCGCCGAGGAGGCGCTGTTTCGCGGCTATCTGCAAGGCGGCCTCGAGCGCCTGCTCGCGCCGCGGCGCGGCGGCGGCACGCTCGCGCTGGCGCTGGCCGCCGTCGCGTTCGGCGCGGCGCATCTGGCGGGCGGCTGGCCCTGGGCCGTGCTCGGCACCGTCGCGGGCGTCGGCTACGGGCTCGCCTACCGCCACGGCGGCCTGCGCGCCGCCGTGCTCGCCCACCTCGGCCTGAACCTCATCCACTTCACGCTGTTCACCTATCCGATGCTGCAGGCGGCGCGCTGAGGTCGCCGCGCGGCGTCAGCGGATCTGATCGGCGATCGGGCGCAGGAATTCCGAGAACCCGGTCAGCATGATCTGCACGCCGACGCACAGCAGCAGGAACGCTGAAACGCGCATCGCGACCTTGGTGCCCTCCGCGCCGAGGTAGCGGGCCAGGAACGCCGCACGGCTGTAGGTCTGCCAGATCACCACGGCGACGAGCAGCGAGACCGCGATCGACACGATGCTCGACAGCACGAACTCCGACAGCTTGTGCGTGCGGTTCGCATTGAGCGCGATCGCGGTGGCGATCGAGCCGGGGCCGGTGGTCAGCGGGATCGTCAACGGGAAGAAGGCGCGCGCCATCGCGCTGCGCGCATCGATCGGCTTGACCGCCGTGTCGCCGCCCGGCACGTCGGGCTCGTTGAGCATCTGCCAGCCGGACACCGCGACCGCGAAGCCGCCGCCGATGCGCAGCGCCTCCATCGAAATCCCGAAGAAATGCAGCACCGGCGTCCCGACGAAAAAGGCCGCCATCAACACGATGAACGCGTTGAGCGCGACCTTGCGCGCGAGCACGCCACGTTCGGCCTCGGTCAGCGATTCCGTGCGTTCGAGAAACAGGAAGGCGATGCCAAATGGATTGATGATGCCCATCAGGCCAGTGAAGCCGAACAGGATCTCGGAGATCAGACGGTCGACGATCATCGAATACGCACGAAAAGGATTGGCGGACAGGGCGCGACCCCGGTCGCGCCATTGTAGAGCAAGGCCCCATCACGTCACCCCGGATATGCCCGGCCCGGCGCGCGACACATTCGGCAAACATCTTCGGATTGACCGGACGGCCAGCTAGGCGCCCGCGCGATAGCGGATCAGAGTGGCTTGGCGTGAGCACCCTCGTGCCGTACTTCAGGTTCACGCATCAAATATTACTTTGAGCGTAATACCGGGAGCGTTATGATCCAATCGTTTCGTTGCAGGAATACCGCCGCCTTGTTTGCCGGCGCGCCGCCTCCCGCGTTTCGCGCGTTCGAACGCGTCGCCTGCCGCAAGCTTGCGATGCTCGACGCGGCGCACGCCCTGCGCGACCTGGCCGCACCGCCTGGAAACATGCTCGAAGCCCTGTCGGGCGATCGGCGGCACCAGTACTGCATCCGGATCAACCAACGCTGGCGTCTCTGCTTCGAATGGACGGAAAAAGGTCCGGCGCAGGTCGAGATCGTCGACTATCACTGAGCCCCGGCTCGAGGAAGGCCTATGAAAACCATCAACGCGATGCCCGCGATCCACCCGGGCGAGGTGCTGCGCGAGGAATTCCTCGCACCGCTCGCGCTCAGCGTGAATGCGCTGTCCCTCGCCCTCGTCGTACCCGCCACGCGCCTGCACGAAATCGTCAAGGAGCGGCGCGGCATCACCGCCGACACCGCCTATCGGCTCGCGCGCTATTTCGGCACGACCGCCGAGTTCTGGCTGAATCTCCAGATCGACTACGATCTCAAGATCCTGCCGACCCGCGACGAGATCAACCGCAAGGTCGAGCCGCGCGAACCGCACGAGGCGTGAGGCTTCGCCGGCGCGCCGGACACGCGAACGGAGAATCCCCATGCGTTTCGATCGACCGCCTCGTCGACAGCGCAACCGCCACGCCCGCGCGAGCCCGGCTGTGCGCCGGGGCCGCGCCGGGTCCCCTTACTCGCCGCCGCTCTCCCATGCGGGCGGACGCTTGGCGAAGAACGCCGCGAACCCTTCCTTCGCCTCGGCAGTCGCCCGCACGCGCGCGATCGTCTGCGCCGTGAACGCCGTGCGCTCGGGCGAAAGCGGATACTCGCCGACCACGTCGAAGAAACGCTTGATCTCCATCAGCGCCGCCGGGCCGTTTCGGCTCAGCTCGGCGAGCGTGCGCTCCAGCGCTTCATCGAGCGTATCGAGCGGCACGGCCTGATGCGCGAGCCCGATCTCGACCGCCTCGCGCGCGCTCAGCTGGGTGCCCGTCAACGCGAGCCGGCGCGCCTGCCGCTGGCCCACGGCTTCGACCAGATACGGCCCGATCACGGCCGGCAGGATCCCGAAACGGGCCTCGCTGACCGCGAAACGCGCGTGCTCGCTCGTGATCACGATGTCGCAGGCGGCGCATAACCCGACCCCGCCACCGAACGCATGCCCCTGCACGCGCGCGACCGTCGGCTTCGGACATTCTCGGATCGCCCGCATCATCGCGGCGAAGCGCTGCGCGTCGACGAGATTCGCCGCCGCATCGTTCATGCTCGCGCGGCGCATCCACTGCAGATCGGCGCCCGCGCAGAATGCTCGACCGTCCGCGCGCAGCACGATCGCACGCACCGTAGCGCATGCGCCGAGGTCGGTAAATACGCGCGTCAGCTCGGCGATCATCGTTTCGTCGAACGCGTTGAGCACGTCTTCGCGACGCAGGCACACGGTCGCGATGCCGCGGGCGTCGTGCGTGACCGACAGGGTTTGATGGGTATGCGTCACGGAATGGTTTCCTGAGGTGCTGATGAAATGAAGTCGATAGGCGGTCGTCCCGCCCGCCGCGCGGCGGCCCGCGTCAAGCGTGGAACGGCTGGCCGGCCGCGCGCAGCGCGGACAGCAGCGGCGACACCCGGTAGCGGTCTTCGCCGTAGCCCGATGCGAGATGCGCGAGCACGCGGTGCACGTACGCAACGCCGATCTCGTCGGCCCAGCCCAGCGGTCCGCGCGGGTAATTGACGCCCTTCTCCATCGCAAGATCGAGATCCGCCGGGGTGCAGACGCCCTGGTTCACCGCGTCCGCCGCCTCATTGATCAGCATCGCAACGGTGCGCATCACGATCATCCCCGGCACGTCGGCAAGCGTGACGACCGCGAAGCCCGCGCGCTGGAACAGGCCGACCGCGCGCGCATACGCGGCAGGGCTGCATTGGCGAGCACGGGTGAGCGCGATCGTCGTCGCCTGCGCGTAGTCGCGGGCGAGGTCGACCAGCACCAGGTTCGGCCGGCCGCTGGACGCGGCGCGCTCGGTGGCCGTGCGGCCGTCGGTCAGCGCGAGCGCAACGTCGTCGAACGTCGCGACGAGCGCGTCGGTATCGGCGTCGGCGGTATCGTGCGGGATACCGCAGGCCGCAAGCCGCGCATGCAGCGACGCGACCGGGCCGCCCCACGGATGGCCGCCCCGCGGATGGCCGCCCCGCGAGAACAGCGTCATATGTCCGGGCTCCTCATGCGCGGGCTCGATCGCGGGCGTCGGCGGGTCGGCCGCCTCGCCATAGGAATAGAAGCCACGCCCGGACTTGCGCCCGAGGAAACCGGCGCTGACCAGCTCCTGCTGGATCAGCGACGGCGTATAGCGTGGATCGTTGAAGTACGCGCGGAACACCGATTCGGTCACGGCGAAGTTCACGTCGTGACCGATCAGGTCCATCAGTTCGAACGGCCCCATGCGGAAGCCGCCCGCGTCGCGCATCACGGCATCGAGCGATGCGGGCGTGGCGCCCTGCTCGTTCAGTACGCGCAACGCCTCGGCGTAGTACGGCCGCGCGACCCGGTTGACGATGAAACCCGGCGTCGACTTCGCATGCACCGGCCGTTTGCCCCACGCGGTCGCCGTGTCATAGATCGTGCGCGCCGTCTCGGGCGAGGTCGCGAGGCCGCTGACGATCTCGACGAGCGCCATCAACGGCGCGGGATTGAAGAAGTGCATGCCGACCACCCGCTCCGGCGCGCGCAAGCCGGCGGCAATCGCCGTGATCGACAGCGACGACGTATTGGTCGCCAGGATGCAGGTGTCGGCCACGTGGCGCTCGAGTGTCGTGAAGATCTCGCGCTTGACGTCGAGCCGCTCCGCAGCCGCCTCGACGATCAGCCCTGCGTCGGCCAGCTGATCGAGCGCGCCGACGAGCGATACGCGCGCGCCGGCCGCCTCGGCCGCTTCGGCGCTCAGGCGGCCTTTTTCCGCGAGCCGCGCGAAATTCGCGCGAATGCCGGCCAGCGCCCGCGCCGCCGCCGCCTCGCTCAGGTCGAACAACCGCACCCGATGGCCCGCCGCCGCCGCGACCTGCGCGATGCCCGCGCCCATCGCGCCCGCGCCGATCACGCCCACCGGGACGGCGCGCCCGAGCGCCCGCGGCGCGTGGTCTGTGTTGTCTGGAGATCGGCTCATCGGACTGCACCCATGGTGATTGACGAGCGGAGATTATAAGCCGACCGGTCGGTATGTTTATATAAAAACATAAACACGTGGATTCCAGGGCCCGAACCATGAGAATTTGACGAAGTTGCGCGAGAAACTTGCGCGCATCCGGCACTTTTTAGTAAGTTCGACGGTCAACCCGTGGCACGGTCGATCACTGAAGCCGTTGTCCCGCCCCTGTTAGAATCCGCTCGCGTGAGCTGCCAATCAAGGACCCCAACATGCCCAACTCATCGCATGCCCTCCCGCGCTGGACGCTCTGGGCCCCGCTTGCCGCGTGGCTGGTGCTCGCGCTGTCGCGCGTCGCGCCGGCCGAAGGCTTCATCATTGCGTTGTTCGGCGTCGCCCTCGCCGGCGCCGTGTTCGCGGCCGTGCACCACGCGGAAGTGGTCGCGCACCGCGTCGGCGAACCGTTCGGCACGCTCGTGCTCGCGATTGCCGTGACCGTCATCGAAGTCGCGCTGATCGTCTCCGTCATGCTGTCGGCCGGCCCCGAGAAATCCGGCCTCGCGCGCGACACCGTCTACGCAGCCGTCATGATCGTCTGCAACGGGATCGTGGGGATGTGCCTGCTCGTCGGCGGCTGGAAACACGGTGAACAGGACTTTCAGGGGCGCGGCGCGAACAAGGCGCTCGCCGTGCTCGCTTCGCTGTCGGTGCTGTCGCTGGTGATGCCGAATTACCTGAGCGCCGTGCCCGGCCCGCAACTGTCGACGTCGCAACTCGCGTTCGCCGGCGTCTCCTCGCTCGTGCTGTACGGCGTATTCGTGTTCGTCCAGACGGTACGCCATCGCGATTACTTCCTGGTCGGCGCGAGCCCCGACGAGAATGTGCATGCCGTGCCGCCGAGCGTACGGGTCGCGCTCACGAGCCTCGTGCTGCTGTTCGTGTGCCTCATCGCGGTGGTGCTGCTCGCGAAGCTGCTGTCGCCAGCGGTCGAGCGCTCGATGATGAGCCTCGGCGCGCCGGAAGCCGCGGTCGGCATCGTGATCGCCGCGCTGGTGCTGCTCCCCGAAGGGCTCGCCGCGGTGGGCGCGGCACGCGCGAACCGGTTGCAGACCAGCATGAATCTCGCGCTCGGCTCCGCGCTCGCGAGCATCGGCCTCACGATCCCGACCGTGGCCGTGGTGTTCATCTGGACCGGCCGACCCCTCACGCTCGGCATCGGCGGCATGGAAACCGTGCTGCTCGCGCTGACGCTGCTCGTCAGCACGCTGACGCTGAGCACCGGGCGCACGACGGTCCTGCAAGGCACGGTGCACCTGTCGCTGTTCGCCGCCTACCTGTTCCTGTCGATTACTCATTGAGGCGCATCGCCCGCCGCTGCTCGCGCGGTCCGGCGAGAAGCGCGGCGGCGGCAATGCAACAACGGCGCGCGCGCTCCGCGCGCCGCCGACGGCCATTCGACGGCCGCTCGCCGGCTCGCCGAATCGGTTGGACGGCGCACCGCCGCACCTGTGCCTCGCCGGTCCGGCGGCCGGCTGACACACCGCCCGCTCTCCAATCGTGAATTCGGCGGACCTGGCCCGCGCCGCCGGGCGTCAACGGATCGCCGTCCGATCGAATGCATGGCGCAGCGCATCGGCGCTGAACGTGAGCACGCGGTCGGCCGCATCGAGCACGCCGAGCATGCTGGCGAAACCGTGGATCTGCCCCGGCCAGCGCACCTGCGTAACCGGCGTGCCCGCTCGGGCAAGCCGCGCGGCATACGCTTCGGCTTCGTCGCGCAGCGGGTCGAATTCGGCGCTGACGATCGTCGCCGGGGCGACGCCCTCGACATCCGGCGCGGCAAGCGGGCTCGCGAGCGGCGATGCGCGATCGGCGTCCTCGCCGAAATACTGGCGCTTGAACCAGCGCATCAGATCGGCCGTCAGGAAATACCCTTCGTCGAGCGAGGCATAAGACGGATGTTCGATCGCACAATCGACAACCGGATACAGCAACAGCTGATGCGCGATCGCAATGCCCGAGCCACGCAACCGCAGCGCCGCGACCGCGGCAAGATTGCCGCCCGCGCTGTCGCCCGCCACCGCGATCGCGCCACTGCGCGCGCCGAGATCCCGGGTGTTGGAAGCCGCCCAGCGCACGGCGTCGCACGCGTCGTGCGCGGCCGCCGGAAAACGCGCCTCGGGCGCGAGCCGGTAATCGACCGACAGCACGAGCGCGCCCGCGCGCCTGGCGAGGCTGCGGCACAGGTTCGCGTGCGAATCGAGACCGCAGGACACGAAGCCGCCGCCGTGGAAGAACACCGTCAGCGGCAACGGCCCGCCGCCCGCGGGCCGGTACAGGCGCGCGGGCAACGCACGGCCGGCCAAGGGGATGGCCCAATCCAGTTCCTCGGCGATCGCGTCGCCGGGCGCGAAGACGCCCCCCGCGGAAAGGCTTGCGCGGAAGGCCTGAACGGTCAGTTGATCGCAGTCGATCGGGGACGCCTGGGCGAACGTCGCGAGCAGCGCCTCCGCTTGAGGGTCGAGCGGCATGGAAACTCCTGTCAGGAATGGATTTGGTCCGAATCAGGAAAACCCGCATCGCGATTTCCCCTAAGCACGTGCTGAATACGTGTGGGCACGGCCTGGCAGGCATTCCAGCGCAGACGCGCGGGCGCGCCATCATCCGATCGGACGATGGTTCGCCGGTCCGGATGACCAAAGCTCCAGATGCAGGACCTCTCCCGGTAACGGCGGTGTCAGAGCGGGGATTAATCTGAGCGGCGCGGCTGGATCGAACCCGGCGCGGGCTGCATGGAGGATGGAACGTGCTGATGGAGACGAAACGGGCTCCGCAAGAGAGCCAGCCAATCGATGACCAAGCCGGCATCGGCATCGCGGATTTCAGCGAACTGATGACGCGGATCTACCAGGGGCCGTTGGAAACCACGCCGTGGGCCGGTGCGCTCGAGCTGATCCGCGGCTGGCTGCAGGCCAACTACGTGACGCTGATCCTGCGCGCGGCCGCGTGCGACCGGCGCGCGCCGCTGTCGGTGCATGCCTCGGAACTCGGGCCCATCGTGCCCGGCGAAGCGTCCTACAACAGCTATTATTATTCGCTCGATCCGTTCGTCGGCCTGCCCGCCGATCGTGTGGTCACGGTCGACGACGTATTCGGCGACACCGGCTGGCTGTCGAGCGAACTCTACAAGCAGTTCCTGAAACCGCAGGACGTCCGCTACATCCTCGGCGCCGATCTGCGCACACCGTCGGGCGTCGAGTGCCGGTTCCGCGTGTGCCGCAATCATGCGTCGAAGCAGTTCTCGGCGCGCGACAAGGCGATCTGCGCGCTGCTGCTGCCGCATCTCAAGCGCGCGGTCGAACTGCATTCCCGGCTCGATACGGTCGAGGTCGAGCGGTCGATCTATGCGAACGCCATCAACCGGATGCAGATCGGCACGATCACGCTCGACGAAAACGGCGCGATCATCGACATGAACAGCGTCGCCCACGAGATCGTCAAGCAGCACAACGGCCTGACGCTGGCGCGCGGCACGATCGAGGCGACCGACGCGCAGGAAAATCGCACGCTGCAACGGCTGATCCGTCACGCGGTGCTGGGGCATCACGGCACGGCCGCGGCCATCGTCGAGGCGATGCCGATCACGCGCAGCTTCGACAAACCGCGGCTCGGGCTGCTGGTGCGTACGGTGCTGCTGTCGGAGTGGTCGGAAGACAACAAGCGGCAGGTGGCCGTCACGCTTTTCCTGCGCGACCCCGACCGCAAGCCGCAGGGCGTGCAGGAAATCATCCGCAAGCTGTTCGACCTGACGCCGGCCGAGACGTCGCTCGCGTTGCTGCTGACCAACGGGCTCACGCTCGAGGAAGCGGCCGACGCATCGGGCATCAGCAAGAACACGGCGCGTACGCATCTGCGCGCGATCTTCTCGAAGACCGGCGTGACGCGTCAGGCGACGCTGGTGCGGATCCTGCTCGGGAGCGTGGTGCCGCTGGGGTGATGGCCGATGCGGACGCAAGGGCTCACGGCGCGCTTCGCGGCAGTGCGGTCCGCCCGCCGGTGCATCGCTGTCGTCCGTCGGACGCTATCCGCCGCCGATGCGGGGCGCGCGTGAAGCGCCGCGCGCGCCTCGACTCGCCAGCCTCGGCCATCGTCCTTCCGCGTCCCACGGTCATTGCATGCGAGCGCGCCGCGCGCCGCGCGACGCCGATGCCGATGCCGATGCCGATGCCGGCGCCCGTGTCTCAATCGCGGTCGCATGCGCGCCCGCCTGACGGAGGATAGGAAGACGCCCCGTGCGGTATGCCCTTGGAATCTCGTCGCTTGTTCTCTCTCTCGATAGCGAGACTGCGCAGCTACGCGGCGCGATACGCTGCGCGCCGCATGGCCGGCCGCTGCGCGGGCGTGCCGCCGCTGCCGCCGAGATAGATCAGCGCGCTCGTCCCGCCATAGCACGTCGCGCATTCGACGCTCAGCGTAGCGGCGCCCGCGCGCGCCGCTTCGATCGCCGCGCCGAAGCCGACGATCAGGACGTCGTGTTCGGCATCCCAACGGCCGACTTCGCGAGCATTCACGGGGCGGTTTGGAGAAATCCCGGATGACATGGGAAAGGAATCGGCAGAACGAACGATCCGACGGGCAACGACCAACCGGGCCGACGGCACAGTCGGCCGGGCTCGAGAACGCACGATGACGAAGCATCGACGCACGGATTGGCGCGCAACCGGACGGTGGCGCGCGCCGCGCGCCACCCTTCGCGATGCGGCGCCGTCACATGCCGCGCAACGCGGCGAACCCGAAGCGCGACAAGTCGATCGACACACACCCGGCCGGCAGGCCGTTCACGTCGACCGAGCGGCATTGCAGCATGCCCGGCGAATACGGCGGCGAGGGCATCCATTCGAGGCCGTAACGCGCCATCGCCACAAGGGCGAGCGTGCCTGCCGCCAATACGCTGATCTTGCGAGTCGCCAATCCCATGATCGTTGCCCCCTCCGGTAGCGCCGCCTGATGCGGTTCGTACCCGATGCGCGAGAAGCCGCACCGGATGACTGCACGGTAGCCGCACGCAGAACGCGGGCCATCATCCATTCCGACTAGGGACAAACGCCGAACGGGCGGCGCGCCGGGCGATCCGCCCCTGACCTGCCCGAATGCGAACGCCGCGGCGGCGCGCATGGTCGATGCGACGGATTGCCCTGGCCGGGTCGCCCGGGCGTCCTGCCGGACGCCGCCTTGCGCGATTCGGGTGCCGGGCCCGCGTCCGCCCTGCTCCATATGGACGATGACCCGCGCCCGCCCCGATGCAAACCTGCGGGTCGATGTCGTCATGCGGCCGTGTTCGCGCCGCCCTTTTTGGTTTCACTCATTCATGGGAGTCCGGCATGACCGAATCCAACCCCCGCCAAGCCTTGTACGACCTCGCGTGCCGGTATGCGCAGACGGTCGACCGGCGCGACTGGCCGCAGTTGTCGGCCCTCTTCACCACCGACGCCCGGCTGACCGGCCCCGGCTTTCAGCTCGATGGCCGCGACGCGATCGTCGCCGGGATGCAGATGATCGAGCGCTACGAGACGACCCAGCCTCACGTGCACAACTAGCTCGTCGCGCTCGACGGCAACGAGGCCGCGGTCGAGACGTACGGCATCGCGTGCCACGCGCACGTGCGCGACGGCGTGAGGCGCAAGCTCGACCGGGGGCTGCGCGATCGCGACCGCTGCGTGCGCGAAGCCGCCGACGGCGGCACGTGGCGTTTCGCCGCGCGCACGCTGTAAGTGGACTGGGTTCAAGACCTGCCGCTGGAGGGTTGAGCGATGCCCGCCTCTCGTCCTCTCGAAGGCCGGACCGTGCTCGTGACGGGCGGCGCCGGCGGCATCGGCGCGGCCTGCGCGCATGCGCTCGACGCGGACGGCGCAACCGTCGTCCTGATGAGTCGCCGCCGCGTCGCGCTCGAACACGCGCTGCGCCAGCTGACGAACGCCGTGCCGGGCGGCCGCGTCGAGATCCAGCCCGGCGGCGCCTGTCTCGAACAGATTCCACTCGGCACGGCCGGCGACGACCCGGCCGCGATCGCGCAAGCGGTGCGTTATCTGGCCGGCCCCGAATCGGGCTGGGTGACGGGTCAGCGTTTCGCCGTCGACGGCGGCCACGAGTTGCGCACGAACCCGCGCCTCGACGCGACGCTCGCGCATCGACCGTGCTGGACGCCGTAACCGTAGGCCGCGTACCAGGCGCCGCGTGAACGCGCCCGCCTTCCAGACCTCAGAGGAGCCTGACCAACCATGAACCGAGTCGCCAACAAAGTTGCGCTGATCACGGGCGCCGCGAACGGCGTCGGCCGCGCGGACGCGCTGCTGTTCGCCGCCGAAGGCGCGCGCGTCGTGCTGACCGACATCAACGAAGACACGGGCCGCGCGCTCGCTGACGAGATCGGCGAGGCCGCGTTGTTCGTGCATCACGACATCGCCGACGAGCACGGCTGGCAGCGCGCGATCGCCGCCACGCTCGACCGCTTCGGCCGGCTCGACGTGCTCGTCAACAACGCCGCCGTCGGCCCGGCCGGCACGATCGAGGAAACCAGCCTCGATGGCTGGCGAAGCGTGATGCGCACCAACGCCGATGGCTATTTCCTGGGCTGCAAGCATGCGATCGGCGCGATGAAAGGCAACGGTGCGCCGTCGTCGATCGTGATGATGTCGTCGGTCGCCGCGCTCGCCGGGCTGCCGATGATGTGCGCGTACACGGCCTCGAAAGGCGCGGTGACGGCGCTCACGCGCAGCGTCGCCGTGCATTGCAAGCGCAACGGCTATCCGATCCGCTGCAACTCGGTTCATCCGGACGGAATCTGGACGCCCATGACGCAGGCCTTGATGCCCGATATCGATCCGGCCACGCCCGGCGTCGGCCACGACCTGATGGCGCGCATCTGCGACCCGCGGGACGTCGCGAATCTCGTGCTGTTCCTCGCCTCGGACGAGTCGCGCTTCGTGAATGGCGCCGAACTTCGGATCGACAACGCGCAACTCGTCTCGTCGTTGTGAGGCGTAGCCCGGTTCCGTCGTCCGCGTGAGTCCCGCAAAGCGCGTCGTCCCCGAGGCACCCATGCCGAGCGCCGGCCAGCCGCGCGCGCGGCGCGGCGTACGGCTCGATCCGGACCGGCTCCGCCCCCATCCACCCGCCGACGCCAGCTGCGGGCTTCCCTTCCCGAACCGAGGCGCCCGAGCGCGCCTCGTGAACGTTCATTCATGCGGCGCGCAAGCGCCGCCAGAGGACCCATCATGAACATCCTGATCATCGGCGGCACGGGCCTGATCGGCGGTCACGCGGCGCTGCACCTGAAAGCGCAGGGCAACGACGTCACGCTCGCCGCGCGCAAGCCGCCGGCAACCGCCTGCGCACTCGCGAAATTCGACCTGCTGCGCGGCGATTATGTCGCCGACGACTTCGCGCGCGACGATCTGGCGCGCTTCGATGCGCTCGTGTTCGCGGCCGGCAACGACATTCGTCACCTCCCGCCCGGCGTGGACGAAGCCGCGCACTGGCAACGCGCGAACATCGACGCGGTGCCGCGCTTCTTCTCGCTGGCGCGCGACGCGGGCGTGAAACGCGCCGTGCTGGTCGGCAGCTTCTATCCGCGGGTCGCGCCCGCGCTCGTCGAAACGGTCCCGTACGTGCGCTCGCGCCATCTCGCCGATGAACGCGTGCGGGCACTCGCGACGACTTCGTTCGAGGTATGCAGCGTCAACGCGCCGTTTGTCGTCGGTTCCGTGCCAGGGCTGCGCAGCGACATGTTCGCCGCGTACACGCGCTATGCCCAGGGCAGGCTCATTGGCCTGCCCGTATTCGGGCCGGTCGGCGGCAGCAATTTCATGTCGACGCAATCACTGTCGGAAGCGATCTGGGGTGCGCTGCGACGCGGCGAAGCCGGCCGGGCCTATCTCGTCGGCGACGAAAACCTCAGCTTCGCCGACTATTTCGCCGCCTTCTTCCGCGCGGCCGGCAATCCGCAACCGGTGCCGTCGCTCGACCAGGCCCATCCGTTGTTGCCGGATATCGCGATCTACACGGGACGCGGCAACATCATTGCCTACGAGCCGGACTCGGGCGACCTCGCGCGACTGCGCTACCGGCGCGGCGACGTGCAGCGCGCGATCGACGAGGTCGTCGATGCGCATTCCCGCGCGTAAGCACATCGGGTCCCGCCCCGCCGCACGTCACGCGCAGGCGGGACAACAGCGGCGCGCGTTTACCTCGCAGAAATAGGGTCTCGGCCGACGACCATCCGGAGCAGTCGGGCCTCCGCGCGCCACCTCCGGCGGGCGGCAAGATCGGTGTGCCGACCTTGTCGCCCGCGCGGGAAACGACTTCGCGAGCCAGGCCCCCCTTGAGCACACGGAGGGCGGGGCCGGCCCGCTCAGCGCGGCGCGCCCGGCAACCCCGGGTAATACGCGCCCGCGACCATCCCGCCGTCGACGGCCAGTTCCGCGCCGTTGCAATACGACGCCTCGTCGCTCGCGAGAAAGAGCGTCGCGCGCGCAATCTCGTCGGGCAAGCCCACGCGCTGCAGCGGCACGTTCGCATAATGCGGGTTGATCGCTTCCAGCGGCGCGCCGGTCGGATTCGACATCACCGTGTCCACGCCGCCCGGGTGGATCGAGTTGACGCGCACGCCGTGATGGCCGAATTCGAGCGCGGCGACTTTCGTGAGACCGCGCACGCCCCATTTGCTCGATGCGTAGGCCGCCAGCGCATTGACGCCGCGCAGGCCGTCGACCGACGAGATGTTGACGATCGAGCCGCGCTTCCGCGCGATCATGTACGGCGCCACGGTGCGGAGGCCGACGAACGTACCCACGAGATTGACCGACAATTCGCGCTCGAAATCGCGTGTCGACAGTTCGGTGATGCCGCAGAACGTGAGCACGGCCGCGTTGTTGACGAGCACGTCGATACCGCCGAACCGGCTGGCCGCCGCATCGGCGACGCGGCTCCAGTTCGCTTCGTCGGCGACGTCGAGCCGCATGAAGCAGGCCGCATCGCCCAGCTCGCGCGCGAGCGCGCCGCCCTCACCATCGAGTACGTCCGCGATCACGACGGCGCGCGCCCCCGCCTCGACGAACCGCCGGCACGTCGCCGCGCCTATCCCGCGAGCGCCGCCCGTGATGATCGCCACCTTCCCTTCCAGTCGATTCATGATGTGCTCCTTTCAATGTCGATTCAGGCATGCCGCGCGGCTCGCGCCGTCGGCCGCCCT
Source organism: Burkholderia sp. FERM BP-3421 (assembly GCF_028657905.1). NCBI lineage: Bacteria > Pseudomonadati > Pseudomonadota > Betaproteobacteria > Burkholderiales > Burkholderiaceae > Burkholderia > Burkholderia sp. FERM BP-3421. The sequence continues at coordinate 1,768,769 of NZ_CP117781.1, read as the reverse complement.
CCCTGCTCCTGCCCACGAATCGCAACGTCCCCGTCGCCGGATACGCGACGCGTGCGGCTGGGCGGTATCGGCCATGGGGCCACGCGGCGCACCACGGATTCACGTCGATTCCACGGCGCGCATGCGCGCGGATGCCGCCTGGACGTCGCTCGCGCGCGGCCGGTCGCCCGCCTTGACGCCGACACCACCGACTTGAACGCACCGCGCGGACGGCCGCCTGTAGCGGACGAGTGCGTTTTCCCGCGGCACGACGCCCACCCGCGCCCCTCAGGCAACGATTGCCGGATGAGCCGGCACGGGCCCGCCGAGCAATTCGCGATACGACGGCGGCTGTTTGCCGTCGAGATCGACGATGCCGTAGTCGAGCGCGATCTCCGCGCCGATCAGCACCTGCCCGGACAGCGTCATGCGCCTCGGGTCGTCGTGGATCGCGCGAATCACGCGGCCCGTGAACTCCGGGCTTTCCGCGGCGAGCGAGAATTCCCTGTGGAGATCGGGGTGCGCGTCCCACACGCGCGTCGTGCGCTCCGTGCGCAACACCCCCATCCAGATCGACACCGCCGCGACGTCGAACGGCTTGAGATCGACGGCCATATCCTTCGCGAACTTGTCGATACCGGCCTTCTGCGCGCCATAGGCGGCCCCGTGCATGTAGCAACCCGCGCCGAACGAGGACGTGAACGCGATCAAGCCGGTCCGCCGCTTCGTCATCAACCGCGCCGCATGCCAACTGGCCACATAGGCCGAGCGCAGCCCGACGTCGAGGATGTTCACGAGATCGAGCGACTTCTCCCAGAACGGGCCCGGCAGGATCAACTGATCGTGCAGGCTGGTCGCGTTGTTGACGAGGAGGTCGAGGCGCCCACTGTCGCGTTCGACGCGCTCGAACAGCGCCTTCACCTGTGCGTCGTCCGCGTGGTCGCACGGCACGGCGAACCCGCGCCCGCCGAGCGCATCGATCTCGCGTGCGCTGGCGTGGATCGTGCCGGGCAGCGGGCCGTCGTCTTCGTTCAGCGAGCGGCCCGTCACATAGACGATCATGCCGGCCGCGCCGAGCGCGCGCGCGATGCCCTTGCCCGCGCCGCGCGACGCGCCGGTCACGACGGCAACCGGCGTGTCGTGGTTTCGTGTCATGCTCGTCGTCTCCTGTCCATGCCGCGCGTCGGGCAAGCGGCGGCGCTGGTTTCTCAGCGCGCCGTGTACCCGCCATCGATCACGAGTTCCGCGCCCGTCATGTAGCGGCCGGCCGGCGACACGAGATACAGGATGCCGGCCGCGATATCGCGCGGGCTGCCGAGCCGGCCGAGCGGCACGTTGGCCTGCAGGTATTCGAACGCGCGGTCCGGATCCTGCCCTGCCTGCCGAAACGCTTCCTCCAGCATCGGCGTGCGGATATAGCCGGGATGCACCGAATTGGCGCGAATGTTCTTCGCCGCGTACAACATGGCGTCGACCTTCGCCATCATCCGCACCGCGGCCTTCGACGCGTGATACGCGGGCACGTCGGGCCCACCGACGATCCCGTACATCGACGACAGGTTCACGACCGAGCCGCCGCCCGCCGCCTCGATATGCGGAATCGCCGCGCGCGTGCACAGGAACACGCCGTCGACGTTCACGTCCTGCACGCGCCGCCATTGCGCGAGCGTGAGTTCGTGCGTCGGCGCGTTGTGTCCTTCGATGCCGGCGTTGTTGACGAGCACATCGAGCCGGCCGAAGCGCGCGGCGATCTCCCCGAACACGCGCGAGACGTCGGCCTCGCTCGTCACGTCGAGCCGCCAGTACGCGGCCTGGCCGCCCTGCGCGCGAATCTCCTCGACGAGCGCCTCGCCCGGCTGCGACAGCACGTCGAGGATCGCGACGGTCGCGCCAGCCGCGGCCAGCGTGCGAGCCGTCTCCGCGCCGATGCCGCGCGCCGAGCCGGTGATCGCGGCGACCTTGCCGCGCAGGTCGAACAGATCGTTGAGATATTTCATGCTGTCTCCCTATCCATCAGGTTGAGGGCGCCCGGAACTCGCCCGGACGACCGCCTCGCGTTATCGCGTCTGCAGCGTCGCGAGAAATTCAAGGCATTCCCGATTGAAGTAATCGGCGTGTTCCACCATCACCCAATGACCGCACCGGTTCATCAGAACGAAGCGCGCATTGCGGCAATGTTCCAGGAAGGTCATCGCGCCGCCGACCGGATTGAACCGGTCGTTCGTCCCCCAGAAGCCCAGCACCGGACAGCGCACGTCGCCGAGCGCGCCGGTCAGGTTCGGCACGCGCATCGTCGACAGCACCTCGACCGGCTGCTCGACGCATACCGCCATCCGCTCGTCGATGAGCGCATCGGTGACGAACCCGGGATCGTGCACGAGCAGCGTCAGCAGCTCGCGCATCGTGTCCCGATTCATCAGGCGATCTGTGAATAGCTGCACCATCCGCCGAATCCCTTCCATCCGGAAATAAGTCTCGCGCTCCTCGACGCCTCCCGGCGCCATCATGATCAACGCGTCGACGTCGTCGGGATGATCGAGCGCATATTTCAGCGCGATCGCGCCGCCGAGCGAGTTGCCGAGCAGCACGGCCGGCCCGACGCCGAGCGCATCGAGCTGCGCGTGCAGCGCACCGACGAAGAAGTCAAGCGCATACGTGATATCGGACGGCTTCGACGACTGCCCGTAGCCGGGCAGATCGACGACGATCGCGCGGTGGCCCGCGGCCGCGAACGCCGGATAGTTATGCTTGAAGTTGCTGAAGCCGCTCGCGCCGGGCCCGCTGCCGTGGATGAACACCACGGGCCGGCCCTCGCCCGCCTCGAAATGATGGAGGCGCAAACCGCCCGGCGTGGTGGTGAAGAGGCCGTCCGGCGGCGTCGTGGGAGTCGTCATCTCGGTTCGTATCCTTCGTCGCTCGATGGGTGCGTCGCCCGATGATTGCGCGCCCCGCGCGGCCACGCATCGTCCTTTCGGACTACGAATACCCGCTCGGATCTTCCTATCATCGGCTCCAACCCGGGAGGAAGCACACATGACGACATTCGATTACAGCGGCAGGACCGTGCTCGTGACGGGAGGCACCCGGGGCATCGGGCGGCGCATCGCCGAGCGGTTCCTGGCGGCGGGCGCGCGCGTGTTCGTCTGCGCGCGCCGCGCCCCCGATACGCCGCCCACGGGCGGCGGCCGCACGGCGCGCTTCGTCGCCGCCGATCTGCGCGACATCGAGCAGGTCGACATGCTGCTCGGCGCGATCCGCGACGCGACGGGCAGCCTCGACGTGCTCGTCAACAACGCGGGCGGCTCGCCGTTCGCGCTCGCGGCCGACGCGTCGCCGCGCTTCACCGAATCGATCGTGCGCCTGAACCTGATCGCGCCGCTGCAACTCGCACAACGCGTCAACGCGCTCATGCAGCCGCAGCCCGACGGCGGCGTCATGCTGTTCGTCGCGAGCGTCAGCGCGTCGCGGCCCTCGCCGGGCACGGCGGCCTATGGCGCGGCGAAAGCGGGCCTCGTCAGCGCGGTGACCTCGCTCGCGGTCGAATGGGCGCCGCGCGTGCGCGTGTGCGCTGTCAGCCCGGGCCTTGTGCAAACCGAGGCGGGCGCCGACGGCCATTACGGCGACAGCGACGCGCTCGCGGCAATCCGCGCGACGATTCCCGCCGGGCGCCTCGCGACGCCCGACGATATCGCGTCCGCCTGCCTGTTCCTCGCCTCGCCCGAGGCGGCCTACGCGTCGGGCGCGAACCTGCGGCTGGACGGCGGCGGAGAACGACCCGCGTTCCTCGCCGCCGTCCCGCCGCCGCGCGTTGACGCCGGGCCCGCGGCGATGCGGAGCGGCGAGCGCTTGTCCTAGGGAAGGCATCTAGTTCATTTCGACGATCCCTTGCCACCGCGATCTCCCTACTCTGCCTCTCACGCACCCCACCGCGTCGACGATCGTCGACACCCCCGAGGAGACGACATGCATCAACGGGACTCGCTCCGTGCCGGTCGACGGGCCGCCACCACCCTGCCGACCCTGACCGCCGCGCTGTTGTCGTGCGCGCCCGCCGCCCAGGCGGGCAGCACGATCGACCTGGGCCCCGACACGACGCTGGACTACACGTTCACGCTCCGTTACGGGATCGGCATGCGCACGCGCGCGCCGAGCGGCAGTCTGCTCACACCCGCGAACATCAACGGTGACGACGGCGACCGGAACTTCGCGAAGAACAAGCTGATCCAGAACCAGGTCAGCCTGCTCGGCGAAGTGAACCTGAAGCACGACGACTGGGGGGTGTTCGTCCGCGCGGACGCCTTCTACGATCAGGTCTACCACCACTCGAACTACAACGATGCGCCCGGCACGGTGAACCACGCCGGCGCGTACAACGGCTTCACGGGCGGCGCGCGCTACTGGTCGGGCGGACACGCGACGCTGCTCGCCGCCTATGCATACCATACGTTCAAGATCGGCGAGACGAGCCTGAACGTGAAGGTCGGCGACCAGGTCGTCGCGTGGGGCGAAAGCCTGTTCTTCGCCAACATCGCGGGCGCGCAAGGCCCGTCGGATGCGACCAAGTCATATGTCGCGGGCGCCGAGGTGAAGGACATCCTGCTGCCCGTGCCGCAGATCTCGACGCAGTGGCAGATCACGCCGCGCCTGAGCCTGATGGGCTACTACCAGTTCTCGTTCCAGGAGAACCGCCTGACCGCGCCGGGCTCCTACTGGAGCTATTCGGACGTGACGGGGCCGGGTGCGCAGTACCTCATCGGCCCGGGCGGGATGCAGATTCCGCGTGGCCCGGACGACAAGCCCAGCGCGCGCTACCAGTGGGGAGTCGGCGCGCGGCTGCGCGTGTTGGGCGACACCGAACTCGGCTTCTACTATCTCCACTACAACGACATGAGCCCGAGCGTCGTCACGTCGTACTACCCGACGCCGCAGTACCAGCAGACGTATTTCAGCAATATCAAGCTCACCGGCGCGAGCTTCTCGACCCGGATCGGCCCCGTGAACGTCGCGGGCGAAGCGTCGTACCGGCAAGGCGCGGCCGTGCTCGTCAGTACGCCGGCGGGGCCGCAGGCGACGCGCGCGAACGTCGTGCAGACCAACCTGTCCGGCATCTACCCGATCGGGCCGAGCGCGCTCGCCGCGTCGCAACAGCTGGTCGGTGAAATCACCTACGTCCACGCGAGCGGCCTCTCGGCCGTCGACGGATCGACGACGCTCGTGAACTCGCGCAATGCGCTCGCGCTGGAGCTGGCGTGGACGCTCAGCTACAAGAACGTGTTCAACGGCTGGGACCTGAACGTTCCGCTGACCTACATGCTCGACCTGGTGGGCACCTCGCCCCGGGCCGGCGCGCTCGGCGCGTTGACCGGCCAGGGGGACAACCGGGTGACGGCCGGGGTGACCTTCACGCGGCTCAGCAACCTGTCGTTGTCGCTCGTCTACGCGAAGTTCCTCGGTTCGCCGAATCCCGCCACGCGGCCGCTCGCCGATCGCGACTACGTGCTGGCCTCGGCGACCTACCACTTCTGAGCGGCCCGACCGCTCGCCACTCCGCCTGAAGAGGATGCCTATGAAGCGAATTCGCCTCCCCCTTCCGCACGCGTCGGTGCTGATCGTGTGCGCGCTCGCCGCGACCGCGTCGTTCCCGAAAGTCACGCCGGAAGACCTGAAGGCGCTCGACGGCCCGCTGACGCCGATGGGCGCCGTGCGCGCCGCCAGCCAGGACGGCGGCGTGCCCGAATGGACCGGCAAGTGGCTCGGCGCGCCGCCGGACCTGCCGTACAAGCGCGGCGACCGCTACCCGGATCCGTACGCGAGCGAGAAGCCGATCGCCACGATCACCGCGGAGAACATGGCGCAGTACGCCGAACATCTGACCGACGGCCAGAAAGCCCTGTTCAAGCGCTATCCCGCCACCTTCAAGATGCTCGTCTATCCAAGCCATCGCGATTTCCGTTTCGCCGATGCGGTGTACAAGGACATCCGCACCTATGCGCCCGACTCGACGATGACGTCCGACACGAACGGCCTCACGAACGGGCCGCCGCAAGTGCCCTATCCGATTCCGAAGAGCGCCGCCGAACTGCTGTGGAACCAGCGCTTCTCGTCGGGCGTCGGTTCCGAACAAGCCACCTACGACCAGGCGGTCGTCTACTCGGACGGCAACATCGCGTGGGGCAAGGTCCGCTACGACATCTACTCGCCGCGCCACCTCGGCAAGTACGACGTGACGAACGACCTGAACAACCGGACGTACTACCGCAACGCGATCGAGCTGCCGCTGTCGGACCGCGGCTCGTTGATCGTCGGCTTCACGAACTGGGACAAGGTCGGCGCGACCAACGCGTCGCGCACCTGGACCTACAACCCCGGCACACGGCGCGTACGCCAGTCGCCGGAATTCGGCTACGACCAGCCGCAGGGCCCGGGCGGATTCCGCACGGTGGACGACGACCGTCTCTACAACGGCCCCGGCGACCGCTACGACTGGAAGATGCTCGGCAAGCGCGAGATCTACCTTCCCTACAACAACTACAAGGTGATGGACAGATCGATCAAGTACGGCGACCTGCTGGCCAAGGGCCATGAGAATCCCGCGTATATCCGCTACGAGCTGCATCGCGTGTGGGTGATGCAGGCCACGCTGAAGAACGGCTATCGCCACCAGTACGCGAAGCGCGTGCTGTACCTCGACGAGGATACGTGGACGACGCCGCTCGCCGACAACTACGATGCGCGCGGTCAGCTCTGGCGCACCAATGTCGCGACGTCGCTCTATGCGTTCGACGCGAAGCTGTTCTACGTGAGCGCCGTGTTCTTCCATGACCTGATTTCCGGCGCGTACATGGCCGACCGCCTGTCGAACGAAGGGCCGATGCCCAAGCTCAACAACAGCCCGCAGTTCAACGAGGCCTATTTCTCGCCGGACGCGATCCGCAGCTCAGGCAACTGACGTCGAACGAACCCGTCACTCATGCGCCGGCGCGCGACGCCGCCCGTGACGGCGACCTTTTCCACTGCGAGGGCTCCTTCCATGTGTTCCTGCCTGCATACGGCGCTCGGCGACGAACTCTACACCGCCTGGCGCGCCCGCGCGCCGGTTACCCCGCTCTCGGGCCGCCCTCGGCGGCTGTCGCCGGACGACGCCTACCGGATCCAGCAGCGTTTCGTCGAGCGGCGCGTCGCGCAGGGCGAGACAGTCGTCGGCAAGAAGATCGGGGCCACGAGCCGGGCCGTGCAGGACCTGCTCGACGTGCGCCAGCCCGATTTCGGCGTGCTGCTGTCGGGCATGCATCACGCAGCGGGCGCGGCGATTCCGCGCGACTCGCTGATCGCGCCGCGCGCCGAGGGCGAAATCGCGTTTCTCCTCGCGCGGGATCTGCGCGGGCCCGGGATCGATCGCCATGCCGTGATCGCCGCGACGGCCGCGGTCGCACCGTGCTTCGAGATCGTCGATTCGCGGATCCGCGACTGGGCGATCCGGATCGAGGACACCATCGCGGACAACGCCTCGTGCGGCGTCTACGTCCTTGGCGAAGCCCGCGCCGATCCGCGCGCGCTCGATCTCGCCGCGTGCGAGATGACGATCGAGAAAAACGGCGGGCCCGTCGCGCACGGGCGCGGCGACGCGGCGCTCGGCCACCCGGCCGACGCGGTCGCGTGGCTCGCGAACGCGCTCGCCGACTACGACGTGCCGCTGCTGGCGGGCGAGATCGTGCTGTCCGGCTCGCTCGCCGCGCTGATCCCGGTCGCGGCCGGCGACTGGTTATCGATGCGGATCGCCGGCATCGGCGGCTGCGATGTCCGTTTCATCTAAAGGAGCGTCCCATGAAGAAAATCCGATGCGCGCTGATCGGTCCGGGCAACATCGGCACCGATCTGTTGTACAAGCTGCGCCGCTCGCCCGTGCTCGAACCGGTGTGGATGGTCGGCGTCGACCCGGCCTCCGACGGCCTCGCGCGCGCGCGCGAATTCGGCCTGAAGACGACCGACCAGGGCGTCGACGGGTTGCTGCCGCACGTCGAACGCGACGCTGTCCGCATCGCATTCGATGCAACCTCCGCCGCCGCGCACCGCGCGCATTCCGACGCGCTCACCGCGCTCGGCGTGCGCATGATCGACCTGACGCCCGCCGCGATCGGGCCGTACTGCGTGCCGCCCGTCAACCTCGACGCGCTTCTGGACAGCGCGCAGATGAACGTCAACCTGGTGACCTGCGGCGGACAGGCGACGATCCCGATGGTCCACGCGGTATCGCGCGTGCAGCCGGTCGTCTACGGCGAGATCGTCGCGACCGTGTCGTCGCGCTCGGTCGGCCCCGGCACGCGCCGCAACATCGACGAATTCACGCGCACCACCGCCGGCGCGATCGAGCGGATCGGCGGCGCGCGCACGGGCAAGGCGATCATCGTGATCAACCCGGCCGAACCGCCGCTCATCATGCGCGACACGATCCACTGCCTGACCGATGGGCCGCCCGACGTCGCCGCGATCACGGCGTCCGTGCGCGCGATGCTCGATGCCGTGCAACGCTACGTGCCCGGCTATACGCTGAAGAACGGCCCGGTGTTCGACGGCAATCGCGTGTCGATGTTCATGGAGGTCGAGGGGCTCGGCGACTACCTGCCGAAATACGCGGGCAACCTCGACATCATGACCGCCGCCGCGACCGCCACGGCCGAGCGCTTCGCCGAACAGATGCTGGCCGCGACGGCCGCCACCGCCTGAGGAGCACGCCATGACACTTGCAGGCAGGAAGATCACCGTCCACGACATGTCGCTGCGCGACGGCATGCACCCGAAGCGCCACCAGATCACGCTCGACCAGATGCGCGGCATCGCCCGCGGGCTCGACGCGGCCGGGGTGCCGCTGATCGAGGTCACGCACGGCGACGGGCTCGGTGGCGCCTCCGTCAACTACGGCTTTCCCGCGCATACCGACGAAGCGTACCTGGGCGCCGTGATGCCGGAACTGAAGCGGGCGAAGGTGTCGGCGCTGCTGCTGCCCGGCATCGGCACCGTCGAGCATCTGCGGATGGCGCATGCGCTCGGCGTCGCCACGATCCGCGTCGCGACGCACTGTACCGAGGCCGACGTGTCCGAGCAGCACATCGACCTCGCGCGCACGCTGGGGCTCGATGCGGTCGGCTTCCTGATGATGGCGCACATGGCGTCGCCCGGGCAGCTCGTCGCGCAGGCCGGGCTGATGGAAGCGTACGGCGCGAACTGCATTTACATCACCGATTCGGCCGGCCACATGCTGCCCGACGACGTGACCGCGCGAATCGCCCAGGTCCGCGACGCGCTGAAGCCGGAGACCGAGCTGGGCTTTCACGGGCATCACAACCTCGCGATGGGCGTCGCCAATTCGGTCGCGGCGGTCGCCGCGGGCGCGAACCGGATCGATGCGGCCGCGGCCGGGCTCGGCGCGGGCGCGGGCAACACGCCGATGGAGGTGTTCGTCGCCGTATGCGACCGGATGGGCATCGAGACCGGCGTCGACGTATTCGCAATCTCGGACGTCGCCGAGGATCTCGTCGTGCCGATCATGGACGCGCCGATCCGGATCGACCGCGATGCGCTGACGCTGGGCTATGCCGGCGTCTATTCGTCGTTCCTGCTGTTCGCGAAGCGCGCGGAAGCAAAATACAAGGTGCCGGCGCGCGACATCCTCGTCGAACTGGGCCGGCAGCGGCTGGTCGGCGGCCAGGAGGACATGATCGAGGACGCCGCGCTGACGATGGCGCGCGAAAGGATGGCGTAAGCGGGTTCGGGCAGCGTCCGGCGGTGCGCTATGGAACGGGGCGCGAGCCCTGTCGCTGCCGGCGGACGTCGACGCGCGCCGTCACTCGGCCGATGGCCGGCGCCGCGTCGCATGCGTTGGGATATCTTCGGTGCCGATCTCGTGCTCGCGGGACATCGCCCGCCTGCGGTCGCCGTGGCGCGCATCGTGCCTGAAGACGCCCGGTGGCGCTCACCGGGCGTCGCCCCTCACTGCTCGAACACGTGATGCAGCGCCGGCGTCTCGCCTTCTCCGCGAATGCGCATTTCGAATGCCTTGCGCGCGACGCTGGACGGGCGCACGTCGGCGACGTCGCGATAAAACTGCGAATACCAATCGCGCATCTGATACAGCGGCCCGTCGCCCTCGCACAGCAGCGGGTTGTCGATCCGCGTCTTGCTGTGCCAGATGTCGACATCCTCGTAGAACGCGCGTTGCGCCTCCTTCACATACGCGGCCGCGATCTCCATGTTCCGCGCGTCGCTCAAGCCCGGCACCTTCTTCACGATCACGCCATAACGCTGCTCGAAGCTGTTCATGTCGATCGGCACGTGACAGTTCAGCAGCACCGAATGGATCGGCTGACCGCCGCTTTCGCCCGTCATCCGCGTGATATGCACGGCCGGCCCGAAATACGTCGACAGCGCGGTCAGGCTGTCGCCGCCAAGCCGATCGCTGCGGCCGACCAGCAGCTGGGTCGCCTTGTGCCCCTCGAACAGGTTCGCGAAATAATCGACCGGCGCGTGGTGGACGGTCGCGAAGTGCGCGACATCCGAGATGTTGTCGACGAGTTCGCGGCAGTTCGCCTGGATCAGCATCGTATCGACGATCCAGTCCGACCATGCGTCGGAGAAGCAGGCATCGAGGCGTGGAATCGCAACCTCGGGCGGCGGCGGGCTGCCTTCGGGATCGTTCCACACGAACAGCAGCCGATTCTCCTCGCAGGTCGGCCATGCGCCGATCCGCGCCTTCGGCGGAACGCGCTTGCAGTAGGGAATCGACGCGCACCGCCCCTCGCCGTTCCAGGCCCAGCCGTGGAACGGACAGACGAGGTTGTCGCCCTGGACCGTGCCGAGACTCAGGTCCGCGCCCATGTGCGGGCAGTACGCGTCGACCACGTTCGCCTTGCCCGTCGAATCGACGAACACGGCGAGCTTGCGGCCGAACGCGTGCAATGTGTGCGGCTTGCCGTCCTTGTAGTCGCGGACGGGCCCGAGGCAATGCCAGCCGCGCGCATAGCGCGGAACGAGCGGCTGGGCTTCGATCTGATAGGGGCGTGCGGACATGGGAGCGTCTCCTTTTAGGGGCGCGCGGCAGCCTGCCGCGCGTCTGGGGGAATCGGAAGCGTGGGTTCAGCGCAGCGGCTGGCCGGATTCGACCGCGCGCGCCGGGCTCGACGTCGCGTCCGGCGCGGCGCGCGGTGCGCGGCGTTCGGCGCGCTCGACGCCGAGCCACACCGCCAGCGCGGGCAACAGGAAGACCGCGCCGAACAGATTCACGAGAAACATGAACGCGAGCAGCACGCCCATGTCGACCTGGAATTTCAGCGCGGAGAAGGCCCAGGTGCCCACGCCGATGAACATCGTGACGGCGGTGAACAACGCGGCGGTGCCGCGTTGGCGCATCGCGACGGCGAATGCGTCCGGCAGCGTTGCGCCATGCCGAAGCGCGTGCTGCAGCCGTTCGTACAGGTAGATGCCGTAGTCGACGCCGACCCCGACGCCGAGCGTGATCACGGGCAGCGTCGCGACTTTCAGCCCGATTCCGAGCTGCGCCATCAGCGCGTTGCACAGGATCGACACGAGCGTGAGCGGCACGACGATGCACAGCACCGCGCGCCACGATCGGAACGTCACCGCGCACAGCAGCGCGATCGCGCCGAAGATCGACATCAGCATGGCCACCTCCGCTTCGCCGACCGCTTCGTTGGTCGCGGCCATCACGCCGACGTTGCCGCCCGCGAGCCGGAACGCGACGTTCGGCGTCGGATTCTCGGCGGCGAAACGCTTGATTTCGTCGACGATGTGCGCGAGCGTCGCGCCTTCGTGGTTCCGCGTGTAGATCAGCACCTGGATCGCCTTGCAGTTCGCGGTGTTCATGCCGTTGTCGGGATCGAACGCCTTCGACCCCTGCGTCAGGCCGTCGCTCGAACGAGGCAGCGCCGCCCAGCGCGGATTGCCCTCGTTGAACGCGGCGATGAGCACCTTGCCCTGCGATGCCACGCTCGTCACCGACTGCACGCCCGCGACGCCGCGCATGCGCATCTCGAACGTCTCTATCGCGCTCATCACGGGGTAATGCAGGCAGGCGTCGTCGAAACCGGTCGTCTCGACGATCACCGACAACACGTCGACGCCGATGTCGTACTGGTGCGTGATCGCCGCGTTGTCGAGGTTGTAGCGCGAGTTCGCGCGCAGCTCGGGCGCGCCCGTGCCGACGTCGCCGATCTCGAGCCGGCGCGATTCGAGCGTGCCGTAGGCGAGCAGCGCAAGCGCGACCGCAAATACGCCGAGCGCGGGCAGCGGCCGCGCGAATACCGCGAAGGCCGCCCACGTCCGGCCGCCGCCCGCGCTCGCCGAACGCCGCGCGCGGGCCAGCGCGCCGCGTTCGAGGCGCGTATACGACAGCAGGATCGGCAGGAACACCTTGTTCGTGACGATCATCAGCAGCACGCCGAGGCAGGCGGTGATGCCAAGCTCGCGCACGATGTCGATCTCGATCCGCATGATCACCATGAAGCCGAGCGCGTTGGTCAGCAGCGCGACGGTGCCCGGCACGAACAGCTTGCGGAACGCATCGCGCGCGGCATCGATCGACGACTCGCCGCGCACGAGCGCCTGTTTCCACGCATTCGTCATCTGCACCGCATGCGACACGCCGATCGAGAAGATCAGGAACGGCACGAGAATCGACATCGGGTCGATCCCGAGTCCGAGCAGCGGCAGCGCGCCGAGCAGCCATACGACCGGCAGCAGCGCCACCAGCAGCGCGAGTGCGCTGGTCCTCGGCGAACGCGTATAGGCCAGCAGCAGCGCGGCCGTGATCAGGAACGCGAGCGCGAAGAACGCCATCACGCCCGCGATGCCTGCCTCGACATCGCCGACGAGCTTCGCGAAGCCGATGATGTTCACCTCGACGCCCTGCCCCGCGTAGCGGGCGCGAATCTCCTCCAGTTGGCGCGCGACCGCGCCGTAGTCGAGCCGCTTGCCGGTTATCGGATCGGTCTCGCGCAGCTCGGCGCGGATCAGCGCCGACTTCAGATCGTTGCCGACGAGCCGGCCGATCTGCCCCGAACGCGCGACATTGCGGCGCACCTTGGCGAGATCGTCGGGATCCGCGCTCGAGAACCGGCCCGGCACGACCACGTCGCCGCGAAAGCCCGCCTCGGTCACCTCGGTGTAATGGACGTTCGGCGTGAACAGCGAGAACACGCGCGAGCGGTTCACGCCGGGGATGAAGAATACGTCGTCGGTCGCATGGCGCAGCGCGTCCATGAAGAGCGGGTTGTAGATGTCGCCCGGGCCCTTCCAGCGCAGGCTCACGAGGATCGTGTTCGCGCCCGGGAACGCGCCCGCATAGCGTTCGAACATCTGCATGTACGGGTGCTGCATCGGGATCATCTTGTTGAAACCCGGATCGAGCCTGAGCCGCGTCGCCGACCAGCCGAGCGCAAGCGTGAGCGCGACGCCAAGCAGCATCAGCGCACGGCGCCGGAACATGATCGCCGCGGCGCACCGCTCGACGAACGCGGCGAGGCGGGATGCGGGAACGGAGCCGGTGGGGGGTGACGCGTCGTACATGGCATTCTCGTGTCGAAACGGGCGGGCGGAGCGGGAGCAGGCGGCGAATCGGGTTGCCGAGCGGCGAGCCGGCGGGCGCGCCCCGGTCAGGACGGCGAGGCGGCAAGCCGCGTGATGCCGGCCTCGCCGCCGAGCAACAGCGCGCCATGCCCCATGTCGAGCACGGCCGCGAGACTCTGCACGCCGCCCTGCTTGCGCACGTCGAAGCTCAGCCCGTTGTCGCGCGATGCGACGATCGCGCCGCCCTGGCCGACCAGCACCAGTTCTCCGCTCGCCCGTTGCGCCGCGCCGAAATACGACGCGGGCACGCGGCTGTCCACGTGCGCCCAGGTTTCCCCGCGATCGGTGCTGCGCAGCACGTTGCCGCGCATTCCGTAGGCGATCCAGTCGCCGTTCGCGAGCATCAGCGCGCCGAACAGCGAACCGGCATACGGCGAAGGCCGCGTGTCCCAGGTCGCGCCGTCGTCGGTCGAGCGCAGCAGCAAGCCGCTCTCGCCCACGATCAGCACATTGCCGCGCCCGTCGCCGACGACCGCGTTCAGATGACGATCCCCGGCAGGTATCGTCACGGTCCGCCAGGTCGCGCCGGCATCGCCCGAGTGCAGCAGCACGCCGAAGCTGCCGGCCGCGAACAGCGAGCCGCGCGCGCTGCCCCAGACGGACAGCAGCGGATCGGAATGCACGTGATCGACGCGCACCTCGCGCCAGTGCGCGCCCGCGTCCTCGCTGCGGAGAATCCGGCCGTCGTGGCCGACCGCGATGCCGAGCGTCGGCGAGATGAAATCCACCTGCGTCAGCGTCGCCGGACGGTCGGGCGTGATGGCCGGCTGCCGCCAGTTCCAGCCGCCGTCGTCGCTCAGCAGGATCACGCCGCGCTCGCCGACCGCGACGAGGCGCGCGCCGGCCCTTGCCAGACCGTTGATTTGCAGGCGATCCGCCTGGATCGAGGTCGCGGGAAACGCCGGCAGCGGGCGCGGCGCAAACGCGAACAGCGCGGCACCGAGGACGAGCGCCGACATCGCCAGTCCGGGCAAGGTTCGTTTCATTGCTTGTCTCCTGTCCAGCGCCTCAGCGCTCATGTCGTCCGGCGTGGGCGCTCAGGCGCGCTGCGGCACCGCGCTCCGCCGTGGATACCGTGCGCCGGTCCGGGCCGACGGTCGACGTCAGGGTTCCGGATGGCCCGGGATCGCCACCGTGTCATCCCGGCCGCGGCGATGCGCCCACCTCGAACAGCGCGGCGGCGCCCATTCCACCACCGACGCACATCGTGACGACCACGTATCGCACGCCGCGCCGCGCGCCTTCGAGCAGCGCATGCATCGTCATCCGCGCGCCGGACATCCCGAACGGGTGGCCGAGCGCGATCGCGCCGCCGTCGACGTTCAGCCGTTCGTCGGGAATGCCGAGCCGGTCGCGGCAATACAGCACCTGGCACGCGAATGCCTCGTTCAGTTCCCACAGCCCGACGTCGCGCACGGCAAGCCCGAAGCGCCCGAGCAGCGCCGGGATCGCGAACACCGGGCCGATCCCCATTTCGTCCGGTTCGCAGCCGACGACCACGATCCCGCGAAACGCGCCGAGCGGCGCGAGGCCGCGGCGCGTCGCCTCGGCGCGCGACATCACGACCACGGCGGCCGCCCCGTCCGACAGCTGGGACGCATTGCCGGCCGTGACGAACGCGCCCTGCGCGACCGTATCGCCGCCGCGCCACGACGGGCTCAGCGCCGCGAGCCGCTCGGCCGTCGTGTCCGCGCGCACGCCTTCGTCGCGCGCCGCCCGCACGTCTTCGTGCCCGGCCGGCTTGCCGTCCTTGTCGAACAGCGCGCGCCGCACGTCGAGCCCCGCGATCTCCGCCTCGAAGCGTCCCGCCGCCTGCGCCTCGGCGGTGCGCCGATGGCTGCGCAGCGCGAATTCGTCCTGGGCGGCGCGCGAGATGCCGTAGCGGCGCGACACGATCTCGGCTGTCTCCATCATCGCGATGTAGGCGGACGGCTGATGCGCGAGCACGGCCTGCGAACGGGCGCGATAGGCGTTCTTGTGCCGGTTCTGCGTGAGCGAGATCGACTCGACGCCGCCCGCGACGACGATCCGCGCATCGCCCGCGGCGACGCTGCGCGCGGCGACCGCGATCGACACCAGTCCCGACGAGCACATCCGGTCGATCGCCATGCCGGGCACCGAGGCGGGCAGGCCCGCCGCGGCAGCCGACAGCCGGCCGATGTTGTAGCCTTGCGTCCCCTGCTGGGCGGCGCACCCCATCAGCACGTCGTCGGCCTCGTGCGGCGCGACGCCGGCGCGCGCCAGCGCGGCGCGCACCACGTGACCGCCGAGCGCGGGCGCCTCGGTGTCGTTGAAGATCCCGCGAAACGCCTTGCCGATCGGCGTGCGCGCGACGGAAACAATCACGGCGTCAGTCATCTGTCCGGTGCTCCAAGGTAGTAGCGGCTGATCGTGTCGGCAACGCAGCCGGGCTTGTCGCCATCTTCGATCTCGACCGTCACGCGGATCCATGCCTGCACGCCGTCGTCGAACGGCTCGACGCGCAGCAGCTCGCCGATGCCGCGCACGCGCGCGCCGACCTTCACGGCCGCCGGAAAGCGGATCCGGTCGCAGCCGTAGTTGACGCCGAAGCGCGCGCCGTCGATGCGTACGATCTGCGGCAGGAAGGCGTTGACGAGCGCGAGCGTCAGGTAGCCGTGCGCGATGCAGGCGCCGAACGGGCCGGCTTTCGCGCGCGCGGGATCGACATGCACCCACTGGTGGTCGCCCGTCACCTCGGCAAAGCCGTCGATGCGGATTTGGTCGATCGCGAGCCATGCGCTCGCGCCGAGCGTTTCGCCCACGGCCGCCGCCAGCTCGCCGGGATGCGCGAACACGCGAGGCCGCGCGCGCGCGAAGTGGGAAATGGCGCTCGTCATGCGCGCTGGCTGCTGACCGACAGCACTTCGCCCGTCAGATACGAGGCGTAGTCACTTGCAAGAAACACCATCACGTTGGCGACCTCCCAGACTTCGGCGGCGCGCCCGAACGCCTCGCGCGCCGCCAGTTGATTCAGCAAGTCGGCCGGCGCCGACTTCTTCAGAAATTCGTGCATCGCGAGGCTCGGCGCGACCGCGTTGATGCGCACGCCATACGGCGCGGCTTCGAGCGCCGCGCAGCGCGTGAGCGCCATCACGCCGGCCTTCGCCGCCGCGTAGTGCGCCTGCTCCGCCTGCGCGCGCCAGCCGAGCACCGAGGCGTTGTTGACGATCACGCCGCGGCCGCGGGCCTGCATGTGCGGCAGCATCGCGCGCATCATCCGGAACGTCCCGGTCAGGCTAATGTCGATCACGCGCGACCATTCGGCATCGTCCATTTCGACGATCCGCCGGGTTCCCCCCAGCCCCGCGTTGTTGATCAGGACGTCGACGCCGTCGAGCTGCGCCTCGGCGGCCGCGACGAGCGCCCGCACGTCGTCCTCCACCGCGACGTTGCCGAGCCGCCCGTGGATGCGCCGCAGCCCCGTTTCGGCGCGCAGCGTGTCGACGGCCTGTTCGAGGCGCTTCTCGTGGAGGTCGGAGATGAACAGCGCGCGACAGCCCTCCTCCGCGCAGCGGCGTGCGGCGGCGTAGCCGATGCCGGCGCCCGCGGCGGCGGTGACGAGCACCGCCTTCCCGGCGAGCAGCCGGTGGCCGGGCACGTAGGGGGGCGCTTCGTTGATGCGGTCGGGTTCAGTCATGCTTGGCCTCGCGGTTCCCTCGGCATGCCGAGCCCGCGCTCGGCCATGATGTTGAGCTGGATCTCATTGGTGCCGGCGTAGATCGTGTCCGCGCGGGAGAACAGGAACAGGCGCTGCAGGCGGGTGAGCAGCTCGTCGGACGGATCGATCACGTTCGCGCGCGCGCCGAGCGCGTCCATCGCGAGCTGACCCAGGTCGCGGTGCCAGTTCGACCACTGGTACTTGTAGATCAGCGCCTCGCGGCGCAGCGGCGCGCCCGCTGCGCCGTCCGCGCCCGACAGCATGCGCAGCGCGTTGTAGCGCATCACGCGCAGCCCGGCCCAGGCGCGGCCGATCCGCTGGCGCAGCACGGGCTCGCGGTCCGCGCCCGACGCGCGCGCGGCATCGATCACCCATTCAAGCTCGCGCACGAACTGCATCTGCTGGCCGAGCGTCGACACGCCGCGCTCGAAGCCGAGCAGCGTCATCGCGATCCGCCAGCCCTCGCCCGGCGCGCCAACGAGATCGCACGCCCCGGCGCGCGCGCCGTCGAAGAACACCTCGTTGAATTCGGCGCCGCCGTTGATCTGCCGGATCGGCCGGATCTCGATGCCGGGCTGGTCGAGCGGCATCAGCAGAAACGACAGTCCCTGGCTGCCGCGCGATCCGGCGTCGCTGCGCGCGAGCACGAAGATCCAGTCGGCGTCGCGCGCGAGCGACGTCCAGGCTTTCTGGCCGCTCACCCGCCACGAGCCGTCCGCCTCCTGCGCGGCGCGCGTGCGCAGGTTCGCGAGATCGGAACCCGCGCCCGGTTCCGAATAGCCCTGGCACCAGAACTGCGTGCCGGCCAGGATGGCGGGCAGGAAGCGCGCACGCTGGTCGTCGGTGCCGCACGCCACGAGCGTGGGCCCGAGCAGCCCTTCGCCGATATGCCCCATGCGTCCCGGCCCACCCGCGCGCGCATAGGCTTCGTGGAAGATCACCTGCTCGGCCACCGTGAAGCCGCGCCCGCCCGCCTCGGCCGGCCAGCCGAGGCCGGTCCAGCCGCCGCGCGCCAGCTCCCGCTCCCAGGCCTTGCGCAGTTCGGGCCACGCCTCCTCGTCGCCCGGGCCGCCGCGGTGCCTCAGGCAGGCGAACTCGCCCGTGAGGTGCGACGCCACCCAGTCGGCGACTTCATGACTCAATTGCCGTTCCCGCGATGCGCCGTTCATGGCCGCGCTCCTGCTCGGTGCGCGGACGGGCGCGCGCGTGTCGCGACGGATGCGGCGGTCGCGCCCTCTCGCGCCGGCGCGCCGCCGTCGATCGCATGGCGCGCGATCCATTCGAGCAGTTGCGGCGTGGCGCCGAACTGCGCGCCCGAAGCCTGTGCGCGCTTGAAAAAGAGATGCGGGTCGTATTCCCACGTGAAGCCGGCGCCGCCGTGAAGCTGGATCGCTTCCTGCGCGCCGAATGCGCAAGCCTCGTTCGCGGCGACCTTCGCGGCCGCGATGTCCGCGCACAGCGCGGCGCCCGGCGTCGCGCCCGCCGCCGCATCCCACGCGCGCGCGGCGCCGAACACGGCCGAGCGCGCCGACTCGATCAGCACCATCATCTGCGCGCAGCGATGCTTGACGACCTGGAACGACGCAATCGCACGGCCGAACTGCACGCGCTGGCTCGTGTAGGCCAGCGTCAGGTCGAGGCACTGCTGCGCGCCGCCGACCTGCTCGGCCGCCAGCGCGAGCGCGGCGAACCATGCGCCGCGTTCGAGCACGCGCGCGGCATCGCGGCCGGCGGCAAGCCGCGCGTCGCGACGCACCCGGGTCGCGTCGAGCACGATACGGGCTATGGGCCGGGTCGCGTCGAGCGTGTCGAGCGGCGCGGCGGCCAGGCCCGATGCCGCAGCGGCGTCGACGGCGAACAGCGAGATCGACTGCCCTTCGCTCCCGATCCGCGACGGCACGAGCAGCAGATCGGCGCGCGCGCCGTCGATGACGTACGGAATCGTGCCGGACAACGCATAGCCGCCGCCCACGGCCGTGGCGGAGACGGGCAGCGGCCATGCGCCCACCGCGCGACCGAACGGGGGTTCGAGCGGCAACGCGAGCGTCGCGCTGCACGCGCCTTCGGCAAGCTTCGAAAGCCATGCGCTCGCCACGGGCGTGGCGCACTGCGCGAGCGCGGTCGCCGCCAGGCACGTCGTCGGAAAATACGGCACGCAAGCGAGGCGCGCGCCGAGCTGCTCCATGAGCAGCATCTGCTCGACCGCGCCGAGCCCCGTCCCGCCCACCGCCTCCGGCAGCGCGAGCGCATTCCAGCCGAGTTCGCCCGCGAGCGTCGTCCACAGCGCATCGTCGCGGCCGGCGGAGCGTGCGAGCGCGCGGCGCACCTCGGCCGACGCGCTGCGTTCGGCCAGCACGTCGGCCGCCGCGGCGCGGATCATCGTCTGTTCGTCGGTGAGCGCGAGATCCATCGCTCAGCTCCCGTAGACAGGCTGCGCCGGCCGCGCATCGCCCAGCAGCCGCGCGACGGCCGAACCGACGTCGCGCGGCGCCCAACGCGCGCCGCGATCGACGCGCGGGCCCGTGCGCCAGCCTTCCGCCAGCGCGATCACGCCACCCTCGACCTCGAACACCTGCCCCGTCACGTCGCCCGACAGCGTGCTGCCGAGCCACACGACGAGCGGCGCGACGTTGGCGGGATCGAAGTAGTCGAAGCTGCCGTCGTCAGGCTTGCGCATCCGCTCCGCGAACGCGCCTTCGGTCATCGAGGTGCGCGCGGCCGGCGCGAGCGCATTCACGCACACGCCGTAGCGCCGCAGTTCGGCCGACTGCATCAGCGTCAGCGCCGCGATGCCGGCCTTCGCCGCGCCGTAGTTCGACTGGCCGATGGAGCCTTGCAGGCCGGCGCCTGAAGTCGTGTTGACGATCCGCGCGTCGACGCGATTGCCGGCTTTCGCCGCATCGCGCCACGCGCGCGCCAGCAGGCTCGACAGGCAGAAATGACCGCGCAGATGCACCCGCATCACCTCGTCCCAGTCCTGCTCGGTCAGGCTCGTGAACATCCTGTCGCGGCAGATGCCTGCGTTGTTGACGAGCACCTGCACCTCGCCGAATGCATCGCGCGCGGCATCGAGGATACGCTGCGCGGTGGCGACGTTCGTGATGTCGTCCGAGTTCGCGAGCGCGCGTCCGCCGCGCCGCGCGATCTCGTCGCACACGGCCTGCGCGGCGTCGCGCCGGAGGTCGTTGATGACGACCGATGCGCCTTCGGCGGCGAACGCGAACGCGTATTCGCGCCCCAGCCCGCCGCCGGCACCCGTGATGACGACCGTGCGTCCGTTACAGATTCCCATGCGGTGCTCCGTTGAAGATGACGCGCTCACTGGCGCTCGATGAGCGTGACGTTCGCGAGGCCGCCGCCCTCGCACATCGCCTGCATGCCGTAGCGGCCGCCCGTGCGCTCCAGCTCGTGCAGCAGCGTCGTCATCAGCCGCGCGCCGGTCGCGCCGAGCGGATGGCCGAGCGCGATCCCGCCGCCGTTCGGATTGGTTTTCTCGTGCGGGAAGCGCGTCTCGGCCAGCCACGCCAACGCCACCGATGCGAACGCCTCGTTCATTTCGACGCTATCGATCCGCGACCACTCGAGGCCGCTCTTGCGGAGCGCCCTCTGCGTCGCCTCGATCGGGGCCGTGAGCATCCACAGCGGATCGTCGCCGTACACGCCCAGGTGATGAATGCGCGCGCGCGGCGTGAGGCCGTAGCGCTTCAGCGCCGCCTCGGACACGATCAGGAGCGCCGCGGCCGCGTCGCCGGTCTGGCTCGCGACGGCGGCCGTGAGCGAACCGCCCGGCGTCAGCGGTTCGAGCGCCGCCATCTTCGCGAGCGTCGTGTCGGGGCGTGGCGTCTCGTCGTGCGTCACGCCTTCGAGCGGCACGATCTCGCGCGCGAAATGGCCGGACTCGATCGCCGCCGTCGCGCGGCGGTGGCTTTCGAGCGCATAGCGCTCCATCGCGTCGCGCGACAGGTTCCAGCGATCGGCGATCCGCTGGGCGGCGACGAACTGCGACACGGGCGCATCGCCGAAACGCGCGCGCCAGCCCACGCTGCCGGAAAACGGGTCGGCGAAGCCGAGCGGCGCCGCGCAGGTCATCGCCGACGAGATCGGAATCTGCGTCATCGTCTGGACGCCGCCCGCGACGACGACGTCCTGCACACCGCTCATCACCGCCTGCGCGGCAAAATGCACGGCCTGCTGGGACGAGCCGCATTGACGATCGACGGTCACGCCCGGCACCTGCAGCGGCAGACCGGCCGCGAGCCAGCAGGTGCGCGCGATGTTGCCCGCCAGCGGGCCGATCGTGTCGACGCAGCCGAAGATCACGTCGTCGTAGTCGTCGGCGGGAATCGCGTTGCGCTCGACGAGCGTCTTCAGCACGAAACCGCCGAGGTCGGCCGCATGCACGTGCGCGAGCCCGCCCCCGCGGCGGCCGGTGGGCGTGCGCAGCGCATCGACGATATAGGCTTGGGTCATGCTTGCTCCTCGAAGTCGAAGGTCTGCGCGGGGCCGATCGGCAGCGCGTCGCCGACGATCGCGTCGGCCACGCGGGCCTTGTGGAAGGCGCTGTCGCCCCAGCTGCCGGCGAACGCCCAGATGCGCTTCATGAAGATCTGCAGATCGAGATCCCACGTGTAGCCGATCGCGCCGTGCACCTGCATCGCGTGGCGCGCGGCCAGCTGTGCCGCGGCCGTCGCGGCGAGCTTCGCATGCGACACCAGCATCGCGCGCTGCGGGTGGTCGGCGGCGATCGCCTGCGCGGCGCGCGCGACCACCGGTCGCGCGAACTCGTGGCGGATCGCGACGTCCGCAAGCAGATGCTTGACCGCCTGGTACGCGCCGATCGCCCTGTCGAACTGCTTGCGCTGCGCGCTGTAGTCGATCGCGACGTCGAGTACGCGCTGCGTGAGGCCGAGCAGCTGCGCGGCGGTCGCGAATGCGCCGTGATCGAGCGCCCGCGCCAGCAGCGGCGCGGCGGTGTCGGCGCGGGCGACGCGGGTGTCGGCCGACGGCGTCCAGTCGAGCGTGAACAGACGCCGCGACGGGTCGATGCTCTCGACCGCGCGCCATTCGCAGCGCGCCGGATCGATGCGATGCAACTCGCCGCGGTGCTCGCACAGCAGCGTATCCGCCACGTGCACGTCCTCCGCGTAGGGGTTCACGGGATGCACCAGCGCGACGCGCGCCCGCCCTGCCGCGAGCTTGCGCAGCAGCGCGTCCCGCCAGTCGCTCACGGGCAGCCCGCCCAGCACGCCGGCCGCGACGAGCCCGGTTTCGAGCAGCGGCTCCGGGCCGGCGAAATAGCCGTAGGTCTGGGCGAACAGCGCCCATTCGACTTCGCCCAGGCCGAGCCCGCCGTATGCCTCGGGCACCGACACGGCCGTCAGCCCCTGCGACACGAGCAACGACCACAGGGCCTCGGAGCGTCCTGTCGGCGTCGTCCACAGTTCGCGGATCAGTTCGGGCGTCATCTCGATCATCAACAGGCGCTTCACGCTTTGCGCGAGCGCTTCCTGGTCGGCATCGAATACGAAGTCCATGCGCGTTCCGTTCTATAGGATGGTGGGGCGCGGCTACGCGCGCGGCATGCCGAGCATCCGTTCGGCGATGATGTTGCGCTGGATCTCGTTGGTGCCCGCGTAGATCGGGCCGGCCTGCGCGAACAGGAAGCCGTCGAGCCAGTGGCCGAGCACCGCGTGCTGCGCGGCCGTCCGCGGGACGATCCCGCCGTGCGCGCCGAGGATGTCGAGCGCGGCCTGGTGCATGCGCAGGTCCAGTTCCGACCAGAACACCTTGTTGGTGCTCGACTCCGCGCCGATATGGCCACCCTTGCGCAGCCGGCTCGCGGTGGCGTAGGTCGACAGCGCATAGGCCTGCGCATCCATCCAGGCGGCGGCGACGCGCTCGCGCAGCGCCGGGTCGCGATCGGCGCTGCCGCGGTGCGCGAGATACAGGTCGCGCAGCGCCTGTGCGGTGCGCTGGAAGCGCGCGGGCGAGCGCAGCATCAGCCCGCGCTCGAAGCCGGCCGTCGCCATCGCGACCTGCCAGCCCGCGCCTTCCGCCGCGAGACGATGGTCGACCGGCACGCGCACGTCGTCGAAAAAGATCTCCGCGAAGCCCGTCTGTCCGTTGAGCTGGCGGATCGGCCGCACCGTGATGCCCGGCGCGGACAACGGCACCATCAGGAAACTCAGGCCGCGATGGCGCGACGAGCCGGGATCGCTGCGGAACAGCCCGAACAGCCAGTCGGCCCACACCGCGCGGGTCGACCAGATCTTCTGGCCGTTCAGCACATATTCGTCGCCGCTGCGCAGCGCCGTGGCGCGGATCGCGGCCATGTCCGAACCCGCGTTCGGCTCCGACCACCCCTGCGCCCACACGTGCTCGCCCGCCGCCATCGCGGGCAGAAAACGCGCCTTCTGCTCCGCCGTGCCGACCTCCATCAGCGTCGGGCCGAGCAGGAACAGGCCGTTCTGGTTCACGCGCATCGGCGCGTCCGCGCGCCAGTACTCCTCCTCGAAGATCAGCCACTCGATCAGGTCGCAGCCGCGCCCGCCCAGCTCGCGCGGCCAGGTGACCATGCTCCAGCGGCCCGCGTGCAGCGTGCGCTCCCAGGCGCGGTGCGCGGCGAAGCCGGCCTCGGTATCGAAGCTCGGCAGCCGTTCGCGCGGCGCGTGGGCCGCGAGCCAGTCGCGGATCTCCGCGCGCAGCGCGCGCTGCCCGGCGGTATAGGTCAGGTTCATGTACGCGCCTCCGCCACCGGTGTCGACGCCGGCTCGCCGAAGCGCGCATCGCGCTTCTCGACGAATGCCGCGCGCGCTTCGGCCGAGTCCTGCGTCAGGTACGCCTGCAACGTGAAGCCCTGCTCCCAGCGGTACTTGTCTTCGAGATCGCCGTCCTCGACGCCGTTCAACGCCTCCTTCGCGAGCCGCAACATCGCGGGGCTCTTCGCGCCGATCCTGCGGGCGAGCGCGAGCGCCGCGTCGCGCAGCGCGTCGCGCGCCACGACCTGCTCGATCGCGCCGAGCCGATACGCTTCGGCCGCATCGATCATGCCGCCCGTGAAATACAGGGCCCGCGTCTTCTGGATGCCGAACAGGCGCTGCAGGTGGGCGCCGCCGCCCATCGCGCCGCGGTCGATCTCCGGGACGCCGAAGCGCGCGCAGTCCGCCGCGACGATGATGTCGGCCGCGCCGCAGATGCCGATCCCGCCGCCGAGCACGAAGCCGTGGACGGCCGCTATCACCGGCTTCGGATTGCGGTGCAGCGCGCGGAAGGTCCGGTGGTTGCCCGCGTTGACCGCCACGATCCGGCCCGGATGCGCGGCCAGCTCCTTGATATCGACTCCCGCGCAAAACCCTCGCCCCTCGGCCCGCACGACGATCACATGCACCTCGTCGTCGGCGCCGAGCGCGTCGAGCGCCTGCGCGAGCGCGTGCCAGCCCTGCGCGTCGAGCGCGTTGACGGGCGGATGCGCGATCACGAGCTCGGCGATGCCGTCGGCGCGGTCGATCCGGAACGGCTTGGCGCCGGCCGCGTGCTTGGACTCCGTCATCTGTTCCGTCTCCCGGTCAGGTCGTTCAAGTGTCCTGTGTCGCCGCCGAACCGCGCAGCACGGCCAGCGCATCGAGCCGTGCGGCAGCGTCCGCGACGATCCTCGCGATCAGCGCATCGCACGATTCGAGCGCGCCGATCATCGCCGCCGCCTGGCCGCTCGGCAGCACGCCTTCGTCGGGCACGCCCTCGACGATGGCGCGCCGGATCAGGAACGGCGCATTCGCCGCCATCAGCGTCTGGCTCACCGTATAGTCGTGCTCGCGCAGCGCCTTGAGCGCCAGGCCGAGCATCTGGCCTGCACCCAGACCGCTCTGCCGCCTCCATGCCTGCGCCGTCCGCAGCGCGTACAGCGCGCGGCGCAGCGGGCCGAAGCGTTCGAGCGTCGACAGGCACGGGTTGTCGATCATGCGTTGCGGCAGGCCGTCGAGCGCGTCGGACACGCGGATGCGCGCCGGATCGCCGACCGCGAGGTAGCGCTCGAGCGTCGCGCGCGGCACCGGCGAATCCGCGCTCATCAGGAAACGCGTGCCCATCGCGATGCCGGCCGCACCGTACGCGAGCGCCGCCGCGAGCCCGCGCCCGTCGAAGAAGCCGCCGGCCGCGACGACGGGCACCTGCACGGCGTCGAGCACCGTCGGCAGCAGCAGCGTGGTCGGCACCGGGCCGGTGTGGCCGCCGCCTTCCGCGCCCTGCACGGTCACGATGTCCGCGCCGAGTTCGACCGCCTTCGCCGCGTGCTTCGGCGCGCCGACGGTCGGCATGCAGACGATGCCCGCGCGCTTGAAGCGGCGGATCGTGTTCGCGTCCGGGCCCCGGCCATAGCTCACCGCGCGCAGCCGGTGCTTGATCGCCAGATCGACGAGCTGCTCCGCGTTCTTCTGGAACAGGTGGAAGTTGATGCCGAACGGCTGCTCGGTCAGTGACTTGACCTTCAGGATCTCGGCCTCGACATGTTCGGGTTCGAGCGTCGCGCCGGCCAGGAAGCCGAAGCCGCCCGCGTTGCTCGTGGCCGCGACGAGCCGTGCGTCGGCAACCCAGCCCATCGCCGTCTGCACGACCGGATGGCGGCAGCCGAGCAGGTCGCAGAGCGGCGTGTGGAGCGTCAGGCTCATACGGCGGCCGGCCCGATCGCGGCCGGCGCGCGCGCCTCGCCCTCGGACGCGCCGTCCGGTTCGCGCTGCGAGCGGGCCATGCTGCGCGCGTCGTGGCCGCCGAGGCGATCGCCGCTGACCAGCTCGTTGTGCGCGTGGGCGAAGTGATGCCAGGCGAACGCGGCATCCATCGCCGCGCGCTTGCCCTGCAGTTCCTCGACGTGGTTCAACGCCTGCTTCGTCAGCGCGAGCCCGAGGCGCGGCATCGTCGCGATCCGCGCCGCAATCGCATGGGTCGCGTCGCGCAGACGCTCGCGCGGCACCACGCGATTGACCATCCCCATCTGGTAGGCGCGCTCGGCCGGCATCCGCTCGCCGAGGAACAGGAATTCCTTCGCGATGCGCGGATTCAACTCATAGGCGTGCGCGAAATACTCGACGCCCGGAATCCCCATCCGCACGACGGGATCGGCAAAGAATGCGTCTTCCGACGCGACGATCAGGTCGCACACCCACGCCAGCATCAGTCCGCCCGCGATGCATGCGCCCTGGACCATCGCGATGGTCGGCTTCGGCAGATCGCGCCAGCGGCGGCACATGCCGAGGTAGACCTCCTGTTCGCGCGCATAGAGGAACTCGCCGCCCTCCTTGCCGACGTGGTCGTACCACAGCGACGTGCGTTCGAACGATTCGTCGATGTCGCGGCCGGGCGTGCCGATGTCGTGGCCGGCCGAGAAATGCTTGCCCGCGCCCGCGAGCACGATCGCCTTCACCGCGTCGTCGTGCGCGGCGCGCCGGAACGCGGCGTCGAGCGCATAGGTCATCTTCGCGTTCTGCGCGTTGTGATACTCGGGGCGGTTCATCGTGATCGTCGCGATGCCCTCCTCGAGCGCGTAGCCGACCACACCGTCGGCGAACCGGGATTGCGCGCCTTCCATGTCGGACCTCATCCCCGGCGCGGCGCCGGATTGCCGCGCACGATCGCCGCGCGCAGGTTGTGCGGATCGAGCGCGCGGACGATGCGCAGATCCTCCGCATCCGGCGCGGCCGTCGCGCCCAGTTCCGGATGCGCGGCGAGTTCGAAGCCCGTCGCGTCCTGCACCTCGTCGAAGCTCACGCCCGGATGCAGCGAGCACACGCGGATCGCGTGGTCGGGGCCGCCGAAATCCATCACGCACAGATCGGTGACGATGCCGCGCAGGTCGACGAAGGTCCTCATGCCGGGCAGGCGGCGCGCCGGGTTGTAGCCGATCGTGCAGACCATGTCGACCTCCCCCGCCACGAACGTGCGCTTGCCATGACCGCTGACGAAGAACGAATTCGCATGGCTCGTCGAATTGCCGGGGAAGCCGCGTGCGCCGAGCAGTTGGGTGGCCGGGCGGGCGGGGTCGCCGCCGAGCCGCGAGATGTTCGCCTGGCCGAAGCGGTCGATCTGCGTCGGCATCACGAGCGCATGGCGGCGCCCGTGCCACAGGCAGTCGAACACGCGCTCGTAGGGCATCCAGCCGCTCGCCTGTACGCGGTAGCCGTCCGGGCGCGGGCCGAGCGGCACGGGAGCCTCGACCAGATACGCCTCGCCGTCGGTCAGCATCAGGCCGCCGTTGTACGCGAGGCGCGCGAGGCCGGCCGCCAGCCGGGGCCCCGTGCCGATCCCCGTCGCCAGTACTTCGCCGTCGCCGCGCCAGAGCCGCGCGGCGGCGACGATCATCAGTTCCGCGAGGGAAAGGTCGAGAGAATCGCTCACAGACGCTCCTTTACAGAATCGGCAACGGCAGCGCCGTCACGTGCGACAAGCCGCCTACACCGTCCAGGTACGCTCGTTCGTCCCGGCCCACCACGTCGCGCACATAAGCGGCGGCCCGCGCGTCGTCCTCCGCGCTCGCGCAGTACGCGCGCAGGTGCGGCAGATCCCAGCCGTAGGCCGGCCCGCACGACGTCGGATGCGCGCCGCCCGGCGCGTGAACCACGCCCGAGACGAGCGAGCGCTCGAACGGGCTGCGGCGCGCGCCGTCGAGATCGTCGCTCGCGAGCGACGCGTCGAGCACCTCGGTCGAGACGTAGCAGCGCGTCGCGGCGCGCGCCATCCAGGCATCGAAGAACGGATCGGGGCCGTCGATGCGCGTGTTGCCCATCCGGTCGGCCGCGTTCACGTGCAGCAGCGCGACGTCGAGTTCGATGGCCGGCATCGCGATGAGCGTCTCGCCGTCGTCATAGGGCGACCGTATCGTGCGCAGCCGCGGCGCGTGATCGAGCAGCGCGGTGCCAAGCCCCACGCGCGTCGGCAGGAACGGCAACCGCGCCGCCGCCGCGCGCAGGCCGAGTTGCAGCATGCCCTCGTCGAGTTCGAACACGTCGATGCGACCCTGCTCGCGGGCGCGGCGGAAATGCGGTTCGAGCGGGATCGCGTCGAGCGACACGAAGCCGAATACGACCTTGCGGATCTTGTCCGCCGCGCACAGCAGGCCGACGTCGGGCCCGCCGTAGGCAACGATCGTCAGCGCCTTCAGCCCCGAGCGCGCGATCTCGCGCACCAGCGCCATCGGCTTGCGCCGCGGCCCCCATCCGCCGATGCCGATCGTCATGCCGTCGGCAAGCTGCGCGACCACGTCGCGCGCGGACATCGTCTTGTCGAGAGGTTTCATCATGCGCGTCACCGGTATCCGATGCTGAAGTCGTGGCCCCACTGGCTCACCTTGGTCGCTTCGAACACCGAATGCCGAGGCCAGTCGACCGTCAGGCCGCCGAAGCCGTACTCGAGATCGAAGCCGCCGGGCGTCTTCATGTAGAACGAGATCATCTGGTCGTTGCAGTGCCGCCCGAGCGTCGCGGACAGCTTCACCGCGTGCGCGGCCACCCGGTCGAGCGCGCGACCGACCTCGTCCACCGAATCGACTTCTGCCATCACGTGCACGCAGCCGGACGGCACGGCCATCTCGAACAGCCCGAGGCTGTGGTGGCGTGCGTTGCGGCAGTGCATGAAATGGATGCGTTTCTCCGGTTCGGCCGGATCGGTGGTGAATTTCACACGATAGAGGTCGGACAATTCGAAGCCGAGCACGCCGCGCACGAACGCGTCGGTCGCGTCGAACTGCGGCGCGGGCAGCACCGCGTGGCCGAGCCCCATGTCGCCCGTGACGAAGCGCGACACGCCGAGCGGCGATGCGAAGCGGCGGAAATCGCAGCGCGCGCCCCAGTACAGCTCATGACGATTGCCGGACGGATCCGCGCACCACGCCATCGCCTGCACGCGGCGCAGCGCGGCTTCTGCGCGGGACGCGCGCCCGACCTCGACGCCCGCTCGCTGCAACGCCGCGCAGGCGGCGTCGAAGGCGGCGCCGTCGGGCAGTTCCCAGCCCGACGCCTGGTAGCGGTCGACCGGGCCCGGCACGATCAGATAGCGGAAATCGCGTTCGTCCATCTTCAGGTACAGCGCGCCGTCGGGTGCGTCGAGCGCCTGCATGCCCAGCACGTCTTCCGCGTAGCGCCGCCACGCGTCGACGCGCGTCGCCTCGACGACGACATAGCCGAGCGCTCGGACATCGATCATGTCTACCTCCTCCTCGTTCGGAATCCGGTGTTCGTGAAAGGATTCTGGCCGGTCGGGGAAGGCGTCACATCGTCTGTTGGGACGAGGCGCGGAGGGGGGAGCGGGACGAACCGCGTGCGTGATCCGGAAGAGCCGGGACACGGTGGGGCGAGCGGCCGGACGCCCTGGGCGGGCATGGCGCGGCATGCGCACGGCGGCGCGCCGGACAGGCGCGCCGTCGCAACGCTACGCGAACGGATTCAGCAGCCTGACGCCGGTCGCCTCGAAATCGGCGGTGTCGCGCGTGACGACGGTGAGATCGTTGATCAACGCCGTGGCGGCAATCAGCTTGTCGAGTGCGTTCTCCGGATGCCGCGAGCGCAGTTTCCCCCACAGCTGGGCAACCTCCGAATCGACCGGCAGGATGTTCGACGCGTAGTCGGCCAGCATCGCCGTCAGCCAGGTCTCGAGCGTCGAAGCCTGCCGGTGATCGCCGCGATGGCGGATCATGTCGACACCGCGCCGCAACTCGGACACCGTCACGACCGAAAGATAAAGGGCGCTCGCATCACGCTCGGCTTCCCGGAAGAATGCCCGCACGCCCGGATCGCTTCGCTTGCCCTTTCTGATTTCGCTGATGATGTTCGTGTCAAGTAAAAAACATGCCCGCCCTCGCCCGAATCCTGCACGCGCGCGAAATCCGCGTCCTCGCCAACCTTGGGCATGCTCGCCAGCACTTGCGCGAACGTCCTCCGCTTCGGCCCGCGAAGCGCATCCGCGAGAATGGCCCGATGTTCGGCTTCCGCGCTCCGGCCATTCGCCGCCGCCTGCTCACGCAGGCTCTGAACAATATCGTCGTCCACATTACGCACCAGTAGATTTGCCATAAGCCCTCCCAGCCAGATTGATATCAATGATATCGATGTGCCGATGAAATGCAAGCATTGATATCATCGGTGTCGTAACAACGCACGCGTCGGTCGGCGCACGCATCACGGCATGTCACATGCAGCGGCTGGAACCCTTCACCCCGGACACATCAGGTTGCTGTCCAATCACGAAGGTAAGCTTCGGCCACGGCCCAGGAAAGACTGCCGATCGGCCAACGCCGAGCGCAGCGCGCGGATCGGTCCCGCGCACCGGGATCGCCGACGATGAAGTCGAAACCCGACGGATGCCATGCGCGCCGCATCATGCGGCAAGTCCCGCCTTCGATGGGTGGCGCGTTCAGAAATGGCCGATGTGCAAGGGACGGCCTCGCGCCCGGGAAAGCCGCAAGCATGGGCACATCGCGATCAGGCGCGCTGCAACCCACGCCCGCCCGGCACATTCAACCGCTGCCCGCTGATGCGGGCGGCCCATGCGAGCGCATGGGCGCGGTCATGCGCCCCGATCACAGCCGCAAGCGCGGCACCAACCTGCGCGGGATCGCCCACCTCGAGGCCATGCGTGGTGACCTCGACACCTTCGCCGCGAATCCCACGGCGCCCCGGCCCCGG
Organism: Burkholderia sp. FERM BP-3421; assembly: GCF_028657905.1. Classification (NCBI taxonomy): domain Bacteria; kingdom Pseudomonadati; phylum Pseudomonadota; class Betaproteobacteria; order Burkholderiales; family Burkholderiaceae; genus Burkholderia; species Burkholderia sp. FERM BP-3421. Next base: position 1,737,806 of record NZ_CP117781.1, on the reverse strand, counting down.
GTGATGACCGAGCGCGACCGTCAAGCCCGCGCCGCTGCCGCCCAAGGCCCATGCCGCGCCCGGCGCGAAGCCACCGCCGTCCGCCCGCTCCTACCCTCATCCCGTTCGATCGCGCGCCCGCGCCGCGTCTTCCGCCGGATCGCCGTCCGCCGCCGCGCCGTCCAGCGCGCGCAGCCGGTACTTGAGCACCTTCCCCGCCGCGCTCGTCGGCAGCCGCTCGACGAACGTGAAGCGGCGCGGCACCTTGTAGTTCGCCATGTTGCGCCGCGCCCAGCCGGTCAATTCGTCCGCGCTCGCCGACGAACCCGGCCGCAGCACGACGTACGCATGCCCGACCTCGCCCAGCCGCGCGTCCGGCGCGCCGACCAGCGCGACCTGCGCGATCGCCGGATGCGCGGCCAGCAGCCGCTCGATCTCCGCCGGGTAGCAGTTGAAGCCGCCGACGATGAACATGTCCTTGATCCGGTCGGTGATCTTCAGATTGCCGTTCGGATCGACGCAGCCCAGATCGCCCGTGTGCAGCCAGCCGTCGGCGTCGATCGTCTCGCGCGTGGCGGCCGGCTGGTTCTCGTAGCCGCGCATCACGTTGTAGCCGCGCAGCCAGATCTCCCCCGTCTCGCCTGCCGCGCGCACGACCCCGCCCGGCCCCGCGATGCGCAGCTCGACGCCCGGCATCGGCCGGCCCGACGTGGCGGCAACCGTCTGCACGTCGTCGTCGCGCCGGCACAGCGTCGCGAAACCGCACGATTCGGTCAGGCCGTAGCCCGTCAGCACCGTCTCGAAACCGAGTTCCGTGCGCATCCGCTCGATCAGGCTCGGCGCGATCGCCGCCGCCCCCGTCACCGCGATCCGCAGCGACGACAGATCGTGCGCATCGCGCTCGGGCGCGTCGAGCAGCGCGTAGTACAGCGTCGGCGGCCCGGGCAGCACCGATACGCGCGCCTCGGCGATCCGGCGCAGCACCTCGCCGGGCTGGAACGCGGGGTGCGGCAGCACCGTCGCGCCGCTCGCCAGCGCGGCCAGCCAGCCGGCCTTGTAGCCGAACGTGTGGAAGAACGGATTGACGATCAGGTAGCGGTCCTCGCGGCGCAGGCCCGCGATCCGCGCCCAGGCCTGCACGGCGCGCAGATTCTGGCCGTGCGCGGTCACCACGCCCTTCGGACGGCCCGTCGTGCCCGACGTGAAAATCAGGTCCATCTCGGTGTCGGGGGTCACCCTCGCTTCGCGTGCATGCACCGCCTCGGGCGGCGTGTCCGCGGCGCGCGCGATGAACGCGTCCCAGGTTTCGTCGAGCGCACCGGCCGGCGGGGCATGGTCGAACACGACGATGCGTTCGAGCGCCGCGGGCCGATACGGTTCCAGCATCTCCGGATACGATTCGCCGAGGAACATGCCGCAGCAAAACAGCAGCCGCGCGCCGCTGTCGCCCAGGATGCCGCCGACTTCCCGCCCCCTCAGCCGCGTATTGACCGGCACGAGGGTCGCGCCGACCGTATGGACAGCCAGCGCGGCGACGATCCAGCGCGGCAGATTCGGCGCCCAGATCGCGATCCGGTCGCCCGCCTCGATGCCGTGTGCGATCAGCGCGCGCGCCGCCTCGCGGCGAGCCGCGTCGAGCGCCGCGTAAGTCAGCCGGCCGTGCTCCGATTCGATCGCCGGATGCGCGCCGTGGCGCGCGGCGGCCCGCGCAATCAGCGCGGGCGTCGTCAGGATGTCGTTGTCCATCGTCTCGTGCGTCGCCGCAGGAATGCCGCGCGCGCCCTCGGCGCGCCGCGGCTCAATCGGGAAACACCACGCGCAGCACATCGCTTGCGGGCCGCGCGCAGCAGGCCAGCGTCCAGCCGCCCGCCAGCTCGTCTTCGTCGAGCACCTGATTGCCGTCGAGCGCGACCGCGCCGCGCTCGACCCGGCACATGCACGCGCCGCACTGCCCCTGGCGGCACGAATGGGGCGCCGGCACCCCCTCGCGCAACATCGCCTCGAGCAGCGTTTCGCCAGGCGCGCAGCCGAACGCGAACGACTCGCCGTCGAGCAGCGCCTCGACCGCCGCGCCCGCGCCGTCGCGCGGCGCGGCCGTCGCGCCGGTATCGGCCCGGGCCGGCGCATCGGGCAGCGACGCGAAGCGCTCGACGTGCACGCGCGCCCGCGGCAGCCCGTGTCCGAGCATCGCGGCCAGCGCGCTCTCCATGAACAGCGGGGGCCCGCAGATGAACGTCTCCTGCAGGCTGAACGGACGAACCAGCTCCTCGAGATGCCGCTGCTGCGGCACGCCCTGCACGCTGTCGAGCCAGTGGATCACGCGCAGCCGGCCCGGATGACGCTGGGCAAGCCGCTGCAGTGCGTCGCGGAAGATCACCGAGCGCTCGTCGCGGTTCGCGTAGATCAGCGTCAGCATCCCGCGCCCGTGCACGAGCGCCGCCTTCAGAATCGACAGCACGGGCGTGATGCCGCTGCCGGCCGCCAGCAGCAGCAGATCGCCGTCGAGCGCGCGCGGCGTGAACACCCCCCCGCCGGCGGCAGGACGTCGAGCCCGTCGCCCGCGCGCACGCGATCGCACAGCCAGTTCGACGCGCGCCCGCCCCGCACGCGCTTGACCGTGATCTTCAGCGCCGCGTCGACGCCCGGTGCGCTCGACAGCGAATAGCAGCGCGCGACGCCCGGCTCGCCGCACGGCACGTTCAGCGTCAGGAACTGGCCCGGCCGATAAGCGAACGCGTCGCGCGACGCGGCGGGCACCTCGAACACGAACGACCGCGCATCGTCGCTCTCGACGATCACCTCCGCGACGGTCAACCGGTGAAAACGGACCTCGCTCATGGACGGCTCGCCGCCCTTCACGCGGCCGCGCGGCTGACGGGCCCGCCGGGGGCCGTATACACACACCGTCGAGATAAACGAGCGGATCGACGTCGCCACTCATTCGCACCTCGCGGATCCGCCCGATGAACACCGTATGCGTGCCGTACACGAAGCGGCCGTCCTGCTCGCAGACGAGGCTCGCCTGCGCATCGCGCAGATACGGCACGCCATGCGACGACACCTGCCAGTCGCCGCTGCTGAAACGCGCCTCGCCCTTCAAGCGCCCGCCGCAATCGATCGCGAGGTCTTCATGGCGCGCGGACAGCACGTTCACGCAGAATGCCGCGCCCGCGTCGAGCGGCGGGTGCAGCGACGCGTCGCGATTGACGCAGATCAGCAGCGACGGCGGATCGGTCGACAGCGAATCGACCGCCGTCGCGGACATCGAGTAGCGCCGGCCGTCGTGCGCGCTGCTGATGACCGTGACGGAACGCGCGACGCGCCGCATCGCGAGCAGCATGTCCGCTCGCAGGGGATGGCTGGTGAGATCGGTCATGATCGTGCTCCGTCGAGTTCCGTTGCGGCCGGCCGCTCCGAGCGGCCGCCGGTGTCGGCCGCCTGCGCGGCCAGGTGATCGGCGGCGATCATGCCGAAGGTCATCGCCGGGCCGAGCGTCGAGCCCGCGCCGGGATAGCTCGCGCCCATCACCGATGCGCTCGTGTTGCCGATCGCGTAGAGGCCGTCGATCGGCATGCCGTCGTCGCGCAGCACGCGGGCCTGGGCGTCGGTGACGAGCCCGCCCTTCGTGCCGATGTCGCCCGCGTCGAGCCGCACCGCATAGAACGGCGCTTCATCGAGCGGCGCGAGGCACGGATTCGGCTTGACCCGCGGGTCGCCGTAATACGTGTCGAACAGGTTGTCGCCCTTGCCGAAGGCTTCGTCGATGCCGGTCGCGGCAAAGCGGGCCATGTCGCGCAGCGTCTCGCGCAAGCCGGCGGCATCGACGCCGATCCGCTCGGCGAGCGCATCGATCGTGTCGGCCTTCACGAGCACGTCGCGAAACGCATCGGGAATCCGCGCATCGGGCATCATCGAGGCCGGCATGATCGGCCCGCACGGGTACTTGCGGCGAAAGCGCGCGTCGAACACCATCCACGCGGGCACGCTCGCGCCCGTCCTCGCGTGGTCGCGATACATCGCCGGCACCAGCTCGGAATACGGCGCCGCCTCGTTGACGAAGCGCCTGCCGCGCCCGTTGACGATCACGCAGCCCGGCAGATTGCGCTCGACGAACAGCGCGCGCGGGTTTTCCTCGCCCGCGACGCCGAGCGTCGGCGCGCCCCATACATGCTCCATCAGCGCGAGCGCCCCGCCGAGCCGATGGCCCTCGGCGATCGCGTCGCCCGTGTTGGCGGGCGGCGTCGCGCTCCAATGCACGCGGGTCGGCTGCGGCAGGTAGCGCTCGCGCATCGGCTGGCTGCGCTCGAAGCCGCCCGCGGCCAGGATCACGCCGCGCCGCGCGACGATCGTCACCGGCCGGCCCGCCCGCTCGACGCGCACGCCCGTCACGCGGCCGTCGGCGTCGAGCAGGTCGCGCATCGGCGTGTCGAGCCAGATCGGCACGCGGCGGTCGAGCAGCGCGCGGCGCAGCCCGCCGATCAGCGCGTTGCCAAGCGTCAGGCGTCGATCGCGCCGCGAGCGGCGTCGCGCCCCGAGGTCGAGCCAGTAGCGGCCGAACTGGCCCAGCGCGAGCGTCATGAACCCCGAGCCGCGCGAGAACAGCACATGCGCTTCCTTCGCCGTCACCGCGACCCGTCCGCCGATCAGCGTGCCGGGCGACGGCGGCCGCAGCCGCTCGAATTCGTCGCCGAGCAGCGCGCCGTCGAACGGCAGCGGATCGAGCGAGCGGTAGCCCGGCATCGCGCCCGGCAGCTTCTGGTAATAGTCCGCATACTTCGGCATCGACTGGTAGCGGACCGGCGTTTCCGCCTCGAGGTAGCGCAGCATCTCGGGCGCGCGGTCGAGGTAGGCGTCGAGCTTGGCGGCGGGCGTCGCGCCGGTCGTGCAGGCGTCGAGATAGCGGCGCGCGGCCGCCCGCGAGTCGGTCGCGCCGAGTTCGTCGATATGGTGGTTGCACGGGATCCACACGCCGCCGCCCGATACCGCCGAGGTGCCGCCGTACAGCCCCGTCTTCTCGATCACGACGACCGAGAGGCCGCGATCGGCCGCGCGGCAGGCCGCGAGCAGCGCCCCCGCGCCGGAGCCGACGATCACGACGTCGAACAGGTTGGGTTGCGCTTGCGCATCGTTCATCGCGGCCTCGTCAGATGAAGAAATCCACGTTCTCGCGGCCGAGCGTCACCGCGCCGAGATTCTGGCCGAAGCGGTCGACGTTGTTCGCGTAGTGCGCGCGGGCCGCGTGCAGGTCGAGGAAGCGGCGCGCCAGCGGATGACGGTGATAGATGCCGTTGCCGCCTGCATAGCGCAGCAGCGCGTTGGCGGCCTGCGCGCAGCGCTCGGCGACCTGCGCGGCCTGATAGCGAAAATGCACGCGACGTTCGATCGAGACCGCCGGACCGCCGCTGACCGACGCCATCAGCTCGGCGAAGTTGCGCTGCAACAGCACCTGCATCTCGTCGATCGCGACGGCGGCATTCGCGCACGCATGCTGCGCGCCCGGATCGTCGGCCGTCTTCGCGCCGCTGTTCGCCGAGACGCGCGTCGCCGCATCGGCGACGAACGCGTCGAGCGCCCCCTGCAACGCGCCGATGCACGACGTGCCCACCGCCCGCACGAAAATCTGCGCGAACGGCAGCCGGTAAAGCGGCGCGTCGTTGACGGCGAGGCCCGGGCTCGTCGCCATCATCCCGTCGATCGCCTTGTGCGTGCGGTAGGCCGGCACGAATACATCCTCGACCACGATGTCGTGGCTGCCCGTCGCGCGCAAGCCGAGCACGTCCCAGTTCCGCTCGATCCGGTAGTCGGCCTTCGGCAGCAGGAAGGTCCGGTATTCGGGCGGCCCGCCCTCCTTCTCGGACGGCGTCAGCGCGCCGAGAAACACCCATTCGCACCACTCGCTGCCGCTCGAGAACTTCCAGTGGCCGGACAGCCTGAACCCGCCGTCAACGGGCGTCACGCGGCCGACCGGCATGTAGGTCGACGCGATCAGCGTGGCCGGAGCGTCGCCCCAGACCTCCTGTTGCGCGCGCGGATCGAACAGCGCGAGCTGCCAGTTGTGCACGCCGACGACGCCGTACACCCACGCCGTCGACATGCAGCCGCGCGCGAGCCGCATCTGGATGTCGAAGAAGACCTGCGGATCGAGTTCATGGCCGCCGTAGCGCTTCGGTTGCAGCACCTTGAAGAAGCCGGCGGCCTGCAGGTCGGCGATCGTCTCGGCGGATAAGCGCCCCTGTGCTTCGGCCTGCGCGGCGCGGCCGGCCAGCACTGGCGCGAGCACATCGGCGCGCGCGGTCAGCACGGCGGTCAGCGCGTTCGAATCGTTGTCGCGATGCACGGATGTCTCCTGTTGCGGTTGGATCGACGGTCGAGGTTCGACGCCGCCCCGCTCGGGGCGACCCGGCGCGTCACGCGTACGCGCGCTGTTCCTTGCCGGCGAAGAACGGAATCACGTGCGCGCCGATATTGCGGATCGTCTCCATCTGCGCTTCGTGCGGCACCGTGCCCATCTGGCACAGGAACAGCACCTCGTCGACGCCGGCTTCCTGGAGGCGGCCGACGTAGCCGATGCAGTCGTCCACCGTGCCGTAGGCGTGATTCGGGTTCATCAACGCGAGCGCGGGATCGGCGAAGTTCACCACCACCTCCTCCGATGCGAAGCGCGAGCGGATCACCATCTCGCCCGTGTCGGCCCGCACCAGGTCGTCACCCCAGGTCGCCGGATCGGGGCGCTCGCCGCCCGTGTACCAGTACGCGAGCGACTCCATGAAATAGCGCTGGCCGCGAATGCCGATCTTGCGCGCCTGCTGGCCGTCCGTGAGCACGATGGTCGGGCACAGCGCGGCGAGGTGCCGGGTCGGGCGGAAGCCGACCTGATCTTCCGGGCGGCGGCTCGCCCACGCTTCGCGATAGACCGCGTTCTTCTTCGCGACCTCGTCGGGGCCGCCGAAGCCGAGCACGAGCGCGCCCATGCCGCGCTGGCCCGCGCGCCGCAGCGTGTCCGTGTTGGTGCAGGCGAGATACATCGGCGGATGCGGATCCTGGAACGGCTTCGGGTGGATCGGGCGCTTCGGGATCTTGATGTACGCGCCGTCGTGTTCGATCTCGTCCTGCACGAACATCTTCGGCACGAGGTACATCGATTCGTCGATCATCGGCTGCAGTTGATCCAGCGCGTAGCCGAACGCGCCGGCCTCCTGCTGGCTGCCGCCCTTGCCGACGCCGAAATGCACGCGGCCGCCCGACAGGATGTCGAGCATCGCGACCCGCTCGGCCACCTTGATCGGATGATTCATCGCGGGCGGCAGACACACGACGCCGTGACCGAGACCGATGCGCGTCGTCCGCCCGGCCAGGTACGCGAGGAAGGTTTCCGGCGCGCTCATGTGCGCATAGTGGGTCAACGACGTGTGCTCGACGCACCAGATCGTGTCGAAGCCGACCTGCTCGGCGAGCAGCGCCTGTTCGACCGTCTCCTTGAATACACGATGGTCGCCTTCGCGCGAGGCGTCGGTCGTCTGGGCTTCGTAGATGAGGGAAAACTTCATTGCGTGCGTCTCCAGATAGGATGGGCGGGGCGCGCGGGCCGCCCGCTCGATGCGGACGAATGGGACATTCCACGGATGGGAGTGTCGGCGCGCGGCCCCGGAGCGGCATCGTCTGTTTGGAGTAAGGACGCGCATGCGGAGACAGAGGGCTTTTCCCCTCGTCCGCCTGGATCGTGCGATGGAGCGGACGGTGCGCCAGCATCGATCGGCGGCGTCCGGCGGTCCGCGTCGGACGCGTCGCGGCAATGGAGGCAACGGATGAGGATTTCGATGCTGCTGTACCCGGTCGACGACATCGACACGGCGCTTCCCCTGTTCGTCGACGGGCTGGGCCTGAGCGTGAGGCTTCGCGACGGCGGCCGCTATTGCGCGCTCGACGGCGGCCCGCTCACGATCGCGCTGGTGGCCGGCGCGGAGCGCATCGTCGAGCGCGCGGCCCTGGTGCTGCGCGTCGACGACGGAGACGATCTCGGGCTGGCCGTCGCGCGGATCGTCGAGGCCGGCGCATCGGTGCGCGTGCCCGTGCAGGCAGGGCCGCACGAAACCCGTGCGGTGCTGGAGGATCGCAATGGCGCGCTGCTCGTGATTGCGCAGAAACGCAGCGCTTGAGTGCGGAGGCGCGGCCGCCCGCGCGTCATGCCGGACTGCCTGAGACGTGCGAAGGCCGCGCAGGCGCGCCGGACGAGCGAGCCGCGCGGCCGCCCGCGCGACGCATTCGAAGCCCGGCCGCGCCGGCAAGCCCGCGCGCAAGGTTCACGGCCGCCGGCCGCGGCTCACCGCGATCGCATCGATGTGACGCCGGCGAACGCGGTTGCCGGACCGGCCCGGCCATCCCGGAAGCCGCCTCGCCACGCGTGCGGCGATGGCCTACTTGAGCCGCTCGAGTTCGCGCAGGTCGGTCTCGAGCGCGGGCGTCAAGGTCGTACGCAGGTGATCGAGGAACGTCCGGATCTTCGCATCCAGATAACGGCGCGTCGCGTACACCGCGTAGACGCTCAGCGTATGCAGCCGGTAGTTGGGCAGCACGCGGATCAGGCGACCCGCGCGAATGTCGTCGATCGCGCTGTACAACGCGATCGAACCGATGCCGCGCCCGGCGCGCACCGCGACGGCCAGCGCGTCCGGCACGTTCACCTGGAACGGCCCGTTCGGCAGCTCGTACAGCATTTCCTCGCCGTCGCTGCGTTCGAGCCGCCATTCGCCGCCCGGCGAAGCCGGCGTATCGAGACGCAGGCACACGTGCTTCGGCAGATCCTCGGGCGAGGTCGGCGTGCCGTGGCGCGCCAGATACTCGCGCGAGGCGACCAGCACGCTGCAGCTGGTGCCGCAGGTCTGCGCGACGTAGCCGGAGTCGGGCAGCTGCGACGCCGACACGATCGAGACGTCGTAGCCCTCCTCGATCAGGTTCGGCATCCGCTGCGCGAGCGTCAGCTCGACCGAGACATCGGGATTGTCTTCCTGGTAGCGCACGATCGCCGACACCACGTGGCTTTGCCCGAGCCCCGTCATCGCATGGATGCGCAGCTTCCCGCTCGGCCGCAGCAGCGCGTTGCGCGCCTCGGCATTCGCGTAGTCGATCTCGGCCAGGATCGACTTGGCCCGCTCGAAGTAGCGCTGGCCGCTCTCGGTCAAGCCGAGGTGGCGCGTGGTCCGATGCAGCAGGCGGGTCTGCACATGCGCTTCGAGGTTCGAGACCGCGCGCGACACCTGGGCGGTGGTCGCATCGATCTCCTTCGCCACCGCGGTGAAACTGCCGGCTTCGACGACGCGCACGAACAGGCGCATGTTTTCGAGCATGTCCATGAATTAAGCTGAGGAATCAAGTGGGGAAAGCGGCGCGCGCGGCGCGGCAGAGGGATGGAATCGCCGAGCGGATGCCGGGGCCGGGGCGCGGACACGGGCGGAGAATAGGCATCGGGGGCGGCAATTCATCAATTTGTAAAAATCGGTAGGCCGGAATTGTACGCCGATGCGGGCCGGAACGCTCACCGTCAGGCCCCCTCGGCCCGTTTCCTCGCACCGCTTCGGCGCCCGAACAGTGCGCGCTTGAAGGTCGACTCGAACCCGGACGCGGCGAGGTATATCACAATCGCATATAATTCGCGCTTCCTGCGGCTCGTCCGCGCTTCGTCGTCAGCCGACCGTCAGCCTTGTCTCGCTCCCCGTTCGCTCCGCATCGCCTCCCACCCTGGCTCCGCGGCTTCGCGCCGACACCGGTCACCCTCAGCGGGCGCGAACGCCTGCGCTCGTGTGTCGGCGCGTTCGCCGGCATCGCCTGTGTCGGCCTCCTGATGCGCTGGCTGCCCGGCATCCCGAGCAGCGTGCCCCTGCTCGTCGCCCCGATGGGCGCCTCCGCGGTGCTGCTGTTCGCCGTTCCCGCCAGCCCGCTCGCGCAACCCTGGTCGATCATCGGCGGCAACCTGGTCGCGGCGCTGGTGGGCGTCGCTTGCGCGCGCTGGATCGGCGATCCTGTCGCGGCGGCGGCGCTTGCGGTCGCCGTCGCGATCGGCGCGATGTTCGCATTGCGCTGCGTGCATCCGCCGTCCGGCGCGGTCGCGCTGACCGCCGTCCTGGGCGGCCCCGCGGTGCACGCGCTCGGCTTTCGCTTCGTGCTCGAACCGATCGCGTTGCAGTCGGCCGTGCTGCTGTGCGCGGCGCTCCTCTATCACGCGCTCACCGGCCATCGCTATCCTCATGCTGCGGCGGCATCCCGCCCCGCCCCGGCAGGCGCCGCGTTCACCCGGGCCGACCTCCATGCGGTCCTGCAACGCCGCACCGAGTGGATCGACGCCGCCCCAGACGATTTGGAGGCGCTGCTGCGGGACGTCGAACTGCAGGCGTATGCCCGCACGTTCAGCCAACTGTCGTGCGCCGACATCATGTCGCGCCCCGCGCTCGGCATCGCCGCCGACACGTCCGCGGCCGCCGCGCTGAAGCTGTTGAACCGGCATCGCATCAAGGCGCTGCCGGTGCTCGATGCCGCTCGCCGGGTAATCGGGATCGTGACGCGCGCCGATCTGTCGAGGTCCGCTGCGTTCGGCGCATCCGGCACGCCGCCGGGTCGGCCCCGCGCGGACAAACGGGCCGCGCCGGCCGCTCGCGACGTCATGAGCCGTCCCGTGCGAACCATGCCGCTCACCACGCCGATCGCCGAACTCGTGCCGCTGTTCGCGGATCAGGGCCACCATCACATTCCGATCGTGGACACCGAGCAGCGCCTCGCGGGCATCGTGACCCCGGCCGATCTGATTACCGGCCTGTACCGCCAGGCGCAGCTCAGGCCCGCCGCCTGAAACGCGGGCACGAAAGCGCTCGGCTGCCGGTTGGTATTTTTAATTTCCCACCGGGTATCCGGACCAACCACCGCGCTGTGATTGCGCCGCTCAGGGATCCAGCACACCGCCCGACCACCCTGCCGACACGCGTGCGCCCGTCAGCTTCGCCACGACGTCGCCCTGCGCGACCAGCCGTTCCCGGCTACGCGTGACGATGCGCCCTGCCTGAGGCGCGATCAGCACGTGCTCGCTGCCGGGCACGCCCGGATGCGCGACGATGCGCGCGATGCGCTCGCCGGCATCGACTGTCGCGCCCAGCGCGCGTTCATGGACGAGCACGCCCGAGGCGGGCGCGAGCACGGTCTCCATGTGCGCGATCGGCACTGCCTCGCCCCGCCAGTCGCCGGCGTCGGACAGCCCGGCGATCACGCCGCGCCCGCGCAGGAACGCCAGAAGGCCGTCGGCATCGCGCTCCGCGAGCGCGTCGGACACGTCGGACTGGCCGCGCAGTTCGACCGTGGCGACGAGCCGGTCGCGCATCCCGCCCTCGCGCGCCCAGTGCGCGGCGACCGCTCCTTCGAACGCGCCGTCGTCGTCCCGGTCCCACAGGATCGCGATCTCAGCCCCGAGCGACGCCGCGAGATCGCGGCCGGCCGGCCACAGGCTGCGATGCAGGTAGACGTAGGGCAACGCTTCCGAATCGGTATGGAGGTCGAGCACGATGTCTGCGTCGCACGCCGCGCCGAGCAGCACGCGCTGCCACGCGGCGAATGTCGTTGCCGGCCGCCGCGACGCGGCCGATTCGTGGAAATGCCGGTTGAAGTTGCGATGCGTCGCGTCGTGGAAGCGGCCGAGCAGGCGCCCCTGCCGGAACTGCGCGAGCCCGAGCGGGTTGGCCTGCGGCACCACCGTCACCGTACCGCGCAGCACGCCGCGATCGTGCGCCGCCCTCAGCTGCGGCAGCAGCCGGTGCAGCACGAGCATCCCCGCGATCTCATCCGCATGCACGCCGGCCTGCAAATGCACGCGCGGCCCGTCGCCGCCCCTCAGGCGCCATGCGCGGATCGCGAGCGGCTGCCCCGCATCGCCTGGCACCTGCCACGTCAACGTTTCGACCATCGTGCTTCGCGCGTCCAGTCCGGCGCCGCCGCTCAGCGCCGCGCGCGGACGTCGAGGCTCGCGACGAATGCCGCGACGCGATCGCACGCGTCGGCCAATTGCGCCTCGTCGACGACGAAACCGAACCGGACGAAGCCCGAGGCCGCTTCGCCGAACGCGCTCGCGTCGAGCAGCGCGACCTGCTTCGCGCGGAACAACTGCCACGTGAACGCGTGCGCGTCGAGCCCCGTGCCGCGCACGTCGACCATCGCGAACATCCCCGCCTCCGGCACCAGGCAGCGCAGGCCGGGCACATCGCCCAGGCGGCCGCATACGAGGTCGCGGCGGCGGCGATAGCACGCCCGCATGTCCGCGACGATCGCGGCCTTGTTGTCGAGCGCCGTGATCGCCGCCTGCTGGATGAAGCCCGGCAGCCCGTACAGCATGCACAACGCGAGCCGCTCCGCGTGATCGATCAGTTCGGTCGGCCCGATCGCCCAGCCGACCCGCCAGCCCGGCATCGCATGCGACTTCGACAGGCTGCCGATCGTCACCGTGCGCGCGGCCATGCCGGGCAGCGATGCGATGCTGATCATCTCGCGCTCGAACGTCAGCTCGCCGTACACTTCGTCCGAGACGACCCATAGATCGTGCTCGCACGCGATGCGCGCGATCCGCTGCAGGTCGTCGCGCGTCATCACGACGCCGGTCGGATTGCACGGCGTCGCGAAGAAAATCGCCTTCGTGCGCGGCGTCACGGCGGCTTCCAGCGCATCACCGTCGAGCCTGAAGCCGGCCGACGCGTCGACCGGCACCGGCACGAGCGTCGCGCCCGATGCGCGCACGCTCGCCTCGTAGGTCAGATACATCGGCTCGGGCACGATCACCTCGTCGCCGGCCTCGCACAGGCACATCGACATGGCGAACAGCGCGTTCTGCGCGCCGGCCGTCACGATCACCTGCTCCGGGCCGACCGTCTGGCCCGCCGCCTTCGCGTGCTCGCGCGCGATCGCCGCGCGCAGTTCGGCGCGGCCGCGCACTTCGCTGTAGTGCGTATCGCCGCCGCGCAGCGCGGCCACCGCGCGCTCGACGATCACGTCGGGCGTCGGGAAATCCGGGTCGCCGACGCTCAGCACGATCGCCGGCTCGCCGGCCGCCAGCGCCTTCTGCGCCGCGTAGTGGATGTCCCAGGCCGTCGTGCGCCTGCCCTGCAGGCGGTCGACCCGCTCCGAATAGTTCATGCGTCCTCCTTCGAGCGGGGCCGCCCGGCCGCCGCCTGGTTCATGTCTTCGCGTCCTTGCCTCAGCGCGGCATGCGCGCGGGCACGCGCCGCTCGAGCCGCCCGAACGCACGCTCGATCACGAATGCGAGCGCCACGTAGATCACCGCGATCGTGAGCAGCGGCTCGTAGGTCCGCAAGGTTTGCGCGCGGATGTAGTTCGCGGCGCCGAGTACGTCCATCACCGCGACGGTCGACGCGAGCGCCGTCGATTTCAGCAGCATCACGGTCTCGCCGGCCAGCGTCGGCAGCAGGATCTGGATCGCGCGCGGCAGCCACACGCGCCGCGCGATCATCGATGGCCGCATCCCCATCGCGCGCGCGGCCTCGATCTCGCCCTTCGGCACGCCGCGCAAACCCGCGCGCAGCACTTCGCCGACATACGCGCCGACGCTGATCACGAGCGCGGCCGCGACATACCAGAAGCCGTCCCGCAGGAACGGCCACAGCACGCTGTCGCGCAGCGCGGGCCAGCCCGCGAACAACGAACCGAGCCCGTAGTAGATCAGGTAGATCTGCACGAGCAGCGGCGTCCCGCGAATCAGCTCGGTGAAGCCCTTGCTGAGCCGCGCGACGACGGGATTCGGCGACAGCCGCGCGAACGCGACCGCAATCGCGAGCCCGAAGCCGAACACGGCCGAGATGACGAGCAGCTCGACGGTGGTCAGCACGCCGAGCAACAGCAGCGACGCATACGATGACACTACGCTCAGATCCATGATCTTGGCCCGAATCGATGAAGGGAAGCGGCGCGGCTCAGGACGCGGGCATCCAGCGGCCGAAGCGGCGCTCGATTTCGCGAAACAGCACGCCGGACAGCGATGTGATCACGAAGTACACGGCCGCGACCACCAGGTAGTAGTGCAGATACTCGCGCGTCGATCCGGCCGCCTGCTTCGCTGTGTAAAGCAGCTCGTTGTAGCCGACCACGCTGACCAGCGCGCTGTCCTTCACGAGGATCAGCCACAGGTTCGCGAAGCCCGCGAGCGCGTACGGCGCCATCGCCGGCAGCGTCACGCGCCGGAACACGAGGGCCGGCGGCGCGCCGAACGCGCGGCCGGCCTCGATCTGGCCGCACGGGATCGCGAGGATCGCGCCGCGGATGATCTCCGCCGCATACGCGCCCTGCACGATGCCCAGCACGATCACGGCGGCCGCGAAGCCGTTGACCGAGACGGAGCCGCCGCCGAGCGCCGTCAGCGCGAGATTGATCGCGTCGGTCCCCGCGTAATAGAGCAGCAGGATCAGCAGCAGCTCGGGCACCGCGCGGCACAGCGTCGTGTAGCCCTGCGCAATCCGTTCGAGCGCGCGCACGCCGGACAGCTTCGCCGCCGCGCCCAGCAGCCCGAGCACGATGCCGACGATGAATGCGCCGACTGAAATCTGCAGCGTCACGCCTGCGCCCCGCAACAGCGCGACGCCCCAGCCGTCCGGGTCCATGCCGAGATCGCTCACCCATCCCCAACCGTCCATGCCGCCTCCTCGTTCGTGCGCCGCGTGCGCGTCAGTGCGGCCAGAGATCGATCGGGAAGTACTTCTTCGAGATCTGCGCGTACTTCCCCGACGCATGCAACTGGTCGAGCGCCTGATCCATCTGCCGCTTGAGCGGCGCATCGGCCTTGCGCAGGCCCGCGCCCACGCCGCTGCCGAAGATCGCGGGATCCATCTTCACGCTGCCGGGGCCCTTCAGCTCGAACGCCGAGCCGTCCTTCGTCTTGAGGAAATCGAGGATGCCGAGCTGGTCGAGATACGTCGCGTCGATCCGGCCCGCCACGAGATCCGCGTTGCAGTCGTCCTGCGTGTTGTAGAGCCGCACCGCCGCGGCATTGCCGTACGCCTGCTTGATGAATTCGGCGTTCGCGGTCGAGCCCTGCACGCCGATCACCTTGCCTTTCAGGCCGTCGGGCGTCAGCGTGAGCTTCGTGCCCTTCTGCGCGACGAAGGTGCCCGGCGTCTCGTAATACGGCCGCGAGAACGCAATCACCTTCTCGCGCTCGGGCGTGATCGACATCGAGTTGAAGATCACATCGATCTTGTCGCTGAGCAGCGCCGGGATGATGCCGTCCCACGCCACCTCCTTGATCTCGCATTTGGCCTTCATCTGGTCGCACAACGCGCGGATCAGGTCGGCCTCGAAGCCGCTCCACTGACCGGTCGGGCTTTTCATCAGGAACGGCGGATAAGGTTCGGCGGCGACGCCGAAGCGCAACACGCCGGATGCCGCGTGGGCGGAACCGAGCGGGGTCAATGTCGCGAGGGCGAAACCGGCGAGGCACAGCAAACTGCGGACGACACGTTTCATGGTCGAACTCCTTCGGGGGAACAGTACGGATCGATCAGGTCGGCTGTGCGGGCCACACCCGTGGCTCAGTGGCGTTGCCGGTGCGCGTTGACGAACTGGCGACAACGTTCGCTCTGCGGCGTGTCGAAGATCTCGGCCGGCGTGCCGCTCTCCTCGACCCGGCCGTCGTGCAGAAACAGCACCTTGCTCGATACGTCGCGTGCGAACGCCATCTCATGCGTGACGAGGATCATCGTGCGACCTTCGCAGGCAAGATCGCGGATCACCTTCAGCACTTCGCCGACGCGCTCCGGATCGAGCGCGGACGTCGGTTCGTCGAACAACATGACGGTCGGGCGCATCGCGAGCGCGCGCGCGATCGCGACGCGCTGCTGCTGTCCGCCGGACAGGAAGGCCGGATAGACGTTGCGCTTGTCGGCGAGGCCGACGCGTTCGAGCAGTTGCTCGGCACGCGCGACGGCATCGGCGCGCGCTTCGCGCAGCACATGCACGGGCATCTCGATCACGTTTTCGAGCACCGTGCGGTGCGCCCACAGATTGAAGCTCTGGAAGACCATGCCGAGCCGCGTGCGGACCCGCTCGACCTGGCGGGGATCCGCGGGCGTCATGCGCCCCTTGCGATCGAGCTTCAACCCGATCTCCTCGCCGTCGACGACGATCCGCCCTTGCGTCGGCGTTTCAAGGAGGTTGATGCAGCGGAGCAGCGTGCTTTTGCCCGATCCGCTTGCGCCGATCAGCGAGATCACCTCGCCCTCCCGCGCGCTCAACGACACGCCCTTCAATATTTCCAGCTCGCCGAACCGCTTGTGCAGGCCGCTCACCTGCACGCGCGCCTCGACGGTCGACTTCACACTCTCCACCCGCGCCAACATGCTGTCTCCTGTGTCGAACTCTCGCGCCCGTTCCATATGAAATTGCGGCGTTTCATTGAATGGCCGACCAACCTCATGCGGGTTCGAGCATAGGCCCTGTTGAACAGATTTTCAACAGTTTTCAAAAAACCCGGAACGAGGGTTTTCGCGGGTCTGCCATGGGCCGACCCATTGCAATTGAACAAACGTCCGACACTCCCCTATAATCTGTGCCAGGACGATTTCGTAAGGTCACTCCATGAGAAAAACACCTGACACGGTGCCGGTTCCGACCCACAGCCGCGGCATCCGGGAAACGCCCGCGGTGCGCCAGCAGTCGATCATCGATGCAACGATGCGCTGCATCGCGCGCTACAGCTATTCCGAAACCACGATCGACCGCATCTGCGCGGAAGCGAAGGTGTCGCGCGGGCTGATCAACCATCATTTCCAGTCGAAAGACGAACTGATGGCGCAGACCTACAAGCGGCTGGCAGCCGACCTGCTCGACGTGTCCCGCGCGGCCGCCGCGAACGCGGCCGGCCCAGAGGAAAAGCTCGACGCGATCATCCGCGTATGCTTTGCCGCGCCCGTGTTCGCGCCGAAGAACGTGAAGGTCTGGCTCGGCTTCTGGAGCGTCGCGCATAGCGACCCCGTGATCCGCAAGGCGCACAAGGAGTTGTACAGCAGCTACCGGCAAGCGCTGAAGAAGCTGTTCGAGCAGATCGCCGAAGGCCGCGGCGGCAGCGTCGACAGCGATCTCGCGGCGCTGACGCTCACCGCCGTGATCGACGGCTTCTGGCTGGAACTCGCGCGCGACCCGACGTCGTTTTCCGCCGACGAAGCGCTGACGAGCTGCCTGCGCGTCGTCGATACGTTCCTGCCGCCGCCGAAAACGGCGCGCAAGCGCGCGTGACGCGCCGCGGGCGCCGGTAACGCCCGACGGCGTCACCCCGCGCATGCCCGCGCGAAGCGAGAATGTTCGCGCCATCAGGCCGCGCGGATCTCGATCAGGTACGGCGCGCCGTGACCGGCTGCTTCGCGCAGCGCATCCGCCAGCGGCGCGCCCTCGTCGATCCGTTGCGCGCCCCAGCCATACGCCCGCGCGATCGCGACGAAATCCGGCGTGTGCAGATCGACGCCGACCGGCTCGACGCCGCCGTCGACCATCGCCCGCTTGATTTCCCCATACCCGCCGTTGTTCAGCAGCACGACGATCACGCGCGCACCATGCTGCACCGCCGTACCGAGTTCCGCCAGCGTGTACTGGAAGCCGCCGTCGCCGGCCATGCAGACCACGGGCCGCGACAGGTCGCCGAGGCTCGCGCCGACGGCGGCCGGCAGCCCGTAGCCGAGCGAGCCGAACCCCACCGATGCATTGAACCAGCTGCGCGGCCGCGGCGCCGCGAAGCCGACGTTGCCCGCATAGACGATGCGGGTCGAATCGCCGACGATCGCCGCGTCGGGCAGCGCATCGCGCACGCTGTCGAGCAACACGAGGTCGCGCAGCATCTCGTCGTTCAGTTCGCGGCATGCCGCCGCGCGGCACATCGCGGCGCGCGCGGCGCCGTCTTGGAGCTCGCCGCGCGGCTGCCCGGCATCGGCCGGCCACACGCGCCGCAGCGCGCGCAGCGTCTCGCCGACATCGCCGAGCAGCGGCAGCGCCGATGTTGCGCCGCGGCACAGTTGCTGCGGATCGATGTCGATCCGAACCAGCGGCGCGGGCATCCTGAAGCTGCGCGTCGCATACAGGTCGTAATCGGTCGGCCCTAGCTCGGTGCCCAGCGCGACGATCAGATCGCTGTCGCCCATCAGCGCGCGCACGGCATCGCTCGACGCCGACCATGCAATCCCGAGCGGATGCGCGTGCGGCAATACTCCCCGGCCATTGATCGTCATCACGACCGGCGCCGCGAGCGTCTCGGCGAGCCAGCGCACGTCGGCGGCGGCATCGAGCGCGCCGCCTCCCGCAAGGATCAGCGGCGCGCGCGCCGCGACCGCGCGCGCGCGCAAGGCATCGATGCCGTCGGCCGATGCGGGGCCCGCCGCGATGCGAGGCGGCACGGCCGGTCGCGGCGGCAGCGCTTCGGCCGACGCGGCGAGCACGTCGAGCGGGATCGCGATGTGCACGGGCCGAGGCCGCCCCCCGGAAAACACCGCGAATGCGCGCGCGATCGCCTGCGGCAGCGCATCGGCGCGCGGCACCGTGTAGCTGAACGCCGCGACGTTGCCCGCGAATGCTTGCTGGTCGGGCAGCTCGTGCAGGTGGCCGTTGCCGGAACCGATGTCGCCCGATGCGTTGACGCTCGAGATCACCAGCATCGGGATCGAGTCGGCGTAGGCCTGCGCCATCGACGTCGCGATGTTCGTCATGCCCGGCCCGGTAACCACAAAGCACACGCCGGGCTTGCCGGTCGCGCGCGCGTAGCCGTCCGCCATGAAACCGAGGCCCTGCTCGTGGCGCGCGCTCACGTGACGCAGCGCGCTGCCGGCGAGGCCGCGGTACAGCTCGATCGTATGCACGCCGGGAATGCCGAACACGGTGTCGACGCCATAGGCGGCCAACAGCTCGACGAGATACATGCCTACCGTTTTCATGGGTGTCGTTCCTTCCATCAGAAAAAGTTGCCTGCGCGCCACGGCGCAGACGTCAGTGCGCGAGTCCCGGCAGCAGTTCGCGGATCCCCTGCGCGAGCATCTGGAATGCGATCGCGGTCAGCACGATGCCCGACAGCCGCTCGACGAGCGCCCTGCCGATCTCGCCGAGCCGGCGGCACCACGACGCCGAGCACGCATACGTGAGGCCGATCACGCCCGCATGCAGCACGCACGCGGCGCTCAGCACGCACAGATCGGCCAGCGTATGAAAGCGCGTCGCGGTCGTGATCACGAGCGAGATCGCCGCGCTGCCGATCGACAGCGGAAAGATCAGCGGCACCGCGACGAAGTTGCGCCATTGCGCGTATTCGAGCTTGCCCGCGCCGCCGCTGCGCTCGTCGTTGGCCGTGCCGCGCATCATCGGGATCGACCACAGGCACAGCACGAGGCCGCCCGTCAGCGTCAGCGCGCCGAGCGTCAGGCCGAGCATGCGCAGCAGGAACGGGCCGCCCCACACGGCGCCGACCATCGACACGGCGATCCACGCGAACAGCCGACGCGCGATCTGCCGCTGCGTCGCGTCCGGGAAATGTCCCGTCACCGCCGCGTACATCGGGATCGCGACGGGCGGACAGAACAGCGTCAACAGGCCCGTCAGGAACAGCAACACGTCGCTCGACGTCAAGGTCATCGCACGCACTCACATGCGGAGAGGGTCGGGAAACAGCCCGGTCGTTCATTCCTGCGCGGCGGCCTGCGCGCGCGGCCGCATGTCACCGTCGAAATCGTCGAGCGTCGGAAACGGCATCGGCGCGAGTCCGTCGAGCCCCGCCAGATAGTCGCCGTACCGCGCCAGCACGGCCGCGCGGTCGGCGTCGCCGATGTACGGCACGTGATAGCCGACGAACGACGGCAGCACGTCGAAGCCCGCGTACCCGAGCGTGCCGCGCAGGACGTGGCGCAGCATCAGATCCATTTCGCCGTGCACGCCGTCCGCGCCGAACATATGGTCGCGCCCGCCGCAGGTGTACGCGAGCAGCGCGCGCTTGCCGCGCATCCCGCCGCGATCGTAGAAACGCGCGCCGCCGTACACCTTCCCCGATACGAGCACGCGATCCATCCAGCCTTTCATGATCGCGGGCACCGAGCACCAGAACAGCGGAAAGCTCAGGATCAGCAGGTCGCACGCGACCAGTTTGTCGAGCTCCGCCGCGATGTCGGGCGCGATCGTGCGCGCCGCGACGTTCTCACGCTGCTCCAGCGCATAGACAAGGTAGTTGGGATTCCTCCGCACGTCGAAATCGGCCGCGCTCGCGACCGGGTTCCACTGCATCGCGTACAGATCGGACACCGTGACGGCGTGGCCCTGCGCTTCGAGCGTCTGCACCGCGCGGCGCAACATCGACGTCGTGAACGACTGCGGTTCGGGATGGGCGTGAACGATCAGGACATTCATGGTGCGCTTCGTCTCCACTATGAGGCATAACTGACATCGAATTGAATCAGACAGATCCGGCCGCGCGCTTGCGCAACAGCGACACACCGATCGCGGCGCAGGTCGCCGCGAGCAACAGCGTGGACACCGACGCGATCGCCGGATCGACGTTTTCACGCATCCCGTCCCACATGCGGCGCGGCATCGTGTATACGCTCCGGCTCGAAATGAACAGCGTGACGACAAGCTCGTCCCACGACAGGATGAACGCGAACACGGCGGCCGACATCACGCCCGGCCGGATCGACGGCAGGATCACGTAGCGCAGCGTCTGCGCGAGGCTCGCGCCGAGGCTGCGCGACGCCTGTTCGATCCGCAGGCCGAGCATCGCGAGCGACGCCGATACCGCGACGACCACGTAAGGCACCGACAGCACGACGTGCGACAGAATCACGGCCGGATAGCTGTCGAGCATCCCGAACTCGCCCCACAGCCGGTAGAACGCGAGCGCCGACACGATCGGCGGCACGATCAGCGGAAACAGGATGACGCCGCGCACGAGTTCGCCGCGCCGCGACGCGATCTTCCACAGACCGATCGCGCACAGCGTGCCGAGCGTCACCGAGAGCGCGGACGACACCAGCGCGATCATGCCGCTCTGCAGGAAGCTCGACGCCCAGGCGGCGTCGTCGAACAGCACGCGGTAGTGCCGGAGCGACAGCGCGCCGTCCGGCATCGACAGGTAGTCGTTCGGCGTCAGCGACACGGGCACCGACACGAGCAGCGGCAGCAGCAGGAACAGGATCACGCTCCACGCGAGCCCGATCACCAGCGCGCGCCCGGCCGTCAGTCTGGTCTTCATCCTTGTTTCCTCCATCGGGTTCAGCGCGCGCCGAACAGCTCGCGCAGGTCGACGAAACGCGCCAGCAGCGCGAGCGCGGCCAGGATCGACGCCAGCAGCAGCGATGCAAGCGCCGCCCCGCTGCCCCAGTTCATGAGTTGCAGGATCTGCGTGCTGATGTACTCGGCGATCATCACGGTGCGGCCGCCGCCGAGGATCACCGGCGTCACGTAGAAACCAAGCGAGAAGATGAACACGAGGATCGCCGCGCCGACGATGCCCGGGCGGGTCTGCGGGAAATACACCTTGCGGAACGTGACGAACGCGCCCGCGCCAAGCCCCTGCGACGCCCGCACGAGTTGCGGATCGAGGCCCTTCATGTTCGCGTACAGCGGCAGCACCGCATACGGGATCATGAAATGGATCATCCCGATCACGACGCCGACCTCGTTGCGCATCAGCGGCAGCGGCGAATCGATCAGCCCGATGCGCATCAGCAGCGTGTTGACGAGCCCCTGCTCGCCGAGCAGGAACAGCCACGAGAACGCACGCACCAGCACCGACGCCCAGAACGGCACGAGCAGCCCGAACAGCAGCGCGGTGCGCTGGCGCGGGCCGACGTGCGCCATCGCATAGGCGAGCGCATAGCCGAACCCGACCGCGCACACGGTCGTGATCGCGCAAACGCGCAGCGTGGTCCACAGCACGCGGTGCACGCCACGGTTTTCGAGCAGCCGCGCATAGTTGTGCAGCCCGGCTTCGGGCACGGCGATGCCGAGCCACAGCACGCGTACCAGCGGGTAGACATACAGCACGATCAACACCGCGAGCAGCGGTGCGACGAGCAGCCAGTAGCGGTCGGCTTTCGCTCGACCGAGCGGGAGGACGGCGCCCGCGTCGGGAGAAGTCAGGGTAGTCATGGCGTCATGCTCGCAAAGGGGCCGTTCAGGACGACATCAGGTCGGTGTACTGCGCGAGCGTCGCCTCGTAGTGCTGCGCCCACCATGCCGGATCCACCTTGCACTGCTTCGCCCAGTTCCCGGGCGTGCCGGGATTGTCGGCGCGCAGCGCCGCCGGCACCGCGGCCGTCGCGGCAGGCGTCACGGGCCCGTTGCCGAGCATCGACAGCAGGCTCACCTGCGGTTCGACGCCCTGCGCAAACTTGATGAACCGCCACACGGCATCGCCCGACGGGTTGTTCTTCGGCACGCCCCACACGTCGCACGACGCGAGCCCCTGCTCCCACGTATAACGGAACCGCCCGCCCGTTTCGCGCTGGATCACGTTCGCGCGCGTATGCCAGATGCACGCCATGCTCACTTCGCCGCTGCGCAGCAGCTGCAGGCTGTCCGCGCCCGAATCCCACAGCAGCACGTTCGAGCGCAACGCCTTCAACTGCTTCATCGCGCGCGGCACGTCGAGCGGATAAACCTTGTCCTTGTCGACGCCATCGGCCATCAGCGCGGCTTCGAGCGCGCCGCCCATCCACTTCCACAGCCCTCGCTTGCCCGGAAACCTGCCGACGTTCCAGAAGTCGGCCCAGTTCTTCGGCGGATTCGCGCCGAATTTGCGCGCGTCGTACGCGAGCACATAGCTCAGCAGGTAGGCCGGCGCGCCGAAATCCGACGCGAGCCCCGGCAGCGCGTCGCGGCCGACCACCGAATAATCGATCGGCCGCAGGAAACCCTGCCGGCCGAGCTTGATCGCCTCGAATGCGTCGAGATCCATCACGTCCCAGATCACGTTCCTGTTCTCGACCATCGCCTTGATCCTGCCGTCCTCCGGCGACGAGTCGTAACCCATCTTGATCCCGCTCGCCTTCGAGAACGGGTCCATGAACGCCGAACGGAACGCCATGCGCGCTTCCCCGCCCCACGCGCTCAGCACGATTTCCTTCGGGGCGGCCGCGTGCGCATCCTTCGCACCGAGCGACAGCAGGGTCGGCGCGATGCCCGCGGCCGCGCACAGCCGCAGGAACTCGCGGCGGCGCCGCGACGCGACGGGGCCCAGGTCGCGCGCTTGATCGATCAGGTCTTGCAGGTATCCGTTTGTCATGGTGTCTCCTCCTGGCTGGGCGGCGCCCGCATGCGTCTCATTGTTTCCGGGCGCCCGTGAATCGGCCGGCGACGACGGCGCGGGCCGCGTCGTTCAGCGCGTCAGTCGCGCGCGATCCTGCACGTCGCGTCGCGCTCCCACCGCACGAACACGTCCATCCCTGTATGCGGCGACGCGAGCCCGCGCCACGCGGGCACGTCGGCCGTCACGCAGCCGAGCGCCGCGGTGTCGATCTCAAAGCGGTACGACGAACCGAAGTAGCTCCAATGACGGATGCGGCCGGCCACTTCGTTGTGCACGCCGCCGCGCGACGTGGCGGATACCTCGACCTTCTCCGGCCGCAGCGCGAACAGCAGCGTCTCATCCGCGCGCGCGCCACATGCCGGCGCGACGAAGCGCGCGGCGCCGACGCGATAGTGCGTGGCATCCGCGTCGCCGCCGAGCGCCACGCCTTCGATGAAGTTGCTCTTGCCGAGGAAATCGGCGACGAAACGGTTCGCCGGTTGCTCATAGAGCGTGCCGGGCGAGCCGATCTGTTCGAGCCGCCCGTCGCGCATGATCGCGATCCGGTCGGACATCGACAGCGCCTCCTCCTGATCGTGCGTGACGAACAGGAAGGTTGCGCCGAGCCGTTCGTGCAGCGCCTTCAGTTCGACCTGCACTTCGCCGCGCAGCTTCCGGTCGAGCGCGCCGAGCGGCTCGTCGAGCAGCACCAGATCGGGATCGAACACCAGCGCGCGGGCGATCGCGACGCGCTGCTGCTGGCCGCCCGACAGCTGGCGCGGCAGCCGGTCGGCGAGATGACCGAGCCGCACCAGATCGAGCGCGGCCTTCACTCGCCGCACCGCGTCGGGCCCTTTCTGCCTGCGCACCATCAGCGGATACGCGACGTTCTGCTCGACCGTCATGTGGGGGAACAGCGCGTAGCCCTGGAACACCATCCCGAAATTGCGTTTCTCGGGCGGCAGCGCCACGATGCTGCGGCCGCCGACGCGCAGGTCGCCGGTGGTCGGATGCTCGAAGCCCGCGACGATCGTCAGCAGCGTCGTCTTGCCCGACCCCGACGGACCGAGGATCGTCAGGAACTCGCCGCGCGGGACGTCGATCGTGGTTTCCCCGAGCGCCTGCACGCTGCCGTAGCGCTTCGATACGCGTTCGATCTGCAACCCCGCGCCGCTTGCCGCGCGCCCCGCCGCTTGCGCGCGAAGCGCCTGCGCGCCGGGCCGTCGTTCCTGCAAACCGGCAGACGTCGCCTCAATCACCGTGGTCATCGCGTGTCTCCTGGCCGACTCATAATTGGGTTGAACGTTCATTTAACAAAACTTATACTATGCCGAAATACGGTCCGCAAGTAGCGACGACCCTGCCGGCTCCGCTTCACCCCCGACACAAAACATCCAGGAGACAGTGACCAGCATGAACGTTGAGGACATCCAAATCGAACGGCACGGCGGCGTCGTGACCCTTCGCCTGAACCGGGCCGCGAAGCGCAATTCGCTCGCCCGTCCGCATCTCGACTTCCTGCGCGAGACGCTCGGCGCGCTCGCGGCCGATCCGGCCGTGCGCTGCCTCGTGCTGACCGGCTCCGGCAGCGCGTTCTGCGCGGGCGCCGACGTCGACGAGTGGGCCGAAGCCGAGCGCAACGGCGAGCTCGACACCTACGGGTGGACCGAGCGCGCGCACCGCTTCGTGCAGGTGCTGGCCGCGTTCCCGCGCCCCACCGTCGCGGCGCTGAACGGTTCGACGGTCGGCGCGGGCGCCGACATCGGCTTCGCGTGCGACTTCCGCATCGCGAGCACGGCCGCCGCGCTGCGCTGCGGGTATACCGGCATGGGCTACAGCCCCGACATGGGCGGAAGCTGGTTCCTGCCGCGCATCGCACGGCCCGACGTCGTGCGCCGCTTCATCTTCCTGAACGAACGCTGGGCCGCACATGATGCGCTGGCGGCGGGGCTCGTATCCGAAGTCGTCGACGACGCGCATTTCGCGCAACATGTCGCCGCCTTCGCCGAGCGCCTCGCGCAAGGGCCGAGCGTCGCGTTCGAACAGACGAAGGCACTGCTCGCGCGGTCGCTCATGCAGCCGCTTGCCGAGCAGCTGCGCGCCGAACTCGCCGCCGGCGTCGCCTGCGGGCACAGCGAAGACGGACAGGAAGCCCTGCGCGCGTCGGTCGAGGGCCGCGCACCCCATTTTTCAGGGAGATGATTCATGGATTTTTCGCTGACCCAAGAGCAGGAAATGCTGGTGTCGACGCTGCGTCAGTTCGTCGAAAAGGAACTGCAGCCCCATGAATTCGCGGTCGACCGCGCGGACGACGTACCGCCCGAGCTGGCCGATTCGATCCGCCGCAAGGCGATCGAACTCGGCTTCTACGCGTTCAACATGCCCGAGAGCGTCGGCGGCGCGGGCCTCGACTACGTGACGCAGGCGCTCGTCGAGCGCGAGCTCGGCCGCACGAGCTGGGCGCTGCATGTGTTCGTCGCGCGGCCGAGCAAGATCCTGATGGCCTGCCGGGGCGAACAGATCGAGCGTTACCTGAAGCCGAGCGTGCGCGGCGAGCGCGTCGACTGCTTCGCGCTGACCGAGCCCGGCGCCGGCTCCGACGCGATGGGCATCCGCACGCGCGCTGTGCGCGACGGCGACGACTACGTGATCAACGGCAGCAAGCACTTCATCAGCCACGCGGACACGGCCGATTTCGTGATCCTGTTCGCCGTCACCGGCACGGAGGAAGTGCGCGGCCACCCGCGCAAGCGCGTGACCTGCTTCCTGATCGACAAGGACACGCCGGGCATGACCGTGCGGCGCGGCCCGCATTGCACGAGCCTGCGCGGCTACCACCAGTCGGAGATCTTCTTCACCGACTGCCGCGTCAGCGCCGCACAGATCCTCGGTGACGAGCATCGCGGCTTCGAGCTTGCAAACGAATGGCTGACGGCCGGCCGCGTGATGGTGGCCGCGAACAACGTCGGGCGCGCGCAGCGCGCGTTCGAGATGGCCGCCGAATGGGCCGCGACGCGCCAGCAGTTCGGCAAGCGCATCGGCGAATTCCAGGGCACGTCGTTCAAGCTCGCGGACATGCAGGCCGAGATCCGCGCGGCCGAGCTCGTCACGCTCTACACCGCGCAAAAGCTCGACCAGGGCACGATGACCGACGGCGACGCCGCGCTCGCGAAGCTGCTGGCAACCGAGACGCTCGGCCGCGTGACCGATCACGCGGTGCAGATCTACGGCGGCATGGGGCTGATGGACGAGCTGCCGATCGAGCGCTTCTGGCGCGATGCGCGCATCGAGCGCATCTGGGAAGGCACGTCCGAGATCCAGCGGCACATCCTGTCCAAGGAAATCCTCCGACGCTACAGCTGACGCGGAACGTCGCGCCCGCCGCCGGCCCGCGCGCGTTCCGAAAGGACCAACATGACCTCCACTCCCGCACTCCGGGACCGCCGCGCCGCCGCGGCCAACCTGCGCCGCCTGCTCGAACCGGCCAGCCTCGCGTTCATCGGCGGGCGCGGCATCGCGGGCGCCGTGAAGCGCTGCCGCGACTTCGGCTATGCCGGCGACATCTGGCTCGTCAACCCGCATCACGCCGACATCGACGGCGTGCCCTGCCATGCAAGCGTCGCCGGCCTGCCCGCGCCGCCCGACGCGGCGTTCGTCGCGGTGCCCGCACGACCGGCGCTCGACGTCGTGCGCGCGCTCGCCGAGCGCGGCGCGGGCGGCGCGATCGTCTATGCGTCGGGTTTCTCCGAATCGGGCGACGCCGGCGCCACGCTGCAACAGGCGCTCGTCGACGCGGCCGGCGACATGGCCGTGCTCGGCCCGAACTGCTACGGGCTGATCAACGGCCTGAACGGCAGCGCGCTGTGGCCCGTCGCGCACGGCGCGCCCCGCGTCGCATCGGGCGTCGCCGTGATCACCCAAAGCGGCAATCTCGCGTACAACCTGTCGATGAGCGCGCGATCGGTGCCGTTCGCGTATCTGGCGAGCGTCGGCAACCAGGCGTCGGTCGACATCGCGCGCCTCGTCGACGCGTTCGTCGACGATCCGCGCATCCGCGCGATCGGCGTGCATCTCGAAGGGCTGAAGGACGTGCGCGCATTCAGCGAGGCCGCGACGCGCGCGCTCGCGCGCGGCGTGCCGATCGTTGCGCTGAAGAGCGGCGCGTCGACGCTCGGCGCGCAACTCGCGCTCAGTCATACGAGTTCGCTCGCCGGTTCGGACGCGCTGTACGACGCACTGTTCCGCCGGCTTGGCGTGATCCGCGTGAAGGACCCGGTCGGCCTCGTCGAGACGCTGAAGCTGCTCGCCATCGCCGGCGTGCCCGAGCGGCGCACGCTCGCCGCGCTTGCCACCTCGGGCGGCGACGCGGGGCTCGTCGCCGATCTCGGCGAGGCGCGGGACATCGCCTTTCCGCCCGTCGCCGCGGCGGGCCGCGACCTGCTCGGCACGGTGCTGCCGCCATACGCGACGATCGCGAATCCGCTCGACTTCACGACGACGCCCTGGGGCGATCCCGGCAAGATGCGCGCGTGCTGCGACGCACTGCTCGCCGGGCGTCCGGGCGCCGCCGCGCTGATCCTCGACTATCCGCAGGAAGCGACCGGCGAACGGCCGCTGTGCGATATCGCGGCGAACGCCTTCGCGGCCTCGGCGCGTCAGCACGGCGTCGTCGGCGCGGTGATCTCGGTGTTTCCCGAACTGACGCCGCCCGACCATGCGGCGCGTCTGGCCGCGGCCGGCATCGCGCCACTGCAGGGCCTGGCCGACGGTATCGACGCGCTCGCCGCGGCGATGCGCTACGGCGACACGCGCCGCCGCGTGCTCGATGCCGACGGGCTGAACGCGCTGCCCGTGCTGCGGGCCGGCAACGGGCCCCGAGTTGGCGGCGCCGCGCGTCTGCACGACGAATGGGCGAGCAAACGGATGCTGGCCGCGCACGGGCTCGCGGTGCCGGCCGCCGAGTGCGTCGCGCCCGCCGATGCGCCGGCCGCCGCGCGGCGGCTCGGTTTTCCCGTCTGCGCGAAGGTCGTCAGCGATCAATTGCCGCACAAGACCGAGGCCGGCGCTGTCACGCTGAAGCTCACCTCGCCCGAAGCCGTCGCCGACGCCGTCGAGCGCATGATCGCGCAGGTTGCGCGCCATGCGCCGCAGGTGAGCGTCGAGCGCATCCTCGTCGAACGGATGGCCGATGCGCCGCTGCTCGAACTGATCGTCGGCGTGCGGCGCGAACCGAATTTCGGGCTCGCGCTCGTGCTCGGCGCGGGCGGCGTACTGGTCGAGTTGATCCGCGACACGGCCACGCTGCTGCTGCCGGTACGTGAAAGCGAGGTGCGCGACGCACTGCTCGGCCTGCAGCTCGGGCCGCTGCTGAACGGCTATCGCGGCCGCGCGAAGGCTGATCTCGATGCCGTCGTCGCGAACGTGATGGCGATCGCGCGGTTCGCCGAAGCGCATGCGGACACGCTCATCGAGCTCGACGTCAACCCGCTGCTGGCGATGGAGCGCGGCGCGGTAGCCGTCGACGCGCTGGTGCGGCTCGACGCCTGACGCGCCAAGGTCCGTGCGGCATGCCGCACGGACCACCGCTACAACCCGGACCGCTCAGATCACCTTGCCGGGATTGAGCAGTCCGAGCGGATCGAATGCCTGCTTGAGCCGGCGCATCGCGGCGATCTCGGCGTCGCTGCGCGAGCAGCCGAGCCAGTCGCGCTTGTAGCGACCGATCCCGTGCTCGGCCGACACGGAGCCGCCCGCGTCGCGGACGAGCGGATAGAGGATCGCATCGACGTCGTGCGCACCCTCGCCCGCGGCATAGGGCGCCGATACGCACACGTGCAGGTTGCTGTCGCCGAGATGGCCGAAGAAGAACACCTGCGCGCCCGGCCAGCGTGTTGTCAGCGCGCCGTGACACGCGTCGATGAAGGCCGCCGTCTCGCGCGGCGGAATGCCGACGTCGAAATTCACGAGGCCCGGCAGCGCGTCGATCGCCAGCCCTTCGCGCAGGGTCCAGAACGCCCGCGCGTCGGCCGCGCTCTGCGCGAGCGCGGCATCGTCGATCAGCCCGCGTTCGAGCCAGTCGCCCAGCAAGCCCTCGAAACGCCCCGCTGCTTGCCCGCTGCATGCCGGGGCGGCGCCCGCGCATTCGATCAGCACCTTGACACCGCCGTCGACCGGCAGCGGCGCGCCGACACCCGGCGTATGCGCGGACACGAAGCCGTAGAACGCCGGCCACATCGCCTCGAAGCTCAGCAGATCCGCGCATGCGGCGCGCGCCTCGCGCAGCAGCACGAGCGCGGCGGCCGTGTCGCGCACCGCGCACAGCGCGGTGGACGCCTCGGCAAGCCGCGGATGCAGCCTCAGCACGACGCGCGTGACGACGCCGAGCGTCCCTTCGCTGCCGACGAAGATCTGCCGCAGGTCGTAGCCCGCATTGTTCTTCAGCATCTTGTTCAGCGCGCTCAACACGGTGCCGTCCGCCAGCACGACTTCGAGGCCGAGCACCTGCTCGCGCGTCGTGCCGTAGCGGATCACGCGATTGCCGCCCGCGTTGGTCGCGACGTTGCCGCCGATCTGGCACGAGCCGCGCGCACCGAGGTCGATGCCGAGCGTGAAGCCCGCGTCGTCCGCGGCCTGCTGCAGGTCCTGCAGCGTCGTGCCGGCCCAGGCGGTGAGGGTCGCCGCGTCGGCGTCGATCTCGACGACGCCCGCCAGTCGTTCGAGCGACAGCACCATCTCGCGCGCGCCCGGCGCCGCGCCGGCCGCGAGCCCCGTCATCCCGCCCTGCGGCACGATCGTCTGCCGGTACGCGGTGCAGATCGCGAGCGCCCGGCTCACGCCGTCGACGCCGCGCGGACGCAGCACCGCACGCGGCCGCTCGCCCGGCGCTTCGCCGTAGTTCGTGAAATAGCGTTCGGCGATCGCCTCGCCCTCGCTCACGCAATCGGCGCCCAACGCGGCGCGCAGCGCGACGAGGACGTCGCCGTTGGAGGACAGATCGGACATGATCGGCGGGGCCGGCCGGACCCGGCCCGTGAGAAAGAAAAATGGATCAGAAATTATGGCGCATGCCGACGCGCGCCGCAGCCTGCGTACGGCTCGCCGATGGCGTGAAACTGTAGCCGATCACCGCGTCGACGCCGTTCGACGCCCGCATCCAGTCGACGGCGGCATAGACGTTGGTGCGCTTCGACAACGTGTAATGCGTGCCCAGCGCGACCTCGTGCCAGTGATGGCCCTCGAATGTCGTGTACTGGTAGCCCGCGACGAGCGACAGCGGCGCGCTTGCCTGGTACACGCCGCCCGCCTCGTACACGCGCATTGTCGACGACTGGCCGTAGCCCTTGAATATCGTGTTGCTGAAGTCGGCGCTCATCGTCAGCTTGCCGAACACGTATGACGCGCCGATCCCGAAGATCGACTGCGAATCGATCGAGAACGGCGTCGAAGCATGCAGATCGGTGACGGCGCCCGTCGCCGGATCGACCGTGGCGACCGTCCGGCCCAGCATCGTCGTCACGCCGATCTGCGCATAGGGGTCGAGCCCGGCGAGCCCGCGCGGCGCATTGAGCCGCGTGTAGTTGCCGCCCGCCGAAAAATCGCCGTGCGTGTAGGTCGCGCCGACGCTCCAGGCGCTGCCGTCGTGGAAGCTGCCTGCGTCGTTGCTGAACGAGTACAGGCCGCCGACCACGAGCCCGTGATAACTGTTGCTGACGAATTTCACCGCGTTCGCGAGGCGGTCCCCGCTCTGCCGGTCGACATCGCCAAGGTGCACGCCGTAGCCGCTCCCGAACGCGCTGACGTTGAACGCAGCCGTGAAATCGAACGCGAAGTCGTACTGGTTGCCGAAGGTCAGCGTCCCCCAGTCATTGCCGAGGCCGACGTAGGCCTGGCGGCCGAACAGCGCACCGCCCTGGTTCAGCTTGCCCGTGCCGAGCCGGAAGCCGTTCTCGAGCTTGAACACCGCCTTGTTGCCGCCGCCGAGGTCCTCGGTGCCCATCAAGCCGAGCCGGTTGCCGTACGACACGCCGTCGTCGAACAGGTAGGCACGCGCCCCGCCCGCGTTGTTCACGTAGGTGATGCCGCCGTCGATGATCCCGTACAGCGTCACGCTGCCCTGCGCGTGCGCGGAAACATAGCCCATCACCGACATCATGCCGGCCAGCAGGAAGCGTTTCTTCATTCCGGTGTCTCCAGGCCCCGCGGGGCGGATCGATTTCGTCGTTCGGGAAATGCCGCCCGCCTGCTTCGCATCCCCATTCGCATCCAGATCGGAAACGGCATCGCGGCGCTGGCGAGTATAGATTTTGTTGAATGAATGTTCAATCCGATGGATCGTGAATCGGCACAGGTGTTTACCTGCATGGGTCACGTCTTTATTGAAAAAACGTTCAACCCGTAATACCATCATCCGGCAACCCGCGAACCGCCTATTTCGTGCGCAGCGTACGAACGATGCGCGGGCGCCCCGAACTTCGGAGTGCACTGGATGACGAACCCACTCAGCCCCGACGCCGAGCCGCGCCTGCGCTCGGCTTACGAAGGACAAAAGGCGCGCCCGTACGACCCGGACGCGCCGATCGCGACGCCGCTCGAACTGCACCGCTGCGTCGTGCAGCCCGAATGGGTCGACTACAACGGCCACATGAGCGAATCCTGCTACCTGCTCGTGTTCGGCGACAACAGCGATGCGTTCTTCCGCTACTTCGGCGTCGACGACGACTATCGCGAGGCCGGCTGCTCGATCTATTCGGCGGAAACGCATCTCCGGCATCTCGGCGAGGCGATGCTCGGCGCGCCGCTCAGGCTCACGCTGCAGCTGCTGGACCTCGACGACCGGCGCCTGCACGTGTTCCATTCGATGCATCACGCAACGACGGGCGCGCTGCTCGCGACCGGCGAACAGTTGCTGACGCACGTCGATCGGCGCGCGAAGCGGTCGACGCCGTTTCCCGAGCCGCTTCGCCGCCATCTCGCCGCCATTCATGCCGAGCATGCGCGCACGCCGCGCGAACCTCACGCGGGTCGCGCGATCGCGATCCGCCGCACCGCATCCCGCTGATCGCTCCCGGAGCCCGCCATGCAGACCCACGACGCCTGGCGCATCCGCGCCGACTATCTCGAGATCGAATCCCGCGCGTTCATCGACGGCGCGTTCCGCGATGCCCACGACGGCGCGACCTTCGCGAGCGTGAGCCCGGTCGACGGCCGGACGCTCGCGCAAGTCGCACGCTGTCGGCAAGCCGACGCCGACGTCGCGGTGCACGCTGCTCGGCGCGCGTTCGACGCCGGCGCGTGGCGCTGCGCAACGCCGCGCGAGCGCAAGCGTGTGCTGCTGCGCTGGGCCGCACTCGTGCGCGAGCATGCGGGCGACCTCGCGCTGCTCGAAACGCTCGACACCGGCAAGCCGATCGGCGACACGACCGCGGTCGACATCCCCGCCAGCGCGTATTGCATCGAATGGTTCGCGGAGGCGATCGACAAGATCGGCGGCGAAGTCGCGCCAACCGACCCGCATCTCGTCGGCCTCGTCACGCGCGAGCCGGTCGGCGTGGTCGCGGCGATCGTGCCGTGGAATTTCCCGGCGATGATCGCGATGTGGAAATGCGCGCCCGCGCTCGCGGCCGGCAACAGCGTCGTGCTGAAGCCGTCGGAGAAATCGCCGCTGAGTGCGCTGCGGCTCGCCGCGCTCGCGGCGCAAGCCGGCCTGCCGGCCGGCGTGCTCAATGTGCTGCCGGGCTTCGGCGACGCGGGCGAGGCGCTCGCGCGCCATCCCGATGTCGACTGCATCGCGTTTACCGGATCAACCGCGGTCGGCCGCCAGGTCGCGCGCTGCGCGGCCGATTCAAACCTGAAGCGCGCGTGGCTCGAGCTCGGCGGCAAGTCGCCGCAGATCGTGCTGCCCGACTGCGCCGATCTCGAACGCGCGGCGCGCACCGTCGCGCACGCGGTGTTCTACAACACCGGGCAGATGTGCACCGCCGGCTCCCGGCTGCTCGTCCATCGCGCGATCCGCGACGCCTTCCTCGCGCGCGTGCTCGCGATCGCGCCCGAGTACGCGCCCGGCGATCCGCTCTCGCCCATGACGCGGATGGGCAGCCTGATCGACGCCGCACAAGTCGACCGCGTCCTCGAATACATCGATGCGGGGCGCGGCGAGGCAACGTTGCTCGCGGGCGGCGAACGCGTGCGCACGGCGAGCGGCGGGCTGTATATCGAACCGACCGTGTTCGATTGTCCGCGCGCCGACGCGCGCATCGTGCGCGAGGAGATTTTCGGCCCCGTGCTCGCGGTGACGGCATTCGACGATCTCGACGAGGCCGTCACGCTTGCGAACGATACGTGCTACGGGCTCGCGGCGTCGGTATGGACGGCCGACCTCGCGACCGCGCATGAAACCGCGCGCCGGCTGCGGGCCGGTACGGTATGGGTGAACGGCTACGAGGAAACCGACGACATGAATTTCCCGTTCGGCGGCTTCAAGGAATCGGGCAACGGCCGCGACAATTCCCTGCATGCGCTCGAGAAGTACACGGAGTTGAAGTCGACGATCATCCGGCTGCGATAAGGCATGCGTTCCGCGAACGCGAGGGCGCGGGCCTTGCATCACCGACCGTCATGCGGGCTTCGGCCAAGGCGGCATCGCGGGGCTTTTCCGGGCGATGGCGTCGTGTTCGCCGCGCGGTGCCGGCCCGACGCGCCCGGGATCGGTCCGCCGATCACGCATCACCGCCCCGACGATCCGGTCGTGAACGACGACGAACGCCTGGCGGGTATCGCGACCGACCTGTATCGCCGCATCTCGACGCATCCGCCCACACCGGACGCCCAGCGGCACGCCGCGCAACCCGCCTGAGTCAATATATCAAATCATGATATATTCGCGGTTTCCGGTTCAGGACAGGTTGCGCCATCATGACGTCTCCCCCCTCCGCGCGTGAGCTTCGCAAGACGGATTTCGAGCAGTTGTCGGAATTCCGCTACCAGATGCGCCGCTTCGAGCGCTTCTCCGAGCGCGCCGCGCAAAGCGAAGGCGTGACGCCGCTGCAATACCTGCTGCTGCTGCACATCAAGGGCTATCCGGAGCGGGAGTGGGCCACCGTCGGCGAACTGGCCGAGCGCCTGCAGGCGCAGCATCACGGCGTGGTCGCGCTGGTCTCGCGCTGCGAGGCGCTGGGGCTCGTGCGCCGCCGGCCGAGCGAGACCGACCGCCGGCAGGTCGAGGTCCACCTGCAAAAAGCCGGCGAGAAGCTCCTCGCCCGCCTGGCCGAACTGCATCGCGCGGAGCTGAAGTCGCTGCGCGGCGCATTCCAGGTTCCCCAGATCGATTTCTGATGCGTCCATGAACCCCGCTCATTCCCATCGGCGCGATTACGCCACCAACGCCGCGCTGCCGCGCGTCGCCCTGCTCGCCGCCGGCATCGGCCTGCTCAGCACCGCCGCGGCCATCGTGCTGCTCAACCTGATCCGCCTGTTCACGAACCTGTTCTTCTTCCAGCAATGGTCGTTCGCCGAGCGCTCGCCCGCCGGCCACACCCTCGGCGCGTGGGTGATCGTCGTGCCGGTGCTGGGCGGCCTCGTGGTCGGCCTGATCGCGCGTTTCGGCTCGGACAGGATCCGCGGCCACGGCATTCCCGAAGCGATCGAGGCGATCCTGTTCGGCAAGAGCCGGATGTCGCCCAAGGTCGCGATCCTGAAGCCGCTGGCGTCCGGCATCGCGATCGGCAGCGGCGGGCCGTTCGGCGCGGAAGGCCCGATCATCATGACGGGCGGCGCGCTCGGCTCGCTGAGCGCGCAGTTCTTCTCCGTCACCGCGGCCGAACGCAAGACGCTGCTCGTCGCCGGCGCGACGGCCGGCATGACCGCCGTGTTCGGCACCCCGGTGGCGGCGGTGCTGCTCGCCGTCGAGCTGCTGCTGTTCGAATGGCGGCCGCGCAGTTTCCTGCCCGTCGCACTCGCGTGCGCCGTCGCCGGCTTCGCTCGCACGCTCTATTTCGGCGCCGGTCCGCTGTTCCCGCTCGAAACCGCGCCGCCCACCGCGCTCGCGCTCGGCTCATGCCTGATCGCGGGCGTGCTGTCGGGCGCGCTCGCGAGCGGGCTGTCCGCCGCGCTGTACCGGATCGAGGACGGCTTCGCCAAACTGCCCGTGCATTGGATGTGGTGGCCCGCGCTGGGCGGCCTCGTGGTCGGCGTCGGCGGATGGATCGCGCCGCGCGCGCTCGGCGTCGGCTACGACGTGATCGGCGACCTGCTGCATCAGCACCTCGCCTTGCGGATCGCGCTCGCGATCCTCGTCGTCAAGGCGGTGATCTGGGTCTTCGCGCTGGGCTCGGGCACCTCGGGCGGCGTGCTCGCGCCGCTGCTGATGCTCGGCGCCGGGCTCGGCGCCCTGCTCGCCCCGTGGCTGCCAGGCGGCGATCCCGCGCTGTGGCCGCTCGTGTGCATGGCGGCGACGCTGGGCGCCACGCTCGGCGCGCCGCTGACCGCGATCGTGTTCGCCTTCGGCCTCACGCACGACACCCAGGCGCTGCTGCCGCTGCTGACGGCCACGCTGGCCGCCCACGGTTTCGCGACCGCCGTGATGAAGCGCTCGATCATGACCGAGAAGATCGCGCGGCGCGGCCATCACATCTATCGGGAATATGGCGTCGATCCGCTCGAACGCCATGACGTCGCCGAAGTGATGTCGCACGCGATCACCGCGATCGACGCGGATCTGCCGGTGAACGACGCGCGCGAGCGCTTCTTCGGCGCGGACCAGATGCATCGCGCCTATCCGGTGCAACGCGACGGCGTGCTGCTCGGCATGCTGGCGCGCGACGGCCTGATGCGCGCCTGCGCGACGCTCGCGCCGGACGCCCGCGTCAGCGAGGCGCTGATCGGGACCGCGCCCGCTTTCGCCCTGCCGGCCGAGAGTTGCCGGCTCGTCGCGACGCGGCTGGCGGTGGATGGCCTCGAACGCCTGCCGGTGGTCGCCGATGCGACCTCGATGCGGCTCGTCGGCATGGTGTCGCGCAGCGACCTCGTCAAGCCCGCGCGCCTGCATTTCGACGACGAACTGAAGCGCGAGCGGCTGCGCGCGTTCACGCCCGGCCTCATGAGACGACGCGCGACGACGCCATCGGACCCGGGCCGCGGCTGAACGCGGCGCGCCGCGACCAAAGGCAAACGGCCCGCCGGCGGCAACACCGGCGGGCCCGGGTCAATCAGCGTACTGCGGGATCAGTGGAACAGCGCCTTGAGCGCGTCGCGGCATGCCGCGAACAGGCTCCGGCGCCGCGGCGCGCCGCCGTCGAGCGACAGCAGGGAATCGTAGTAGGCACGCGATTCGGCGACGTGCGGCAGATCGGAAACGAGAAGAGCGAAGTGCATCGTAGACCTCCGTGATTCGAACGGATGGATCGCGCGGCCGGCAACCCGGCGGGATCACGACACACATCGCCAGGCAGGCTGGACAGATGACGGGCGGAAACCGTGGGGCGCCGTTACGCGCGCAAGGGGTTCAAGCGGCGTAAGGGATAAGGGTCACTGTCACTACCGGGCATGGCGGCTCCTTCCAGGTTGTATGGTCCGATCGGATCGACTGTCCACGCTCGGCGGCGCGGCAGGCGGGCGCAGCTCGCCGCGCAAGGATCGGGCTTGCGCGACAACGCGCCGGATGCGCGAGCGCATGTCCGGCGTCTGGCGATACTCGGGTGCAAAAACGGGAAGTTCGAACTTCGGCGCGCACCGTCTGCCTGCTGGCGGAACGGCGGCGATAGGCGGGCGTTCTGCCGGTCAGGCGGGGAAACTGTTCGGAAATCGACGACTGCTGCTGTCCAAGGCAAATGCCCCTAATTCGTAATAGTCCGAGTTTAAGTTCGGATTCGCTACCGCGTCAAACAATCTATGACAATGTGCGGGCAGTATTTAAACCTGCTTAACAGTCAGGCGCGTTATTTTTTGCCATGATGGATTCTGACAACGCGACGGGGCCACCGTTCAGCACGCTCCCTACGCCAAGCGGCCATAGAGTCCACATGGCGTAGGCTGACGGTTCCAACCCGTTTCGTCGCATCCGTCACATCAATCGACACGGCCGTTGCACACGGCACGATCGTCCACCATGCCACGTCGCCGGACCAGCGATCAGGGCACACAGGTCTTCTTGCCTGGCAAGCGCGCTAACAACTTGTTTCCGATTGTCCGGAACATCGTTTGTCGTTCGCGATCAGACCATATCGCAGCACCGATTGAATCCCACTCACGAACCACAACCCTAGGGAGATAACGTGAAATATCTACCGCTTATCGCATTGACTGTGGCGCTTTCCGCATGCGCCGCGCAGCCGCCCGCAGACGTTCAGAGCGTGGGACAAAGCCAAAAGCCCGCCAAGGACGTGGCTGCCTGCATCGCGAAGTCGTGGGCCGACAAGTCCCAGCAGCAGGTGATCTCGCAGGAAGTCCTGGCCAACGATCTCGCCAAGGACGTCTACGTGCCGGGCCAGCAGCCGCCTAACGGCTCGGCCGCGCTGGTGCGCCCCGCCCGCTCGGGCAATGCCGCGACCTGGGTCGGCTTCCGCGCCACGGGCGGCGGCGCAGGCGGCGCGACGAGCGACATCAACGCCTGTCTGTAAGCCGCCTCGCCGGTGGCGGACGGGTCTCGACACGCCCTCCGCCCCGCCCCGACGGGCTCCGCATCGCGGGGCCCGTTTCGTTTCCGGCAACGATTCCCCAACGGGTTTTGCGCACCGCATCAACACGCATCACTTCGACGCGTTCAATTCCTGGCCGGTCGGCTCCTTGATCAGTTGTCCGTCATGTTTCGCGATCGCGTGGTTGCGGCGGTTCTGCTGAATCGTGTCCGCGCTCGGCGGATAGTCGGTCTTCTTGGCGGGAATCACGCCGTGGTGCTGCGCGTCGACGAGTTCGGCGCGTACCTGCGCGCGGGTCTTCGAGCCGTTCGGGCCCGGCTGCGCGGAAGGCGGAAGCTCGGCGAACGCCGCGGCGGACAGCATGAGCGAAGCGGCGAGCGCGATCAGTTTTGCCGATTTTTGCATGGCGATTTCTCCTGGTGGGTTCCTCGCTTCGTTGTGCGAGTGAGGCCATTCTGGCTGGCGATCGACACGGTCCGATGAGCCCACGATGACAAATTTGCAATGATCGGCGCCCCCCCGGCGCGCGCCGGGCACCTTCAGCGCGCGGCCGGGCCGACGATGTCCGCCAGGTCGAAGCTGTGATGCTCGGCCAGCGCCGCCGGCGGCGTCGCGCGCCGGAAATGCAGCGCGCCGCGCGCGCCCAGCACCGTGCCGCGCACCCCGTCGCTCAGCAGCGCCGAGCCTTCGGGCAACGCGAGCACCGCCTCGGGCGCATTGATCTCGAGAAACTCGCCCAGCCGCTCCTCGCGGCTCTCCCCATGATGGCCGGCCGGCTTGCCGCTGATGAAATGCGGATTGATCTGGAACGGCACGAGGCCCAGCGCGTCCAGCGTCGGCGGCGCGACGATCGGCATGTCGTTGGTGGTGCGGATCGTCGGGCACGCGACATTGCTGCCCGCGCTCCAGCCGATGTAGGGCGTGCCCGCGCGGACCTTCGCGCGCATCGCCTCGACCAGCCCCGCGTCGTACAGGCGCTTGAGCAGCGCGAACGTGTTGCCGCCGCCCACGGCGATCGCCTCGGCCCGTTCGAGCGCGGCCAGCGGATCCGCCGCGTGGTGAATCGACGTGACGCGATAGCCGAACGCCGCCAGCGCCTCCCGCACCTTCGCCTCGTAGGCATCGAAATCGAGCGCGACGTCCGCGTACGGCACGAACAGCACCTCGCGCGCTTCGTGCCGCAGCACCGCATGCAGCGGCTCGGCCGCGTGTTCGAGATACCCCCGCGCATCGGTACGGGAACTGCTCATCAACACCACTCGCTGCGACATGTCTGTCTCCACAAAGTAACGGCCCGCATCATCGCATCGAATCACCCCGTGCTTGCGCGCGCCGGCGCCTTTGCCGGGCTCGCGCGTAAAAAATTCCGACCCATCCATCGATTTCTTTCTGCTTCCTGTCATTTTCATGACGCTCCGCATGCTTATCCTCGCTGCTCTGTAAGCCGGGCGATCTCCGTCCGGCCGCGGATTCCAACAGGATGGGGACATGGCCCGGATACGATGGATGGGGCTCGCAGGCTGCCTCGCGATGAGCGTGCTCGTCGCGGCGTGCGGCAGCGGCGACGACGGCGTGACAAGCGGCGCGCGCACCGACGCGCAGCCGCCCGTCTCCACGCCGCCGCGCGCGAAAGTGTTGCTGGTCGGCGTCGACGGCGCGACCTACACGGCAGTGCAGCGCGCGTTGGTGCAGCGCACGCTGCCGAACCTCGCCACGCTGTCGCTGACGCCCAGCGCGACGGGCGGCGCGCCCGGCACGCCGACCGAGCAGGCGCCCGTCGACGGGCCGAGCTGGGCGAGCGTGCTGAGCGGAACCTGGCAGGATCGGCACGGCGTCGCCGACGATGCGTCGGCGGGCTCGCTCGCCGCGCCGACCCTGTTCCATGCATTGCGCACGGCCGACGGCGGCGCGACGCGCCGGCTGGGCGCCGTGACGAGCACCGCGACGCTGGCCGCGCTGCTGCAAGCCGATGCGCGGCGCGGCGACCTGAGCACGCAGGTCGATTGCGCGCAGGCCGAAGCCTGCGTGACGCAAAACGCAACGAAGCTGATCCGCGGCGGCTACGACCTCGTGTTCGCGCACTACGCGGCGCCCGCCGTCGCGGCGGCCGCCGCCGGGTTCCAGGACGGCCGCTATGCGCTCGCGCTGCAACGCGTCGACACGGCGCTCGGCGACCTGCTCGCGGAGGTGGCCGCACGCCGCGCCGCGACGCCCGGCGAAGCCTGGCTCGTGGTGGTCACCACCGCGCACGGGCTCGACGCGACCGGCTCGGCCACGCCGATCGCCTCGGTCGACAACCGCACCGCCTTCATCGCGCTCGGCACCGCCTTCAATCCGCTCGCCTCGCCCGGCGCGCCCGCGCCCGTGACCGAGGCGGCGCTGAGCGCACTGCCGAGCGAAACCGACATCACCCCCACCGTGCTCGCGCACTTCGGCATCGCGGCGGACCCGGCGCAAGCGCGCTTCGCCGGCGCGCCGCTGATCGGCGCGGCGCTCGGCGCGCGCGGCTTCGCCAGCACCGTCAGCCGCTACCGCGACACGCTCGACCTGAGCTGGCGCAATCCCGCCGCCACGAACACGCCGATGACGCTGTGGCGCGACGGCAAGCGGCTCGCCACGCTCGATCCCGCGACCACCCGCTACACGGACGGCCACTTCGGCATCGAGGACGGCCCTCACAGCTTCGACTACGTGCTGGTGCGCGACGGCGTGCCGGTCGCCTACCAGGCGCGCATCGACTATGTCGCCCCCGTGCCGCTCGCGCCGACGCTGCGCGACGCGCTCGCGCTCTACTACAGCTTCGACGCGTGGCCGCCGGCCGACCTGCGCCGGGCATCGACGCTCGGCCCCTGGAGCGCGGCGTCCGACGGCGGCAGCGCCGGCGCGGACAATTTCGCGGGCCAGTCCTTGCGCGTCGATTCGCGCATCGACTCGTACAAGCTCACGCATACCGGCCCGGATCTCGCGCAGCAGCCGCAATTCACGCTCGGTTTCTGGTTCCGCTCGGACTGCACGCAGGGCAACGGCAGCGGCGAACCCGTCATCGCGAACAAGAACTACACGTCCGGCGCGAACGCGGGCATCGCGATCGGCCTGTTCGGCGCGTGCGAGCTGCGCTTCAACCTCGGCAGCGGCGGCCGGCGCGACGACATCAACGGCCTGAAGTTCAGCGCGAACCAATGGGTCTACGTCGCGCTGTCGATCGACGCGCGGGCCCGGCTGTTCAGCGCCTACGTGCTCGATCCGGTGCTCGGCGCACAGAAGGTCGAGAACCGCGCGATCGCGAACACCGACGTCACGAAGCTCGCGGGGCTCGGCACCGGCACCTGGGGCATCAACGACGACGCCACTCACAACTACTACGGCAACAACCCCGACGCACTGCGCGGCGTGATGGAACTGAACGATCTCGCGATGTGGACGCGCCGCCTGTCGCTCGCCGAGCTGACGTCGATCAATGCGTCGCGCCAGCCGCTGTCGTCGCTGAACCCGTGACACCCGCCATGACTTCCGCCCTCCGACTTCATCGAGAAAGGTCCCGACCGATGCCTTCCCTGCTTTCCCTGACGCCGCGCGGCACGCGCTGGTACGCGGCGGCGCTCGTCTGCGCGGCGCTGGCCGCCTGCGGCGGCGACGACGACACCGCGCCGCCCGGCAAGCCGAACGGCGATGCGTCCCCGCAGCAGCCCACCGCCCCCGGCGAAACGCCCGCGAGCACGCCGAACCTGCGCTGCGCGCCCTGATCGCGCCGTCCCGAACCGCACCGAGACTCCGACATGAACAGCCGACGCAATTTCCTCAAGCTGGCGGGCACGAGCGCCGCCGCCACGGCGGCGCTCGCCGCGTTCCCCGATTCGATCCGCCGCGCGCTCGCGATCCCCGCGAACAACGCGACCGGCAGCATCCGCGACGTCGAGCACGTGGTGATCCTGATGCAGGAGAACCGTTCGTTCGACCATTACTTCGGCACGCTCAACGGCGTGCGCGGCTTCGGCGACCGTTTCCCGATCCCGCTCGCGGGCGGCCGCGACGTATGGCAGCAGACCTATACCGACAGCAAGGGCGCGAGCCGCGTCGTGCTGCCCTACTACCTCGACAGCAACATCGGCAACGCACAACGGGTCAGCGGCACGCCGCACAGCTACCCGGATGCGCAGAGCGCGTGGGATCTTGGCCGGATGAACCAGTGGCCGACCTACAAGCAGCCGCAGTCGATGGGCCATTACACCAAAACGGAACTCGACTTCCAGTTCGCGCTCGCCGACGCGTTCACGCTCTGCGACGCCTATCACTGCTCGTTCCACGGCGGCACCAACACCAACCGGCTGTTCCACTGGACCGGCACCAACGACCCGGGCGGCGCGCGCGGCGGGCCGTCGATCGACAACATCGGCGAATCGCTGGACGGCAAGGCCAACTACACCTGGACCACCTATCCCGAACGCCTGCAGGCCAAGGGGATCGGCTGGAAGGTGTACCAGAACATGCCGGACAACTACACCGACAATCCGCTCGCCGGCTTCCAGGCCTACCGCGACGCGAACCGCCGGCGCGGCAACCAGGCCAACGGTTCGCCGTATCCGCCGTACACGCCGAACGACGAGACCGTCAGCCCGCTGCTCAAGGGCGTGTCGAATACCATGCCGGACGGCGGCTTCCTGCAGGCGCTGAAGGACGACATCGCGTCGGGCCTGCTGCCGCAGGTATCGTGGATCGTTGCACCCGCAACCTATTCCGAGCATCCCGGGCCGTCGAGCCCGGTGCAGGGCGCGTGGTACACGCAGGAAGTATTGAACGCGCTGACCGCGAACCCGACGGTGTGGAGCAAGACCGTGCTGCTCGTCAACTTCGACGAGAACGACGGCTTCTTCGATCACGCGCCGCCGCCCTGCGCGCCCGCCTACGACGGCGATACGCTCGCCGGCAAATCGACCGTCGACACGCGCGGCGAGTATCACGTCGACCGCCGCCCGTACGGCCCCGGCCCGCGCGTGCCGATGTACGTGGTGTCGCCGTGGAGCCGCGGCGGCTGGGTCAACTCGCAGGTGTTCGACCACACCTCGGTGCTGCGCTTCCTCGAAAAGCGCTTCGACGTCGCCGAGACCAACATCAGCGCGTATCGCCGCGCGATCTGCGGCGACCTGATGTCCGCCTTCAATTTCGTGACGCCGAACGAGGGCCTCGCGACGCTGCCGAACCGCCCGCGCAAGGCGGCCGACGACATCCGCAAGAGCCAGGAGGCGAAAAACCCGGTGCCGCTGCCGTCGACCGCCGCGCAACGCCTGCCCGCGCAGAACGACGGCCAGCGCCCGTCGCGCGCGCTGCCCTACGAGCTGCACGTGAGCAGCCGCGAGGATGCGCCGGGCCGCGCGCTGTGGCTGATCTTCCGCAACACCGGGCAGGCGGCCGCCGTGTTCCACGTGTACGACCGCCTGCACCTGGACCGGGTGCCGCGCCGCTACGCGGTCGAGCCGGGCAAGGAACTGGCCGATCGCTGGGAGGCGTTCGCGAGCGATCGCGGCCGCTACGACCTGTGGGTGCTGGGGCCGAACGGCTTCCATCGCGCGTTTCGCGGCGACCTGTCGGCCAGCTCGGCGGCGGGTGCGAGCGGGCCGGAAATCCGCGTCTGCTACGACATCGCGAACGCGCACCTGTACCTGACGATGCTCAACACCGGCGCCGCGGACGCCGCCTTCACGGTCACGCCGAACGCGTACCGCAAGGACGGCCCGTGGCGCTTCACGGTGCCGGCCGGGCGGCAGCTCGACCAACATTGGCCGCTGGCCGGCCAGGACAACTGGTACGACTTCACCGTCACGGCGCCGCAGGGCGGCTTCTCGCGGCGCTTCGCCGGTCGCCTGGAAACCGGCAAGGACGGCCGCTCCGATCCGGCGCTCGGCAGCTGAGGACGCGGCCGGTCGCGATCGGCTGTCACAAACGGGCGTCACACTGGCGGTTTATCCACGCGAGAGGCCGTGATCGCCCATGCTCGGCGACCTGTTGATCACCTTCTTCGCGGTGGCGCGCCAGGGCAGCGT
Source organism: Burkholderia sp. FERM BP-3421 (assembly GCF_028657905.1). Lineage (NCBI taxonomy): Bacteria > Pseudomonadati > Pseudomonadota > Betaproteobacteria > Burkholderiales > Burkholderiaceae > Burkholderia > Burkholderia sp. FERM BP-3421. Next base: position 1,693,875 of record NZ_CP117781.1, on the reverse strand, counting down.
GACCACCGCCGCGCGCCAGCTGAAGCTCAGCCAGCCGACCGTCACCGGCCGGATCCGCCAGCTCGAGGAAAGCTACGGCGTCGAACTGTTCCATCGGCGCGGCAGCCGGCTCGAGCTGAGCGACGTCGGCGTCGCGCTGATGCCGCACGCCGAGCGCTTCGCGCAGCAAGGCAGCGACGTCGACTTCCTGCTGCGCAACGCGGGCAGCCTGCAAAGCGGCAACCTGCGGATCGGCGCGACCGGCCCCTACTACATCCTGCGCAGCATCGCCGCGTTCCGCGAGCGCTTCCCGGCCGTCGAGCTGAGCCTCGAGATCGGCAATTCGCAGCAGATCCTGCAGGCGCTGTTCGAATACCGGATCGATCTCGCGGTGTCGTCGCGGCTCGAAGAGGACCCGCGCGTGACGCGCCGGCTCGTGGCCTCGGATCCGCTCGTCGCGGTGATGCACCCGGATCATGCGCTCGCGCGTCATGCGCAGGTCGATCTCGCGCAACTGGTCGGCTGCGCGCTGCTGCTGCGCGAGTCCGGCTCGATGACGCGGCACGTGTTCGAGACCGCGCTCGCGCGCGTCGGCCTCGAACTGCCGCCGCACACCGTGATCGGCAGCCGCGAGGCGATCTACGAGGCGATCCGCCTGAATCTCGGCGTCAGCGTGCTGCCGCGCGGCGAGGTGCCCGGCGATCCGGCCTTGCGCGCCGTGCCGCTCGCGCCGCCGGCGCCGATGCTGCACGAGTATCTGTACTGCCTCGACGCGCGCCGCGCCGCCCGGCTCATCGACACGTTCCTCGCCTGCGTGCCCAGCGCGAATGCGCCGCGCGCGCCGTTCACGCCAAGCCGTGCCGGCGCGCCGCGTCGCGCAGACAGTCGAGCAGCATCGCCGCGGCCGGCGTGAGCGGGCTGTCGCGCCGCGTCACCACCTGCACCGACAAGGGCGGGATCGCTTCCCGGATCGGCATGACCGCGAGCTGCCCGCGCGCCCACTCGATCGACAGCAATTGCTCCGGCACCGCCGCGATCAGATCGGAGCCGAGCAGCAGGCTGTGCGCGACCGCGAAGCTCGGGCACTCCACCACCCGATGCGGCGGCCGCAGCCCGTGCTGTTCGAAGCATTGGCACAGCATCTGCGAGGAGCTTTCGGGCGACGGATTGAGCAGCCAGTCGGCGTCGACGAGATCGGCAAGCGAGGTGCAGCGCGCGAGCGGATGCGCGCGCCGCGCGACGATGCGCAGCCGGCTCGCGTACAGCTGCGCATGGTCGAACTCGGCGGCGAGCCGCTCCGGCATCACCACGGCGACCGCGAAATCGAGCGTGCCGTCGTGCAGGCGCGGCAGCGCGACGCCCGGAAAACCTTCGAAGAAACTGACCTGTGTCAGCGGGAAGCGGCGGCGGAACGCCTGATAGGCGTCGGGCAGGATCGAGACGGCGGCGGCCGGCGTGATCGCCGCCGCGACCGCGCCCGTCGCCGCGCCCTGCGCCTGCTCGATGTCGTCGCGCGCACGCTGCATCTCGGCGACGATCAGACGCGCGCGCACCTGCAGCTGCTGCCCGAACGCGGTCAGCTGCACGCCGCGCGCGGTGCGCACCACGAGCGACACGCCGAGCGCCTGCTCCAGCTCCTTGATCGCCTTGGTCAGCGCGGCCGGCGACAGATTGAGCGCGCGCGCGGCGGCGCGGATGCTGCCTTCCTCGGCAACCGTCACGAAAGCCTTGAGCTGGTGGTATTTCATCGGACGAATCGCGGTGGCGAACGCCGCGCGCGGCGTTCATGGGGAGGCAACCCAGGGTTGGCACCATCGGAATTTATCAGCTTATGGTGCGCGACAGAACTTTATATGCTTCGTCGACACGTGCGTCGGATTTCAACCGCGCCGATACAACGAAGGAGACAAGCATGCTGTCCGTCAACCCCGTGATTCCCGGCATCGCCGACATCGCCCCCGAGCTGATCGAGGTGCGCCGCCGCATCCACGCGCATCCCGAACTGGCGTTCGAGGAGACCCGCACCAGCGAACTCGTCGCCGGCCTGCTCCACGGCTGGGGCTACGAGGTGCATCGCGGGCTCGGCAAGACCGGCCTGGTCGGGGTTCTGCGGGCCGGCGCGGGCGCGCGCACGCTCGGGCTGCGCGCCGACATGGACGCCCTGCCGATCAGCGAGGCCACCGGCCTGCCGTATGCGAGCCAGGTGCCGCGCCGCATGCATGCATGCGGCCATGACGGTCACACCGCGATGCTGCTCGCGGCCGCGCGCCACCTCGCCGCGACCCGTGCGTTCTCGGGCACGCTCAACCTGATCTTCCAGCCGGCCGAGGAGAATTTCGGCGGCGCGAAGGCGATGATGGACGACGGCCTGTTCGAGCGCTTTCCCTGCGACGCGATCTTCGCGATGCACAACATGCCCGGCCGCGCCGCGGGCGACATGGCGTTCCGCACCGGCGCGTCGATGGCCTCGTCGGACCGCGTGACGATCACGCTGCGCGGCGTCGGCGGACACGGCGCGATGCCGCACGCGGCGCGCGATCCGATGTCGGCGGCGGGCAGCATCATGATCGGCCTGCAAACCATCGTCGCGCGCGAGGTGAACGCGCAGCAGGCGGCCGTGATCACGGTCGGCAGCGTGCAGGCGGGCGAAACCTTCAACGTGATCCCCGACACCGTGGTGATGAAGCTGTCGGTGCGCGCGCTCGATCCCGACGTGCGCGCGCTGCTCGCGGCCCGCATCGACGCGTTCGCGCGCGCGCAGGCCGAGAGCTTCGGCGTGCGCGCCGAGGTCGACTACGACTACGGCTATCCGGTGCTTGTCAATCATCCCGAGCCGACCGCGTTCGCGCGCGACATCGCGCGGCAGATGCTCGGCGCCGAGCGGGTCGAGGCGGAAGCCGAGCCGCTCATGGGCAGCGAGGACTTCGCCTACATGCTCGAAGCCCGGCCCGGCTGCTATGCGCTGATCGGCAACGGCACGGGCAGCCGCGGCGGCTGCATGGTGCACAACCCCGGCTACGACTTCAACGACGAGATCCTCGCGATCGGCGCGAGCTACTGGGTGCGGCTCACCGAAGCCTGGCTCGCCTGAGCCTGCCTCCGGCAGCCGCCGCGCCCGCCGCCCGGCCCCCGGGTCGCGCGGCCCGCACCCGCATCGTAGTCGTTTTAGCGTCATGTCCGCGCGCCCGCATCGGGCTGCGCGGGCCCGTCCCCTGCCCGCCCCGCGAGGAATCATGGACACCACCGCCTGCACGCCCGCCGCGCCCGCCGCCTCGTCCGCCGCCCGCCGGCGCCGCCTGATCGCCGCCGCCGCCGTCGGCAATGCGCTCGAGTTCTACGACTTCACCGTCTACAGCTTCTTCGCGATCCTGATCGGCAAGCTGTTCTTTCCCGTGCATTCGCCGTTCGGCCAGCTGATGCTCGCGGTCGCGAGCTTCGGCGTCGGCTTCGTCACGCGCCCGCTCGGCGGCATCGTGATCGGCATGTACGCGGACCGCGTGGGCCGCAAGCGCGCGATGATCGTCACGCTGCTGCTGATGGCGCTCGGCACCGCGCTGATCGCCGTCGCGCCCACTTACGCGCAGGTCGGCCTCGCCGCGCCGGTGCTGCTCGTCGTCGCGCGGCTGCTGCAGGGCTTCGCGTCGGGCGGCGAGGTCGGCGCCTCGACCACGCTGCTGCTCGAACAGGCGCCGCAGCACCGGCGCGGCCTGTATGCGTCGTTCCAGTATTCGAGCCAGGGCTTCGCCGCGCTCGCGGGCGCGCTGACCGCCGTCGCGCTGACCACGCTGCTGAGCAACGCGCAGCTCGAAAGCTGGGGCTGGCGCGTGCCGTTCGTGATCGGCACGCTGTTCGTGCCGATCGGCTACTGGCTGCGCCGCACCGTCGAGGAAGTGCCCGCCGCCCCGATCCCGGGCGCGGCGACGCCCGACGCCGCGCCGCTGCCGCTCGTCGACGTGCTGCGCGGCCATCGGCGCGCGGTGCTGGTCGGCCTCGGGATCACGATCGGCGGCACCTCGATCCACTACATCATCGTGTTCTACATGGCGCTGTACGGCGTGCAGGTGCTGCACCTGCCCGTCTGGCTGTCGATGACGGCCGGTTGCGTCGCGGGCGCGGTGCTCACGTTCGCGACGCCGCTCGGCGGCTACCTGTCCGACCTCCACGGCCGCAACCGGATCGTCTGGTGGACGCGGATCGTGCTGATGATCGCGATCTACCCGGCCTTCGTGGCGCTCAACCGCTGGCCGGGCGCGGGCTCGCTGCTGTCGATCGTCGCGGCGCTCGCGCTCGTCCATGCGATCAACATCGGCGCCTGCGGCGCGATCCTCGGCGAATTGTTTCCGCGCCGGGTGCGCGCGACGGGCGGCGCGCTCGTATACAGCCTCGGGGTCGCGATCTTCGGCGGCTTCGCGCAGTTCTTCGTCACCTGGCTGATCGCCGCGACCGGCAATCCGAACGCGCCCGCGTGGTATGCGATCGGCTGCGGGGTGCTGACGCTCGTCGCGCTGCATGGGCTGAAGGAGTATGCGGGGCGCGCGCTGGATTGAGCGGCGCCCGAGTGATGCCCGGCTCGACGCCTGCCTCGTACTCGGCGGCAGGCGTCCTGATAGCGGAGTGGCCTGATTCGAATCGCATCTGACGGCCCATCGAGCACGGATGGAGACGATCGCCGTGATCCGCCGTCGGCAGGCCCACGAACACCGGCGCGCGCATTGAAGTCGAGAGGCCTCCACCCATGCAGGACGCTCGCCGGAACGCGCTAACGCGAAGCAATCCTCGCCGTGCCATTCGCATCAAAGCTTACTTTGACGGGGGCGACGAATGGTATGGTCTTCAGCAACCTGTCCGGGTCGGCACTCGAAAATCCCCCACTGATCAATGCTTCGCCTGCACGTGCGTCCGCAAGAACAATCGGCGTCGTTCTGTATCGCTGCAGTTCCCGGACCACCTCGGAAAGCGGTGTGTGGTTGAAATCCAGGCGTCGATCCTTCCACTCGACCAGCGCGCCGACGCGCGGACGCTGAAGTACGCGTACGCCATCCGTGCGAACGGCCTGGCCGGCGAGCACTTGAATCAAAGCGCCCTGCCCCGGAAGCTTGACCGCGACCTCTCCTTCGAGCACGGCGACATCGATTGCCGGATCGACCAGGCGAACGCTGAATTGAGTCCCGATGTCGTGGATCTCCGCGCTTCCCGCGCGAAGTTGAAACGGCCTCAGCGCGCGGTGAGCGACGGTGAAAAGTGCTTCACCACGCACGAGCTTCGCTTCGCGCGAGCGCAGCCGGTTCGAAAACTGAATCGCCGTACCCGTGTTGAGCAGAACCTGGCTTCCATCATCAAGCACCAACCGCGTTTGCTGCCCGACTTGGGCGACGCTGTCCTGTTGCGACAGAACGGGATTGATCATCCATATCGCCGCGGCCGCGCCGAGCGCAAGGTTGCCGAACACGGCGCCGACGCGCAACCGCCGCTTGCCGGGAAAAGTCCGGCGTCGGCGATCGGGTGAAATGTGGGTGCGCCGATCATAGAGACGGCGTAGCGCGTCCAGGCTTCCATCGATCATCGTATCCGCCGCCTGCTGCTCGGCAATGTAGGTCTGATGTGCGTCACTCGCCTCGCGAAACGCCTGAAGAGACGCTCGCGCCTGAGTTTTCTGCCGCGCATCGCCGTGCACGACCGACGCGAGCAAATTATCGATCTCGTTTCTGTCTTCGTCGCTTAACGGAACGATATCCTGCATTGCGCGTGTGAGTGAGTTCGACATTACGCATCCGACTGTAATAGTCGCTGACGACAGGCCCGCATCGCCTCGACCAGGTACTGCTGTATGACCCCAGGACGGATGCCCATTTCTGCCGCGGCCTCATCGTAGGTCATACCGTTCAATTTACACAGAACGAACGCCTCCCGTTGACGGGGAGGCAGCCTATCGAGCACTTCGCACAGCTTCGTCAATGTCTGCCGCCCTTCATATTCGCGTTCGGGTGTCACGTTGCAGCTCGGTCCTTCCTCGTCCTCGACCTCGGATAAGGAGGCCATCACTTGCCATTTTCGTCTGCCACGATCGATCCGTAAGTTATTCGCAATCTTGAACAACAGACCACCGGGCGACTCAACCGTGTGCGCTTGACAGTAACGCAGTGCCACCTCGAACGATTCTTGCGCGAGGTCGGCAGCATCGTCCGAACCGAGTTCTCGCGTGAGCAATCGACGCAGTCGCAGATAGCCTTGCACCAGATCCTCGACCATTCCCCCTCCTAAATCCATTTTTGTCGTGCCGTACATATCGCGCCAAGCATCCTGATCTCGCCGAAGCTCGGAAGACGGATATAAGCCGACGTTGACATACCTGGTCAATCGGGATCCCCCCCGACGCGGCGCTATCGCCGGTCACGACGATAAGCAGCCGGACAAGCTTACCCGACCAGAATATGGCCAGCACGACTACGTGTGCGCGTTCGACATTCCGCTCTGCACGATCGATGCAAGCGCTTCCACGGTGCCGACGATGAGAAATCAATCGCGCCGATGCCGATCAGTTGGCCGTTCAGATTTGCGCGCAACGCTGCGCTCCATTCCTCTCCCTGTTCGTCGAGGAAATTGCGCTTCGTCCCGGACGGGGTGCCTGTCTACCGAATAGTTTTACACGATGGCTAAATCGACTCGATAGAAATAATTCGGAAACTTGCCCCTACGCTTTGCCCACGTCGTTCGCCTTTAACACCAAACGAGCAAAACAAGCCCGTTGAAGGCGTAGCACTTAGAAACTTCGAAGACACACGAGAAGACAAACACGATGAGACAGAGGGGTTGGGCAAGTAGATCCGCACATGCAATGGTTGCGGTTCTCGGCGCAGCAAGCATCGCGGCGCATGCCCAGACGGCATCAATCGATTTGCCGGCGCAGACGTTGGCCAAGGCGCTGGCGGCGCTGGCAAGCACGAGCGGCGCGAACATCCTGGCGTCGGATGCGTTGGTGGCCAATCGCACGTCCCCGGCGCTGACCGGCCAGTTGACCGTGCATAAAGCACTGGAGCAACTGCTGCGCGGAACCGGGTTGCAGGTTCAACAGATCGATGCGCACACGTACGTGATTGTCGCGCCGCCTGAGCGCGGCATGTCACCTGCGACCTCAGATGACACAAAACACAGGAGTGTTGAATAGATGAAAAACTGGCCAACTCGCCTGAGAAAGGCAAGTGCCAACCAGACGGCAATGAAAACTGAATTGCTGCCGCTGCCACAGCCAATCCAGGATGTCCTGTCGCTTGAATATCACCTGCATCTGGAGGCGCTACGGGCCGGAACCGGCTCCCTGATGGCCTTGCAGGCGTTGATGCGAGTGGCGGTGGCAAGCAGGATGCTCGAAGAGCTCGGCTATGGAAACAGTGTCGTGCGACCGGTCGACGATTATGAGAATACCGCGCGCGACGCATTGTCCGCCGGTACTGAAGGTCGTTATGGCTTCAACGCGCTGGCAGTAAAAGAGTTCGCCGCACTAGTCACCGAGCACGACGCGCAACTGCAGATGACGCCCGTCAGGGTCATTGATCAGGTTGCGAAACGTCTGGAGCGTAAACGGTCAGCGGCCCGGTCTTGACGGGCCAGGTCGGGCGGTCGCGGGTTTCGGTTGCCGGCGATGCGGCGACAACGCGGCCGTGTCGCCGGCCCCGTGCGTGAGCAGGCGCGTGAGGATGTCCTTGAGATACGCGTGCGGGTCGCGCCCGTCGAGTTGCGCCGGGCGGATCAGGCCTGATCGCAGCGCCATGCTGCCCCGCCCGCAGCGAGCCCGCGAACATGTCGGCGCCGACGGAATTCCGAGCCGGGGTGGAGACCGGCATGGTAATCACTGCATCCAGCCATGCAACGCGCTCGCTGAACGTCACCGCGAAGCAATCCTGGCAGTGCCATCCGCGTCGAAGCTGACTGAAACCGCGATCACCAAAGGCAACGTCCTCAGCAGCTGATCCGGATCGGCGCTCGAAAACCCTCCGCTGATACGAGCCTCGCCAGCATGCTGGTCCGCAAGAACGATCGGCGTCGCCCTGTATCGCTGCAGTTCCCGGACCACCTCGGAGAGCGGTGTATGGTCGAAGTCCAGGCGCTGATCCTTCCACGCGATGAGCGCGTCGGTACGCGGCAGTTGAACCACACGCACGCCATCCGAGCGGATGGCCTGACCTGCGACCAATTGAATGAACTTCCCCTGCCCCCGGAACTTGACCCCGACCTCGCCCTCCAGCACGGCGACATCGATTCCCGGATCACGTAAGCGAACGCTGAATCGTGTGCCTACGTCATGAACCGCGGCACTTCCCGCGCGAAGCTCGAACGGCCGCAGTCCGCTGTGCGCGACGGCAAACAGCGCTTCGCCGCGCACGAGCGTCGCCTCCCGCGAGCGCAGCCGGTTCGAAAATTGAATCGTAGTGCCGGTATTGAGCAGAACCTGACTGCCGTCATCAAGCGTCAATCGGGCTTGTTGCCCAATTGGCGCGCGCCCTTCCTGTTGAGAAAGGACCGGGTTAATCATCCAGATAGTTGCAGCGGCGCCGAGCGCGAGCGCGCCGAGAACGGCGCCAAACCGAAGCCAGCTCTTTTTCAAGGCGGGTTGGGGCTGGCGATGATGCGCCTCGGGGAAACGCCGGTCATACCGGCGGCGCAACGCATCCAGGCTGCCGTCGATCATCGCATCTGCCGCCTGTTGCTCCTCGATGTACGTTCGATGCGCGTCACTCGCCTCGCGCAGCTTCAGCAGGGATGCGCGCGCAACAGCCTTCTGCCGCGCATCGCCATGCTCGACGGACGCGAGCAGATTGTCGATCTCGTTTCTGACTTCTTCGCTCAACGGCATGGATTCTTGCATGGCGCGCGTCGATTAGTCCGGCTTTACGGGGCCCGATTGTAGCAGTCGCTGGCGACAGGCCCGCATCGCTTCAACAGGGTACCGCCGCGCCACTCCCGGGCGGACGCCCATTTCCGTGGCGGCTTCGTCGTAGGTCACGCCGTTCAGCTTACACGAACGCGCACCGCTCTCCGTCGGGGTGGCAAGCCGTCGGGCACTTCGCACCAGCACATCCCCGATTCGGACGTCGAGCAAGTCACTACGCCGCCGTCGATCCCGCATTCCGGGTCGGCCTGATCTACGCAGCTGCCGTGCCGGCACCGCGCCGCGCAGACCATCCCCCCGTTCCTCCCCGCCTTGGATACATCACCGAGACCGTCGACCAACCCAGCCATTCGAGCGGAGCCCGTGCCTGGGTTTCCCGGCCCGGCCCGCGCCTGCTCGCCTCCGGTACGAAGCGTCGACGACGCGGGCGGCGATCCCGGCAGCGGCCTGTGCGCGGTCGGTTTCGAGACGCGCGACGAAGCCAGGTCGATCCCCACGCGCGCGGGCCTGTTCGAACGCGGGACGATCACCTGTCGGCGCAAGGTCCCCGCCACGGGTGAATGCCATCTGTAATGTGCGCCGACCGGACAAATCGCGGCCGATGCGACCAGAAACTGCGGACATCGCGCAAGGAATGGCATCATATCGACCTTGCGCCACCCCAACACCGGCTCCACCATGTCAAACCTGATCGTCCACGGCGGTTCCCCGCTGCGCGGTGAAATCACCCCGTCCGCCAACAAGAACGCCGTCCTGCCCATCCTGTGCGCGACGCTGCTGACCGACCAGCCGCTGCGCCTCGTCGGCGTGCCGGACATCACCGATGTCCGCAAGATCCTCGATATCTTCCGCATGCTCGGCAGCGACGTCGCGATCGATTTCTCGACCGGCGTGCTCGACCTGCACCACCGCGCCACCACGTTCGACCCGGCCGTGCACCGGCTGCCCGAGGAAATGCGCTCGTCGATCATGCTGGTGCCGCCGCTCGTCGCCCGCTTCGGCGTGGCGCGGCTCGAAAACGACGTCAAGGGCTGCACGCTCGGCGTGCGCGAGATCGATCCGCACGTCGAAGTGTTCGAGCGCTTCGGCGCACGCATCGAGCGCACCCCCGATTCGCTGATCGTGCGTACCGACGGCCCCCTCACGCCGAACCAGCACTGGCTCGACTACGCGTCCGTCACCACCACCGAGAACTTCGTGCTGTGCGCGGCCGCCGCGGGCGGCGTCTCGACGCTCGTCAACGCGGCCTCAGAGCCGCACGTGCAGGAGTTCTGCCGTTTCCTCGCCATGCTCGGCGTGGAAATCGAGGGCATCGGCACCTCGCACCTGACGGTGCGCGGCGGCCAGCGGCTCGCGGGCGGCGAATACCGTTTCAGCGAGGATTTCCACGAAATCGCGACCTTCCTCGCACTCGGCGCGATCACGGGCGGCGACATCGTGGTGCGCAATTCCGCGCCCGAGCAGTTTCCGCTGATCGACCGGACCTTCGCGAAATTCGGCATCGAGATCGTGCACGAGCAAGGCTGGTCGCGCGCGCTGCGCGACGGCCCGCTCAAGGTGCGCCGGCCGTTCACGCAGAACATTCTCACCAAGATCGAGGCGGCGCCGTGGCCCTACCTGCCCGTCGACCTGCTGCCGATCTTCGTCGCGCTCGGCGTGCGCGCCGAGGGCAGCGCGATGTTCTGGAACAAGGTGTACGACGGCGCGATGGGCTGGACGGGCGAGCTGTCGAAGTTCGGCGCGCACGTGTTCCAGTCCGATCCGCACCGCCTGATCACGTTCGGCGGGCTGCCGCTCAGCCCCGCGCGGGTCGAGAGCCCGTACATCATCCGCGTCGCGATCGCGCTGCTGATGGTGGCCGCGAGCATCGACGGCCGCTCCGAGATCCTCAACGCACTGCCGATCCGGCGCGCCCATCCGCGTTTCGTCGAGAACCTGCGTTCGGTCGGCGCGAACGTGGAGTGGACGAGTGGCGAGTGACGCGCGACGCAGGCGGATGAGTCGAATCTGACCGTACCCCGCGGGTACTATCCTGCCACGGTCATCTGAGCGATCAGTACCGAGCCCGATTCCATCGGGCCCTGCTCGATCGAATCCGCGCCGATCGCGACGATATGCCGGAACATCTCCTGCAGCGTGCTCGCGACAGTGATCTCCTCGACCGGATACTGGATCACGCCGTTCTCGACCCAGAAGCCCGCCGCGCCGCGTGAATAGTCGCCAGTTACATAGTTCACGCCCTCTCCCATCAGCTCGGTCAACAGGAGGCCCGTGCCGAGCTTCTTCAGCATCGCGTCGAAATCGTCGCCGGGTTGGGTGTTGCTGCTGCACAGCGCGAGTTTGTGCGAGCCGCCCGCGTTACCGGTCGTCTGCGTGCCAAGCTTGCGTGCCGAATAGGTCGACAGGAAGTAGCCCTCGACGACGCCGTCCTTGACGACGCTGCGTGCGCGTGTACGCACGCCCTCCACGTCGAACGGCGCGCTGCCCAACGCGCGCGGCACATGCGGATCCTCGACGACCTGGATATGCGGCGCGAACACCGGCTCGCCGAGGCTGTCAACGAGGAACGACATGTCCCGGTACAGCATTTCGCCGCTTACCGCCTGCGTGAACATGCCGAGCAGGCCGGCCGCTAGCCGCGCCTCGAACAGCACCGGTACCTTGCGGGTATCGAGGCGGCGCGCGCCCATCCGCGCGAGTGCACGTTCGGCCGCATAGCGCCCCACAGCTTCCGGCGCTGCGAGATCGGCCGCACTGCGCTTCGACGAATACCAGGAATTTCGCTGCATGTGGCGGCCGCTGCCCGAGATCGGCGCGCAAGCGATGTTGTGGCGCGAGACCGGATAGCCGGCGAGGAAACCGCGCGACGTCGCGAGCACAAACTGCGAATGCCGTGCCGACACGCTTGCACCTTCCGAATTACAGATCTGCGGGCTGACCGCGAACGCGGCGTCTTCCGCGCGGCGGGCGAGCTCGACGGCCTCGTCGGTCGTCAGCGCCCACGGGTGGTACAGATCGAGATCGCGCGGGTCGGTTTCGAGCAGCTCGGCCTCGGCGAGGCCGGCGGCCTCGTCCTCGGCCGTGAAGCGCGCGATGTTGTAGGCGGCGGCAACGGTATCCTTGATCGCGTCCGGCGAGAAATCCGACGTGCTCGCGTTGCCGCGCTTCTTGCCGATGAACACGGTCACGTCGACCATCTTGCCGCGGTTGTGCTCGATCGTTTCGACTTCGCCGCGGCGCACCGACACCGACAGGTCGTCGCCCTCGGAGATATTGGTCGCGGCGTCCGTCGCGCCGATAGCCTTTGCGTGGCGAAGGATCTCCGTGGCAATTTCTTTGAGTTCGTACTGAGTATTCAAAAGGTGACTATCTTGATCGAATTTTACGTTTTTCATTTGTTTGGAATGCCAATAGGAATAGTTCGGATTTTCGCGGCCGTTCACAATGCGCGTTCATCGTTCAGACGATCGGTTTCGTCACGTGCCCGCTCGACACTAATCACGCGCGATTCGCCGTCACATCTCAGTTCAAGTACGCGCGTGTGATAGTCAAGAAGCGATGCCCGATGCCCGACGCTGATGAACGTCACGCCGTTCGCGGCCAGCGCCCGATACAGCCGCGCTTCGGTAGCGACATCTACTGCACTCGTCGCCTCGTCCAAAAACACGTATCGTGCGCGCGCTGCAAGCGCACGCGCAAATCCGATCCGCTGCTGCTCTCCAAGCGACAATACGCGCGACCAGTCGATCACCGTTTCGAATCCGCCGTGGCGTTCCGCAAGATCCGGCAAGTTGACCTCTTCGAGCAGCGCCTGAAGCGCCGCGTCGCTAAGAGCGCTCTCCACCGCGGGATAGAGGATCTGCTCTCGCAAGCTGCCGAGCAGCATATACGGCCGCTGTGGCAAAAACAGCGTCTCGTCCGGTCCTGGCATCGTGATTGTTCCGTGACCCTCCCGCCACAGCCCTGCCATCACACGCAGCAGCGAACTCTTTCCGACTCCCGTCTGCCCCATGATCAGCAGATGTTCGCCCGGTGGAAGATCGAGGCACACGTCATTTAAGAGCGTGCGTTCCCGGCCCGGGGTTTGGAGCATGAGGTGATCGATCCGGACCGCCGGCCCGCGCCGGAGCGCTACCGTACGCGCTCTATTCGCGTCGTCGTCCTCCACTGCCTTCGCCTTCTCGTAAATCTGCGCGAGCCGTACGACATGCGGCGCAGCCGACGCAAAGATTGGGATGAAATTAGTCAGTTGACTAATCCCGCCCAGCAGCAAACCCGCCGATGCCGTTCCCTGTGCGATCGCACCGAAACTGATCTTTCCGGTGAAGTACAACGGTGTCAGTACCAGCACCGGCATCAGCGTCCATATCAGCCCTAAGCCAGTCCCGGTCACGTTCATCACGAGGGTATACCGCAAGATCGCCAGCGCAATTCGCACCGCGCGCGTCAGGCGATTGTCAACACTGGCCGCCTCCGCCAGTTCACCCCGATATAGTGCGACTGTTTCGGCATGGTTACGTACGTGCAGGATCCCAAAACGCAGATCCGCCTCCGCCACGGTCGAATCGAAGCTCAAGCGGATAAGAGGTCGGTAAAGCCACCACGTGGCCACCGTAGTTCCGAGGCCATAAACGAGAACGCCGTAAAATAGCGACGGCGCGATCGATTGCAAGATCCAGCCCTGTACACCCAGGCTCGATATGGATGCCAGCAATACTTTGGGCAGCATAGCGACCATCTCACAAAATGGCATGGTCTCTTGCTGGATACGCTGGTCAACGTTGTCGACATCGCCATCATGCTCGATTCTGAAATAGGTCCGACCGCCAAGGTAATGCTGCATCATGTCGCGTGTCATCCAGGCACGCCAGTGCAGAGTCAGCCAACTGTAGGCGAATATGAAAACCTGGCTCAACACCCCACCATTGATTACAAGCCCGATCAGCGTGATCAGTGTGAACAGGTGCCAGTAATCCACTTCGTGACGGGATACGAGCGCATCGGTCATTTGTTTCGTGAGGAACGACAGCTTCGCACCTAATGCAGCATCGATCAGCCCAAACCCCACGACAATCCCGAACACGAGCCACGAACGCCAAGCGCGCGGTCGCGTCCAGTATGGTCGTGCCAGCTCAAGCATGCGTCTGAAAAATCGACCGTTAATACTGTAATCCTTCGGATTCCGAATTGACTCTTGCGGAAACATGAGTAACCTTTTCGCATTCTCTTCAGATGGTTCCGCCGACCGTCATCCTGTCGATCCGCAGAGTCGGCTGGCCGACGCCCACCGGCACGCTCTGGCCTTCCTTGCCGCAGACTCCGACGCCGCTGTCGAGGCGCATGTCGTTGCCGATCATGCTCACGTACTTGAGCGATTCCGGGCCGCTGCCGATCAGCGTCGCGCCCTTGACGGGGTAGGTGATCTTGCCGTCCTCGATCATGTAGGCCTCGGACGCCGAGAACACGAACTTGCCGTTCGTGATGTCGACCTGGCCGCCGCCGAAGTTCACCGCGTACAGCCCGTGCTTGACCGATTCGATGATCTCGCGCGGATCCTTGTCGCCGTTCAGCATGTAGGTGTTGGTCATGCGCGGCATCGGCAGCGCCGCGTACGATTCGCGGCGCGCGTTGCCGGTGACGGGCATTTTCATCAGGCGCGCGTTCAGCGTGTCCTGGATGTAGCCCTTCAACACGCCGTCCTCGATCAGCGTCGTGCACTGGGTCGGGTTGCCTTCGTCGTCGATGTTGAGCGAGCCGCGGCGGTTCGGCAGCGTGCCGTCGTCGACCACCGTCACGCCCTTGGCCGCGACCCGCTCGCCGATCCGCCCGGCGAACGCCGACGAACCCTTGCGGTTGAAGTCGCCCTCGAGCCCGTGGCCGATCGCCTCGTGCAGCAGCACGCCCGGCCAGCCCGAGCCGAGCACGACGGTCATCGCGCCCGCCGGCGCGGGGCGCGCGTCGAGGTTGACGAGCGCCGCGTGCACCGCGTCGTCGACATAGCGCGCGAGCACTTCGTCGGTGAAGTAGCCGTAGTCGAAGCGGCCGCCGCCGCCGCCCGAGCCGATCTCGCGGCGGCCGTTCTGCTCGGCGATCACCGTGACGGACACGCGCACGAGCGGGCGGATGTCGGCCGCGAGCGCGCCGTCGCTGCGCGCGACCAGCACGACGTCGTATTCGCCCGCGAGGCCCGCCATCACCTGCGTGATGCGCGGATCGCGGCCGCGCGCCATCTGCTCGACGCGTTCGAGCAGCTTGACCTTGGCGGTCGCGTCGAGCGATGCGAGCGGATCGGCGGGCAGGTACAGGTCGCGGCCCGAGATGCCCTTCAGCGTCGAGGCGACCTGCACCTTGTGCTTGCCGCCGCCCGCGCGGGCGATCGCCTTGGTCGCGGCCGCGGCCTGCGCGATCGCTTCCGGCGACAGGTCATCGGAGTACGCGAACGCGGTGCGTTCGCCCGCCACGGCGCGCACGCCGACGCCCTGGTCGATGCTGAAGCTGCCCGACTTGACGATGCCTTCCTCGAGGCTCCAGGCTTCGCTGCGGGTGGCCTGGAAATACAGGTCGGCGTAGTCGACCCGGTGCGTGAAGATATCGGCGAGCGTGCGCGTCAGCACCGCCTCGTCGAGGCCGTAGGGCGTGAGGAGCAGATCCTTCGCGGTCGCGAGGTTGCGGATACTGGGTTCGATGATGTTCATAGAAGGTAGTGATCGACGATTGGCTTATCGTGCTGCCAGAAGTAGGCGGCCACGCAGAATGGCTGCGGTATGGACGCTGATAGCAGACCGGATTGACTGTTCAATTTTCATCCACGCGTCATATCGCATCCACAGGTCCGGTTGCTCTGCGCGGCGCTCGCTCTCATAGGTCTGTGAACGTTCGAAATATTTCCTCGCCAACACCTCGCGCGTGGATTCTTCCATTCGCATATCGCCAAGTTCTTCGCCAATCCGGTCCTCAATCTCCCGGCGAATTGTTTCGATCTGGGTTTCCTCTGCTTTGCTCCAGTCCGAACGCCGACGGCGATCAGATATCGCACACCTGAACACCACGCCATTTGCCGCGCACGATTCGTCGATCAATGAGCTTGCCAATTCTTCGAAGTCCATACTGCCACTCGATTTTTTATCGGACTCGGAAAACAAGATCGCCTCACGCTGCACATTCTCCCACTCGGTTGCCGTGATACGTTCACCCTTATGTTCACGCTGATGCAGCATCTTGATCCGCCTGATGAGATCGGACGCATGACCGGTGAAATACTGCGTGATCTCCCACGGCGACGTATAAAGCAAATCGAACAGTGAGTCGGCCACGACCGTGCCGAGGTCCGCCCCAACCGGGATGGCCTCAGCGAGCTCAACGGCTTGTGCACGCACGACATGGTCCGCTTGTTCGTCGGATTCGGACTGAGTTATGTACAGCGAGTCAAGAAACTCTCCGAGCTCGGCAGGAGCGCCGACGGCTACCTCGAAGGTTTGATTTCCGGCGAGATGGACCGATGGTCTGTATTCCTTATCTTCAGCATGATCACGAAGGCGTGTTAGCGCCGCTTCCTTGGCGGCAGCCTCGTTACCAAAACTGATCCACTTCCGTCGGGCGATCATTGGAGTTGATTCGTCGTCACGCTGAACGGCCTCGCTATTGAAATCAGGTATGGCAAGCCCCAGTTCCTGAAACCATTTTTGGATCATCATCTGCAGTCGCATTGCCGACATTGAACCGGTCAGCCGACTGTGTTCTTTGCCACCGGAGTAAAGCACCAGCGTCGGAATCCCACGCATACCTAATTTCTTCCATACGTCCGGCGACTCCTCGATATTCAACTTCAACACCTTCAGGCGCCCTGCAAAACCGGCCGCAAGACGCTCCAGATGCGGATCCAGCACTTTGCATGGCCCGCACCACGGCGCCCAGAAGTCCACGAGTACCGGGATATCGCCCTGCACATCTTGGTCGAACGCCACCTGCGTCGTCTCGACGATCATCATAGTGTTCTCACTTTGGTTGAGATTGCGTCACAAAATTAATCTTCGTCTAGTCCGTGCGGAGGGCCGCGGATAATAGGTCGACCATTGCCTCATAGCGCACGGACCGGTCTACAGACAGCTTTACCTCCGGCCGTAGTTGCCTGGCCCCGATCAAACGCTGGAGTCCGCAACCGTTGCGAGCCGGCCGACCCACCGGCATCGGCAGATCAGAGGGAAACGCTGATGACATGGTCCGAGATCCTAGAAGTTATATCGGCCCGTCAGATAAACCAGACGACCTGGCTCCAGACCCACGACCCCTCCATAGGCCGAGTTCTGGTACAACTGCCTATCGAAGAGGTTCTTGATCGCCAGCGTCGTGGACCAGCGTTTGGTTCGGTAGTAAATACTCAGATCGGTTTGCATCTGGCCAGGCAGTCTGTAGACCACACCGGCATTGGTGAATTGATAGCCGCTCCTTGCCTGTATGCCCCCCCCCACGCCCCATCCCTGCCAACGCTCTCCCTGCAGGTCATACGTCATCCAGAGACTGCCACTATGACGCGGGATGTTGCTGGCACCCATAGGCACCTTTAATTGGTTGTTATATGTATAGCTGGCGATGATATTCAAACCCGGCAATAGACGGCCGGTTGCATTGAGTTCCACGCCTCGTGCAATCATGTCGCCTATCAAGCGGGGAAAGAGTTCCCCGGGTACATATTGCAATACATCCGTATTTTCCGTACGGAATACGGCCGCTGTCCCACTCAGTCGATCATCGAGAAAATTGAATTTAAACCCCGCCTCGACAGATCGGCCTTTGTTGGGCGGTGCCGTCCCGCCCCCCATAAGAAGCGCGCCACCTTGAGGAACAAAACTGCGGAGTGCATTTGCATACACTGCGACACTATCAGTTAACTGATACAATACGCCAATGTTCGGCGACCAGGCTGCTTCAGAGTTATCCCCTTGCTGCCAGGTTGTGCCATGTGCAATACCAGCTAACACATGGAAATTTCCCCAAGTAAGTTGATCCTGGAGATAAAAATTCTTGAAATAATTTTTTACACCTTCGTAAAAATATCTAGGATTTGTAATCGCTGGCAACGATGGGGCTGGAAATGGAGCCTGCATATTCATATCGGACATATTTCGATCGGCCCACGACAAAGAATAATTAAATCCCGCCAATAATTCTTGCTTGACTGATCCAATCGAAAATCTGGCTCGGATATAATTGTCAGTGCTGAAACCCCAGCTACGTTGAAGACCGGAATTTCCAGTAAAGGAAGTTGCGTCAAGTGTGTCGCCTGAATACAGGGAATACAAATGGTCGGTTTTCATGCTGGACGCCTCATATAGCGTCTTGCTCTCGAACTGTAAATACTTGCCGAGTTGCTGTTTAAAGTTCGCGTATAGCTTGTCGGACTGTACCAACGTGTTACCTAGTGGCGTCGGTCGCACGCCATTCAGCGCGATCGGGCCGGATGATTCAACCAACGTCTCTGGGACAGCGGGGAGATCCCGACTCAGATGCTGGTAGCCGATTACGATCTCCGTTCCACCTGCTGTCCAACCCAACGATGGGGCCACGTACAGAGTTTTACCGCCGTCGTAACCGCCGAAAGTCTGTCCCACCCGTTCCGTCGATAGCACGAATCGGTAGGTCAAGCGCCTGTCCTGCGTCAGTGGCCCACCCAGATCGACTGCACCGAGCCAGTCACCATACGATCCAGCCTGAATAGTGAGTTCATGGGTGGGTATCGCCGTCGGTTGTTTACTCACTATGTTTACGATTCCGCCGGGAAACATTGCGCCCGCTAGGATGGAGTCCGCGCCCTTGAGAACCTCGATGCGCTCCAAGCCCGCCATCGGAGTAGCCAACGTTGCTGAGTTCTTCGCGGAAATGTCGCCCACACCGTTACTCATTGTCGACACCTGATATCCGCGAATGAGGACGTTCGGAATGCCCCCCCCCTGGTCCGCTACCTGCACCCCCCCTATATACGCCAGCGCGTCGGTCACTGACCGAACCGACGCACTCTTGAGCGCATCCTGATTGATCACCTGGATCGATTGCGGGATCTGGCCAATTGGCGTATCTGTGCGCGTGGCGGTACTGGTCGAATGTGCGACGAAGCCTGTATCGCGTGACAAAGCACGGTCGCGGACCACAATGGTCGGCAGCACGGCCGGCGCGCCGCCAGTGGTAGGTGCTACCGGCTTTCGCGGGAGTGTCGCGACAATTACCCAGGTACCGTTCAGTTCCTGTTCAGCTTTCAGCCCTGTCCCATTGAGCATGCGATCCAGTGCTTCGCGAATGGTTAGCTCTCCCGAAATCGCCGATGCCTTCTGGTTCGCCACAAGTGCATCCGGGGCCAAAATATTCACTTTCCCCTGGTGCGACAGGGCCACGAGCGCCGTTGATAAGGACTGCGCCGGCACATTGACGACAACTGTCTGGGCGATCGCCAGACCGCAACCCCCCAGCAGCCAACCCGCAGTGATGGAAAAAGCGATTTTTTTGTCCCACCTCGTATTTCGCATGTTGTTTCTCGATCAGATATGTTGGGGCCGCGGCCCGCTGTAGGCCGTGCACACTGCTGATAAAGGCGAACGACGAGGGCAATCGATAGGGTCGAAGGCAGAAATGTTTATTGATCGACTTCGACCAGTGATTGAGCGAAGCTATTAGTCACTCGTGTGGCCGTTTCTGCTCGAGCACCGGATCCTGCTAACGCAGCGCGATCGCCGCCGCGCCGTCCGCTTCAAATCGGATACCCACCGATGCAACCATCGGCAATGCCGCGAGCAGCGCGCGAGGAACGGTACTCGAGGTGACCTGAGCAACCGTGTGGAATGCCAACCAGTCAGGAGTTGATTTTGGGCATTCAGGTGAGCACGGGCGATGGCATTGAGGTGAGTGATGAGCTTGCGCATGCATGCGATCACAGCCACTTTCCTGAGTTTGCCAGCGGTCAACAAGCGTTCGTAGACGGCGCGGACGGCCAGATTGAATCGAGTCGCGGTAAGCGTCGGGTACTGTCAGGTTGTTCCGGAAGTCCGCGAGTGTATTCGCGGCATGGAGAAAGCGTCTATCGCCGTTCTGCTGCCAGCTGAGGCGCCGGCTTCGTTCAAAGGCTACCGGCTTCCGCCTGACGTTATCTGGTTGTACTACCGTTTTCCGTTGAGCCTCCGCGTGGTTGAGGAGATGCTGGCAGAGGTGGCCGCGCAAATCAGGACAGCCGGAAAAGTGGTTTGGCCGGGGCCTGACCCAGCGATAATGCTGGCAAAGAAACCGAGGAAATGACGAAGAGAACCCGACGGACGCACTCAGCGGCGTTCAAAGCGAAGGTGGCGCTGGCAGCGGTCAAAGACGAGCGGACGTTGGCCGAACTGGCGCAGCAGTTCGATGTGCATCCAAACCAGATCACGGAATGGAAGCGGCAGATGCAGGCGCGCACGGCAGACATGTTTGGCGCAGCAGGCGCGCCGTCAAGTGAGCCTCCGATGGATGTGAAAACGCTGCATGCGAAGATCGGCCAGTTGACACTGGAGAATGATTTTTAAGCGGCGCGCTCACCAAGTCGGGATTGCTGAGCGCAAAGCGATGATTGACCGTACGCATGCGCTCCCGGTTGCGTAACAGACTCGACTGGTCGGCATCGCGAGATCGAGCGCGTATTACTGAGCGCAGCCGGTCAGCGAGGCCGACCAGCTGCTGATGCGCCGAATCGACGAACTGCACATGGAGTTTCCGTTTGCTGGAGCACGGATGCTGGCACGCCTGCTGCGCCGGGAAGGCCATGAAGTGGGCCGCCGTCGCGCGCACACGCTGATGAAACGCATGGGCATGGGAGCGCGTACTGCAAGCCGAACACAAGCCGCCTCAACGCGCAGCACAAGGTCTGGCCGTACCTGCTGCGCGGCATGAAAATCGAGCGTGCCAATCAGGTGTTCGCTCTCGACACGACGTACATTCCGATGGCGCGCGTCGAGGTTGACGAGCGCCGCGTGCACCGCGTCGTCGACATAGCGCGCGAGCACCTCGTCGGTGAAATAGCCGTAGTCGAAGCGGCCGCCGCCCGAGCCGATCTCGCGGCGGCCGTTCTGCTCGGCGATCACCGTGACGGACACGCGCACGAGCGGGCGGATGTCGGCCGCGAGCGCGCCGTCGCTGCGCGCGACCAGCACGACGTCGTATTCGCCCGCGAGGCCCGCCATCACCTGCGTGATGCGCGGATCGCGGCCGCGCGCCATCTGCTCGACGCGTTTGAGCAGCTTGACCTTGGCGGTCGCGTCGAGCGAGGCGAGCGGATCGGCGGCCAGGTACAGGTCGCGGCCCGAGATGCCCTTCAGCGTCGAGGCGACCTGCACCTTGTGCTTGCCGCCGCCCGCGCGGGCGATCGCCTTGGTCGCGGCCGCGGCCTGCGCGATCGCTTCCGGCGACAGGTCATCGGAGTACGCGAACGCGGTGCGTTCGCCCGCCACGGCGCGCACGCCGACGCCCTGGTCGATGCTGAAGCTGCCCGACTTGACGATGCCTTCCTCGAGGCTCCAGGCTTCGCTGCGGGTGGCCTGGAAATACAGGTCGGCGTAGTCGACCCGGTGCGTGAAGATATCGGCGAGCGTGCGCGTCAGCACCGCCTCGTCGAGGCCGTAGGGCGTGAGGAGCAGATCCTTCGCGGTCGCGAGATTGCGGATGCCGGGTTCAATGATATTCATGGCCGTTAACAAATGGCAATTGGATTATCTGGCTGCTGAAAGCACATGGGAACGGAGAACCGCCGACATGTGCATGGCGATTTCGTGCCTGGTTTTCTCTAAATACATTGCCCACGCGTCATGGCGCGACCACAACTCCGGTTCCTCTGAACACCGCTCAAGATGGCGCGCCTTCATACGTTCGCTATACGCCGTCATCCACGCGGCGTCCTGGAAGTTCGGTACGCCTCCCAACGCTCGTACGATCTGGGCGTGGTCTTCGCTCATAATTTCCCCGGTCTTACGCTTGTCGCTCTCACTCCAGTCCGGAAATCGACTAGAGTCGTTCTGGGCAAGCGAGAAGACGAGCCGGATAATCATTTGAACGGAACCATTGCAAAGCGGCTCCGACAGGACTTCGATAGTCCTACTCGTTTCATCGTCGAATTCCGCGCCGGCGCTCAGGATGACCTCACGTCGCAAAAGCTCCCAATCGGCGGATGCGACTGCCTCACGCGCGCGTTCGCGCTCGTGCAGCGTGCGAATCCGTGCGATCAAGTCTCCTTTTACGCCGCCGGCAAAATACGGCGCCACGGCCCAGGGAGATTCGTGGATCAACTCGTACAGGGTATCGCTTGTGACCATACCCAGGTCAACGCCGACCGGCATGGCTTCGACAAGATCGAACAGCCATGCATGCGCATCGGCCGTTGCCTCCCCTTTGTTGTCGCCCAGCCCTGCAAACAACATATCTATTAACTCGCCCAGTGCGGCCGGTGCCCCGACGGTCGTTTCGAACGTCTGCTGTTCACCCGCGATACGCACCGATGGTTGATACCGCTCTTCCTGGACATCCTGGTGCAGCCGTTCGATGGCGGCGGCCTTGACAGTTTTGTCGCCGTCGAAACTGCACCACGTTTTCAAAAGAATGCCCTCCGCTCGGGTACTCACGATTTCCGTCGGCGTGGGAACCGGCAACGCCAACCCGAGGCCTTCGAACCATTTCTCCATCATGACTCTCAACCGGTTCGTCGAGGGGCCGCTCAGCCGATCGTATTCCTTGCCATTCGCGTAAAGGACCAGCGTCGGGATGGCGCGCACGCCATATTTCGTCCAACCGTCCGTCGTCTCATCGATGTTCAACTTCAGTACCTTCAACTGCCCCGCAAAATCTTCCGCGAGGCGCTCCAGATGCGGGGTCAGCATTTTGCATGGCGCGCACCACGGCGCCCAGAAATCCACCAGCACTGGAATGTCGTCACGCACGTCCATATCGAACGTTGCTTCAGTCGTCTCGATCAGCTTCGTCATGTGTTTTTCTTATTTCCTATTTCGGTTGCGGCTGCGTCACGAAATCGATCTTTGTCAAACCAGCGCGCTGTGCGGCCGACAGAAGGTCGGCGACCGCTTCGTAGCGCGCCGCGCGATCCGCATAGAGCTGAACTTCGGGTTGAGGTTGCTGGTTCGCTGCCTGCTCGATCCTGTCCTGCAACGCGACCGGGTCGACCACCTGTTCGTCCCATCGAACAGCGCCGGAGGCTTCGATCGACACCGTCACGTGAGCAGGCTTGACGTCGTTCAACGCACTGCTCGCGGTCGGCAAATCGAGCTTGACGGAATGCGTCACCACGGGGAGCGTCACCATGAAGACGATCAGCAGCACGAGCATCACGTCGATGAGCGGCGTCATGTTGATGTCGCTCATCGCGTCATCGTGACTATTTTCGAAGAAGGCCATTTCACCGTCCTCCCTCGGGCATCATCAGGTTCGTCATCTGTGCGCGCCTCTCCCGGCTGGAAACCAAGGCCCGCCGTTCGCCGCTCATCAGGTACGCATGAAGTTCATGGCGGAAGCGAGCGAGTTTGTTCAATACGCCGCGATTGCCGCGAGACACGGCGTTGTAGCCGAGCACCGCCGGAATGGCGACAAAGAGGCCCAGTGCGGTCATGACGAGTGACTCGCCGACCGGGCCTGCCACCTGGGACAGGCTCGACTGGCCGGCGGCACTAATGCTCATGAGCGCGTGATAGATACCCCACACCGTTCCGAACAGGCCAACGAACGGCGCTGTGCTGCCGACCGACGCCAGCACACCAAGGCCTGCCGTCAAGCGACCCGCTTGTTCCTCTAGCGCGACGCTCAGGCAGCGTTGCAGCCACTCATCGGGTGAAAGTGCTTCCTTCAGCCGGGCGTTGTCGTGCCGCTCCGTTGCCTCTCGTGCCGTCTCGGCGAGACTCTGGTACGGGTTCCCGGCGTCGAGTCGCCCCAGCACCGCGATACCTTCGACGAGCGAATCCTCCTGCCAGAAACAGTTCTGGGCTACCACGCTGTGTCTCGAGATACGGACAAGCTGAGCAACCTTGTAAAGCAGCACCGACCAGGATGCGACGGACATCGCGATCAGAATGACTGCAATCGCATGACTGATGACATCGCCGCGTTGCCAGATATCAAAAATGCCTACGTTCATGACCTTACCTCGTTCAATCAAAGAGTTCGCTCAGTTATCGAGATTAAATGTGAGCGGTTGCATGGCGTGAACCGTCATGGCTATGCCGGAGTCCACGTAGGGTTTGCAATGACCGGCAAGCATCGTTTGCCGGGCCGCCGCGTCCAGTTCTTCGAATCCGCTGCTCTTCGCGATGTCGGCCTGGATAATTCGCCCTGTCGGATCGATCGTGACTTGCAACATGACGCTTCCCTCGTGTCCCAATCGCTTCGCGCTCGCTGGATAGGGCGGCTGGGCAATGTCACACGACACCGACGCAACCGTCCTGATGGCCTGTGCGCCCGGCAGGTTGAGCGCATTTGCGACGGGCGCGGGGGGCGGTGCCGCGGGCTCAGCCGCTGGTGCGGGACTGGGCATGGCGGCCGGCGCCGCGGGTTGTCGTTCCGGCGGCTTCGGCAAGGGTGCCGCGACCGTGCGCGTACTCGGTCGATGACTTGTCACTATCGGAGCCTGCACCGGCGGCATGGGTTCGATCGGACGGAATAGCGGTGACGGTTGAACCGGGCGCGGCGCAGACACGAGCGTGACACGTAGCCCACCACCCGCGGCGCTGGCCTGGCGCAGGGTGAGTGGTGCATTGATATGCATGAGCGCAAATACTCCGAGCGCATGGATCAGCGCGACAACCACGACCGAAAGCTCGGGTTCACGGCTGGTCGCACGCGGCGGCCTGCCGGTCTTCATCGCCGGGAAAAACAGAGTTTCCATTGCCGGTCCTAAAAGTTGTAGTAACTTGTGAGGAACACCAAACGGCCAGCTTGCAATGGAAGCGCAATGCTCGATTGGGATTCGTAGAGCGTTCTATTGAAGATGTTTTTGACGCCAAGCGTGGCGGACCATTGCTTTGCGTGGTAATAGACGCTCAGGTCTGTCTTCATTTGTCCAGGAATCCTGCATATAAAGTCGGAATAGAATTGATATCCGCTACGTGCTTCGATGCCAACGCCAGCCCCCCATCCGTGCCATCGTTCACCCTGCAGGTCGTATATCATCCACATATTTCCGCTGTGGCGGGGTACCTCGCTGGCGCCGTCATGGACTACCACTTGGTTGCTGTACGTATAATTTGCACTGGTATTCAGACCGGGAAACAGCCGCCCATTCACGCTCAGTTCTACGCCACGCGTCACTAAGCTACCCGCCAGGACCTGGAAGCCGGTCCCGGGAATATCGGTGGCCACATTTGTCAGCGCGGCTCGATAGACATCAGCGGTCACACTCAGCCGGTCATCGAAAAAATTGAACTTGAAACCGGCTTGCACCAAGCGTCCAGTTTTTGGCGGCGCGAAACCACCGACCAGCAGCAGCCCTCTCGGTGGCATGAAGCTGCGCAGGACGTTGCCGCAAATCACCGCGCTATTGGTTCAATTGGTACAGCGCGCCGATATTTTGCGTCCATGCCGACTGTGACGTGCCGGCGGCGGTCGATGACGTCCCGAGCGCGATGCCTGCCGGCACGTGGGGACATCCCCGGGTAATCTGATTCTGCAGATCTCTGTCTCATCGTATTTGTCTTCTCATGTGTCTTTCGAGGTACCACCTCTTCACCGAGCTTGTTTTGCTCGTTTGATGTTAAAGGCGAACGACGCGGGCAAAGCGTAGGGGTAAGAATTCAAAAAATTTTTATCGAGCCTATTTCATCATCGCGAAAAACTATTCAGCAGACAGGCACCCTGCTCGGGACGAAGTGCAATGTCCTGGGCGAACAAGGAGAGGCATGGAGGACTGCGTTGGGCGCAAGAATCTGAACGGCCCGCCGATCGGTATCGGTGCGACTAATTTTTCACCTTCGGCACTGTGGACGCGCTGACATTGATCGTGCTGAGCGGAATGTCGAACGCGCACAAGTAGTAGTCCTGGTCACATTTTGGCGGGAGCAACCTTGCCTGACCGCATATCGTCGCTACTGGCGATAGCACCGCATGGGGGCGATCCCGGTTGACCAAGCATGCCGACTTCCGCTTATATCCGTCTTCCCAACGTTGGCGAAACCAGGATGCTTGGCGCGATATGTATGAACGATGAAAAATGAATTGAGGAGGGGGAATGGTCGAGGAGTTGGTGCAAGGCTACCTGCGACTGCGTCGATTGCTGACACGAGAGCTTGGCACGGATGATGCAGCCGATTGACCTGAGGTGGAATTTTGTGACCAATCAGGCAGTGAGTCTCGCATCGATATTATCGGAGCCTCGACCGCCGGCAATCAGGCCCCCAAGCTTCCACCGCCCGCCGCCGGCAGCCCGAAACGAAACACCGCCCCGCGCCCCGCCACGTCGATCAGCCGGATCTCGCTGTGGTTCAAGCCCAGCATCCGGTACACGATCAGGAGCCCCAGCCCGCCCCCGCCGCGCGGCGCGCCGTCCACGCTGAACGAACGCTGGAACAAGCCGTCGCGCTGCGCGACCGGAATGCCCGGGCCGGTGTCGGCGATCGTCACCTCCACCGCGCCGTCGCGCGCCGCCAGCATCACGTCGATCGTGCCGTCTTCCGGCGTATGGCGCAGCGCATTGTCGAGCAGGTTGGTCAGCACCCGCTCGATCATGCCCAGGTCCGCGCGCACCCCGGGCAGCCGCGGCGGGATCTCGGCGCGCAGCGCGATCCGGCGCGCCTTGGCCGTCAGCTCGAACTTCTGGAACACGTCCTGCACCAGGTCCACCAGCGAGAAATCCTCGGGCTCCGCCCGCACCAGGCCCGACTCCAGCCGCGCCAGTTCGAACAGCGCCTGCGCGAGCCGCCCGACCTTCGCGCTCTGCGCCAGCGCGATCGCGAGATAGCGCCGCCGCTCCGCATCGTCGAGCGTGTCCGCCTTCAGCGCGAGCGTCTCCAGATAACCATGCAGCGACGTCAGCGGCGTGCGCAAGTCATGCGAGATGTTCGCCACCAGTTCGCGGCGCTGCTGGTCCTGGTGCGTCAGCGCGCGCCATTGGTCGCCGAGGCGGTCGGCCATCTGCGCGAATGTCGTCTCCAGCACCGCGATCTCGTCGCGACCGCCGGCCGCCGCCGAACGCGGCACCCGCGGCTGCGTGTCCGGCTCGCCGTCCGCATCGAAGCGGCGCATCGCACCGGTCAGCCGCCGCAGCGGGCGCGTGATCAGGCCGAACGCCATCAGGCCCGCGAGCAGCCCCAGCAGCGCGACCAGCGCCATCGACCACAGCGTCGTGCGCAGCACCGAGCTGGCGGCCACCCGCGCGGCCAGCGCGTCATGCGCCTCGCCGAGCAGCACCACGTAGATATAGCCGGACGGCGCCCGCCCCGGCAGTTGCAGCGGGGCCGCGCTGAACACCTTGCGCGCATCGGCGCTGCGCGGATCGTCGCCGAGGATCGGCAGCGGCTCGCCGGCGATGAAGCGCCGCACCGGGCCGAGATCCACCTGCGCGCGCTTCACGTGCCCGGCCGGCGCGTCGTCGCCCTTCACGCGCCCTTCGTTGTCGAGCAGGTACACCTCCACGCTCGGGTTCACGCCCATCAGCTGCCCGAACAGCCGGCGCACCGCGTCGGGCCGCAGGCCGTTCTCGTCCATCAGCGGCGCGCTGTGCGCGATGTGCTCGGCCAGGCCGCGCGACAAGCCCTGCACGACTTCCTTCTCGTGCATGTCGCTGGAGCGGATCTGCAGCCACGCCGACGCGCCGCAGCACGCGAGCAGCAGCGCGGAGAACACGAGCGACAGGCGCTGGCTGAGTGTCAGTCCCATCACGGCTCCCGCGTCTCGGCGTCCGGCGCCGCGAGCTTGTAGCCGTGCCCCCAGACGGTCAGGATGCGCGCCGGCTGGGCCGGATCGGGCTCGATCTTCGCGCGCAGCCGGTTGATATGGGTGTTGACGGTGTGCTCGTAGCCCTCGTGCTGATAGCCCCACACCGCGTTCAGCAGGTCCATGCGCGAATACACCTTGCCCGGGTGCTGCGCGAAAAAATACAGCAGGTCGAACTCGCGCGGCGTCAGCTCGATGCGCGCGCCGTCCACCGTCACCTCGCGCATCACCGGGTCGATCGACAGCCCGCCCAGCTCCAGGCGGCCCGCGTCGAGCCGCGAGTTGCGCTCCAGCGCGTCGACGCGCCGCAGCAGCGCCTTGACCCGCGCCACCAGTTCCAGCACCGAGAACGGCTTCGCGAGGTAATCATCCGCGCCGAGTTCGAGCCCGAGGATCCGGTGCACCTCGCTCGAACGCGCGCTCGTGATGATGATCGGCGTGTAGCGCGTCATCGCGCGCGCGCGCCGGCAGATCTCGAGCCCGTCGACGCCGGGCAGCATCAGGTCGAGGATCAGCGCGTCCCAGCCGCCCTGCTCCAGCAGCCGCAGCCCCGCATCGCCGTCCGCGCAGTGCACCACCTCATAGCGCTCGTCGCGCAGGTGCAGGCTCAGGACGTTGGCGATGTCGTTGTCGTCCTCGACGATCAGTACGCGTTTCGGTCGATCCATGACAGTCCGCGCGCCATCGCGCGCAAATGAAAATAAGGGGCGAATGATCCGCCGGTCCGTCATTGTGCAGATTTTCCGGCTCGGGAGTTATCACATTTAATTTAACTTTCCGTGAGGACTTCGACACCACGGTATTTCTACGATAGGCGCATGTTCCATCGTACCCGTCGCAAGGAGTCCATCATGGCCAATCGCAGACGTTTTCTCTCCCTCGGCGGCGCGGCGCTCGCCGCGCTCGCCGCCGCGAGCCGCTGGCCGGCCCGCGCGGCCGGGCCCGCCGCGCCGGCGCCGGGCGGCTTCGAGGTCAGCCATACCGAGGCGCAGTGGCGGCAACGCCTGACCCCGGCCCAGTTCGCGGTGCTGCGCGAGGAAGGCACCGAGCCGCCCTACAGCAGCCCGCTCAACGACGAGCATCGCAGCGGCCGGTTCGCCTGCGCCGGCTGCGCGCTCGACCTGTTCTCGTCGCGCACGAAATTCGACAGCCATACCGGCTGGCCGAGCTTCTGGACGCCGCTCGAGCACGCGGTCGCGACCCGCGAGGACGGCTCGTTCGGCATGCAGCGCACCGAGGTGCACTGCCGCCGCTGCGGCGGTCATCTCGGCCACGTGTTCGACGACGGCCCCGCGCCGACCGGCCTGCGCTACTGCATGAACGGCGTCGCGCTCGCCTTCCGCCCGCTGCCGGCCTGACCTCATTCCGCCAGGAGTCTTCACCATGTTGCTGATCGTTCTCGCTTATCTCGGCGGCGTCCTCACGATCCTGAGCCCGTGCATCCTGCCCGTGCTGCCGTTCGTATTCGCGCGCGCCGACCAGCCCTTCGTCCGCAGCGGGCTGCCGCTGCTCGCCGGCATGGCGCTCACCTTCGCCGCCGTCGCCTCCCTCGCCGCGATCGGCGGCGGCTGGGTCGCGCAGGCCAACCAGTATGGCCGCTGGCTCGCGCTCGTCATGCTCGCCGCCTTCGGCATCACGCTGCTCGCGCCGCGCGTCGCCGAACACCTGACCCGGCCGCTCGTCGCGCTCGGCAACCGGCTCGCCGCGCACGCCCAGCGCGACGGCCGGCCCGCGGGCGTCGGCGCGTCGCTGCTGCTCGGCGTCGCGACCGGCCTGCTGTGGGCGCCCTGCGCCGGGCCGATCCTCGGCCTCGTGCTGACGGGCGCCGCGCTGCGCGGCGCGAGCGTCGGCACCACGCTGCTGCTGATCGCCTATGCGGCCGGCGCGGCCACCTCGCTCGCCGCCGCGCTGCTGGTCGGCGGCAAGCTGTTCGCCACGCTCAAGCGTTCGCTCGGCGCGGGCGAATGGGTGCGGCGCGGGATCGGCGTCGCGATGCTGGGCGGGGTCGGCGCGATCGCGCTCGGTCTCGACACCGGCGTGCTGGCCCGCGTCTCGACGGTCGCGACGGGCGGCCTCGAGCAGGCGCTCGTCAACCGGCTCGGATCGGACGGCGGCGGCGGCGCGATGCGCGCCTCGACCGAGGCCGGCGGCGCACCGTCGAACGCGGCCGCAGGCGGCGCGATGATGCAGGCCGCGCCGGGCATGCTGCGGGTCGACGCGAGCGCGTTGCCGGTCGAGGGCCGGCTGCCGTCGCTGGACGGCGCGGTGCAATGGCTGAACTCGCCGCCGCTCAGCGCGGCCGCCCTGCGCGGCAAGGTCGTGCTGATCGATTTCTGGACCTATTCCTGCATCAACTGCCTGCGCACGCTGCCCTACGTGAAGGCATGGGCCGCGAAGTACCGCGACCAGGGGCTCGTGGTGATCGGCGTGCATGCGCCCGAGTTCGCGTTCGAGCGCGATCCGGCCAACGTGCGCAAGGCGATCCGCGATCTCGGCATCGATTATCCGGTCGCGATCGACAACAACTATGCGATCTGGCGCGGCTTCGACAACCAGTACTGGCCCGCGCACTACTTCGTCGACGCCCAGGGGCGCGTGCGCTACCACCACTTCGGCGAGGGGAACTACGCGCGTTCGGAGCAGGTGATCCAGCAGCTGCTGGTCGAAGCCGGCCACGCGGACGCCGCGCGGGTCGCCACCGGCCTCGACGGCATGGCCGCGCAAGGCGTGCAGGCGGCCGCCGATCCCGACGACATGCGCTCGCCGGAAACCTACGTCGGCTATGCGCGCGCGGAGAACTTCGCGTCGCCGGGCGGGGCCGCGCGCGACGCCGTGCGCCGCTACACGACGCCGACGCGGCTCGACGTCAACGACTGGGGCTTCGACGGCGCGTGGCGCATCGGCGCGGAACACGCCACGCTCGCGCAACCGGGCGGCGCCCTGATCTACCGCTTCCATGCGCGCGACCTGCACCTCGTGCTCGGGCCCGGCGCCGACGGGCGGCCGGTGCGGTTCCGGGTGCGCGTCGACGGCGCGGCGCCGGGCGCGGCGCACGGCACCGACGTGGACGCGGCCGGCAACGGCACGGTGGTCGCCCAGCGGCTCTACCAGCTGGTGCGCCAGCCCGGCGACGTCGCCGACCACACCTTCTCGGTCGAGTTTCTCGACCCCGGCGTGCAGGCGTTCGCCTTCACGTTCGGCTAGCAGGCTGTTGAAAAGCGCCTCGCTTTGGCGATCGGGGCACGGTTTAAAAGGGTTTCGTATGCGATTGGCCGCTGAGTTGCAGACGGATCGTGCCGGATGCGCCGCTGGAGAGCGGACCGGCCGGCGCGTTGCCACGCAACTGCTGCGCTCGGGCGGCTCATCGCGTGGCTCCTTGCGGCACCGCTGCCAGTATTCGGGCCATTCGAGTCAGGTTGCTCGCCAGCATCGTCAGCTTGAAGTGCTGGTCGACCCGCTTGATGCCGCGATACGCGGTCTGCCGAATCCTGCCGACGGTCTTGCCCCAGCCGAAGTGCTCTTCGATGCGCTTGCGAATCACTTGGCTGATGCCATAACCGGCGTGCCGCGACGTCCGTCCGTCGATCGCGCTGCCGCCTTGATGCGTGTCGTTGCGCGCGACGTGCGGCGTCACTTTGCGCGTTCGGCAATCCCGCACAAAGTCGCGCATGTCGTAACCCTTGTCGGCACCGAGCGTCTTGGCGTGACGACCCGGTACGCAATCGAGCAGGCGCAATGCACTCGCGCGTTCGCCGAAACCGTCCGCGTGACTGACCACTGCGCCCACCACCAAGCCCGAGCGGTTCTCCATCAGGATGTGCCCCTGATAACAAAGGATGGCTCCGCTTTGCCGCCCCTTTCGGAACAGGCGCGCATCCGGATCAGTGCTCGATTCATGCGTGTCGTTGCTGCGCCGCTTGCCCTTCCAGTCGGTGTCGACATTGCGGCCACCGCCGGCCGGTGGATCGTCCGAACCGTCCTTGGGCCGGAAGCTCTTGTGGCTGGCCCACGCCTGGATCAGCGTGCCATCAACCGAGAAGTGTTCTCTGGAGAGCAGCCCTTGCTTGTCGGCCAAGCTCATGACTTCGGTAAAGAACGCTTCGACCACTTCGTGCTCGAGCAGACGATCCCGGTTCTTGGAGAACACCGAGTGGTCCCAGACGGCGTCTTCGATCGCCAGTCCGACGAACCAGCGGAACAGCAGGTTGTAGCGCATCTGCTCCATCAGCATGCGCTCGCTGCGCACCGAGTACAGCACCTGCAGCAGCAACGCACGCAGCAGCTTCTCGGGGGGGGAATCGACGCACGGCCGCTGTCCGCATAAATCGTGCCGAACAATCCGTTAAGTCGCTTCAGCGCTTGATTGACCAGCAACCGAAGCGGTCGCAACGGATGATCGGCCGGCACGAAGTCTTCCAGCTTCACCGTCGTGAACAGC
Organism: Burkholderia sp. FERM BP-3421; assembly: GCF_028657905.1. Classification (NCBI taxonomy): domain Bacteria; kingdom Pseudomonadati; phylum Pseudomonadota; class Betaproteobacteria; order Burkholderiales; family Burkholderiaceae; genus Burkholderia; species Burkholderia sp. FERM BP-3421. Next base: position 1,661,638 of record NZ_CP117781.1, on the reverse strand, counting down.
GGTTCTTGCATCTCGTCCATTCCGCGCATCGCTCTCGCCTGCTCAAGATCATGAACACGATATCTCTAACGCACCGCCCTCAGGGCCCGTTTACACCGTATCCAAATTCAACAGCCTGCTAGGGCCTCGGCTCGCTCATCCATCCAGGAGGTTTCATCGTGAAGACGCAAGCAACTCAATCCACGCCGGCGCGAGCGCGCGGCTGGCGCGCACCCGGCCTCAGGACGGCCGGCGCGCTGGCGATCGCGGCGCTGGCGCTCGTCTGGCAGCACGCCGCGCGCCCGGCCGAGCCCGCCGTCGCGCTGCCGGCCCCGGCCCATGACGAGCCGGCCGGCGCGGCGCGCACCGAGACCGCCGTGCTCGCGGGCGGCTGCTTCTGGGGCATGCAGGGCGTGTTCGAGCACGTGCGCGGCGTGCGCCGGGTGGTGGCCGGCTATGCGGGCGGCGTGGCTGAAACCGCCCACTACGAATTGGTCAGCGACGGCGGCACCGGTCACGCGGAATCGATCCGGGTCGACTACGACCCGGCGCAGATCAGCTACGGGCGCCTGCTGCAGGTGTTTTTCTCGGTCGCCCACAATCCGACCCAGCTCGACTACCAGGGCCCCGACCACGGCACCCAGTACCGTTCCGCGATCTTCCCGACCACGCCGGCGCAGCGCGCCGTGGCCCGCGACTACGTCGCGCAGCTCGGCGCGGCGCGCGTGTTCGGCGCGCCGATCGTCACGCGCATCGAGGACTACAAAGGTTTTTATCCGGCCGAGGCGTATCACCAGGATTACCTCGCGCAGCACCCGGACGCGCCGTACATCGCCTTCAACGACCTCCCGAAGATCAGCGCGCTGAAACAGATGCTACCGGCGCTGTACCGGGCCGACCCGGTGCTGCTGACGGGCGCCGGGAACTGACGCGGCGCGGGGCGCCCGTCAGCGCGCGGCGAAGGTGTCGCATTGCCGCACGTCGCCGCTGTCCAGCCCGCGCCGCAGCCAGTACACGCGCTGTTCGCTCGAACCGTGGGTGAACGCGTCGGGCACCACGTAGCCCTGGCTCTGCTTCTGGAGGCGGTCGTCGCCGATCGCGGCGGCCGCGTTCAGCCCCCTGCTCCAGGTCGCCCGCTTCGAGCAGTTGCCGGTTCGCGCGCTGCGCGTTGTTCGCCCAGACCCCGGCGAAGCAGTCGGCCTGCAGTTCGAGCCGCACCGACAGCCAGTTCCCCTGCACGCGGCCCGCCCGCGCGCGCGTCGCGTCGACCTTGTCGGAAATGCCGAGCAGCTTCTGCACGTGATGCCCGACCTCGTGCGCGATCACGTAGGCCTGCGCGAAATCGCCGCCCGCGCCGAATCGATCGCGCAACTCGCGATAGAACCCGAGGTCGATGTAGATCTTCTGGTCCGCCGGGCAGTAGAACGGCCCCATCGCGGCCTGCCCGTTGCCGCACGCGGTGGGCGTGCTGCCTGTATACATCACGAGCGTCGGCGCGACGTACTGCGCGTGCAGCTGGGTCTGGAACACGGTCTGCCAGGTGCGTTCGATGTTGCCGAGCACCTTGCGCGTGAAGACGGCCGGCGCGTCGGCCGCGCGCGCCTGCTGCGCCGCGGGCGGCGCGGACGGGGCCGGCGCGCCGCCTTGCAGCATCGACGCGCCCTGGATGATCACGCGCGGATCGATGCCGAGGAAGTACGACGCCGCCAACGCCACCACGAGCGTGCCGATGCCGACGGTCGCGCGCCGCCCGCCGAACCCGCCGCCCCCCGCGGCGGTCCTCGACGTTCTGGCTTTCGGTTTCGTTGTCGAGACGCATGCTGTGACTCCGTCAATCAATGAGCAGTACTGTGGATCGGCTGCGCGGCGCGGCGATCTCGCGCCGCGCGCGGTCGGGTTCAGAAGTTGTGCATCATCCCGATGTACGCGCCCGTCTGCGATTCGCCCGCGAGCGGGCTCGTGTTGGGGCTCGCGTCGCGCGGCGTCGCGAGCAGCGAGAAATTCGAGTTCCCGCCGTTGCGCACGTAGGCGACCGTGCCGTACAGGAAGGTCCGCTTCGACAGGTTGTAGGTCGTGCCGAGCGCATACAGCATCGCGTGGCCGGACGGATCGTGCGACGCGTCGCCGCCGCCGCTGCCGACGCGGATGTAGTAGCCGCCGCCCGTCACCGCCCACTGCGGCGTCGCCTGGTAGGTCGCGCCGAGCCAGAAGTGATCGGCGCGATCGGCGAGGCCCGCCGGCGTATCCGGCGCCGAGTAATGCGTATACGCGCCCTGGATCTTGAACTGCTGCACCTTCACGTTCGCGCCGACGAAATATTCGCGCGAACTGGTGAACACATTGCTGAAACGACCGTTCGCATCGCGCAGCTCGTCGTAGATCCCGCGCACGTCGAGCAGCGGAGAGTGATACGAGATCATGATGCCGTCCGAGCGGCCGAAGTCGTTCGGCGCGCCGTAGTTGAAGCCGCGCGACTGATTGCCGAACGCGTATTGCCCCTGGATGTCGAAGCCGCCGAACACCGGGCTGTGATACTCGATGTTGTTGCTGGTCTGCTGCCAGTTGCGGCCGCGCACCAGCGACGCCGACGAAAACGCCTGCTGGACGAACGGATCGAATTCCCACACGCCGTCGCTGTCGATGAACAGGTTGCGGCCGGCCTGGACGGTGCCCCACTCGTTGCTCTTGAGGCCGACGAACGCGCGCCGCGAGAACATCCGGCCGCCGCCCGTGGTGCCGTTCATGACCTGGAACGCGGTCTCCAGGTTGAAGATCGACGACAGGCCGCCGCCCAGGTCTTCGACGCCCTTCAGGCCGAACATGCTGGTGCCCCAGTCGCCGCTCTCGGCGCTCCAGCGGCTCGAACTGCCGCCCGACGGGTTCGCGATGTGGTTCAGGTATTCGATGCCGCCGTCGATACGGCCGTACAAGGTCACGCTCGACTGCGCGAACGCAGCGGCCGGAACGGCCGCCGCCAGCGCCAGGATCATTTTTGCGCGCAACTTCATCTCCTCGTTCAAGAGTCTGCTCTCAGGTTTCGGAATACGCCGCGCCGGCCAGGCGCGGACGCACGGAGCCGGCATGCCGGACGCGGAGCGCCGGTTGCCGGATTGTCTTCAAAAAATGGGATCACCGCCACCCCGCGTCGGCGTCGGCGTCGGCGTCGTGCGCGGCTGCGGCTGCGGCTGCGGCTGCGGCTGCGGCTGCGGCTGCGGCTGCGTGCAGCGGATCGTACCGGAGAAGGCGCGGGACGTCGCCGGCGCGGGCCGGCCGCGCCCTGGCGGGCATGATCCAGGGCAAGTCCGTCGCCCGCGCCCGCCCCCAACGCAAACGGGCGGCGCATCATGCACCGCCCGTTTGCCGAGCCGTCACGCCGGCCGGCCTTGCCCCACATCGAGGCTCGGCCCGGCCCCGCGCCGCTCAGCGCAGCTTCGCCACGTCCTGCTCGGTCACCTTCGCGGCCGGATTGCCGAACTGGCCGGTCAGGTAGTTCGCGAGCGCGGCGATCTGCGCGTCGGTCAGTTCGTACTTGAAGGCCGGCATCCCGACGTCCTCCTGGCCGGCCTTGCGCTGCACGCCGTGCAGGATCACCTGCACCAGGTTGGTCGGATTCGACGCGCCCACCGTCGTGTTGTGGAACAGCGACGGGTAGTAGCCGTCCGGCGTGCCCTTGCCCTGCATCTGGTGGCAGGTCGCGCAGTTGCCGAGGTACAGGCGCGCCGGATCGATGCCGCTCGACGCGAGCGGCACGCCGCGCAGGCGCGTGCCGTCGACCGACGGCTTGCCCCAGGTCGAGCGTGGCTGCGTGCTGCCGTCGGACACGGCCGGCACGGTGCGCACGTAGGTCGCGATCGCGCCGATGTCCGCATCGGTCATCTTCGAGAAGCTGTGCTCGATCGCCTCGGCCATCGGGCCCGCCGCCTGCGCGAGGCCCGCCACGCTGCCGGTGCGCAGGTACTGCGCGATCTGCGCCTGCGACCAGCCGCCGATGCCCGCGTTCGGGTCGGACGTGATGTTGAAGCCGTCCCAGCCCGCGAGCACCGAGCCCGACAGGAAGCTGCCGCCGGTTTCGTCGAGCGACTTCTCCTGCATGCCGACGCCGCGCGCCGTATGGCAGGTGCCGCAGTGCGCGAGGCCCTGGACCAGGTACGCGCCGCGGTTCCACTCGACGCTCTGCGACGGCTTCGGCTGGTACGGGCCGTCCTTCAGGAACAGCGCGTTCCAGATCTTGAGCGGCCAGCGCATGCTCAGCGGCCACGGGATCTCGTTCTTCGGCGGGGCCGCCTTGACCGGCTGCACGCCGTTCATGAAGTACGCATAGAGCGCCTTCACGTCGTCGTCGCTGACCTTCGCGTAGGACACGTAGGGCATCGCCGGGTACAGGTTGCCGCCGTCCTTCGACACGCCGTGGCGCAGCGCGCGCTCGAAGTCATCGAGGGTCCACTTGCCGATCCCGTTGTCCGGGTCCGGCGTGATGTTGCTCGTGTAGATCTTGCCGAGCATCGGCACGGGCATCGGCAGGCCGCCCGCGAACGGCTTGCCGCCCTTCACGGTGTGGCACGCCATGCAGTCGCCCGCGACCGCCAGGTACTGGCCGCGCGCGACGAGCGCGGCGTCGGCGCTCCCGGCCGGCGCGGCGTCGGCCGCGCGCGCGAGGCCGGGCAGCACGAGGCAGCCGGCCAGGATGAAGGAGAGAGTATGTTTCAGCACGTCAGACTTCCTTCTTCAACTGATCCGAGATCCGCAGCGCGAGCGCCGCGATCGAGAGCGTCACGTTGACCGTGCCCACCGTCGGCATCGTCGAGCTGCTCGAAATGAACAGGTTCGGGTGGTCGAACGTGCGGCAGTCCTTGTCGACGACGGAGTCGCGCGCGTCCGCGCCCATGATCGTCGCGCCCGTGATGTGGTTGTTCGGCGCGAATTCGTCGTTGAACACGACGTCCGTGCCGCCCAGCACCTTCGCCGCGCTCGCGTACACCTCGCGGGTGTGCACGGCGCCGCGCTTCACGTAGTCGTCGATCGCATAGGTGATCTCGGGACGCGGGATGCCGATCGCATCGGTGGCCGTCTTGCTCGGCACGATGCGGTTCTCGGGCTGCGGCAGGATCTCGTGGAAGCAGTCGAACTGCACGTAGCGCGCCGAGCGGTCGCGGATCTGCGCGTCCAGCTCGTCGGGCTTCAGCAGCTTGCCGCCCTTGAAGATCTTCTGCGTTTCCTGGTCGATCCGCGACAGGTTCGACAGGTGGATCTTCTTGGCCGCCTGGGTCGCGCGGAACGCACCGTCCCGGAAGCCGATCAGCGAGGTCATCTCCTGCGGGCCGCGACCCGGCCACAGCTTCTCGCTCGCGTAGAACGACACGCCGGTGCCCGGATGGTCCATCAGGTTGCGGCCGACCATGTCGGAACTGTTGCCGACGCCGTTCGGGAAATCGCTGCTGGTCGACATCAGCATGATCTTCGGCGTCTCGATGCCATTCGCCGCGAGCACGAAGTACTTGCCCTCGACCCGGTGCTCGCCGCCCTTCGGATCCTTGTACAGCGCCGCGACGATCTTCTTCTGCGGGCCGACCTCAAGCTTGTACACCACCGCGTTCTCGATCAGCTTCGCGCCGGCCTGCTCCGCCTTCTCGACATGCACGATGCCGTTGTACATCGCGCCGATCGGGCAGATCGGCATGCAGTTGTTGTTGCCGCAGCAGGTCGGGCGGCCGTCGTACGGACGGCTGTTGCGCGCGACCGGCTCGGTCACCACGTGGTACGCGGGATCGTAGCCGTTGAGCGCGGTCTTGATCGTGCGCTCGTTGTACGACAGCGGCAGCGGCGCCATCGGATACGGCGCCTTGCGCGGCGACAACAGGTTCTCCTCGGGACCGGGCCCCCACACGCCCAGCTCTTCCTCGGCGCGCTGGTAATACGGCTCGATCTCGTCATACTGGAGCGGCCAGTCGCGACCAACGCCGTACACCGTCTTCATCCTGAAGTCGTTCGGGATGAAGCGCCACGCCGACGCGGCCCAGTGCCAGGTCGTGCCGCCCACGGCGCGGATGTACTGCGAGTTGAACTTGTGCTCGCCCTTCAGCACCAGGTAGTCGTTCGGCGGGCCGTACTCCGGATGCGGCGCCCACGCGCTCGACGGATACGGCGCCATGAAGTCCATCTTGTCCGGCTGATTGCGGAAGCGTTCGACGATTTCCCAGCGCGGCATGCGCGGGCCGGCTTCCAGCAGGATCACCGACTTGCCCGCCATCGCGAGCTGATGCGCCACGATCGCGCCGGCGACGCCCGAGCCCACGACCACGATGTCGGCTTGTTGTGTATCGGCCATCAGGCTTGCCTCTCGATCGGTTTATCGGCCCAGAAGCCAGGTTTGTTGGGGCAGTACGAACGGATCACCAGCGTGTCGGAGACGACGCCGAACATCAGCGCCTCTTCGTAGGTGATCACGACGTTGTCGACGACGCCGAGATACCACGCTTCGAGGATGCGCAACGCCAGCGCCTCCTGGTCGGCGCTCAGCGCGTTGCCCGAGGCGAGCACGCCCGCGAGCGCGGGCAGGCTGTCGGCGGTCTGGAACGAACCCTTCTGCAGCGCCTGCAGCAGGCGCTCGCCGACCGCACGGCTCAGGTCCGTCTTGCCGGTCAGCGATGTTGAAAGGGTCATGAAAGTATCGAGGGGCGCGGCGCCGGGATTGTCGGCCAGGGCCTTCAACGCGAGCGAGCCGGCGAGGCCGGTGGCGGTGAGCGCCAGCGCGCCCTGCAACCACTGACGCCGGGTCATGCCGGGGGCCGCGGACGCGGCGGCGTCGCTGGCGCGACGCGAGTGGGGAGTCATGTCGTTGTTCATCTTTCCTTCTCTCAGACGCCGAATTCGGGAAATCCTGAGTTGATATTTCTCAAGTTTTGGCGTGGAACCGAAATGTACGCGCTCATGTCGGTTTGAACAATCTCTTTATAGTCCATGGAATATTCCGTATTCCCGCACAATCTTTTCTTTTTACTTTTTTTGTTAATTCGGTCACCCGATTTGTTAAATCGACGGATGTCGCGTGAACTGATTCGACCTACAGGGGCCTTACAGCGCGTCGGTTAGAATCCACTACCATTTCTACAAAGCTTCTGCCCAGGGGGCGATCGCGCCATCATGCACATCCATTCGAAGAAAATCCGGCTCTGGGGCGCGCTCGCCGCGTGCGTCGCGGGCGGGCTCGCGACCGGCGCATGGCGCGCCGATGCGGCGCGCGTGACGAGCGTGTCGCCGCAAGGCACCGTGTCCGAGGTGCGGCAGACCGTCGTCAAGTTCGACGAAGCCATGGTCGCGCTCGGCGACGCCGCCGCACCCGCGCCGGGCCGCGTCGCATGCTCGGATCCCGACGCCGGGCGCGGCCAGGGGCACTGGCTCGATGCGCAGACCTGGGTCTATGACTTCACCCGCGACCTGCCGCCCGGCGTGCGCTGCTCGGTCGAGCTGGGCGAGACGCTGCGCTCGGTGGCCGGGCGCGCGGCGAGCGGCCCGAAGCGCTTCGCATTCCAGACGGGCGGGCCGTTCCCCGTCACCGCGCGCCCCGACGACGGCGAGATCGAGGAACAGCAGGTGTTCGTGCTCCGGCTCAATGGGCCCGCGACCGACGCCTCGGTGCTGTCCGGCATGTGGTGCGAGGCCAACGGCATCGGCAACCGGATCCCGGTCAAGCTGGCCGACGCCCCGACGCGCGCCGCGCTGCTCGATCATTTCCGCTGGAAGAAGGATGCCGCGCGCGTGCTGACCGTCAGCTGCGCGCAGACCCTGCCCGCCGGGGTCAAGGTGCAGCTCGTCTACGGCAAGGGCGTGGCGAGCCCGAGCGGGATCGTCAACGACACCGAGCGCCGCTTCGACTACACGGTGCGCGAGCCGTTCGCCGCGACCTTCTCGTGCGAGCGCGAGAACGCCAAGGCGCCTTGCACGCCGCTGCGGCCGCTGCGCCTGAGCTTCAACGCGCCGATCACGCGCGCCGACGCGGAAAAGATCCGCCTGGCCGGCCCGCAAGGTTCCGTCGGCCCCACCTTCAAGCCCGACGACAAGGGCACCGACACCGACCATGTCGAATTCGCCGCGCCGCTGCCCGCGCAGGCCGACCTCAAGATCACGCTGCCCGACGACCTGAAGGACCTGAGCGGCCGCCCGCTCGCCAACCGCGACCTGTTCCCGCTCTCGACCCGCACCGCCACGATGCCGCCGCTCGCGAAATTCTCGTCGGGCACCTTCGGGATCATCGAGCGCTTCGCGGAGCCGGGCGCGCCCGCGCTCGTGCCCGTCACGCTGCGCAACGTCGAGGCGGACCTCAAGATCGCCGGCCTCAATACCGGCGGCGCGCAATTCTCGAACCTGAAGGTCGAGAACGACGCGCAGATCCGCGCCTGGATGCGGCTCGTCGACCGTTTCGACGGCTGGTCGATGTCGGTCAAGGACATCGAGAAGGCGCGCCCCGGGCTGTTCGCGCGCGCCCTCCACCCGGTGTTCGTGCCGCCCGCGCAGGGCGAGCGCGCGCCGACGGGCAACAATCGGATCGTCGACATCCGCTCGCTGTCGCTGCTCGCGGGCGAGCCCGGCGTGCAGGCGCTGACCCTGCCGAAGGCCGATCCGGCCAAGCTGCGGCCGTTCGAGGTGGTCGGCGTGCCGATCGACAAGCCGGGCTTCTACGTGCTCGAACTCGCCTCCCCGGCGCTCGGCGGCGCGCTGCTGTCGCGGCCCGCCGCGATGTACGTGCGCACCGCGGTGCTCGTGACCAATCTCGGCGTGCATCTGAAGCTCGGCCGCGACAACAGCCTCGTGTGGGTGACGACGCTCGACAAGGGCCGCCCGGTGCCGAACGCGGACGTCCGCGTGTCCGACTGCAACGGCGAACAGGTCGCCGCGGGCCGCACCGATCCGAACGGCGTGCTGCGCATCGACGCGCAGCTCGCGCCGCGCCGCGCCTGCGACTACGCGACGGGCTACGGCGACTACTTCGTGTCCGCGCGCGTCGACGATCCGAAGACGGGCCCCGACATGGCGTTCGTCCGCTCCGACTGGAATCGCGGAATCGAGGCGTGGCGCTTCAACGTGCCCACCGACAGCGGCACGGACGCGCCGGCGCGCGCGCACACCGTGTTCGACCGCACGCTGCTGCGCGCGGGCGAGACGGTGTCGATGAAGCACTTCCTGCGCGTCGAGACGCTCGACACGCTCGCGTTCCCCAAGCAGTACCCGAGCCGCGTGACGATCCGTCACCTCGGCTCCGACCAGACCTATCACCTGCCGTTGACCTGGGCGGCCGATCACTCGGCCGCATCGAGCTTCACGCTGCCCGCCGCCGCGCGGCTCGGCGAATACAGCGTGTCGCTCGACAGCGGCAGCGGCGACGACGACGCGGCATCGGGCGCGACCTACGACACGGGCGCATTCCGCGTCGAGGCGTTCCGGCTGCCGGTGCTGAAAGGCTCGATCGGCGTGCGCGACGGCCGCACGAGCCCGCTGATCGCGGCCAGGGAAGCGCCGCTCGCGCTGCAGATCGACTATGTGTCGGGCGGCGGCGCGTCGAACCTGCCGGTGCAGGTGTCGGCGCTCGCCAAGGCCGCGAGCCCGCCGTTCGCCGACACCTACCCCGACTACAGCTTCGAGCCGTACCGGCCCGAGCCGGCCGCGAACGACGCCAACGCCGATGCCGGCGACAGCGACGCGAACGACAGCGACGCCGGCCGCCAGGATCCGGACGCCGCGAAGCTGATCGCCGACAAGGAGCCGCTGACGCTCGACCGCAACGGCGCGGGCTCGCTCGTGCTGAAATCGCTGCCGAAGGTCAACGCGCCGCAGCGCCTGAGCCTCGAGGCGAGCTTCGCCGACCCGAACGGCGAGATCCAGACGATCCGCGGCGACGCCCTGCTGTGGCCGGCCGCGCTCGTGGCCGGGATCAAGGCCGGCCAATGGGTGTCGGTGGGCGACAAGGTCGCGCTGCAGGCGCTGGTGGTGGATCTGCAAGGCAAGCCGCGCGCCGCCGCGCCGGTCGAGATCCACGGCTACGCGCGCAGCACGACCAGCTCGCGCAAGCGCATGGTCGGCGGCTTCTATGCCTACGACAACCACAGCGAAACCCGCGACCTCGGCACGCTGTGCAGCGGCAAGTCCGATGCGAAGGGCATCTTCAGCTGCGACGCGAAGCTGACCGAGGCCGGCGACGTCAAGCTGGTCGCGGTCGTCAAGGACGGCGCGGGCCGTAGTGCGAACGCGATGACCTCGGTGTGGGTCACGCGCGACGAGGATCTCTGGTTCGGCGGCGACAATACCGACCGGATCGACATCCTGCCCGAGAAAACCACCTACGCGCCGGGCGAGACCGCCCGCTTCCAGGTGCGCATGCCGTTCCGCTACGCCACCGCGCTGGTCGCGGTCGAACGGGCCGGCGTGATGGAAACCCGGGTCGTGGAACTGAACGGCAAGAACCCGACCGTCGACCTGAAGGTCGGCGAATCGTGGGGGCCGAACGTCTACGTGTCGGTGCTCGCGCTGCGCGGCCGGCTGCGCGAGGTGCCGTGGTACTCCTTCTTCACCTGGGGCTGGAAGACGCCGATCGAATGGGCGCGCGCCTTCTGGCGCGAAGGTCGCCACTACGAAGCGCCGACCCCGCTCGTCGACCTGTCGAAGCCCGCATTCCGCTACGGCGTGGCCGAGATCAAGGTCGGCACCGCCGCGCACCGGCTCGGCGTGACCGTCACGCCGGACGCGGCCAGCTACCCCGTGCGCGGCCACGCGCAGATCAAGGTCAAGGTCGCGCTGCCGGGCGGCAAGCCCGCGCCGGCCGGCACCCAGATCGCGGTCGCGGCCGTCGACGAGGCGCTGCTCGAACTGATGCCGAACCGCAGTTGGGATCTGCTCGATGCGATGCTCCAGCGGCGCGCATATGGCATCGAGACGTCCACCGCGCAGATGGAAATCGTCGGCCGCCGCCATTTCGGCCGCAAGGCCGTGCCGGCGGGCGGCGGCGGCGGGCTCGCGCCCACCCGCGAGCTGTTCGACACGCTGCTGCTGTGGAACCCGCGCGTGACGCTCGATGCGCACGGCGAAGCCTCGCTGACCGTGCCGCTCAACGACGCGCTGACCCGCTTCCGGATCGTCGCGATCGCCGCCGTGGATGCCGACAAGTTCGGCACCGGCAGCGCGTCGATCCGCAGCACGCAGGACCTGCAGCTGATCTCGGGCCTGCCGCCGCTGGTGCGCGAAGGCGACGGCTTCAGCGCGTTGTTCACGCTGCGCAACACCACCCAGCGCGCGATGCAGGTGCGCATCACGCCGAGCGTCGCGGGCCTCGCGCTCGACGCGCAGACCGTCGCGCTGCCCGCCGACGGCTCGCGCGAGATCGCGTGGCATGCGACCGTGCCGGACGGGCTCGCCGACGCGGCGGGCGCGCTCGTGTGGTCGATCAGCGCCGCCGAGCAAGGCGGCGCGCATGCGGCCGACGCGCTGAAGATCACCCAGAAGGTGGTGCCCGCGCTGCCGGTCACCGTGCAGCAGGCCACGCTCGCGCAGGTCGACGGCACCCTCACGGTGCCCGTCGCCGCGCCGGCCGGCGCGGCGCTCACGCCCGCGGGGCTCGCGCGCGGCGGCCTGGCGGTCTCGCTGCAGCCCAAGCTCGCCGACGGCCTGCCCGGCGTGCGCCGCTGGTTCGAGCGCTACCCGTATCGCTGCCTCGAACAGCAGGCCTCGCGCGCGATCGGCCTGCGCGACCCCGCGCAATGGCAGTCGCTCGTCGCGCGCATGCCGGTCTATCTCGACCGCGACGGCCTCGCGAACTACTTCCCGCCGTCGTCCGACAGCGGCGCGACCGGCAGCCCCGCGCTGTCCGCCTACCTGCTCGTGCTGTCCGACGAGGCCGCGCGCCTCGACGCCCGCTTCGCGCTGCCCGAGGATATCCGCGGCCAGATCGAGGCCGGGCTCACGCGCTTCGTCGACGGCCGGCTGCAACGCGAGACCTGGTCGCCGCGCAAGGATCTCGACCTGCGCAAGCTGGCCGCGATCGAGGCGCTGTCGCGCTTCGGCGCGGCGCAGGGCCGCATGCTCGGCTCGATCGAAGTGGCGCCGAACCAGTGGCCGACCTCGGCGCTGCTCGACTATCACGCGATCCTGTCGCGCGTGAAAGACATTCCGCAACGCGACGACAAGCGCGCCCAGGTCGAACAGATCCTGCGCGCGCGGATGACCTACCAGGGCACGCAGCTGACCTTCTCGACCGCGCGCGACGACGACCTGTGGTGGCTGATGACGAGCCCCGAGACCAACGCCGCGCGGCTCGCGCTCGAATTCGCGGGCGACCCGGGCTGGAAGGACGAGATGCCGCGCGTGACCACCGGCCTGCTGGCGCTGCAGCGCAACGGCGCGTGGCAGACCACCACCGCGAACGCGCTCGGCTCGCTCGCGATCGAGCGTTTCTCGCACACCTACGAGACCACGCCCGTCGGCGGCCAGACCCGGCTGAAGCTCGGCGACACCGAGCGCGCCGTCAACTGGAGCCAGCCGGCCGCCGCCGCGAGCGCCGCATCAGCAACGCCGGCCGCGCGCACCGGCCCGGTCCGCAGCCTGCTGCTGCCGTGGCCGGCCGCGCGCGCCGCGGCGACGCCGCTGACGCTGACCCAGGACGGCCCCGGCAAGCCCTGGGCGACGATCGAGAGCCTCGCCGCCGTGCCGTTGAAGAGTCCGTTCGCGGCGGGCTACCGGATCGTCAAGACGGTCACGCCGGTGGATCCGGCCGTGCCGGGCGCGTATTCGCGCGGCGACGTGCTGCGCGTGAAGCTCGACATCGATGCGCAGACCGACATGACCTGGGTTGCGGTCAACGATCCGATCCCGGCCGGCGCGACGATCCTCGGCAACGGGCTCGGCCGCGACTCGGAGGCCGCCACCCAGGGCGAAAGCGCCGCGCACGGCGCCGATCCCGCGTTCGTCGAACGCGACTTCGACGGCTATCGCGCGTACTACGACTACCTGCCGAAGGGCCGCATCTCGATCGAGTACACGGTGCGGCTCAACAACGTCGGCACCTTCGGCCTGCCGCCCACGCGCGTCGAGGCCCTGTACGCGCCGTCGACCTACGGCGTGTGGCCGAACCCGGCCGTGACGGTCGGGCCGGCGCCCGCCGCGAAGCCGTGAGCGCGACGAGGTCCGGCATCCGGATCGCGGCCGGGCTCGTCCTCGCGGCCGGCCTGGCCGCCGCACCGGCCGCGCGCGCGGTGCCCAGCTACGACAACGTGCGCGGCGGCTGGCGCAGCTCGGACTGGGTGCTGCTCGCGCGCGACGGCACGCCGTTGCAGCGCACCCGCATCGACCTCGGCGAACGACGCGGCGACTGGGTCGCGCTCGCCGACATCTCGCCCGCGCTGCGCGAGGCGATCGTCGTCTCGGAGGACAAGCGCTTCTACGCGCACAGCGGCGTCGACTGGCGCGGCATCGCGGGCGCGGCGTGGGGAAACCTGTGGAACGAGCGCACCCGCGGCGCATCGACCGTGACGATGCAGCTGGCCGGCCTGCTCGGCGATACGCCACGCCGCTCCGGGCAACGCTCCCTGCCGCAGAAAGCCGGCCAGGCGATCGACGCGCTGTGGCTCGAACGCGCATGGCGCAAGGACCAGATCCTCGAGGCCTACCTGAATCTCGTGCCGTTCCGGGGCGAGACGGTGGGACTCGCCGCACTGTCGCAGACGCTGTTCGGCAAGGCCCCGTCCGGGCTCGACGAACGGGAATCGGCGGTCGCGGCGGCGCTCGTGCGCGCGCCGAACGCGTCATATCCGAAAGTCGCCGAACGCGCCTGCCGGATCCTGCGCGACATGCGCGCGCCGGGCGCCTGCGCGAACCTCGACGGTTTCGTGCAACTCGCGTTCGCGCGGCCGGCGGGCGCCGGCTGGCGCGACACGGACGCGCTGGCGCCGCATTTCGCGCGGCGCGTCGCGTCGGAAGCCCATCCCGCGGCGGGCGCGCGGCTGCGTTCCACGCTCGACGCGGGCCTGCAACGCTTCGCGCGCGACACGCTCACCCGCTCGCTGACCGAGCTGAACGCCCCCGCGCACCGCCGCAACGTGCAGGACGGCGCGGCGATCGTGATCGACAACGCGAGCGGCGAGATCCTCGCGTGGGTCGGCTCGTCGGGCGCGCTGTCGAGCGCGCGCGAGGTCGACGCGGCGCTCGCGTCGCGCCAGGCCGGCTCGACGCTGAAGCCGTTCCTGTACGCGCAGGCGCTCGACGAACGACGCCTGACCCCGGCCACCCTGCTCGACGATTCGGCCGTCAACCTCGCCGCGAGCGGCGGGCTCTATATTCCGCAGAACTACGACAAGCATTTCAAGGGCTGGGTGAGCGTGCGGACCGCGCTCGGCTCGTCGCTGAACGTGCCGGCGGTGCGCACGCTGGTGCTCGTCACGCCGCACCGCTTCGCGCGCACGCTGACCGCGCTCGGCCTGCCGCTGACCGAGGACGGCGACTATTACGGCTTCAGCCTCGCGCTGGGGAGCGCCGACGTGACGCTGCTGTCGCTCACCAACGCGTACCGCGCGCTCGCCAACGGCGGCGTCGAGAAGCCCACCGCCGATCTGTTGTCCGGCGGCGGCGCGCGCCGCGCGCCGCCGCCGGGCACGCGCGTGTTCAGTCCGGAGGCCAGCTACATCGTCACCGACATGCTGGCGGACAACAATGCGCGCACCCGCACCTTCGGCCTCGACAGCCCGCTCGCGACGCGCTTCTTCTCGGCGGTGAAGACCGGCACGAGCAAGGACATGCGCGACAACTGGGCGGTCGGTTATACGTCGCGCTATACGGTCGGGGTGTGGGTCGGCAATGCGGACGGCTCGCCGATGTGGGACGTCTCCGGCGTGACGGGCGCGGCGCCCGTCTGGGCCGCGCTCGTCGGTTACCTGCATCGCGCGACGGGCAGCGTCGCGCCGCGACCGCCCAAGGAGGTCGTGCGCACGCGCGTCTCGTTCGAGCGCGCGCTCGAACCGACCCGCGACGAGTGGTTCGTGCGCGGCACCGAGGTCGATACGGTGCGGCTCGCGGCTGGGGCCGCGCCCGATCTTCAGCGTGCGCCGCTCGCGATCGGCGCGCCGACCGACGGCACGATCTTCGCGCTCGATCCGGATATCCCGCCGCGCAATCAGCGCGTCTGGTTCGAGCGCGTGGCAGGAGACGGCGGGCGCAGTGCATGGCGGCTCGATGGACGTGTGCTTGGGCGCGGTGAACGGGTTGCGTGGCTGCCGTGGCCGGGGCGTCATGTGCTGGAACTGCTGGACGCGCAGGGCAAGGTTGCGGATACGGTGAAGTTCGAGGTGCGCGGCACGGTGGCGCGGCCGGATGTGGGTGCGAATAATGGGGCGGCGCGGGGCGGTAGGCGGGTTGTTGGGCGGTATTGGGCTTGGGGGAGATGGTCGAACAGGGCTCGTGTTTTCAGCGCACGAGGGCAATGAACGTCGCGACGATCAAGTTCTTTGCAGTATTGCGAGGATGTTGTTGTACGACCCTTCTCAGCCGGTCAAGTCCCGAGTATCACGTTTCGAAGCGCATCGGTCATCATCTCGCGCTCATGGCACAATAACCCGTCATCTGGTGGCACCCGTCCAAGCAGGTCGTAGATAATCATTTCCCGTTTCATCCTTACAAGCTTTCACTATGAAGAAGGGCATGCCGGAAAGAATTTGGAAAAACAGCCTCGGAAACTTTATCTACACATTTGCACATTTGGAGACGCAGCTATTTTTAATTTGCGCGTGCTTCATGGAACTCGAAGAAATCAAAAAGATTACTTTCTCAAAGAAAGTAGATAAGGCAATCGGCTTTCTGAGAAGGCAGTTTTCCGCGCAAGCGCACCCTCTGATCGATGCCCTGGTAAAAGCCAGAAAGCTGGCCCAATTCCGCAACGATGTCGTACACAACCCCGTGTTCAACTGGATCAGGTTTGATAAGGAAAATGGGCTGGACTACCAACCGGGATACATCATGGTTACGGGCACCACTTCCACCGATATTAAACTTCAAGATCTGAAAAACAAAACAGCCGAGCTAATTTCACTCTCAAAGGAAATCTCCCGCCACGATCGCATGCTCAAGCTTCATGAACTCGCCCGGATACCGGAACGCCGAAGTTAATGAGCCTCTTTCAGCCTTCTCTCTGGAGCCCCCATCTTTTCGAGCCGGAGCCAGTCGATCCAGTGGGCAGCGGCGCGCCTATATCAGATACTCGCCCCTTCGGTTCCCGGCTATCTTTCTGTGGATGTCGCGCCCATTCAATTGTCTATCCAGTGAAGACCTTCGACTGGAAATCCGCGATGAACCAGTTTGCTATTCTGTTCGGGGAGCGATTTACGCAAGCCCGCTGATCACTGGTTGTGCAACCGCCTCGCCCACAAAAAATGCGGATAGGTCCGGTCCCGAATTTACCTCTGACCACCCGCGTCAAATCCTTCGCGCCGTTCTCGCATGCATTCGCACGCACGGGGCGATCATCAACGTGAACGCCGTCAAACGCGCATCGACACACAGCGGCGGCTCGGCGCTCGACGGCCCTGCCCGTTAATTTCAACCGAGCCGCCCGCCCCCTGCTGCTCTACGTACTTCCCCGCCATTGACACACCTACTCGCCTTCACCCTATACTCTCCGAAGCGTCGAAAATTGTTGAACAATCAAACTCACGGATCGACGCCTGACCGGCCACCACCAATGATTCAGGCCGGATTTCGATATCTGCCAATCCTTCGCGAGGGCACCGCGTCATGTCGAACTATCCCGCCGCCTACCAGAACAGCACAGGCTCCGTCCTCAACCTCGAATCGTCCTTTTACGCCTCGATCGCGCAGCGCCAAGACGCGCGCGAACGCATCGAATCGCACGTCGTGCCGATCCGCAGCGGCTTCGCGTGGACGGTGCCGGCCGGCCATGTGTTTCGCATCGTCACGCTGGAAGGTCCACAAGTCGCCGACTTCAACATGTGGAACCTGCACAACCCGCGCGAACGCATGTGGGCATCGCGTACGCGCCAGCTACAGGCCGCGCACGTCACGACCTTCGATCGGATCTGGTCGACGCTGCCCTACCTGCGCCCGATGGTCACGATCACCGACGACACGCTGGCCGGTTACGGCGTCGACGGCGACGGCGGCCGCGTGCACGATCTGCTCGGCACACGCTGCGATCCCTACGTGAACAAACTGCTGACCGGCGAGGATTTTCATTTCCACTGCCACTCGAATCTCGTCCGCGCCGTCGCGCCCTACGGATTGACCGAGTTCGACGTGCACGACGTACTGAACGTGTTCCAATGCACGGGGCTCAACAACGACGACAAGTACTTCATGAAAGCCTGCCCCGCGAAACCGGGCGATTACCTCGAATTCTTCGCCGAGATCGACCTGTTGTGCGCGATGTCCACCTGTCCGGGCGGGGATCTGTCGGTGCCGATGTGGGGCCCCGATGCGCGCGACCCGATCGACGTCTGCCGGCCGCTCGGCGTCGAGGTGTACCGGCTCGACCCGCGCCTGCTCGAAGGCTGGTCGCAGCCGCCCGTCGCGCCTTACCAGGGCCGGCACGGCATGCAGCCGCCGCAGGCAGCCTGGCAGCACGACCAGACGGCATGACAAAGTCCGTAGAATGACGAACCGCCGCCGTCGACCCACCACGCCGACGGCGCGCGATCAGGAGAGGAGCGAACAAACGGCATGGCAAGCGAAAAAGCGGGCAGGCAATCGGTCTCCGACCGGATCAGCCATCAATTGCGCGAGCACATCATCAACGGCAAGCTGCCGCCCGGCACCGCATTGATCGAGATGGATCTCGCGGCCGAATACGACACGTCGCGCAACTCGCTTCGCGAAGTCCTGCATCAGCTCGGCCGCGAAGGCCTCGTGACGTTCGTGCGGCATAAGGGTGTCGTCGTTCGCACGCTCAATCGCCAGGATGTGCGCGACCTCTATGTCGCGCGCCGCACGCTCGAACTGCATGCGCTGAACACCGCCGAGCTTGCGCAGCCGGCCGTGCTGGAAAAAATGCAGGTCGCGATCCGCGCAGCCGAGCGCGAACTCGATAAGGAAAACTGGCAGGCTGTCGGCACGCACAGCCTGCGATTCCACCAGCATATCGTCGCACTGCAAAAAAGCGCCTTGCTCGACGAATTCTTTCGGACCATCTCCGCGCAGCTGCGTCTGGTGTTCGCCTCCGATCCCGACGAGAAACGCGTGCAGACGCCCGACTGGATCCAGCGCGACTACCAGATCTACGACCTGCTCACCCAGAACCATCGGACCAAAGCCGTCACCGCACTCACGCGCTATCTCGACGATTCCGAACGGATGCTGCTGGACGCGCTGAAACGCCGCCAACGAAAGCCCGCCTGATGAGCACCGCGCCGCACGATGCGGCGCGGGCGGCTCCGGCATCGCGCCTCATCCGGCGTCTTCGTCGGCCGGCAATGCATAGCTGCCGTCGTCCCGATGTGTTTCCAACCCCGTCAGCGGCGGATTGAACACGCACACGAGATGCAGATCGCCGCGCGTCGCGCGCAGGATGTGCGGATCATTCCGATTCAGCGCGTAGATCGTTCCGGGCGTGATCCGATGCACGGCCCCGGTGGCCGTTTCGATGACTTCCCCCTCGCCCGCCACGCAATAGTTGGCCTCGAAGTGATGCTTGTAATGCAAGTTCAACTCCGCGCCTTCCTGCACGCGCGTTTCATGAACCGAATAGCCGACGCCGTCCTGCTTGACGATCATGCGCTTGCTGTCCCAACCCGGACCGCGTGCGTGGCGTTCAGTGTTTGCGATATCGGCCGATCTTACGACTATCATGCGAACCTCCGATGAGTGACGAGGAAAGAGAACTCAGCGGTTCATACCGCCGAGAAACGGATCACGCTGAAGCGGCCAGCACGCGTTCGACCATCGCCGCCGCGTCGAGCAGGCATGCGTCGTCACCGCGCCGCCCCGTCATCAGCAGGCCGATCGGCTGCTTCAAGTGCGGGTCGCACGGCACGCTGATGCTCGGCAGGTCGAGTCGGTTCGCGAACTCGGTCAACTGGAATGCGCGTGCGTTCTGCGCCAGATACACGGTTTCGTCCGCCAGATCGGCAATGCGCGGCGGCACCATTGGCACGGTCGGCGTCAGTACCGCATGCGCGTCGTCAAGTTCAGCGTGGTAGGTGTCGGCCAGCGTCGCCAGACGCCGCAGCGCGGCCGCATACTCGTGCGCGCGCACCTGTTCGCCCGCGGCGATGCGCGGGCCGACGAGCGGATCGTAGCGATCTGCGGCGGTCGCCAGCCTCAGGCGATGCAACATGAACGCCTCGGCCGCGATGATGCCGCCCGCGCGCGCAATCGGGCCTGCCTCGGCGATGCAGTCGAGCCGCTTGTACGTAATACGCGCGCCCTGCTCGGACAATCGCGACAAGCATGCATCGAATGCCTGCCCCACGGTTGAGTCGACGTCATGGGTCGCGAACCGCTCGGGCACGATGAAATGCAGATCCTTCACGCTTGCCGGCGCGCGCCGGCTCGATCCGCCTCCGCACAGAACGGCGTCGATCCGCCGACATGAGCCGGCCGTCCTGGCCAACATCCCCGGCACGTCGAACGTCGTCGACAGGAACGTCATGCCGGCATCGGCATAGCGCCCGCGCGACGGCTTGAATCCGGCAACACCGCAAAACGCGGCCGGAATACGCACCGACCCGCTCGTATCGGAACCCAGCGACAGGTCGGCCGCGCCAAGCGCCACCGACACCGCCGCGCCCGAACTCGATCCGCCCGCCACACGCTCGCGCCGTACATCAAGCGGCGTCGCGAGCGTGCCATAGGCGTGATTCACGCCGAGCGCCCCATAGGCGAATTCCGTCATGGCGGTCTGCGCAACCAGGATCGCACCGGCGCGCCGCAGCGCCGCGACAAGCTCGGCGTCGGCATGCGCGGCAGGCTCTGCGGCCAGTACGCGCGAGCCGGCATGCGTGACCCACCCGTCGCAATCAATATTGGCTTTGACCGTCAACACCGAGCCGGCCAACGGCGCAGCGGCTGCACGCGTCGATGCATCCTGCGCACGCGCCTCGGCCAGCGCCGCCTCGTCGCGGCGTGCGAGCCATGCTCTCCCGATGTCGCCGGCATGCACATCAGCCAGCGCGAAACACGCGCGCAACCGCTCGACGCTTCCGCGCCCATCCGTGTCAGGCAACCGCAAATCAGCGCAATCCATCGTCGGTCCTCGCAGATCCTTCAGTTCCGCTCATGCAAAATGCACGTGCTGCAAAAAATCCCTCACACGCACATCCTCCGTGTCGCGAATCCGCTCGGGTGGCACGTCGTGCAGGATCCGGCCGTTCTCCATGAAAACGATCCGGTCGGACAGCTGGAACGCGAAGTTCATCTCGTGGGTGACGATGATCATCGTCATTCCCTCCTTCGCGAGCGTCTCGACGACCTTCAGCACGTCGCCGACGAGTTCCGGATCCAACGCCGACGTCGGCTCGTCGAACAGCATGATCGATGGCCGCATGGCGAGCGCGCGCGCGATCGCCACGCGCTGCTGCTGGCCCCCCGACAACTGATGCGGATACTTGTACGCGTGTTCGAGCATCCCGACCTTCGACAGCAACGCCAGCGCCTGCATCCGGATGGCGTCCGCATCGGCCTGCCGGTGATAACGCGGCGCCATCATGACGTTTTGCAGTGCCGTGCAATGTGGAAACAGGTTGAAGCTCTGGAACACCATGCCAATGTCGAGAATGCGATCGTGCGGTACGCGGGAATACGCGCCGGACGCGCGGATGAACGGCTCGTCATACAGTTCGATCTCGCCCTCGTTGAGCGGTGCGAGGCCGTTGATGGTGCGGATCAGCGACGTCTTGCCCGACCCGGAAGGACCGATGATCGAAATGATCTGGCCGGGCGCAACGTCGAGATCGATGCCCTTCAGCACCTCATGACGGCCGTATCGCTGCCGCACACCTCTCAGTCGCAGCGCGAATGCGGCGTTCGTGCGCGGCCCCGGCGCGACGATCCGCGTCGGCGTCGACGATGCGATGGCCTCCGCGCCCGCTCGCACCGGCACGCGCCGACTGACATCGAGGTGTCGTTCGAGATGGCTCAGCAGCCGGCTGAACACCGTGACGATCAGCACGTAATAAAACGCGACGGCCAGCATCGTCTCGAACACGAGGAAGTTCTGCGTGTACAGGCGCTGCCCGACGAGCAGGATCTCCGCGAGCGAGATCACCGACACGAGTGACGTCAGCTTCACGATCGTAATGAACTCGTTCGCCAGGGCCGGCAGCGCGATGCGGATCGCCTGCGGCATCACGATCATCCATTGAATGCCCGTGAAGCGAATGCCGAGCGCTCGGCCGGCTTCGATCTGCCCGCGAGGCACCGACAGGATCCCGCCGCGATGAATCTCCGCGAAGTAGGCGGTCTCGCTCAGCACCAGCGCGATCAGGCCGGCCGCGAACGGGTCGGACAGTAGCGCGCTGGTGGCCGGAAACACCTGCGGCAGGTTGTAGATGAAGACGAGCAGCACGAGCAGCGGCAGGCTGCGGAAAAACCAGATATACACACTCGCGGCGCGTTTGAGCGCGGCGCGGTGAGACTGCCTTGCGAGCGCCAGGGGAAAGCCGAGCAACATGCCGAGCAGCCAGGCGGAAATGCTGAGCTTGACAACCACGAAACCGGCGCGCCAGAAATCCCGGTCCCACAACAGTTGCAATGCATAGTGCCAATCGAACTGCATCGGAGGCTCCTCGAGTGCAGACAGGGGATGCGGGCGCCGTGCGTCCATCGCGTGTTCGCACCCGCGCGCATGCGTGGCCGTGCTTAGTTTGCCTTGCCGAGCGCAGCGGCAATATCGACCTCCGTCGGCTCCTGCAATCCGTATTTCTTCACGAGGCGGCCATACTCGCCGCTGCGCCTTGCCTCATCCAACGCGCCAGCCAGCGCGCTTTGCAGGCCCGCCTCTCCTTTCGTCACGCCGAGGCCGATCACGATCGGATAGAGCAGCGTCGTCGGGATCAACTCGACGCGCCCGCCCGTCTGCTTGGGAATGCCCTGCGCGACGGCCGCGTCTTCGATCTGCACATCCACCGCCTTCGACATCAGCGCGGACGTCGTTTCCGGCGAGGTCGGAAACTCGAGAATCGCGATCGCATCGCGACCGGCCGCCTTGCAGGCGCCCTGCGAGACGACGCGCAGCTTCGGCGTCCACGATGCGCCCTTGATCGTGCCGACACGCTTGCCGCACATGTCCAGCGGCGTTTTCGGCAGATACGCGCTGCCTTTCGTCACGAGCAGCAACGCCCCGGTTTTCAGGTAGGGAACGAAGTCGATCTGCTTCACGCGATCCGGCGTGACGTAGAGCGCCGATGCGACGACATCGAAGCGGCGCGCCTTCATTCCTAGGATCAGATCGGGGAAACGCGTGTCGAGGAAGACCGGATCGAGCTTCAGGCGGCGCGCGAGCATCCGCGAGAACTCGGCGTCGAAGCCGGCCGGCTTGCCGCTGTCCAGATACGCGTATGGCGGATAGGTCAGATCGGATCCGATCAGGAGGCTGCCGGGCCGCACCGTCTGCAACGGCGCCGCCGCAGCGAGCGAGCATACGAAGGCCAGGGACGCGAGTATTCCGCGCAAGAAATATCGAGACAAAAGTTGACCGTACATGACGAGGCTCCCGGGATTTTTCGGCTCTCGCTCAGTAACGGCGCGCGGCCATTCTCAGGCCGCTACGTTTGCATTCGAGAGGTTTTCATGCCGAAGATTGTTGAACAATCCAGGAACATTCTGACCAGTTCATATTGTTCACTGAATCCGGGTTTACTCGTGAAGTTGCGTAGCCGCTTGCGTTCGTCCATGCATGTAAGCGCCGCCGCCCGGCGCCGGCACGGATTTCAGAAATGGGAGACCGGCGGGGAGAAGGCGGCGATCCGATGGATCGCCGATGCGGCTGGCACACCGCTTATCGTTGCGCCGGCTTCAGCTGGAAAACCTAAAAGACGGTTTCAAAAAGGCTGCCGGGCGCGTCGGAGGGTGTTCCACAGCAGAGCAGGCGGCAACCGAGTTTGAGGAACGCGCCGTGAATATCAGCACGGCGCTTGAAACCAGCACGGAGGCGACGGAAGTGATGCAACCCGGCACGCGTGCGCCCAACGACCCGGCGATACTTGCCAAGGCCGCGGCCATGTTCGGTCCGGCGCTCGGCAGCCACCGGCTCGATACCGCGATTGCGCAACGCATGTCGATGTCACTCGGAGTCGGAACCGCGATCGGCGTGGACCACACTCGGCCTCTGCAATGGGTGGCCGCGCAATCCGCGAATCGGTGGAATCGCGTCGATCAGCGGCAGCCATTGCTTGACGTCGTTGACGTTCGCACCGGTCAGGATCGCGGCGAGCGGGGTGCCGTTGGCGTCAGTGACGATGTGGTAACGGTGCACCGGCCCGCACCACACGCTCGATCATCGCTTGACGGATTCGGATCACGACGTTGTTCGACACGTATCCGAGCAGGTAGGCGGAGGCGAACTGGGCGCCTCCGCGCAAGCAGGCGAGCCCCAGAAATGCCAGAGGAATAGTCCACCATGCGGATTGCGGCGCATGCTCGCCAAAACCATAGGCGAGTACGACCTTCAGGAAAGCTGGAATGGAGGTTTCCGTTGCCGCAACCAGTGCAGTCGCCGCAAGGCCGCATGCCGCGCTCCATGCCACCGGCCTAAGGAAAGGCCATAACCGTGCCAATACGCTTTTTACCGAGATACTCGTAAGTGACCTGTTCCATCTTGTTCGATCAAATAAACTTCCCGGCGAACATATCTCACGCAGTTTTTCAAATACGATAAACACTTTGGCTTCAACGTGGTGACGAAACCACTCGCGGTACAACAATGCATCGCACGGCTTGTCCTTGCCGCTTTCGGCAAAACCATCTTGCCAGAGACTATCTGGACGTATTGAAAGTCAAGACGATAGATACACCGTGCAGCAAGCGCATACCATCACGTCCGGACTCGGAAGCCACCTGCAATACAGGCGGTTGGCTGTACACCTGACGGTCACACGCTTGTGGAGTAGACTGCCGCATTGCCCCGAACGCGAACGCGCTGCACGAGTCGACTGACGACGTTATTAAGACGAGTAGGAATGAGGATCGGAAATTCTACAGATTCGACAAATTGGAGTACCAGCCTCTAATGTTCTTGGCGTAACTGATGGTCACCCATAAATATAGAACGGTCATTGCCAACCCTCCGGCACGACTTAGAACGGATTGGTTATTTTCAATACAACCAAATAAAATCAAGATTCCGCAAATACACAACAGAGCCGCACCCAAAAAACCAACACAATCGCACACAATAAGCTTGCTTGATTTTTTCATAACCTTGCTCGGCTGCTGGTTCAAAATACAGATCAATCAGCACCCTCTGCGGGAATCGCTATTCCAGCGCCATATACGGCAGCGGTGGCCGCGCACTGGCACTCGGTTCTTTCACGTTACAGATATGTGCATGCCACCCCAAAGCTATTCCTGCCCATTTTTCATGGATTTCATATCGCAACTCAGGGCAGGACAGAGAGTGCCTGGCAAGAAACGTTCTCCAAGCATGAATATTATCTCCGTGATGTCGCCAAGAATTGCGTCATCAAAAAAAGCATGCATTGAGTGTCGTTACTCGACGAGCGCAGATTGGCACCGACAAAACTAAAAATCAACATATTTTATCTTTCAAATTCAATACGACATGATTTCTGAATTTTTGTATATTAATGTGGTGACGCTCATTACATTTCTGCACAATTGAATTACAGGCTTTCCATCCATCGAGATTTATTATCGGTCGCACATAGCCGCTCCTGTTACGCATTCCGAAACATGTCGATCTGATGCGATTTTTGTGGAATGGATTCATCCGGCTCGACGGCCTCGATGCAATACTCATTTGCCTTCATCCGCCGTGGCTCACGGAAAACAACAAAATCTATTGTGATGTCCCAGGCTCCTCTTTTCCGTGAAGCAGCTCAGGACGCGCAGCGGACCCGGACGCTGGGTGAAACGATAAGGGTTCGTCCTGTGTCGTTTGCGTTCCTGACAGCCGCTGCCGCCTGCATGGCGTCCGTCGTGATGCTGTTCTAGCTATACGCGCCGCACCACAGTCGAAGGCGTGCTGAGCCCCGACACCGGACTCGTGAAGCTCTATGCAAAGCAGCCTGGCGTCGTGCTGGAAAAGCATGTGACCGCCTACGGCAAGCCATAGATGTTGCAATCCGGCATGGCACTACAGGCGGATGTGCTGCCGGAACGCCGTCGCTTGTACGAATGGGGGCTCGAACCTCTTTACAGCCTCACCGGCAAACTCTGACGCGGCGCCTGGTCATGTCCCTTCTGGATCGCCTTTCATTCGGCATCAGCGCCAAACTACCGATGCCCCTGCGGACCGAAGCCTGGTTCTCCGGAACAAACGCAAGGCAGCATCCGATTCATTTCGCAACAAGGTCCAAGGGGATATTGACGCCGAGATCCGCAACGCGACACGCATCGATCGCGCGACCCGGCCGCACAGGAGCGCGGCCCGCCCCCGCACACCCTCACGCAATCAGTACTGCGCCTGATCAGTCGGATTCCTGAACAACTGTTTCATTTCCGCCGACAGCGGATAGTTGAGACTCATCCCCTTGGGCGGAATCGGCTGCATGAACCAGCGATCATAGAGTTTCTCGGCCTCGCCCGACGTCTGCAGCTGCGCGATCACCGTATCGACCACCTGCTTGAACGCCGGATCGTCCTTGCGCAGCATGCACGCGTAGTTCTCGTGGGCGAGCGGCGTCCCCGTCACGGCATAAGCACCGGGGTTGCGATCCTTCGCGATCTCGCCGTACAACAGCGGCTCATCCATCACAAAAGCCACCGCCCGCCCGGACGTCACGTTCAGGAAGGCCTCGGCATGATCCTTCGCGCTGATGATCGTCATGTTCATGCCCTTCTCCTCGTTGAGCTTGCGCAGCAGGCGCTCGTCCGAGGTGCCGGCCGTGGTCGCGACCGTCTTGCCCGCCAGATCCGGGAAGTCCTTCACGCCCGAATCCTTGCGCGTGGTGAAACGGATGCCATAGAGAAAGATGCTGTTCGAGAAGGCCGCCTGCCGCTGCCGTTCCAGCGTGTTGGTGGTCGACCCGCATTCGAAGTCGATCGTGCCGTTCTGCACCAGCGGGATCCGGTTCTGCGAGGTGATCGGGATTTCCTTGACGACCAGCCCCGGCAGGCTCAGCCGCGTGCGCAGCGCGTCGACGATGCGCGCGGCGATGTCGCGCGAGTAGCCGATGTTCTTCTGCTGGTTGTCCGAATACGAGAACGGCACGGACGATTCGCGGATGCCGAGGCCCACGACGCCGGTGTCCTTGATCTTCTTCAGCGTGCCGGTCAGCGCCTGCGCGTGCGCCGCGCCGCCCGCGAAACACAGTGCGGCGGCCGCGGCGAGCCAGCCAAGACGACGATGCATGTCTTCCTCCTGTCTAGTGGTCGAACAGGCTCGCATCGTAATCCGGCCAAAATTCTCACGCGCCCGAATCGTCGATGCGCGGCTCGCAGCGGATCGGGAAATTGACCGAGTTGGCGATATAGCAGCGCGCATGCGCGACGTGATGCAGGCGCTCCGCCAGCGCGGGATCGTCGCCGGCGCGGATCGTCACGCGCGGCCGCAGCACGATGTCGGTGAAGCGCCCCGCCTCCGGGCCGTCGAGCATCGTGCCCTGCGCCTCGTCGACATAGTCGAGCACGGTCACGCCGGCCTCCGCGCACAGATGCAGATACCACAGCTTGTGGCACGCCGACGCCGACGCAAGCAGCAGATCCTCGGGATTCCAGCGCGCGGCGTCGCCGAGAAACGCGGGATCGGACGAGCCCGCGATCGGCGGCTTGCCGTCCGCCTCGATCAGATGGTCGCGCCCGTACTGCCGGTAGCCCGACGTGCCGCTGCCCCGGTTGCCGGTCCAGCGCACGGTCACGCGATAGTGGTGTTCGCCGTATCCCATGAGTCCTCCGTCGAATGTCGACCCGCCGCGATTCTGCCAGCGATCGGCAATTTGGTATACCATTATTCCAATCAACCTTCATCGACCATGAACAGCTCATTCGACTCCACGGCGGGCGCGATCGCCGCCTCGCTGCGCGAACTGATCGTCGACGGCACGCTCGCGAGCGGCGAGCGGCTCGTCGAGCGCGATCTCGCCGACCGCTTCGAGGTGAGCCGGATTCCGCTGCGCGAAGCGATCCAGCGGCTCGCGCGCGAGGGGCTCGTGACCCTGCAGCGCAATCGCGGCGCGACCGTGCGCGAACTCTCGGCCGCCGACGTCGGCGAAATCTACGACTTGCGCGTGCTGCTGGAAGGCGACGCGATCCGGCGCGCCGTGAAACGGATGGACGACGAGGCGCTCGCGCGCGCCACGCTCGTGCATCAACTGCTCGGCACGGCCGACACCCCCGCGCGCCAGGGCGCGCTCAATCGCGAATTCCACGAACTGCTTTACGCGCCCTGCGGCAATGCGCGTCAGCTCGTCGCGATCCATGAACTGCGCGCGCAGGTCGAGCGCTACGAGCGCCTGCACCATACGCTGCTTGCGGATACACCGGCGTTCCAGCATGAACACGCGCAGATCCTCGACGCCTGCCGCGCGCGCAATGCGCGCCGCGCGCAGGCGTTGACCGCCGCGCATCTCGATTCGGCGCGCGCGATCGTGCTGCGTCTCGTCGAATCCGGCTGAGCGCCCCGCGCCGTCGCCTGGGCGGCGCTCAGGCCCGGTCGCCCAGATGCGCGGCGAACCAGCCGACGGCCGCCTGGATCGCCCGCTCCGCCTGCGCGACGTAGGGATCGAAGTGCCCGCCCGGCAGGATCTCCAGCCGTTTCGGTTCGAGCGCGCGCTCATACGCGGCCAGCGCGAGGTCGGCCGGCGTCACGGTGTCGCGTTCGGCGACCAGCATCAGCAGCGGCGTCGGACTGACCCGGTCGATCCAGCTACCGGGCTCGTACGCGCTCGCGAGTTCGCTCGATCTGAGCGTGACGCGGTTTTCCCAGCCGGCGTCGCGCGCCGCCGACATCGTATAGAACGCGCGCGCATCGTCGCCCGCGTAGAGGCCGGCGACACCGTCCTCCGAGCAGACCCGCCGTTCGCCCGGCGCCTCGCCCGCATAGCGCGCGGCCCGGTCGCGCTCGAAATCGGCGCGCACCGCGTGCAGCCGCTCGCCCGCGCGGCGCAACAGGCTCTGGTAGCCACTGATGGTCGGCACCTGGCTGACGACGCAGCGCACGCGCCGATCGAGCGCGCCCATCATGATCGCGTGGCCCCCGCTGTAGCTGGAACCCCATACGCCGATCCGGTCGGCGTCGACTTCCGGCAGCGTGCCGGCCCAGCTCACCACGTCGCGTATGTCCGCGATCTGCTGGTGAGGATCGATTTCGCCGCGCACGTCGCCGCCGCTCGCGCCGAAGTTGCGATGATCGTAGAGCACCACCGCGAAGCCCGCCTGCGCGAAGCGTTCGGCGAAATCCGTCAGGTAGTGGCGCTTGAGCGCGGCGAAGCCGGGGCTCATCACGATCAAGGGCGCGGGACCGGGGCGCGTCGGGGTGTACAGCCAGCCATCCAGTTCGACACCGCCCGCCGCGATACGGCGGGATACGCGTACATAGTCGTCGCTCATGCCATGCTCCATCTGGAGAGGGGTTCGGAAGAGGCGAAGCGTAGCGCGGGCGAGCGGCCCGCGCCGCCTCCGGTACGCCAGTGGATCGCGCGCATCGGACAGGTTGGCGGCGCGAGACGGTGGCGCGCCGGCCCGGGAACGGCGCGACGCATGCCGCGGGACGGTCAGGCCGTCATCCTCCGGCCGCCCGGACGGCCGTCGCGACGGCCGTCATTCGCCGCTCGACGCGACCCGCCATGTCTTCATCATGGAACCACCGGCGCATATCGCTTTCATAGATACGTCGCTACCTCATTCCATCCCGTCGTCCGGCGGCCTCGCATCGGCGTCCCGATCCCGGAAATCACCGACAGCCCCTGCACCCGCCATCGAACGCGTCTTTCTCGACCTGAGCCCATTCGCCATGCCCCTCCACCCGATTTCCTCCGCCCGACAGCCGCGCCCGCGCCGGATGACACTCTCCATGCTGATGTCCCTCGCGTTGCTGAGCGGCGGCGCCCGCGCCGAGATCGCGCCCGTCTCCCGCGACCAATGCCGGCAGATGCAGGCGAGCGGCGTGATGCCCGCCGACGCGCCGGTGGGCTGCGATCGCCTGCGCAACGTCTCGTTCCAGTACCTCGGTTTCGAGAACGAGCCGCGCATGGGGACGATCGTCGTGCTCGACGCGCTTGCGCCGCGCGTGCAGGCGATCTTCGACGCGCTCCGCAAGCTGGATTTCCCGCTTCAGCAAGCCGTACCGATCGAGCATTTCTCCGGCGACGACGATGCGTCGATGAATGCGAATAACACGTCCGCCTTCAATGCGCGGCCGATCTCAGGCGGCAGCGCATGGTCGCTGCACGCGTTCGGCGCCGCGATCGACCTCAATCCGATCCAGAATCCCTACATCGTGCTCGGAACCGACGGCGTCGCGTCGGTTCGCCCGCCCGCTGCCGCGAGAACCTCGGTCAACCGCTTCGACGATCGGCCCGACAAGCCGAAACGACCGGGCATGGCCGAGGCCGTCGTCGATGTGTTCGCCGACAACGGCTTCATCGGCTGGGGCGGATACTGGAATTTCCCGATCGACTACCAGCACTTCGAGATCGGCTCGCGCGGCTTCGCGCAACGGCTGGCTCGCGCATCGCCTGACGAGGCGGGACGGCTTTTCGAGGCGCAGGTCACGCGCTACGCGGATTGCATGCGCGGCGCGCAAGGCGTCGAGCATGCCGCGGCGCGCGCCGCCTGCGTGACGCGCGTGTGGCAGTAAAGCGGCATGTCTTCGCAGCGCGGCGCGGGCGCATCAAGGCCGCCCCGCCTCATTCGGCCTGCATGGCGAACGCGCGCGGCGTGTGACCGGTCAGGCGGCGAAACACCGCGATGAACGCGCCCGGCGAGTCGTAGCCGAGATCGGCCGCGATCCGCGTGACCGGTTCGCCGTCCGCCAGCCGGGGAATCGCGGCCGCCACGCGCACTTGCTGGCGCCACAGCAGGAAGCTCGTGCCCAGTTCGGCGCGGAACAGCCGCGACAAGGTCCGCGCCGAAGCGCCGACGAGCGCGCCCCATGCATCGAGCCCCCGGTCGTCCGCCGGATCGTCGAGCAGACGCAGGCAGACGTTGCGCAAACGGTGGTCGCCGGGCAGCGGGATGTCGAGCGGCATCACCCGGGCGCGCTCGATCTCGTCGAGCAGCAGTTGCATCAGGTGGGCGTCGTAGCCGGACGCGGGCGTGTCGTCGGTCACCGCCTGCGCCTGCCGGATCAGTTCGCGCAGCAGCGGCGTCGCCGCCAGGCTGCGCGGCGCGTCGGGCAGGCGCTTCGCGCACAGGCGCGGCGCGACATAGACGCTGCGCAGCGTCACCGCCCCCCGCGCGCGCAGCGCATGCGGCAGTTGCGCGGGCATCCACAGCGCCTGCTGGGGCGAGATGATCCAGCAGGCGTCGCCGCACTTCAGTTCCATCACGCCGTGAAGCGCGTAGATCAGCTGCGCGGCGTCGTGCCAGTGGTCACTCAATGCATAACCGTCGGGATAGTCGCGCGCAACCGGCTTGAACAGTTCGTGTTCGGACGAGAAGACTGGCAGGTGCATGGAGAACGGCGCGCGTGGGATGCGGGAGCGGAGGTGCCGGCATTCTAGCCCGCACGACGCGCCGCGCATGCCCGAACCGCTTCGGACCGGTCTTGGCTCGTAACAGAAATACAGCATTGCGTCTCTTATCCACATTCCGCGTCGATTGCCTGCGTCCAGCGCGGTAAAACAGGAGGTCGGCGCAAGCATCCCGGCCGTATTGCACGTAATCCCGCGGCGACGGCCCATGCCTGGCCCCGCCTCCTCGCGCCGAACCCGCTCTGGCCCGCCCGATGCCCCGGCCGACATTGACACCCGTCCAACCCGCCCCCTACCATCGTCCGCAGCCATCACGCCACACGGAGGACTGAATCGATGAGCGCGCATCCCCCGAGAATTGTCATCGTCGGCGGCGGCATCGCCGGTTTATTGCTGGCCACGCGGCTCGGCAACCAGTTGGGGCGTTCGGGCCGCGCCTCGGTCACGCTGCTCGATAAAAGTCCCACGCATATCTGGAAACCCATGCTGCACACGATCGCGGCCGGCACGCGCAATATCCAGCAGCAGCAGGTCGTCTTCCTCGCGCATGCCAGCGAACACGGCTTCGCCTACCAACCCGGCGAACTGTGCGGCCTCGATCGCGAGCGGCGTGAAATCCACCTCGCCGACCTGCATACGCCCGACGGCGAACTGATCCTCGGCGCGCGCAGCCTCGGCTACGACGTGCTGATCCTCGCCATCGGTAGTCATGCGAACGATTTCGGCACGCCCGGGGTGCGCGAGCATTGCTATTTCATCGACAGCCAGTCCGAAGCCGAAACCTTCAATGTCGCATTGCGCACGCGCATCTTCCGCAGCGTCGCGGAAGACGAGCCGTTGCGCGTCGCGATCGTCGGCGGCGGCGCAACCGGCGTCGAGCTTGCGGCGGAGTTGAGCCGCCTGCTCGAACTCGCGTCGAGCTACGGCGATCCGCGCGCACGCGAGCGCCTCGACCTCACCCTGCTGGAAAGCGGCCCGCGCATCCTGGCCGCGTTTCCGCCCGGGATCTCCGCGTCGGCCGAACAGCAGCTCCGCAACATCGGGTTCCGGGTGCTGACCTCCACGCGCGTCACGTCCGCCGACGCGAGCGGTTTTCACTACGGCGACGGCGGCTTCGCGCCTGCCAACCTGATGGTGTGGGCGGCCGGCGTCAAGGGTGCGGATTTCGCGAACGGCCTCGGCGGCCTCGCGAGCACGCGCACGAACCAGATCCTGATCCGGCCGACGCTGCAGGCGCAGGACGACGACGCGGTCTTCGCGCTCGGCGATGCATCGAGCCTGACGCCCGACGGCGCCGAGCGCCCGCTTGCGCCGACCGCCCAGGTGGCGACGCAGCAGGCCGAATTCCTCGCCAAACATCTGCCCGCCTGGCTCGACGGCCGGCCGCTGCCCGACTTCGCGTTTCACGATTTCGGCTCGCTCGTGTCGATCAGCGACTACAACGCCTTCGGCACGCTCGGCCGCTTCGGCTTCTTCCGCAGCGCGTTCATCAAGGGCCGTTTCGCCCAGTTGAGCCACGCGATGCTCTATCGCCACCACCAGCAGGCGCTGCACGGGTTTCCCAAGGCCACGCTGCTGTGGACCGCCGAGCGGATCAACAGCTGGGTGCAGCCAAAGATCCGGCTGACCTGAGCGGCCAGCCGGCAAGGTCCGGGGCGGGGCGCGCCCGCCGCCGAGTGGTCGCGCGCGGGGATGAGCGCGGTATCGAGACCCTGGCGCAGGCATCCCGCGTCGGCGCGCTTGCCCCGTCACGTCGAAGCGACGCTTCTCCGCCTCGTTTAATGCTCATTGCTAGATCAGTTGCTCATTTCGGCAGCCTCTTGGCCAGATTCGAGATCAGCGACGTCACCGGTCCGAGCGGGCCCACGCCGTGCGCGCCCGCATTCGCCGCCGTTCCCGGGCCTCCGGTCACTACCGTGATCGTCTGAGCCGCGTCGCTGCCGCCGGCCCCCGCCAAGGACACCACGCTCACGCCTTCAAGCCGGCCGGCCGGCTTCGCGAGCCCGGCCGCGCGTCCGCTCCCCCCGGTCGACCGCCCAAGCAGACCGCCTGCCTCGCCCAATATTTCCGTCACCGACCCGATCACGCCATGCAGCGTGGCAATCGGACTGATCGGCATGACCGGATTCGCCGGCGGCGTCGCCAGGGCGCCAATGATCTCGTTCACCACCTTGCTCACCGGCGCGAGCGGATTGCCTCCGGTTCCGCTCCCTGCCGCCGGCGTCGGGATCCCATACACGGTCAGCCCCAGGCCGGGCACCTCCGTTGCACGATCTCCGCTCGCCCCCGCCCGGGCGGTCACGCTCGCCGCCAGCGCGAATCCCGTCAGGACGGCCAGCGCCAGATGCCTCCGTTTGAAGACGCGTTCCATGTTTGACCTTTTCCAGGTTGTGCCGCAGATGCGGCCCGGAGGTAGCTGCAGGGAAAGTGCCAGGTACCCGGGTTCGAGTGAGTGAAATTTAAATTTCGTAAATTCATAAATTATGGAATTTACAGCCAATTAATAGAAAAAACTTCGCAAAAAAATCGAACCATGGTCGTGATGTTACCCCTCGTTTCGATACGAAACGCCCGTGACGCGTGACATCCCCAACCCACACGCGCCCTCTCGACGCGCACGGGCCACTTCACTCCTCGCATGCGACACGACCACGCATGCGTTCACATTTTTATGATCATCCCGATCGTTAATTTTTTACGTCCACATCTGATTAACC
Organism: Burkholderia sp. FERM BP-3421; assembly: GCF_028657905.1. Taxonomy (NCBI): domain Bacteria; kingdom Pseudomonadati; phylum Pseudomonadota; class Betaproteobacteria; order Burkholderiales; family Burkholderiaceae; genus Burkholderia; species Burkholderia sp. FERM BP-3421. The sequence continues at coordinate 1,628,154 of NZ_CP117781.1, read as the reverse complement.
ACCACCAAAAGATAATCCCCACTAAACCTCAGACTTAATCCCTCTCAACGCCGCCCGTCCGCGCCGGGCCGACCTCTCGGAAATAGACCCCCATCAAATCATTTCCGGCCAACTATTAAGAATTGTTAAAAGCAGCCGTTACCCACATCCATGAGCCTCGCCGAAGCAGGACCAAATCCGGCGGGGACACGGGAAAAATCCGTTGGATGTGTCGGACTGCGAATTAATACGAGGGCGCTTCCGGCTCGCCGATTCCATCGGATTCCGCCCGCCTTAACCGTGGGATAGCGGTTTCGAACCATAGGACCGAGAGCCAACATGAGAGTCAAACGTTTCAACCTCCCCCCCGCACGGCTCAGCCAGACGCGTACGCTCGCAGGCATCCTTTCCGTTTCCCTGCTGATTCCCCTCGCCGGTTGCGGCGGCGGCGGCGGCGGCGGTGATGGCACTCCGTCCCCCCCGTCGACCGCGACGCCGACCACCCCGACCCGACCACGCCGACGCCGACGCCCGGCACGTCGACCTCGCCGAATTCGAATGCGTCCTGCGCCGCCCAGACCTCGTCGTCCGCGTCGTCGAGCACGACGCCCGGCACCACCGCGCAGGACGTGCCGGTCGACCACGTGATCATCAAGCTGCAGCCGACCACCACGTCGTCCGCTTCCGGAGCCCGCATCATGGCGGCGAGCGTCAGCGATCCGGCCCGCGTCAGCGCCGTGATCCAGCGCGTGATGACCAACTGGAACGCGCCGAGCGCGCAGAACAGCCAGGCGCGCAATTACGCGGCCAGCGCCGCGCAGCCGGCCGCCGTGCAGATGGAGCGCACGCTGTCGGACGGCTCCTCGCTGCTGTCGCTCGGCCGCCGGATGGCCGCCGCCGACGCGACCGCGCTCGCGCAAGCCTTCGCGGCCGACCCCGACGTCGCCTACGCGGAACCGGATCGCCGCGTGTTCACGCGGACCGTGCCGACCGATCCGATGTTCTCGCAACAATGGAACCTGACCGACCCGTCCGTCGGCATCGACCTGCCGCTCGCCTGGAACCTGACCACGGGCGCGCCCGGCCTCGTGACCGCCGTGCTCGACACCGGCTACCGCCCGCATCCCGACATCACGCCGAACCTGCTGCCCGGCTACAGCTTCATCACGAGCGTCGCGACCAGCAACAACGGCAAGACGCGCGGCCCGGACGCCACCGATCCGGGCGACTGGGTCACGCAGGCCGAAATCAACGATTCGACCGGCCCGTTCTACAACTGCGAAACGTCGCCGAACAACAGCAGCTGGCACGGCACCAAGGTAGCGGGCCTCATCGGCGCGTCGGCCAACAACGGCATCGGCATCGCGGGCGTGAACTGGAACAGCCAGATCCTGCCCGTGCGCGTGCTCGGCAAGTGCGGCGGCGCCACCAGCGACATCGCGGACGCCATGCGCTGGGCCGCCGGGATCCCGGTCGCCGGCGTGCCGAACAACACGCATCCGGCCAAGGTCATCAACCTGAGCCTCGGTGGCACCGGCCCGTGCGGCGACACCTTCCAGCAGGCGATCAACGACGTCAATGCGGTCGGCGTGAGCGTCGTGGTCGCGGCCGGCAACAACGGTCAGTCGACCGCGCAGGATCGCCCCGCGAACTGCAAGGGCGTGATCGCGGTCGCCGCGACCGACAACACCGGCCGTCGCGCGTGGTACAGCAACTTCGGCTCGGAGATCACCCTGAGCGCGCCGGGCTCGGTCATCCTGTCGACCTCGAACACGGGCACCACCTCGCCGGTGGCGGACACCTACGCGACCGACAGCGGCACGAGCCTCGCCGCGCCGCAGGTGGCGGGCGTGATCTCGCTGATGCTGTCGATGAACCCGACGCTGACGCCCGCGCAGATCGCGCAGAAGCTCGCGGCCACGGCCCGTCCGTCGCCCGTCGCCGCCACCGCGACATGCAGCGCCTTGCCGCCCGGCGCGGGGATCCTCGATGCGAAGGCCGCGGTGACCGCCGCGACGTCGAACTGAGCAGGACGCGTGGTGCGGCGATTCCGGCACGGGGTCGCCGCGTCATGCTTGCGGGAGAGATGAACGGCGGCGGCGCGTGATGCGCCGCCGTTTTTGCGTCGGGAGAACCGTTGCATGACGCGCGCGCCGCAACCTGGCGCAGGCGCAACGCGCCGCTCATCGGCCCGAGGGCGCGCCCCCGACACCGCGTCCGCCGCACCGGCTCACGCCGCGCACGCCATCCGGATCCGCTCGCGCTGCCGGCGATGCGCGGCATCGTGCTCGACGCGCGGATGCCACATCATCGACACCGTGACGCCCTCGGTCTCGACCGGCAGCTCGAACGTATGCAGGCCGTCCCGGCCCTGACGGGTCTGGCGCCCCGGCACGCAGGCGACGAACCGGCCGCCGCGCGCCAGCGCCAGCGCGGCCGAAAAACTCGACACGACCGCCGACGACACGAAGCCCACTTCGGCCGGCGTGAGCGCGAACGGCTTCGCGATGTCCTTGATGCCGTACGCGAGCGAGGTCAGGTCGTACGCATCGAGAAACACGCCGCCGAGCGCGATCACGATCACCGCGCGCGCCTTGCCGAGCGTCGCGCCCTGGTTCGCGAGCCGCGCGACGTCCGCGGCCGAGCGGATCACGGCGGGCGCGCCGGACGGAACGGCGCGCGCGGCGGACGCCGCCGGGTCGAGAATCACGATAGACATGCCGCACACTCCCTCGCACTGTGGCGGACGGCGAAACACGGCGACTATATCGGCCGCGTTCCGCTCCACAAATCCGCATTTCGCGTATCGATATCGCCGCGCCTGCGTGGCGCGCGCGGCATCCGGCGCGGCGGACCGGAACGAATCTGCGTAAACCTTGCGTAAAGGGGTTGACGTTTTGCTTGCCGGGCCTTTACCATCGGCCCCGTCTAAATACATGGAGTGTTCTGTGAACACCGATGCGAGTTGTAGTTGGTCCTGCACCAACTTTGACTGCTGACTGAGGAAACGCGCAGAGCTTCATCTCCTGCCGCATCCTCGATCGCAGGATGCGGTGTCCTTCCGGCCTTCCCGGCCCGATCTTCCCGCCCGAATTTCATTGAACGAACGACGCGCCCCATGCGCGCGCCTGTGTTCGTCCACGCCGTGCGGCCTTGCGCCGCCCGGCGAACGCGCCCGCACGACGCCTGGCGCGTGCGCGACCGCGCACGCGCAGCGGCTTGCGCCCCGATCGTGAAGGCCTTGCGCCTTTGCCCGCAATCGACAGGAGTTCTGATGGAAGCAGACGACAGTAGCCGATTATGGCTCGCCGGCGCGCACCTCCAGCGTGTGCCTGCCGATCGTCGCGCGCCGGCGAGCGACCCCATAGACCTCGAATCTCAGCCGAACGCGCCAGACGCGACGCGGCGGGGGACGCTCGCGCCGCGTTAACGCGACGGACGCCCCTCGCCGGTCCGCCCGGCCATGGAGCGTCCCATGACACAACGCACGAACCCGAAGAACAAGCAGCGCGGTTTTCTCAATTACGGCGCGCGTCAACGCGACGACGACGCGCAGTCCATGCGCATCGTCCGCGAAGCCGCCCAGCCGCTCGAAGCCACGCTGAAGAACCTGCGCACCACCACCGGCGGTCTCACCTTCGCCCAGGCCGAAGACCGCCTGCTGCTCGACGGCCCGAACGAGATCGCGCACGACAAGCCGCCGCACTGGACCCGGCAGTTGTTGCAATCGTTCAACAATCCGTTCATCTACGTGCTGCTGGTGCTCGCCGCCATCAGCTACTTCACCGACATCTATTTCGCCGAGCCCGGCGACCAGGATTACGTCAAGATCTCGATCCTGATGGCGATGGTCGGCATCAGCGCGCTGCTGCGCTTCTTCCAGGAATTCCGTTCGCTGCGCGCCGCCGAGAAGCTGAAGGCGATGGTGCGCACCACCGCCACGGTGCAGCGGCGCATCACCGAGGCCGGCGAACCCACGCGCACCGAAGTGCCGATGCGCGAGGTCGTCGTCGGCGACATCGTGCACCTGTCGGCGGGCGACATGATTCCCGCCGACGTGCGGCTGCTGTCGTCGCGCGACCTGTTCATCAGCCAGGCCGTGCTGACGGGCGAAGCGCTGCCCGTCGAGAAGTACGACACGCTCGGCGCGGTCGCGCAGAAGTCCGCGCATCATCCGGCCACCGAGACCGAGGCGAGCGCCGAGGCGCGCGAGCCGGAAGGCGCGCTGCTCGATCTCGCGAACGTCTGCTTCATGGGCACCAACGTCGTGAGCGGCACCGCGATCGCGGTCGTGGTCGCGACGGGCGAAGACACCTACTTCGGCTCGCTCGCGAAGAACGTGGTCAGCCACAAGCGCATCGAGACCAGCTTCGATCGCGGCGTATCGAGCGTCAGCTGGCTGCTGATCCGCTTCATGCTCGTGATGGTGCCGGTGGTGTTCATGATCAACGGCCTGACCAAGGGCGACTGGCTCAGCGCCCTCACCTTCGCGCTCGCGGTCGCGGTCGGCCTCACGCCGGAAATGCTGCCGATGATCGTCAGCGCGAACCTCGCGCGCGGCGCGGTCGCGATGGCGCGCCGCAAGGTCGTCGTCAAACGCCTGAACTCGGTGCAGAACTTCGGCGCGATGGACGTGCTGTGCACCGACAAGACCGGCACGCTGACGCAGGACAAGATCATCCTCGAGCATCACCTCGACATCCTCGGCCAGAAGAACGAGGACATCCTGCGCCTCGGCTGGCTCAACAGCTATCACCAGAGCGGCCAGAAGAACCTGATCGACATCGCGGTCGTCAATCGCGCGAACGAGCTGGGCGACCGGGTGAAGCCGAAGGAATACAAGAAGATCGACGAACTGCCGTTCGACTTCGTGCGCCGCCGTCTGTCGGTGGTGGTCGAGGATCCGCGCGGCGAGCATCTCCTCGTCTGCAAGGGGGCGGTCGAGGAAATGCTCGCGGTGTCCACGCACGTGCAGGACGAGGACGGCGTGCGGCCGCTCGACTACGTGGCCCGCAAGCGCCTGCTCGAACAGGCGAATGCGTACAACGAGGACGGCTTCCGCGTGCTGGTGCTCGCGACGCGCGCGATCCCGCGCGGCGACGAGCGCGAGCAGTATCGCACCGCCGACGAGCGCGACCTCACGGTGCGCGGCTTCCTGACCTTCCTCGATCCGCCCAAGGAATCGGCCGCGCCGGCGCTCGCCGCGCTGCGCGAGAACGGTGTCGCGGTGAAGGTGCTGACGGGCGACAACCCGACCGTCACGATGAAGGTGTGCCGCCAGGTCGGCCTCAATCCCGGCAAGCCGATCCTCGGCCCCGAGATCGACACGCTCGACGACGCGACGCTGTCGCAGGTGGTCGAACGCGCGACCGTGTTCGCGAAGCTCACGCCGCTGCAGAAGGCGCGCATCGTCAAGGCCCTGCAGGCGAACGGCCACACGGTCGGCTTCCTCGGCGACGGCATCAACGACGCCCCCGCGCTGCGCGACGCCGACGTCGGCATCTCGGTCGACAGCGGCGCCGACATCGCGAAGGAAACCGCCGACATCATCCTGCTCGAAAAGAGCCTGATGGTGCTGGAGGAAGGCGTGATCAAGGGCCGCGAGACCTTCGGCAACATCCTCAAGTACCTGAACATGACGGCCAGCTCGAACTTCGGCAACGTGTTCTCGGTGCTGGTGGCGAGCGCATTCCTGCCGTGGGAGCCGATGCTCGCGACGCAGCTGCTGATCCAGAACCTGATCTACGACACCTCGCAGATGCTGCTGCCGTGGGACAAGATGGACCCCGAGTTCCTGAAGAAGCCGCGCAAGTGGGAAGCAGGCAATATCGGCCGCTTCATGCTGTGGATCGGGCCGACCTCGTCGGTGTTCGACATCACCACCTACGCGCTGATGTGGTCGGTGTTCGGCGCGGGCGCGCTGTACCACCTGCATGGCGGCGCCGCCGGCCAGGTCGTGATGAACTCGGGCTGGTTCATCGAAGGGCTCGTGTCGCAGACGCTCGTCGTGCATCTGCTGCGCACCCAGAAGATCCCGTTCCTGCAAAGCACCGCGGCGCTGCCGGTGCTGCTGTCGACCGCGGTCGCGATCGGGATCGGCTGCTGGCTGCCGTTCTCGCCGTTCGCCGAGTCGCTCGGCTTCATCCACCTGCCGAGCAGCTACTGGATGTGGCTGATCGCCACCATGATCGGCTACATCGCGCTTGCGCAGGTCGTGAAGACGATCTACGTGAAGCGCTACCGGCAGTGGTTCTGAACCGCGCCCGCTGACTCCGGGCCCGTCCGCGCACGCCGCGCGGGCGGGCGACCCCGCTCCTCTCCTGCAGTCATCGACATGAAAAAGATTCTCCGTTTCGCGACCGCCTGCTCGCTGCTGTCACCGGCCGGCGCGTACGCCACCCATCCGCTCGTTTCCGACGACACCGGCACCCAGGGCGACGGCAACTGGCAATACGAACTCAACATGGAGCAGACCTCGCGCCAGTCCGACACCGGCCGCCAGCAGCTCTGGAACACCACGCTCACGCGCGGCTTCGGCCCGTCGTTCGATCTCTATGTGAACGCGCCCTACACGCACGTGCAGACCCGCTCGGACGAGGCCAGCTCCGGCTTCGGCGACGTCGAGATCGGCGCGAAGTGGCGCGTGCTCGAGCGCGGCCCGCTCAGCATCGCGCTGAAACCGCGCATCAACGTGCCGACCGGCGACGACCATCACGGGCTCGGCAACGGCCGCGTGAACGCCGGCGCGACGCTGCTCGCGCAGTACGACGTGGCCGCGTTCACGTTCCTCGTCAACGCGGGCGTCGCCTACCAGCCCAACAGCCACGACGACCGGACCTCGCTATGGCAGGTGTCGGGCGCGATGCTGTACCGCGTGACCGACCGGCTCCAGCTCGCGCTCGACATCGGCGCGTCGCGCAATCCGGATCGCGACCATCACACCTCTCCCGCGTTCCTGATCGCGGGCGCGATCTACACGCCGCGCCCCTGGCTCGATCTCGACGTCGGCTACCGGCGCGGGCTCAACGACCAGACCTACAATCACTCGCTGATGGCGGGCGTGACCGCGCGCTGGTAGCGCGTTGCCGGCGCGGCTCGACGCGGCGCGTCAGCCCGCGTCGAACAGCGCGGCGCACAGCGCGCGCCCTTCGTCGGTCAGCGCCGCGCTGCCCGTACCGTCGTCGCGCAGCGTGGTGACGGTCAGCCCCGCTGCGTCGAGCTGGGGTCAGCATCCGCCGCAGGCTGCTCATCGGCGCCCGCGCGCGCTTGCTCAGCTTCGCGAGCGACCAGGGCTTGCCCGCGCCGTCCGCCGCCGCCTCGTGGAGGCACGCGAGCAGCGCCGCCAGCGCCGGGTCCAGTCCGTCTTCGTCGCCGCCTTCGGGCGGCGCATCCGCCTGATCGTTCATCCTCTCCTTCCCCTTCATGCGTGCATGCGCGCGCAGCGCGCGGCCAGTTCGCCGAGCGTCTTGAGCGCCTGCTCGATCTGCGCCGACCACGGCGCGCTGTAGTTGAGCCGGATGAAATGCCGATAACCGTCGGTGGTCGAGAACATCCGCCCCGGCCCGATCGTGATGCGCTGCGCGAGCGCCAGTTCGTAGAGCCGCATCGCGTCGACCGTCGGCGGCAGCTCGACCCACAGCACGTAGCCGCCCATCGGCTGCGACAGCCGCGTGCCTTCCGGGAAGAAACGCCGCACCATCGCGGCCATCAGCTTCGCCTGCTGCGCATAGGCGCGGCGGATGCGGCGCAGATGATGATCGTAGCCGTCGTGGCGCAGGTATTCCGCGATCGCCAGTTGATCGATCGCGGGCGTCGCGAGCGTGTTCAGGAACTTGAGCTTCTCGACTTCGTCGCGGTAGCGCCCCGGCATCGCCCAGCCGATCCGGTAGGCGGGCGACAGGCTCTTCGAGAACGACGCGCAATGCAGCACCAGCCCTTGCCGGTCGTAGGTCTTCAACGCGCTCGGCCGCGCGTCGCCGTAGTACAGCTCGTGATAGACGTCGTTCTCGATGGCCGGCACGTCGTGGCGCGCAAGCAGCTCGACCAGCGCGCGCTTGCGCGCGTCCGGCATCTGGAAGCCGAGTGGATTCTGGAAGTTCGGCATCACCATGCAGGCGGCGATCCGCTCGCGCCCGAGTATCTCCGCGAGCGCGTCGAGGTCGATGCCGTCCGACGGATGCGTCGCGACCTCGATCGCGCGCATGCCGAGCCGTTCGATCGCATGCAGCATCGCGTAGAAGGTCGGCGACTCGACCGCGATCGTATCGCCCGGCCTGGCCACCGCCTGCAGGCACAGATTGATCGCCTCGGTCGCGCCGATCGTCACGACGATCTCGTCCGGCTCGACCGGCACGCCATGCTCGTGGTAACGGCGCGCGATCTGCCGGATCAGCTCGGGATTGCCCGGCGGCAGGTCGTCGATCACGCCCCAGCGGCTGCGCTGCCGCGCGATCGCCTGCGCGTGGCGGGCGATCCGCGCCGACGGGAACGGCGTCGAGTCGGGATAGGGCGAGCCGAACGGCACCGCGTCGTCGCGCGCGATCGAACGCAGCGTCGACAGCACGAGACGGCTCACGTCCACCCGCGCCGACACCGCGAGCGGCGCCGACGCGTGCAGCTCGGATGCGGCCGGCTCCGCCGTCCGCGCGCGCACGAAATAGCCGGACTGAGGCCGGCTCTCGATCGCCCCGCGGCTCTCCAGCACCAGATAGGCGCGCACCACCGTCGTCGCGCTCAGCTGCTGCTGGCGCGCGGTGTGCCGCACCGACGGAATCCGCTCGCCCGGCTGGTACACCCCGCGCCGGATCATCCCGTCGATATCGTCGGCCAGTTTCTCGTAGCGCTTCACGCCGCTCCCTGTCGAATATCTTTCAGAGACACAGTTCCTTGATCCGGCTCATCCAAACCGCGAACTGTACTCTTTTTTTGCACCGCAAGGTGTGCACGCAGGGCGCGCCGACCTGCACGTACCCTGTGCCTGTCATCGTCGCCCCAACCTCACCGCATCATGAAAAAGAAGCAAGCCAACGCCCGCATCGAGCCGTACACCCACCCCGCCGCGGGCTGGGGCGCGCTCAAGTACGTCGCGATCAACCTGATCAAGGAGAAGGTTCCCGGCCGCGACTACCGCCTGCTGTTCAAGCAGAACCAGCCGGACGGCTTCGACTGCCCGGGCTGCGCCTGGCCGGACCGCGCGCACGCGTCCACCTTCGAGTTCTGCGAGAACGGCGTGAAGGCGGTGGCCGCCGAGGCGACGGGCAAGCGCGTCACGCCCGCGTTCTTCGCGGCGCATACCGTCACCGCGCTGCTCGACCAATCCGACTTCGAACTGGAGCAGCACGGCCGCCTCACCGACCCGATGGTCTACGACGCGGCGTCCGACCGCTACGTGCCGATCGCCTGGAACGAGGCGTTCGCGCTGATGGCGCGGCACCTGCGCGCGCTCGACGATCCGAACCGCGCCGCGTTCTACACCTCGGGCCGCGCGAGCAACGAGGCGGCGTTCCTGTACCAGCTGTTCGTGCGCCGCTTCGGCACCAACAACTTCCCCGATTGCTCGAACATGTGCCACGAGGCGACGAGCCGCGGCCTGCCGGCCACGGTCGGGGTCGGCAAGGGCACCGTCACGCTCGACGACTTCGAGCACGCGGACACGCTGCTGATCTTCGGCCAGAACCCGGCGACGAACCACCCGCGCATGCTCGGCGAGCTGCGCGAATGCGCCAAGCGCGGCGCGACGATCGTGTCGATCAACCCGCTCAAGGAACGCGGCCTCGTGCGCTTCGCCGATCCGCAAAGCCCGCTGGAGATGATGTCGATGTCGGGCACCGCGATCGCGTCGATGTTCATCCAGCCGACCCTCGGCGGCGATTTCGCGCTGATCAAGGGCGTGGCCAAGCGCGTGCTCGAACTCGACGACGCGGCGCGCGAGAACGATGCGCCCCGGGTGCTCGACGTCGCGTTCATCGAAGCCCACACGCACGGCTTCGACGCGTTCGCCGATGACCTGCGCGCCGAGCGCTGGGGCGCGCTGACCGCCGAAAGCGGCGTGTCCTACGCGCAGATCGACGCGCTCGCGCAGGTCTACGTGCGCGGCGAGCGCACGATCGCCACCTGGGGGATGGGCATCACGCAGCACAAGCACTCGGTCCAGACCGTGCACATGCTGTCGAACCTGATGCTGATGCGCGGCAACATCGGCCGCGAGGGCGCGGGCCTGTGCCCGGTGCGCGGCCACTCGAACGTGCAGGGCAACCGCACGGTCGGGATCGAGGAAAAGCCGAGCCAGGCGTTCCTCGACCGGCTCGGCCGCGTGTTCGGCTTCGAGCCGCCCCGCCATCACGGCTACGACGTCGTCGAGACCATCGAGGCGATGCGCGAAGGCCACGTCAAGGTGTTCATCGGGCTCGGCGGCAACTTCGCGATGGCCACGCCCGACACGCCGCGCACCTGGGAAGGCCTGCGCCGCTGCGACCTGACCGTGCACATCACGACCAAGCTCAACCGCAGCCACCTGATCCACGGCCGCGACGCGCTGATCCTGCCGACCCTCGGCCGCACCGAGATCGACCTGCAGAACGGCGTCGCGCAAGGCGTGACGGTCGAGGATTCGATGAGCATGGTGCACGTGTCGTACGGCATGAACCGGCCGGCCTCGCCGAACCTGCTGTCGGAGACGGCGATCGTCGCGCGTCTGGCGGACGCGGTGCTCGGCAGCGGCGAGATCGACTGGCCCGGCTACATGAACGACTATGCGAAGGTGCGCGATGCGATCGAGCAGACCTTCGACGGCTTCGAGCATTACAACGAGCGGATCGCGAAGCCGGGCGGCTTCCACCTGCGGGTCGCGTCGCGCGAGCGCGAGTGGCTGACGCCGACCGGCAAGGCCAACTTCATCGCGCACCCGCTGCCGGCCGACACGCCGATCCAGCGCGCCCGCGCGCGCCACGGCGAGCGCCTGATGACGCTCATGACCACGCGTTCGCACGATCAGTACAATACGACGATCTACGCGCTCGACGACCGCTACCGCGGCGTGTATGGCCAGCGGCGCGTGGTGTTCGCGAACCCGGACGACCTCGCGATGCTCGGCTTCGCGGCGGGCGAACGGGTCGACCTCGAGACCGTGTGGGACGACGGCGTCGAGCGCCGCGCGAACGACTTCCTGCTGGTCGCCTACGATATTCCGCGCGGCTGCCTCGGCGCGTACTATCCGGAGACCAACCCGCTGGTGCCGCTCGACAGCGTCGGCGACATCTGCAACACGCCCACCTCGAAATCGATTCCGGTGCTGATGCACCGCTCGGCGACCCTGGCGACGGCCGCCTGACCCCGGGAGGCCCCGATGATCGTCCGACCGCGCGAGCACTGGCTGCGGATGCTGTTCGTCTGGCGCGGCTCCGTGCTGCGCCAGATCCTGCCGCAGCTCGTGCTGCTGACCGCGATCAGCTTGCTCGCGCTGCGCACGGGCGGCCGCATCTTCGGCGAGAAGGTCACGCTGAACCCGACGCCGTTCACGCTCGCCGGCCTCGCGCTCGCGCTGTTCGCGGGCTTTCGCAATACCGCGAGCTACGACCGCTATTGGGAAGGCCGCAAGCTGTGGGGCGGTGTCCTGACCACCGCGCGCGCGTTGACCTCGCAGGCGCTGTGTTATGTCGTGCCGGGCGTCGCTGCGCCGGGCGTCGCCACGTCGGGTGTGGCGGCCACGTCGACCGCAACTTCGCCGCGCACCGCCGGCTTCGACCGCCCCGGTTTCGTCAACCTGACGATCGCCTTCGCCTACGCGCTCAAGCACCAGTTGCGCGGAACCGATCCCGCCGCCGATCTCGCGCGCTACCTCCCCGCCCCGCTCCTGCCCGCGCTCGCCGCCGCCCACTACCGGCCGGTCGCCGTGCTGCACGCGCTGCGCGGCATGCTCGCCGAGCAGCAGCGCGCCGGCGCGCTCAGCGACACGCAGCTGTGGATGCTCGACGCGCAGCTCAACGAACTCGGCGCGAAGCTGGCCGGCTGCGAACGGATCGCGTCGACGCCGATCCCCTTCGCGTATCACGTGCTGCTGCACCGGACCGTCTATGTGTACTGCGTGATGCTGCCGTTCGGGCTCGTCGACTCGATCGGCTACGCGACGCCGTTCGTGTCGATGTTCGTCGCCTATACGCTGATCGGGCTCGACGCGATCTCGGGCGACATCGCCGAGCCGTTCGGCCCCGGGCCGAACCACCTGCCGCTCGACGCGCTGACCCGCACGATCGAGCGCTCGATCCTCGAAACGGCCGGCGAGCCGCTGCCCGGCGAGATCCGCGTCGACGCCGACTTCCGCCTTCACTGACGCCGCGCGGCAGCCGGCGTCCAGCGATAGACCACGAGGCTGGAACCGTTGTAGTTGTCCTTGGTGATCAGGTATTCGCCGCTCGCGCGCTGATAGGCGCGCAGGCCGTACATCGAATCGACGTCGTTGCCGACGTCGAGCACCGCCGGGTTCGAGTTGGCCAGCGTGGTCACGAGGCTGCCCGTCGCGAGGTCGAATACGTCGACGTCCGGCACCGTATGCACGTAGCCGACGAACAGATAGCCGCCCGCCGCCGCGATCGACTTCGGATTCGGCCTGGCCAGCTGGATCACCACGCCGGGCGTGGTCGTGTTGCCCGCGCGCCAGCCCGGATACACCTCGATATGGCCGTTCATCGCGGTCCAGTCCCAGTTGTTCGCAAGCCCCTGCGCGAGAATCATCGTGTCGCGTCCGGCCAGATAGATCACGCGCGTGAGCGGCGCGACGCTCGCCGGCACCGCGCTCGTCTGCGGCGCGCCCCATGACGGCGCGCCGTTCGCGTCGAAGCCGGCCAGCGGATAGCGGGTCAGCGCGTTGGTGCCGGCGAGGCCCGCCCATACGTCGCCGTTGTCGTCGAGGCAGAAGCCGTTCGTCACCTGCAGCTGCGTGCCGAACGCCGGCCCGGGCAGGGAGGCGTCCGGAATCGCGATATAGCCGCTCGCCGCATTGAAGTGATAGAAGTTGAAGTTGCCCGGGTTCTGGCCCGACGCCACGAGGATCCGCCGCCCGCCGACGCTCGCGAGCTGGCCGAAATGCTGGCCGCGCTGGTAGTCGTTCATGTCGAGGCGCGGATCGCGCGGATAGGTGAACGGATCCACCGTATTGGCGACGAATCCGCCGCCCGCCCCGCCCGCATAGAGATTCATGCCGCTGTAGAAATACGCGCCGTCCGTCACCGGGTCGGGCGCGGCGACGCCCTCGAAGTTGAGCGCCTGCAGCGTCCATAGCAGGTTGCCCGCGCCGTCGTAGGCATGCAGGTCGGTCGTGCCGTTGCGCCCGAGGTCCCAGCCGCCGCCCCACGGGTTGTTCAGCACGTACAACGTGCCCGTCGCGTCCCTGCCGATCCCCGCCACCCGCGTGAAGCGGCGCGCGCCCACCTGGCCGCGGATCCCGGTCGTGGCGTCGAGATAGCCGCCCGTCACGCCGAAGGTGCCGAGGAGCGTGGGCGCGGCGCGCAGGTCGTAGCGCTTGATGTTCATGTCCGGCCCCTGGTCGCCGACCATCAGCAGGCCGGCGGCGGCATCGTAGTAGAGCGCGGACGGCCGCGCGGCGGGATCCATCCTGATCGTCGCGAGCGGCGCGCCGGACGGCGTGAAGCCGTCGATCTCGGCCGCGGCCCGGCGCGCGACCCTCAGGTTGCCCGCGCCGTCGAGCGCGAGCGCGCCCGGCCCCGTCACCGCGAGATCGCGCTGCCAGACGCCGTCGGTCGTGAACAAGCGCACGCGGTTGCCGAAGAAATCGCTGGCGTACAGCTGGGTGCCGGCGGTCGCGAGGCCCGTGATCACGTCCGCCCGGCTGACCGCGTTCCACACGCTGACCGGAATCACGAGATCGCGCTTGAGCGTGGCCCGGTCGTAGCGCCCGACCGAGCCGCTGCCCGGCTTCGTACTGACCTGCAACGCGGCGAAGATCGAGGTCGCGTTGCCGGTGATCGCCCCACCCTGGAATTCCGCGTGGGTGCCGATCGAGCCCAGGCTGCGCCCGTTCCGGTAGATCGCGACGCCGCCCTCGTTTTCATCCCAGAACGAGGCGGTGTAGACGGTGCCGTCGGGCGCGACCCACAACGCGCGCGCGCCGTTGCCGACGTGGGTCGCCAGCGTGCCGAAGGTATTCGCGAGCCAGTCGGTCGCGTATTGCGCGCGGCAGGCCGGCGCGAGCGCCGCCGCCCCGATCAGAAGGCCCGCGCACGCGACGCGGATTCGTTGCGTGACCATGAAAGCGCGCTCCTTGTCGTCGAGTGAAGGACACCACGAAAACTCTGCCGCACGGGCGATGAAACGTCGATGACAGCCGCCGGGCCGTCCTGCCTGGCCCTGGCAGAAACACGCCCGGCCCGCCTGATCGGCTAAGATACGCCCGCCTCGCAACTTCCGCTTACCGGAGTGATTCCCGTGATTCAACCGACCCCCGTATTCAAGGACAACCTCGCCCAACTGCCCGCGATCGACGCCATCGCGCGCATCGATCTCGTCGACGCCGCCGGCGCGGTGGTGGCCAGCATCGAGAACCAGCCGGGCAAGCAAGGCTCGCTCGCGCTCTATCATTATCTCCAGCAGGCCTTCGGCACGCTCGACGCGCGCGCCGCCGAGCACGGCCTCGCGGTGTTCGGCGAGCACACCGCCGATGCGCGCAACCGTCCGGGCGCGCATCCGAACGTCGACCGCCTGCTCGCGATCGCCGCGGGCGCGCCGGCGCTGCGCATCGACGTCATCGCAGCCTGATCGCCTGATCGCCTGATCGCCTGATCGCCTGATCGCCTGATCGCCTGATCGCCTGATCGCCTGATCGCCTGATCGCCTGATCGCCTGATCGCCTGATCGCCTGATCGCCTGATCGCCTGATCGCCTGATCGCCTGATCGCCTGATCGCCTGATCGCCTGATCGCCTGATCGCCTGATCGCCTGATCGCCTGATCGCCTGATCGCCTGATCGCCTGATCGCCTGATCGCCTGATCGCCTGATCGCCTGATCGCCTGATCGCCTGATGCGCGCCGCCGCGGCGCGCATCAGCGCTCATTGGAACGCGGCCCGGATCAGGTACGCGTTCAACGCGAGTATGACCGCCGCGGCCACCCCGGCCACGACCCGCAGCGCGCGATGCTGCACGTGCGCGCCCATCACGTCGACGCGAGCCGACAGCACGCACAACGCGATCATCGGCATCGGCAGCACGAAGCTCAGCACCACCTGGCTCAGCACCATCGCCCGGGTCACGTCGCAGCCCGCCGCGACCACCGCGAACGCGGGCGCGATCGTGACCGCGCGGCGCACCCACACCGGCACCCGCTGCCGGATGAAACCCTGCATCACCACCTGTCCCGCCAGCGTCCCCACCACCGAACTGGACACCCCCGACGTCAGCAGCGCGACCAGGAACAAGCCGCCCGCGGCCGGCCCGAGCACCGGAATCAGCGCGTGATAGGCCTCGCCGATATCGGCCATCCCGGGGGCCGTACGATGGAACGCCGACGACGCGGTCATCACCATCGCGAGATTGACGAAGCCCGCGAGCCCGAGCGCGACGGCGACCTCGCGATTCGAGAAGCGCAGCAGGCGCCGCCGCTCGGCCTCGTTGCGCGGCGCGGTGCGCCCCTGCGTGAGCCCCGAGTGCAGATACAGCGTGTGCGGCATGATGGTCGCGCCGATGATCCCGACCGCGAGCGTGAGCGCCGTGCGATCGCCAAGCTGCGGCACCACCAGGTGATAGGCCACCGCGCCCCAGTCCTGCGGCGCGATCAGCAGTTCGCCGAGGTAGCTCGCGCCGATCACGCCGACGAGCGTGGCGATCGCCGCCTCCAGCGGCCTGAAGCCGCGCCGCTCCAGCATCAGGATCGCGCAGGTGGCAAGCGCGGTCGCCACCATGCCCACCAGCAGCGGCACATGGCACAACAGGCCGAACGCGAGCGCGCCGCCGAGGAATTCGGCGAGATCGGTCGCCATCGCGGCGATCTCGGACGCGCCCCACATCGTCCAGACGAGCGGCGCGGGAAAATGCTCGCGGCACAGCTCCGCGAGATTGCGGCCCGTGACGATGCCGAGTTTCGCGGACATCGCCTGGAACAGCATCGCGACCAGGTTCGCGGCCAGCACCACCCACAGCAGGCGGTTGCCGTAAGCCGCGCCCGCCTGGATGTTGGTCGCGAAATTGCCGGGGTCCATGTAGCCGATCGAGGCGATCACGGCAGGACCGACGAACGGCAGCAGCGCGGCGATGCCGGTGCGGCGGCCTTCCAGCGCGGCGCGCGCCGCCGCTTCGGTGCGCGTCGTCGACGCGCCCGACAGGGCGAAGCCGTCGGCGGAGGGATTCGAGACAGGAGGCATGGCGGATTCCTTCGTGCGGGGAAGAAAAATCGCGGCCGGCGACGCGCCGGCCGCGCGTCTCATCACAGCGGCACCACGTCGGGGCGGGTGCGCGGCAGGCCCGCGAGGATCCCGGGCGCGAGATTCAGGTGCGCCTCGACGAGCCGCGGCGGCGTATGCGCGAGCCAGTCGGTCAGCGAGACCTCCGCGTAGTGGTCGGCCTTGAAGATCTCCAGGAACACGAGATCGGTCTTCCCGGTGTTCTGCACGTAGTGTCCGAGGCTCTTCTTCACGTAGCCGACGTCGCCCGCGCGGAAATCGGCGGTCTGCGCCTTCGGGCCTGTGTCGAACACCGTCATGCGCGCCTCGCCCTGGATGTAGTACTGCCATTCGTCGGCGTTCGGATGCCAGTGCAGCTCGCGCATCCCGCCCGGATGCACGGTGACGAGCGCCGCCGCGACGGTCTTCGAGACGCCGAAGTTGCCGCTGTCGACGATCCGCACCTCGCCGCCGCGCGTGCGGATCAGCGGCTTCATGTCGCCCATCGAGAAGATGAACGGCTGCTTCGGCTCACCCTTCGGCGACGCGGCCGCGCGCTGCGCGTCCGCGAGCGGGCCGGGATCGCCGCCCTGGAAGATCCACAGGTTCTCGAGCGGGATCTTCGCGAACGCGCTCGCCGGCACGCCGAAGTTCAGCGCGAGCACCTCGGGCGGCGTATGCGCGATCCAGTCGGTCAGCAGCAGCGTGTTGAATTCGGAGGCGCGGCCGTTATCGAAGGCGAGCAGGAATTCCGCGCCGTCGACGCCGACGCCCTGCAGCGAATGCGGCAGGCCGGGCGGGAAATACCACAGGTCGCCCGCTTTCACGTCCTGCACCGAGGGCCGCCCGGCCTCGTCGAGCACCGTGATCCGGCAACGGCCGTCGAGCATGAACGCCCACTCGGCCTGCTGATGCCAGTGCATCTCGCGGATGCCGCCGCGCGTGAGCCGCATGTTGACGCCCGAAATGGTGTCGGAAATCGCGAAATCGTCCTGGGTCACCTCGCGCGCCCAGCCGCCGTCCTGGATGCGTTTATGTGAATTATTGAACGAGGCCCAGAATAACGGCATGCCGTTGATATCAGTGGCTGGTGGATCCTGGAATGAAGGAAATTGATTCATTACCGCCTGGTTTTTCGGACCGGGGTCCGTCAGGCTTTGCGGATTGCGGGCATTCACCGCGCCTTCGGGCGGCTGATCGGGATTGCCGAACGACGCGGCCCGCGCCGAGATCGCCACGCCCGCCGCGGCAAGCGCGCCGGCCGTACCCGCCAGCATTTTGCGTCGGGAAAGATTCGTCATGGATCATGCTCCATCGGTTAATTGAAATGATTTCCCGGCGCGTCGATTCGATTTTCTTCAGATCACCCGCGCCGCCCGACAAGTTAAATACAAAATCAGTACTTATTTAAATGATTTGTCGAGATAAACCGATGAGTTAATGTGATTTCCTTTAAATATGTAATCTTCGCGGCGCGGGCGGCGCGCGGCGACGCCCGCGCCGATTTTCGATTTCGCGCGCCGGGATGAGAGAATCGCGAAACGATTTCTCATGACTGTCGGAGCCTGCATGAAGCACCTGCTGTCCAAACTGCTCGTGGCCGCCGCGTGCGCCGCACTCGTCCCCACGCTGGCCGCGCACGCCGCGACGCCCCCCGGCATCTTCGTGATCGCCACCCAGATCGGCGAATTCACGACGCTCGATCCGAGCGAGATCTACGAGCTGGTGCCGTCCGAGTACGTTGCGAACACCTATGAACGCCTGGTGCGCGTCGACCTGCGCGACCCGACCAAGTTCGAAGGCCGCATCGCGCAGGCGTGGAGCGTGAGCGCCGACGGCCTCACCTATACGTTCAAGCTGCGCCCCGGGCTCACCTTCCATTCCGGCAATCCGCTGACGGCCGACGACGTCGCGTGGTCGCTGCAGCGCACGGTGCTGCTCGACAAGGGCCCGGCCGGCGTGCTCGCCGACCTCGGTCTCACGAAGGACAACGTGGCGCGCAAGGTGAAGAAGATCGACGACCTCACCGTGTCGCTCGAAACCGACCGCAAGTACGCGCCCAGCTTCGTGCTGAACGTGCTGAGCGCGGGGCCCGGCTCGGTCCTCGATCGCAGGCTGCTGATGTCGCACGCAAGCGGCGGCGACTTCGGCAACGCATGGCTCAAGAGCAACGACGCCGGCTCCGGTCCGTATCAGCTGGTCAAGTGGACGCCCAACGAAAGTCTCGTATTGCAGCGCTTCGAGGCTTATCGCGCGCCGTATCCGATGAAGCGCGTCGTGCTGCGTCATGTGCCGGAGGCGTCGGCGCAGCGCCTGCTGCTCGAGAACGGCGATGTCGACGCCGCGCGCAACCTGAGCCCCGACAGCCTGGCCACGCTGTCGAAGGCGGGCAAGATCAAGGTGGCGTCGTGGCCGGTCGCCGCGCTGCTGTATCTGAGCCTCAACACGAAGAATCCGAACCTCGCGAAACCCGAGGTGCAGCAGGCGATGAAATGGCTGGTCGACTACGACGGCATCCAGCACAACATCGTCAGCACGACGTACAAGGTTCACCAGACCTTCCTGCCCGACGGCTTCCTCGGCGCGCTCGATGCGAACCCGTACCGGCAGAACGTCGCGAAGGCGAAGGCGCTGCTCGCCAAGGCCGGGCTGCCGAACGGGTTCTCGGTGGCGATGGACATGCCGAACGACTATCCGTTCATCGAAATCGCGCAGGCGCTCCAGGCGAATTTCGCGCAGGGCGGCATCAAGGTTCAGCTGATTCCCGGCGATGCGAAGCAGGCGATCGGCAAGTATCGCGCGCGCCAGCATGACATCTTCATCGGCGAGTGGTCGCCGGACTACATGGATCCCAACAGCAATGCGCGCGGCTTCGCATGGAATCCGGACAACTCGGAACAGTCGAAGACCAAGATGCTCGCGTGGCGCAACAGCTGGGATATTCCGCAGTTGACCGCGCGGACCGAGGCCGCGCTCGTCGAGCCGTCGCCGGCCAAGCGCGCGAAGCTTTACCAGGGCTTGCAGCAGGACGTGCTCGATCGCTCGCCGTTCATCGTGATGTTCGAGAAGGTCGTGCAGGTCGCGACGCGGCCCGGCGTGACGGGGCCGGAGATCGGGCCGATCAACGACTTCGTGTCGTATCGGACGCTGGCCAAGCCGTGACGGGCGCGCGCGGCGGCGACGGCCAGGCAAAGGCCGGTGCGCAGGGATCGGCGTGATAGCCCGGGTGCCGGCTTTCGAGCCAGTAACCGGCGATGACGCGCTGCAACTGCGTGCCGTCGCGCAACAGCGCGCAGGCATGCGCGACGCTGGCCGGGCGGCCATCGAGCAGGTGGGTGGGCGCCGACGCGTGTTCCGTCGCGGCGTCCGCCCTGCTCTCGCGGCGCGCCGACCCGGGCGCCTCGCCCGCCAGCGCGGTGCGACACAGTACGGCGAGCGGCCCGAGCACCGGGTCTGCGGTCTTGCCTTCCACATAGCCGAGCAGCGACGCGCATCCTGAGGCCGCCGCGCACCACAGCGCCTCGCGCGCCCTGTCGTCCGCGTCGAGCCGGGCGACCCAGCTTTCGACCCGGTGGCCGGGCAACGCCAGCGCCGCGCGCAGGAACCACTCCGGCGTGTCGATATGCGCCCATGCCGGCGCATCGACGGCAGCCGCCGCACGTTGCGGCGCGATACGCAGCAGCGCGGCTTGCGCCGCTTCGCGAACCGGCGCGGCGTCCGCGCGCGTGAGCGCGACGAGGTCCGGCTCGAAACGCGGCAGGCCGAAGGCCAGGACCGTGCGCGCGACCGCCTCCAGCACACTGTCAGGCGACACATGCGGAATCGATGCGACCGCGGCGTCCGCGGCCTCGGGCGTGACGGCGGCCGCCAGCCTGAGCTGGGCCGCGATCGCGGCATCGTCGGAGGCGGGCGGCTGGAATACCGCGTCCTTCGCCACATGCCGCGCCCAGCGCTGCCACTCCCGCGCCAGCGCATACGGCGACGCGCAATGATCGAGCCACGCGGCGAGCGCATCGCGCCAGGCAGCGCGGGCGTCGAAACCCACCAGCAATCCCGCGACGAGCATCGGAACCTCGCCGGGACCGTTCTGCTCGACCCATGCGTCCAGGCGGCGCCACGCGGCCTCCGGCCTCGATACCAGCCCGCGCAGGTGGCCCAGCAAACGCTTGTCGACGCGCAAGCGCTCCGCGGACGGAACCGCCCATGTCTCCAAGCCGCGCATCCGCATCGGCGCAAGATGCAACAGCTCGTCGAAGTGATCCTCGCAAAAGCCCTGCGCGAAGGCGTCGTGTGACAGCGCCGTCATGACCTACTCGGCAATCACGTCGACGACGGTTTCGCCCGCCGCATGCCCGTGGAGCAAGCGGGCGTTGAGCAGGTCGAAACAGGCGAAATCCACGGCGAAGCACACGTCGAATTCGAGCGCGATGGTGCGCGGATCTTGCTGGAACGCGGCGACGAACAGGGTTCCGGCGGCGGACGGATCGACGTCGGGGGGCGCGAAGCCGCCGCACATCGCGACCTTGCCCCACACGGAGAATTGCTCGCACAGCTGGCGCGCTCGAGCCGCGTCGAGCGGTGCATGGTACTGCACGGAGACGGTGCAGCCTGGAATGGGCGCCGACTCGTCGAGTTCGAGCTGGAACGGGTACGGCGGCGCGGCGGGCAAGCGCGGGTAGTCCCGCCCGATCGTCAGCGGCGTCCCGTGCGCGGCGTCGCCGTCGAGGAACGCGGCATCGACGCCGCGCATGCGCAGCAGATTCCGCGCGATCAACAGATGCCCGAGCAGGCCGTCCGGGACATCGAGACGCCATGCGATGCGGTGCGGCGCGTCGTCGCTGCGCTCGGCGAGCCAGCCTACGCGCGGCGCGGGCGTGCCCGGGGTCGCAGCGCCCTGCGTGGCGGGAATGCAAAATCCCGCGTCGACCAGATCCACGAACATCCGCACCGGATCGCGAACGTCGACCGGCAGGTCATCGACTTCGAGCAACTCGCCGAGCTTCGCGCCCGTTGCGTGCACATCGACTTTCACGTCTTGCCTCCGTCAGGAAGGGGCCGGATTCATTGCGGGGTGTCGAATGCGCCAAGCCATCGCGCGACGCCATCCTGCTCGAGCGCGTAAACGAGTGTCGATCCGGTCACCGATTCGACGCGCACCGGCCTCACCAACGCGCCGACCGACTGGTAAACCGACACCCAGTCGCCCTTCGCCGTGTCACCGATGCTGGGCCGTTCCCCCGCCCGGATAGCTATGCCGTGCTTCAGCTCGCGGACCATCACATCCGGCAGGTTTGCTATCCGGCTGCTGAATTGGTTCTGCTCATCCAGCAACGCGACCTGATCCCGGTTCAGAAAGGTCAGCCAGTTCACACGCTTGACGAAGGTTCTCCGCGCATATCGTGGGGCATCGCCGCCGGTCTGGGCTTCGATTCTCAGCAAGCGGTTCTTGATGCCGATCCCGTAGCCCGGCACATCGAGGCCCGGGTAACGCTGGATCGCGGCGGCAACACGCCGTCGCGCCTCGTTGGTCTGCTCCATCGTAGGGAGGTCGATCGAGAAATTCATGGCGATTCCACACGACCCTGAAATGAAGGCTTGATTCGCCACGATGTCGAGTTCGCCGAGCCAGTCGATCACCCCGTCCTCGACGAGCAGCGGATGGTCCAGCGGAATCGAGCACGCCACCGACGAATAGGGATAGACATCGCCCGGTTCAGGCTCCGTATCCGGTTTGCGCGGCCAGAATGCGATCTTGATTTGCGCGTCGCTCGTCCCCTCCGGCGCACCGCCGAGCAACATGAAATATTGCTTGCCGCGCGCATAGGTCGGATTGCCGCACCAGGTCGGCACCAAGGTTTCCGCGCGCGCCGACCAGCGCTTCGTGCGGCCGTCACCGAGATCGTAGTGCGACAGGCGCGTGCCGAGCAGTGCTCGCGCTTTCTCGTAGAAGTCGAGGACTTCCGGGCCTTGAGCATGCTCGAAAAATATTTCGAACCATAAACAAGGCCCCGCAAGCCGTAGGCCATCCTCTTCGTAAGTCAGGTTTTCCAGAATCGTCATATCGGTATCGAATAGAGAATCTCACTCGTCCGTTCTTCAGGGAAGCTCGAATATCGGCTCGCCTTCCATCACGCCGCGCCCGCCCATCCCGCCCAGCAACTCGCCGAGCCCCTGCAGTCCGCGCCCTGCCGCTGCAAGCCCCTGCTGCATCGCCTCCACCGTCCGTGGGTCCATGCCCTGGAACAGCAGCTTGTCTTTCGCATAAGACTCATCGGGTGCCACGACGAGCGCCTCCACTTTGGTTCCTTCGCCGCATCCGCAGCTTTTTGCGCTCAGCTCCGGCTTCCCACCATAAGGATCCTTGCCGCCGTTTTCCTGGGTATTGATGTCGTTGTAGTCATCGAGCTGCGTGTTTCCATTCGCCCCCACCTTGGTCCCCCACTTGTCCGGCGTCTTGTCGGCCCGTGTGAACTTGAGATCCACCACGCTCGTGTTGCCGTTCTCGGTGATCGTCAGGTCGGGCCGGCGCACCTGTTTCGCGACCTTGCCCATGAGGCTCCGGATCGCCTGCCACCAGTTGCCATAGCCGGACACCCAGCCGCCGCTTTCCAGCCCCCACGCTCTCTGCGGCGCCACCTTCATTCCGCCGACGTCCGTGACCCCCTTGACCGCCTCCCACGCCGCCTGGAAACACTTTTCCTTGTCCGACATCTTGCCTTGCGGCTTGTCTTCGTCGTCCACCATCATGTTCTCCTAGGCTTCCATACTGCCGCTGATCCCGCCCATCCTTTGCACGAAATCCTTCCCCATGGCCTCGTCCGCCTTGTCCTGATCGCACCAGCAAAAAATCCGGCACAGCAACCCACCCTGCGCGAGCAGGTTGCCCTGCGTTTCTGCCGGGCTACCGGTGTTCGGCCCATTGCCGTTCATCATCATCGGATCGGACAGGCGGGCCGCATTGCGCTGCTCGATCTTCACGTCGAAGCTGTAGTTCGTGAACTTCGCCCAGCCCCGGTTGACCCCGGACACCACGCCGCCCCCCGCGCCCGGCTCGTTGCCATAGCTCGGCCGGAACTCGGATTCCTTCAGCGCGGCAGGCACGCCGTTCGTCGTCACGGTTCGCGAGCCGTTCACGAGATCCTTCGAGAACGCGGTATTCACGTAAGGCACGACGCCCGCGCCCGGCGTCTTGCAGAAATCCGGCCCGGCGCTCATGACCGAGCCGTCGCTGTGCTGATGCACGATCGTGAGGTTATTGACAATCACTGTCGGAATCATCGCTTGCTCCCGCGCCTCGCAAGTCCAGCCGGACCGCCGCGCGCCACGGTTTGACATCGGACGAGGCCGCCACCATCGCGCGGCGATAGCCGTCCAGCCCATCCAGCAGGTCGTGGTGCGCGAGCAGACAGTTCAGCGCCGCCGAGGCCGCGCCGGTATCTCCCCACACCTCGGCCGGGTGCCGCAAGTCGAGCGGACTGCGGAACGCATGCCCATTGCGCAGGAATGCGAAGTCCCACTCCGCGCTGCGCCATGTCTCGCCGTTCAAGTCGGCGTAGCAGCAATCGATGCGCGCCGCCCCGGCAGGCGCCGACGCCTGAGTCTGAGCCAGCGCCAGCGTCAAGCCGCGCCCTTGCGTCGCCTTGCCCTCGAACCACAGATCGGGCTCGGCGCCGAAGCCGACGCCGCCCAGCACCACGCCCGGACGGCCGCTGCCCGCGACGCCCTGGTCCCGTCGCACGACGGCGAACGCGGCGCCCTCGCCGGGCGTGAAGCCATGCGGCGTATCGCGCGCCTTCACGCGCCGCCCTTGTTCCAGCCAGTGCAAATAGTCGAGATCCACGAGCGAATCCGCCGCGCCGACGACACAGGCCTCGTATCGCCCCCTCGCCGATCCAGTGCGCGGCCAGCGCGAGCGCCGAGATGAAACCGACATGCCCCGTATCGAACACACGGCTCGCCTCGCGATCCGCGCCCTCGTAAGCTGCGATGATCGCGCGCGCGATCGATCCCATGCTCGTCTTCGGCAAGCCGACGCGATGCGGCGGCAAGGCCAGCAGCAACGGCACGCCGGCGCGCAGCGCGCGCGCGGCGTCGAGGTCGCCAGCGCCCTCGCGCAGCGCCTGCGCGAGCGCCGTCCGGCCGAGTTCGACGATGCGCTCGCCGACCGGCAGGTCGTCGTCCAGGCAGTCGAGCTTCGCGACGACGAGGTCCGCGCCGAGCCACGCGCTCGGATGACGCCGTGAATGCGCGATGCGCGGGCATCCGGCCAATACGGCGTTGGCCGCTTCCGCTGCGTTCAAGCCCGCCGCGCAGATCGCGCCGAATCCGGCGAACGCCACCGGCGCGGTCGCCGTGGACGCCGGCTCAGATACCGAAGCGGGTGCGATCGTAGGCATGGCGTTTGGTGTCGATGTGCGTGACGTCCACGATGCGCGCGTCGCGTCCGCAATTGAGCGTGCTGCGCCACACGAGGATCAGGCGCGCATCGTCGGGTTCGAGCATGACGCGATCGAGCTGCACATCCTGCCGCACGCGTTGCTTCCCGAGGTAGGACTGGATATTGAAGAACACCCGCGGCAGCGTGAACGCAAGCCGCGCCTGCGGCGCGAGGTGCGACAGCACCGCCCGCTCGCCGCCGACCAGGGGCGCGTCGGTGCGCATGCCCGGCGCACCCGCATTGAAAAAGGCGGGCTGGAAGTCGTCCGGAACCAACGGTGCGCGGGTCCGCATCCACTGTTCGTCCGCCGTACCCGCCAGCCGCTTGCGCGCCGCCCATGCCGGCGGAATCGCAGCCCAACCGGCAGGGGGCGGTCGATCCCCGCCAACTGCGGATCAGCGACGCAGGCGCCTCGACCTGCGGCAACGGCCGATCGACGGCGGAAGCAGCGTTCGCATAGTAGCCGCACCCGACAGGATTAGGTTCGTAGACGCTGTCGTCGTCCGCGCACACGCCGCCGAACGCCTGTTCGTAGCGCAGCGGCACCCGCGCGAACGGTTCCGGCTCGGAGCTGCGCACTCCGGTAAAGCGCCGCTCCCAGCGGCGGCTGCCGAACACGCGCAGCCGCTGCGCGAGCGGCCCCACCTCGACACCCACGTCGAGCCGCCGCACTGGCGCACCGTCCGGCGCATGAGCGGATGCGTTGACGATCACGGCCGTCCCGGGATGCGCATAGACCAGTTCGGCGTCGCGTCGCAGCGTGGAAGCGCCGGCCTCGCCGAAGTACTCGGGCGCGCGCATCACCGGCTCCTGCGCGTCGGCTAGCTCGATCGAACCATCCGGTTCGACGCGGTAGGTCGCCTTGATCACGACCACCCAGATGTGGTCGCCGGCCGCGTTGTACACGACCGCGCGCTCCGCAGCGAACGGCGTCGCGTTGACGATCTGCAGCACGCGCGCGCCTAGTTGATCTCGACCGTCGCGCCGCGCAGGCGCTGCGTGCCGGTGGCATAGCTCGCGATCGTGCTGCCGCGCAAGACGATGCGCCCGTCGCGGCTCAGCGACAGGCTCGCGGCCCCGCACCGCAAGGACAGGTCATGCGCGGACTGGAACGCGAGCGACCCCGCGAGCGCGCCCGCCGGCTCGACGGATCGTCGGATCAGGCCCAGCACGATCGGGCGCAGCGGGTCCGCCTGCTGGAACAGCAGCGCAGCCTGACGCCCCACCGCCGCCGCATCGAGCGCCGCGGCGCACAGCGCCGCGAGCGGCGTGCCCGCTGGATTGCCCGGGTAGTCGACGTACACGCCGCGCAGCGCATCGACGCACGTGATCGTACCGATCGCGATGTCGCCATCGGTACGCGCCTCCGCGTGTTCGTCCAGCACGTGCAGTCTCTCGATCTTGCCCATGGAACCTCTCCCCGTTGTCCGGACCGTCGCCCGTCGGTGCTGCGAATGGATGTCCACCTTGTTGCCGTTGATGCGGATCGGCGCCGCCCCGTCGAACGCGATGCGCGCCCCGTGCGGGAAAAGGGCCGCTGCTGTCGAGAATCAGCGTCGCCTTGCCGCGCTCGTGGCCGGGGCGTCGAACCGGAAGCACGTCGGTTCGTCGCCCCGACCGGAGGAATCAAAGCCGCGCGGCCCGCCCTCGGCGTCTTCGTGCGTGAACGGCGCGGCGCAGCCGTGACAATGCCGCGCCGAACCGCCGGACCTGCCGCTCGATGCTTGCGGCGAAACCGTCGCGGGCGGCCCGATCAACGGCTTCACCGTTATGTTGGAATCGCGCGGAACCGGACCGCGCCGCACGTCGAACGGCGTCGATAATCCCTCGGCGCACTGAAAATCGCCGAACTCCCATGCGACGGTTCCGGAAAGCCATGTCTTGATCGTCAGCGGGCGACTGCTTTGCAGATTCAGGAAACCCGCAATATCTGACATTTGCATTATCGCCCCCGAATATCGAATTATTGGCGCCGATTAAGACGACGCATCATAGCGCCGCGCCGCCTTTAAAACCACTGCCATTTCGTCGAGCAACGCAACCGCCAGCACCAGCCGATACGATCCGGTAAATTCGACAAATCGAGCCAGATCATAATTTTTCGGAAAGGTAAATAATTCAAGCTTTCTTGCCTGGCAACATTAATTCCGCAAAATATCCGGAAATCCGAACCTCGATCGACCGAATGGCCTTAAATTGAACCGCGCATTATATTGATGAGCCGTAACGTGATGCATGCCGCGCCGACATTTACCTTTCACCGGGTTACGTTCGAATCATGCCGAAGTCCCCCGCTTTCCGGGAATCGTATTGCCGCCGTTTCAAAGCGGAATGCCATTTATCGAATTGCGCCGCGCGCGTCGCAAGCCGTCAATCCGGCGCGCTTGAGTTCGACGGCGTGAATGCCGCGCGCCTCGAATCGACCACCCCGCCGGCGCGAACCTCGGGCGGCCGCTCGATCCCAGGCTCCCCCTCATCCCGCGTACCTGCACGCGCCCGAGCAGCCGCAGTCCGGCGCGCCCCGTTGCGCGCCGCCCGCTGCGATTCCGCGCCGGGCTCAGCCCTCCCCCTGGAAACGCCCCATGACGGATCGTGTGCCCCACGCCGCCGCGCCCGAGCGTCCCGGCAACCGCCCGCCGGGCGCGCCGCGTCGGGCGACCGTCGCCGGCTGCGCGTTCCACGTCGGCGTCGGCATGACGCGCCGCCGTGCGAATGGGAACCGTCGGCGCGGCGCATGAGCGGCCATTGACGTCGACCGCGCCCGAAGCCACCACCCCGCCCCGATCCGCGAACGCCCACATGGATAACCTGCTGCCCTACTACGAACGCGAACTCGCGCTGCTGCGCGAGTCGCTCGGCGCGTTCGCGCTGCGGCACCCGAAGATCGCCGCGCGCTTCGCGGTGAGCGACGGCCATGCCGAGGACATCCATGTCGAGCGCCTCGTGCAATCGTTCGCGCTGCTCGGCGCGCGCATCGGCGAGGTGCTCGACGACGACATCCCCGCCTTCACCCACGCCCTGCTCGGCACGCTCGATCCCGCCACGCTGCGCCCGTTTCCCGCCTGTTCGATCGCCCGGTTCGAGCCCGGCGATGCAGCCGGCCAACTGACGACCGACATGACCGTGCCGCGCGGCACGCAGCTCGAAAGCCGGGTGGGCGCCTGCCGTTTCCGCACCGCCTACGACGTCGTGCTGACGGCGCTGACGGTTGCCGACGCGCGTTACGGGCCGCCCTCGAACGCGCCCTCGCATGCACGCCTGCCGGAGCGCACCGCCGGGATCCTGTCGATCGGCTTCACGCCGTCGCAGGCCGAACGCCCGTTCCCCGCGAGCGTGGCGCCGACCGTGCGCCTGCATCTGCACGGCGACCCGATGCTCGTGGCCGCGCTCAACGATGCGCTGCTGCTGAGGGCCTCCGCCTCCTTCATCGAGGTGGACCGCGACGGCCGCTGGAAGCCCCTCGCCAAGGTGCCGCTCGCCGCGGCCGGCTTCGATGCGCACGACGCGCTCGCGACGCCCCCCGAGTACTCGCACCCGGCCGCGCGCCTGCTCGGCGAATATCTCGCCTTCCCGGCCAAGTTCGCCTTCGTCGATCTCGATTTCGCGCGGCTCGCGCGCGCGGCCGGCCCGTGCCGCCACCTCACGCTGCATCTGCCGATCAGCGGCGCGGCCGACGACGCGCCCGCCCTGCGCGCGCTCGACGCCGTCGCGGCCGCGCACCTGAACCTGTTCTGCACGCCGATCGTGAACCTGTTCGAACTGGACGGCGCGCCGATCGCCGTCAAGCCGGGCGTCGCACACTACCCGGTGGCGCCGCAGACGCTGCGCGCGAGCGGCGTCGACGTGCATTCGGTCGACGCGGTCGGCATGCTGCGCCGGAGCGCGCCCGGCAGCGACGCGGGCACGCCCGTGCCGCCTTACTGGTCGCTCGGGCACGGCCGCGCCGCGTCGCGCAGCGCGTGCTTCTGGATCGCCGAAACACAAGGGCCGGCGGACCGCGCGCTCGCGATCACGCTCGTCGACCTCGACGGCAAACCGACCGCGCCCGACGCGGATCAACTGAGCCTGAGGCTGACCTGCTCCAACGGCGACCGGCCGCGCACGCTGCCCTATGGCGCGCCGGACGGCGACCTGCTCAACGAAAAGGACAACCTCGCCGCGCGCATCGCGATGCTGCGCCCCGCCTCGCCCCGGCAGTCGCCGCGCCAAGGCCGCGGTGCGCACTGGCGGCTCATCGCCGGCCTCGCGCCGCACGTCGTCATGCTGCTGCCCGCCGGGCTTGCCGCGCTCAAGGGTCTGCTGCTGCGCGGCAACGCGGGCGACGCGCCGCAGATCGAGGGCATCGTCGATCTCACGCACCGCGCGGTCATGCAATGGATGGCCGTGAAGCCCGTTTCCACCTTCGTGCGCGGCGTCGAGATCACGCTCACGCTCGACGAAGCCGCCTTCGTCGCGAGCAGCCTGCATACGTTCGCCGTCGTGATGGACGAATTCTTCGCGCCCTATGCGCCGCACAGCGGATTCATCCAGATCGTGCTGCGCGGCCGCGGCAGCCGCCGCGAGCTGTGCCGGCGTCCGCCCCGCATGGGCGAGATGCCCTTGCTGTAGCGCCCCCGTCGCCCGCGAGCACACGCGAGACGCTATCATCGTCCCCGCACCATAGTTTTTTTAAGCTGGCGCGCATTATTTTGACTTCGTTAGATGAATGACATTTTCGCCACACACGACAAATATCTAACACACCCTCATGCCGCCCGCCTTCGCCGAGACCGTCGAAGCCCGCTTTGCCGACCTGACGCCCACGGCGAAGCGCATCGCGAGCTACATGCTCGCGAACCTGGATCGCCTCGGTCTGGAGACGGCTGACCAGATCGCGCAGCAAACCGGCACCAGCGGCATCTCGGTCGGCCGTTTCCTGCGCAGCGTGGGCTACCGGAACCTGGATCACCTCAAGCGCGAGCTGCGCGGCGACGCCGAGCGGCCCTGGCTCATCACCGACCGCCTCGACGCTCACCGGCGCACGGCGCCCGCGATGGAGGCCCGCACGCTCGACGCCTCGCTCGCGCGCGAGCTGGACGCGATCCGCCACGTCTACCAGTTGGCCGACGGCCCGGTCTTCGCGCGCGTCGCCGACCGCATCGCGCAGGCCGACGCGGTATACATCCTCGGCATCCAGTCGACGCGCGGCGTCAGCAATGCGTTCCAGAGCTACCTCGAATACCTGCGCCCGCGCGTGTTCTATGTCGACGGCCTGTCGGGCGCCTACGTCGATGCGCTGAATTCGGAATTCGCGCAGCCTTATTGCATCGTCACCGACATCCGCGCCTACGCACGGATCGCGCGGCGCTATTGCACGGCGGCCGCCGAACGCGGCGTGCCGTTCGCGCTCGTCACCGACCCGTACTGCGCCTGGGCGCGCGAGCTGCGCTGCGACCTGTTGCAGGTCAAGACCGACGTGGGCCAGTTCTGGGATTCGCTCGCGCCGCTCACCTGTCTCTTCAACCTGCTGATCACGGCGGTGGTGGACCGGCTCGGTCCCGCCGTCGACGCCCGGGTTGCCCGCAACCGCGCGTTGCAGCGCGCCTTCGATCAGTTCGAATCCTGAGGCACCGCGCCATGACCCCATCCCGCCTCGTCGAAATCACCCCCGCCGCGCACGACGTCGAGCTCGATCTCGTCTACGCGACCGACCGCAACCTGACCGGCCGGCCGATCTACCGGCATGCGCATTGCCTGCTGCTGCCCGCCGCCGCGGCGGCGCTGCGCCGCGCGGTGCGGATCGCCGCGCAGGCCGGCCTCCGGCTGCGCCTCTACGACGCGTACCGCCCGCCCGAAGCGCAACGCATCCTGTGGAACTGGCTGCCCGATCCAGCCTACATCGCCGATCCCGCGCGCGGCTCCAATCACAGCCGCGGCGCGGCGCTCGACCTGACGCTGGTCGGCGCGGACGGCCACGCGCTCGACATGGGCACCGGCTTCGACGAGATGACGCCCGACTCGCAGCATTTCCGCGACGGGCTGCCCGAGGCCGTGCAGCGCAACCGCCTGCTGCTGCTCGGCGTGATGCGCGCGGCCGGCTTCGCGCATATCGCCGGCGAGTGGTGGCATTACGAACTGCCCGACGCGCGCGCCCTGCCGCAGATCGGCCATGCCGACTGCGGCCCGTGGCGGCTGATGTGAAGCCGCTCCGCCCCGGCCATGTCCCGCCCATGATTCACCGACTTCCGGAGTTCGCATGAAGCCCCTGCTGCCCAGGCTCGCCCTCGCGCTGGCCGTCGCGTCCGCCTGCCTTGCCGCGCCGCCCCCCGCGCGCGCCGCCACGCCGAAGGACATGTTCGTGATGGCGACCCTGCTCGACGAATTCACCTCGCTCGATCCGGGCGAGATCTACGAGCTGGTGCCGGAGGAATACGTCGCGAACACCTATGACCGCCTCGTGCGCGTCGATCTCGCCGACCCGGCGAAATTCAACGGCGACGTCGCGCAATCGTGGCAGGTGAGCCCCGACGGCCTCACCTACACGTTCAAGCTGCGCCCGGGCCTCGCGTTCCATTCGGGCAACCCGCTCACGGCCGACGACGTCGCCTGGTCGATCCAGCGCACGGTGCTGCTCGACAAGGGGCCGGCCGCGGTGCTGGCGGGCCTCGGGCTCACCAAGGCGAACGTGCTGCAACGCGTGAAGAAGCTCGACGACACGACGGTCTCGATCACCACCGACCAGAAATACGCGCCGACCTTCGTGCTCAACGTGCTCGGCGCCTGGCCCGCGTCGGTGCTCGACCGCAAGCTGCTGCTCTCGCACCAGCAGGGCGGCGACTTCGGCAGCGGCTGGCTGAAGACCAACGAGGCGGGCTCGGGTGCGTACCGGCTCGTCAAGTGGGCCGCGAACGACAGCCTCGTGCTGCAGCGCTTCGACGGCTATCGGCTGCCGCTCGCGATGAAGCGCATCGTGCTGCGCCACGTGCCCGAAGCGGCCAGCCAGCGCCTGCTGCTCGAAAACGGCGACGTGGACGCGGCGCGCGACCTGAGCCCCGACGATCTCTTCGCGGTGCAGAAAAGCGGCAAGGCGAAGGTCACGCCCTCGCCGCAGGCCACGCTGCTCTATCTCGGCCTGAACACGAAGAACCCGACGCTGGCGAAACCCGAGGTGCAGGAGGCGCTGAAGTGGCTGGTCGACTACAGCGGCATCCAGAGCCACGTCGTCGAGACGACCTACCAGGTGCACCAGACCTTCCTGCCCGACGGTTTCCTCGGCGCGCTCGCGCGCAATCCATACCGGCTCGACGTCGCGAAGGCCAAGGCGCTGCTCGCCAAGGCCGGCGTGCCGGACGGCTTCACGGTCACGATGGACGTGCGCAACGATTACCCGTACACCGACATCGCGCAGGCCGTGCAGGCGAATTTCGCGCAGGCGGGCGTGAAGGTGCGGCTGATCCCCGGCGACAACAAGCAGACGCTCGCGAAGTACCGCGCCCGCCAGCATGACATCTACATCGGCGAATGGTCGGCCGACTACATCGACCCGCACAGCAACGCGCAGGGCTTCGCCTGGAACCCGGACAACTCGGACCGGTCGAGCTACCGGATGCTCGCGTGGCGCAACGCCTGGGCCATCCCGCAACTCACCGCGCGGACCCAGGCCGCGCTCGCCGAGCCGTCGGCCGCGCGGCGCGCGCAGCTGTACCAGGCGATGCAGCAGGACGTGCTCGCGCACTCGCCGTTCGTGATCCTGTTCCAGAAGGTCGCGCAGGTCGCGACCCGGCCCGGCGTCGGCGGCCTCGCGATCGGGCCGATCAACGATCTCGTCTCGTACCGCAACCTGAACAAGCAGCCATGACGCCCGCGCCCGACCCGGTTCCCCGCTCGCCGCGCAGCCGGCCCGCCGCGCGCGCGCTGCTGCGCGCGCTGCGCTGGGCGCTGACGCTCGCCGTCACGTTCGCCGGCCTGCTCGCGCTGACCTTCGTGATCGGCCGCAAGGTGCCGATCGATCCCGTGCTCGCGATCCTCGGCGATCGCGCGTCGGCCGACGCCTATGCGGCCCAGCGCATCGCGCTCGGCCTCGACCAGCCGCTCGCGACGCAGTTCATGATCTATGCGCGCGACGTGCTGCACGGCCAACTCGGCATCTCGCTCCTGACCGCGAACCCGGTGCTCGACGACATCCGCCGCGTGTTCCCCGCGACCCTCGAACTCGCGACGCTGGCCACCCTGATCGGCATCGCGCTCGGCGTGCCGCTCGGCGTCGCGGCCGCGGTCCGCCACAACCGGCCGCTCGACCACGCCGCCCGGTTCGTCGGCCTGATCGGCAATTCGGTGCCGGTGTTCTGGCTCGGCCTGATGGGCCTGCTGCTGTTCTACGCGAAACTGCACTGGGTCGGCGGCCCCGGCCGGCTCGATCCGCTGTACGACGGCATGGTCGAGCCGCGCACCGGCAGCCTGCTCGTCGACGCGGCGCTGGCCGGCGAGTGGGAGGTGTTCCGCAACGCGCTGTCGCACATCGCGCTGCCCGCCGCGATCCTCGGCTACTACTCCGTCGCCTACCTGAGCCGGATGACCCGCTCCTTCATGCTCGACCAGTTGAGCCAGGAATACATCGTCACCGCGCGCGCGAAAGGCGTATCCGAGCGCCGCGTGATCTGGCGTCATGCGTTCGGCAACATCGCGGTGCCGCTGCTCACGGTGATCGCGCTCACCTACAGCAACCTGCTCGAAGGCTCGGTGCTGACCGAGATCGTGTTCGCGTGGCCCGGCATCGGCTCCTACCTGACGGGCGCCCTGCTGAACGCCGACATGAACGCCGTGCTCGGCGCCACGCTCGTGATCGGCGCGATGTTCATCACCGTCAACCTCCTGACCGACGCGCTGTATCGCGTGTTCGATCCGCGCGCCCGCTGAACCGGCCGCGCCCGCCTCTCCGCCTACGTCGACCCTCATGGCCACGCTTCCCGACTCCCCCGTCCCGCCGCCCGCGCCTCCCGGCCTGCGCGCCTGGCTGCTCACCGACGCGCCGCGCTCGCGCCGCCAGGCCGCGCTCGGTCTCGCCTACCGGCGCTGGCGGCGCTTCGCCGCGAACCCGCTCAACCTGTTCGGCCTCGCGATCCTCACCGCGCTCGTCGTGGTCGCGCTGATCGCGCCGTTCGCGATGCCGCACGACCCGCTCCAGCAGGTGCTGCCCGATCGGCTCCTGCCGCCCGGCACGCCCGCGCACTGGCTCGGCACCGACCAGCTCGGCCGCGACATCCTGTCCCGGCTGATGGACGGCGCGCGGCTGACGCTCGGCATCGCCTTCCTGGTGGTCGCGATCGTGGTGCCGATCGGCCTGCTGATCGGCACCACGGCCGGCCTGTGCGGCGGCTGGATCGACAGCGTGCTGATGCGCCTCACCGACATCGCGCTCGCGTTCCCGAAGATCGTGCTCGCGCTCGCGTTCGCCGCCGCGCTCGGGCCGGGCGTGCTCAATGCGGTGGTGGCGATCTCTCTGACCGCGTGGCCCGCCTATGCGCGCCTCTCGCGCGCCGAGACGCTGCGCATCGCGCAGGCCGACTTCCTGCACGCGGCGCGCCTGCAAGGCGCGTCCGGCCCGCGCCTGCTGCTGCGCTACGTGATGCCGCTGTGCCTGTCGTCGGTGATCGTGCGCGCCACGCTCGACATGGCGGGCATCATCCTGACCGTCGCCGGGCTCGGCTTCCTCGGGCTCGGCGCGCAGCCGCCGAGCCCCGAATGGGGCTTCATGGTCGCCTCGGGCCGCAACGTGCTGCTCGACGCCTGGTGGGTCGCGACGCTGCCCGGCTGCGCGATCCTGCTCGTGAGCATCGCCTTCAACCTGCTCGGCGACGGCTTGCGCGACGTCCTCGACCCGCGCCATGGAGCCTGACATGACGCCTCCATCAACGCCCGCCCCGCCGCCGCTATGCGAGATCGACGGGCTGCAAGTCAGCTTTCGCGGCCATGACGGCCGCGAGATCGAGGCCGTGCGCGACCTGTCGCTCACGCTCGCGCCCGGCGAACGGCTCGGCATCGTCGGCGAATCGGGCTCCGGCAAATCGCTGACCGGCCGCGCGCTGCTCGGCCTGCTCCCGGACAGCGCGCACTGGCGCGCGCGCGGCCTGCGCTTCGCCGGCCGCGACCTGCTCGCGCTCTCCCCGCGCGAACGCCGCCGGCTGTGCGGCAGTGAAATGGGCATGATCCTCCAGGATCCGAAGTTCTCGCTGAATCCCGTGATGACGGTGGGCGCGCAGCTCGCGGAGGCGTTCCGGCTGCGCGAGCCGCGCCTGCGCGGCGCCGCGCTGCGCGCGCGGATCGAGGACGCGCTGGCCGCCGTCGAGATCCGCGAGCCGCGCCGGGTGGCGGCCGCGTATCCGCATGAACTGTCGGGCGGCATGGGGCAGCGCGTGATGATCGCGATGATGGTGTCGACCGGGCCGCGCCTCCTGGTCGCCGACGAGCCGACCTCCGCGCTCGACGTGGCGGTCTCGATGCAGGTGCTGGCGGTGCTCGACGCGCTGGTCGCGCGCCACGACACCGGGCTGCTGTTCATCAGCCACGACCTGCCGCTCGTGATGTCGTTCTGCGATCGGGTGGCGGTGATGTATGCGGGGCGCGTCGTCGAGACCTGCGCGGCGCGCGACCTCGCGCATGCCAGCCATCCGTATACGCGCGGATTGCTCGCCGCGACGCCGCCGCTCGCCGATCCGCCCGACGCGCTGCCGGTGCTGCGGCGCGATCCGGCCTGGCTCACGGGAGAACCGCGATGATCGAAATCCGCCATGCCTCGGTACGCTTCCCGACCCGCGGCGGCCACGTCGACGCGGTGCGCGACGTCAGCCTCGACATCGCGCGCGGCGAGGCATTCGGCCTCGTCGGGGAATCCGGCTCCGGCAAGTCGACGCTGCTGCGCGCGCTGACGGGCCTCGCGCCGTTGTCGGCCGGCACCCTGGCCATCGACGGCCGCACGCCCGACGGCGCACGCGATCGCGCGCTACGGCGCGACGTCCAGATGGTGTTCCAGGATCCGTATGCGTCGCTGCATCCGCGCTTCACGGTCGATACCACGCTGCGCGAGCCGCTCGCGATCCAGCGCCTGCCGGATCCGGATGCGCGCATCGGGCGCGCGCTCGAGGAAGTCGGCCTGGATCCGTCGTTCCGGTTCCGCTATCCGCATCAGCTGTCGGGCGGGCAGCGGCAGCGCGTCGCGATCGCGCGGGCGCTGATCGTCGAGCCGCGCGTGCTGCTGCTCGACGAACCGACATCCGCGCTCGATGTTTCCGTTCAAGCGGAAATTCTGAACCTGCTGCGACGCCTGCATCGCGAACGCGCGCTGACGATGCTGCTCGTGAGCCACAACCTCGCGGTGGTGGGGTTTCTGTGCGGGCGGGTGGCGGTGATGCGCGACGGTGCGCTCGTCGAGCAACTCGACGTCGATGCGATTCGCGCGGGGCGCGTGGCGAGCGATTACACGCGCGGGTTGCTGCGCGCGACCCAGGGTTACCGTCGGCATGCGGCATCGGCCGCCTGACGCGATGCGCGCCGCTGAACTCCGCGGCCGCGCAACGGTCTATGATGATCTGCTGTTGTCAACAATGGGGGGCTTTTTTTCATGATCCAACTCATCGAAACACTGATCGTCGGCTTCGTCGTCGGGCTGCTCGCGCGCGCCATCAAGCCCGGCGACGACAAGATGGGCTTCCTGATGACCATCCTGCTCGGCGTCGCGGGCTCCGTGATCGCCGGCTACCTCGGCCGTGCGGCCGGCTGGTATCAGCCCGGCCAGGGCGCGGGCTGGATCGCGTCGATCATCGGCGCGATCGTGCTGCTGTTCGCCTACGGCGCGATCCGCAAGCGCGCGACGTGATGCGCTGAAGCACGGCGCGCCTCGCGCGCATACCGCTGCAAGCCGCGGCCTTCCTGTTCGGAAGGCCGTTTTTTTTGCCTGTCTCGGCACAACGCCATCCGTCGACGCCGACCATCCGCTTAAACGCGTACGTAGTCTCCTGACTTGCCCTCGATCATTCGCATTTCTATCTTTCACTTGTGATTCGGACAAGTATGATCTAACCGTCAGCTTCGCTGAATACTGCTTAAGTTTCTCCGGGAAATGTCGTTTACGCAGAGAGCACCGTGGCGTATCGGACTGCTGTTCGTCGAGAACCTTGGCCGCGCTGCGCACAATCGAAGGAGCTACACATGCTACGCCGCCCGACCCTCGCGTCTTTCGCCGTTGCCGCCACGTTGCTGAGCCTGTGCGGCGCGGCACTCGCACAAAGCGGCATGATCCGCTTCTCCGGCATGATCGTCGAACCGCCCTGCAACTTCAGCCTCGCCGCCGCGCCGGCGGATCGGCTTCAACTGCGCTCGGCGTGCCCGCGCCCCGCCTCCGGCAACGTCGCGTTCGTCGACAACGACAATCAGAAGGTCCTGCGCACCGTCCGCTTCACCGAAGCCAGCCAGCCGATCGGCGTGCCCGCGAACCAGCACGATCGCGGCCAACGCCTGATCGCGGTCGTTACCTATCAGTAATCTCGACGGCTCGGCGCCTGCTATGCACGGTGGGCGGCGAGCCACTCGCTGAGCAGCGCGACCTGGCGCGAGCGGGCGGCGCTGTCCGGATAGACGAAGTAATAGCGCGCGCCCGTGCGCAGTTCGATGTCGAACGGCTTCACGAGCCTCCGAGCAATGACGTCGTCGTCGCTCAGCGTGACGTCGCTGATCGCCACGCCGAAACCCTGTAGGGCGGCTTGGGTGGCCAGGTCCAGCGTTTCGAAACTGGGCCCGTGAGCGGGATCGACGTTCGTCACGGCGGCGTGGTCGAGCCACATGCGCCAGTCGCGGTGGTCTCGGGTTGGGTGGAGCAGCGTGTGTTGCGCGAGGTCGGCCGGGCCGACGAGCGGCTTTTCGGCGAGCAGTTCGGGCGTGCAGACGGGTGTCAGGCGCTCGTCGAACAGCGGCACCGCGCGCACGCCGGCGCCGGGCGACACGCCATAGACGATCGCCGCGTCGAACGGCTCGCGCTGGAAGTCGACTTCGTGCTGCCAGCTGGTGGTCATCTGCACCTGCGGATCGGGATGCTCGCCCTGGAAGCGCGTCATGCGCGGCAGGATCCAGCGCATCACGCAGGTTGGCACCTTCAGCGCCAGGCCCGCGTGTTGACGCGTGAGCCGCAGGGAAATCTCCTCGATGCGCGCGAAGCTGTCGGCGACGACCGGCAGCAGTTGCTCCCCTTCCGCCGTCAACGTCAGGCCCTTCGCCTGGCGGCGGAACAGCGGGAAACCGTAATGCGCCTCCAATGACTGGATCTGCCGACTGACCGCGCCCTGTGTGAGGCACAGGGCATCGGCCGCGCGCGTGAAGCTGCGGTGGCGCGCCGCCGCAACGAAGATTTGCAGGGCGTTCAGCGGAGGAAGACGACGCATGGCGGCAAGCGGAAAACGTGAAGCGGGACGCGTGCGGGTGGGCGCGCTTGGATCGTCACGATAAGCGAAACGAAAAGATTGCGCGAGCCGGCGTGTGCCGCGGCGTCTAGCTTTGGCTTTGCTTGCCCGGCAGGTACGGCATCGGGTCGACCGGGCGGCCGTCGCGACGGACTTCGAACAGCACCGCGACCTGACCGTTGTCGACGTCGCCCATTTCGGCGATCGCGTCGCCCTGGCGCACGACGTCGCCGGTTTTTACGAGCAGCTTGCGGCTGTGCGCGTAGGCCGTGAGGAAATCCGCGTTGTGTTGAACCAGGATCAACGTGCCGTAGCCGTTCAGGCCCACGCCCGCGTACATCACCCGGCCGGCCGCCGCCGCACGGATCGGATCGCCGGGGCGGCCGGAGATCTGGATGCCGCGATTGCGGCCCGGTGTGAAACCTTCGATGACCGAACCCTGCGCCGGCCACGCGAGTGCGACGCGCTGGGCGTGGCGGGTGGCATCTTGCGCGATGCGGCGCGCGGCGCCGCGCTCGACGGGGGCGGGTGTAGTTGTCGGGGCGGCTGCGGGGGTGGCTTGCGCGGTTTGCTGGACTTGGACGCGCGGGACGATCCTGAGTACCTGCCCTGCCGCGAGCCGGCTGCGACGGCCGAGCCGGTTCCATGCGCGAAGGTCTTGAACGCTGCAGTTGTTGGCTTTCGCGATCGTCGTCAGCGTGTCGCCGCGCTTGATCACATAGCGGATCGGCGCGGGTTTGGCCGCTGCTGCGACGCCGGCGGCCGAGGCGGCGTCCGGCGCAGCCGCCGAGGCGGGCTGCGCCGCCGACGCACTCGCCTCGTCGGGCGGCGTCGTGGTCTGCGGCCCCGCGCAACCCGCGAGGACAAACGCAACCGCCATGCCCGGCAGCCATGCCGCGCGCTTCGTCATTCCGCCTTTCTTCATGCTCGATCCAACTCCCCGCGTGCAACCCGCCAAGCATCTCAAAATTAGGCCGGCCCGCCTGTAACCGGATGAAAGCATTGGTGACAAGCCCCCTCCGGAGCGCGCCCCGTGGATGTAAGTACGGCCCGGGAAGGGAAAACTTTAGGCCGGGGCGGTCAGTTTTGCCGGTTTGCGTGGGGTTGGGTTGATGGAAGTGGTAAGAATCGGGGCGATGCGTCGAACAGGGTGATGACTGTGATCAAAAGCTCAACTAACACGCACTCATGATTCGACACGAGCGAATAGGCGGCCGCCGTTCAATCAGGGAAGCCTACTTAGCTCCAACGCTCGAAGCATTTCTGCGTGACGGTAGCCATCGAGCCGTGTGAAACTGAGATTGTTTTCCCCGAAGGCTGTCCCGATTGAGTCTCAATCCGATAAATTCCGATTGTTCAACGACGACTTCATCAAAATGGCTAATAACAGACCACGAAAGCGAAAAACAAATCCCCCTCGCAGAACGAAACTCACAAAAGAAAGCGCGATCGCACTGATACTCGCCGCGATTAGCGCGGCGTGCTCTTTATCTCAGGCCGGAGCAGACCCCAATGTCCATACCATGATCCGGCACGCGGCCAATGCACTTGGCATTGGCTTTCAAAAATCTGCAGCGATCATCGGGAACGACATGATGGGACGAGGGCTCCCGGAGGATCAAGTCGTCGTGGAAATCTGCATGCGCCTGCCCATCATTCTCGACGCAATCAAGGAACTGAGCCACGAGAACGCGCAGGCCTCCATGAGATACGTGATGGCGCACGGAAACGAAACGCGAAATGCTGCGCTACGCCGCTTACAGGAAATAACGATCGAGCGATTACGGGAAAATCGGGATCTAGCAGGGGTGGTGATCGCTGTCCTGGAGCAACACGCACTCGCCCCGGAAGCTCAAGGTTGAGCCGGAGTTCCACCACGCTGAACCAGCGCTTGCGACGCCAGCCACATTCAGCGGCAAAGAAACAGCCGAACATCGAGGCACCCATGTCGGCTGTTTCCAGCTTCGCAAACGCTCCAGCGAGCACTTGAAAAGGTACCTCCCGCCCTCTCAAGCCTGCTCACTCCCCCCAATCGAACTTGCGCCCGACGACGGAAAGGTCACGCTGCGCTGGAACATGTGGTCCAACATGCCGCCCAAGCTGCGCGCATTTTTCGATCGATTCGTCGCGACGGCGCGGGAAGCGATTCGGTAGCGGAGACGTACGAGCATGCGGGCGCGATCACCGTTAATCGGGCCGCCTGCAGTGCAACGGACGACGCGACGCCTGCGCGGGCTTTGCACACAGCCCCACCGCGACAGCTGACGACGTGGTTCGTCGACAAGCCCCGGCGGCCGCCACCAATCGTGCGGTCAGCGTGGCGTGTGGCAATTCCGGCGATCGACGCGAACCCGTTGGAGAGGCAGCAGCTACCGCGACGGTGGAGATTGATCCAGTTATCGGCATTGACACCGCTCTCGAACATCCTGATGGCTTGGCACCGCACGTGCCGTCGTCAGACCGTTCATTCACGGTTTCGATTCGTCGCTCGATAGGTTCCACATTCCCAGCTTACCGAGCTTCGACGCCAATTGCAGGCGAGCCGAACGCCAATCGGTCAGCGCTTGAATCCGCTGCCGCTTCGCGCTGGCCATTGACGACTGCGCGTTGAGCAATTCCAAAATCTGACCGATCCCAGTCCGATAACGGCGCTCTGCTGCGTCATAAGATCGTTGCGCCAGCGTGAGTAGCCTCTCACTGTTGTCGAGATTTTTCGTGGTGCTTTGCAGCGTCTGGTAGCTGGTCCAGACATCAAGTCCCACCTGTTGCCGAATTTCATCCAGTATGCTCCGCTGCAGTTCAATCTGAGCTTCGGCCTGCCGGACCTGATAAGTCCGCATGAAACCCTCGAAAATCGGGATCGTCACCTGAAAGCCGAGATACCACTCTCGATGCGTCGCGGGGAACACGGGGTATCCCAGTTGCAGGCTGGTTGGCTGGTTGTTGTAGTTATATTGAACGACGAGGCTCAAACGCGGCAGGCCTTCGGCCCGGGTCTGGGCCGCCTTGGCCTGCGCAGCAGCGACCTGCGCCTGCGCCGCCACGACGCCGGGATAGGTGCGTTTCGCCTCGTCGATCAAGGCCACTACCGAATCGCTGAACTCCGGCGTCGGCGTAACGCCATCACCAACATCCGGCAGCACGATCGCGATCGTCGGCGCCAGATTCATATCCGACGCCAGCGTACCCATCGCGCCCAGCCATTCGCCCTCCACCTTCGTGCGGCTCACGGTCGCCTCGGCATACGAAGTCTGCGCCTGAAGTTGATCGCTGATTGCTGCCACACCGCGGTCGACTCGTCGAGTCGCCGCATCAGCACTCGTACGTGCGGTCCGCTCGATTTCACGCGCGGCCGCGAGTGCGCCTTGGGCGGCTTGGGCTGCATAGAAGTCCTTCGCGACCGACGCGAAAACCGTTTCGAGGACGGCTTGCTGGTTCGCCTGTGCTGCCGCCAGCAATTCGGCGGCGTTGCGCAACGCCGCCGAGCGCCCGCCGAAATCGTAGAGCACCCAGCTGAGCGAAACGCTGGCATTCTGCAGGTTGGCCTGATAGTTCGAATCGTATTGTGGATAGCCCGTGATGTGATTCGTCGCGTTGTCGCGCGTACCTTGCCAGCTGCCGTTCACGGTAGGCAGGAACGCGGCCCGGCCCAAGCCGACCGCCGCCGCCTGAATTTTCACGTTCGCCCATGCTTGCCGCGTTTTCGGATGATTGCAAAGTGCCCGCTCGACGGCATCCTGCAAACGCAGCGGCGTTGGCAGATCAGTGAACGTGCACAGCTTCGCGGAAGCGGCCAGCATGTCGACAGCCGCGGTTGCCGGAACCGCGCCGTTTGTCAGCAGCGGGTCCAATGCCCATGCGCCCGTGGAAGCCAGGCCAACAAGCGCCAGCACGCATCTTGTCCACCACACGCCGACATGTTCATCGATGGACTTAACGCTCACGCAAACTCTCCTGCCCCGTCTGGATGACGGGATCCAGGAAGTAGTGTGCGACGCTGCGCTTTCCGGTCTTGACTTCGGCGGTGACCGTCATCCCCGGCGTGAGGTTGATCCAGGTATCGTTTGCTCGGATCCGATTGGTCTCCAGCCGAATCCGAGTGACGAAGGTCAGCCCGCGCTTACTTTCCTGCACGGCATCGTTCGACACGGTCTCGACCGTACCTTTCAGATAGCCATAGCGGGTGTACGGAAACGCCTCGATCTTGACGATCGCCAGCTGCCCGACCTTCACGAAGCCGATATCCTTGTTCTCGATATTGGCCGCGACTTCAAGCACGTCATCCGGCACGATCTCCATGACTGGATTGGCCGCCGTCGCGACACCGCCGAGGGTGTGAACCCGCAACTGCTGGACGGTCCCGTCAACCGGCGCGGTCAGACTGAGCAGCTTCTGCCGCGTATCGGCCTTGGTTTCGTCGTTTCGACTTTGCGCCAATTGCTGCGTGGCCTTGTCCAGCAGATCAAGCTGCGCGCGCCTGAAATCCGATGTGACCGAGGCGATTTCTGCACGCTGCTGCGCAATACCAGCCGTCAGTTCCCGGGCATGGCTGCGCTGGGCAGCGAGTTCGTGTTCCTGGCCCAATGCGGTTTGCTCCTTATCGAGATACTCCGTCCGCGCGACATATTTGTCCGATGCCAACGCGCGATAATCATCCGCTTGCTGGCGTGCCAAAGGCGCGGTCGCGACCAATTTGGCAATCTGCTGTTGCGTTGTGCCGAATTCGGCCTCGCGTTTCATCAGTTCTGCCCGAGCACTATTCAGCTTGTCGCGATATTCGTTATAGAAGCCCTCAGCGAAATGCTGGGCCTCCGATTGCTGCTGTTCGCTGGCACCCTCCACCAGGCCGAGCGTCGGCGCCTGTGCGTGGACCTGTGCCAATAGCAGCGCGCGCGACCGCTCCGCTGTTAGCGCGGCATCGATCCGGCTTAGCCGTGCCTTGTCGGAATCCGCCGCCGCCTGGGTCGTATCAAGCTCCATCAGCAATTGCCCGGCCTCGACCCGTTGTCCGTCACGGACCATGATCTGACGGACAACGCCCGTCAACGCCGGTTGAATGGTCTTGACCTCCTCGCGGGGAATCAGCTTGCCCGGCGCGGTGGCGACAATATCGAGTTTCCCGAAAAACGCGATCAAT
This sequence comes from Burkholderia sp. FERM BP-3421, assembly GCF_028657905.1. NCBI lineage: Bacteria > Pseudomonadati > Pseudomonadota > Betaproteobacteria > Burkholderiales > Burkholderiaceae > Burkholderia > Burkholderia sp. FERM BP-3421. The sequence goes on along the minus strand of NZ_CP117781.1, from coordinate 1,584,787 downwards.
ACCACCACCGCACTGAGCGCCACGAAGACGCGCATCGTCCAGAGTGGCAGCGGGTGAACCGGTGTTTCGACCAGCTCGAGACTGGCGGGCAGGAAGGCGCGCTCGTGTTCGAGGCGTGGTTGGGTGTCGAGCTCGCGGCGAATCAGCCACGATTCTCGGAAAACCGCGACGTAGCGGCCCAGCAGCGTGCTGACCCCTGGGAGTATTGATTTCATGGACAGCAACCGGAAGAAGAGGAAGAGTCAGGCGTTCTGGAGCGATACCAGATGTGCGTAGTACCCTTGTTGCGCCAACAGGCTGTCGTGCGTGCCGCGCTCCACAATGCGGCCCTTGTCCATCGCGACGATGTGATTGGCGTGCCGTACGGAACTGAGACGGTGGGCGATGATGATCACTGTCCGGCCGTTACACATCGCCCGCATGTTCCTCTGGATGATGTGTTCGGTTTCGAAGTCCAGCGCGCTAGTCGCCTCATCGAAAATCAAGATGCGCGGATTGGTGACGAGTGCGCGGGCAATCGCGAGCCGTTGGCGCTGGCCGCCAGACAGATTCGAACCATGTTCGCCGATGATCGTGTCATAACCTTCTGGCATCTCGGAAATGAAATCGTGCGCGCCAGCGAGCTGCGCTGCGTGCATGACGACGTCGAGGGCAATACCCGGATCCGTGACGGCGATGTTCTCGCGAATCGACCGATTGAACAGCTGGTTCTCCTGCAACACGACGCCGATCTGCCTGCGCAACCAGGCAGGATCGGCAAGTGCGAGATCGATGCCGTCGACCCGCACGCGTCCCTGTTCGGGTAAGTAGAGCCGCTGTGCCAGTTTGGTCAGCGTGCTCTTGCCGGAGCCGGATCGTCCGACGATGCCAACGATTTCACCCGCAGAAATGTCGAGTGAAATGTCATTGAGGATAGTCGGACCATCGGGGCGATAACGAAATCGGATGTTCTGGAAACTGATGTCGCCTCGAACCGTGGGCAGGGCCTGGCGACTTTGAGGCAGTTCGGTCCGGGTATTGAGAATATCTCCCAGCCGCCCCATCGAAATACCCACCTGCTGGAAATCCTGCCAGAGCTGGGCGAGCCGCAGCACGGGCACCGCGACGTGCTGCGACATCATGTTGAAGGCAACGAGCTGACCGACCGACAATTTGCCTTCAATCACAAAGCGCGCACCGAGATAAAGCGTCACCAGCGTAACAAGCTTTCCGACGAGTTGGATCAGCTGCTGGCCGACGTTGCCAAGCGCACTGACACGAAACCCCGCCGACACATAGCCGGCAAGTTGATTGTCCCAGCGCCGTGTGAATTGCGGCTCGACAGCCATCGACTTCACGGTTTCGACACTTGATACGGTTTCCACCAGAAAGGACTGATTGTCGGCGGTCCGGGCGAACTTCTCGTTCAGCCTGGTGCGCAGAATCGGCGTGATCGTCATGGAAATCGCTGCATACACCGGCAATGAAATGACTACGACCAGCGTCAACCACACGCTGTACAGGCACATGACCCCGAGGAAGATGATCGAGAAGAATAGATCGATTACGGCAGTGACTGCCTGTCCCGTCAGGAAGCTGCGGATGTTCTCCAGTTCCCTGACCCGGGCGACCGTATCCCCGACGCGGCGCACACCGAAGTAGGCAAGTGGCAGCGTCAGCAGATGCCTGAACAGCTTCGCGCCAAGTTCGACGTCGATGCGGCTCGCGGTGTGTGCGAACACATAATTGCGTACGCCCGACAGCACCACCTCAAAGATCGCGCTTACCAGTAAGGCAATGCAGACGACATTGAGGGTAGTGAAGGCACGGTTGACTAATACCTTGTCCATCACGACCTGGAACATCAGCGGCGAGACCAGGCCAAACAATTGCAGCACGGCTGAGACCAGCAGAACTTCCAGCAGGAGCTTCCGGTACTTGACGACAGCTGGGACGAACCATGAGAAGTCGAAATGCGCCAACGCCCCGGTAAGCGATGCCCTCGACGCAAACAGCAGCATCTGGCCGCCGGATCGGGAGATCACTGAGGCGGGCTCGCAAATTGATGGCCCGGACGCCCCGGCATCGAGAACCAGCGCTTTATTCTCATCGCATTTTGCGAGAATAAAATGTTTGCCGCGCTCGTCGATCACCAGGGCAGGCAACGGGGTCTTGGGCAACCGACTTTCAGTGATCCGAACCTGGCGGATCTTGAGACCAAGGCTGCGTGCCGCTAATAGGAGATCGCTGACTGAAAGCTGATCGCCCGTTGATCCCGAGGCATGCCTTATTTGCGCGGCGTTTGCCGCGATACCGTGAAACTGTGCAATCAATACAAGCGCCGACAGGCCGGGATCGTCCGGCGGCTGCGGCAATTCTTGCTGAGGAGCATACATGCGTGGAAATCGCGTCAGCGTTTCAGGAGGACAATACCTCCCCTGCCGATACAGGGGAGGCTGCATAACTACCGGACCGGCTTAGCGGCCAACTGCCAATTGCAGCGTTGCGTGCGAATCATTTATCGCACTCAGGTGGCTGACAACTGCAGCTTGAGGCTCGAAAGCTCCCATCGCGCTGATCAGGTTGCTGAGCGTCCGGGCGGCCAATGTCTGGCCAGCACTGACGTCAGGGAGATTGGCGGGCGACATTCCCATCTGGTAAGTGTCACCCGTGATGATCTTGCCGCCGCTCCATTCGGCATAGGTGTAGGTTCCATCACCCTTGGGCGTGCTGTGTTCTGTCGGGTTCACTTCGTTTGGCAACCCGAACCCGAGATGGTTGTAGCGTAACGTCTCCCCCAGGTCGGTGGCGATGAGATCCTCTTTGGCCACCGCGTATTTTTCGGCATCATTGTCGTACTGCGCATTAAGGGTCCCACTATGCGTTGCCAGATCTGGATCCGTCGAATGCGCACCTTCATGAGCCAGACCGAGCGCTGCGGATTGGACGCCCACGGCCTGTCCTGTTGCGTTATCTTGGACCGTCAGTGCCGAGTGGGGATCCCAGGCAATAGTATTGCTGTCAGGGGAATAATGATCGTCGCCGTTGTGAATAATCTCGATTGCCACCTTGTTGGCCTTCATACCCTGAATGATTTTTAGGGCATTCGCACTGGTTTCGAGATAAGCGAGACTGGTATTTAGATCAGCAATGTCTTGGGCTGTAGCGCCCTTCACCACGAAATCATCAGCAGTGATAGCCGTTGCTGCTGTGTTCGCTACTCGCTCGAGGTTGATTGGATTCGCCTTCGGAAAAATTCCCTCTGACACTTTCGGAGGAAAACCTGATCTCCCATGGCTCTTGAGGAAATCTTCCAGAGAGAAAGCAGTCGCTTCGAAATCTTTGGTCGTCAACAAGGCAATGCTCCTTCGACATAAACTGGCCAAAGTTCATGTTGGCCAAAAAAATCACTCGATTCACTTGAGATCGAGTGACGCCAGTTGAGTGCACAGCCTTTCTTGCGCACTCAAATTTGCATACCCGCAAATCAAATAATCTGATTTAATTCATATGATTGAGATTATTCATCCACCCAAGACTGAAGTGCGCGCGGAATCGAACTTCTTGCCGTAATCGGCCTTCCATTAAACGACCCTTGCACCGTCGAAGCGCCTTCATATTTTTTTGAAAAAAGAAACTTATAAATTTCACCATCTTTTGAAAATAAATAAATCCCCTCTCTCGGCTCAAAATCATTACTCGAAATATCGGATGCAGCGACACCGGAACCAACGCGATCATGAACATCGGACTCCTCAATGATTTTTATAAGACCAGAAATTCGATCGCGATCTTCCGTGCCATACAATTTACCTACTTCCTGCATTTTTTCTTCGCTTATACGCACCCGAAAATTCAAACTCGGATCAACGATAATCACTTTCGCAGAATTTATTTGCTGCTGATTTTTTAAAAATGAAGTAAATTTAGCCATCACGTCGCTCGGCGGCAGCATAGCAAAACCCAAAAATAGAAAATATTTAACCAAATAAAAATACCGACGATGAATTCGACCTTTAAACATTCAACCCCCATCTCTACGGTCAATATATTTTTGCAGACGGCGCACTCGCTCCAAAATTAACACTGACGAAATACGCCCACCGCCGGATGGCAGTGTTATATCAATCCGGACACGTGGCGGTGACGTTTTCGCGCAACGACTGGGACGATGCCTCTGATTCATAGACCGTGTTTCGCTTGCCACTGCGCGCCCTGCAGGGTTTTGCGCAAAGTTTGCACGATCTGGCCTTCGCCACCTTGCCGATACCGAACTACGCAACGCCGACTCGCCGCGCACAAACGCTTGATGTACAACTGCCGATCGTTCGCGACGGCGACCCAATTCATTTGGAGGTCGACACGGCGAAGGCGAATGAGGTCCGCCAGTATGGCTATTCGAAACGCTGCACGTGGCGCGAGGTGTATCTCGCGCTCGACACACGCACCCGTCAGGTGCAGGCCGCGCTGATGACGCATCATGACGTTGCTGACGGCAATGTCTTGGCCAATCGATCGACTGGATTCCGGCCGACGAACGATTTGATAGCGCACGAGGCGATGGTGCGTACGACTCGAAGCCGTGCCATGCCGCGCGAGGGCGCCGGTCACTGGAAGGCGACCGTGTCGGGCGCCGCAAGGTGCAACGGAGCGAGCGACGCGATCGTACGGCTCGGCCGCCGGGAATGGAAGAAGGGCTCCGGCGGCTATTACTGTCGTTCGTTGGCCGAGAATGCGATGCCTCGGCTCAAAACGTTCACGGGTTTTTACCTGTGGGCACGCCGAACCGACTCGCAGGCGGCCGACGTCGCGATCCGCGTGGGCGTACTCAATCGCATGACTGAGCTCGCCCGCCTGCACTCCGTACGCATCACATGAAATCATGAACAAAGGCTCCACCTCGTCATCACGAAGGATTTATGCAACAACGCCGATGTATGGCAGAAGCAGCTATGCACGTGCGATAGTAGTTCTCAATAAATTATTGATCCGCAATTTAATTGTGCAGAAATGTATAAATTTCCAGTACATTAATATACAAATTAAATAAAATTATGATCGCCACTGATACGGAATATAAAACACGCTGCCTTTATTTTTGATGCCGATCTTCGATCATCGAGCAGAAGATGCATCCTTTTCAAGGAGTCGACGCTGCCGCGCGGCCTAGTGACGCTGCACATCGAGCCGAAGCGGCCGGGCCCGTGCGCTAGAGCGCGTCAAGCGCAAAGTGCTGGTCGGCTACGTGCGCACGCCGGCGCGCGAGGACCCAGCGACCGACGCGTTCGACCGGGTCGTTGATGACTTGATGGTTGCGATCGCGTTGATCGCGGAACAATAGCGTTGCGTTTCAGAAAGTGACGCCTGGGCAAACATCGGTGGCGTGCGTTGGATTTGGTAGCGGGTGCGTCTTATAGTTTGCATCGCGCCTACTCATATCTTCTGGCGGAAGGCGGTGATCTCCAACTCCGCGCTCTGGATGAAGGTGTTCAACGAACTTAAAACACGCGGCGTCCACGATGTCCTGATCGCGGTGACCGACGGTCTCAAAGGGATGCCCGAGGCCCTGGCTGCCGTGTTCCCGGCGACCACGCTGCAAACCTGCATCGTCCACCTGATTCGAAACAGCCTCGATTACGCAAGCTGGAAGGACCGTAAGGGGCTGGCTGCCGCGATCAAACCGATCTGCACGGCCCCCCGTGCGGAAGCCGCTCAGGCCGCTTGATGCGTTTGCTGAAGGTCCCTGGGGCCAGAAATTCCCGCCTGTCAGTATCGCCTGGCGCAAGGCCTGGGATCGCGGGATTCCGTTCCTTGCATTTGCGCCGGATATCCGCAAGGTTATATACACACGAATGCCATTGAGAATATCAATTCGCCACTGCGCAAGATCATCACGACGCGCGGGCACTTCCCGACCGATGACGCAGCAGCGAAGCTCATCTGGCTGGCGCTGCGCAATATCACCGATGTCGGGGCGCTGTACGTCAAGATAACCGGCCAACCGGTCCGGCCGATAAAACTGGCCGAACCGGGTGTCTGCCTTTAAAACTTCCAGTTCAGATTGCCCGTCACGGCATGATCGGATTCACGACTCGCCAGCGAACCTGCATATCCCACACTCAGCATGCCGTTCTTGCCGAGGGCCAGTCCCGCACTCACGTTCACCACCGCTGCGTCCTTCGCCACCGGTACGCCCGACACGCTAAACGGCGAGCTGCCCGCCACGAACGACAGCGTGCCTACCGGCTTCCCATCGCCCAGCGCATGCTGCCAGCCCGCCGATCCGCGCAGCGTCAGCTGGACCTTCGCGCACAGGTCCAGCTGCGTCGTCCCCCGCAACCCCAGCGTCGAGAACGTCACGTCGTTGTTGCCGCCCTGCACCTGCAGGGCCGCCGCTCCGCCGCTCTCCGTCATTCCGTGGTTGTTCAGATGCACGAATGCTACCCGCGCGAACGGCTCGACCACCGAGGCAGCCCCCACGTTCAGCCTGTACCCTGTCTCGCCGAATACCTGGGTCGTTTCGGCTTCCAGCGTCCCTGTCTCGCTCTCCGGCGCAGCGCCGTACTGCACGGCCCGGTCCACCCCGCCCCGGTGCCACGAATGGATCGCACCGATCCGCAGGCCGAATGGCCCCGGCTGCCAGCCCGCGTACGCCCCGAGATGGAAGCTGTCGAACGAAGCCGATGCAGGCTGGTCGTCCAGACTCACCGAGTTGTGGCTATATCCTGCCAGCGCCCCCACGCGCAGGTCCTCGCGAACCGCACCGTCGACCCCGGCCAGGAAGCCCCCCGTCGAGCTCTTATAACCACTTGCGTTGCCATTGCCTCCCGTGCTGCCCCACGAGCCCAGTACCTGCGCCCATGCCCCCGTACGGCTCGCCCCGGGTACCGCATCGCGAATTACCGTCCACAGACGGTCCAGCGCTGCATCGCGCACCTTGCGGCTCTCGTTGATCAGCATCCCGTATGCCGCCGGGTAAATCTCACCCGAAAGCTGATGGAACGCCGCCTGCGGCACTGCCGCGTCCGAGGCCAGCAGCACGCTCCGGTACACCGCGTTGTTCCCGTTCACCGTCTCCAGCGCGTTTGCCACGCTGCGACCGTTGGTCGTGTCTGCCACGCTCGCAAACGGTGTCGCGTTGCGGTTCACGGAGAGATTCACGCTGTTCGGGCCGTAGGTCAGCGCCGTGCCGACGAACAGGTAACGCTGCGGCATCGCGTCGAACCGGCCATCGATACCGCCGGCCGCGTTCAGGATCGTGAAGCTGCGGCCCAGCAGCGTGCCCATCTGCGACAGGCTCAGCGGCGGAGGCAGACTCTCCAGCGCTGCGTTCACCGTGCCACCCGAGAGGCGTGCGCGGCCGCCTACATCGATGCGGTCGCTGCTTCCGTTCGGCGATACTTCCACCGCATAGGTGGAACCCGGCGCAAAGCTGGCGTCATGCGCCACGTTCAGGCTGCCGATCGAGTGGCCCGGCGCTACTGTACCGCCGGCTTGCGCGCTCAGCGACTGCAGTGAACCGTTGCCGCTGACGACTCCGCCGTTGCCCACCGATACCGCACCGCTCGCTCCGTCCAGCCACGCCCGTCCGCCGTTCACGGTGACGTCCGCACTCTTGCCAGTGATCCTCGCAGTGCCCTGCGCCGTAATCGATACGTTCGCGCTCGTGCCTGAGATCGATGCCAGCCCACCGTTGACCGCGACATCGGCACTCGTGCCGTTCACAGTCAGGAGGCCGTTAGGATTGACTACCGTGCCCGAAGTGACGGACCCGTTGATTCTCAACTCTCCGCCATTGACCGTCGTCAACCCGCGATATGTATTGGCACCCGAGAGTGTCAGCAGGCCATCACCGGACTTCGTCAAACTGCCCTCGTAGGCGCGATGTTGATACGCATACTCACGGATCGTACCGACCTCGAATATGAATCGGTCGTCGGCGCTGGCATTGGCGGGGAGACCATTCTGCCAGCCCTTGTCCTTGAGCGTTTCCACCCACTGCGCGTGTTCCGCGCCATCTTCCTGCTTGCGCTGAACGAGTGCGTTGTCCGTGATGTTGTTAGACCAGGTATCGCTGACGCCCTTGTCCAGCTTTGCTTCAAAGAGGCCGGTCAACTGCCCCGGGCCTTTCATCGCAGCACGAAGATCGATATTCCCCCACCCATCGATTTCGTTCGGCTTTTGCGTGAGCACTCCGTTATGACCCGCAGTAGTCAGCAGAACGCTGAGGGCCTGCTCATTCGTCATGTAGGGAAATCGTTGCATGATGACGGCCAGGGCTCCCGATGCATGCGGTGCCGACATCGATGTGCCGTCAACTGATTCATACAGCCTCCCTTTATGCGAGCCATCAAATGGATAATTGGGATTGACTGTGCTTTTGATGCGACTCCCCGGTGCATCCACACACCAGTATTTGGCAGCACCGCAGCGATTCGAATACGATGCAATCGTCGAGTCAGCCGTCTGTCCACCGGGTGACGTTGACGGAGGCGGGTCTGATGCCGCCACCGCCAGCCAGCGACCTTCCACATCGGGCCGGAAATATGGAATGCTGGCATTCATGTCCGGGTTGGCGCCAATACCTGCACTCGACGTTCCATCGCCACTGTTGCCCGCCGAAACGACCTGAATAAATCCGTGCTCCTTGACCGCTTCGGTCATGGCCTCCAGCCACGTTTTCTGTCCTGCCTGATTTTTATCCCAGAACCGACGGTATGCAGTCGTCATACTCTGGACACTGCTCATGTCGTTGTCCAAAGGATTTGCCGAATTTTGTCCCCAGGAATTATTAACCATACGGACACCTTGACTGGCAAGCGCCTGATAGGCCGCCTTGAAATAGCCATAATCAAGAAAATCTGGCCCCTGCATGGCATTGTCGTCCGTACCATTGGTATTCGCGACATATACCTGCGATCCAAAGGCGACCCCGTGCATCCCAACACCATCGCGCGTCGCGCCAATGGTACCGCTCACATGAGTTCCGTGCGTGTTGTTGACTTCATCAATGAACGTTCCAGGAACATTGAATGGTTGTCCCTTTTTAAACGCGCCAGTTATATCATCCTTGGTGTATTTCGGATCGTAGCTCAAACCATTGGCGTCATCCGATCCATCACTCAAAGACCCATTGGAAGAGTAGGTGCCGACTGTCGAAACAGGATGGAAGCGATCTGATGAAAATTCAGGGTGTTGAATATAAATCCCGGAATCCAGCACGCCAGCCTTGACGTTTCCTCCGTTATAGCCTTGGGCGTAGGCGTACTCGGCATTCATCTGATTCAATCCCCAATCGGCCTTGAATTCCGGTGTTTTCCAGCTACCCGGATCTCCGAGTCGACCCGGATCAACGTAGCCTTGTGCGTGCGCCGCGGGAGTAATAATGGCGAACAAGGCCATCACGCCCACTGAAATCGCACGCAACCCCGAATTATTAAATGATATATTATGGTGAGCTAAGTTATTCATTTTTGATCTTTTACCCCATCATCTGTCAAGGGGAGGCTCCCCCTGTAACACCCGGCATCAAATAGCGAGGGCTGCTGAGAAGCTAAGAGATCAAAATGATGACTGGCGTCAAGAAATGTCGAGAAATGTCGCGAATCGACACAATTGGGCCTGAGCCGTTTCGACAATGGATGATCGATGGCGGTCGCAGACAACAGGCCTTGACCGAGCGGCGTTCCCTGGCAGACGATGTTTCAGATTACCGGATCGAGGCAGCATTGATCTGTGTCTTGAACATCAAGGTGATCCGCATGACCGGGCAGGTTCGCGACACGCCACGCGCAACGTGATGGACGAATCCCGGAAAAATCAGCAACCGGTTTGGCTTTGGATAGATCGCTGCCAGAATGTCGTCCTTCTGCTCGTTAAACAGGATGGTCTCGCCACCCCAATCCGGATCCCACTCGGTGTGCGGGTAGTACACCGCCGTGCAGGCGCCTGGAGCAAGCGAGTCAGTGTGAAGTGCACCGTCGGTGCCATATGGCAAACCATTTGCATAGCAGCTATGCAGGTCATGCGCGCTCAGATACGACGTTGACAACCTCCCCCAGAACGCGTGCAACAGCGGCGCGTCACGAGCGAGTTTCTCCTCGCCTTGTTCCTCCTGCCCGGTTTGCAAGGAGCCTTTCGGGCCAACAAAATGTTGATGCCAGAATGGCTGTGCACCCTCGCCACTGCGTGAACGCCACCCGTGAGTCCATGCTCCGTTGGACAGCGTGTGGTAGATCGCTGATTGCTCTGCGCCAGGCAAAAAATTATCGACAACCGTGATGTCCTGCCATAACCGGGCTGTATTGTCTGATGTTGCTTCGTTCATTTTTCTTCCCGTGGTGGGTCAATGTGGAGACAAGCGACGCTCGATACTCGCACAATCGATATCGCAATCGCCATGTTTCAATTCGAAGGTCAGATACCGTTCACGCGTCCAGCCGCTGCGGCCAACGGCAATGATGCGCGTCTCGGGGGGCAGGCTGCTGTGCAGATGCGCCATGTAGAGCGCCGGAAGCGGCTTGCGCGCGGCCAGATCGCCGGCGCCGCCGAAAATCACCATGTCGAGCGGCCGCTCGGGCGCGGAAGAAAAGGCGTGCGTGTTCATCGTCTACTTGGTGAATCAATGGTTGGCAAACCGGGGGACCGGCACGCCTGACAGGCGCATCGTCGATGTTCGCGGCGTCAGTCAGCCGGCCCGCCGACGATCGCGTCGCGCACCTGCCTAGCACTGCCGAGCTTCAGCACGCGCCGGGCCAATGCGCGGCACGCGTCGAAGTCGAGCTTCGCCAGTTCCGCCTTGATCGCGGCAATCGCGGGCACGCTCACCGATAACTCATCGACGCCCAGCCCGACGAGAATCGCCGTCGTGGCAGGATCGGAGGCCATCGCGCCGCATACGCCGACCCACTTTCCGTGGGCGTGCGCGCCCGCCACCGTCAGGTCGATCATCTTCAGCACGGCCGGATGCAGTGTATCGACCTGAGACGACAGCTTCGCATGCCCACGATCGATCGCAAGCGTGTATTGTGCGAGATCGTTGGTGCCGATCGAAAAGAAGTCGACCTCCCGCGCCAGCGCCTCGACGATCGCCACCGCCGCAGGCACTTCGACCATCACGCCGATTTTGACCGGATGCGGGTATTTCTGCTGCTCGTCCTGCAGGATGCACTTCGCGGCCAGCACCTCGTTGAGATCCGAAACCATCGGGAACATGATGTGAAGGTCTCCGTGCGGCGCCGCGCGCAGCATCGCGCGCAACTGATTGCGGAACAGCTCGGGATACGCGAGGCTGACGCGAATGCCGCGCAGGCCGAGGAATGGATTGGCTTCCTTCGGGAGCGGCAGGTAGCGCAGCGGCTTGTCGCCGCCCACGTCAAGCGTACGCACGACGAACTTCCGCGCTCGCCCGAGTTCGGCCGCAATGGCCTCGTAGGCGGCGGCCTGCTCGTTTTCGTCGGGCGCGGTCGCGCGATCTTCGAACAGGAATTCGGAACGCAGCAGTCCGACTCCTTCGGCGCCCGACGCAACCGCCTCCTTCGCTTCCACCACATCCCGCACGTTCGCGACAACTTCCACGCGATGACCGTCGCGTGTGCTGCCGATCCGATGTGCGGCCTGCTCGTTCGCCCGCCGCTCAGCGACTTCGGCATCCATGCGCCGCGTCACGTCGGCGAGCAGTTCGGGATCGGGATCGATCCGTAGCAGCCCCGCCGTGCCGTCGAGCACCGCGGTCGCACCGTCGCTCAGGGACAGCGCCTCCGCGTCGATTCCGCAGATCGCCGGAATCCCCATCGACCGCGCGAGGATCGCCACGTGGCTCGTCGGGCCGCCGGATACCGTGCACAGGCCGATGACCTTGCTGCGGTCCAACGATACCGTGTCCGATGGCGTCAGGTCATCGGCGAGAACGATCGACCGGTCTCCGAAGACTGGCATTGCGCGCCGAACGCCGGTCAGCAACGACAGTACGCGCGTGCCGACGTCACGGATGTCCGTCGCCCTCTCGCGCAGCAACGGACTCGGGTGGCCGGCCAGCCGCCGGGCGACGGCCTGGCACGCTTGGTACCACGCCCCCGGTGCGCTCGCACCGGTGCGCAGATTGGCTTCCGCGGCATCAAGCAGCACCGGATCCTCGAGCAACGCGAGATGCGCATCCATGATCTCAGCCCGACACGCGGCCGATTCGCCGCCGCCGGCCACAAGCGCCTGAATCTGCTCGCCCGCGAGCCGCAGCGCCGTGGACAGGCGCGGACGCTCGTCGTCAAACGTACCGCCCGCTTCGTCGAACTCGAGCTCGGCTCCGCGCCACTGTACGATGCTGCCGACGGCGAGCCCAGGCGACGCGCCGACGCCCGCGAACGTTCCCACCGCCGCATCCGCGGCTGCGGCGCGCGCCGTGTCCTGCCACCGTGGACCGGACGCGGCGACATGGTCGATACGCTCGCCGCACCCATCCAGCAGCACACCCACGAGGCGCTCGAGCGCCTGCGCGGCATCGCCGCCGCGCGCGCTCACGCACACTTCGTCACCCTGCCCCGTTGCGAGTGCCATCACGTCGACCGCCGATTTCGCATCGGCGTCGAGCGCCCCGCACGACAGCACGACGTGCGCGGAGAACTGCCGCGCCTCCCGCGCGAGTACCGAGGCAGGCCGAGCATGCAAGCCCGCGGGGTTCGGCAGTAGGATAAACGGGGAATACAACCACTCCCCGTCCTGCTCGGGCGCTGCACCGCCGGTGGTCTGCGATGCGAGATGCAGCGTCAGCAGCACGCTCTTTCCCGCTTCGACGGCGCCCACGCTCTTGTCCATCCGCGACACGCACTCGCTATTCACGACGACGATTTCCGTGAGCATGCTCGCCGCATACGCGGCCACGTGCGCCAAGTCGAAACGCAGCAGCGGTTGACCGGCGAGCACGTCGTCCCCCTTCGCGACGAGCGCGTCGAAGCCCTCGCCGTCGAGCATGACCGTGTCGATGCCGACATGCACCATCACCCTGACGCCCCATTCGCCCTCGACGACGACCGCATGCCTCGATGCGTGAAGATCGATCACGCGCCCTGCGATCGGCGACAGCACGATATTGGTCTGCGGATTGATCGACAGGCCGTCGCCGACCATCTTCTGCGCGAACGCGGGATCCGGGACCGCTTCGATCGGCACGACCGTGCCCGACAGCGGCGCAAGCACGCTCATCTGAATTTGTTTAGACAACATACGCACTCCTGAAAATCGCAACGTTGAAAACGACACGCTGGAAGCCCCGGATCACCACCAGCTTTCGACTTGCGCACCGATCATGTTCGTCGAATTCCGGCCCGCCGACCACGAACCCCAGTTCATCCCCTGCGCGTCGAGCGCCGCCTGATTCCACGCGACATGGGTCGCGTAAAGGCGCAGCTCGGGGCGCGTCATCAACTCGGGCCCTGTACTGAATGCAAGCGCCGCTGTATATTTGTCTAGCTTCTGAAGCGGCCCACCGTTGGCGCGCAGCGTCGTCCAGCCGCATTCCGTCAATAGCTTTACGTTGTGCGCGACCGCATACGACAGGCGGCCTCCGAACGACGTGCCCGTAGCGCTGCCGGAATCGTGCTGACCCTGACTACGCTGGTACACCGCCAGCGCCTGACCGCCGAAGCGTCCGAATTGCCAGTTCACCGAATCGACCAAGCGCACGCTGCGCGTGCCGCTCGGGTTCTCGAGCCCGCCGAATCCCGTCTCAAGCGACGCATAACCGGTGCTGCCCTGCAGCCATACCGAATTCGTCACGCCGGGCAGCAGGAAATTCGCGTGGTCATATTTGAACGTCAGTGCGGCGCCCGAACTGCCGCCGGGGAAATCTCCGCGCATCACTTCGCCGATTACGCGCAGCTTGCCGCCCTGCGTGACGGGAATGTCGTAGACGTCGACGTTCATCCGCGTCGCGTCCTTCCGGTTCAGCGTCGGGCTGTAATGCTGTTCGCTGCGGAACAGGCTGACGCCAAGCTTGCTCGATCCGATGAACGGGATGTTGGTCGCGCCGATGCCCGGATCGATCGTCGGGCCGCCAACACTGTAGAAGAAGTGGTCGACGATATGCACGTCCTCGCGCTCGATATAGCGCCGACCAGCCCAGAATTCCGTTTGCGGCGAGAATGCGTAGCCGCTCGTCGCGACGTACATTTCCTTGCCGAAATACTGGCCCTGGCCCTGCATCCCGCGGAAATTCGCCTGCGGGTTCCAGTAGGTCGCAGTATAGGCCGCCGACCATGTGATACCGCCGTCGAAATGAAACGTCTTCTTGAAAGTGAGTTCCGCGTAGGTGTCGCCTTCGTTGCCGAGGCGGAACAATTCGGCACCATTACCGAGCGCGTATTTGTTGACACCGCCAGTATCCGTCTTGTGCCCGGACACGAAGCCCGCGCGAACGTAGCCGTTGAAATTGAAGTCGTCGCCGAGATCCACCGCGAAAGCCCTTGTGCACGGGCAAAGCGAAGCCACCGCGATCAGCGTGCTGATCCACGTTTTCATGAAAGTCTCCAAATAATTATTGATTTAAATATTCGAGAACGTCTTCGCTACGCGTCTCTTTTTTGTAAAGGCCACATGCAGGTGCGATGCAGCGTCAGCGGATGCATGGCGCTCACTCGTGGCAAAGCCAGCTCCGACGTGGGGTAACAGCGCGTCGTGAACACCTCTTCGCCATCGTTCACGAAGATCTCGACCGAACTACTGTCGACAAATAGCCGAAGCCGCGTGACGTCCGATGCGCTCTCGCACTCCGCGAGGTCGTCGAAATGCCCGGCCATCGGGCAATGCCGAATGAGCGTGAGCGTGCCGCGACGTCCGTCGTGCACGATGCGCAGAGTTTGCTCGTCGCTTTCGAAGACGTGCAGCACCCAGTCCGCTCCGGAGCCCGCGTGGATCGACACGTCCAGTTCCCATGCCGCGCCCGGCGCCCGCGGCAGCGCTGCGGATTCGCCCGCCGCGAGGGCGGTCTCAGGCATCGTGACGGCCGCCCCACGCAGACGCTCGAGTTCGCGCAGCGGCCGCTGCCGTAGCCGCCTGCCTTCGAGACTCAGTTCGCGCGGGATCGTCAGGCAGTGAGTCCAGCCAGACGCGATTGTCGGCGTATCCGGCTGTAACGGCAGCCCCATCCAGCCGATCATCAGCCGTCGCCCATCCGGCGCAAGCAGCGTCTGGGGTGCGTAAAAATCGAAGCCGCGGTCGAGCACGCGAAAGGCGCCATACGAAAATTTCGGCGCGTCCAAGTCCACGTCGCCGACCAAATAACCAGCAACATCATCGCGGCGCGTCTCGCCGCCACGGGTTTCCTCGCTCTGCCAGCAGCCAATCAACACCGTGCTGCCACCGAGCTCGAACAGATCCGGGCACTCGACCATGTAGCAGGATGCAACCGACTCGACCAGTTCACCGACGATGCGCCAAGAACGCAGATCCGCGCTCTTGGCGAGCACGACGGTCCCGGTCAGATCGTCCCGCTGCGCACCGATCACTGCGTACCATGCATCGTTTTGCCGCCACACCTTCGGGTCGCGGAAATGGTCCGTATAGCCGGGTGGCGCGCCGTCGATCACTGGCCCGAGCTTGTCGAACCGCTCGCCGTCGGACGACCGTGCGAGACACTGATAGCTCGAGCGGCCGCCCGCGTCATCGCGCACGTTGCCGGTATACATCAGCACCATCGCACCGCCGTCGTCGATCGCGCTGCCGGAATAGCAGCCCTGCGCGTCGTACGGCATGTCCGGCGCGAGCGCGATCGGCATGGACTCCCAATGAATCAGGTCCGTGCTTTTCGCGTGAGCCCAGTGCTTGTTCAGATGCACGCAACCACTCGGATTCCATTGATAGAACACGTGATACGCGCCTTGCCAGTAGATCAGTCCATTCGGATCGTTGATCAGCCCTTGCGGCGGACACAGATGGAACGACGGCCGCCAGCGATCGGCGATGACATCGAGATCGGTCACGTTAGGCACCGGCGATCTCTCCGTATGCCACCTTCGCCTTGACGCCGCGCAGCCACGTACCGGCAAATGCAACCGAGAATGCGAGCACGCCGCCGATCAGGTAGTTCAGAATGCCGTCCGGGCGGACGATTGCCAGCCCCGGCAGGCCGGTCAGGCCGATGCCCGTCATGCCGACGTGCGTCGCAACCACCCAGCCGCCGCCGACCGCACCGCCGATCGCCGCGAACACGAACGGCCAGAAGAACCGCAGGTTGACGCCGAAAATCGCGGCTTCGGTGATCCCCATCAGGCACGACAGCGCAGAGGGCACCGCGATTTGCCGGATCTTCTCGTCGCGCGTCGTGAAAAACACGGCGAGCGCCGCGCCACCTTGCGCGACATTGGCCATCGACCAGATCGGCAGCAGGAAATTAACCCCGATCGACGGATTAGTGAGCAGACCCGTCTCGATCGCATGGAAACTGTGATGGATGCCCGTGACGACGATCGACGAATAGAGGCCACCGAACACCACGCCGGCGAGCGCGCCACCATGCTGATAGATCGCCTGCAGGCCGAACGACAGGCCATCGCCAAGCGCGCGCCCGATCGGGCCGACCACCGTCAGCGCGATCGCGCCCGAGATCAGCAGCGTCAGGAACGGCGTGAAGATCAGATCGATCGCGTTCGGCATGAATCGCTTCACGCCACGCTCGATCCACGACATCATCCAGACCGCCAGCAGGATCGGCAGCACCGTGCCCTGATAACCGACTTTCGCCACGTGCAGGCCGAACAGATCCCAGTATTCGTGCACGCCGCTGCCGAGCGTCCAGGCGTTCTGCAGGTCCGGGTGGATCATGATCCCGGCGAGTGCCGCCGCCAGGAATGGCGATACGCCGAAATCGCGGGCCGCCGAGAATGCGATCAGGATCGGCAGGAACACGAACGCCGTGCTCGCGAAGATGTTCAGGATCTGGAACACGGCGCTGTCGCCGGTGATCCACCCCATGCTCTTCAGCATGCCGAGCAGGCCCATCAGCAAGCCCGATGCGACGATCACCGGAATGATCGGCACGAAGATGTTCGACAGCGTGCGCGCGAGCTTCTGCGCGGCGTTCTGCTGGGCGACGGCGGCCTGCTTCACGTCCTCGAGCGATCCGGTTGCCGACGCACCCAGCAGCGCTTGCAGCGCATCGTGAACCTTCTCGACGGTGCCCTGGCCGATGATGATCTGCACCTGTCCGGCGCCGCTGAACGACCCTTTCACGAGACCGAGCGCGCCGATCGCCGTATGGTCGACCTGCTCGGCGTCATGGACGACGAGCCTCAGTCGGGTCGCGCAGTGCGAGAGCCGCGCAATGTTCGCGGGACCGCCCACCAACGGCAGCAGCGCCTGTGCGGTGTCGATTTCAGTCATTTGTCTCCTCCACTTCCTGGTTGTCATGGTATCGGTGCCATATGGTATCGATACCACATTACCGAATAGTTCAACCGGCTCGTTCGCGACCCGCATCTTCGGTCAAACACCATCGTAATGGGACCGGCTCAGGTGCTCCGCCGCAATACGAGCCGATACGGCATCACCACCCGCGCAACGTCGCCGCTCTTGGCTTCGCGCATGTCCAGCATCAGGCGGGCAGCCTTCGCGCCCGTGTCCGCATAGTTGTAATGGACGGTCGTCAACGCAGGACGCACCATCCGCGCCATGTCACTATCGCCCATGCCCGCGACCGCCATGCCGTCGGGTACCCGGATGCCGTGGTCGTGCAAACACGCCATCACGCCAACCGCGAGCCGGTCGGTCACGGCCAGAATCGCGGTGCAGCGCGCCTTGCCCGTCGCTCGCAAGAGACGCTCCACCGCTTCCTCGCCTGCTTCGGCCCGGAAGCTCACGCGGACGACCAAATCCGGATCGACCAGTAATCCATGCGCCTGCAACGCATCGACATAGCCGGCCGTTCGCTCTCCGCCGACCTGAAAATCCTCTTCGCCCACCGTCACCAACCCGATCCGCGTATGCCCGCAATTGAGCAGATGCTCGGTCATCTGGCGTGCCGCCGAGCGTTCGTTCTGAATCACGCTCGTGACGCCCAGATGGCTCGCGTCCTGCCCGATCATCACGATCGGGAGGCCCGCCTCGCGGATCGCATTGATCAGACCGCCGTTGACGGTCGTCGCCAGATGCAGCACGCCCGCGACCCGCTGCCTGCGGAACAGATCGTAGGCGGCCTCTTCTTCCGCCACCGAATTGTCCGTGTTGGCCAGCAGCATCTGGTACCGTAGCGGCTCGAGTGTCGACGAAATGCCGGCGACGACCTCCCCCCGTCGTATACGAGTTGATCTTTGGAATGATCACGCCGATCAGCCCGGACCGATGGGATTTTAGCTGCTTCGCCAGTTCCGACGGCGTGTAATGCGTCTGCGATATCACGGCTTCGATGCGCTCGCGCACCTCGGCCTTCACATATCCGGAGTTATTCAGTACCCGCGAAACCGTCGACGTCGATACACCAGAGAGCGTCGCAATATCACGGATCGTCAGTCTTTTATGTGGCATCGTTACCATGTGCGGAAGATACGATGTGCCGACCGATCTGTAAAATGGGGTAAACACGGTAATGCCGTTCAGCTATGGGCCGGGCCCCCCTCGGCCTCGCCGATATCGAGTTCGCACGCGAGGCATGCAAGACATCGCTGACATCCACCGCGATCCGCTACGCGGAGCTGACGGACGACGCCATCGCGGTCATTCTGAGCACGGGCCGTGTCATTGGCAGCCGGGGCGACAGCTACGACAATGCGCTGGCTGAAACGATCGACGGCCTGTGCAAGACGGAACTGATTCATCGGCGCGCCCCTTGGAAAACGAGGGAATCCGTCGAACTGGCAACGCTGGAATGGGTGGCCTGGTACAACCATCATCGCCTGATGGAACCGCTCGGCTATATCCCGCCTGCTGAAGCTGAGGCAAACTACTACAGGCAATTCAGAAATGCCGCTGACGTGTCCGCATTAACTTAAACCAACCAGCCTCCACGATTCCCGGTACGGTTCATTCCGGTGCGAACACTGTGGCCCCACCAGTTGATGAAACTGGACTGACCGGGGCGCGACCATTGGGCCACCGCACGGTTTGCCTGGGCTTGCGGGATCTTGCCGATGCCCGCCAGCGTGCGGGTTGTTGCCGAGTTCCCGGTCCTAAAATGCTCTGGATCGATCAGAGCCACGCACGCGACATCGCCATCCCGACGGCGGCCGGGCGCATCGAAGCGATTGTCATCGATATGACGGCCGTCCATGAATTGCGAACTGCCCGCCGGGCGAAAATCGTCGATGACCTGTTTCGTGGCGTGACCAAGCCGTTGACCGCGACCAGACCGGCCAGCTTCGGCATGATTGTCCGGCGCGCAGCGCTGCCGCGCAGCCGGCGACAGCTTGCGATATGGGGCCCTCGATCAAATCAAACCGAGTGCCCCATCCATCAATCAAAGGCCCTTGGTTGGAATGGTGCTGAAGAGCGTTTTCATAAACGGCTTCCCCGTTGTCGAGTACATCCACATCGTGTACTCCATACCGAATCCGACCGTAACTTTTTCAGCCTCGATCACCGAAACCGGAAGCTGAAAAACGACAAACTCACCATTTGGAATACTTCCAGTGTATTTGTCAGCCGTATAAATCCACGAGACATTCGCCTGGCCATTTTGGCGCTGGTCAACGCTCAGATTCGGCATGGATCTCGACGAACCGAAACTAAACGAGGGAGACAGGCTAACCGCGCCCTTGGGATCAATCGACCCGCCAAAACTGAATCCGTCATTGTAGCCAATCGTCCCCACCGAACTTGATGGCGTGACTGTAGAGACAGATACGCCGCCAAGACTTGTACATTCGTATGGCAAGGACGGCGCTCTTCCGCCACTGACGAAGCAAGCAAATTTCGGATCCTTGTATGTGTTCTCGTCGGATGAATCACTATAGACCCGCAATTTATCCAGGCCGGAATCATGCGCGAAAACTCTGATGCCGACAGATTTCGAGAGTGTGTTTGACGCATTGCACTCACCTTTCGGATTTGATTGACCCGCGCTATTACCCCTTTTTTGATAGAGGACATCTCCACTGCACTGCTTGTAGGCATTTCCAAGAACTTGAACGGCCAACCTTGGGATACCGTCGCTACCCTTCCAGATAACGCTGACAATCTCGCCAGACATGCTGGCGTAATTTAGATTCTTTCCGTTGTTTGGCACTCCGTCATCGGAGGGAGATGATGCAATCGATGTCCTGGTATACGAGCACGCCATTTTTCCTTTGTTCTGGGACGCCAGTTTATTCGCGTCCGCGCATGCCAGGCCGATATCCTCAAACTTCGAGGTGGAAAAATTTGAGGCAGCCATCACATCGAAAATAAAGAATTGAGAAAAAATCAATGCCGATAAGGCAACTTTTACGTCATTCATATCGATCCCTTTTTATTAAAAAACACCTTGACCGCCCGGCGGCGCCATGCGCCTTCTTGGCGGCTCAAAGAATCCCGCTACCCATGCAAATTTTGAATTGAGTGCCCGGCGACGGGAAATTCAAGTCTTCCGGTCGAAATTAATTCGCCCATGGTTCTTCGCGGCACCTTCGCCGCAATTCAGCAGGAAGGCGTCATTTCACCGTCACGTAATAATTGACGCTACCCGTCAGCACCGGGATAGGAACGCTTGGAGGCGTATTAGGCGGAAGAAGGCTTGGGTCTTGATAATAAATGACGCTCCCGCCCAAAAAGATACTCCCAGCCGTGCTTTTTGGCGAGATTTGGACCAATGGCCGAAACTCGATATCCCCTTTTACGTTAACCACGCCATTTGCCTGAGGATCAATCTTGCACTGCAACTCGGTATTGCTGGCATTTGTCTTGCAATTGGTCGCCAAGCTGATACTGTTGCTCACAACAGCAACCGTGTATTGAGGCAAGAAAGTAAACGTATTGGGAGGCGCCGTGAATATCACATCCAAAGGCTCCCGTCCAAAATGAATGGGATCCGAGCCGGGAACGGTCAGCTTATATTTGACGCTAACCAATAATACTTGACCAGGCACTCCGCCAGCATTGGCCGGAGGACCATCTTGAGCAAAAATGGGCGGACCTGCCATTGCCGCCGTCGATCCAAAAAGCAGGGCACCCCAAAAAACCAGAGCAGACACCAATGACGATAGCCTCGGCATGATTAAACACTCCTTGAATTATATTTTCATGGCCCTTATAATTCCTGAACATCGCAACGAATGACACCGCGATTGTGAAGGGGGCGCAAAAACACTTTCAAATACGCCTCAACACCATTTCAAAATAATTTCTAATCGCCCGAGAAAGCATAAGCAATACGACACACTTCTTTCCAATTGCGACTTTATGCACTTCGGATATCTAATTTTTAATAAATCGCCAATTTGCTTCTTCGCGCCGTTTAATTTTGATTGCTGTCGCACAAACGCGCTTGGAAGCGAGACGGCTTACCTTGTTAACCGCCAATCCCCCTAAAGCAAAAACGGCGGAGCCCCCACCGGGACCCCGCCGTCTCAATCCAACCAGCCCTACACCCCATCCTCAGCGCAACGCCTTCACATCCCTCGCACTGACATTCGCCGGCTGCCCGCCCCAGCTTGCCCTGAGGTAATTCGCGAGCAACGCCAGATCCTGATCGCCGAGCGTCCGCGCGAACCCCGGCATCGCCTGCATGTTCTCGACCCCGGCGAACCGCTGCTCCTCGATCCCATCGAGCATCGCGACCAGCAGGTTGTGCGGATCGGCCTGTCTGAGCGTCGAATTCCCGCGCATCGGCACGGCCACATGCGGCTTGCCCTCGCCGGACAGTCCATGACACCCCGCACACACCGCGAGATACACCGAACGCCCCGCCGCGAGCTGCGCGGCATCCGCCGAAACAGCCTTGAGCGGTTCCGGCGCGGGCGGCGTATCGCCCATCAAATACACCGACAACGCGCGCAAATCATCCTGCGTCATATATTGCGTGCTCAGATGCACGACCGGATACATCTCGCCGAACGCCGACCCTTGCTGCGCGATCCCGACACCGAACAGCGTCTGCAGATCGGCCCCGGTCCAGCCACGCGCGGCCAGCCCCGTCGGCGTGATATCCGGCGCGATCACGCGCCCGAGCGCCGCGCCATGCAGCGGCTTGGCCTTATCCAGCTGCCCGAACACCCCGCGCGGCGTATGACACTCCGCGCAATGCCCCAGCGCATTCGCCAGATACCGCCCGCGCTGCCAATCCGCCGACTTCCCCCGCGACGCATCGGGCAGCGTGTCCGACAGGAACATCATGTTCCAGACCGCCATCCCGAAGCGCATGTTGTACGGGAAGCTCAGCTCGTGCGCGCGGCTCTCGACCGCCACCGGCTTCACCGTCATCAGATACGCATACATCGCGTCGGTATCCGCGCGGCTCAGCTGCCGATACGACGTATAAGGCATCGACGGATACAACTGCTTGCCCGGCGCTTTCCCATCATGCAGCGCGGCATAAAACTCCGCCGCGCTCCACTTGCCGATCCCGTCATCCTTGTCCGGCGTGATGTTCGAGCCATAAAACGCGCCATACGGCGAATCGAGCTTCACCCCGCCCGCAAACGGCGCGCCGTCCTTCGCGGTGTGACAGGCCGCACAGTCGGCCACCTTCACGAGATATCGGCCGCGGGCGATCAATTCGGGCGTCGGCACGGCCGCAACGCTCGGCGTATCGTGCGAGCCGCACGCGGCGAGCGCCGCCGCGCACAGACCAAGCAGCGTCGCATGGCGCGCCGCGCGCGCGAACCGGGCCCCCAGTGTCGTCATCGTGCTCATGCCGCGTCCTTCACGAGTCCGGGCGTGCCGAGCACGAGATCCTTCACCGCCTCGTAATAGCGCACATACCCCGTGCAACGGCACAGATGCGGATTCAAGGCCTCGGTAATCACGCTCTCGACATCGGCGCGCGCGATCGGCGCGAGCTTCAGCCGTTCGAGCAGCACGGTCGCCGCATTGACGAACCCCGGCGTGCAGTACCCGCACTGGAAACTGAAGTGCTCCAGGAACTTCTGCTGGATCGGCGAAAGTTCGACCACGTCACCCGCGTCGTTGCGCTTCGCGTGCCCCTCGACCGTCCGCACCCGTCGGCCGTCGAAGAAATGCGCGCCGGTAATACACGTGCGCACTTCCTCGCTGCTGCCGTCCGGCTGATCGACGATCACGACGCACGCGTGACAAATACCCTGCCCGCACCCGAGCCGCGAGCCGGTCAGGCCGAGATACTCGTGCAGGAAATCGATCATCATGATCCCGGCCGGCACCGGCATCGGCCCGACCGACTGGCCATTGACCGTCATGCTGAGCGGCTGCGGCCGATACTGAACGAGCGGACGCTCGACCGGCGCGGCCGCAGACGCGCCGCTGGCCGGCGCGGCCGCAGCCGCACTCGCGGCCGAAGCGTTTTGAACCTGGGAAGCCGTCGGCGCGCCGGCGGCGCCCTGGGTCGCCGATGCGGCAGGTTGGGCGGCCGTCATGCAAGTACCTCCTGAATGTTCTGCGGGGTCACCGGCAAATCGGTGAAACGGTGGCCGATCGCGTGCGCGATGCCGTTGACGATCGCGCCGACGACCGGAATCATCACGACCTCGGCGACGCCCTTCGGCGGATCGGTTTCGGACAGCGGCGGCAGGGTTTCGCCGGTCTGCGACCAGACGGCGACGTCCTTCGCGCGCGGCAGCTGGTAGCGGTTGAAGTTCCACGTACCGTTGCCGGGGCCGTCCTCGTAAAGCGGCAGATATTCGTGCAGCGCGTGACCGATGCCCATCGCGAGGCCGCCTTGCAACTGCCCCGACACGAGTTGCGGCGAAATCTGGTTGCCGCACTCCATGATCGAGTGGTGCGTCAGCAGCTCGACCTGCCCGCTCGCTTCATGCACGGTCAGCTCGACCAGCGTGCCGACCGCCGTGTAATAGGTCACGGCCGCGTTGTTGCGTTGCACGGGCGGAATGAACACACGCCGACGGTCGAGCACGTGATAACCGTTCGCAGTCGTCGGCAACGTGGACTTCGCAACCGCCGCGGCCGGCTTGCGCGACGCAGGCGCAGGCGCCGCCGCCGCACCGCTCGCCGCGGCACCCGCCGGCGTCCCGCCGCCCGCGCCATAGCGCAGCGACAGCCCGTCGATCGGCAGCCGATCCACGGTCCCGCCGACCTCGAACTCGGCCTCGGTCCATTGCCAGCGGTTGAACACGTGGACGACCGCGCCCGTCGGCAGGCCCAGTTCATAGGCCTTCTTCACGAGCCGCTCATACGGCAGCGCCTCGAGCCCGGCGGCCGTCAGACTGCCGTCGACCCAGCGCGCGTCCTCGAAGCGCACGACGAGCGGCGCGGCCTGGCCGCCGCCGATGCCTTGCCCCCAGATCGCGAGCGCCGCCGGCCACAGGCCGTAGCGGAACACCGCGCGCGCGGCTTCCTGCGTGCTGTGCGTGAAATAGAACGCGGAATTGGTCGCGCTCGACGGCGACGCATAGCTCGGCGTCCAACGCGGGTTCGCGCTCAGCCGGTCCTGATCGGCCTGCGACATCAGGTACGGATCGCCGCTCGTGACGACCGGCAGATCCGGCCATTCGGTCACCGCGACGCGCACCTCGGCAGCCGGCCGCCCAAGCCACTTCGCGACCGCGACGGCCTGCGAGGTCGACATCCCGGTGCCGATCTCCGCGCCCGTGTGATGCAGCGTGATCGCGCCGTTCTCGTCGAACTCGACTTTCGCCAGCGACGCCTCGGCGCCCGTGCCGAAGTCTTTCTGCACGCACGCGAAGCCGACGCCATAGCGCCGCCCCGGATGCGCGGCTTCGTAATCGGCCTTCTTCTTCTCGCGCTGAGTCCACAGCGGATGCTTCTTCGCGCGCTCGAGCACTTCGTCGGCGCGCACCGCACCGGCCGGAATCGCGCCCTGCGTGTTCTTCATCCCGGAGCGCAGCACGTTGCGCAGCCGGAATTCGATCGGATCGATCCGCAATTGCGCCGCGATCTCGTCGATCGCCATCTCGGTCGCCGCCATGCTCTGCAGCGTGCCGTAGCCGCGTGCGGAACCCGCGTCGATCGCGCGCGAGGCGATCGCGACGGCGGTGAAGTCGTTCTTCGGGAAGTAATAGATCGATTGCGCGGCGGTCGCGCCGACCATCGCCACCGACGGCGAAAAATTGCAGCGTCCGCCGCCGTTCGCCTCGAAGTCGCCCTTGAACGACTTGAGCAAGCCGGTTTCGCGCTCGACCGCGATGCGGTAATGCATCTTGAACGCATGCCGCTTGAGCGAGGTCTGGAACTGTTCGAAGCGGTCGTTCGCGAGCCGCACCGGCCGCCCGTCGCCATACAGCGCGGCCACGAGCCCGTAGAACGGCATGTTGCAGTGGTCCTTCGAGCCGTAGCCGACCGTGTAGCACGGGTGCACGAACATCTGCCTGACCGGGAAGCGGCACTTCGCGGCCATGCCGGCCGCGTTCTCGACCACTTCGAGCGGCGACTGGGTCGGCACCACGAGGTGCAGGGTCTGGGTCGCCGCGTCGTACCAGCAGTTCGCGTTGTCGGGTTCGAGCGCGGCGGTGTCGACGGACTGGGTCTGGTATTCGCGGTCGAACACGAGCCAGCCGGCATCCGGCTGGTCGAGTTCGTGCGCGATCCCGGCCGCGTGGAACATGCCCTGCTCGTCGAGCTTGCCGTGTTCCTTGCCGTCCGGCCAGACGGGCTCGTGCTTGCGCATCATGCTCGGAAAGATCGGCGCGTCCTTGAGGCTCGAGAACACGTCGTCGTCGTACGGCGTCGCGCCGCCCACCCGCACGTAGCGGAAGGTGCCCCACGGGTCGCGTTCGAGCGGCCCGGTGCTCGCGCCGTAGCGGATCACGTCGTCACGGAATTTCAGCGTGCTCTTGGCGAAACTGAAGCGCGCGAAATCGTGATAGATGAGGATCGCGACCGCATGGCCGAGATACGCGGGCGTCTTGCCGGCCGGCAGCAGCATGTCGTCGCCGTAGAACGCCGGAAACGCGAGGCCGTCGCGCGCCAGGTCGTCGGCCGTCACGATCCGGTCGGGTTGCAGGTCGTCGCCGAGCGACGTCAGGTCGAAGCCCTGGTACACACTGTCGGCCCGCGTGGCGCGCAGCACCAGCGCATGGGCCTGTTCCTTCGGCCAGTGCGGCATGTCGGACGCGCGGATGTCGCGCGCGAACACCTTCGCGCCGGTGACTTTCGCGATGCCGTCGATGCGGAATTTGGCTTGGCCGGTGGCGCTGTTCCATTGCACCGGCGTCAGGATTTTCTCTTCGAATAGCGCCGCAAATGCGCGGCTGCCGATCGGCGCAACGTACACCGTCACGCCAGCCAGCACGCTGGCTTTCAGAAAAGCACGCCGCGACAGGCCGTGTTTTCTCATGGAATCCTCCTACTGCGGCGCGCCATGCGCACCGCGCCCGCCCGCGGGCGGCCGTCTCAGAAACACGAGCCGTTGTGGGGGCCGGCTCGCAAAGGCGCGCATTATCGCGCAGCGCGCCGGCAAGCGGCTATGGTTTACTTCACATCCCGAGATTATCGGAATGCTTATGTGTCGAGCGGCGGCGGGCGGAGGAACGCCGCCCGCTCAGCAATACGGCTCGATCAGTACAGAATAGGCAACCGCGGCGCCCACGCAGAGGAAGAACAGGTGCAGCGCGATCTTGAACGACGCGAACCAGGACGGATCGTTGCGCATAGAAAGCTCCAGGCTGGCGAACGGTTCTCATCATGCGGCCGCGTCGATGCGCGCAACATGCGGAAGCGGCGAAGCGCCGCTCAGGCACAGACTGAACGCGCGGGCGCGCATTCCTGTTACCGTATCGGCCGAACAACACTCATCCCGCCCCAACACCATGCGATTCGATCTGACCGATCTGCGCCTGTTCATGCACGTCTGCGAAGCGGGCAGCATCACGGGCGGCGCCGAGCGCACCCATATCACGCTGCAATCCGCGAGCGAGCGGATTCGCGGCATGGAAGACGAACTGGGCGTGCCGCTCCTGCATCGCACCCGGAACGGCGCGCAGCCTACCGATGCGGGCCGCTCGCTCGAACACCACGCACGCGCGGTGCTGCAGCAGATCGAGCAGATGCGCGGCGAGCTGCAGCAGTACGGCGAGGGCCTGCGCGGCCATATCCGGCTGCTGTGCAACACCGCGTCGCTGAGCGAATACCTGCCCGAAGCCCTCGCCGCCTACCTGCCCCGCCATCCCAAGCTGACGATCAGCGTCGAGGAGCGCTCCAGCCAGGACATCGTCCATGCGATCCGCAACCGGGTCGCCGAATTCGGCATCGTCGCCGATTCGGTCGGGCTCGACGGGCTCGAACAGATCCCGTTCCGCGAGGATTGGCTGATCGGGATCGCGGCCGCCGGCCATCCGCTCGCGCGCCACGAACAGATCGCGTTCGCGGATCTCATCGACACGGATTTCATCGGCATGACGGACGGCAGCGCGCTGCAGGTGCACCTCGCCGAGCAGGCGAAGGCGCTCGGCAAGCGGATCCACTACCGGGTCCAGCTGAAGAGCTTCGACGCGATCTGCCGGCTGGTCGCGAGCGGCGTCGGCATCGGCGTGGTGTCGCGGCACGCGGCGCTGCGGGCGCGCGCGACCATGGACGAACTTCGCTTGGTGGAACTGACGGACAGCTGGGCGCACCGCAAGCTCACGCTCTGCGCGCGGCGCTTCGAGGACTTGCCCCGGCATACGCGCGATTTCATCGCATTCCTGTCGAACCCGCCGCAGTGAGGCGCGGCCGCCGTCATGCGCGCGCGGCCAGCATCATGTATACGCCGAGCGCGGCGAGCCCCGCGAAGAAGCAGCGCCGGAATGCGCGTTCGCTGATCACGCGCCGCAGGGCCTGGCCCAGCGCCATGCCGGCCAGCGCGGGCACGAGCGCGAGCGCCGACAGCCCGAGATCGACCGGCTGCAGGCTCGACGACAGGCCCAGTTGGACCGCGAGCGCGAGCGTCGAGGCGGTAAACGACAGGCCCAGCGCCTGAATCAGATCGTCCCGGCCGAACCGCAGCGACTGCAGATACGGCACGGCGGGAATCACGAACACGCCGGTCGCGGCCGTGACCGCGCCGGTCAGGTAGCCCACGAGCGGCGACAGCCAGATCTCGTGGCGGCCCGGTTCGGGCAGGCGTGCGGCCGCGAGGCCCCAGGCGCCGTAGGCGGCCAGCACCGCGCCCAGCGCCGCATGGGTCCACGCGGGCGCGGCGGCAAGGGTCGGCAGCCCGCCGACGAGCGTCCCGGCGACGAGGCCCGCGATCAGCGTCCACAACCGGCGCAGCAGCGCGCGCACCGACGGCCCGAGCAGCAATTGCCAGACATTGGTCACGAACGACGGCACCAGCAACAGGCTCGCCGCCGCCGCGGGCGGCATCGCGAAACTCAGCAGGCCCATCGCGATGGTCGGCAGCCCGAGCCCGACCAGCCCTTTCACGAGGCCCGCCAGCAGGAACACGCTCGCGACGATCGCGGCCGGCTCGACATGCATGCGCCTCTCCTTGTGACGGCATCCAAGGCGCGATGATCGCAGCGCGAGACCGCGAAGACCTATGCGGCTTTGCCTGAGCATTCCTGAGGCGACGCCCGCCGGTCCCGGGTTCGGGTTCGGGTTCGGGTTCGGGTTCGGGTTCGGGTTCGGGTTCGGGTTCGGGTTCGGGTTCGGGCTTGCCGCTGCTTGCTGTCTGGATATCCCGTTCACACGGTGCGGATAGCCTCCGCGGCCCGGGGACGCCCCAACTTATGCGGCCTCGCCCGAGCGATTCAGACGCAGCGCACAGCGCTTCGCCCAGTCCCGCCGCTTGCTGCCGGGCGCCCAATCCGCGTGTTCGGACAACCTTCTCGGCCCCGGGCGCCCCAACCCGTACGCCCCGCCGCCCAAGCAACCAGGAGGCCGCCCGCCGCCTCGCTCAGCCCCGCCGCTCGCTGTCGAGATGCGCCATCTGCGCATCCGGATAGCGTTCTCCGGCCGCCGCGCCGGCCGGCACCGCGGCCTCGATGCGCGCGAGGTCGTCGGCCGTGAGGCGCAGTTCGAGCGCGGCGGACAGGTCGGCCAGCTGCGCGCGCCGACGGGCGCCGACAAGCGGCACGATGTCCACGCCGCGCGACAGCGCCCACGCGATCGCGACCCGCGCCGGATTGCTGTCGCGCGCGACGGCGATGTCGCGCAGCGCCTCGACGAGCCGCAGGTTGTGGTCGAGGTTCGCCCCCGAGAAACGCGGGCTCGCGCCGCGGAAGTCGCGCTCGCCCTCGCGCGCCTTCGTCCATTGCCCGCCGAGCAGCCCGCGCGACAGCACCCCGTAGGCGGTCACGCCGATTCCCGCCGCCCGGCAGGCCGGCAGGATCTCCGCCTCGATCCCACGCGACAGCAGCGAGTACTCGATCTGCAGATCGCTGATCGGCGCGACGGCCGCCGCGCGGCGCACCGTCTCCGCGCTGGCCTCGGACAGTCCGATATGACGCACGTAGCCGGCCTTCACGAGGTCCGCGATCGCGCCGACCGTCTCCTCGATCGGCACCGTCGGATCGACGCGCGACGGCCGGTAGATGTCGACGTAATCGGTGTCGAGCCGCTTCAGCGTGTACGCGAGGAAGCTGCGCACCGCGGCCGGACGGCCGTCGTAGCCGAGGAACGCGCCCGCCGGATCGCGCAGCGCGCCGAACTTCACGCTCAGCACCACGGCTTCGCGCTGCCGGCCCCGCAACGCGTCGCGAATCAGCAGTTCATTCGCGCCCATGCCGTAGAAATCGCCGGTGTCGAGCAGGGTCACGCCGGCATCGAGCGCGGCGTGCAGCGTCGCGATGCTCTCCTCGCGATCGGCCGGCCCATAGAAATCGGACATGCCCATGCAGCCGAGGCCGAGGGCGGAAACGCGCGGGCCGGTGCGGCCGAGTTGACGGGTATCCATCGTGTGCTCCTTGCTTGATCGGGTGGGAATGAACGCATTCTGGGCGGTCGCCGCGCGCCGATAAACGCGCGTTCCCCAACCAAATCGTTCGACGCCGGTTAACAATGGCGCTTTCCCTTCACCCGCCGGACGTCTCCCTCATGGATCACCTGCAATCGATGCGCATCTTCGTGCGCGTCGCCCACCTCGGCAGTTTCACGAAGGCGGCCGAACAACTGCTGATGCCGCGCCCCACCGTCAGCAATGCCGTGCAATACCTGGAAAAGCATCTGGGCGTTCGTTTGCTGCAACGCACCACGCGACGCGTCGCCCTGACGCCGGAGGGCGCGACCTATTACGAGCGCTGCGTGCGCCTGCTGGCCGACCTCGACGATACGGAATCGCTGTTCGACGGCGCGGGCGCGACGCCGCGCGGGGTGATCCGGGTCGATCTGCCGGAGCGGCTCGCGCTGTACAAGGTGATTCCGGCGCTGCCCGCGTTCCATGCGCGCTATCCGGACATCCGCATCGTGCTGAGCGCGTCCGACCGCTACGTCGACCTGATCGCGGAAGGCATCGATTGCGCGGTGCGGGTGGGCGCGCTGAGCGACACCTCGCTCGTCGCGCGGCGGATCGGCGAGATCGCGCAACTCAACTGCGCGGCGCCCGACTATCTGGCGCGCCACGGCACGCCGCGCACGCCGGACGACCTGCCGGACCATGTCGCGGTCGGCTATTTCTCGACCCGCACCGGGCGCGAGCTGGACTGGGAGTATCGGGACAGGGACAGCGGTGAAAACCGCACGGTGAAGATGCGCAGCGTGGTCGCGGTCAGCAGTTCGCAGGCGTACCTGGCGTGCTGCCTGGCGGGCCTCGGGATGATCCAGGCACCGCGCGACAGCCTCGGCGAGGCGCTCGCCTCGGGCCGGCTGGTCGAGGTGCTGGCGGACTGGCAGGCGGACGCGCTGCCGGTGTCGGTGGTGTTTCCGCATGGCCGGCAGGTGCCGCCGCGCGTGCGGATCTTCATCGACTGGGTCGCGGAAACGCTCAGCCGGCCCATGCAGGCCGGCTGAGCGCAATCCCGCCGAGACGCGAACGGGCGGACGCCCGCTCGCACAACGGCCGCTTAGAACTTGTGGCGAATCGCCGCGCGGACCGCGAACTGGTTCGACGAAGCCGACGGGCCGTCCGTGCCGACCACGTAGCCACCGTCGAGGATCGTGCCGGTCTTGTCGCCCGCGACCTTCTGCCATGCGCCTTGCAGGTAGACGTCGGTGCGCTTCGACAGGTTGTAGTCCGCCATCACGCCGACGGTGTGGTACTTCGGCTTCACGCTGTTGTTCGCGTCGAACTTGGCGTCGGTGTACACGTATTGCGCGCCGATGAAGAATGCCGGCGTCAGTTGGTACATGCCGTTGATTTCGAAGTTCTGGAACTTCGTCGCCGTCACGCCGAGCGCCGCCAGCGAGAAGCTCGTCGGCAGATACACGGTCGAGACCGGATTCTTGATGTCCGTCTTCGTGTAGACGAAGCCGACCGTCGCCGGGCCGAACGTGTAGTTGATGCCGCCGCCGAAGATGCGCAGGCGGTCAGCCGTGAAATTCGCGTCGTTGGTCGCGATCGCGCCGCCCGTCGACTTGCCCGGGTTGTTCGCCTGCAGGTAGGCTGCCGCGAGGTTCAGGCCGGCCAGTTGGTACTGCGCGCCGATGCTGTACTGGCGGTTGTTCGAGAAGCCGGTGTCATTGCTGAAGCTGTACGTGCCGCCGAAGGTCAGGCCGTTGAAGTTCGGGCTCGCGTACTTCACCGTGTTGTTCACGCGGAACGAGTTGTCGGTGTTGTCGTTGTCATACGGGTGCGAGAAGAACGTGCCGCCCCAGTTGCCGTTCGCGGTCAGCGGCGCCAGGTAGTCGACCAGCGAGTCGTACTGGCGGCCCAGCGTCAGCGTACCGTACTGCGCGTGCGACAGGCCGACGAATGCCTGACGGCCGAACATGCGGCTGCCTTGCCCCAGGCCTCCGTTGTTCACGTCAAAGCCGTTTTCCAACGTGAAGATCGCCTTCAGGCCGCCACCGAGATCTTCGGTGCCGCGCAGGCCCCAACGGCTGCCCTGCGCGTAGCCGCTCGCCAGCTTGTAGCTGGTCTTGCCCTGGCCGTTCACGCTGACATTGTTCGTGTAGTTGAAGCCTTCGTCGATCACGCCGTACAGCGTGACGCTGCTTTGCGCGAAAACCGGTGCGGCGCAGGCGACGAGTGCGGCTGCGGCAATGACGTGTTTCTTCATGTTGGAATCTCCAGACCTTATTGATTGTTTGCCTCTTGACGAGGCCTTCACGCGATTTCTTTTATTCATGCCCGTTTCGGGCCGCCGACCCCCGATCCACCCGGGATTCGTGCAGTGCGCGCAATAGTGTCATGCAAAAAATAACGAGTCCACGTTAAGGCACCACTTTTTTACAGCACGTTGCAAATTGCCAACTACGCTGTAAGGTACCCTGCGCGCCGGCCTTGCCACGCCGGGCGCGGCCGGCCGCCATTCGCGTAAACCCGTGATTTGCGCCATCAATGGCAAAATGCGCGACCATCGTCATTTCGTCACGGTCTTATGCTGTCGTTCCCCGTCATGCGTTTCCCACTTCCCGCCGCCCGCGCGGCCGGCCGCGCATGAACGCAGCCGCCTCATCGCCGCAGCGCTACCTGGAACTCGATTTCTTTCGCGGCCTGGTGTTGCTCGTCATCATGGTCGACCACATCGGCGGCAGCATCCTGTCGCGCGTGACGCTGCACGCCTACGCGCTGTGCGATGCGGCCGAGGTGTTCGTGTTCCTCGGCGGCTTCGCGACCGCGATCGCGTACAACTCGCTCGCGGAACGCAAGACCGTCGCGGCCGCGCGCCAGCGCTTCATCCGGCGCGCGTTCGAGATCTACCGCGCGTTCCTCGTCACGGCCGGCCTGATGCTGCTGATCACCGCGGTGCTGAACGCGCTCGCGATCGACGGCCCGAACATGCCGACCAACGATCTCGAGGGCCTGCTGCACACCACACGCCGCTCATCGTGCTGCGCGACATCCTGCTGTTCCGCCGCCAGCCCTATCTCGCCTCGGTGCTGCCGATGTATGCGTTCTTCGCGCTGCTGGTGCCGCTCGCGCTGCCGGTCGCGCGCAACCGGCCCTGGCTGCTGCTCGCGGTCAGCGTGCTGCTGTGGCTGTCCGCGCGCCGCATCTCCGGCTACCTGCCGACCGTCGGCGGCATGCCGTGGGACTTCAATCCGTTCGCCTGGCAGCTGCTGTTCGTGCTCGGCGTGCTCGCGCGCTGCCAGCCGATCTATCCCGCGCTGTCGAAGCCGCCGCTCGGCTGGCTGATCACGGTCGCGGCGCTCGCGGGCGTCGCGGCGGGCGCGTACTACCGCCTGCGCATCGAGCCGTTCCCCGCCGATCCGTCGCTCAAGCAGAACCTCGGCGCGCTGCGCCTCCTGAATTTCCTCGCGATCGCCTGGCTCGCCGCCAAGCTGGTGCACCTCGGCTGGATGCACACGATCGCCCACGCGATGCCCTGGATCGGCACGATCGGCCGCCAGGGCCTGCTGTGCTTCGTGGCCGGCACCGCGATCTCGCTCGCCGTCGATTCGCTGCTGTACTACACGACCGGCGGCTATCTCAACGTGCCGCTCGGCCTCGCCGCCGACGCCGCCGCGATCGGCCTCCTGTACGTGGTCGCGAAACTGTACGCCCCGCTCGTCGCGCGGCGGCCGTTCACGGCGCGCAAGCGCTGAAAACGCCCGGCAACCGTCATCGGCACCTGCTAGCATTACCAGAGCTTTATTCCGACACTTTTTTTCATGCGCCGATTTCTCGTTGCCGCCCTGGCCGCCCTGTGCGCGGCCTGCTCGTTCAGCGCGGCCGCCGCGCCGGGCAGCGTCGTCACCCGTACGTTCCGTTCCGCCGCGCTGCACCGCGACTGGTCCTACATCGTTTACCTGCCCGCCGGCTACAACCCCGAAGGCGCCCGCTACCCGGTGCTGTACCTGCTGCACGGCAATGCCGGCGACGCCAACGACTGGGTCACGCAGGGCCGCCTGCCGCTCACCGCGGACGCGCTGATCGAGCGCAAGGAGATCCCGCCCGTCGTGATCGTGATGCCGCAAGGCGGCACCGACTGGTACGTCGACCGCAAGGAACGCATGCAGACCGCCTTCCTCGACGATCTGATCCCCGACGTCGAGGCCCATTACGCGGTGTCGAACCAGCGCGCGGGGCGCGCGATCGGCGGCGTGTCGATGGGCGGCTACGGCGCGCTGCGCTTCGCGCTGCTCGAACCGGAGCGGTTCTGCGGCGCGCTGCTGCTGAGCCCCGCGATCTACTCGGGCGAACCGCCGTCGACCTCGGCCGCGCGCTATGTCGGCGTGTTCGGCGACCGGCAGTTCGATCCGAAGGTCTGGCACGAACTCAATTACCCGGCGCTGTGGCGCGGCTACTTCGCGCAGCCGCTGCGGCTGCCGATGTTCATCGCGGCCGGCGACGACGACCTGTCGATCCAGGCCGAGTCCAGCTACCTGTATACCCACCTGCGCCGCGCGCAGAACCCCGCCGCGCTGCGCATCATCGACGGCGCGCACACCTGGGACGTATGGCGACGCCTGATCGGCCCCGCGCTCAAGTACACGCTGGAATGCGTCAAGTAGACGAGCACGCAGGCGGCGGGCGGCCTCGCCCGCTGTTTTCCCCCCATTAAGCGACCCGGCCGCCGGCACGCCCCCGCGCCGGCCCCGGTTGCACCAGGGAGTTGCGCCGTCCGGGACGGTCGGACACAATCTCCCGCGTCGCGCGGCCCGCGTCGAAGTCGTCCGAATCGTCGCGCGGCCCGGCGCCCCGCCGTCCTGTTCAACGCTTACCGGTGCGCCTCATGCAAATCGATACCTACGGAACCCTGGTCGCGGCCACGCTCGTCCTCCTGCTCGGCCACGCGCTCGTGTCGCGCCTCGCCGTCCTGCGCGCCTACACCATTCCCGAGCCGGTCGCGGGCGGCCTCGTAATCGCGCTCGCGCTGACCGCGCTGCGCGGCGTGGGCGGCGTCGAAGTCCGCTTCGACGCCGCCTTGCAGACCCCGCTGATGCTCGCGTTCTTCGCATCGATCGGCCTCAACGCGAAACTGTCGACGCTCAAGTCCGGCGGCCCGATGCTGCTGCGCTTCCTGCTCGTCGTGCTCGGCCTGCTGGTCCTGCAGGACGCGCTCGGGATCGGACTCGCCAAGGCGATCGGGCTCGACCCGCTGCTCGGCCTGCTGGCGGGCTCGATCACGCTGTCGGGCGGCCACGGCACGGGCGCGGCGTGGAGCAAGGTATTCGCCGAGCGCCACGGCCTGCAGTCGGCCACCGAGGCGGCGATCGCCTGCGCGACCTTCGGCCTCGTGCTGGGCGGGCTGCTCGGCGGCCCTGTCGCGCGCCTGCTGACGCGCCGCCTGCGCACGCCGCAGCCGGTCGCGGCCGACGGCCGGCACGACGCCGACGACACCGGTTTCGAACATCCGCGCGACCAGCAGTCGATGACGCCCGCCGCCTTCATCAACACCGTCGCGCTGTTCGCGATCGCGCTGTCGGGCGGCACCGCGATCGAAGCCGCGATCCGCGGCACCGCGTTCGAGCTGCCGACCTTCGTCTGCGTGCTGTTCGTCGGCGTAGTGCTGAGCAACGGGCTCGCGCTGTTCGGCGGGCGCGTGTCCGAGCATGCGGTCGCGCTGCTCGGCAACGTGAGCCTGTCGCTGTTCCTCGCCATGGCGCTGATGACGCTGCGGCTGTGGGAACTGACCTCGCTCGCCTTGCCGATGGTGATCCTGCTGGTCGCCCAGACGTTGCTGATGGTCGTCTACGCGGTGTTCGTCACGTTCCGCCTGATGGGCGCGAACTATGACGCGGCGGTGCTCGCGGCCGGCCACTGCGGCTTCGGGCTCGGCGCGACGCCGACCGCGATCGCCAACATGCAGGCGGTCACCGCGCGCTTCGGCCCGTCGCATCTGGCGTTCGTGATCGTGCCGATGGTCAGCGCGTTCTTCATCGACATCGCGAACGCGATCGTGATCAAGCTGTTCCTCGCGCTGCCGATCTATGGCTGACGACGCGCGCCGGCGCGCAGGCGGATCGCCGCGGATGCCCCCTGGCGCGTCAGGGTCGCGCACGCGGCGGCGGAAAACGGTGTACAACACCGCTATTCCCGTCCGCCGAGGTGCCCCATGTCCACCGATGCAGGCCACACCGACCGTCCCGTCCGGATCCCCGGCCCCGATCATCCGATCACGATCGAGCCCCATCCCGGGCGCGTCGTGGTCACCGTCGCGGGCCATGTGATCGCCGACACGCGCCGCGCGCTCGCGCTGCGCGAAGCCAGCTATCCGCCCGTGCTCTACATCCCGCGCGAGGACGCCGACATGACGCAGCTCGCGCACACCGACCACACGACCTACTGCCCGTACAAGGGCGATTGCGCGTACTTCTCGATTCCCGCCGGCGGCCCGCGCGCGGTCGACGCGGTGTGGAGCTACGAGCATCCGTACCAGGCGGTCGAGGCGATCCGCAACCATCTCGCGTTCTACCCGGACCGCATCGATACGCTCGAATCGCGGCCGGACTGAGCCCGGCCGCCTCCGCTGAGCGCCTCGGCGCTCAGCGCACGCGCATCAGCAGCGTGCGCGGATGCGTCGCGCCGCGCGCAGCGATCGACAGCGCGGCGCGCGCATAGCCGTTGCCCGGCGCATCCGCGCAATCGAGCAGCGCCCGCGCGCCCGCCATCCCCGCGTTGTCGGCCGCGATCAGCGCAGTGGGGCCCAGGCGCGGCTCCAGTGCGCGCAACACCGGCAGATACGCGGACTTCGCGCCATCGAGGAACACGAAGTCGATCGCCTCGGGCGCGTGGTCGCGTGGTCGCGTGGTCGCGTGGTCGCGTGGTCGCGTGGTCGCGCAGCGTGCGTTCGCCCGCGCGGATCACGCTCGCGGCGGAGCGGTTGCGCGCGCGACGAAACCCTGACCGACACCGCGCATGCCGCCGGCTCCTTCGACGCCGCGCACATGGTGCATGCCTGGCATCGCGCGTGCGGTCTCGCGCCTTCCGCCTTCCGCCTTCCGCCTATCACGCGATCGCGATGCTCGCGCGCTGACCGTCGACGCCTCAATAAAAATGGTATCGATTAACGGCGCGAAAAACCGGAACTTTAGGCTTCCCCGGCAAAAAAGCCGCGCTTTTCACACGCGCGCGTCCCTGTTCGAGTTTTTTCGCGGCGAGCCCCCGCGAATCCGCTTCGGGTCATCGCGCCGTCATATCCGCACCACAATAATCCCGTCGCGCTTCCTTCTGACAAATTCACAACAAGCGCGTTGTTGACCAGCTTCGCCCGGGGAATTCCACATGACCATTCGTCACCGTATCACCCTGCTCGTGGTGTTGATGTTCGTTGCGCTGTCGGCGATCGGCGGCTACGCCGTCTACCAGACCCGCCGCAGCGCCGTCGATGTCCGGCAGGTCACGCAGGGCGTCGTGCCGAGCGCACTCGCCTCCGCCGACCTCGTTTCCCAAGTGAAGGACGTGCAGCTCGCGACGATGACGCTCGTCTACGCGCCGGACGCGAACATGGCGAACCAGGCCCGCACCGAACTCAAGGACAAGCAGGACACGCTGAGCCGCGCGCTCGACGTGCAGGCGCGCGCGGCGGCCAGCCATGCGCAGACGGGGCTCGTCGCGCAGGCGCGCGACAGTCTCGCGAACTACTTCGGCGCGATCGGCGAGATCGAGAAGATGAAGGCGGCCGGCCAGGACGCGCTCGCGCAGGCATCGCTGTTCGCGAACGTCGCGCAGTACCGCGACGAACTGGAAGGCATCGTCGGCACGCTGCGGGTCGAGAAGAACCGCCAGAAGGACGATGCGATCAGCGCGCTGAACGGCATGCTGTCGACCACCACCACCGCGATCGCGGGCGTGACCGGCGCGGCCGTGCTGCTGCTCACGCTGATCGGCGCGCTGCTGTATCGCCAGATCACGCGCCCGCTGAGCCGGATGCAGTCGATGATGAGCGAGATCGCGTCGAACCAGGACTTCACGCGGCGCGTACCGGTGGGCCGGATGGACGAGATCGGCCATTCGATCGTCGCGTTCAACGGCATGATCGAGAAGATCCAGCACAGCTCCGCGCAGCTCAAGCAGAAGACGGCCGACATCCAGGCCATGCTGCAGAACATGCAGCAGGGCATCCTGACGATCGTCGACGGCGCGCGCGTGCACGCCGAGTACTCGACCTACCTCGAAGCCATCTTCGAGACGAACGACATCGCCGGCCGGCCGGTGATGGACCTCGTGTTCGCACCGGCGGAACTGGGCGCCGACACCCGCGCGCAGATCGACGCGGCGATCCACGCGTGCCTCGGCGAGGACGGCATCAACTTCGCCTTCAACCAGCACCTGCTGCTGAACGAAGTCGTGATGACGATGCCGGACGGCCGCCGCAAGACGCTCGACCTGAGCTGGTCGGCCATCACCGACGACCACGACACCGTGATGCGCCTGATGCTGTGCGTGCGCGACGTGACCGAGCTGCGCGCGCTCGAAGCCGAGGCCGGCGAGCAGAAGCGCCGCCTCGAGATGATCGGCGAGATCCTGGCGATCAGCGAGGAGAAATTCCATCAGTTCGTGCACAGCGCGTCGGGCTTCATCCACGACAACGAGCGCATCATCCGCCAGTACACGCATGCCGACCGCGCGGCGGTCGACGAGCTGTTCCGCAACATGCACACGATCAAGGGCAATGCGCGCACCTACAGCCTGCAACACCTGACGAGCGTCGTCCACGAGACAGAGCAGCGCTACGACCAGCTGCGCCGCCAGGCCGCCGAGCATGCGTGGGACCAGCAGGTGCTGATCGAGGATCTCGCGCGCGTGAAGGACGCGCTCGAACACTACGCGCGGATCAGCACCGACAGCCTGGGCCGCAAGCGCGCGGGCGACGACGGCCGCGCGGACGGCTACCTGCGCATCGAGCGCAGCCGGCTCGAACACAGCCTCGCGCTGCTCGACGCGGCCGACCCGGCCGACGCGCGCGCGCTGCTGAGCATGCGCGATTCGGTGCGCCACGCGCTGCGCCTGATCGACACCGAGACCGTGGAAGACGCGTTGGCCGGCGTGCTCGCGTCGCTGCCCTCGCTCGCGCGCGAGCTGGGCAAGACGCCGCCCGTCGTGACGCTCGACGACAACGGCTACCGGCTGCGCGGGCCCGCCGCGCCCGTGCTGAAGAATGTCTTCATGCACCTGCTGCGCAACGCGCTCGATCACGGGCTCGAAACGCCCGACGAACGCGCGGCGGCGGGCAAGCCGGCCGCGGGCGAAATCACGCTGGAGGTCGGCATCGACGAGCGCGCGCTGCAATTCACGCTCAGCGACGACGGCCGCGGCCTCGCGCTCGCGCGGATTCGCGACATCGCGATCGCGCGCGGCTGGCTCGCGCCGGACGCCGAGGCCGACGACGATGCGATCGCCGCTTTCATCTTCCGGCCCGGCTTCTCGACCGCCGAGCATGTGACCGAGGTCTCGGGGCGCGGCGTCGGGATGGACGCCGTGCGCGACTTCCTCGCGCGCGAACACGGCCGCATCGAACTGCGCTTCACCGACGACCGGGCCGGCGCGCCGTTCCGTCGTTTCCAGACCATCGTCCACCTGCCCGAAAGCTGGGCCGTCGACAGTGTCGGCGCGGGCGCGCAGCCGCTGCGGCTCGACGCGCTGTCGGACTGAGCACGCAGGAGCACGACTTGGTGGAATGGTATGGAGCAGCCGCCGTCGCGGGCGGTGTGCTGACAGCATTGGCGGCGGCCTTGATCGCCCGTCTCGGGCGGGCGCGGCGCGCGCGCGAACAGGCGACGCGCGCCGCCGAACACGACACCGCGCTCGCCGTCGCGCAAACGCGCTTCGACGACGCGCAGGCCGGATTCGCCGCGACCCGCGCCGACCTGGAAGCGCAACTCGACGCACTGCGCGACGCCCTCGCCCGGCAGACCGGCGAAGCCGACGCGCGGCGCGCGGCGCACGAGGCGGCGCGCGAAATTCACGCCGACTGGCAGCGGCAGGCCAACCGCATCGCGGACGAGGCGACCCGCCTCAAGGGCCTCGCGGCGACCTTCGAGCGCTGGCACGAACAGATGATCTCGCTGATGGCGCAGAACCGCGACATGCACGTGAAGAACCACGAGCTGTCGTCGATCGTGAGCCACGTGCTGATCGTCTCGCTCAATGCGTCGATCGAAGCGGCGCGCGCGGGCGCGGCCGGGCGCGGCTTCTCGATCGTCGCGGGCGAGGTGCGCACGCTCGCGACGCGTTCTCAGGAACTGTCGAAAAGCTATCGCGACAGCCTGCATCGCAACGACCTGATCACCGCCGCGACCTTCCAGGACATCCAGGCGGGCGGCAAGATGATCACCGCCTCGCTCGGCAGCGTCGAGACGCTCGCGCAGCAGTTCCAGGCGCAACTCGACCAGGGGGCCGCGTGATCAGCGCGCGCGCCGTCGACAGTCTCGACCGGTTGTTCCGCGACGCGGCGCGCACGCGCCTCGTCGCGCGCGACGGCGACCCGTGCGAGGTCGCCCCGCTCACCGCGCGCGACGCCGCGCCGGCCGGCGACGACGTGGTGGTGCTGACGATCTCGTCGATCGGTTTCCGGCTGCTGCTCGCGCTGCAATTCGCCGACGACGCGCCGACCCGCGCGTACTACGTCGAGCGCGCCGACGGCGCGCTGCGCGAAACCTTCATGGAAGTCGCGAACCTGTGCTGCGGCGCGATCAACCAGGCGCTCGTCACCTGCTTCCCGGACCTCGGGATGTCGACCCCGTACCTGCTGAACCGCCGCAGCATGCGCCACTTCGACGAGCTGCGGCCGGTTCATCTCGCCTCGTACACGGTGACGCCGGGCCCCGGCGTGCGGCTCGGCGCGACGCTGTGCGTCTGCGCGCACGCCCCGCTCGATTTCCACGTCGAGCTGGCCGAGGCCGCGAACGGCGGCGGCGAGCTGGAACTCTTCTGACCCGCGCCCCGCGCGAAGGAATCACGATGAA
This sequence comes from Burkholderia sp. FERM BP-3421, assembly GCF_028657905.1. Lineage (NCBI taxonomy): Bacteria > Pseudomonadati > Pseudomonadota > Betaproteobacteria > Burkholderiales > Burkholderiaceae > Burkholderia > Burkholderia sp. FERM BP-3421. The sequence continues at coordinate 1,543,813 of NZ_CP117781.1, read as the reverse complement.
CATGAACAAGCCGGTCTGCAAGGTGCTGGTGCTCGACGACCATCCGGCCCACGCGGACGCGATCAAGCACTTCTGCGACGCGCACAACCTGATCGGGCTCAAGGTGCGCAAGAGCCGCCTGATGTCGGTGCTGCGCTCGAACATCGATCTCGGCGCGATCCTGCTCGGCGAATCCTACGGCGGCTCGCTCGCCGAATGCGCCGCGATCGCGACGCGCATCGACGCGCTGCGCCCCGAGCTGCCGATCATCCTGCGCCGCGATGCCGACACCGGCCCCGACGGCCTGCCCGACGCGCTGCGCCAGGTGATCTGCGCGACCTATGTCGCCCACGACATGGCGGCGCTGCGCACGGTGGTCGACGAATACATCTTCAGCCTCGACTATCCGAACGCGCTGGTGCGCGGCATCACCGAGATCACCGAGGCGCGGCTCGGCGGGTTGTTCAAGGATCTGACGATCAGCTGGGACACGCCGTGCATCGTGCGCGATCGCATCATCTTCGGCGAAGTATTCAGCCTGATGGCGCTCGAAAGCGCCTGGTGCCGCGGCTACATGCTGATGCAGACCGAGGAGGCGCCGCTGCTCGACCTGCTGTCCGCGCGGCCCGGCCGGCGCGGCGACGCCGATTTCCGTGACCTGAACGGCCTGCTCGGCGAGCTGACCAACCTGGTCTGGGGCGCGTTCAAGGACCGCTACCTGCACGATGCGCGCCCCGAGCCGGCGGACGCGGTGCAGGTGCCGCTGCTCGTCAATCACAAGCACCGCTACATCTCGTTCGGCACGGACAACCCGCAGCTGTGCTTCAAGTACCGGCTCACCGACGACGCCACCGGGCGCGCGGTGCAGCTCGACCAGCGCTTCATCTTCAGCCTGCGCTGGTTGCCCGAGGCGTTCGACGCGAACGACGGCGCGGTGGACGCGCTCGTCGACGCGGGCGAACTGGAATTGTTTTGATCAACACGAGAAACACGAGGAACACGACATGGCCAAGATTCTGGTGGTGGATGATTCGAGCACGGTGCGCGACGAAGTCGCGGGCTTCCTGAAGAAGAACGGACTGGACGTCGACACGGCGGTGGACGGCAAGGACGGCCTGGCGAAGCTGAAATTGCAGTCGGGCATCCGGCTCGTGATCAGCGACGTCAACATGCCGAACATGGACGGCCTGACGATGGTCGAGAAGATTCGCGGCGAACTCGGCAATCAGGCCGTCAACGTGATCATGCTGACCACCGAAAGCAGCCCGGCGATGAAGGAGCGCGGCAAGGCGGCCGGCGTGAAGGGCTGGATCGTCAAGCCCTTCAAGGGCGAGGCCGTGCTCGAGACGTTCCGCAAGCTGGCCGGCTGACGCCCCGCCCCTGCCGACGCGTCACTGGCGCGCCTTGTCCAGTTCGTCCGGGGCGTAGATCCGCGCGGACTGGATCACCACCAGCGTGTCGCCCGGCTCGATGCGGCAAGGCGGATCCTCGTAGAACGACACGATCCGGCCGTCCCGTTCGAGGCCGATCACGATCGCGCCCTTGAGCGCGTTCGACATGCAGCCGACCTCGTGGCTCGCCGCGGGCCGCTCGACCAGCGTCGCGCGGCCGCGCGTGGACAGCATGTCGTTGACGAACGGCACGATGTAGCGGCTCGCCACCGCGTCGGCGAGCAGCAGCGCGCCGATCTTGGTCGACGACACGATCACGTCCGCGCCGGCCTGGCGCAACTGCCGCTGATACTTGTTCTCCTGGATCCGCACCACGATCTTCGTGTCCGGCGCGATGCTGCGCACCGACAGCGTGAGCAGGATCGCGGTGGGATCGTCGGTGACCGAGATGATCACGGCCTTCGCGGTGCGCACCTGCGCCTGCTGCAGCAGATCCTCCTGCGCGGGATCGCCGCACAGCCCCGTGACGCCGAGCGCGGACGCGGCTTCGAGCGCCTGCTCCTGCGCGTCGATCACGATCAGCGTGGCCGGATCGACGCCGCTTTCGAGCAGCTCGCGCACCGCGATCGAGCCGCTGAGCCCGTAGCCGCAGACGACGATGTGATCGGACAGGTGCTTTTGCAGGCGTTTCATGCGGAAGTCCTCGATGACGCGTTGGATCACGAACTGATAAGCCGTGCCGAGAAAGATGAACCAGATGCCGATGCGGATCGGCACGATGAAGAACGCGTCGATCAGCCGCGCGCGCGCGGTGATCGGCACGATGTCGCCGTAGCCGACGGTCGCGACCGTGACCATCGTGAAGTACACGAGGTCGGCGATGGTCATCGGCGTGCTCTTGGTCGAATCGCGCAAGCCGTCGCGATCGAGGTAGAGCACGAGGAACGCGAGCACGCACAGGCCGATGACGAACCCGATCCGGAACAGCAGCGTGCGCAGCGGCGACGCGACCGGCCGGGTGAACAACGTCCGCTCGCGCGGCGCCTGCCAGGCGTTGCTGGCGCGCCGCAGCCGGAAGCGCAGCAGTTTGCGGTGATCGGAAGGCAAGCCCAACGAAATTCTCCAGAATGACGGCTCCGCGATTTTACGCTGCGGCGCAGGGCCCGGCGGAAGGGGATGATGCGGGCGTCCGTTGCACGGATGCCCGCCGCACGAAACCGCCGCCTACAGCATGCTGCGCGGGCGCTGCATCGTGCCGTCGACGAAGCGCGCGGCGCGGAACGCGCCCAGGTCGAGCGAGGGCGCACCGCCGTCGACCCACTCCGCGAGCAGGCGGCCCACGATCGGCCCCATCGCGAAGCCATGCCCGCAGAACCCGGTGGCGATCGCGAGCCCGCGCGGCGCGGCGGGCGCGTCGATCACCGGGATGCCGTCCGGCAGCACGTCGATCAGGCCGGCCCAGGCCTCGACCACCTGCGCGTCGCGCAGCGCCGGAAAGATCGCCTTCAGCTTCGCGAGCGCGCGCGGCGCGTGCGCGGGATTCGGCTGCGGCGCCGGATCGCGCGGCGCGAGCGCATCGCGGCCGCCGCCGAGGCGCGCGCGCAGGTCGCGCCAGGCCGCGCCGTTCAGGTGGAAACGGAACTTGTCGCGCTGCGCCCACAGTTCCGGCCAGAACAGGCTGAGCCCGCGCAGGTGGCCGAGCGTCATGTCGACATCGACCTGCATGTCGTCGGCGAGATTGATCGCGCCGTCGGCACGCTGCCGGATGCCGAGCCCGTGGCCCCTCAGCGTGGCCGCCGACACCGGCGGCAGCGCGTTGGTGCGCATGCAGGTGCCGCGCACCGCCTGCTGCGGCAGGCGGATGCCGACGCCGTCGAGCAGGCGGAAACTGGTCGCGCCCGCCGCGCAGATCACGCGCGCCGCGCGGATCGTGCCACGCTCGGTCGCGACGCCCGTGATCGCGCCGCCCGCCGTTTCCAGCGCGAGCGCGCCGCAGCCTTCGAGGAACTGCGCGCCGCGCTCGGCCGCGCGCGCGGCGAACGCGCCCGCGACCCGGCGCGGCTCCGCCTGGCCGTCGCTCGCGGTATAGAGCCCGCCCAGCACCGGCGCCGCGAGCCCCGTCACACGCTCGCCGACCTGGGCGGGCGTCAGCGCCCGCGTGTCGAGGTCATGGGCGCGGGCCACGTCGAGCCAGCCTTGAAACGACGCCCAATCCGTTTCGTTGTCCGCAAGATAGAGGCAGCCGCCCTGCCGCCATTCGAGATCGACGCCCAGTTCCTGTTCGAGCGTCTCCCAGAGCCGCATGCCGGCCATCATCAGCGGCACTTCGGCGGCCTCGCGGCCCTGCTGGCGCACAAAGCCCCACGCGCGGGTCGATTGCTGGCCGGCGATCCGCGACTTGTCGAGCACGACGGCGCTCAGGCCGCGCAAGCTCAGGTAGTACGCGGCGGCGCAGCCCATGATGCCCGCGCCGACGATCACGACGTCGGCGCGGGCGGGAAACGGCAGATCGGCGCGCGCGAGCGCGCCGTAGAGCGGATACGTGGTGGTCATGATCGGAGCGGCGCGGGCGCCGGGGCACGGGCGGCGGGTAAAAGCCCCATGCTCTCACGAGATGCGAGCGCCGATGGCGTCGATGTGCCGGACGGAACGCGCGCGGACCCGCGCCGGTCCACGCGTCGCGTCGCAGCCTCGCGATCCGGATTTGGGCGATGATAGCGACCGCCCCCTCCTCGTCGAATGAGCATCCGATGTCCGCCACCCTGCCGTTGAACCTGCCCGACATCGTCGCCCTGGGCCGCGACCAGCCCGCGACGGCGCCCCAGATCGCCCTGCTGACGCGACTCGCCGCGGCGCTGCGCGCGTCGCCGGATTGCCTCGGGCTGGTGCTCGTGGGCTCGTTCGCGAAGGGCGCCGCGGACCGCCTGTCGGATCTCGATCTCGTCGCGTTCTGCGGCGACGGCGCGGGCGGCGCGGTGCTCGACGTGTTCCGCGCCGCACTGGCCGACGCCGACGTGCTGATGCGCTTCGACGGCCGGCGCGGGCCGGACAGCCCGTACGAGGCGGTGATCCTCGGCGACCTCAGGTCCTGCGAATTCCATGTGATCGCGCCGGCGCAGCCGTTCGCGCTGAAACGCCCCTATGTCGAAGTGTTCAGCCGCGACGGCTGCGTGGCGGCGCGCGCGAGCGACGATCCCGCGCCGGGCCGCGCCGACACGCCCGTGTACCACGGCGGCGACCGCTGGCTCCCGTGGGAGCTGCTCGAATGCCTGAAGTGGCTGTCGCGCGGCGACGCCAACAACGCCAAGCGCCACCTGGTCAGGCTCGGCCGCGCGATCGAGGCGGCCGCGCCCGATGCACCCTGAGCCCTGAACCCGGTGCGCGCCGACCGTCCCGCAGCGGCGGCCCCGACGCCCGGAAGCGCCCTGTGAGATCCACCGCACGCAACTTTCCGTGCCCCCGGCGCATCCAACGACACGCGCCCACGGTGGCCGCGCCCGGCATCGCCGCAATCGCTCGCGGCGCGCCGTCGGCCCCCCGGTGCAATACGACGTCGCCACGATCTGAAGCAACATCAGGAAACACCTGTCACACATTCACGTACAGTAGTACGCAGAGCGAACTCCGTTTTGCGGTAAAGTTATCTCTTTCGCGCGTAGCCGGTCGGCTCGCCCCGATGGCATCCCACGATGTCGAACCCGGCGTCCGAGGCGCCACCTGAACGTCATTCGACTCGATCCGTCCCCGTAGCATGGCCAACGAAGCAATTACCACGGATTCCCTCGCGGTCGCCGAACGCGTGCGCGAGCTGATGAGCCGCAACGGCATCGGCAAGCGGCAGCAAACCACCGAACTGTGCCGGATCCTCGACCTGAGCTTTTCCCAGGGGCACCGCAAGCTGCGCGGCAGCAGCCCGTGGACGCTCGCGCAACTGAAGAAAGTCGCCGAAGCCTACGGCGAGCCGGCCGCCCAGCTGTTCGGCGCGCAGGCGCTCGACCCCGGCATGGTGGGCGCATGCGCGCAGGAAGCCACGCTGTATGCGGGCGTCGCCGAGATCCCGTGCACCGTCTGGGTCGGCGCGCCGCTCGAAGCGGGCGCGCGGCCCGAGTTCGTCGCCTATGAGCAGCAGGGCCGCTGGCGCGTGCTGCGCCATACCGGCGTGCTCTACCAGAACGCCTACGACGTCCACAAGATCGAGATCTACCCGCGCCGCGCCGAGAACGACCGGCTGCTGGTCGCGGTCGTCGACGCGAATCCCTCGGATGCCGAGGAAGTCTGCCGCTACCTCGACCAGCAGGGTTTCTCGACGGTCCATTTCGAGCAGCTGCCCGCCTTCATCGACGCGCTGCAGGGCCAGGCGTTCGACGCGGTGGTCAGCGAATGGCACTTCGACGGCTACACGGCGGCCGTCGCGATCAAGGCGGTGCGCGCGTCCGACAACCCGGGCGCGCCGGTGTTCGTGCTCACGGGCGACCTGCTGACAGGCCGCGCGAGCGAGGCGGACATCAGCGAGGTGATCCGCACCTTCGACGTCGTCTGCTACGAAAAGCCTGCCCGCCTGGCGCTGCTGAGCGCCGATCTCGCGAAGCGCCTCGCGCGCGCCTGACCCGCGCGCGGCGCGGTCCTGCGTACAATAGCCGGCGTTCCCATTCCGCCCGGCACGGCAAGGATCCGCATGGCCCGCATCATTCCCGACGACTGGAAAAGCCTCTCCGCGACCGGCGCCGCGGAGCGCGAGCGCGAGACGCTCGCGACGCTCGAACAGACGCTGCCCGACGGCTATACCGTCTACCACGGCGTGCACTGGACCCGCGCGGACCAGCAGTTCTCCGTGTTCGGCGAGGCCGACTTCGTGATCGTGAGCCCGGCGGGCCGCGTGCTCGTGATCGAGCAGAAGGCCGGATTCCTGCGCGAGACGCCGAAGGGGCTCGTCAAGGTCTACCTGCAGACCGAGCGCAATGTGTCGGTCCAGCTCGCGCGCACGCTGGAAAACCTCCAGCGACGCTTCACGGCCGCGTTCGGCGCGGGCACCTACGGCATCGAGGCGCTGCTGTACTGCCCGGACTACGCGGTCCGGCAGGCGGCGATCGCGGGCGTCGCGCCCGACCGGATCGTCGACGCCACGCGCCGCCACCAGCTCGCCGACATTATCCTGCAGGCGCTGCCGGCCGACGAGCCGCGCCTGTCGAGCGCCGCGAAGATCCATCATTTCCTCGCCGACGAACTGGCGCTGACGCCCGATACGAGCGCCCTGGTCGGTCAGGCCGGCACGCTCGTCACGCGGCTGTCCGGCGGCCTCGCGACCTGGGCGCGGCGGCTCGAATTCGCGCCGTTCCGGCTGCGCGTGATCGGCACGGCGGGTTCGGGCAAGACCCAGCTCGCGGTCCAGGTGATGCGCGACGCGGTCGCGGCGGGCCTGCGCGTGCTGTACGTCTGCTTCAACCGGCCGCTCGCCGACTACGTCGCGCGCATCGCGCCGCCCGGCGCGCGGATCGCGAACTACCACCAGCTGTGCGACTGGGTCGCGCGCGATGCCGGCCACGTGCCCGACTTCGACGCGCCCGATGCGTTCGCGCGCCTCGACGCGCAGTTCGCCGCCGCGCCGATTCCCGCGAAGTGGCGTTTCGACGTGCTGATCGTGGATGAAGGCCAGGACTTCCAGGCCCCATGGGCGGCCGCGCTGGAGCGCGTGCTCGAACTCGACGGCGCGTGGTGGTGGCTCGAGGATCCATTGCAGAACCTCTACATGCGCGAGCCGGTGCCCCTGCCCGGCTGGGTGACGATCCGCGAGCTGACCAACCACCGCAGCCCGCGCGACATCCTCGACTACGTGCGCGCCATGGTCGGACCGGTCGAGCCGCTGGCGGCGCAATTGCGGGCGGTCGGACCGTTCGACGGCTCGGAGATCGTGTTCAGCACCTATCCGGACGACGACGAGGAAGCGCAGGCGTGCATCGATGCGACCAAGCGCGCGGTCACCCACGCGCTGTCGCTCGGCTTCCGCAAGCAGGACATCGCGCTGCTGTCGTTCCGCGGCCGCGACGGCTCGGCGTTCACGCGGCTCGACCAGCTCGGCCCGCACCGCCTGAAGCACTTCACCGGGAAATACGATCTGTTCGGCAACCCCGAGTACCGGGAAGGCGACCTGCTGCTCGATTCCCTCTACCGCTTCAAGGGGCAGGCCGCGCCGTGCGTGATCCTGACCGAGGTCGATTTCGAGACGTTCGATGCGCGCGCGGCGCGCAAATTGTTCGTGGGCGCGACCCGCGCGACGATGAAGCTGATCGTGGTCGCGTCGCAGCGCGCGGCCGCCCGTATCGCGCCGGCCGCCTGACGGCCGGCGTTCGCCGTCAGGCGATCCGGAACGAACCGACCGCGCGGCGCAGCTCGTCCGCCTGCTCCTCGAGCGACGCGGCGGCGGCGGCCGCCTGCTCGACGAGCGCCGCGTTCTGTTGCGATACCTGATCCATCTGCGAGACCGCGAGGTTCACCTGCTCGATGCCGTCGCGCTGCTCGTTCGAGGCGGCGGTAATCTCCGTCATGATGCCGGTCACGCGCGCGATCGCGCGCTGGATTTCCTGCATCGTGTCGCCCGCCGAGCTGACGAGCCGCGACCCCGTCCCGACCCGCTCGACCGATTCGCCGATCAGCGTCTTGATCTCCTTGGCCGCCGTCGCCGAGCGCTGCGCCAGCGTGCGCACCTCGCCCGCGACCACCGCGAAGCCCCGGCCCTGCTCGCCCGCGCGCGCCGCCTCGACGGCCGCGTTCAAGGCGAGGATATTGGTCTGGAACGCAATCCCCTCGATCGTGCCGATGATGTCCGCGACGCGCTGCGAACTCTGGTCGATCTCGGTCATCGTGCCGATCACCTCGCCCACCACCATCGCGCCCCTGGTCGCGATATCGGTCGCGGTGTCCGCGCACTGCTGCGCCTCCCGCGCATTGTCCGCGTTCTGCTTCACGGTCGCCGTCAGCTGCTCCATGCTGGCCGCGGTCTCCTGGAGCGACGCGGCCTGCTCTTCGGTGCGCTGCGACAGGTCGGTGTTGCCCGCCGCGATCTGGCGGGTCGCGGTCGCGATCGATTCGGAACCGTTGGTGACCTGCCGCACCGTGTCGGACAGGCTGCGCTGCATGTTCGTCACGCCCTTCACCAGCTCCGCCATCTCGTCGCGCGAGCCCCAGCGCAGCTCCATCGTCAGGTCGCCCTCCGACAGCCGGCGGAAGTGGTTCAACAGCCGCACCACCGGCTGCGTGATCGCGTAATGCAGGCCGATCGCGCACCCCAGGCAGGCGGCCAGCCCGAACAGGATCGCGCCGCCCATGCCGAGGCACAGCCAGCGGTAGTACTGCTGCGCGGTATCGAACTCCGTCTTGCCGCGCGCGGACTGATACGCGTCAAGGGCGTCCGACGCCTTCGACAACGCGACCGACAGCGGCGGCACGACCGTCATCACCAGCCGGTCGGCATCGTCCCGGTGCCCTGCCTTCACCGCATCGATCATCGGCCGCAGGCCGTCGTCGATGAACGCGCGCCGCGCGGCGCCCGTCTGCGCGGCCAGCGTCTTCTCGTCGCCTTCGTGCGGCAGCGCGTCGTAGTCGCGCCAGGCGCGCTCCGAGGTCGCCAGGTAGCGTTCCGCCTTGTCGAGGGTATTGCCGACATCCGACGCCTCCGGATGCAGGATCGCGCGGTCGAGCGTGGTGCGGACGATCGCGAGGTTCAGGTTCGCGGAGGACAGCGCCGTCTTCGAGGCGAGCTGCTGCGTGTAGGCTTCTTCGAGCGCATCGTTCGAGGTCTGCATGCCGAACAGGCCGACGAGGCCGGTCAGCACCAGCAGAATGGCAACGAGGCCAAGCGTGGAGAAGATCCGCGTGCGGATAGAAAAACGGGAAAACAATGCATTCATGGCGAATCGGGCGCAGTAAGGGAAGTCGTTAGACGTCTCAGGCGTTTACGGTTGGCCTGCGAAAAACTTGAGACGCGCGCCGGGCAACCCCGGCCCGCGCGGCCCGTTCGCGCACGAAGCTTGATCCAGGTCAAGCACGCGGCGCCGGGCCAACGATAGCGGAGGCGGCCGGACGCCGCCGCGCCCCGGGTCGCGGCGGCCCCGGTCCTGCCCGCGCGGCGCCGGGAAGGCCCCGCGAGCGGCCCCGACGCGCACCGCGCGCGCGGCGCGCGCTAAAATCGACCCATGTCGAAATCCGCCAAGCCCACCCCGACCCGCGCGCCCGACGCGCCGAAGGTCAACGAGTACACCGTCGACGAACTCGCACGCGTGTCCGATACGACCGTGCGCAACGTGCGCGCGTACCAGGATCGCGGCCTGCTCGCGCCGCCGGAGAAACGCGGCCGCGTGGGCATCTACGACGACACCCACGTCGCCCGCCTCAAGGTCATCAATCACCTGCTGGCGCGCGGCTATACGCTGTCGAACATCCAGGACCTGATCAAGGCCATCGACGACGGCCACGACCTGCGCTCGATCCTCGGCCTGGAAAACGCGATCGGCGGCCGCTGGTCGCACGAGCGGCCGCAAACCTACTCGCTCGCGCAGCTGATCCAGATGTTCGGCCCGCAAACGCCCGCGTCGCTGTCGCGGGTGGCCGAACTCGGGCTGCTCGAACGGCGCGGGCTGTCGTTCGTCGCCAAAAGCCCCGCGATGCTCGAAGCCGCCGCCGCGATGACCCACGAGGGCATTCCCGCGCGCGAGCTGCTCGACGCGATGAGCATCGCCCGGCCGCACTTCGACGCGATCGCCCGCGCGCTCGTCGAACTGGTGGTGCGCCGTCTCGACCGCTACGACGCCGACACCCTGCCGCCCCCGACCGACGTGCCCGCGCTCGTCGACGCGATCTGGCGGCTGCGGCCGCTGTCCGCCGTGTTCGTCGAGGGCGAGATGAACCGCGCGCTGGAAGCCGCGTCGAGCGCCTACCTGGGCGGCCGGGTCGCGACCATCCTCGACAAGAAGCTCAGCGACCAGGCCGCGCGCGACGCCGGCGCGCCCCCGCCGCCCGCCCCGCCGCGCAAGAAACGTTAAGCGCGCGCCCGTCATATTCATATCGGCAATGCTTGGTTGGTGCGGGCCGCTGCCCGTGCGACGATTCATCGAACCGAGCGGCACCCGCCGCCCGCTTCGATGAACGTTTCAGGAGAATGCGCCGATGTTCCGCGTTGCCCGCTGGATTCCCCGTACCGTGGCCGCCGCCCTGGTCACGCTCGCCGCCGCCTCCGCCTTCGCGCAGGACAGCGACAAGGTGCTGCGCATCGGCTACCAGAAAGCGGGCCTGCTCTCGATCGTCAAGGCGCAAGGCGCGCTCGAAACCCGCCTGAAACCGCTCGGCTACACCGTCAAGTGGTTCGAATTCCCGGCCGGCCCGCAACTGCTCGAAGCACTGAACGCCAACAGCATCGATTTCGGCTATACCGGCGCACCGCCCCCCGTGTTCGCGCAGGCAGGCGGCGTGCGCTTCGTGTATGTCGGCGCGGAGCAGCCGTCACCGCACAGCGAGGCCGTGCTCGTGCGCGCCGATTCGCCGATCCGCGACGTCGCCGCGCTGAAAGGCAAGAAAGTCGCGCTGCAGAAGGGATCGAGCGCGAACTACCTGCTGCTCAAGGCGCTGCAGAAGGCCGGCTTGCGCTACGAAGACATCCGCCCGGTCTACCTGCCGCCCGCCGACGCGCGGGCCGCGTTCGAGAGCGGCGACGTCGACGCCTGGGCCGTGTGGGATCCGTATTACGCGGCCGCGCAGGCCACGCTGAAGGCGCGCACGCTCACCGACTACTCGGGCCTGCCGGGCGCGTACAACTTCTACGAGGCGACCCGCGATTTCGCGGAGCGCCACCCCGAGGTGATCGGCGCGGCGCTCCAGCAGGCGCGCGCCACCGGGCTGTGGGTGAACGCGCATCCGACCGAAGCCGCCGCGCTGCTCGCGCCGAAGGTCGGCCTGAGCCCCGCGCTCGTCGAGACCTGGGTGAAACGCACGCCGTTCGGCGCGGTGCCGATCGACGAGCGGATCATCGCGTCGCAGCAGGGCGTGGCCGATGCGTTCCTCGGCGTCAAGCTGATCCCGCAAAAGCTCACCGTCGGCAACCACGCGTGGACCCATCGCGACGTCGCGGCGGCGCTCGCCGCGAAGTAAGCCGCGAAGTAAGCCGCGAAGTAAGCCGCGAAGTAAGCCGCGAAGTAAGCCGCGAAGTAAGCCGCGAAGTAAGCCGCGAAGTAAGCCGCGAAGTAAGCCGCGAAGTAAGCCGCGAAGTAAGCCGCGAAGTAAGCCGCGAAGTAAGCCGCGAAGTAAGCCGCGAAGTAAGCCGCGAAGTAAGCCGCGAAGTAAGCCGCGAAGTAAGCCGCGAAGTAAGCCGCGGCCCCGCGCGCGATGCGCGCGGGGCCGCTCGGCGCGCCGTCAGCGCGCGCCGACCTTGCGCTGCCGCCACAGACACAGCAGGTCGCACGCGACATGCGCGGCGGCGATCGCCGTGATGTCGGCGTGATCGTAGGCGGGCGCGACCTCCACCACGTCCGCGCCGACCAGGTTCAGGCCGCCGAGCCCGCGCACGATCGCGAGCGCCTGCGCGGACGACAGGCCGCCCGCGACCGGCGTGCCGGTGCCGGGCGCGAACGCCGGATCGAGACAGTCGATGTCGAAGGTCAGGTACGCGGGCCGGTCGCCGACGATCGACCTGATCCGCTCCAGCGCCGCGCGCGGGCCATGCTCGTGCACCCACGGCGCATCGAGCAGGTTGAAGCCCATGAAGTCCTCGTTCCAGGTGCGGATCCCGATCTGCACCGAGGTGCGCGGATCGACGAGCCCGTCCTTCACCGCCTTGTAGAACATCGTGCCGTGATTGAGGCTGTCCGGTTCGTCGTCGGCCCAGGTGTCGCAATGCGCATCGAAATGGATCAGCGACAGCGGCTTGCCATAGCGCTCCGCGTGCGCGATCAGCAGCGGATAGGTGATGAAATGGTCACCGCCGAAGGTCAGCATCTTCGCGCCGCTCTCGAGGATCGTGCGCGCGTGCTCGACGATCGCGGGCTTGATCGTGAGCGGATTGTGCGCGTCGAACCAGCAGTCGCCATAGTCGATCACCGCGAGATCCTCGAACGGATCGAAGCCCCACGGGAACGGATCCAGTTCCGCGAGCTGCACGCTGGCCGCGCGCACCGCGGCCGGGCCGAGCCGCGCGCCGGAGCGATAGGTGGTGGCGAGATCCAGCGGCACGCCGGAAATCGCCACGTCGACGCCGGCAAGCTCGCGGCTGTAGGTGCGGCGCATGAACGACAGCACGCCGGCATAGGTGTTTTCGAATGCGGAACCTTGGAGGGACGACTGGCGGATCGCGCCGTCGGCGCGGATGTGTTCGGTCATCGTTGAACCTGTCTGACGAAGCCGGGGCGCGCGCGGGAATAGTGGGGACGCGCGACGCGCCGGCACGGATTCATTGGGAACGTGCGGCGCGGGTTGCGGCGATGCGCCGTCACGCTGGCTTGCGAATCCTGTAGCGCAGCCGGGTGGGAAGGAGATCCCGCAGCGATGATAGCAAGCGCGCGCGGACGCCGACATCCCGGGAACGCGCCAGCGGCGGACGCGTGCCTGCGCCGCGGCCTGTCAGGATTCGACGCGATGGGTCTGTGTTGACTTCCGGCTTCGTGCGGGAGAGCCGCGCAATGCGCGCCGCTCGCAGCCTGCCCGGCAGGCGAGCGAGGCGGGCGCGCGCCTGCCGCCTGTCCTGCACGCGCTATCGATCCAGTTCCGCGTAGTGCCTGAAGATTCCCTCTTGGTTGAACGGAATGCGACGCGCCGACGCCAGATAGCGCGCGATGGGCGGATGCGCCGCGACCCGGTCGTGCAATTCGATCAACCCGGCATGCTCCGGTTCGATGCGCGCCATCGCGTTCGGGAAGGCGTAGCGCAGCCCCTCGATCAGCTGGAACATCGACAGATCCACATAGCTCAAGCGCCGGCCGGCCAGGTAACCGCTCTCGTGCGGATTCCGGGCCAACACCGTGCTGAAATAGCCGAGGAACTTCGGCAGGCGATTCTCGATGAAATCCGCCGAGCGCGCGGCCGCTTCCGGCATCTGGTCTTCGTAGTAGAGATTGCCGGCGATCGGGTGATGCGTGTCGTGGATCTCGGCGACGAAGTCGGTCACGCTCAGTTGCAGCTGGTGCACCCACAGCCGCGCCGCCGCCTCGCGGGGCGCAAGACGATGCCGCGCGCCGAGGAACAGCAGGATGTTGGCGGTATGCCCGATGATCTGGTCGCCGGCCTTGAGAAACGGCGGCGCAAACGGCGGGCAGGCCAATGCGTCGTCGTCGAGCAGGCGCATCATCGCGGGCAGGCCCAGGCCCTTGCGCGCGGACTGGCGCGCGACGTCGACATAGTCGGCTTCGGTCGCTTCGAGCGCCAGCCGCACGAATTCGCCGCGGCCCTGGATGCCGGGCCAGTAATAAAGCGCGTAGTGCATCGTGTCCTCCCTTGCCCTGGATGAAGACTGCGCGGGATGGCCGGCCGGCTTCGCGTGGCGCGGGCAGGCCGCCGCTTGCTCCCGATGACGGGACAGTCTAGGCGCAACGGCCGTCGCGGTCATCCCGAGCCGACGCGCCGTCGCTCGCGGCCGACGCCGCGCGCGTCCCATGCGCATGGAACACGAGCGAATTCCGCCGACGCCCCGGCTGCCCTCGCGCTTCGCCGGCGCATCACGGCGGCGCGGCAGCCAGCCGATGAATGTCAGCGGGCGTCAGGATCGGTTGCGGCACGCCGTGCCGCACGGCGTTGAGCATGGCGTCGCCGACGACCTGCGTGGTCAGCACCTGCCCCGGCGCGATCCGGCGTATCACGCTCAGGATCGGCGCGAGCACGGCGTACGCCCACCGGTAAACCGCCGTGCGCGACCGGATGCCGTCCTCGGGGAGGATCGCGGCGGGCCGGAATATGGCGACCTGTCGAAACGGCAGCCGCTGCAGCGCGTTTTCGGTTTGCCCGCGGACGCGCGCCCACATGGTCCCGCCCTGCTCGCTGCTGTCCGCGCCCGCGCCGGACACATACACCAGGCTCATGCCGGGGCTGCGGGCAAGCAGTTGCCGCGCGACGTGGAGCGTGAGGTCGTAGGTCACCGCGCGATACGCGGCCTCCGGCATCCGGAACGACGACACGCCGACGCAGAAGAAGCAGGCGTCGACGTTCGCGAACGAGGCATCCGACGCCTCGAAGCGATCGAGATGCGGCGTGACGACGACCTTGAGCCGCGGATCCGCGTAACCGTCGGGCGCGCGCCGGCCGATCACGATGATTTCCGTCACGTCGCGGGCCCTCAGGCACGCGCGCAGCACGCCTTGGCCCACCATGCCGGTTGCACCGGTCAGGACGATGCGCATGAGGTGACCTCCGATGACCATACAGATACAGGCGCTGCTGCGCCGAATCAAGGCAAGCCGACCCGCGCTTTACCTCCGTCGAGCCCACGCGAGGCAAGCCGCCCCGCGGGAGGCCGCCCCCTAGTAATCCAACCGCCCGCGCAATTCCCCGAACGGCACCATCACATGCTCCCGGTACGCGGGCCGCGCGGCGAGGCGCGCGTACCACGCCTCCACGTGCGGCACATGCGGACGCCGGATGTCCAGCTCGAAATACCGGTACAGGTGCGTGCCCGCCGGAATGTCGGCGAGCGTCAGCCGCTCGCCGGCCAGGAACGGCTGCGCGGACAGCACCTGATCGAGCAGCTGGAAATACTGCGCGCACAGATCGACGCTGTGCTCGATGCGCACGGCGTCCCGCAGCGCGGGCGGCGTTCGGTAATAGCCCCAGAAAACGCCGGTCAGGAACGCCGGCTGCAGGCTGGTCTGGGTCCAGTCCATCCAGCGGTCCGCCAGGCTGCGCACTCGCGGGTCCTCGCTCCAGAAACCGGCCTCGCCGTGACGGGCGGCCAGATAGCGCAGGATCGCATGCGACTCCCAGACGGTCGTGCCGTCATCGTCGATGAGCGGCACCCGCCCGTGCGGATTCATCGCGAAGAAAGCGGCGGTATCGTTGAGGCCGAAATCGCCGCCGGCCGGCACATGGCGATGCGCGAGGCCGAGTTCGCCGATCAGCCACATGACTTTCTGCACGTTGAATGAATTGCGGCGTCCCCAGACCGTCAGCATCGCCTCTTCCTCGCATGTTCCGCGCCATCCACGCCGTCGCCCGCCGCGCGGACGCGCAGGCATCGACCCCGCGCCACAGCGCGCGGGCAAGCGCCGATTCTAGAAGGATTCGCCGGCCGCCGCGCGGCGCTTCTCCGCGATAATGCGCGATCGCGCCGTGCTGGGCCGCGCGCGTCGCTCCATAACAAACCGGAGACCCCATCGACCATGCCGCTTCTCCCGCCCGGCCGCGCGCGCGGCCTGTGGTACGCCGCGCTCGTCGCGGCGCTGTGCTACGGACTCTCGCTCGGCATCGCGCCCTACCCGGGCCAGCCGGCCGCGAAGGCGGCGATGGGCGTGCTACTGCTCGCCGCCGCGACGCGCCACGCCCCCGCCCGCGAACGCAACCGGCTCATGTTCGCGCTGGCCGCGGCCGTGCTCGGCGACGTGCTGCTCGCGCTGCCGCAATGGCCGCCGTCGTTCGTGGCCGGCCTCGGCGCGTTCCTGCTCGCCCATCTCGGCTATTGCGCGCTGTTCGCGCCGTGGCGCGCCGCGCCGCGCGGCTGGCGCGTGCTCGCGCTGATCGGCCTGTGGCTGTTCGCCGGCGCGCTCTACGCCGCGTTCCACCCGCACCTGCATGCGCTGGCGGCGCCGGTGTCCGTCTACATCCTCGTGCTCGGCGCGATGGCCAGCTTCGCGCTGTGCGCGCGCACGCCCGGGCTCCAGGTGGCGCTCGGCGGGCTCGTCTTCGCCGGCTCCGACGCGCTGATCGGCATCGACCGCTTTCTCGGCGCATTCGGCGGCAGCGCTTACGCGATCTGGTTCTGCTATGCGCTCGCGCAGCTGACGCTCGTCGCCGGGGTGTTGCGCCGCCGCGCGCCGCGCTGAGCGCGCGCGCGCCGGACAAGGCCGGCGCGACGCGCACCGCCCCGCGTCCCGGCAACGGCAATCCCGGCCCTCAAGCCGGCACCGCGTGACTGCCGTCGCGCCGCGCTCCGCCGCGCGGCCACGCGCTCTCCGCCTCGACCGCCGGAATCGACCCGAACAGTTCCGCGAGCCAATCGGCGAACACGCGCACCTTCATCGACAGATGACGGTTCTGCGGATACACGAGCGAAATCGGCTTCGGCTTCGGATTGAAACCGGTCAGCACCTCGCGCAGCCGCCCGTCGAGCAGATGCGGCAGCGCGAGCAGCAGCATCGGCTGGATCAGGCCGAAGCCCTCGATACCGCAGGTCAGGTACGCATCGCCGTCGTTGACCGTGACGACGCTGTCCATCTTCACCTCGACCATCCTGCCGTCGATCAGGAAGATCCAGGGCACCGGCCGCGTGGTGTGGCTCATCCGGAAGCGCACCGCCTGATGGCGGGCCAGGTCGGCGATCTCGCACGGCTCGCCGTGCCGGTCGAGATAGGCGGGCGACGCGCAGGTCACGCGCTTGAGCAGGCCGAGCCGCCGCGCGATCATCGACGAATCCTCGAGCGGCCCGACCCGGATCAGGCAGTCGAGCCCTTCCTCCACCGGATCGACGATGCGGTCCGACAGCCCGAGATCGAGGTCGATGTCCGGATAGCGCTGGTGAAAGGTCGAGAGCGCCGGGATCACGATCTGCCGCCCGATCGACCCGGGCATGTGCACCCGCAAGGCGCCGCTCGGCTTGCGGCTGCCGGCCTGGAAGCTCGCGTCCGTCTCCGAGATTTCCGCGATGATCTTCAGGCAGTGTTCGTAGTAGGCCGCGCCGTCGGGCGTGAGCGACAGCCGACGCGTCGTCCGGTTCAGGAGGCGCACGCCGAGCAGCGCCTCGAGGTTCTGGATGGTGGTCGTCACTGACGCGCGCGGCATCGTCAGCGCTTCGGCGGCGCGCGTGAAGCTGTTCGCATCCACCACGCGCGTGAAGACTTCCATGGCTTGCAGCCGGTCCATGCCTATCCTCCTTTGATTCGCCAACCGGACAGCATAGAGCCGCGCCGCCGTCCGGCACAAGCGACTTCACGATTGTTCGGCGGGACGCATCAATCGCGCGGGCCGCCTGCATGCGGGCCGCCGGGCGGGATCGGAACGGGACGGCGGCCGGGCGCGTCGTCCCACGAGCGCCGGCCGTTGCACGGCATCGAACCCGCGAAGCGCTTCCCCGCGCACATCCCGCGCTTCTCCGGACTTGGACGAAATCGGGATCTCCGTCTCGTCTCGTACGCCGGGATATCCGTAGGGCGGGTGTCCGTCGAGCCCGGCGCGTCAACGCCCGGGCAGTCCCGGCGGGCTCGCCGGCCCGCCCCGGATCCATCAAAAAAATTCCTTTCCGTTCAACATCTTGCGATTCCCCTCGTCTGTCACCGGCCGCGCCCTAGAGCCATCCATCTAGCCCCTTGCGGAATTCCTTGCCGCAGACTATCGTTACATCATTCAATGTCACATTAAAAAATGAGCAAAAACGGAGACACCTGGATGAATGCGCGCACCCCGCCGTTCGCCCCGCCCGGCGGCAACGGCCCCGAAGAATCCATCGACATCGCGATCATCGGCACCGGCTTCGCCGGCCTGGGGATGGCGATCCGGCTGCGTGAGCAAGGCGTCTCCGACTTCGTCGTGCTGGAGAAGGCCGGATCGGTCGGCGGCACCTGGCGCGACAACCATTACCCCGGCTGCGCGTGCGACGTGCAATCGCATGTCTACTCGTTCTCGTTCGCCCCGAATCCGCTGTGGACCCGGATGTTCGCGCCGCAGCCCGAGATCCGCGCGTACCTGGAACGCTGCGTCGAACGCTTCCACCTCGGCCCGTACCTGCGCTTCGGCCAGGAACTCGTCGGCGCGGCCTACGACGAAACCGCGCACCGTTGGCGGCTCACGTTCGCGAACGGCCGGCGGCTCAACGCGCGGGTGCTGATCTCCGGCATGGGCGGCCTGTCGCGCGCCGCGCTGCCCGCGATTCCCGGCATCGAGCAGTTCGAGGGCAAGGCGTTCCACTCGCAGCAGTGGGAGCACGACTATCCGCTCGACGGCAAGCGCGTCGCGGTGATCGGCACCGGCGCGAGCGCGATCCAGTTCGTTCCGCAGATCGCGCCGCGCGTGCGCTCGCTCGCGCTGTTCCAGCGCACCCCGCCGTGGATCATGCCGAAGCCCGATCGCAACGTGACGCGCGTCGAGCAATGGCTGTTCCGCGCGCTGCCGTTCACGCAGAAGCTGGTGCGCGGCGGCCTGTACTGGATGCTGGAATCGCGCGTGCTCGGCTTCGCGATCCATCCGGCGCTGATGAAGAACGTGCAGAAGCTCGCGCTCAAGCACATCCGCCGCCAGATCCCCGACCCGGCGCTGCGCGCGACCGTCACGCCCGACTACACGCTCGGCTGCAAGCGCGTGCTGATCTCGAACGACTACTACCCCGCGCTGACCCGCGCCAATGTCGACGTCGTGACGACCGGCATCGCGCGCATCGAGCCGAACGCCGTGGTCACCACCGACGGCGCGCGTCACGAGGTCGACTGCCTGATCTACGGCACCGGCTTCCAGGTCGCCGATCCGTTCCCGCGCGGCGTGATCCGCGGGCGCGGCGGCGTCGACATCGTCGACACCTGGCGCGACGGCGCGCACGCGTACCTCGGCACCACGCTGCCCGGCTACCCGAATTTCTTCATGATCGTCGGCCCGAACACGGGCCTCGGCCACAACTCGATGGTGTACATGATCGAGTCGCAGATCGAATACATCCTCGGCGCGCTCGACGCGATGCGCAACGAACGCGCCGACGCGATCGAGGTGCGTCCGCTCGTCGAGAACGCGTACAACACGCAGTTGCAGCAGAAGCTCAAGCGCGCGATCTGGTCGACGGGCGGCTGCAAAAGCTGGTATCTGGATCCGCGCACCGGCAAGAACACCACGCTGTGGCCCGGCTTCACGTGGCGCTTCCGGCAGGCGACCGCGCATTTCTCGATGGCGGACTACCATGCGTATGCCGCGCCCCGGCGCGATGCGCGCCCCGCCGCCGCGCCCGCCACGCGCCCGGCCGAAGCCGCCTGAGCCATCCGCAACGGAGGAGACGAAGACATGAAGGATTTCGCCGACAAGGTCGCGGCCATCACGGGTGCAGGCTCCGGCATGGGCCGCTCGCTCGCGCTGCAGCTCGCGCAGGCGCAGTGCCACGTGTCGCTCGCGGACCGCAACGCGGTCGGCCTCGCGGAAACGGAACGGATCGTGCGCGCGCTCGCGCCGTCGGTGCGCGTCACGACGCGCGTGCTCGATGTCGGCGACCGCGCCGCAATGCAGGCCTGGGCCGACGACACCGCGGCGGCGCACGGCCGCGTGAACCTGGTGTTCAACAACGCGGGCGTCGCGCTGTCGAGCACGATCGAGGGCATGGAATACGCGGACCTCGAATGGATCATGAACATCAACTTCTGGGGCGTCGTGCACGGCACCAAGGCGTTCCTGCCTTACCTGAAGGCGAGCGGCGACGGCCACATCGTCAACACCTCCAGCATCTTCGGGATCTTCGCGCAGCCGGGCATGAGCGCGTACAACGCGACCAAGTACGCGGTGCGCGGCTTCACCGAATCGCTGCGTCAGGAGCTGGACATGATGAAGTGCGGCGTGTCGGCGACCTGCGTGCATCCGGGCGGCATCAAGACCAACATCGCGCAGTCGAGCCGCATCTCGCAGAACATGCTCGGCTTCATGGTCGACAGCGAACAGCAGGGCAAGGACGACTTCGAGAAGTTCTTCATCACGACGGCCGACGAGGCGGCCCGCACGATCCTGCGCGGCGTGCGCCGGAATCAGCGCCGCGTGCTGATCGGGCGCGACGCGCACGGCGCCGACTGGCTCGCGCGCGTGCTGCCCGCCGCCTATCAGGTGCTGGTCGTGATGGCGACCCGTCGCGAACGCGCCAAGGCGCGCCGCCGCGCCGGCCATGCCCAACCGGCGCCCGCGCCGGCCACGGCGCGCACAAGCTATAACAACGCAGGCAAACAGGGAGAAACATCATGATGCCGGTACGACGCGACGTCAGATTCGCGCTGCCGCCCGAACGGGCGTCTGACTGGCACGTGAAAGGGGTGCCGGTCACGCATTTCATGAACGCGCTGTCGCTGCTGTTCCCGGCCGGGGAGCGCTTCTTCATGGACTCGGTACGCAACTACAAGGACCGCATCGACGATCCCGTGCTGAAGCAGCAGGTGCTCGGCTTCATCGGCCAGGAGGCGATGCACACGCGCGAGCACATCGAGTACAACGATCTGCTGCAGGCGGCCGGCCTGCCCGCACACCGGCTCGATGCGCGGCTGTGGGCGGTGCTCGGCTTCATGAAGAAAGTGCTGCCGCACGCGATGCAGCTCGCGGTCACGATCGCGCTCGAACACTACACGGCGATGCTCGCGAACCTCTTGCTGTCCGATCCCGCGCACCGGATCGACGGCTCGGTCGACGGCTACACGCAGATGTGGATGTGGCACGCGATGGAGGAAACCGAACACAAGGCGGTGTCGTTCGACGTGTGGAACACGGTCATGCGGCCGGGGCCCGGGCGCTATCTGCTGCGCACCGGCACGATGCTCGTGACCACGCTGATCTTCTGGGTCATCGTGTTCGACTTCCATGTGCGGCTGATGGCGTCGCATCGCCGCCGCCGCGGACGCTTCGGCGGGTTCGGCACGCTCGTCGCGTTCCTGTACGGCCCGCGCTACGGCGTATTCCCGGGCATCGCGCGCGAATGGCTCGGCTATTTCCGGCCGAACTTCCATCCGTGGGACTACGACAACCGCCGCTACCTGCAGATCGACCGCCTGCTCGCGAAGATCGACGAGACCAATGCGCGCTATGCCGCGCAGGCCGCGCCGCGCCGCGTGCCGCTGCATCCGGCGCCGCAGGCGTAACGCGCGATGGCCGCCGTGCGCGATACGCTGACCGTGGACGCCGGCGACGTGCGTCTCGCCGCCTACCTGAGCGGGCCGCGCGACGCGCCGCCCGTGATCCTGGTACACGGCTATCCCGATTCCGCGCGGGTGTGGGAACAGGTCCGCGCCGCGCTCGACACGCGCTACCGCGTGATCGCCTACGACGTGCGCGGCGCGGGCGCGTCCGGCGCGCCGCCGCGCCGCGACGGCTATGCGCTCGCGCGGCTCGCGGCCGACCTCGTCGCGGTGGCCGATGCGACCTGCGGCGCGCGCCCGTTCCATCTGGTCGGCCACGACTGGGGTTCGATCCAGTGCTGGGAGGCGGTCACCGAGCCCGCGCTGAAGGAGCGCATCGCGTCCTACACCTCGATCTCCGGCCCGTGCCTCGACCATGTGTTCCGCGCGCCCCTCGATCTGCGCCAATCGCTGAAGTCGTGGTACATCGCGTTCTTCCATCTGCCGCTCGTGCCGGAACTCGTGTGGCGGCTCGCCGGCGCCGCGCTGTGGCCGTGGTGGCTGCGCCGCACCGAGCGGCTGCGCGCGGAGCCCGACCCGCAGCAATTGCGCAACGCGCTGAACGGCCTCGCGCTGTATCGCGAGAACTTCATCCCGCGCGCGCGCCGGCCGCGCGAACGTTATGCGCGGGCGCCCGTGCAGATCCTCGCGCCGCGCTTCGATCGCTACGTGACGCCCGCGATGTCGGCCAACCTCGAACGCTGGCTCGGCCCGCACCGCCGCGAGCTGCTCGACGGCGCGCACTGGATCGTGCTGCGCGACGCCGCGCTGATCGCCGCGCGCATCGACCGGTTCGCCGCCGAACACGAAGCACCGGCGGCGACGGGGCCCGCTCCTGGGGCTCAGGCCAGCGCCTGAACGGCGCTGCTCGGCCGGGCCGCTCGCGAACCGCAGGCAACCGGGCGCCGGCGCCGGCCCCTCTCTTCTCCACGTCCGCACTCACAGGACGCGCCGCCCGTTTCCGGCCGTTCGCCCCGTGACGCAGCGGACACACGCGCCTCAGCTCGCGGACACGCGCTTGAACAAGGTGTCGTAGTCGATCACCAGGCCGGCCGCGTCGACCGGCAGATCCGCGACGAAGCGCCCGGACGCGCCTTCATAGCGATACAGCCGGTCCGGCTCCAGGCAGACGTAGGCCTGCCGCGCGCGCACGGGCTTCAGGTCCGGCGTCGGAATGAACGCCACGTCGAGTTCCCGGCGCTCGCCGCGCGCGAGACCGAGCCGGCGGATCGGCAGCGTGTTGGTATACGGCGTGGCCGCGATGTCGACGTCGATGCAGCCCGCGAGCGCCGGCACCGGTGCGCCGGCCGCGTCGCGCCAATGCCCCGCGCCGTCGCCGTGCAACTCGAGCACGCCGCCGCCCATCACGCGCACGACGACGTGACGCGCGCGCCACTGCGCATCGCAGACAACGCGGTACGCGAGCCCGAAGCCGCGCCCCTCGCGCCGCCCGATCACCACGCTCTCGGCAACGCTGCCCTTCGCATCACATTCCAACGCCAGTTGCTCGATTCCGCCACCTTCCAGCGACGCCCATCGCACGTCCGTCATTGCACGACCTCCCAGGTAATTGCGCCGCGTCATCGTAGCGCAAATAGCGGGTATCACGCCTGCGCATCCCGCCCGCCGTCGCGCCGAACTATGCTCGCGGCTGATCTTCCTCACGCCGCCGCCGCCGTCAGCCCGCCATGCTCGCCGCCACTGTCCCGCTTCCGACCGAATTGCGCATCCTGCTGCGCAGCCTCGGGCAGATCGTGTTGCAGGCCAACGCGGCGACCGGCGCGTGCGTGCTCGCGGCGCTCGCCTGCACGGGCCTGCCCGCCGCCTGCGCGGCGCTGCTCGGCGCGACCGCCGCCAATGTCGTCGCGCATCTCGCCGGCCACGACCGCGCGGAGGGGCGACAAGGTCTGCACGGTTTCAACGGCGCGCTCGCCGCGCTCGCGGCCGTCGGTTTCAGCGCGGATGCGTCCACCGGGTTCGGGCTCGCGCTGCTCGCCGCGAGTCTCGCGGGCTGGGCCTGCGGCCCGATCGGCGGCTGGCTGCGCACGCGCGGGCTGTGTGCGTATTCGAGCCCCTGCCTCGCCGTGACCGCGTGCTGGCTGCCGTTTCACGCGGCCGCACCGCACGCGGGCGGCGCACCGGGCTGGACCCTCGGCGACGCGCTCGGCGGCGGTTGCGCCGGCGTCGCGCAGGCCGCGTTCGCGCAAGGCATCCCGGCCGGACTATGGATGCTGCTGGGGCTCGCGGCCGCGTCGCGGCGCGCCGCCACCTTCGCGTTCGGCGGTGCGCTCGCTGGCTCGCTCGCGCTGGTCGCGCTGGGCGCGCCGGACACGGACGCCGTCGCGCTGCGGGCCGGACTGCTCGGCTTCAATGGCGCGCTGACCGCGCTCGCGCTGGCCGGGCGCGGCGTCCCGACGGCCGCCGTCGGCGTCGCCATGGCCGTGCTCGCGCAATGGTTCGCACTGCGCGCCGGCCTCACCGTGCTCACCCTGCCCTTCGTGCTCGCGACCTGGCTCACGCTGGTCGCGCGCCGCACCACCGACGGTATCCTCAATGTCCTTCGCACACCGCGCTGACTCCCTGCCGGACGCCGGCCCGCCGACCGACGCGGAACAGCGCACGCGCATCGCGCTCGCGGCCGCATATCGGCTGGCGGCGCTCAACGGCTGGGACGACCTGATCTACACGCACATTTCCGCGAGCGTGCCGGACGAACCCGGCCGATTCCTGATCAACCCGTTCGGCCTCGGCTTCGACGAGGTGTGCGCATCGAATCTCGTGAAGATCGACCTCGCGGGCAACACGATCGGCGCGAGCGCGCATCCGGTCAACGTGACGGGCTTCGCGCTGCACGCGGCCGTTCACGCGGCGCGCGCCGATGCGGCCTGCGTCATGCACCTGCACAACAGCGCCGGCATCGCCGTGTCGATCCAGCGCGACGGCCTGTTGCCCGCGTCGCAGCACGCGCTGCGCTTTCATGGGGTGCTCGCATGTCATGCGTACGAAGGGCTCGCGTTCACGCCGGCCGAGGGCGCGCGGCTGGTCGAGCGGCTCGGCGGCCGGCCCGCATTGCTGCTGCGCAATCACGGCACGCTGACCGTGGGCCGCACGATAGGCGAGGCCTACGTGCTGATGGCCACGCTCATCAAGGCCTGTGAAATCCAGCTGCTCGCCCAGGCGGGCGGCGGGCCGCTCGTGCTGCCCGACCCCGAGGTCGCGCGCCGCGCGGCCGCGCGGCTGCGCGCCGACGCCACCCCCGATGGCGAACTCGAATGGCCGGCGCTGCTGCGCAAGCTCGACCGGCTCGATCCTTCGTACCGCTACTGATCCTCACCGACCCGACAGGAATCCCGCCATGCCGACGTTCCGCATCGAATTGTTCGAAGGCCGCTCGCTCGACCAGAAACGCCGCTTCGTCGAGGCGATCACGCGCATCACCTGCGAGACGCTCGATTGCGAACCCGGCGCGGTCGACATCGTGCTCAGCGAAGTGAAACGCGAGCATTGGGCGACGGGCGGCCGCCTGTGGTGCGACGCGCGGGCGCCCGAACCGCCCGGCGACGCCGACGCGCCGAAGCAGGCCTGACGCTTCGCGGCGTCAGGCGCGCGCGCCGTCTCCGCCCGCCGCGGCCAGCGCGTCGCCGCGCGCCCGCGCGCGGGCAAACAGCGCGTCGACGTCGAAGCCGTCCAGCGTCAGACCGAAGCGCTCGCGCACGCACGCGGCCCAGGCCTGTGCATCGGGCAGCCGCGCCGCCCGCGCGACGCCGTCGGGGCCGCGCACCGTCAGCAGGTCGTTGAACAGGTTCGCGCTGCCTTCCGGCAGCACCCGGCACACGATCAGCTCGCGCAGGAAGAACGATTCGGGATGGGTCGACGTGTACCAGTTCCCGACCTCGTAGTCGATCCATTCGACCGGCCGCAGCACGAATCGATAGATCGGCGACCACCCCGACGCGGTCAGGAACTCGCTGCGCCACTCGCCCGGCGCGCCGGATTCGGTCAGGCGGAATGCGCCGTGCAGGGTGTCCTGCGCCTCGTCGGGCCGATGGCGCAGCGGCTGCGTCTGCGTGACCGAGCCAAAGCCGACATCGGCGAACCACACCTCGCCGTCGAGATCGACGCGCAGCAGCATGTGCGATTGCGCCGCCGGCGCGTCGGACGCCTGCTGCCACATCACGCGCGCGATCAGCGGCGTCACGTGAAAGCCCAGCGCGACGAGCGCCGCGTGGAACAACTTGTTGTGCTCGAAACAATAACCGCCGCGTCGCGCGGCGACGAGCTTGCGCGCGACCGCATCGAGCCCCAGCTCGACGCGCGCGCCGGTGTACGGCGACAGGTTCTCGAATGGAATCGCCTGCGGATGCAGCAGGTGCAGGCGGCGCAGCACCGCGAGCGTCGGCTCGGCGGGGCCATCGTAGCCGATACGGTCGAAATAAGCGGGGAGATCGAATGCGTCGCGCATGCGTGCGCCTCAGTCAGGGGGAATCGCGAGCCGATACCTTAGCACCCCGCGCGCGATCGCTCACGGCTCACGACTCACGGCGTCCTCGCGAGCGTCGCCGCCGCGCTCGCCGGCACCGCGATCCCGTGGCGCGTCGCAAAGCGGATCGCCTCGCGCAAGGTCGCCACGCCGGTGTCGCACTGATCGGGCGCATTGCGCGCGGCGACCGTCAGCGCCCGCGCATTCCGCTCGTTCGATGCGGCCGCGTCGAGTTCCGCCTGGAGCGGCGCGAGACCGTCGACGCCGCGCGCCAACAGCATCAAGCCCTCGCCGAATGCCGCCGCATCGGCGGGCGCCGGGCTCGCGCCGTCGCTCGCGAATGCCTGCGACAACGCCAGCGCGACCGACTGCTGCGCGCCGCCCGCCCGGGCCAGCGCGTCGGGCGCCGGCGGCCAGCCGTCGAGCGACCCGGCGGCCTGTTGCGCCTGCGCGGCTGCCCCCGTCAAACCGAGCGCGCGCGCGAGGTCGGCCTGGCCTTCGAACAGCAGGTGGTTGGCATCGAGATACGCGCGCAGCGCCGCCTGCGCATCGGGCGCCGCCAGCCTTGCGCCGGCAACCGGCGCGCCGGCCGTCTGCGCGCCGGCCGCGCCGCCCGTCAACACCCCGGCTGCCAGCGCCGCCAACACGCAGCGCATCGCGAGCGTGCGGGTCGTCATGGTCATGCTCTCCCTGTGGAACGCGTGCCCGAAATTGTCGGCGGGGCGCAGGGTCCGGGGCAACCTCGGATACATACCGATACGAATTGCCGGGAGCGCGCGCGGCGGTCGCGGCGCGCTTGCCGATGCCGGCCAGGCGGCGTCAGGCGGCCGCTGCGCGTGGGCTTGGCGGGACACGCCAATCGTTTGCAGTGCTTCTGTATTTTCTTTGACGGCAAACGGTAAGCTTGCTGCGGCGCGCTTCGCGGCGCTTCGTCACGCGCCCGGCCGCTATCCGGCGGCCGGGCTGTCGACACCCCATCGCCACTTTATCCGGAGTTCGAATCAACCCGATCGACGCGCTGCATGCCGGGACAAACCGCCGGACGCGCAGCGCCGACCGCCCCGCCGCCTACACGCCGAGCCACGCGGGCGGCTTCGCCCCCACCCAATCGTTCGCCTGCTCGTACGCACGCGCGAGCTGCAGCACGCCGAAATCGTCGCGCGGCCGGCCGATCAGCTGCATCCCCATCGGCAGGCCCGCCGCGTTGAAGCCCACCGGCACGCACATCACCGGGCAGCCCGCGAGCGTCCACGGCACGACGGTTTCCATCCAGCGGTGATAGGTGTCCATCTCGCGGCCGGCGATGACCTGCGGCCAGCGCGCCGACACATCGAACGGAAACACCTGCACGGCCGGCGCGGCAATATAGTCGTAGCGCTCGAAGAAGGCGTTCACCGCCTGATACCACGCGGTGCGCTCCACGCTGGCCTGATACACATCGGACGCGCTCAGCGCGAACATGCCCTCCACCTCGTACACCGCCTCGGGCTTCAACAGCGCCCGCCGCGCCGGCTCGCGATAGTGCATGAGCAGGCTGCCGCCCGACAGCAGATGCCGATGCGCGAGCCAGGTGCGCCAGATCCGTTCCGGCTGGAACGCCGGCAGCGCCGCATCGACGTCGCAGCCGATCGCGCGCAGCGCGTCGAAACTCGATTCGCACAGCGCGAGCACACCCGGCTCCGTCGCGAGGTAGCCATTCCAGTCCCCGACCCACGCGATCCGCTTGCCGCGCAGGTCGGCGTCGAGCGACTGCGTGAAACGGCGCGGATCCTCGTCGATCGACAGCGGATCGTGCCGGTCGTAACCGGCCTGGATCGCCAGCAGTTGCGCCACGTCGGTGACGGTGCGGCCCATCGGCCCCTCGGTGCCGAGCTGCTGCATGAACACGTCGAGGCCCGGCCAGCGCGGCACGCGCCCCTGCGACGGCCGGAACCCGTAGATATTGCAGAACGCGGCCGGGTTGCGCAGCGAGCCGCCGAAATCGCTGCCGTCGGCGACCGGCAGCAGGCGCGCCGCGAGCGCGGCGGCCGCGCCGCCGCTGCTGCCGCCCGCGCTCTTCGTCAGGTCGTACGGGTTGCGGGTCGCGCCGTACACCTCGTTGAAGGTGTGCGAGCCGAGCCCGAACTCCGGCGTATTGGTCTTGCCGACGAACAGCGCGCCCGCCGCGCGCAGGCGCGCCGCGCCGACGCCATCGGCCGACGGCACCATCGTGCGGAAGATCGGCGAGCCCATCGTCGTCACGATGCCGCGCGTCATCACGAGATCCTTGGGCGCCTGCGGCACGCCGTGCAGCCAGCCGGTCGCCTCGCCGCGCGCGAGCGCCGCATCCGCCTGCGCGGCCTCGCCGAGCAGGGTCGCGCGCTCGCGCAGCGCGACGATCGCATTGACCGCGCCGTTCACGCGCTCGATGTGATCGAGATAGGCGCGCATCGTCTCGACGCACGACACCGTCTTGCGGCGGATCGCCTCCGACAGCGCATGGGCGGGCAGCGCGACGAGCGGGTCGACGGGAACGGACGACAAGACGGGCGGGGCAACAGAAGGGCCGACGGACATGCGGGTCTCCGGTAGGAATTCGAGGAAGCGGCGTCGCGCGGCATCGCGCGGTCGCGGGCGAGGCTTGCCGGTCGATTATAGGGACGCGGTCCGCGCCGCGCGGCGAAATGATCGTTCTCGATTGATGATATTTCGCGCGGCGATCTATTTCGAATGCCGATGGATCGGCCGCCGTGCGGCGCGCACCGTTTATGCGCATAAATTTATATTTTTTATAATTTCACTCAGGATACCCGCGCGCGGCGGGTCGCATCGAGATATGGGGTCGGGACTGCCCGAGAACGCGCGAGGAATGAAGCCGTCCGCCCGTTGCGTTTTCTTCCGCAGCCCGGCAGATCGTGGATACGACACCGTCCGAGGAAAGCGCACCCGCGCAGCGATGCAGGCTCACCCGAGCACCGCGCCGCTTGTCCCGTCGGACGACGACCTCCGCCATGCTGATTCAACCGGCGCCGCACGGCATGGCGGCCGCTTGCCGCGATGCTCAGCCCTCCTATTTTTAATAGTTTTAGTTCCTCCCAAAACCCCATATAACCAACGTCATCCGTCATGCCACACGCCGTCGCCCGCATGACGCGCAGCACGCCGATCTTGCCCGATCGACGCGCCGAAGCCGCGCGTCGCCTCCCCACCCTCGAGGATCTGTCATGCGAACACGCCGAGCATGCCATGCCTTGCTGCACGCCCTTGTCCTGACGAGTGCCGCCTTCTTCGGCCAGCATGTCGCGGCCGCTGCGCAACCCGTCTCCGACAGCACCGCATCGAACGAAGAAGCCGCGCCCCGCGCGGCCGCGAAGCAAGGGTTGATCACCCTCGCCCGGCGCCTCGCCTCGCATCCCCAGGCAAGCAGTGCGCCACGCATCATGGCGGTGAGCAACGACACGGATCTACAGCGCGCTTCGATCGGCTACGGGTTCCAGGTCAATCTGCTCGATCCCCGGACGCTCCTGAGCGGCGGCAGCCTCGCGGCCAGCGCGCACGCCAGCGGCGAATGGCGCTTCGTCGTGATGCTGGACGGCCAGCCGGTCGGTCTGATCACCGTCGCGCAGATGCGCAACCACTGGCAGATGGTGTCCGCCGGCGCGAGCAAACTGGCGCGCGACATCATGCTGGTCGTGTCCCGCTACGCCGACAGGACACCCGCAGTTCCGCTGCGTTTCATGCGCAGCCTGCAAGGCGTCGCCGATTTCATCGAAGTCGGCTCTCCTGCCCCCGGCACGCCGGGCACGCCCGCCTACATCGACCTGAGCACCGTGCGCGAGGCATTGCAGCAGACCCCGGGCACGCCCCGGACGGCCGCGCTCGACCTTCAGCCGCTTCCGGAATCCCAGCTGATGCCGGCACTGCGCGCCAACGTGCGGCGCGGCATGCTCACGCCTCGCTTCACGCACCAGGAGATCCCGCAATGAACACCCTCGCGCTCGTCCGCCGGACCGTTGCGATACTCGGGCTCGCCCTGCCGATCGCCGCGATGAGCGGCGCCCGGCAGCTCAACGTGCCGATCGTCCAGCAGGATCACAGCGAATGGTGCTGGGCCGCCGACGCCGATGCGGTGCTGGCCTATCGCAGCGTCTCCACCTCGCAGTGCTCGATCGCGAACTGGGTCAGCGGCGTCGCCTATGCGTGCAACGACAACGATTTCGACTGGAACGATTCGGTGAATTCGCCGAACTACCTGAGCGGCACCACCGGGATTTCCGGCATTCTGTGGTCGCTGGGCCGGCGCAACTCGACCTACTACGACGAGCCGCTGTCGTATCAGACGGTCGCCTCCGCCATCCAGCAGGGCAACCCCGTCGTGATTCTCTGGCAGTGGCCCGACGGCGGTGGACACTTCCTGGTCGTGGACGGATACGACGACAACGGGCAGATGATGTACTTCATGAACCCATGGCCCGGCGAAGGCGCGGGCTACGGCGACTATGACTGGATGGCCGCCGGCACCGGCAACATGGGCACCCACACGTGGGTGGAATCCCTCGTGACCTTTTGACCGCGCCGGCCGCTGGCGAGCACGCCGCCTTGCCGGCCACGCCGCGGCGTGCCTCGATGGCATGGGCCGGACGGCGGTTGACCGTATACCGCGCGAATCCGGGCTGGTGACAGGCCCCGGCCCGTCGAGCGCGTCACCTCGGCCCGCCCGGCATCCCGCCCGCCAAGGCGACCTGCGCCGCCGAACCGCCGGGCGTTTACGCATTATTTACACCGCGCCGCGATCTCTTTAGACCGCCCCGACCGCAACGGGATTAGCCTGTCGTCATCTCTTTCAACCCGACAGGAAGGGCCCCATGCTCAAGCTGCTGGTTCCCGTCAGCCGATCTCTACGCTCCCTGCAAGCGGTCCGGCACGCGGTATTTCTGTATCACGAACGATGCGCATCCGAAGTCGTGCTGGTCAACGTCCAGCCGCCCCTCGAATCCACCCGCCTCGAAGCCTTCCATCCCCTCGCCAAGCTGCGCCAGATCGAACACGATTTCTCCGAAGGCGAACTGGCCAAGGCCATCAGCATCCTCAAGGACGCCCACGTCAAATACTCGGTCGCGATGAAAGTCGGCCCGGTCGCCGACACGATCGCCGCCTGCGCGACCGAGAACGGCTGTGACGAGATCGTCGTCGTGGCGCCCCGCCGCGATCCGCTGCATGCCCTGATTCATTTCTTCCATCAGAGCGTCCTCGATCGCCTCGTGCGCGTCTCGACCGTTCCCGTCACCGCCGTGCAATGAGCGCGGACGCGGCCGCGCGCCGCGTCACGCCTCCAGCCGCTCCAGCACCTGCCCGCGCGTTTCGATGCCGAGCGCGTGGACGGTCAGCGCGGCGATCAGCGGCACCGCGCCGAGCAGGTAGAACGCGGGGCTCAGGTCGCCGCCGATGATCGCGTGCGGCACCACCATCGGCGCGACGAACGACGCGAGCTTGAGCCACGCGCTGCCCAGCCCGCACCCCGACGCGCGGATGCTGGTCGGATACTGCTCGGGCGTATAGACGTAGGCCGTGATGAAGCCCGACGCCATGAACCCGAGCGCGAGCGAACAGAAGGTCGCGACCACGTACACCGACGAGGCGTGATAGATCCCGGCCAGCGCCAGCGACAGCGCGCACAGCAGGAACGATCCGGTGATCACGGGCTTGCGGCCGACCACGTCCACCGCGAGCGCCGACACGAGCGAACCGAGCACGCCGAGCACCGAGCCGAGCACCGCAAGGTTCAGCGCGAGCTGCAGCGGCGCGTGATAGAAGTCCTTGTAGATGGTCGGCAGCCAAGTCGACAGCCCATACTGGATGAAGCCGCAGGTCGCCCACAGCGTCGCGACCGCGATCGTGCGCCGGCGGTACGCCGCGCTGAACAGGTCGCGCATGCGGCGATGCGGGTGACGCTGCAGCAGCGCGTCGTACTCGGCCGCGGCCGCCGCGGCCGGCAACTCGCCCTTCACCGTGGCCTCGAACCCGCCCAGCGCGCGCGAGGCGTCGTCGAGCCGGCCGCGCGCGGCGAGCCAGCGCGGCGACTCTGGCACGAGCCGCGTCAGCACGAACGCGAGCAGCAAGGGCATGCCGCCGATGAAGTACATGACTTCCCAGCCGAACCTCGGCACCAGCCACGCACCGAGCGCCATGGACGCCAGCAGGCCGATCGGAAACACGATCTCGTACAGCAGCACGAAGCGGCCGCGGCCGTGCGCGCGCGTGATCTCGTTGATGTAGGTCGCGGCCACCGGCAGCTCGCCGCCGAGGCCGAGCCCCTGCACGATGCGCAGCAGCACGAACACCTCGAACGTCGGTGCGAAGCCGCAGGCGAGGCTCGTCACGCCGATCACCGCCGAACTGAGCGCGATCGCGCGCACCCGCCCGTGACGCTCGGCCAGCGCGGGAAACAGGAACGCGCCGATCAGCTGGCCGATCGCGCCCGAGGCGATCAGAAAGCCGACCTGGGTCGGCGACAGCCCCCATTTGTGGATCAGCAGCGGCAGCGTCGCGGCGATCGTGATCACATCGAAGCCGTCGAAGAACGTGGCCGCGCCGACCAGCACGCGCGCGCGGATCTGCATCGCATTGGCGGGCAGGCGCTCCAGGCGCGCGATGATCGCGCCGGGCGTGACGGCCTCGGGCTGGGCGGCGGCGCCCGCCACGTACGGGTCCAGTGTGCTCATTCGTGTCTCCTTGATCGACCCGTTCAGGCAAGCGCTCGGCTGGTGTCGGCGAGCGCGTCGGGCGACACCGCGCGCCCCTGGTTCATCCATTTGCGCGCGAGCTTCAGGTCGCGCGCCGTGTTGATCGCCACCACCCCGCGCAGCGTGTCGCCGCGCACGAAGAACAAGGTCGCGCGGCGCTCGGCCGGATCGCCGCGCACGACGATGCGCGCATCGTCCGGCAACTCGCCGAGGATCTGAAGGTTCACGTCGTACTGATCGGACCAGAACCACGGGATCTCCGCGTAGTCGGCGCGCACGCCGAGCGCGGCCTTCGCCGCGGCCACGGCCTGGTATTGCGCGTTCGCCCACGACTCCAGCCTCACCCGGCGTCCGAGCCATGCGCTCGGGTGGTTCGCGACGTCGCCGCACGCGAAGATCGCCGGATCGCTCGTCGTCCCGCACGCGTCGACCACGATCCCGTCGTCGACCGCGAGCCCCGCCTCGCGCGCGAACGCCACGTTGAGCGCAAGGCCGATGCCGGCCACCGCGCAGTCCGCGTCGACCACGCTGCCGTCCGCGAAGGTCGCGCGCACCCGCGCCGCGTCGTCGGGATGCGGCGCCAGCGCGGTCAGCATCGCGCCGAGCCGCAGCTCGACGCCGCGCGCGCGATGCAGCTCGGACAGGAACGCCGACACCGGCTCCGGCACCGACCGCGCGCACAGCCTCGCCGCGCCCTCGGCCACCACCACCTCGACGCCAAGCCCGCGCGCCGTCGCCGCGACTTCGAGGCCGATCCAGCCGCCGCCGATCACGAGCACGCGCCGGCTCGCGCGCAGCCGTTCGCCGAGCGCGGCGGCATCGTCGAGCGTGCGCAGGTAGAACAGGTTCGGCGTACTGACGACAGCATCCGGCAACCGGCGCGCGGCGCCGCCCGTCGCGATCAACAAACGGTCGTATTCCAGCTCGCGCCCCGTGTCGGTCCGCACCACGCGCCGCGCGCGATCGAGCGCGACGGCGCGCGCGGGCTGCCACGCCTCGACGTCGAGCGCGTCGAACGCCTCGGCCGGCATGAGCCGCACCGACGCGGCATCGGCCTCGCCCGCGAGCACCGCCTTCGACAGCGGTGGCCGTTCATAGGGCGCATGGACTTCCTCGGCGATCATCACGATGCGCCCCGCGTAACCTTCGTCGCGCAGCGCCCGGATCGCGCAGCCGGCCGCCTGCCCGCCGCCGATCACGACGATCGTGCGCGGCGCGGCGGCTTCCCGTGCCGGTGTGTCAGTCATGTCAGTCATGCTTGCGCTCCGTCATGAAGCCGCCCGCGGGCGCGTCCGCCTGCTTCTGGCGGCGCGTGTGGCCGTCGATCCCGCCGTCGATCGCCCATTCGGCGAACACCGTCGGCCCCGGTTCGAACTCGCGCGGCTGCCACGCGGGCGTCAGCACGTCCTCGTCCGCGTAGTACTCGATCAGGCCGCCGGCGGGATTGCGGAAGTACCAGAAATACGCGGACGACACCGGATGCCGCCCCGGCCCGAGCTGGGTCTCCCAGCCGCAGCGGCTGATGTGCATGCCGCCGCCGAACACCTCATGGATGTCGCGCACCGTGAACGCCACGTGATTGAGCCCGCGCCGCCCGTCCGGCAGCGCGAGCAGGAACAGGTCGTGATGGCCGCCGTGCGGGGCGCAGCGCATGAACACGCCGCGCCCCGGATAGCGATCGGACGTCTCGAAGCCGAGCAGCGCGTGATAGAACGCCTCCTGCTCCGCGAGCCGGTTGGTGAAGAACACCACATGCCCGACCTCGACCGGCTCGGCGCGCGCGTAGATCGGGCTCGGCCGGTCGATGCGCAGCGCGTCGCCCCAGACGTTCGACGGCGAGCCTTTCAGGTCGAGCGCGCGCCGCCGCGTCACCTCGATGCGGATCGCCATGCCGTTCGGATCGAGGCAGCCCAGCGCCTCGTCGGTTTCGTAGTGGCCGGGCTGGCCCGCGAAGCGGCCGCGCAGCGCATCCAGGTCCGACGCCGTCGCGACGCCCCAGGTCACTTCGCGCAGGGTCGGCCCCGCCTCGAATGCCGGCGGCAAGGATGGCTCCGCCGCGTCGACGACGCGCACCGCGCAGCCGTTCAGGGTCTCGAAGCGGGCTTCGCGCGCGTCGGCCGCGACCTCGCGCAAGCCCCAGTCCACGAAGAAGCGCCGGCAGGCCGCGAGATCGGCGACGCCGTAGGTGATCTGTTCGATGCCAAGTATGCTCATTGCATGATCCTCATGACGCCGCGCTCAGTTCGCCCACGGCAGCGGCGCATCGTTCAGCCCCCAGTAGAGGCTCTTCTGGCGCTGATACTCGCGCAGGCCGAGGCGGCCCTTCTCGCGCCCCACGCCGCTCTCCTTCCAGCCCGCGAACGGCGTCGAGATCGAAAACTGCTTGTAGGTGTTGATCCACACCGTGCCGGCCTCGAGCGCGCGCGCGACGCGCCACGCGCGCCGATAGTCGCGGGTCCAGATGCCCGCCGCGAGCCCGAACACACTGTCGTTCGCCTCGGCCACGAGCGATGCCTCGTCGTCGAACGGCAGCACCGCGAGCACCGGGCCGAAAATCTCCTGCTGGCACACGTCCGCGCGGTTCGTCAGTCCGTCGAGGATCGTCGGCGGGTAGTAGAAGCCCTGCTCGCGGCCCTCGCCCGTCAAACGCTCGCCGCCGCACAGCACGCGCGCGCCGGCCTCCCTGCCGAGCGCGACGTAGCGCTCGATCGACGCGCGATGCGCCGCCGTGATGAGCGGCCCCATCTGGGTGCGCTCGCTGGCCGGATCGCCGACCCGCAGCGCGCGCGCCCGCTCGACGAGCCGCGCGACGAAGGCTTCACGGATGCCGCGCTGCACGAACAGCCGCGAACCCGCGATGCACGACTCGCCCGACGAGCTGAAGATGCCGAACAGCACGCCGTTGACCGCGTGGTCGAGGTCGGCGTCGTCGAACACGATGGTGGGCGACTTGCCGCCCAGTTCGAGCGACACCGGAATCAGCCGCTGCGCCGCGAGCCGCGCGATGCCGCGCCCGACCTCGGTGCCGCCCGTGAACGACACTTTCTTCACGAGCGGATGGCGCACCAGCGCGTCGCCGACCACCGAGCCCTTGCCCGGCAGCACCGACAACACGCCGCGCGGCAGGCCCGCCTGTTCGCACAGCCGCGCGAGCGCGAGCGACGCGAGCGGCGTGACCTCGGCCGGCTTCAATACCACCGCGTTGCCCGCGGCGAGCGCCGGCGCGAGCTTCTGCGCGTCCGAGGCGATCGGCGAATTCCACGGCGTGATCGCCGCGACCACGCCGAGCGGCTCGTGCACGCTCATCGTCAGGTAGTCGCCGCGCGGCGGCGTCAGTTCGTCGTCGAGCGTCTCCGCGCAGGCGGCGAAGTAGCGAAAGGTGCTCGCCGCGCTCGTCACCAGCGCGCGCGTCTCGGCGATCGGCTTGCCGTTGTCGCGCCGCTGCAATTGCGCGAGTGCCTCGTGGTGTATGTCGATCGACGCGGCGATCCGCTGCAGCACGGCCGCGCGCTGGTGCGGCCGCAGGCCCGCCCAGTCGGCGCGCCGCCAGGCGGCGTCGGCGGCCTCGACCGCTTCCGTCGCGTCGGCCGCATCGGCCATCCGGATCGTCGCGTTCAGCGATTGATCGGCCGGGTACACGCTCGGCGTCGGCGCGCCGCCGCCGGGGCGCCACATGCCGCCGACCAGGATCTCGTCCGTCGGGACGAGCGGGGATTCGAATGCGCTCATGGGGAAATTCGTCTCCGGTCAGATCACACAGCGCGCGGCGCGGTTGCGCAGCGCGCGAATCGCGCTGAACGCTGTCAGCGCGGAGGTCTTCGGGTTGTCGGGCAGCGGCTTGCCGCTCATTTCGAGCGACATCTCGCCGAACGCGCCGCGCGCGCTGATCCGGTGCACGTTGCGCGTGACGGCCGGATCGGCGATCAGCCGCACGCGGGTCGCATCGAGGCCGAGCCCGGCGAGCGCGACGGTCGCCGCCACGTTCGCGTTCTTCGGATAGCAGCGCGCCGCGTCGCGCGCGCTGCCCTCGAAAATCACCCGCTCGGCGTCCAGCGCGCGCAGGTCGCACTGCGTTTCCGCGGGCGTCCCGAGCCAGCCGACGGGCGGCTTGCGGCCCACGTACAGCACGTCGTCGAGCCCGCCCTCGCGCGCCGCGGCCAGCGCGTCGATGCCGCCGATCGCGCCCGACAGCAGCGTGAGCGTCGCGCCGCCCGCCTCGGCGGCCTGCTTGAGCGCGTCGAGCAGCGCCGGATCGGACAGCGCGCCGATCGACGCGACCGCGCAATCCACCCCCGCGCCGAGCAGCGGCGCGACGTGGTCGACGAGCGCGCCGTGCCCCGCGCATTCGAGCGCATACGACGGCAGGCGCGCGAGCGCGGCCACCGACGACACCACGTCGACTTCCGCCGCCACCTCGGCGCGCACCGCATCGCACTGCTGCGCGGGCACGATCACATGGGCGATGCGCAGCGCGGCATCGTGTTCGAGCGCGCGGTAGACCGCCGCGCCGATCGCGCCGAAGCCGATCATCGCGACTTCCACGGGCGCGCGGCCCGCGACGCGTGCGTCATGCATACTGGCGCTCCTTCGGCACGGCATCCTTGATGGGCGGCCCGGCGAACGTCGCCGCGAAGCCGCCGATCGACAGCATGTCGATCTCGACGAGCACCGGGCCCGGCCGCGCGAGACCGTCGCGCACCGCCTGTTCCGCCTGGTCCAGCGACGACACGCGGTGATGCGGCAGCCGCAGGCTCGCGCAGAACTGCGCGAAGTCCGGCTGATGCAGGTCGACATAGCAGCGCCGGCCGCCGTAGTGGGCGTCCTGGATGTTGCGGATCACGCCGTAGCATTGATCGTTCATCAGCACGATCACCACGTCCGCCTGCTCCTGCACGGCGGTCGCGAGCTCGCCCACGTTCACCATCAGGCCGCCGTCGCCGACGAGGCAGACCGTCTTGCCCGCGACGCCCGCGAGCGCCGCGCCGATCGCCATCTGCATGCCCTGGCCGATGCCGCCGCCCAGCGCGTGCACGCCCGCGCGCGGCGCGAAGATCTTCAGCAGGCGGTTGCCCCAGGTGCTGTTCGAGATCGTCACGTCGCGCACCCAGTTGTAATCGCGGCCGACCGCCTGCTGCAGCGTGTCGACCAGCTGGAGGTACGGCCCGAGCCCGTGCGCGACCTCGGCCGCCGCCTGCTCGCGCGCGGCCGCGAGATCGGCCGCGAAGGCCGGATCGACCGTGAGCCGGCCTTCGATCTGGTCGGCGAGCGCGCCCAGCACGCGCTGCGCGTCGCCGTGCACGAACAGCGCATTGCGATAGCCGCGGTTGTCGGCGAGCGCGTCGGCGTCGATGCGGTACAACGGTTGCGGCAGCGCGAGCTGGTATTTGAGCGTTTCGTTGCCGCGCAGCCGCGAGCCGACCACGACGAGCGCGTCGCAGGTTCCATAGAAGCGCTCGACCGCGTGATGCACGTTGAACGCGCCGAGCGTCGCCGGATGATCCTCGGGCAGCACGCCGCGCCCCTGCACGCTCGTCACCACGCCGAACCCGAGCGCGACGAGCCGCTCGACCTCGGCGCGCGCATGGCGGGCGCCGCCGCCGAGCCACAGCAGCGGCCGGCGCGCGCGCGACAGGTGCTCCGCGAGCCGGGCGGCGCTCGCCGGATCGTGTTCGCGCACGGCGACGTGCAACGGGTCAAGATCCTCGGGCCAGTCGATCTCGGCCGCCTGGATGTCGATCGGGATCTCGACCGACACCGGGCCGCTCGGCGCTGTGCGCGCGACGCGCACCGCCTCGCGCAGGGTCGGCAGCACGGTCTCGACGGTGCGCACGCGATAGGCGGCCTTCGAGATGGCGCCGAGCATCGCGAGCTGATCAGGGGCTTCGTGGATGTAGGCGAGATCCTGGTCGAGGAACGGCGTCTCGATCTGCCCGGTGATGTGCAGCAGCGCGGTGCCGGCCGTCAGCGCCTCGACCATCGCGCCGGCTGCGTTGCCCGCCGCGGTGCCGGTGCTCGTGAACGCGACCCCGAGCCCGCCCGACACGCGCGCGAGGCCGTCGGCCATGTTGACGGCGCCCGCCTCGCCGCGCGCGCCGACATAGCGGATCGCGCCGCGCGAATGGATCGCATCGAGGATCGGCATGTTGTGAATCGAGATCACGCCGAACGCGGTCTTGACGTCGCATCGTTCGAGGAAGGCGGCGATCAGCTCGCCGACCGTGGTTCTGGTTTGCTTAGACATGGCGTGCAAGGCCTCCGGATACATCGAGATGACTGCCCGTCGTGTACGACGACCACGGCGTGGCAAGATGAAAAAGCGCGCGGGCGGCCTCCTCGGGCCGGCCGAAACGGTCGAGCGGGATCTGCTTCGCGTGCGCGAGCGCGCCGCTCCACGCCTCCCAGCTTTCGCCGGGCAGCGCCTGCGCCGCGTGACGCCGCCGCCACTGTCCCGATTCGACGATGCCGATCAGGATCGAGTTGACCCGGATCCGCTGCGGCGCGAGTTCGGTCGCGAGGGACTTCACGAGACTCAGCACGCCCGCGCGCGCGGACGAGGTCGCGACCATGTGCGGCTCGGGCTGCAGCGCGAGCAGCGAATTCACGCAGGTGATCGACGGCGCGGCCGCGCGGCGCAGCAGCGGCAGGAATGCGCGGGTCGGGCGGATGATGCTGAAGTACTTCAGCTCCAGTTCCTCGCGCCAGGCCGCGTCGCTGGTATCCGCGAAGGTCGACGCGCGGCCCTGCCCGGCGTTGTTGATCAGCATGTCGGCGCGGCCGAAGCGCGCGGCCACGGCCTGCGCGAAGCCCTCGAC
The DNA here is from genome assembly GCF_028657905.1 of Burkholderia sp. FERM BP-3421. NCBI lineage: Bacteria > Pseudomonadati > Pseudomonadota > Betaproteobacteria > Burkholderiales > Burkholderiaceae > Burkholderia > Burkholderia sp. FERM BP-3421. Next base: position 1,504,411 of record NZ_CP117781.1, on the reverse strand, counting down.
CGCCTCGGCGTCGAGCACGTCGCAGCGGTGCGCGAGCAGCGCCGCGCCCGGGAAGCGCGCGCCAAGCGCCGCCTCCGCGCGCGCGAGCCGCTCGGCGTCGCGGCCGCAGATCGCCACCGACGCGCCCGCCTCCAGGAACAGGTCGGCGCTCGCGAGACCGATGCCGGACGATCCGCCCGTCACCACCGCGACCTGTCCGGTCAAATCGATCTGTATCATCGCAGCCCCAGGATCTTCAGATAGGTATGCTCTTCATCGGAGCGGTAGTTGAGCCGCCGCGACAGCTCGGCGGCCGCGCGCAGCACCTTGTCGACGAGCCCGTCGGCGAGCAGCGTCGCGTCGATCTCCGGGCGCGGGACCGTCACCGCGAGGCAGGCGGCGATCTTTCCCGTGTCGTTGCGCACCGGCGCGGTGATCACCGAGATGCCGCGTTCGAACGATGAATGGCTGAGCCCGTAGCCGCGCGCCGCGTCGGCGCGCACGAGCGCGTACAACGCGTCGACCGTGGTCGGCGTGTGGGGCGTCGCGCGTTCGAGGCGCGGCTCCGGATACAGCGCGCGCAGCGCGTCGAGCGACAGGTCGCCCATCAGCACATGGCCGTGGGTGGTCGCGTGCGCGGGCAGCCGCGTGCCGGCATTGACCCGCACCGAGCTGAACGCGGACGCGAGGCTTTGCGCCTTCGCGACGAACACGACGTCACGGCCGTCGCGGATCACGATATGGGTCGTGAAGCCCGTCGCCTCGCGCAGGCCCTCGATCACCGGCAGGCCGAGATCGGTCAGCTCCAGCGAACTCAGGTATTCGAAGCCGAGCCGCAGCACCGCGACGCCGAGCCGATAGTTGCGGTCCCGGTCCACGCGTTCGAGAAAGCCCATCGATTCGAGCGTCTGCAGCAGGCGGAATACGGTCGTGCGCGGAATGCCGAGCCGCTTCGACAGCTCCGGCGCGCCGAGCACCGGCTCGCGCGGCGTGAACTCCGCGAGCAACCGCAGCCCACGTTCCAGCCCCGGCACGATGTAGTTCGCCTCGGCGGCGTCGCGGGGTTCGTTCATGCGGCCTCCGAGCCTTCACACTGGCGGCAGAATGCGTCGATCAGCGCGCTGTAGACATTGGGCGCCTCGACATAGCCCGCATGCCCGACCTGGGGAATCACCTGCAATCCGACCCGCGCGGCCGCCGCGATGCGCTCGCAGGCGGCGGGCGGCGTGATCGTGTCGAGCGCGCCGACGGCAACCGCCACGCGGCCGCCGAAACCGCCGAGATCCGCGACCAGATCCGCGTTCGCGAGCAGATGCGTCGCCTGCGCATAACCGCCGGGCGCGATGCGCGCCATGTTCCAGCGCACCCAGTCCTGCGCGGCCGGCTCCGCGTGCGCGGACAGCATCGCCGCGCTGCGCCGCGCCGCCAGCCCCTGCGCGCCGAGTTCCGCGAGCATCGCGAGCCGCGCGTCGCGGCGCGCGACGCGCAACTCGGCCGGCGCGGCGCCATAGCCGCCCGCCGGCGACAGCAGCAGCAGGCCGGCGAGCCGCCCGGGCCATGCGCGGGCGAAGCCGCCCGCGACCAGCGCGCCGAGCGAATGACCGACCAGGACGCAGCGTCCGATCCCGAGCGCATCGAGCCAGGCCGCGAGCGCCGCCGCGTAATCGGCGGCGAGCGGCGATGCGGCGCTCACCGGCGTCGACGCGAGATAGCCGGGCGCATCCCAGGCCAGCGTGCGCCGCGCCGCGCCCAGCGCGTCGAGCTGCCGAACCCACGACGCCGCGCCCGACCCGATGCCGTGCAACAGCACCACCGGCAGGCCGCCCGCGGCCGCGCCCGCCTCGCGATAGCCGATCACGCCGGCCGCGCCGGCCTGCACGCGCCGCTCCGGGCAGCAGGCGAGCCGCGCGTGGAACGAGGCGACGGCGTCGCGCCCGGCGGGTTCCGTATCGATCATGCTCATGGCGTGGTTCATCCGTGGTTCAGCGCTTGAGCTTCGCGAGCGGCGAATCGGGCGGATACGTCGGCGTGATCGGCGCGGGCGAGCCGAGCATCACGCACATCAGCGCGTCCTCCTCGCCGACGTTGATCTCGGTCCGATAAACGCCGGGCGGCACCGAGATCAGGTCGCGTTCGCCGAGCGTCGCTTCCCAGGTTTCGCCGTCGCGCTCGCAGACCACCTTGATGCGCCCGCGCAGCACGAAGAAGATCTCCTCGACGTCGACGTGGATATGGCTCGGGCCGACGTTGCCGGCCGGAATCACCATCGTCGAGAACGTGAACTGGCCGGCCGGCACCGTGTTGGCGTCCTTCGCGACGCCCGTGCCGCCCGTGCCGACGTAGCGCATCTGCGCGCGCCGGTACTTCGGATCGAAGTCGGCCTGGAACTTGAGCGCGTCCCAGTCGTAGCGGCGCGTCTGCAAGCGCGCGACGCGCCCTTCCATCCAATCGGCGAAGCTCGCGCCCGCCGGCTGGCTCCATGATTTGCGTTCGATATCGGCTTCCACCATCGTCATCTCCTAGTCGGTCAAGCAGGGTCAATGCATCACGAAGCCGCCGTTCACCGGCAGCAGTTGGCCTGTCACGAAGCGCGCGGCGTCGGACAGCAGGAACAGCACCGGCCCCGTCGTGTCGTCGGTGGTTTGCGCGCGCGGCAACGCGCGGCCCTGCCGGTAGTACGCATGCCGCTCGGCCGGGACATAGGCGGTCGCCTCGACCTCGGTCAGGCCCGGCGCGATCGCATTGACGGTCACGCCCGCGCCGCCGAATTCGCGCGCGAGCGCATGGGTCAGCGCGATCACCGCGCCCTTGCTCGCGACGTACGCGAGCAGCTTCGGCGCGCCCCACAGCGCGGTGTCGGAGGCGAGATTGACGATCGCGCCGCGCCCCGAGGCCGCGAGGTGCGGATAGGCGGCGACACTCGCGAGCCACAGGCCGCGCACGTTGACGTCCATCACCGCATCCCAGGTCGCGACGTCCAGCTCGGTCGCGAGCCGGCCGCCCGAGTGGGTCACGGCCGCGTTGTTGATCAGCCCGTCGAGGCCGCCGAGCCGCCGCGCGCCTTCGGCGACGAAGGCGCGGATGCTCGCCGGGTCCATCAGGTCGACGCCGACGTATTGCGCGTCGCGCCCCTGCGCCGCGAGCCGCTCCGCCAGCGCCTGCCCCTGCGCGTCGAGCAGGTCGCCGAACACGACGCGCGCGCCGGCCGCCGTCAGCGCCTCGACGAACGCCGCGCCGAGTCCGCGCGCGCCGCCCGTCACGAGGACGCGACGCCCGTCGAGCGCCACCGTCTGCATGCGCTCAGTCATGGGCGGGCTCCGTCGCCGCGCGCCGCGCGTCGAGCGCGGCCAGGTGTTCCTGCGCGCGCTGCCGCAACAGTCGCCGCACGCGCGTGATGCCGATGTCGTGCTGGTACAGGTATTCGTGATCGCGCGCGTCCGGCGCGAGGCTTTCGAGCACGTAACGGTCCTGTTCGAGCACCGCCCAGTGCAGCCCTTCGAGGCGGTTGCGATACAGAAAGCGCCAGACGTCGCGCTGCCAGCCGCTCACCTTGCGGGTGCGCCAGAAATACACCTGGCAGTGGTCGCGATCGACCGGCGTCGCGAAGCCGACGATGCCGAAGTTGCCGCCCGGGCCGAACTTCTGCCGGTAGGGAATTTCGAGCCGCAGCCACACGCAGCCGGTCTCGCCCAATTCGACCCAGTCGAAGTTCACGTCGCGCTGGTTGACCTTCTCGAACATCAGGCCCGTGTCGGTCTTGCGCACGCGCATGTCCGCCTGCTTGTCGCCCTCGGCCATCGAGTGGGACGCCGCGTGCAGATAGGCGCCGTGCATCGGATCCATCACGTTGTCGATCGCGTACTGGTAGTTGCAGCGCCAGTTCGACACGCACAGGAACTGCGCGTACTCGGGGGCGACCAGTTCGTCCGGCAGGCGCAGCGGCGCGGGCTCGCGATGCGCATCGTCGCCGAACCAGACGAAGATCGCGCCCGCGCGCTCCTCGACCGGATACGACTTCACGCAGGCCTGCCCTTCGAGCGGACAGTTCGCGACGGCGGGCACGCGCGCGACCGTCCCGGCGCCGTCCACCTCGATGCCGTGATACCAGCACGCGACGCGCTCGCCGAGGTTCCAGCCGAGCGACAGGCGCGCGCCGCGATGCGGGCAGCGATCCTCGAGCGCATGGACGCGGCCCGCCTGATCGCGCCACAGCACGATCTGCTCGCACAGGCGGGTCAGGCCGACGGGTGCGTTCGACACCTGCCAGCTCGGCGCGACGGGATACCAGTAGTTGCGGATGCCGCGGTCGAGATAGTCGCGGATCGGATCGCCGTGCGTGGACGGCTGGACGGGGGACGTCATGATTGGGGGACTCCGGTGTTCAGGGGAAACGGCGCTCGGCGGCCGCGCCGTCACGCGCCCAGCGCGGCCAGCGCCGCGCGGAAACGCTCGACGGTCCACGCCGCGCCGTCGGGCGCGCGGCTGCCGAGCCGGTTCAGGCCGTCGATCACGTCCTCCAGCTCGGTGGCGCCGCCGTCGAACACGCGCTCGAGCGCGTCGCCCAGGTCGTTCTCGTAGCGGGTGGGCTCCGCGCCGCGGGTTTGCCAGACCTGGTTCGGCGCCGCGCCGGGCGCCTCGATCTGCCCCTTGCCCGCCACGTTGTTCGGTTCCGGCGCGCGCCACGGCTGCAGATGGGGGTTGAAGTTCAGCGTCGTCTCGCTCATGTCATTCCACCTTGATCTGAATTTCGTCGCCGGCGAGCCGGACCGCATAGGTCTTCAGCGCGCGTCCGCCCGGCCCCTTCAGGCACGCGCCGGTGCGGATATCGAACACCGCCTCGTGCAGCGGGCACTCGATCGTGCCGTCATCGACGAAGCCCTGCGTGAGCAGCGCGTACGCATGCGGACAGACGTTCTCGAGCGCGTAGACGTCGTCGCCAACGCGGTAGATCCCGACCTCGACGCCGTCGGTCCGCTTGAACTCGATCGGCGCATCCGCGGACAGCGCGCCGGCATGTCCGGCGCAAACCCATTGTTCAGACATCTCAACCCTTCCTTCAGAAGATCGACATCACAATTCGTTCCATACAAGGAACATCGGTTTATGGATGGTGATTATAGGACTGGGCTCGACACAGAAAAATAAAAAGCATGGAGCCCTAGGGAAAACACCGAACGGCTGAAGGCGGGAGCCATGCCGGGATCGGCACACAGGCGATATGTCACATATTCCAGGCTGATTTCTTCATATCAGGCGACATCGGCACGCGGGATTTCCCTGCTGTACCGCGCCGCCGATTTATTTTTTTCCACGCGAAGACCGCTTTTATACTTCGTCCCATACAGGGCACAAAGTTCCATATATGGAACAAACAGAAGACCCGAACCATGCGGCGGCGACGCGCCGGGCGGGCCGACCGGCGCGCGGGAACCGCCCGCGTCCACCAGGAACACAGGTCAGGAGATCAAATGGTCAAGCATGCATGGGCGGTCCTGCTGAGCGCGGGCGCCATCACGGGCGCGCAAGCGCAAAGCAGCGTGACGCTGTACGGCAGCCTCGACGCGGGCGTCGCCTACGTGAACAACGTCGGTGGCAGCGCGAAGTGGCTGATGATCCAGGGCAACACCCAGCCCGACCGGTGGGGCCTGAAGGGACGCGAGGATCTCGGCGGGGGGCTCGCAGCGGTGTTCCAGCTGGAGAACGGCTTCTACACGAACAACGGGCAACTGGCGACCGCGAACACGCTGTGGAACCGCGCCGCCTACGTCGGCGTGGAGTCCGAGCGCTACGGCACGCTCACGCTGGGGCGTCAGACGCCGCTCAATTTCGACTGGCTCGATCCGCTCGGCACCGCGTACCTGGCCATGAGCTGGTATGCATTCCACCCGGGCAACCTCGACGGTCTCGCCGCGACCGGCAACGTGCCGTACAACAACGCGATCAAGTACCGTTCGCCGACCTTCGCCGGGTTCACCGCCGCCGCGATGCTCGCGCTCGGCAACACGACGAACTTCGCGACCGGCCGCTCGTTCGGCGTCGGGCTGCGGTACGCGAACGGCCCATTGCAGGCCGCCGCCGTGTACTCGAACGAGCACAACCGCTCGCTGCTGATCAGCCAGACCGGGATCACGAGCTTCCAAGGACAGAACACCGCGAACGGCTATCTCGCGGACAAGGTGGAAAACATGGGGGTGGGCGCCTCCTACGCGTTCGGCGACCTGCTCGTGCATGCGCTGTACACGCGCACGACGATGCGGTCGAACGGCCAGTCCGACACGTTCCAGAGCTACGACGCCGGCGCGAACTACCGGATCACGGCCGCCAATACGCTGGCGGGCGGCGCGGCCACCTCGACGCTCGCGGGGCGGCGCTGGACGCAATTCGAACTCGGCGACATCTACGCGCTGTCGAAAAGCACCCAGCTGTATGCGAACGTGCTGTACGAGCGCGGCAACGGCGGCGCGCAGGCCGCGTTCTTCACCGCGGGCGTGTCGATCTCGGCGAACCAGGTGATCCTGTTGACGGGCATTCACCACTCGTTCTGACTGCGCGCGCCTGCCACGGCGATCCCTGCCCGCCCGCGCGGCATGCGGCGATCGCCGTGGCGCATGATGCGCATCGGCCTTGCGCGCGCGAGGCGCTCCCGCGCATGAAAAGCCAAGGGACCTGAAGCGGGACCGGTGCGGCGAACGCGCACGGCAAAGCCGACCGCGAAACCATGAAACGCGCCCCGGTGATCCGTTGCGAGGCCGTCATATCGCCTTGCCGACCCGCCCTGGACCCAGCGCCCGCGAAAGGTCGTGGCGCTTGACCGCCTCGCAACGCGGCGAACCGAAGCGCCAATCGTCATTGCCGCGGATATACACGCGCACCTCCGAGAGCAAGTGCGCCAGCATGGGCGCGCAACGCGCACGCGCACCGTCGCTTCCTGGGCCAGGTAGCGCGCCGTCTGCTGATTGTGGATCCGGACCGCCGAGGAGCGCCTCGCCGCGCGCGCGGCGTCCCGGGCACATCACACCATCACACCATCACACCATCGCGACCTTGTGCCGCGCGTGCGCGACGGTCGGATCGGTGTCGAGCGGGCGATAGTTGAGCCGCAGCGACAGGTCGACGGCCGCGCCGCACACGGCCTCGACGAGCCGCTCCTTCTCGCCCGCGCCGCCGATTTCGGAGCGCGGCACGGTCGCCGTGATCGCGGCGACGATCGACCCCGAATGGTCGCGCACCGGCGCGGTCACGGCGGAGATGCCGCTCTCGAACGCGCCTTCGCTGATCGCGTAGCCGAGCCGCGCGTAGTGGCGCACGCGCTCGTACAGCTCGTCGATCGTCGCGGGCGTGTGCTCGGTGAATGCGTCGAGCCGCTTCTCCGGATACAGCTGGCGCATCGCGTCGCGCGTGAGATCGCCCATCAGCACGTGGCCGTGCACGGTCGCGTGCGCGGGCAGCCGGGTCCCGACATGCACCTTCACCGAACCGAACATCGACGCATGGCTCTGCGCCTTCGCGACGAACACCACGTCACGCCGGTCGCGGATCAGCAGATGGGTGGACAGATGCGTCGCCTCGCGCAGACGTTCGAGCACCGGCCCGCCGAGGTCGGTCAGTTCGAGCGAATTCAGGTATTCGAAGCCGAGCCGCAGCACGCCCACGCCGAGCCGGAAATGGCGGTCGCCGTTCACGCGTTCGAGAAAGCCGAGCGCCTCGAGGGTTTGCAGCAAGCGAAAGGTGGTCGTGCGCGGGATGCCGATCCGCTTCGACAGTTCAGGCGCGCCCAGCACGGGCTCGCGCGCCGAGAACTCGGCAAGGATCCGCAAGCCGCGCTCGAGCCCCGGAACGAGATAGGCGGCGGCGCCGCTCGCGGCGTCGCCATCGTCGCTGTCCGACGCCGCGGGCGCGACGTCCGCCTGCGGGCGCGCGGAAGCGGCGCCCCGCTTCGCGGCGACGGTGGTCGTTGGTTTAGCCATGGCAGCTGAAAGTGACGGAAAACAACCCGAATCATAACGCGAAGCACCCGCCGCCCCGCGGCCGGCTCACGCGGCGTCGCGCCCCGCCGCAACCCCACGCGGCGTCACCCAGCGGAACGTGAGATTGATCCGCTCGCCCTGCACGGCCGGCTCCTTCGGCACGCGATGACGCCATTCCGCCTGGGTGCGGCCGCGCATCACAAGCAGGCTGCCGCTCGTCATCCGGTACGCATGCACGACGCCCGTCGCGTTGTGCCGCAGATCGAAGCGGCGCGTCGCGCCGAAGCTCAGCGAGGCGATCACGGGCTCGCCGCCCAGCTCCGGCTCGTTGTCCGCGTGCCAGCCCATCCCGTCGGCGCCGCTCCGGTAACGGTTCAGCAGCACGCTGTTGAAGCGCGCGCCGCAGTCCACCTCGGCGGCGTCGCGCAGCGCGCGCACCGCGGGCGTCCACGCCGCGGGCACGTTGCGGATGCCGGAATACACATAGACCGCATCGGCCTCGCCCTGCCACGCGGTCAGGCGCGGCAGCGGCAGCCGGCCGCGCGGCGTGCGGATCGTATCCTGGCGCCAGGCCGGCTCGGCGCTCAGGCGCGCGAGCCACGCGCCGGCCGCCTCGGGCCCGATCCAGCCGGGCCGCCAGTCGACGTCCGGCAGCGGCACGTCGTCGAACAAATCGGGCATCATCGGTCAAACTCTCCGCATCCAGCTATCATCGCGGCATGGCGACGCGCCCGGCCTCCGGGCGCGTCGCCGGCCCTTTTTGAAATTCTAGCCGCACGGCGGCACGCCGCTTGCGCTTTCATCCGGATCCACCATGACGCTTTCCGCCTCCGCCCTCGATCAACTGTTCCGCACCGCACGCACCCATAACGCGTGGCAGCCGAAGCCCGTCGACGACGCCCTGCTGCGCGAGCTGGTCGATCTCGTCAAGTACGGCCCGACTTCCGCCAACGCGAGCCCGGCCCGGTTCGTGTTCGTGAAGTCCCCCGAAGCGAAGGCGAAGCTCAAGCCCGCGCTCTCGGAAGGCAATCTCGAGAAGACGATGGCCGCGCCCGTCACCGTGATCGTCGGCATGGACCTCGCGTTCTACGAGCACCTGCCGCGCCTGTTCCCGCATGCGGATGCGCGCAGCTGGTTCGCGGGCAACCCGGCGCTGATCGAGGCCACCGCGTTTCGCAACGCCTCGCTGCAAGGCGCGTATCTGATCCTCGCCGCGCGCGCGCTCGGCCTCGACGCCGGGCCGATGTCGGGCTTCGATCCCGCGCAGGTCGACGCCGCGTTCTTCGCCGGCACGTCGATCAAGGCGAATTTCCTCGTCAATCTCGGCTACGGCGATCCGAAGGGCCTGTTCCCGCGCAGCCCGCGCTTCGATTTCGACGATATCGCGCGCATCGAGTAAGCATTCCGCCCTCCCGCGCCGGCACGTCCGGCGCCTCCCTTGCCGGTCTCCCCATGCGCCGCATTTCCGCCTTCCTGCTCCGGCTGACCGTCATCGGCGTGCTGCTGCACGCCTATGTCGGTTTCCGCCTGATTCCCGACCTGGCCGCGCCCGCCGCGCGCTGGGGCGCCGCGCTGTGGCTCGTCGCGTCGTGCTTCCTGATCCCGCTCGGCATGCTGTCGCGCACCTTCGAGCGCCAGCCGCTCGGCGATCGCGTCGCCTGGATCGGCCTGCTCGCGATGGGTTTCTTCTCCTCGCTGCTGGTGCTGACGCTGGCGCGCGACGTGCTGCTCGCGTCGCTGCTGACGGTCGACACGTTCGCGCCCGGCACGCTCGCATTCGCGCATTGGCGCGCCGCCACCGCGACAGGCGTGCCGCTCGCGGCGCTGGCGGTCAGCGCGATCGGCTTCGTCAACGCACGCCGCCGCGCGCGCGTGGTCGACGTCGACGTGCCGATCGACGGCCTGCCCGCCGCGCTCGACGGTTTCACGATCGTGCAGATCAGCGACATCCACGTCGGGCCGACGATCAAGCGCGGCTATGTCGAGGCGATCGTCGAGGCGGTCAACCGGCTTCAGCCGGACCTGATCGCCGTGACGGGCGACGTCGTCGACGGCGCGGTCGAGCAGCTCGCGCATCACGCCGCCCCGCTCGGCGCGCTGCGCGCGCGGCACGGCGCGTACGTGGTCACCGGCAACCACGAGTACTACTCGGGCGCCGACGCGTGGATCGCGGAATTCCGGCGGCTGGGGCTCGACGTGCTGCTCAACGAGCATCGCACCCTCGTCCACGGCGACGGCCAGCTCGTGATCGCGGGCGTCACCGACTATTCGGCGGGCCACTTCGATCCCGCCCATCGCAGCGACCCGGACGCGGCGCTCGCGGGCGCGCCCGCCGACATCCGGATCCGCGTGCTGCTCGCCCATCAGCCGCGCAGCGCCGATGCGGCGGCGGACGCCGGCTTCACGCTGCAACTGTCGGGGCATACGCACGGCGGCCAGTTCTTCCCGTGGAATTTCTTCGTGCGGCTGCAGCAGCCGTTCACGGCCGGGCTCGCGCGACTGAACGGGCTGTGGGTCTACACGAGCCGCGGCACCGGCTACTGGGGGCCGCCGAAGCGCTTCGGCGCGCCGTCCGAGATCACCCGGGTGCGGCTGGTGCGCGCGCCCGGCGCCTGAATCCATCCCGCCGCTCACGCGGGCGCGAGGCACGCGTCCCTTTCCCGTATGCGGCCGCGCAGCCAGCCGCGCGGGTTGACGGCCGCGACGGGTCGCCCCTAGAATGCCGGCCATTCAATCATTCAGGAATCGTCGTGGACAGTAGCAGCGCAACGCCCACACGCTTCGCCGCCTGAACGCCCGCCTGCCGCAGCCGCCGCGCTGCCGCCGCCCGCGTTCCGTGCGCGCGGCGCGTGCTCCCTCCGTTTCACACAACCTGCCCCGTCCACGCGGTACATTGCTCGCGAGGACGTCGATGCGCGAGCCCCCGCGCCGCCGGTTGCTGGGAAACGGCGACGTCACATGTACGGCAGGACAACTATGACTCTCGATTTCGCACTTCGTCTTTTCACCGCGTTCGCCTGCGGCGTCGCGATCGGCCTGGAGCGGCAGATGCGCCAGCGCACCGCCGGCCTGCGCACGATCACGCTCGTCACGAGCGGCGCATGCCTGTTCGTCACGCTCGGCGTCCTGACCGGCAACGGCATCGCCGGCGTCACGCAGATCGCGGCCTATGTGGTGTCCGGCGTCGGCTTCCTCGGCGGCGGCGTGATCATGCGCGACAAAGGCTCCATCCAGGGCATCAACACGGCGGCGACCCTGTGGTGCTCGGCCGCGGTCGGCGTGCTGTCGGGCTCCGGCCACTTCCTGCCGGCCATCGCCGGCACCGGCGTCGTACTGCTCACCAATACGCTGCTGCGCGGCGTGAGCCAGGCGATCAACTCGACGCCCGTCTCCAACGCGGACCTGGTGCGCGAATACCAGATCACGGCGATCTGCCTCGCGTCCGACGAAGTGCATATCCGGACACTGCTGTCGAACTCGATGTACGCGAAGCCGCTGTCGTTCCAGAGCCTGACGAGCGAGGACGTGCCCGAGCAGCCCGAGCGGATCAAGGTGACCGCGACGCTCAAGCTGCACCCGAAGGATCAGCAGAAGCTCGAACAGATCGCGAGCCGGATGAGCATGGAGAAGAGCATCTCGAGCGTCAGCTGGACCGCCCGGGAAGCCGAACCGCTGATGGAATGACGCCGCGCGGCGCTCAGCCTCACGGCGCCTCGATCAGGCCCATCGCGATCGCCTTGACGACGGCCTGCACCTTGTTGGTCGCGGCGAGCTTGTCGAGGATGTTGTTGACGTGGAAGTTCACCGTGCGCTCGGAGATGCTCAGGATCTGGCCGATCTCGCACGCGGTCTTGCCTTCGCCCGTCCAGCACAGAACCTCGCGCTCGCGCTGGGTCAGCGTGACGCTCGCCTCCGGCGCGAGCTTCGGCACCAGGAAGCGGCTCATCAGCGAGTGCGACAGGTTCGCGAGCCAGTTGGTCTGCAAGGTCAGCATGTTGATTTCGGCGGGCGTGAGCCGATCCGCATGGCGCGCGATCGTCAGCAGACCGAACACGCCGCGCGCGGCCCAACTCGACTGCGCGACGCCGACGGCCAGCCCATGCTCGCGCGCATCGTTCCACAGGCGCGGCTGGTCGGCGGTGTCCGCGTCGGGCCAGACGATCATGTTGGTGGTGCGCGCGCCTTCGCGCACGGTCGAGTCGATGTCGAGATACGACATCTCCTGATAGCGCGCCATCCAACCTTCGGGATAGGTGTCGAAGATCGCGACGGCCGGCTTCGACACCGGCAGCGGCACCCGGATCCCATAGCAGCAATACTCGAAGCCTAGACGCTTGGTATAGGCCGCGATGAGTTGAAACAGCTGCTGCTCGTTTTCCGCAGCGCTAAATTGTTGATAGGCATCTTGCCAGCGCAGTTCCATTTGATCTCCGACAACTTCACGCTGTCATACTTGCTAGGTTTCAGCCTGCCCGCGGACTGATACATTCCGCGCATGAATTCACCACTGCTTCATCGCTTCTGCGGCCCATCCGCCGACGGCTACGTGCGCGTGCCGCTGCATACGCTCGCCGAGTTGCCGCTCGTCCATGTCTCGTCCGGCCTCGATCCCTCGCTGCTGGTCGAACTGCGCACCTCGTCGATCGACGCGCGCCTCGCCGGCTACACCGAATGGGAACGCGCGCTGCGAGCGGGTGCAGCACACATCACGGTCGGCTGGGATTGGTACATCGACAGTACCACGGGTGCGCTCGTCATCGCTTGGGGCGACGTGCGCAGCAACGTGATGGGCGTCGACCGCCTCGGCGCCGACATCGGCATGGAGCCGACGGCGGCAGCCCTGTCACGCCGCCTCGCCCAGCTCAACTGGCCGTCCGCCGTCGCCGCGGCCGCCCTCGGTCAATTCGACGCTTATCGCACCGGCTCCACCCTGCAGTGACGCGCGCTCAGGCCGCGCGTTTCCAATCGTCCGAAACATTGCTGATTTATAAGCAAATAATCCGATCTTTTCAATCTGAATCTTACAGCGACAACCCCGGCAACGGTCTTGTTTCGTACAAATTCATCCTGTAAGGGTTGACAGTTACTTGTCCTCGGGGCGCGCGATGTAATGCGCCCATCCAAAAGCATAAACACGAGGACATCATGCAGACTTTCGTTCACGGCGACGGCCGCCTACCCAGCGATCTAGCCGCTGATCTGGGCCTATATCGACACCGGATCTTCGTCGAGCAACTGGGCTGGAAGCTGCCGTCGGCGGACGAAGCATTCGAGCGGGATCAGTATGATCGCGATGATACTGTTTATGTGTTCGCGCGCGACGAAGCCGGCAGCATCTGCGGCTGCGCGCGGCTCTTGCCGACGACCCGCCCGTACCTGCTGAAGGAACTGTTCCCGGACCTGCTCGCCGCCGACATGCCGGCGCCGCAATCGACCGCAGTGTGGGAATTGTCGCGCTTCGCCGCGAACACCGACGATCCCGCGCACGCGGGCAATCTCATGTGGGCGGTGAAACCGATGCTGGCCGCGGTGGTCGAGTGCGCGGCGCGGCGCGGCGCGCGGCAACTGATCGGGGTGACCTTCATGAGCATGGAGCGCCTGTTCCGCCGGATCGGCGTGCACGCCCACCGGGCCGGCCCCGCGCAGTCGATCGACGGCCGCATGGTGGTCGCCTGCTGGATCGATCTCGATCGCCAGACCCTGGCCGCCCTCGACCTGGACCCGGAACTCTGCGCGCCGCCCGCCGCGGCCGCGTGAGCACGCCGGCCGACTTGCCCCTGCCCGCTTCTGAAGGATTTTCGATGGATCATTCGTCGCTGTTCCGCGCGATGATGCCCGGGCTCGACAGCGATCCTGGCACCCGCATCGCCGTCGCCTACCCCGGCTTCGCCAATCGCCTGCCGCTCGCCCGCATCGACCGGCACGGGCTCGTGTTCCGCGCGCACGCGCCCTTGCCCCAGCCGTGGGGCCTGCCGCGCGCCGCGACGCTGTTTTCCGGTGAAGCGCCGCTGTGCACGCTGCGCCTCGTGATCCGCCAGGCCGAGATGCTCGGCGCGGACGAGCACGACCTGACGATGCACCCCTCGACCGCGCACGGCGACACGTTGTTCTGGCACGCGCTGCGCACGCACCGCCAGCTGCGCCCGGCCGAGCCGCCGCTCGCGCCGACCAGCCGCGACGCAGCACCTGAGGCGACGCAACATCCCACGGCCGCGCCGCCGACGGCCGAGCCGGGCATGCGCCTGTCGCGCAGCGCGGCGTTCCGGCTCGCGGATCGCGGCGACGCGCTGTTTTTCGCCGACTGGCTCGAGTACCACTTCGACGAGCTGCGCGCGCTCGCCCAGACGCGCGCGCCGCGCCTGCACCTGAACCAGCTGGAACGCTGCCTGAGCGACGACGAGGTCGGCGTGCGGTTCGTGTACGACATCGACGGCCATGCCGACCGCCACGTGCTCACCGACTGCGCGCAATATGCCTGCGACTGGATCCAGGCCGAGATGCGGCGCCGCTTCGGCCTGCCGATCGCGCAGGAGCGCTTCGGGCCGTACCAGGTACGGCGCGCGGGCCAGCTGGGCGGGTAAACCGCTTATTCGTTCTCGTTGAGGTAGTGCCCGAACTTGCTTTGCTTGGTGCGGATGTAGCGCTCGTTTTCCTCGCGCACGGGCACCGCGAGCGCAACCCGTTCGCAGACGGGAATCCCGTGCCTCGCCAGCGTATCGAACTTGTTCGGGTTATTGCTCATCAAGCGCACGGACGTGACCTTCAGGATCCGCAGGATCGCGGCCGCGGAATCGTATTCGCGCGCATCGTCCGGCAAGCCGAGATCGAGGTTCGCCTCGACCGTGTCGCGCCCCTGCTCCTGCAGCGCATAGGCGCGGATCTTGTTGCTCAGGCCGATGCCGCGCCCTTCGTGGCCGCGCAGGTACAAGAGCACGCCGCGCCCCTCGGCCGCGATGTAGCGCAGCGCGAGGTCGAGCTGTTCACCGCAATCGCAGCGATACGAACCGAATACGTCGCCCGTCAGGCACTCGGAATGCAGCCGGGTGAGCACGGACGACTGCCCGGCGACGTCGCCCATCACCAGCGCCAGATGTTCGGCCTCGCTGCCGTCGACCCGGAACGCATACGACGTGAAGGTTCCGTAGCGGGTCGGCAGCGTGGCCGTGGCGATGAGCGCCACGCACTCGTCGGCGGGCGCGGCAGCGGGTTGGGGCGACGGGGAAGTCGGAGGCGTCAGCGAATGCATGGAGCGAATGAACTTTAAAGTGTGATCTGAGTGATCTTGTTCTGTATGGTAGCCCGGCAGATTTTACCGTCAATCTCTTGCCCAGACTGCGCCCGCGCCGTATGTGGATCTATACTTGACTTGCCGACGCGGATACGCGACGCGCCCACCCAGCCTAATGGAGACAGCGTATGAGCACCACCGTCGCACAGATTCTCAAATCCAAGCCTGATCACGGCAACACGATCCACCTCGTCGCGAAAACGGCCTCGGTCTACGACGCGATCAAGCTGATGGCGGAGAAAGGGATCGGCGCGCTGCTCGTCGTCGACGGCGACGACATCGCCGGCATCGTCACGGAACGCGATTACGCGCGCAAGGTCGTGTTGCTCGACCGCTCGTCGAA
Source organism: Burkholderia sp. FERM BP-3421 (assembly GCF_028657905.1). Lineage (NCBI taxonomy): Bacteria > Pseudomonadati > Pseudomonadota > Betaproteobacteria > Burkholderiales > Burkholderiaceae > Burkholderia > Burkholderia sp. FERM BP-3421. Next base: position 1,488,834 of record NZ_CP117781.1, on the reverse strand, counting down.
GGCCACGCGCGTCGAGGAGATCATGACGGCCAAGGTGCGCTACGTCGAACCGTCGCAGACCTCCGACGAATGCATGGCATTGATGACCACGCATCGGATGCGCCACCTGCCCGTGATCGATCAGGGCAAGCTCGTCGGCCTCGTCTCGATCGGCGATCTCGTGAAAAGCGTGATCGCCGACCAGCAGTTCACGATCAGCCAGCTCGAACACTACATCCACGGCACGCCGGCCACGTCGTCGACCGAGTAAGTCCGCCGCATTCCGCAAAAAATGCCCAAACGCAGGGCGTCTGGGCAAAGCCGCCGGAATGCGGCGACGGAGGTTCCGTTATCGGATTCGCGCATCCGTGCAGCCGTCGGCTGCGCGGATCGCACGCGGGCGGGCGTCGGACCGCGCTCGCCCGGCCGCTTCTCAATGACCGAAGTAGATCGAGTTCGGCGAGCTGGGCGCCACGACGATGCGACGGCCGGATTGCGTCTCGTTGACCGGCTGCACGCCATAGCCGCTGGTGTCGGCGTGGGTCAGGGTCTGCGGCGCCGACTGCGCGCGCCGCTCCGCGGCCTGGATGTTGTCGGGATACTGCGAATCGCTGGCTTCGGGCCGATAACCCTTCTGCTCCAGCTGGATCAGGTCGGCGCGCACTTCCGCGCGGGTGACGGGCTGCTGCGTGTCCGACTGGGCGAACGCCGCGAGCGGCGCGGCAAGGATCGAGGCGGCAACGGCGGCATAGACGAATGACTTCATGGTAATTCCCTCCGTGATCTTGTATTGACCTCGCCCCGGGCACCAATGTCTGAAGCGATTGAGTTGAGTCTAGTCAGCGCACGAACAAGGGGAAACCCCTAGTTTCGACATAGACTGTTGCACCAGTGGCAAATATAAATCGCCACACTCGGTATATAGCCCCTTCAATTAATTCATTTTGGCAACAATATGAAAGCTGGAGGAGGTGTCGAGGCGCCGTGCCCGCCTGAGATGTTGTATAGTCGTAAGGATCATCTGCCTTACAACTTAACGGCTTCGCTCATGCGCACCCCACCCGCTCACGCCTTCCAGCCGCGCCCGCCTGGCGCGGCGCGCGCGTGCGCGCTCGCGCATCCCCGTTTTCGACACACGGCCCCGGCACCGCTCGCCGCAGCCCGGCGCCCGACCTGACAGCCCTCTCCCCTGAACCGGAGCCGCGTCGGTCAGGCTCCGGGCGATCCTCGCTGGCCTGCCTTATCCGCCTTTGCCGATCCATTGGAGAACCGACATGAAAAAACGCATCTGCCAACTGACCGAACTCGACGTCGCCCGCCTCGAAAAGCACGCCGAACACCAACCCCGTTTCCAGGACATGCTGGACGCGCTGCTCGAACGCGCGGACATCGTCCAGCCGAGCGCGATCAAGCCGACCATCGTGACGATGAATTCGCAGATCACCTTGACCGACGAAACGACCCAGGACAGCATGACCTGGACCATCGAGTACCCTGACGCCGCCAACCTCGAAGCAGGCCGCCTGAACGTGTTTACGCCCGTCGGCATGGCATTGCTGGGCGCGCAGCACGGCGAACTCGTGAAAATCACGCTGCCGAACGGCGCGGACAAGACCATGAAGGTCGCGGAAATCGTGTTCCAGCCGGAAGCGAGCGGCGATTACACGCGCTGAGCGAACGCCGAAAGGGACGGATCAAGCAAGCAGAGAGGGCCAAGCGCCCTCTTTTTTATGCCCGGCGCGCGCGGGCATAAAAAAAGGTTCATCGCGGGAAACCGTGGAAGCTTTGGGTGCAGTTGGTAATCTGACGCCAGTGGAAACGGGCGTTGGAGGCCAAATTGCTGGATCGCAAAGCACTACAGGCATTGGGATGCTGGACGGGCTACCGGGTTGAGCGAGTGGAATGGCCGTCGGAGGCAAGCCGAACCCTGTCTCTGTATCTCAAGCCGGTCAGCAAAGTGATGGTCTGCGAGCAATGCGGCAAACGGTGCCAGCAGATTCACGAGACGACCGTTCGGCGGGTGCGGGATCTGCCCTTATTTGAATACCGGGTGGTGCTCCATGTGCCGCGCCGACGAGTCTGGTGCGACCACTGCGGCGGCCCTCGGTTGGAGAGGCTGGATTGGCTGGGGCGTTACCAACGGGTCACTGCCCGCTTTGCCAAGGCCTGCGAGATCTTGCTGAAGTCCGCCAGCGTACAGGCTGTTGCTGCGTTCTATGGTCTGAATTGGCACACTGTCAAATCGATCGACAAAGCCAGTTTGCAAGCCAGCATTGTTGAGCCGGATTGGGAACAGGTGCGGTATCTGGCCATGGACGAGTTTGCGCTCCACAAGGGCCATCGCTATGCCACCGTGGTTGTTGAGCCGATCAGCCGGCAAGTGCTATGGATCGGCCAGGGCCGCTCACGCGAAACCGCCCGAGCCTTCTTCGAGCAGCTTCCGAAGGCGTTGCCGAGCGCATCGAGGCGGTCGCCATCGATATGACGACCGCCTATGACGGAAATCAAGGCGAACTGCCCGCAGGCGGAAGTCGTCTATGACTTGTTCCACGTGGTGGCCAAGTACGGACGTGAAGTCATTGACCGGGTACGAGTCGATCAGGCCAATCAGCTTCGGCACGACCGTCCTGCGCGCAAAGTACTGAAGTCGAGCCGCTGGCTGCTGCTGCGCAATCGCCAGAACTTGCGGGCAGATCAGGCGGTACATCTGAATGAACTGCTGGAAGCCAACCAGCCGTTGCTGTGCGTCTATCTGCTACGCGATGAACTCAAGCGACTCTGGTTCTACCAGAGACCCGCCTGGGCTCAGAAGGCATGGGGACAATGGATCAGGCAGGCTCAGCAGAGCGGCATTACGCCGCTCAAACTGTTCGCTGAACGCCTGCAAAGCTACTGGCACGGCATTCTGGCTCGCTGCAAACACCCGCTCAATACCAGCGTCGTCGAAGGCATCAACAACACCATCAAGGTCATCAAGCGTCGGGCCTACGGCTACCGGGATGAGGAATACTTCTTCCTCAAGATCCGCGCTGCCTTCCCCGGTAATCCGCAATGAACCAAAAAAAAGCCGCCCGAAGGCGGCTTTTTCAAAGGCCGGACGAATCCGGCCGTCGTCATGCTTAGAAGCGGTGACGCAGACCAACCGTTGCTGCGGTTTGGTTGATCGACGAGCTGAACGGCGTGGTGACGTCGCCGTTGTAGATCGACGCGCCAGCGTTCTTCGACGAACGTTGGTACACAGCTTGCGCGTACACGTCGGTGCGCTTCGACAGCGAGTAGTCAGCCTGCAGGCCGAATTGGTTCCAGTGCGCGCTTTGCGAACCCAGCTTGGCGTTCGTGTAGGTGTAAGCAGCGCCCAGGCCCAGAGCCGGCGTCAGGTTGTACTTTGCGTTGACTTCGTAGTTGTCAGCGCGGATCGACTGTGCCAGGACCGTCGTGTTGTCCAGACGCGATTGCGTCCATGCTGCGCCGATTTGCGCCGGGCCGAATGCGTAGCCTGCTGCTGCACCGTACACGCGGGTGCGGCCTTGGCCTGCGAACAGCGAACCGGTGGTGATCGCGCCGTTGGTGTTCGCGTCGCCCGGGTTGTTCGCTTGCGAGTAAGCTGCTGCCAGCTTCAGGCCTTGGAACTGGTACGCTGCGCCTGCGCTGTACGCACGGTTGTCACCGAAGTTCGAGTTGTTCGAGAACGAGTACGTGCCGCCGAATTGCAGGCCAGCGTAGTTCGCGCTCGTGAACTTCACCGAGTTGTTCGGCGAGTAACCGTTGTTCGTGCTCAGGTTGTCGTTGTTCAGCGGGTGAGCGAAGTACGTGCCGCCCCAGCTGCCCGTTGCGGTCAGCGGTGCCAGGTAGTCTTGCACGGAGTCATACTGCTTACCCAGCGTGACGGTGCCGTAGTTGCTCGACAGGCCGACGAACGCTTGACGGTTGAACATCCCGCCACCGTTGCGGAATTGGCCGTTACCGATGTTGAAACCGCTTTCCAACGTGAAGATTGCCTTCAGGCCGCCACCCAGGTCTTCCGTACCACGCAGGCCGAAGCGGCTTTGATCAATACCCGTGCCCATCGACCACAGCGACTTGCTGGCGACATTGCTTTGGTACGTGATGCCCGCGTCCAGCACGCCGTACAGCGTGACGCTGCTTTGTGCGTGTGCGACGGTTGCGAACGATGCTGCAGCTGCTGCAACGATCAGAGTCTTTTTCATTCGTGGAGCTCCCTTTTAAAAAAGGCAGGCCTTGCGACCTCGTTTCGATAAACGGTCAGCAACCGCCCGGAAGCGCCATGTCGTACTGCTCTACTGCCTATGGCCGCGCCCGGATGGTTGCCCGTTCTGGGAACCGTGAGTTTAGGGGTGTACCCTAGGCGCGCCATTCGCAAATAAAGAAATAAGCTTTTCCAGAACTAGAAATAATAGCAATGCTAGTCTGTTATAAGTATTTGTTTTAACGGCTTTTTTTGACCTCTTGACGAGGTCTTTTTGATGGGTTCCAGCGTGCCATTCCTGTGTGTCACCGTCTTGACGGTTGCATAGAAACAACAAACGTAATGGAATGAAACAGCCAAATCAGCATTTTTTACCGACTCCCTTCGCTGCGCAAGCCCTTCTTCCGGGCGCCCCGCCGCCACGGACGGCCCGTTGCCGCCGCAACGGGCCGTCACGACATGCTGTAATGGCCGTAACCCGCGCCGTAACGTCCGGGCAGCCGCGCTGCGCGATGGTGAAGTCCATCCCCCTTCGCCTACCCATTCGCCGGGAATGCCATGAACCGTCGTCACTGCTTGCTCGCGCTGTGCGCGGCCGTCCTTGCCCTGCCGATCCGGCACGCCAACGCGCAGCGGCCGCCACCGCCCGACCATGGCCCTCGTCCCGGCCGGCCGCCGCATCCCAACCGCCCGAACCGCCCGCCACCGCCGCATCGCCATGACCGGCGTCCACCGCCGCCGCGCCACCACGGCTATCTCTGGACCGACGGCTACTGGCGCTGGCAGCACGGCCGCTATATATGGATACCCGGCCGCTGGATCGCCGTCCGCCCAGGTCATCGCTGGGTGCCCGGCTACTGGCGCCACCATGGATCCAGTTGGATCTACATCGACGGCCGCTGGCAATGATCCGTGCGGCGGACCGGCCGGCGGTCGGCCCGCCGGTCCGCGCAACGCGGGATGAACCGAAGCACGCGATCCTCGCCGTCGTCGCGGGTCGAATCGAATCCAGCTATATATAGGCAGTCCATTTCCCGCCCAGCCGGAAGTCCGCCGGCTCGCGCGAATCGACACGCCGACGGCGCACCGCTCGCGAACCCACGCGCAGCAGGTTTCGTCGAACGACGCGGCGACCGCCCGCGCGCCGTCGGAATCGCCGGGCCATACGCCCTACGCGAACACGCGTGCCTGAGTGGCGCACGACAGGGCATTCGCCACTCAGGCACGCACTCGCACCAGCCGCGCCGCGCACGAAATGCATCGGGCTCGGCCTACGTCGGCCCCGTTCCCGCGTCGCACACCCGATGCATCATGCCGATTGGGCGCTGCTGCACCCCAACCGTCCGTGCACGCCGTCGAGATCGCGCCAATAGGCCGCCAAACACATATGCCCTACGCGAGCACGCACGACTGACTCGCCCGTCACACCCGCCACCCCGTCCATGAAATGCATCGTGCGCCACCTGCCATCGATCCCATTCCCGCGTCGCGCGCTCGATGCATCATGCGGATCGGGCGCTCCCGCCCCAACCGCCCGCGCACGCTGCCGAAATCGCGCCAATAGGCTGCCAAACATATATGCCCTACGCGAGCACGCACGACTGACTCGCCCGTCACACCCGCCACCCCGCGTACGACATGCATCGTGCGACGCTCGCCACCGATCCCATTCCCGCATCGCATACCCGATGCATCATCCCGATCGAGCGCTGCCGCATTCCAACCGTCCGTGCACACCGTCGAGATCGCACCGATAGGCCGCAAGTCCATATGCCCTCCGCAAGCACGCACAACCGACTCGCCCGTCACACCCGCCACCCCGCGTACGACATGCATCGTGCGACGCTCGCCACCGATCCCATTCCCGCATCGCATACCCGATGCATCATCCCGATCGAACGCTGCCGCATTCCAACCGCCCGTGCACACCGCCGAGATCGCACCGATAGGCCGCCAAGTCCATATGCCCTCCGCAAGCACGCACGACCGACTCGCCCGTCACACCCGCCACCCCGCGTACGACATGCAACGTGCGACGCTCGCCACCGATCCCATTCCCGCATCGCATACCCGATGCATCATCCCGATCGAGCGCTGCCGCATTCCAACCGTCCGTGCACACCGTCGAGATCTCACCGATAGGCCGCCAAGTCCATATGCCCTCCGCAAGCACGCACGACCGACTCGCCCGTCAACCCCGTCACCCCGCCCATGAAATGCATCGTGCGCCGCCTGCCACCGATTCCATTCCCGCCTCGCACGCCCGATGCATCATCCCGATCGAGCGCTGCCGCATCCCCGCGCCACCTCGCGCTGAAACGGTTCCGCCCGCCGTTGCACACGGCGCGCGGTTGCACATTCCCCGCAATTGAGCGACCCTCTCGCCTCATGAAACCGACCATCGAAGCCTTCCACGATCCCGTCACCTCGACGCTCAGCTACGTCGTGCATGCCGGCCGCGCAACACCCTGCGCGATCGTCGACGCCGTGCTCGACTACGAGCCGCACGCGGGCCGCACCTCGACCCGCTCCGCCGACCGGATCGTCGATTACGTCCGCGCGCACGACCTGCGCGTCGAATGGCTGCTCGAAACGCACGCGCACGCCGACCACATCTCCGCCGCCCCGTATCTGCGCGCGCATCTCGGCGGCAAGATCGCGATCGGCGAGCAGATCCGCGCCGTGCAACGGATCTTCGGTCCGGTCTTCCACCTCGAACCGGCCTTCCTGCCCGACGGCTCGCAGTTCGACCACCTGTTCCACGAAGGCGAATGCTTCAGCGTCGGCGCGCTGCAAGCGAGCGTCATGCACGTGCCGGGCCATACGCCCGCCGACGTCGCGTACCACTTCGACGGCGTCGCGTTCGTCGGCGACACGCTGTTCATGCCCGACGTCGGCACCGCGCGCTGCGATTTCCCCGGCGGCGATGCGCATACGCTCTACCAGTCGATCCAGCGCCTGCTCGCGCTGCCCGACGAGACGCAGCTCTACATGTGCCACGACTATCCGCCCGACGGTCGCGCGCTGCGCTGGCACACGACGGTCGCCGAACAGCGCGCGGCCAACGTGCACGTCGGCGGCGCGATCGCAGAAGCGGACTTCATCGCGATGCGCACCGCCCGCGACCGCACGCTCGGCATGCCGACGCTGATCATCCCGTCGATCCAGCTCAACATCCAGGCCGGCAAGCTGCCCGAGCCGGACAGCAACGGCACCCGCTACCTCAAGATTCCGCTCGACGTCCTCTAGCCGCACGCCCGCGGACGGCCCGCGCGCCGCCCGCTTTCCCTATTCCATTCGATCGCCCATGACTTCTTCCTCCCTGACTTCCCGTTCATTCGACATCGTCGTGGTCGGCGGCGGCGCGGCCGGCATCGGCGTCACCGCCAGCCTGCTCAAGCGCCGCCGCGATCTGCGGATCGCCATCGTCGAACCCAGCGACCGCCATTACTATCAGCCGGCCTGGACCCTGGTCGGCGGCGGCGCCTACGACATCGACAAGACCGTACGCCCGACCGAATCCCTGATCCCGCGCGGCGCGCACTGGATCCGCGCCCGCGCCGCGCGCTTCGAGCCCGACCAGAACCACGTCGTGCTCGACGACGGCGCCGTGCTCGACTACCAGCAACTGATCGTCTGTCCCGGCCTGCAACTCGCATGGGATCGGATCGACGGCCTGGAGGCGACCCTCGGGCGCAACGGCGTGACCTCGAACTATCGTTTCGACCTCGCCCCCTATACGTGGGAATGCGTGCAGGCGCTCAAGCAGGGCCGCGCGCTGTTCACGCAGCCGGCGATGCCGATCAAGTGCGCGGGCGCGCCGCAAAAGGCCATGTATCTCGCGTGCGATCACTGGCGACGCACCGGCGTGCTCGATCGCATCGAGGTCGAATTCGACAACGCCGGCGCGGTGCTGTTCGGGGTCGCGGCCTTCGTGCCGCCGTTGATGGAATACGTCGAGCGCTATCGCGCGCAACTGGCGTTCAACTCGAATCTCGTCGCGGTCGACGGCCCGAAGCGCATCGCCACCTTCGACGTGAAGGACGCGAACGGCCAGGTCAGCCGCATCGACAAGCCGTTCGACCTGCTGCACGTGGTCCCGCCGCAGATCGCGCCGGACTTCGTGCGCGCAAGCCCGCTCGCGAATGCCGACGGCTGGTGCGAGGTCGACCAGGAGACGCTGCGGCACCCGCGCTATCCGAACGTGTTCGCGCTCGGCGATGTGTGCTCCGCGCCCAACGCGAAAACCGCCGCCGCCGCGCGCAAGCAGATCGTGATCGTCGCGCGCAACCTGCTCGCGGTCCGCGACGGCGCGCAGCCGGCCACGCGCTACGACGGCTACGGCGCCTGCCCGCTCACGGTCGAGAAAGGCCGCATCGTGCTCGCGGAATTCGGCTACGGCGGCAAGCTGCTGCCGACCTTCCCGCTCGATCCGCTGGTGCCGCGCCGCACCGCCTGGTACCTGAAGACCACCGTGCTGCCCTGGCTCTACTGGAACGGCATGCTGAAAGGCCACGAGTGGCTGACGCGGGTGCCGTGAGCCACGCGCCCCCGCGCCGTCACGCGCCGGACAAGCCGATCTGCGTGGCGACGTGCGCCGCGATCAGGCGGTGGAACGGCATGATCGCCGCCAGGTAGCCGCGCCCCAGCAGGTTGTGCGTGCGCACGATCGTCGTGATCGTCGCACGCCCGTCCGCAACGACGACCGCGACGCGGAAATCCAGGTGGTAGTCGTCGAAGCCCATCAACACCTCGCGCGGCGATTGCTGCAACACCGGAAAGCGCGCCCCGTGCGCGGGTTTCAACGCGACCAGCATCCCGAGCCGGTTGCGCAGCACGAGCAGCACGCGCAACCAGAGCGGGCTGTCCGCGAACATCCGGTCCGCCGCGGCAATCGCGTCGATACCGGCCGGCGCCGCCACCTGATAGGCGTCGGCGAAATCGAACCCGGGAAGGATGCGCGCGCAATCAATCTCGGGAACAACGGATCGGGCCTTCATTGAACGACTCCTGGATGATCGGTTTGACTGGCCGGCGCGCCGTTCCGCACGACGGCAAAACAGAGTAACGCAAGCGCCGCAAGCACGCCGCCCGTCATGCAGACGCCCGGCCAGCCCGCCCACGCGTACAGCCGCAGCGACAGCTGCGATCCCAGCGCGGCCCCGACGAAGTTGCAGGTCATCGCGCCCGCCGTCAGGCGGCTGCGCGCGTCGGGGCGGCGTCGATACAGCAGCCCGAGGCTGGTGACGTGCACGCCCTGGATCGCACAATCGAGCAGCACGATGCCGACCACGAGCGCCCATGGCGACACTGTGCCGCAGGCCAGCGGCAGCCATGACGCCAGCAACAGCGCGAGCCCGCCCCAGGTCGCGCGATCGCCGCGACCGCGATCGACGAGCCTGCCGAACCAGCCGACGCTCCACGCTCCGGCCGCGCCCGCGAGACCGAACAGGCCGATCGCCGCGCTCGAATAGCGATACGGCGGCGCGGACAGCAGGAACGTGAGCGGCGTCCACATCAGGCTGAACGAGGCGAACAGCATGACGCCGAGCAGCGAGCGCGTGCGCACGAGCGGCTCGTCGACATACAGCCGCAGCGTGGAAGCCAACAGGCGCGGATAGGAGGCGCCGCCCGTCGCGGCCACGCGCGGCAGCATGCGCCAGAGCGCGGCGGACAGCACGAGCATCGCCGCCGCCGCGATGCGGTACACGAGCCGCCAGTCGCCCAGATCGGCCAGGATGCCGGCGAACACGCGCGCGAGCAGGATGCCCAGCAGCAGGCCGCTCATCACCGTGCCGACGGCCTTGCCACGCGCGTCGGGCGCAGCCAGCGCCGACGCCAGCGGCAACAGCACTTGCGCCACCACCGACAGCCCCCCGGTCATCGCCGTGCCGAGCAGCATCACCGGCAGGCTCGGCGCATGCGCGGTCACGAGCAATCCCACGGCCGACAAGGCGGTCATCAGCACGACGAGGCCGCGCCGCCCGACCAGATCGCCGAGCGGCACGAGCAGCAGCAACCCCATCGCGTAGCTCAGTTGCGCAACGGTCACGATGCCGCCCGCCTCGGTGGCCGATACGCCGAAGTGCGCGCTGATCGCCTGCAGCAGCGGCTGTGCGTAGTAATTGCTCGCGACCGCGCATCCGACCGTGATCGCCATCAGCCGCACGACGGCCGCGCTCAAGTAGGCCTGGCCCTCGCCCGATGCAGGGCGGGCAGCGGGTTTCAGCTTGGATTTCATGACACTCCGTTCGTCGTGGTCGGGAGTGTCAAGTTAGAGCGGGCACGTAGGAAGCTCAATTCGCGGATATCGATATGCTTTATCTGCTTTTTCCTATAATGCCGATTTCCATTTCGAGGCCGCGATGCCGCGTCATGTCGCCCTGGAGCAGCTCGACTTCCGTTTGCTGAAGGTGTTCGTCACGTTGTATCGCGAACGTCACGTCGGCCGCGCGGCCGATCTGCTCGGCATGTCCCAGCCCGCGGTCTCGACGCTGCTCGCGCGCCTGCGGCAGATCGCCGGCGATCCGCTCTTCACGCGCAGCGCGCAGGGCATGCAGCCGAGCGCGCTCGCGTGCCAATGGGCCGATCCCATCGCGACCGCGCTCGGCGCGCTGGAATCCGCGCTCAACGTGCCGTCCGGTTTCGACCCGTCCACCTCGCGGCGCACGTTCTCGCTCTATATGACCGACGTCGGCCAGGCGCTGCTGCTCAACCGGATCGTCGCGCGCCTCGGCAAGCACGCGCCGGACGTGCGGATCCAGGTCGTCGGCGCCTGGGACGGCGCGCTCGCGGAACGCCTCGCCGACGGCCAGCTCGACGTCGCGTTCGGCTGGATTCCGCAGCTCAAGGCGAGCAAGACCAGCACGCTGTTGTTCAAGGATCGCTATGTCGGGGTTCAGGCCCCCCGCGCCCCGGCGGATGCCGCGCGGCGCTACGCGGTCGCGAACGTGCCGCACTCCGCCCATCAGATCGTGATCGAACGCATGCGCGCGCTGGGCATCCAGCCCTCGCTCGTCGTACCCAGCTTCTTCATGCTGCCGGAAGTGCTCGCGCATACCGCCCTCACCGCCGTGCTGCCGGAGCGGCTCGTCCAGCAACTCGCGCAGCAGCGCGGCGTGGCGCTGCGCGTCGTCGAATTGCCGTTCCGGCTGCCGCAGATCAGCATCCGCCTGCACTGGTCGGTCCGCACCTGGCGCGACGAAGGCATCGACTGGCTGCGCGACCAGATCGTCGCGAGCGCCGCCGCGCTTCCGCCATTGCGACGGCCGGGTGCGCGCGGCGCGACGCGCAGCGGGCCCCGGCGCGCCCGAAGCGCTCAGTAAGAATTGCCGGGCGCGTCGCCGCGGCAAAACGCCGTGCTCCGGCATGGCGATCTCGCGTCGCACCATCCTCGTCGGCGTCACGCCGCGCGCCTTCGCCGGATCGTCGATGCTGCGATCCAACATGAGCGCGTTCCGGTTGTTCCGGACTTCGATGCATTTCTCCCTCGTCAATGCATGCGCCGTTCGGTCGTACACGATCGGAAATTTTTTCATGCAAATAGTTGCGTACGCAACCTATTGATCCATTCCCGCTCCCATCCTCAATTTCCATCGACCAAGGGAAAACACCGATGCTGTAGTCAGACTACTTTCATACCATGACTCGCTATGGAGTCTGGCTATACCCACCTGAACGAGCCCGAGCCCCATCCCGCGCGCTGCGCGGCGCGCCATCCCGGCATCGACACCTCCGGCGAAGGACGTCCGCGTCCGCCGCCGGCCGCATCTCGCATCACCGCACCAGACGATCCCATTCATGGAGAGAGACATGAAGGTCAACCGTTGGCCGGCCGCCGCGTTGCTGGCGGCCGCACTCTCGAGCGCGCACGCGGACACCCCATCGAGCCCGGCCGGCTTCGACGCCGGCACGGCATCGGTCGCGCACCGGCGCGCCGCCGCGCTCGTCAAGCAGATGACGCTCGACGAGAAGCTGCGCTTCATCCATTCGCAATACGCGATGAGCGACGTCCCGGGCGGCGGCGCGGGCTATATCCAGGGCGTGCCGCGCCTCGGCATCCCCGACCTCAACATGGTCGACTCGGCAACCGGCTCGGGCAGCACCTCGCAGCCGAGCACGACCTTCCCCGCGACGCTCGCGCTCGCGGCCAGCTGGGATCGGCGCCTGTCGTTCGACTACGGCGCGCAGGTCGCCAGGCAGTTGCGCGCGCAAGGGTTCGCGATGGGGCTCGGCGGCGGCACGAACCTCGCCCGCGAACCGCGCGGCGGGCGCTTGTTCGAATACCTCGGCGAAGACCCGCAACTGGCCGGCGAGCTGCTCGCGGAACGCACCGAAGGCACGCAGCGCGAGCGCGTGATCGCGACCATCAAGCACTTCGCCGGCAACGAGCAGGAACACGGCCGCATGGGCGGCAACAGCCAGATCGACGAGCGCACGCTGCGCGAACTCTATCTGCTGCCGTTCGAGATCGCGGCGAAGCGCGCGCAGCCGGGCAGCGTGATGTGCAGCTACAACCGCCTGAACGGCGACTATGCGTGCGAGAACCCGCACCTGCTCAACGACATCCTGAAGAACGAATGGGGCTTCGAGGGCCAGGTGCAATCCGACTGGGGCGCGACGCACAGCACCGCCGCCGCGATCAATGCCGGGCTCGACGAGGAAGAGGACGTCGGGCCGACGGTCTACCTGACGCCGCAGGCGGTGCGCCAGGCCCTCGCGAGCCATGCGATCTCGTCCGCGCGCCTCGACGACATGGTGCGCCGCAAGCTCTACGTGATGATCCGCACCGGCGTGCTCGATCACCCGCCCAAGGGCGGCGCGGTCGATTTCGCCGCCGGCACCGCGTTCGCGCAAACGGTCGCCGAACAGTCGATCGTGCTGCTCAAGAACGACGGCGATCAACTGCCGCTCGCGGCATCCGCGTTGAAGCGGATCGCCGTGATCGGCGGCCATGCCGACACGGCCGTGCTGTCGGGCGGCGGCTCCGGCAACACGCGCGACCCGGTCAGCGGCGCTTTCGCGGGCTGCGGCGGGCTGAGCTTCGGCGCCGCCACCGGTTGCAGCTGGTGGCGCAATCCGTGGTTGAAGATCGACGTGCCGATCGTCGCCGCGCTCCAGGCGCTCGCGCCCGCCGCGCAGGTCGGGTTCGCCGGCAACCGCGACCAGCAGTCGCCGTTCCGCGCCTACACCGCGCAGGAAATCGCCGATGCCGTCGCGCTCGCGCGCAATGCCGACGTCGCGATCGTCGTCGTCGCGCAACCGGCCGGCGAGGACTTCGGCGATCTGTCGAGCCTCGGCCTCGCGAATCCATCGAACCAGGATGCGCTCGTCGACGCGGTCGCCCGGGCCAACCCGCGCACCGTGGTGATCGTCGAGAGCGGCAACCCCGTGTTGATGCCGTGGAAGGACCGCGTCGCGGCGATCGTCGAGGCGTGGTATCCGGGCGAGGCCGGCGGCAAGGCGATCGCGAACGTGCTGTTCGGCAAGGTCAACCCGTCGGGCAAGCTGCCCGTCACGTTCCCCGCGCGCGACCAGGACACGCCGACCTGGGGGCCGGACGGCGCGTTCCAGACCGACCCGGTTTACGCGGAGAAGCTCAATATCGGCTATCGCTGGTACGACGTGAAGAACATCGCGCCGCTCTATCCGTTCGGGCACGGGCTCTCCTATACGCGCTTCGGCTATTCGGGGCTGTCGGTGCGGCACGGGCCGGACGGCGCGCTCGAGGTCGCGTTCACCGTCCGCAACGACGGGCGCGTCGCCGGCGCGGAAGTGCCGCAGGTCTATCTCGCCGTGCCGTACAAGGACGAGCCGCCGCGCCGGCTGGTCGGCTGGGACAAGGTTGCCCTGAATCCGGGCGAGGCGCGCCGCGTGCGCATCCTCGTGACGCCGCGCATGCAAAGCGTCTGGGACGACACCCGGCGCACCTGGCGCCAGGTCCCGGGCGGAACCGTGTATGTCGGCGCGTCGTCGCGCGATATCCGGTTACAGGGAAAGTAAGCCCGCGCCGGGCGGCGCATCCGCCGCCCGGCGCGCATGAGCGCCGCAGCGCCCCTCATGCGATCGGCCCCCGCCGATCGCGGCATTCATTCCCCCGTCATCGACGTCACGCGCGTCGCGACATAGCCGCGCCCCCTCGTTTGACGTCCTTCGGATTGACCTCACATCGACACCTCCGTCGATTATCTTGCGGCTGATATCAGCACCAGGCTGACAAAGCGTAACTTCACCCAATATGCTGACGTCGAAGCAGCGTCGCGTCGAATTCCTCGGCGGGTTCGCGCCGCGCCATGCGCTGCGGGTCGCCGGGCGGTCGCGCTGATCGGAGCCGGCCTGCCGCGCCTCCCCGGGTCGGACGCCCGCTTCGACGCGGACGAGGCACGCGGCGGTGTCGTGCTCGACTCGACGCGCCTCGGCGGCGCGCCCCGATGCGCAGCGCCTGATCGACGCCCGCCCGCCGCAGCCGGGCCTGCATCGGGATCCGTCGCCGCTGCCGCGCCGCATGGCCGAGCGCGGCCTGTTCAGCCGCCTTCGCAACCACCGCGGCGACGCGCCGTTCGATACGGGCGCCATCGACGTCGCCGCCGCACCCTGCCGTCCACGCCCCGCGAACGGCGCGCCGAACAAAGGGCTGTACGTGCGCGGCATTCGCGCGGAACATACGCGCTGGCTCATGCCGATCGGCAACGGCCGCCTCGGCAAACGAGGCGACTTCACGCGCGACGCCGCCCCGATCGCCGCCGCTATCGCCAGCATGCGCGCCGCCCCGGAATGAGCGCGCCCACTTCGACCGACGAACCCACGAGGAACATGGACCGCTCCCGCTCACGCCCCGCCGCCTCTCTAACCTGGGTCACGCTCACCGCCAGCTTCGGCTTCTCGGTCGGACAGCTCGACGTGACCATCGTCAACGTCGCGCTGCCCCGCATCGGCCGTGAACTCGGGATGCCGCTGTCCGGCCTGCAATGGGTCGTCGACGCCTATGTGCTCGCGTTCGCCGTGGTGCTGTTGCTGGCCGGCACGCTGTGCGACCGGTTCGGCGCGCGACGCGCGTACCGTCTCGGGCTCGCGGGCTTCGCGCTGGCCTCGCTCGCGTGCGGCGCCGCGCAGGGCCCGTGGCAGTTGATCGCCGCGCGCGCCGCGCAAGGGCTCGCGGTCGCGCTGCTGGTGCCGCCATCGCTGAGCCTGATCAACCATGCCTGCGCGGGCCAGCCGCACCGCCGCGCCCGCGCGATCGCCGCCTGGACCGCGGCCGGCGGCATGTCGATCGCGCTCGGCCCCGTGCTCGGCGGCATGCTGCTGCAAGGCTTCGGCTGGCGCAGCATCTTCCTCGTCAATCTGCCGCTGTGCGCCGCCGGCCTCGCGATGACGCTGCGCGTGCCGGAAACGCCCCGCGCACACGGCCGCAGCCTCGACCTGCTCGGCCAGCTGCTCGCCATGCTGAGCCTCGGCGGCTGCATCGCCGCGGTGATCGAATGGCGCACGCTCGGCGCCGCGCATCCGCTGGTGTGGGGCGGCGCGCTCGTCGCCGTCGTCGCGGGCGTCGGTTTCGTCTGGAGCCAGACGCGCCTCGCGCAGCCCATGCTGTCGCTCGAACTGTTCCGCATTCCCGATTTCAGCACGGCGATCGCCTATGGAATGACGATGAACTTCACGTACTACGGGATGTTGTTCGTGCTGAGCCTGTTCCTGCAAAACGTGCACCACTACTCGGCGATGCAGGCAGGTTGGGCTTACCTGCCGCTCACCGGCATGCTGTTCATCGGCAATGTGCTGAGCGGGCGCGTGGTCGATCGCTTCGGGCTGCGCCTGCCGATGGCGCTGGGCGCGGCGCTCGACGCGCTCGGCTTCCTGCTGCTGGCGCAGCTCGATCAGGACAGCCGCTTCGCCGCGATGCTGCCCGCGTTCGTGCTGATCCCGGCGGGCATGGGCCTCGCGGTGCCCGCGATGACCACCGCGCTGCTCGGCAGCGTCGAACATACGCGCAGCGGCATGGCATCCGCCGCGCTCAATGCCGCGCGGCAAGCGGCGGGCGCGATCGGCGTCGCGCTGTTCGGCGCGCTCGCCGCCGGGAGCGGCGAGCAGTTCGTGCGCGGGATGCGCGGGGCCGCGCTCGTCTCCGTCGTGTTGCTGGCCGGTTCGGCCGTGCTGGCGTGGCGGATGATCGGCCGGCCGCTCGGCCACGGCGGCGCGCGGCGCGCCGATTGAACCGATTGAACCGATTGAACCGATTGAACCGATCGAACCGATCGAACCGATCGAACCGCGCGGCGCGCCCGGCCCGCGCGTCTCGGCAGCGCGCGTCTCAGTAGCGCGCGCCCGGCGGCGGCGCGGGGTGCGTCGCGGGCGTCGTCTTGCGCACCTTCGCCACCTGTGCGGCCGTCACCGGCGCCTCGGGGAACGCTTCATCGAATGGAATTTCGTCTCCAGCTCGCGCGACGCGATCGCGATCGCGAGCGCGCGGCAAGCCTGGGCCGCGCAGACCTTCGGCAAGGTTCCCGGCGAGGAACACGAGTGGACGCGCCAGCCGCCGGCCCGTTCGGGCCCGCGCTGAAGCGGCGACGGCGGCGCCCCGCGCCGCGGAGTCGGCCTGGAGGAAACGCTTCACCTCGCCCGCGAGCCCGACGGAAAGCAAGAACCCGTTATTGGGATGCCCCGCCCTTCCGCCAGCGTGCCTTCGTCGTACGTGGCGTTGCCGATCGAGGTCGCGCCGACGGCCGCCGCTTGCGCCAGGCCCGCGCGCTAATTGAGGCCGTCGTCGGCGCCGCCCACGCGGATGCGCGGCAAACGCCGGGCACCCGCGAACGAACCCATCCCGCCCGCTCACCGCGCCAGGGTCTGCACGGTCATCTGGCTCGGACTGATGCCCATGCCGATGGTGTTCCCGTTGTTCTGCTGGGTCGGATCGGTCATGCGCGTGGCCGGCATCCCCGCGATCAGCACCGTGTTCGCGCCGGCGACGTTGCGGGACATGCTCGAGACGGTGCCCGACACGACGCCGCCGAGCGCTCCCGCGCTGTCGCCGCTCGACTTCGGCACTCGCGTCGCGAGATTGTGGATCGTGCCGCCGCCGACGAAGATCGTCGGCACGTTGGGAATCGCCGCCGCACGCTCCGCGAGGTTCGGATAGGAACCCGGCGAGGACGTCGGTGGTGTCCAATTGATCGTGACAGCGAAATTCAGTCCGGCCGCGCCGGAGTTCGCCCATGGCATCGTGTCGCCCCCTAGCCCAGATGGATCTGCCCGGCGTCGATCTTCGCCAGTTGCTCGGCCGTGACCAGCGTGTGTTGCGCGTGCAGGCGCAGGCTGCTGCTTGCAGCATGATCGATATGCGCCGCGCGCAGGTGTTCGACGGTTTCCACGGTCCGAAAGCTGCTGCGGCATGCCTGGGCGACGTGATCCAGCACCATCTCCAGGCTCTTGCCGACCACGCGCAGCGCGCCGAAGCGGCTGCGCAGCACGCCGCCCGTCAGCGACGCCTCGTCCGCCCGCAGCGAGGCCTCCCGCGCCGCCAGCGAGACGCGCCCGGACTCGAGCGTCAGTTGGTCGGGGCTCGTCACGCGCACCGTCCGGGTCGCTTCCAGCACCAGGTCTCCGTCGACGCGAATATGCACGCCCTCCGCGCCGGGACGCGACAGGATCGCCGTCACATACGCGCAGCGCGGATCCGCCCCGGACAGCGCGACGCGGTCGCCCTCGCGCGGTTCGACCAGGCAGCTGAACGCGCGCCGGGCGCGCAGCGTCGCGCCGTCCGCCTCGACCACGAACACCGCGCCGCCCAGATCGCGCAGCACGGTCGCCAGACGCTCGGGGACGTCCGGCACACGCCCCTCGTGCAGTTGCTTGACTGTGGAATGCATTGCCCGCCTCCTCTTCGTGAAGATTCGATGCGCGGCGCGTCGCGCCGCCTCATGCGTCGTGCTCGCGCCGCCGATCCCGCTGCCTCGACCAGGCCTGCGCCTCGGCCAGCGCCGCATCGCGTTCAACCGCGCCCGGTTGTGCGCGCCAGTCGATGGCGGGCGCCCGCGCCCCGTGGAACGCGGTCAGCGCGAAGCCCGCCTGCTCGAAGGTCGCGCCGCTCAGCTCCGCATACGCGAAATCCGCGCCGTCGAGCCCGGCCCCCGCAAAACATGCGCCACGGCAGCGCGCGTGCTCGAACACCGCGCGTTCGAGCCGCGCGTGGGCGAAATCGGCGTCCGTGACGTCGGCCTGCGACCACACACTGCCCGGCATCGCCGCGTCGCGACACACGATGCCGCGTGCGTTCGCCTCATGAAAGATCGACAACGGCGCGTCCACGCCGTCCAGGCGCGCCGCCGTTAATGTCGCGCGCTGGAAATTGCACTGCGCGAGCCGCGCGCCGCTCAGGTCGACGCCGCTCAGATCCGCGCGTGTGAACTGGCAGCGCTGCATCCATTGTCCGCACAGGCGCTGGCCGGCCAGCGCCGATTCGGCGAACACCGCATCGGTCAACTTCGCCTCGGCGAACCGGACCTGCGTCAGATCGAGCCGGTAGAACACCGTCTTGCTCACGGCCGCGCACGTGAAATCAGCCCCCGCCAGCCGCGTGTCGCTGAACATCGTGCGCATGAGCCGCGCGCCGTCGAAGCGGCACGACGCGAGATCGCTGCCCAGGCAATTGAATCCGTCCGCGCGCGCGTCGATGAATTCGGTCCCCGCCGCGTGCGTCGCATGCAGCGTGCAACCGTCCAGCACGCTGCCCGACAGCACGACGCCCTCGAAGCGACATTGCTCGAACACGCTCTTCGTCAGATCGGCGTGCCGCAGGTCCACGCCCCGCAACAGGCAGTCGCGGAACACCGCCTCGCCCAGCCGCGCGCGCGGCAAGCTCGCGCCGACGAAATGCACCTGCTCGAAGGTCGCGCCGGCCAGGTCGGCATCCGCCAGATCGTGCGCCTCGATCAGCACGTTCCGCACGACCTGCCCGTCGCGCAGCGCGGCGCGCCATGCGGCGCCGGCCGCGCTCATGCGCGCGGCTCCGCGCGCGGAAAACGCATCGCGTCGACGAGGTAGGCGTCGTCCCAGCGCGTATCGGCATCGGTCAGGATCTGCGCGAGATTCGCGCGGAACAGGTTGGCCCGGCGCAGGTCGGCCCGGTCGAGCCGCGCGCCGCGCAGAAAGCCGCCCAGCAGATCGGCGTCGCGCAGATCCGCACCGGCGAGATCCGCGCGCGCGAAACCGCCGCCGTCGATCTTCGCGCCGCGCAACCGCGCGCGTGGCAGGCGCGCCCCCGTGAAATCGCAATCGTCGAGCCACGCATCGCTGAAATCGGCCGCTTGCAGATCCGCGCCGCGAAAATTGCTTTCGCGCACGATCGCGGCGGAGAAATCGACGCCGGCCAGCCCGCTCGATTCGACGAAGCACGCGTGGCTCACGCGCGCGCGATCGAAATGCAAGGGGCCGGGCCCACGCGCGCCGGAGACGCCCAGGCCGTCGATCTGCGCGCCCGAGAAACGGAGCACTGTGAGCGGGCATTGCATCAGCAGCAGCTTGCTGATCGTCGCCTCGGAAAAGTCGACGGTATCGAACGGCTGTTCGATGAAGACCAGGTTGCTCAGGTGAGCGCGGCTGAAATCCACGCGCAGGAATGCACAGGACTGAAAACGGGTATCCGCCAGCCGCGCCCCCGGCAACGCGCAGTCCTGAAAGCGCACGCGCTCCACGACGCACTCGCTCAGGTCCGCGCCCGAGAAGTCGGTCTGTTCGCACCTGGCCAACGACAGGTTCGCGCCGCGCAGATCCGCGTCCGCAAGCCGTGCACGCGCGAGATTCGCGCGCACCAGCACGGCGCGTCCCAGCGTCGCGCCCGTCAGGTCCGCGTCGCTCAGGTCGGCGTTTTCCAGCAGCGCGCCGGCCAAGCGCGCGCCGCGCAGGTTCATCCCGGCGAGATGCACGCCCGTCAGGTCCACGCCGTCGAGCGAGCCCCCGTCGGCCAACGCGGCGGCGACCCGCGCACGCTGCGCGCCCGATTCGACCGCGCTCAGCCGCGGCGGCGCGACCTGATGATGCGCCGCGTGCAGGTACAGCTTGCGCAATCCGTCCTGCGCATGACTGCCGCGCAGCGCAGGGTCCGCGCGCGTGGCGCGCGGCGGCCCGGACTGCGCGTGCGCGGATGTGGATGCCCCATCGTCCGGGGGCGCGTCCTCGAGCATGCGCGCCAGTTCGGCGCGCCGCGCGGCGGCCTCGGCCTCATGGCGTTCGACGAATTCGAGCAGCTGGTCCGCGCGCGGCGGCGTCTCGACCGTCGCGTTCGGGAACGCGCTCAGTTGCGCCCGCGCCCGTGCCTGCCGCACGCCCGGCGGCCCCATCTCCGGCGCGTCGACGTCGAGATACCGCGCGGGCAGCAGGTCCTGGTCGCGCAACGCATACAGCGCGGCCTTCTCGTGCCGTGTACGCCACGCGATGACCTGCCGATACCAGTCGTCGGGCCGCGCATGCCCGCTGTCTTCCGCGCCGAGCAGCAGCGCGTCGAGATCGCTCGCGTCGTATTCGCGCAGCGGCGCGACGCCGTGATAGATCAACACCGCACGCGCGCGATGCGGAATGAACCAGACGGTCGTCAGCCGCATCGGCACCGCTTCGGGCGCCTCGTCGCCGGCCCGCACCACGAACGCGCGCGCGCGCAAGGCCGGCAGGCGGCCCGCGATCAGCGCGTGGTCGGGATGCAGATGCCGCAATTCGTAGGACGCGCCGTCCGGGAACGCGGACGCGCCGGGCAATTGCTGATCGGCCGGCGCGATGTTGAAGTAGCGCGGATCGAGCGTGCGCGGAAAACCCGGACAGTCATGCTCCAGCCACTGCCGGTCGTACTCGCCGGACAGGCGCGCCCGCGCCGGCCAGGCCGCATCGAGCGGGCGAAATCCCGCGGGCACCGGCCGCGCCTCCGCGTCGCGGCCCGGCTCGGGCGGATAGACGATGACGGGCGGTACGCTCGCGCTGTCCGCAGGCGGGACGGCGCCGTGACCGAGCGGATTGTCGGCATGGTCCGCGCCGCCGCAGGCATAGGTCCAGTCGAGCGCCAGCCGCTCGAACGGGCGCGGCGCGCCGGTCGGTCCGTCCGGCCGCTCGCCGCATACGCGCAGGCGTTTGTGCAGGCCCGCGATGCCGACCTCGACGTCGCAGACCCCGCCGCCCGGCGTGGCCGCATGCTTGCCGTAGGCATAGCCGGACACGAGAAATTCCGGGTGCGGCTTCGGCAACGCCATATCCAGCGTATCGCCGCGCAGCTCGTCGGCGACGAGCCCCCACAATTCCTGTTCGGTCAGCAGCCGGGGGATTTCCTCCAGCGTCGCGCCGACGAGCGCCGCGATGCCGAAGTGCTCTCCGCCCAGCCTTCGGTAGGCGCGCGTCAGCAGGCTCATCCTGCATGGCTTGATGATCTTCATGAGCGATCCCGATTCGGGTTGTCAGGCAGGGTCAGTATGTGATCTTGATGCCGTCGATCAGGGTGCAATCCGTCGTCTTCCTCGCCACCGCCACGCTCGTTTCGGTGATGCTCGCGCCGGTCCACGTGACGCTGGCGCCGGTCGCCGACGTACTGAATCCCGTCGTGCTCGCGCTCGCGCCGACAACGCTGCCCTGGAAGCCGTTCAGCGACAGGTTGACCGGCGTGGCCGACGACGACGTCCCGTTGACCGTCGAATTCGAATTGCCGCCCGTCACCTGCGTGGTATTGCCGGCGTTCACGCTGAAGCTGTCGCCGAACACGACCGCGGTCGACATGCCCAGGTTGGTCGAGTTGGCGACGGTCGCCGACTTGTTGCTCAGGAGCGCCGCGATCGCCTGGAGCGCTTGCGCGACGTTGCCGGCCAGCGCGGCCAGCGGCCCCGCGCTTTGCATCTGCTGTTGCTGCTTCAGCGGTTGATAAGGCTGCTGTCGTTGCTGCTGCTGTTGCTGCTGCCGAAGCGGCTGCTGCCGGGCAGGCTCCGCCGCCGCGCCGCCCCCGCCCCCGCTCAGCAAGCGGATCAGGCGATCCAGCGGCGAGCGCGTCGACGGCACCGGAAACGGCTCCAGCCCTACCTGCACCAGATACTTTTTCCCGACCGCGAGCGTCGCGTCCTGTTCCACCGACACGTCGTAATTGCGCTCCGCGTGCAGCTTGATCTGCTCTTCCCCGGGCTTGTCCTCGAAGCGCAGCATGTTCGCGTTGTCGCCGCTGCCGGCCGGCGTGCGCGTCAGCATCCCGCTTTGCGTCGCATGGTCGGGCAAGGGCCACGGCGGCATGTGCAGCGCGTTGTACACCTGGCCCGTCACGATCGGCCGGTCCGGGTCGCCGTTCTCGAAATCGACGATCACCTCCGCCCCCACGCGCGGAATCTGGATGCCGCCGTAGTTGTTCCCCGCCCACGCATACGACACCCGCACCCAGCACGACGAATTCTGGTCGCGCCCCGGCGAGCGATCCCAATGGAACTTGAGCTTGACCCGCCCGTACTGGTCGGTCCAGATGTCCTGCCCCTGCGGCCCCGTCACGATCGCCGTCTGCGGCCCGCGCGTGCGCGGCCGGGGCGTCGTGCGCGGCGGGCGGAACACCGTCGTCGCCGGCTGCACGACGAACGACGTCTCGATCCGGTACGCGCCGCCGCCGCTCGCGCCGCTCGTCTCGGCGGCGGTCAGCGTCGCGCCGAGCACCAGATACGCGCGATTCGCGCTCAGTTGCGGATAGCCCGCCAGCCGGAAGGTCGTGCCGCACACGATGTCGCGGACCTTGCCGCGCCCCGACGCGCGCTCGCCCTGCGCGCGCAATTCTTCCATCCGTACCTGCGCGACATGCGCGCCGTGCGCCGGATCGGTATAGTCGCCCGGCCATTCGTAGCGTTCGAGGCCGTTGTGCGCGGTCTCGGCGGGCAATGCGTTCTCGACGCCCAGGCGCGCGTTCGGATGCTCGAAATCGAAATCGTCGGTGCGCCAGCGCCCCGGCTGCAAATGCTCCGAGGTATTGAACACGTCGATGTACTCGGCATCGATCTTGTGGCCGGGCGGAAAGTAATGCAGGGTCTGGTAGGCGACGCTGTCCACCGGCCGGTGCGCGCCGAGATGATCGACGAGCACCATCCTGTGCACCTGATTCGTGTGTTCGAAGAACCAGTAGATGCCGTGCTCCTGCATCAGCCGCTGGATGAACGCGAAATCCGTTTCGCCGTACTGCACCTGATAGCCGAGCACCGGATAACGCCGGCTGAGGCGCTTGTCGTAGGAATACGAGTACGTGCTCAGCACCTCGTCGATGATCTCGTCCACGGTGCGATTCTGGAAGATCCGGCTGTCCGAGCGCTGGTCGGCCAGATAGATCCACGGCTGCATCGTCAGCCGGTAGCGGCACTGCCGCGCCGTTTCGCCCTCGAAGCGCGCGCCGGTCACGATTCCGCTGATCTCGCGCTTGCCCCGGCCCACGTTCGAGGCCGTGGCGCGGCCCGCTTCGCCGGGCACGAAGGCCCCCATCCCGTCGAGCTGGATGGTCACGGTCAGCGCCTTGCCGATCATCGCCTTCAGGTCGAGATTGGCGGCGCGCAGGTCCGGCAGCGCGGGGTCAGGCGGCGTCACGCAGGTCAGCGTGTACGCGTAGATCTCCGACAGGCGCTCCGCGCCGCGGAGCGCGCTCAGTTCGAGCACGGGAACGCCGTCGGACGTGGTCGGCAACGCGGGACCGTTGACCGAAACCGTGCGATCGGGACGAAAGATCGGCATGTCTGCCCTCCCAGGAAACGATATGGATCGATGCCGCGCGTCGGCTGGCGCGCTCAGGATTCGTCGTTGCTCCACTGCGCGAGCAATTCGGCCGGAATCGCCCGCACCACCTCCGCGTAGCCTTTCCCGACGTAGTGCTCCGCGCGCCGCAGCAGCACCGGAATCGGGCTGCTCGGTTCGTGCTGTTCGAACCACAGGCGCGCGGCGCGGATCAAGTCGCGCGCCGCGAGCCGGTCCGCCGGCCCGTCGGACGCCGGGTGCGGCCACGCCGCCGCGACGACGGCCGGCGCGGCATGGGTCGGCGCCGCACCAGCCGGTGCGGCGACCTCGGACGGACCCGCCACGGGCGGCCGCGCCGGCACCCCATGCGCATCCGGCTCGGCCGGCGCGGCCTCGGGCGATCCGGCCTCCGCGCGTTCGCGACGGCCCGCGACATGGCGCAACAGGTTCGCGAGCGGCCTCAGGTCGGGCGTGAACGCGCCCAGATGTTCGAAGCTCCACAGCTCGATCGCGGTCACGCCCGCGAGCGCGTCGTCGAAACCGGCAAGCGCGGCACGCTGCTGCGCCTGTATTTCGTCGAGCTGGCGCGCGACCGATTCCGGCGCCAGCGCATCGCCGGGTCGCGGTTGGGCGAACGCGCGCTCGACATCGCGCACCTGGAGCCGCGCCGCGCTCGAACGCGTCAGTGCGATCTCGCGCACATCCGCGAGCAGGCCGTCGCCGTCGGTCAGCGCCTGCAACGCGTTCATGCGGATCTCCAGCGCGGCTTCGTGGTCCGCGTCGACGTCGGGACGCGGATGCAGCGTGTCCGGAAACGCCGTCAGCCATCCCGCCAGCAAGCCGATGCCTTCCGCGAGCCCGACCGCGCCGGCCAGCCGGGTCCGGCAACGCGTGAACAGCACGGCGACGCGCATGTCCTTGCTGCGCATCATCAGGCGCAGGCAGTCGCGCTCCGCGTCGCTCCAGCTCACCGGCTCCGGCGAGCCGACGAAGTCGCCGTACTGCGCATCCGGGCGCGGCGCGACCTTGGCCGACAGCACCACGAACTCCGGGTCGTATTCGAGATCGACGCCGCACGGCGCGGCCGGCTCGATCGGCGTCATCCAGTCGTGTCCCTTCGCCGTGCGGGCGGACGACGCCTTCGTCGCGGCTTTCTTCGTCTGGTTCATGGCGCGTCTCCTTGGTTCGGGCTCTCCGTGTCGCGCGCGAATCCGCGCGCGTAGCGCTCCGGCTCGAAGCGCATGCCGGTCACCGGCTCGTCCGACGGCGAATGGCCGAGCCATCCCGACCAGCCGAGCTGCTGCGGCCCGCCCACCACCGCGGGCGGCGCGCAGTTCGGCTTGATGCGCAGCTCCAGCTCCCATTCGAACTCGTAGCCGATGAACGCGCGCACCCATTCGACGAGCCGGGGCAAGGCCTCGCCCTGCGGCGTGAGACGCTGGTAGGCATCGATCTCCAGCGGACCGATCACGAGACGGAACTTGCACTGCCGGTCCGGCACGAACTCGCCGAGCATCGCGCTTGCCGCCATCACCGAGGCGTCGCCGGGCTTGCCGAGGTGGAAATGCTCGCCGGCGTCGACCTCGATCCAGTGGAAGACGTTTTCCTCGAGCGCCACCGGCACGCCGAAATAACGCGCGAGCGTCGCCCTGAGGCCGTCCGGGTTGCGCGCCTCGCGCACCAGATGCGGCGTGGCGGACAGGCGCGCATGCGCGGGCAGCGGCCCCGCGCCGATCTCGTCCGGGTCGAGGCCCGCGAGACTGGCGACATAGAACGAGAAGCGCTCGTCGGCAGGACGATCGAGCCCCGCCGCCGCCTGCGCGGACGCCCATGCGCGGTACAGCAGCGTCAGATAGCGGTGATGAAACAGGTCGAGAAAGTCCACCAGCGTCGCGTCGCGCCGGCTTTCCTCCCGATCGCGCGCGATCTCGGTCACATGGATCGGCAACGGTCCGTTCGGCCCGAGCATGCCCAGGCCGAACAGCCGCACCTTGAGCCGGCCGGCCGCGGCCCGCACACTCGCGATTTCGCGCGCCGCGAATGCCAGGCTCGGTTGCTGGCCGAGCCGGAACGGCTCCGCGTGCGGACGCCGTGCGGTCCCGATCGGGTCGATGCGCGGGTCCGCGCCGATGCGCCGCAACAAGGTCAGGAAATCGTAGCGCCACGGTTCGGCCCTCAGGCGCTCGACCAGTTGCGGCGACAGCGCGACGCCGCGCGCGTCGTCCGTGGCGGCGTGGTCGGCCATCACGCCCCTCCTCGCGCGCCCATCCGCGCCGGCCAGCGCGCAACCTGCCCGCGCTGGATCGAATGCAGTTCGGTCTGCGTAAATACATTGATCGATACGTGCCGCGCCAGATAGTGTTCGAGCACCAGGCCGAACAGATAGGGGCTCACGCCCGAGAATCCCGGCTCGTCGACCGTCAACGCACACTCGATGCCGCGTCCGAACACGAGCGGGCCCGCGCCCGGCAGCTTGCGCGTGACCGGCTGCGTCCTGACGCCGATCAGGCTTTCGATCTGGCGGCGGTTGTCGGCGTCGTCGCCGGTCAGGAACAGCCGCAGCAGATCGCGCAGGCCTTGTCCGCCGGTGCGGTGGTCGAGTGCGTCGAGCGGCAGGTAGTTGAAGTTCAGCTGGCGGATCAGCCGCCACGCGACGTCGCGCTCCGCATAGGGCGCCTTCGGCGCGCTCGGCGCGCGGATCAGGCCGACGCTCGCGAGCGGCGCCGATTCGGTGACCGTCAGGTCGTGCACGCCGTCACGCGGCACGAGGCTCGGCAGGTCGCGGTTCGTCACCAGCGCATCGACCGACAGGTAGCGGATCTCCTCGCCGTACGGCGCTTCGTTCTGGTCGACCAGCGACACGAACATCTCGGTGCCGACATAGGGCGTGCGCGTGCCGTACCGGCGTGCCGAGTCCGAGGTCAGGCGCTGCTCGCGGCGGGTCGAGAAATAGCGGCCGTGATTGCGCTCGTCGTCGTTGAGCGTCTGGTACAGCGGCCGGAACTCGAGTTCGGCGGAGGTCGCCGCGACCTGCCCGTGCATCGCCTCGACCGAGAACACCTCGTAGTCGAGCGGCGCGAGGCGCGCCGGCAGCAGGTGGAATTCGGTGCGCCCCACGCTCAGTTCGAGGCGGTCCGTGTGCCGGGGAAACAGATTGATCACGGGCGTGCAGAACAGCGCGAAGTGCGACGCATCGACGACGCTCTCCAGCCGCTCGGGCGACTGGTCCAGCAGCACGACGATCTCGACCTCCTGGCCGCGCACCCGGCTCAGTCCCGGCGCAAGGCCGGTCAGCGCGACAAAGTAGAAGCGCGCCGGACATGCGAAGTATTCGTGCAGCAGATTGTTGCCATGAAATTTCGACCAGCTCAGCGGCAGCAGGCCCTGGTCCGCGCCGAGCCCCTCGTGATCCACCGCGTTGACCGTCACCGCCGCGAGCGGCCCGCCCGGCCCGGCGAATTCGCCGGGCGCCGCGATCAGCGTCGCGACGCCCGCGACGTGCAGCAGTTCGAACAGATGCGAGGCCGTCTGGTCGTCGCCCGCGAGATACAGCGGCAGCCGGTCCAGCCCCTTCAGATCCCCGACCTGCGTATTGCCGGTGGTGCGCAGGCGCAGGCGCAACGCGCCGCGCACCTGCGCGCCGGCCGGCACGTAGCGGTCGAGCGCCGGGATGTCGGGTGGAATGCCCGTCAGCGCCGCGCCGACGATCTCCAGCGGATAGAGCACGACATCCTGGCTGCTGCGGAACCGGCAGGCGGTCTGCTCGCCGTCCGGCACGCGCGCGGTGAAGCTCGTTCCGCGCGCGACCCGGAAACCGTCGGCGAGATGGCCCTCGGTGCGGCTCGGATACAGGCGCGCGACCGCCATCGACGGCGTGGGCGCGACGTAATTCGGATACAGCACTTCCAGCAGCCGGCCGGTAAAGCGCGGGAATTCGGCATCGAGCTTGATCTGCATCCGGGCCGCCATGAAACAGAACGACTCGATCAGTCGTTCGACGTACGGATCGGCCACCTCGTCCGCCTGCATGCCGAGCCGTCGCGCAATCTTCGGATGCGCGCGCGCAAACTCGGCCGCGAGTTCGCGCATGTAGATCAGTTCCTGGTTGTAATAGTCGAGCAGTCGCGGGTCCACGGTTGGCGTCCGGTGTCGGCGTGCGTCAGCTGACGCGCATGCCGGTGATGTTGACCTGGCTCGTCTCGAGGTCGAGCGCGCTTTGCACCAGAAATTCGAGCGGATACGGATCCATGCGGATCAGGCCGCGCACCTCGAACGAGACGACGTTCGCGCGCGCGAGCGCCGTCTCGTCGCGCGTGGGCGCAATGACCAGCCGGTCCGGAACCAGACGCGGCTCGAAATCGGCGATCACACGCCGGATGACCTGCTCGATCTCGGCCCACCGGCGCGACGCGATGAACGCGCCCGCGAGCGGCGGCATGCCGAAATTCAGCGTCGATGCGGCCGCTTCGGGGTAACGCTCGCGATCGATGTGCTCGTCGATGTTGGTCGTGTTGAGCAGGAATGCGAGATCGCGCTGCACGATCGCGCGCATCTGCGCGCGCGTCACCGCGTATTCGGCCGGCGCTTCGGTCTGCCGGTGCGGCGCGTCGTCGCGCAGCCGGTCGAGCAGCGTCGGCAGCAGCCGGAGGTTCGTGCGACGCGGCCTGGCCATGCCCGTGCTGTCCGGGCGCGTCGGTTCGCCGCCGCCCGCGTCGTGATCACGCCGATTCATGCCGGCCTCCGGACAGTTTCACGCCGCGCGCCGCGCCGAACCCGCGCGGCGCGCGTCCGGGCAGGCTTTCGGCTTCGGCGCGAATGGTTGGGTACGCAACGAAGCGTCGACGTTCTCCGATCGCGGCATGGGCTTTCATGTGCGCGGCTCCGCTGCCGCGCGCGGCGTCGCGAGCGGGCTGTCGATCGCCAGCGCCTGGTGTTCGCGCCGCGCCAGGGCGGGCGGCAGGCTTGTCGTGCGGCGGCCCGCTTGGTGCTCGGCCGGCGCGAACAGCCTCAGGATGTCCGGAATGGGTTCGTCGGCCGCCGGGTCCGGCGCATCGGCCGGCCCGAGCAGGCCCAGCACCTCGTCGATCGTGCGCGCGCGGGACAGCAGGAGATCGATCGGATCGGCCGGCTCCTCGCCGCGCGCCGGCGGACTCGGGGCGAGCGGCGGCGGCAGAGGCGGCCGCGCCGTCTGCGCGGCCCATTCGTTCGCGAGCGACGCCAGCGGCGCGTCGAGCGCACCGCAGTATTGCTCGTAGAGCGTCTGCACGAGATCGCGCGGCGCATCCGACGCCGCATCCGACGCCATCGCCGGCCCGACCAGTTCGAACACCCCTTCGTCAACCGCGGCGACGCATTCCGCCGATGTCGTCCCGCGGCCCCGCCGCCCCGTATCGGGCTCGCGGGAATCCGCCTTGCTGCGCCGAAGCCATTTAAAGACGAGCATGGTCACCCCGATTAATCGTGGATATCAGTCGAAAATTCGAATCGGAACGAATTTCGATACATCCGCCCGATTACTTCTCGCGGTCGCGCAATCACCATCCAATAAGACGCATTACATTGGCCTCATTAGTTAATAAACAAAGCGCCTTCCAATGCCATCCAAAATCAGAATCGACACTTTATTTTATGCGGCGATGACGCATTCAAAGGATCGCCAAAAACCATTTGATACCAGCGCAATGCCTTTGTCCACCTACATTTCCCGGATATTGTCAAAATTTGACAATCGGCCGTTTCGATAAAATAAACACTCATCCAATTTCTTCAAATAAATAACCACCCATTTATGGTAGTTGACCGCCAATTAAGCGCGGCAAAATAATCCACTCCAATTCGATTCCCCAAAAATCAAAATCAAACACCGACCACTCCGGAAAAATTCAAACCGGAGCGCTTTAAAAAATAATCCACGGACCGATTCCAATACGCATCGCGCTGAAAATCGTGACGGGGTAACGCAGAGAGAAGGATTCTTCATGGCGATTTCACGTCAGGCGTTGTTCAGCAAGCTCGACGGCAGTCTCTTCAAGGCCATCGAGTCGGCGACCGCCTTTTGCAAGCTGCGCGCCAATCCCTACGTGGAGCTGGTTCACTGGCTCCACCAGATCCTCCAGCAAGCCGATTCCGACCTGCATCGGATCGTCCGGCACGCCGGCATCGAACGCGATGCGCTCGAGCGCGACATGGCGCGCGCGCTCGCGGCCCTGCCCGCCGGCGCCGGTGCGGTCAGCGATTTCTCGCACCACGTCGAAACGGCGGTCGAGCGCGCCTGGCTGCTGGCCACGCTGCAATTCGGCGACCGGCGCATCCGGGGCGCGTGGCTCGTCGCCGCGCTGGCGGGCACGCCGGAACTGCGCCGCGTGCTGCTGTCGATCTCGCCGACGTTCGCGAAGCTGCCGGCCGACGGGCTCGACGAACGGCTCGCCGGCTGGATCGACGGCTCGCCCGAAGCCGGCGCGCCCGACCTGACCGCGCCCGACGCCGCAGCCGCGGCCGGCGCATCGCCGGCGGGCACGCCGCTCGACCCGTTCTGCACGGATCTGGTTGCGCGCGCACGCAACGGCGAGATCGACACCGTGGTCGGACGCGAGCTGGAGATCCGCACGATGATCGACGTGCTGCTGCGCCGCCGCCAGAACAATCCGCTCCTCACCGGCGAGGCGGGCGTCGGCAAGACCGCCGTGGTGGAAGGACTCGCGCTGGCGATCGCGCAGGGCGACGTCCCGCCGAAGCTGGCCGACGTCCGCCTGATGAGCGTCGATGTCGGCGCCCTGCTCGCCGGCGCGAGCCTGAAGGGCGAATTCGAGGCCCGCCTGAAAGGCGTGCTGGAGGCGGCCGCGAAGTCGCCCTCGCCGGTGATCCTGTTCGTCGACGAGATCCATACGCTGATCGGCGCGGGCGGCCAGGCCGGCACCGGCGACGCGGCGAACCTGCTGAAGCCCGCGCTCGCGCGCGGCACGATCCGCACCATCGGCGCCACCACGTGGGCCGAGTACAAGCGTTACATCGAGAAGGATCCCGCGCTGACGCGCCGCTTCCAGGTGCTGCAGGTGCAGGAGCCCGAGGAAGCCGCGGCGATCCACATGGTGCGCGGGCTCGCGCCGATGTTCGCGCGGCACCACGGCGTCGTGGTGCGCGACGAGGCGATCCGCGCGGCGGTGGCGCTGTCGCATCGCTATATCCCGTCGCGCCAGTTGCCCGACAAGGCGATCAGCCTGCTCGACACCGCCTGTGCGCGGGTCGCGCTGTCGCAGCATGCCGCGCCGCGCGAATTGCAGCACCTGCGTCAGCGCCTGCACGCGGCGCGCGTCGAACTCGCGCTGCTCACGCAGGAAGCCCGCCTCGGTTTGGCCGCCGAACAGGCGGACGGCGACGCCCGGGCGCGCATCGCGGCCTTGAGCGCCGACGAGGCCGCGCTCGACGCGCGCTGGCAGGCCCAGGCCGAAGCGGCGCGAGCGTTGCTGGACGCCCGCGCCGCGGCGTTGGCGAACGAGCCCGGGCCGGGCGACGGCGAGGCGCTGCGCTCGCTCGAACGCCGCCTCGTCGCCGCCCAGGGCGAGCAGCCGCTCGTGTTCCCGGAAGTCAACGAGGCGATCGTCGCCGAGATCGTGTCCGACTGGACCGGCATTCCGCTCGGCCGCATGGTGACCGACGAGGTCGCGGCGGTGCGCACCCTGCCCGCGACCCTCGCCGCGCGCGTGATCGGCCAGACCGAGGCGCTGCGCCAGATCAGCGAACGCGTGCAGACCGCGCGCGCGCGGCTCACCGATCCGCGCAAGCCGCTCGGCGTGTTCCTGCTCGCCGGACCGTCCGGCGTCGGCAAGACCGAGACCGCGCTGGCGCTGGCCGAGGCGCTGTATGGCGGGGAGCAGAACCTGATCACGATCAATCTGAGCGAGTACCAGGAGGCGCACACGATTTCCGGGCTCAAGGGCGCGCCGCCCGGGTACGTCGGCTACGGCGAGGGCGGCGTGCTGACCGAGGCGGTGCGGCGACGCCCGTATTCGGTGGTGCTGCTCGACGAGATCGAGAAGGCCCACGGCGACGTGCACGAGATGTTCTTCCAGGTGTTCGACAAGGGCTACATGGAAGACGGCGACGGTCGCTTCATCGACTTCCGCAACACGACGATCCTGCTGACGAGCAACGCCGGCGCGGCGCTGTGCGCGGCCCTGTGCGCCGATCCGGCCTGCGCGCCCGACGCCGCGGGCCTGCGCGACGCGCTGCTGTCCGAACTGCTGAAGACGTTTCCCGCCGCCTTCCTCGGCCGCGTGAGCGTCGTGCCGTATCGGCCCCTCGACCCCGCCGCGCTGTCGCGCATCGTGCGCCTGCACCTCGATCGCGTGGTCGCGCGCATGGCGCAACAGCACCACATCGCGGTCGACTACGACGACGCCGTGCTCGCCTACATCGTCGAGCGCTGCCTCGTGCAGGAAACCGGCGCGCGGGTGCTGGTCGGTTTCATCGAGCAATACGTGCTGCCGCGCCTCGCCGCGCTGTGGCTCGACACGTTGGACACGCACGCCGTGCTCGCGCACATCGGGATTGGCGTAGCGGATCCAGCCGCGCCGGCACAGGACGCGCTCGTGTTCCGCCCGAGCCTCAAGGCTCCGGCGACGTCCGCACCGACGCCGGTTTCCGCCGGGCAGGCCGCCTAGCGCCTGCCCGCCTTTCCTTCGTTCATGGAGTCACGCATGTCCACATCCGGCAGTTCTCAGAAATTCATCGCGCGCAACCGCGCGCCGCGGGTGCAGATCGAATACGACGTCGAAGTCTACGGATCGGAGAAGAAGGTCGAGCTGCCGTTCGTGATGGGCGTGCTGGCCGACCTGTCGGGCAAACCGGTCACGCCGTTGCCGTCGGTGGCCGACCGGCGCTTCCTCGACATCGACATCGACAACTTCGACGAGCGCATGAAAGCGGTCGGGCCGCGCGTCGCATTCGCGGTGCCCAACACGCTGACGGGCGACGGGCAACTGATGGTCGACATGACGTTCGAGAGCATCGAGGATTTCTCGCCGGCCGCGATCGCGCGCAAGGTCGAGCCGTTGCGCCGGCTGCTCGAGGCGCGCACCCAGCTCGCGAACCTGCAGACCTACATGGACGGCAAGTCGGGAGCCGAGGCGCTCGTGAATCAGCTGCTGCAGGACACGGCGCTGCTCCAGGCGCTCGCGGCCGCGCCGAAACCGCCCGCCGACGACGCGGACGGCGCCGGCCGCGAGACCGACGCACGGTGACCGATCGCCATCCCATCTTCGTTTCCGAGGAAGCCATCATGAAGAAAACGCAAGCATCGACGGCGCTCGCCGACGCGCCGCAGACCGAGTCGGATTTCGCCCGCCTGCTCACGCACGAGTTCCGGCCCAAGACCGAACAGGCCCGCGAGGCAGTCGAGTACGCCGTGCGCACGCTCGCCGAGCAGGCGCTGCAACAGGCCGCGACGATCAGCGACGATGCGTACAAGAGCATCGCGTCGATCATCGCGCGGATCGACCAGAAGCTGTCCGAACAGATCAACCTGATCCTCCACGACGAGGATTTCCAGAAGATCGAATCCGCCTGGCGCGGGCTGCATCACATGGTGTCGAACACCGAGACCGACGAGCGCCTGAAGATCCGCTTCATGGATATCTCGAAGGAGGAGCTGCGCCGCGCGATGCGACGCTACAAGGGCCAGGCCTGGGACCAGAGCCCGCTGTTCAAGCAGATCTACGAGGAGGAATACGGCCAGCTCGGCGGCGAGCCGTATGGCTGCCTGATGGCCGACTACTACTTCGACCACACGCCGCCCGATGTCGACCTGCTGGGTTCGATCGCGAAAGTGGCGGCGGCGGCGCACACGCCGTTCATCTCGGGCGCGTCGCCGTCGGTGCTGCAGATGGAGTCGTGGCAGGAGCTGGCGAATCCGCGCGATCTCACCAAGATCTTCACGCAGAATCTCGAATACGCGTCGTGGAATTCGCTGCGCAACATGGACGACGCGCGCTACATCGGCCTCGCGATGCCGCGCTTCCTGTCGCGCCTGCCCTACGGCGTGCACACCAACCCGGTCGACGAATTCGACTTCGAGGAAGTCACGGACGGCGCCGATCACCGCCGCTATGCGTGGACCAACGCCGCCTATGCGATGGGCGTGAACATCAACCGCTCGTTCCGGCAGTACGGATGGTGCTCGCTGATCCGCGGCGTCGAATCGGGCGGCACGGTCGCCAACCTGCCGTGCCATACCTTCCCGACCGACGACGGCGGCGTCGACATGAAGTGTCCGACCGAGATCGCGATCTCCGACCGGCGCGAGGCCGAGCTGTCGAAGAACGGCTTCATTCCGCTCGTGCACCGCAAGAACACCGACAACGCGACCTTCATCGGCGCGCAATCGCTGCACAAGCCCGCGGAATACGACGATTCGGACGCCACGGCGAACGCGAACCTGTCGGCGCGCCTGCCCTATCTGTTCGCGTGTTCGCGCTTCGCGCACTACCTGAAGTGCATCGTGCGCGACAAGATCGGCGCGTTCAAGGAGCGCGAGGACATGCAGCGCTGGCTCAACGAATGGATCATGAACTACGTCGACGCCGATCCGGCCAATTCCTCGCAGGACACCAAGGCGCGCCGCCCGCTCGCGGCGGCCGAAGTGCTGGTCGAGGAAGCGGAAGGCAATCCCGGCTATTACCAGGCGAAGTTCTTCCTGCGGCCGCATTTCCAGCTGGAAGGCCTGACCGTGTCGCTGCGGCTGGTCGCGAAGCTGCCCTCGATCAAGGAGGCCGCCTGAGTCCACGCGGGGCGGCAGCCTCGGCCGGCCGGACGCGCGAACCCGACGCGCAGCGCCCCGCGCGTCCGGCCTTCTTCATTGTCATTCACCACAGAGAGCAAGCACATGGCTCAGGATATTTTCTTGAAGATCGACGGCATCAACGGCGAATCGCTCGATGAAAGCCACAAGGACGAAATCGAGGTATTGAGCTGGGACTGGCAGATCCTGCAGGAATCGTCGATGCATGCCGGCAGCGGCGGCGGCGCAGGCAAGGCGTCGGTCCGCGATCTCACGTTCGAGCACGCGATCGATCGCGCCAGCCCGAACCTCATGAAATACGCGCTGACCGGCAAGCATGTCGACCAGGCCGTGCTCGTGATGCGCAAGGCGGGCGGCAATCCGCTCGAATACCTGAAGCTCACGATGAGCGACGTGATCGTCACGCGCGTCCACCCGTCTGGCAACAGCATCGACCATGCACTCAGCCGCGAGACGGTGTCCCTGTCGTTCGCGCGCGTGAAGCAGGAGTACGTCGTGCAGAACGCGCAGGGCGGCAGCGGCGGCGCCGTCACGACCAGCTTCGACATCAAGGGCAACAAGGAAGCCTGAACGGCGGACCCGCGCATCCGGCGGCGGCTCCGAGCGCCGCCGGATGCGCCCGCCCCGATCCATTCCACCTGGTCACTGGCATGCGTCCGATCTCTCCTGTCTGCGGGTTCGCCTGCGCGCTCGCGCTCGCCGCGTGCGCGAACGGCGCACCCGCGGCGAAGCAAACGATCCGTCTCGACCTCGTCGTGAACGCCGCGCCGACCGTCAACCCGGACGACCGCAACCGCGCCGCGCCGATCGTCGTCAGCCTCTACCAGCTGAAGACCGACGGCGCCTTTCGCGCGGCCGATTTCTTCTCGCTGCAGGACAAGGACCGGACGGTGCTCGCGGACGATCTCGCGAGCCGCGACCGGTTCCAGCTGCGGCCCGGCGAGCACCGGACGATCCGCCGCGACCAGGACCCGGCCGCCACAGCGCTCGGCGTCGTCGCGGCTTACCGCGACCTGCCGCATTCGGTCTGGCGCGCGGTCTATCCGCTGCCCGCCGCGCCGGATGCGAAGTGGTATCGCTTCTCGTCGCCGCGCGTGAAACTGAACATCGACCTCGACACCCATGCGATCAACGTCACCGAAACCGCAAAATGACCCGAACGGCGGAACGCAATCATGAGCTGGACTAACAAGGTGGTCTGGAGCGAGGGCCTGTTCATGCGCCCGCAACTGTTCCAGCAGCAGGAACGCTACCTGGAGCAGTACGCGCACAAGCGCGCGGCGCCGCTCTCGCCGTTCTTCTTCGGCTTCAGTCACTACAGCCTCGACACCGAGGCGCCGGCGCTCGGCAAGATCATCGTCAAATCGGCGAGCGGCGTGTTCGCCGACGGCACGCCGTTCGACGCGCCGGGCAGCACCCCGCCGCCCGCGCCGCTGACGATCCGGCCCGAGCACCTGGACCAGCTGATCTATCTCGCCGTGCCGATCCGCGTGCCGAACCGCGAGGAAACCACGTTCGACCATGCGGCCGAATCGCTCGCGCGCTACGTCGTGTTCGACACCGACCTGCGCGACACGAACTCGATCGGCCAGGGTCCGAAAACGGTCCAGCTCGCGAACCTGCGCTTGCGGCTGCTCCCCGAGAAGGAGTTGACGGATGCGTGGATCGGCCTCGCGCTGACCCGCGTCAAGGCGATCCGCGCGGATGCCGGCATCGAGTTGGACGATACGCTGACGCCGCCGGTGATCGGCTACGGCGCGAGCGACATGCTGAGCAGCTGGCTCGCGAAGATCCTCGATCTCACGCGCCTGCGCGCGAGCGGGCTCGCGGAGCGGCTGACCGGCGCGGACGGCCGCCCCGGCACCACGGCCGAAGTCTCGGACTACCTGCTGCTGCAGGCGCTCAATCGCTACGAGCCGTTGCTGCGGCACCTGCAGCGCGTGCCGAGCACCTCGCCCGCCGATCTCTACGCGCTGCTCATCGGCATGGCGGGCGAACTGTCCACCTACGTGCGCGTCGACACGCGCCGGCCGCTCGATTCGCATCCGCCGTACCAGCACGACGCGCCGCACCTGTGCCTGAAGCCCGTCGTCGACGATACCCATCGGCTGCTGAACGCCGTGCTGGTGCGCAGCGCGCAGAGCATCCCGCTCGCGGACCAGGGGCACGGGATGCGCAATGCGGTGGTCGATCCCGTCGACATGCAGGGCTTCAGCGCGGTCGTGCTCGCCGTGCACGCGCAGATGCCGCCCGACGTGCTGCAGCAGCAGTTCGTCGCCCAGGCGAAGGCGGGGCCGTCCGAGCGCCTGCCCGACCTGGTGCGCAGCCACCTGTCCGGCATCGGGCTCCAGGCCCTGCCGGTGCCGCCCCGGCAGCTCCCCTTCAACGCGGGCTATGTGTACTACGAGCTCGTGCGCAACGGGCCGCTGTGGGAAGAAGTGGCGCGCCACGGCGGGCTCGCGCTGCACGTCGCGGGCGATTTTCCCGCCCTGAGGCTGGAACTGTGGGGCATCCGCGGCTAGCGGAGCCGTCACGAACGAACCGGAGAAGATCAGTGAGCCAAGAAGCCTTGCATCATCCGGACGCGGCCGCTCCGGAATCGCGCGATCCCGCCGCCGCGCCCTTCGCATGGTCGGGCGGCGCGAATGCCGCAGGATCGCCTGCCGCAGGATCGCCTGCCGCAGAATCCCCCGCCGCGCGCTTCGCCGCCGTCCAGGCCGCGCGCAATCCGCTGCTGGAGGCCGCGCGTCCGCTGCTGCGCGCGCTCGCGGACATGCCCGACGGGCTCGACCGCGACGGCATCCAGCAGTTGCGGCGGCTGCTCGAACAGGAGGTCCGCATGTTCCAGCGGCTGTGCGAGCAGGCGAACATCCGCCGCGACCACATGCTCGGCGCGCGCTACTGCCTGTGCACCGCGCTCGACGAGGCCGCGATGCAGACGAGCTGGGCGCGCACGGGCGACGGCAGCCTCGGCGCGTGGATCAGCGACGGTCTCGCGACCACCTTTCACGAGGACCGGCAAGGCGGCGACAAGGTCTACCTGCTGATCGGACGGCTGATGAATGCGCCGCACGAACACCTGGACCTGCTCGAAGTCGCGTACCGGCTGCTGAGCCTCGGGTTCGAGGGCCGTTACCGTTACGAAGCCGACGGCCAGCGCAAGCACGAGACGGTGCGGCAACGGATCTACAACGCGCTGGCCGCGCAACGCGGCCCGGTCTCGGTCGCGCTGTCGCCGCACTGGCAGCCCGGCGCGCGCGGCAAGCGCCTGTCGTTCCGTGACTTCCCGGTCTGGATCACGGTCGCGGCGCTGTCGCTGATCCTGCTCGCGCTGTTCGGCTACTTCAAGTACACGCTCTCCACCCGCGCGGCCGACCTGCAAAAGGAGATCGCCGAGCTGGGCCGCATGACGCCGCCCGCCGCCGCGCCCACGCTGCGCCTGAAGAACCTGCTCGCGAACGAGATCGCGAGCGGGCTCGTGCAGGTCGACGAAAACGACCATCGCAGCACGCTGGTCTTCCGCAGCGATGCGATGTTTCCCCCTGGCGCGGCCGCCGTGAATCCCGCGATGGCGCCGCTGATCGCGACGATTGCCCGCGAGATCGCCCGCGTGCCCGGCAAGGTGACGGTGCTCGGCTACACCGACAAGCAGCCGGTGCGCAACGGCGCCTTCGCGTCGAACGCCGCGTTGTCCGAGGAGCGGGCGACCCAGGTGATGCAGATGCTGCAGGCCGCCGGCGTGCCGCCGGGTCGGCTGGAGGCGCTCGGCAAGGGCGAGGCGGAGCCGGTCGGCGACAACGGAACCGTGTCCGGCCGCGCGCTGAACCGGCGCGTCGACATCACGGTCGAGCACTGACCCCTCGCCAGACGATCCGGGAATCCCGTCATGAACAAATTCCTTTCCTTCCTGATATCGCGCCCGTTTCTGGCCTTCGCCGCCCTGCTGACCGCGGCGCTGCTGGTGTGGTTCGTCGGACCGTTCGTCACGTTCGGGGGCCTGGCGCCGCTCGCGGGCGTCGGCATCCGCGTCCTCGTGATCGCGCTGCTGCTGGGCGGCGTGCTGCTGTGGCTCGCGGAGTGGTCGATCAGCGTGGTGCCGGTCGCGCTGCTGTGCGTCTTGATCTGGCATGCAGCGCCGCTGCTCGCGTTCGGCCAGAGCGCGCCGTTCGTCGCGGCGCCGGCCCGCGCGCTGGCGATCGCCGCCGTGATCGCGCTGTATCTGCTCTACCTGCTGGTCCGGCTGCTGCGCAGGATGCGCGCGGATCCCGCGCTCCTTCACAACCTGCTCGAGTTCGGCAAGCACAAGCCCGCGTCGCCCGCTGCGGGCCGCCTCGCCAAGGTCGATGCGACGCTCGTCGGCGCGCTCGCGCGCCTGAAAGCGGTGCGCACCGGCGTGCGCGGCCTCGCCCGCCTGTTCCAGGGCAAGCGCTATCTGTACGAACTGCCGTGGTACCTGACGCTCGGCCCGGCCGGCGCGGGCAAGACCACCGCGCTCCTGAACGCCGGGCTCTCGTTCCCGATCGCGGGGCAGATGCAGCGCGCCGCGGCGTTGCTCGCGAGCCAGGACGGCACGGCGGACTGGTGGCTGACCAACGACGCCGTGCTGATCGACACCGCGGGCCATTACACGCAGCACGGCTCGTCGCGTCATGCGCTGCCGCGTCAGCCTGCCCCCGACGAGCCCGCGGATCCGGCCGACGCCGACGACTCGTGGCGGCATCGGGTCGACGCGGACGAATGGCACGGCTTCCTGCGCCTGCTGCGCAAGCATCGTCCGCGCACGCCGATCAACGGCGCGCTGTTGACCCTCGATGTCGGCGAACTGGCCAGCGCCGACGAGCGCGCGCGCCACGCGCAGGCCGCCGCGTTGCGCGCCCGTCTCGCCGAGCTGCGCGCCGGGCTGGGCATCCGCTTCCCCGTCTACCTGCTGATCACCAAGATGGACCAGCTGCCCGGCTTCGTCGAGTACTTCGGTTCGCTGACCACGGAGGGCCGCGCGCAGCCGTGGGGCTTCACGCTGCCGTACGGCACCGAGACCATCGCGAACGACGGCCTCCACGCGCGCTGCGCGGACGAGCTGGACGCCCTGGCCGCGCGCGTCGCCGCGGGCGTCAACGCGCGCCTGCTGGAAGAGCACGACACGGCCCGGCGGCGCCGCCTGACCCTGCTGGCCGAGGAATTCCTCGTGCTGACGCGCCCACTCGCCGAGCTGATCGACCAGGTCTTCCTCGACTCGCGCTACGACGACACGCAACACCATTCGACGCTGCGCGGCGTGTATTTCACGAGCGCCGCGCAAACCGGCGAACAGGTCGCCGCCGATCCGCACACCGTCGCGCAGCGGCTCGCGGCCGCGCCCGGACGCGCGAGCGCCGCGCCCGCCCCGCCGCACGAAGGCAATCAGAGCTTTTTCCTGCACGATCTGCTGACCCGCCTGGTGGTGCCGGACGCGCATCTCGTGCAGCCGAACCTGCGCTGGGAATACCGGTTCCGCACACTCGGCATCGCGGGCCATGCGCTCGCGCTGCTGCTGTTCGTCTGGCTCGCGCTCGGCCTGCGCGTCAGCGCCGGCAACAACAGCGACTATCTCGATGCGATCGGCCGCAAGACCGCCGCGCTCACGGCACGCGTCAGCCAGCTGTACAAGACCCCGCATCCCGAAGCCGTGCCCGACGTGCTGAGCGACGCGGCCCGCCTGGCCGCCTATACCGGGCTCGACCTGTCGGCGCCGGACGGCGCATGGCGCTACGGCCTGTACACGCCGCCCGGGATCGTCGCGGAAAGCCGCCGCACCTACGATGCGCTCGAAGACAACCTGTTGATGCCGCAGATCGTGAAGCGGATCGAGACGGTTCTCGAACAGGGCATCGTCACCCGCGATCCCAAGCTCACCTACGGCGCGCTGCGCGTCTACCTGATGCTGTACGACAAGCAACGCTTCGACGCCGCGCAGGTGCAGGCCTGGGTGCTCGACGACTGGGCCGGCACCGACAGCGCCGCGGTCTACGGCAGCCGTGCGTCGATGATCACGCACGTCGGGCAGCTGTTTTCCGGCGGGCGCATCGTGCAATCGCCGCTGATCCGCAACGACGCGCTGATCCAGCAGGCGCGCACGCTCCTCAACGGCACCAACGCGACCGAACGGCTCTACGAACGGGCCAAATCGGCGATGCAGGCGAGCGCGCCGGACGATTTCACGCTGATCCGGGCCGTCGGGCCGCAAGCCGGGACCGTCTTCACGCGTGCGAGCGGCGCGCCGCTCGCGCACGGCGTGCCCGGGCTGTTCACCTACGACGGATACTGGCGCCTGTTCGACAAGCGCCTGCCCGAATTCGTGCAGATCGCGCGCGACGACGACGCCTGGGCGATGGGCCGCGCCGATCTGAACGACGCTCAAAAAAAAACGACGGCGTTCGCGCGCGCGGTCGCCGCACCGGATGATCCGCTGACCGAGGCCATCCGCCGGCAATACCTGCAGGAATATGTGCAGCAATGGGATGCGTTCCTCGCCGACATCCGCACCGTGAGCGGTACGAGCCTCGCCTTCAATCTGCTGGTGCTGCGCGGCTTCGTCGCGCCGGACTCGCCGCTCGTGCGGCTCGCGCGCGCGGCGGTGCGCGAGACCACCCTCACCCGGCCGGTCGTCGCGACCGAGCGCGACGCGCTGCAAAAAGCCGGCGGCGCGGCGGTGGTCAAGGCGCTCGACGCGCACGTCGACGCCCGCCTGGAACGCACGCTCGTCGACGACCATTTCGCCCTGCTGCGCGACCTCGTGACGGGTGACGCCGACCTGCCCGCGGGCATCCGCCCCGCGGCCGCGCCGGCCGGGAAAACCGGGCTCGACGGCGTGACGAGCCAGCTGAACGACTATTACACGGCCCTGACCGTTGCGAACGAAGCGCTGTCCAACAACAGCGTGCCGCCGCCGATCGATGCCGCGGCCAAACTGCAGATGACCGCCGACGCGATGCCCGCGCCGCTGCGCGCCGTGCTGCTCGAACTGACGCAGCAGGGATCGCGCGAGGTCAACCGGGGCATCGGGCTGCTGTTGTCGCGACAGCTGGAGGCGACGATCGGCGATACCTGCCGGCTCGCGATCGCCGGCAACTTTCCGTTCTCCGCCGACAGCCGCCGCGACGTCGGCATCGACGACTTCACGCGGGTCTTCGCGCAAGGCGGCCTCCTCGACGACTTCTTCGTGAAGACGCTCGCCCCGTTCGTCGACACGTCCACGCGACCGTGGCGCTACCGGACGCTGCCTGGCGCCACCGAGCCCGTACAGGGACCGGATCTCGAACCGTTCCAGCAGGCCAAGGCGATCCGCGACGTGTTCTTCAGCGATCCCGGCCAGAAGCAGCTTGCGTGGAAGATCGACCTGCGCGTGCCGGAACTCGATCCGTCGATCACGAGCCTCGCGATCGACGTCGACGGACAGACGATGCTCTACCAGCACGGCCCGGTCGCGCCACGCACGATGAACTGGCCGGGACCGCGCGGCGGCGCGCATGTGGACGTCACGGC
Source organism: Burkholderia sp. FERM BP-3421 (assembly GCF_028657905.1). NCBI lineage: Bacteria > Pseudomonadati > Pseudomonadota > Betaproteobacteria > Burkholderiales > Burkholderiaceae > Burkholderia > Burkholderia sp. FERM BP-3421. The sequence continues at coordinate 1,446,622 of NZ_CP117781.1, read as the reverse complement.
CGAGCCGCGGATCCGGCCCGATACCTCGACGCTGTCGGCGGATGGTCCCTGGGCGCTGCTGCGGCTGCTGCAAAAGGGCCGCGTGATCGAGACCGCGACGCCCGGACGCACGCGCATCGCGCTCGATTTCGACGACCGGCGCGCCGTGCTCGATATCGCGAGCCCCGGCACCGCCGCGAATCCCCTGACGAGCCCCGTGCTGAAGGCATTCCACTGCCCGGCGTCGATGCCGACCTTCAGCCTGACGGATACCGGCCCCCCGCCGGGATTGCCGCGCGGCGGGCTGCGTTGAGCCCTTGACGGAAGCCGGCCGCGTCGAGGCCGGTATCCCTACCCCGACCAATGTCTTTCGACATATCGCGATATCCCGATATATGATTCGGAAACCAACGATACACGTATTCCAGCGATTGAACCTGTCCCCATGACGATCGACACCGACGCCATCCACAAAGCGCTTGCCAATCCGGTCCGCCGCGAGATTCTCGCGTGGCTGAAGGAACCCGAACGGTACTTCAACGCGCAGACGCATCCGTTTCACGACGGCGTTTGCGCGGGCCAGATCGACGCGCGCTGCGGCCTGTCGCAATCGACCGTGTCCGCCCATCTGGCCACGCTGCAGCGGGCCGGGCTGATCACGTCGACGCGCGTCGGCCAGTGGGCCTTCTTCAAACGCGACGAACCCGTGATCCAGGCGTTTCTCGACGAACTGCACCGCGGCCTGTGACGCCAGCCGGCCCCGCCTGTATGCGGGCGTGCCGTTCCACTTGATAAGAGGTCCTTACCATGCCGTCCCTGTTCGATCCCCTGACCGTCGGCGATCTCACGCTGCCGAACCGCATCATCATGGCGCCGCTGACGCGCGCCCGCGCCGGCGAGGCGCGCCTGCCCAACGCGCTGATGGCCCGCTACTACGCGGAGCGCGCGTCGGCCGGCCTGATCCTCAGCGAGGCCACTTCAGTCACGCCGCAAGGCGTCGGCTACGCCGAGACGCCCGGCATCTGGTCGCAAGAGCAGGTCGAAGGGTGGAAGCTCGTGACGGACGCCGTGCATCAGGCCGGCGGCCGGATCTTCCTGCAGCTGTGGCACGTCGGCCGGGTCTCCGACCCTGTGTTCCTCGACGGCGAACTGCCCGTCGCGCCGAGCGCGATCGCACCGAAGGGCCATGTGAGCCTCGTGCGTCCGGAGCGGCCGTACGTGACGCCGCGCGCGCTCGAACTCGACGAGATCCCGGGCGTGGTGGCCGCCTACCGGCGCGGCGCCGAGAATGCGAAGGCAGCCGGCTTCGACGGCGTCGAGGTGCACGGCGCGAACGGCTACCTGCTCGACCAATTCCTGCAGGACAGCACGAACCACCGCACCGACGCCTACGGCGGCTCGATCGAGAACCGCGCGCGGCTGCTGCTCGAAGTGGTCGACGCGGCGATCGACGTGTGGGGCGCGCAACGCGTTGGCGTGCACCTCGCGCCGCGCGGCGACGCGCACACGATGGGCGATTCCGATCCGCTCGCGACCTTCGGCTATGTCGCCCGCGAGCTGGGGCGCCGCAAGATCGCGTTCCTGTTCGCCCGCGAGTCGTTCGGCAACGAACCTATCGGTCCGCAGTTGAAGCAGGCGTTCGGCGGCCCGTTCATCGCGAACGAGAGCTTCACGCTCGACGGCGCGCAGCAGGCGCTCGCGTCCGGCGAAGCCGACGCGGTGGCCTGGGGCAAGCTGTTCATCGCGAATCCGGATCTGCCGCGCCGCTTCGAACTGAACGCGCCGCTCAACCAGCCGAACCCGGCGACCTTCTACGCGAAGGGCGAAACCGGCTACGTCGACTACCCGGCGCTCGACAGCGCCGCGTAACGGCGCGCGTCAGGCCGCGCGCGCGTCCAGCGCGCGGTGCATGAAGACCCGCCGCGATTCGTCGAGGCCGCCCGCGACATGCGCGGCGCGCACCGTGACGAGCAGCGGGTCGAGCGCATCGTCGGCCAGGATCGAGAAGCCGAGGCGGCTGTAGTACGGCGCGTTCCAGGGCGCGTCGCGGAACGTCGACAGCACCAGTGCCGACGCCCCCGTCCCGCGGCCACGCGCCGCGACCGCCTCGATCAGGTCCGCGCCGATGCGCCGGCCCGCGCAGGCGGGCAGCACATCCAGTTCCTCCAGATAAAGCCGCGCGGGGTCCAGCATCCGGTAGATCGCGAACGCGACGAGCGTGTCCGTTTCGTCGACGGCCGCCAGCGCGCGGCCGGCCTCGATGCGCGCGAGCAGGTCGGCGCGGCCGGTCGGCGGGCTCTCGGCGATGTGCGACATGCCGATCGCGTGGAAACGCTGCGCGGCGGCCGCCTCGACGGCGGCCATCGCGTCGGCTTCGCGCGGCAACGCGGCGCGGATGCGGATCGAGGGGGACAAGGGAAGCTCGGCCAAGGTGCGGTCATCCTGTGAGTCGGAACGGACGCACTATAATCAATTCCTTCGATCATTCGCAGCCCCGCGTCGCACATTTCGTCGCGCGCGCTGCGCGATGTCCTTCGTTTCCCGCCCACCGAGCCGCATGCCGCCATGGCCGCATCGAGCCTCGCCGCCCTCGCCTTCTCCTTCGCCCTCATCGCCATGGGCTGCACGCCCGGCCCGAGCATTGCCGCGCTGGCCGCGCGCGTGCTGACCAACGGTTTCGCGACGTGCTGCCGTTTCTCGCGGCGACGTGGATCGGCGAGGTGCTGTGGCTCACGCTCGCGGTGGCGGGTTTGTCGGTGTTCGCGCGCACGTTCTCGACGGGGCTGTTGGTGCTGAAGCTCGCGGGCGTCGGCTACCTGCTGTTCCTGGCCTGGAAGATGTGGTCGGCGCCGGCCGAGGCCGGCGCGGGCGACCTGCCGCAGGCGCGCTCGCCGTGGCGAATGTTCGTCGCGGGGATGCTGGTCACGCTCGGCAAGCCATGATCTGACGGCGGTGGTGGACTGGGCAAGCCGCAAGGTTCTCTCGCACCGGGTGGCGATCACGCTGGAAGCCGTACATGCCGTCGAAGCATTGGAAGAAGCGTTCGCCCGTGCGGGCTTTCGGTTTGCGTGACATAAACGCTCCTGTGTGGCGTCATGTTATGCCCGAAACACGAAATGTCGCGTCATACAGACGACGTTTCGTTACCGAACGACACGCAGTCCACATCTTTAGCATGAATTCAAAAAAAATTCAAAATCACCCAATCTACTTCAGTATGTTATAACGACCTGAATTCTGGCGAATATCTGGTTTGATAGCACCCTGCCACTGCGTGGTCACGAGAGTACCAGAAAAATCAGTCAAGCATACCAGCGTAACTGTATAATCAGAAATCTGCCCATCAAAATTTTCCTTCATTCTCAATTGACCGACATTGGGAGCCAAAGCACTGTATTGATAAGCCCCTCGAACGCTTTGTCCAGTCTGAAGAATCTTGAGATCATACACGCCATTACCAAAATCAACCTTCAAAACACTTCCGGCATTCGGGTTTTGTGGTGAGTACTGATCATCAACAACATTAACGAAAGTCCTTCCCGCCACCGTCATCGGCACCCTGCAGTCGGCTCCAGCGTTAGATACGACAACAAATGCAGCGAAACACAAAAACGGCTTGAATAAATTTTTTTCGCTCAATTTTCAATTCCAATTAACAAAAAATAAAATCACATCGAAAACATGATTTTTCGGCTTCATTACAACTCACAAAGAACAATATCGATATCCGGGTAAACCCTAAATCAATCCGTTCGCATGCCTAACACATCCGTCACTGCATCCCGCAGGAATCTACGCCCTGCGCCCGGTTACGGCGCGGTCATTTCATCGGGAAATATTCATTCTCGTAGCGCTCGATCAGGATCGCCAAGATCTCCAATTCGTCGCCTTCCCGGGTGCCAGGCGCCGGATCGGCATCGATGAGAACAGACACCGCCTTCAAAGCAGTATCGTAATCGGCCTCGTTTCGAATCGGGTGAATGTTCATCTCATGACTCCATGCGGTACCCATGAAACGCGCGCCACGGCAACGCCTGCATCACCCCGTGCGCCACATCAGGCAAATACCCCGCGAATCCGGAAATCCCGCCGGCTCAAGCTCGAACGGCATGCCTCGTTCGCAGGGCGCCCCAACGGCAACGATGAAGCGCACCGGTTGAAAAAAAACCGACACGCGCTCGTGCCAAGCCCCGTGCCTCAGGGCGTCAGCACGAGCCGATCCGGCGCGGACTGCGCGTTGAACGGCGTGGCCGGCGGATTGCCCTGAATCGTGCGCCGCGCATACTCCAGCGCGGCAAGCGCGCTTCCGGCCGCGTGCCCCAATCCGCGCTGACGGATCTGCTCGCGGGCGAAATCGTCGCGATCGAGCACGTTGACCATCGCGTCGAGATACCGCAACGCTTCGGGATCGGTCGTGGCGCTGTTGTACAAGGTGACTCGGCCGGCCAGGCCGAACACATGATCCAGATTGACGAATGCCGGATCGTTTGCAACGTGCGAAATATCGATGAACGGTCTCATGATCTCTCCAGGTAAGGATGCTGCCTGGAAAGCATAGGACCGCCGGGATCGCGCATGAACGAGGGAAAAGTCACGGCCGGCGTAACGGGTCGTACTGCGTGAGGCGGCGTGAGGCGGCGGGGGGCGCCGATTCGCCTCCCGCCGCCTCTCCCCCTTCACGCTCAGAAGTCCATCTTGATCCCCGCCATCAACGCCAGTTGCCGATTCGAATTGCTGTTGTTCAGCACCGGAATCTGCGCGTAGTCCGCCGGTTCGCCGTCCGCCCCCGTACCCAGCCCGCGTCCCGATGCGATCTGCCCGATCGCGACCGCATACAGCGCGGTCCGCTTCGACAGGCTGTAGTTCGCGCCGAGATTGACCTGATGGAAGCGCGTCGCCGCCACGCCGTCGGGTTTCGCGCGATTGAAGATGTACGCGAGGCCGCCGCGCAGCGCGGGCGTGAACGCATACGTCGCATTCAGCTCCGCGATGTCGAACACCACCGTGTCGCCGCGCGGCCGCGCGCTGCTCGCGAAGAACGCGCTGTCGCCGAGCCGCGTATGCGTATAGGTCAGCGCCACCGTGGCGCCGCCGAACGTGACGGAACCGCCCACGCCCAGCACCTTCAGCGACTGCGCGTCCTGCAGGCTGCAATACATCGCGCCCGGATTCGCGCACGAGAAATCGCCGATATAGCCGTTCGCGCCGCCCAGCGCCGCGTCGAGCGGCTGCCGCAGGTTCATGTAGCCGGCGCTCAGCGAGAACGGCGCGCGATTATAGGCGGCCGCCAGCGCATACCCGCGCTTCGCCGCGAAGTTGCCCGCCTGCCCGCCGAGACTGAACGTGCCGCCGAACGTGAACCCGTTGAAATCGACGCTCGTGAACTTCAGCGCGTTGTTGAAATTGAACGCGGCGTTCAGGTTGTCGACGTCGCCCAGATGCGAACCATAAGGCGTCGACCAGCTGTTGCTCGACACGTACGCGCCGAGGAAATCGGTATATGAATCGTACTGGCGCCCCAGCCCGAGCGTGCCGACCGCGTCGTTGCGCAACCCGACCCAGGCCTGCCGGCTGAACGCCGCGCCGCTCTGCAGTTCCTGCCCGCTCGCGGACAGGAACTGCTGCTCCAGCTGGAACGCCGCCTTCCAGCCGCCCCCCAGGTCCTCCGTGCCCTGCAGCCCCCAGCGCGACGGCACCAGATTGCCGCCGCCCATCTGCCACGCGGGGCCGCCGTGCGTCGAGCCGTCGGCCCGCGTGGTCTGCTGGCTGCTCGAATAGATGATGCCCGTGTCCACCGTGCCGTACAGCGTCACGCTGCTCTGCGCGTGCGCGGCCGTGGCCAACGCGCCCGCCATCCCGGCCGCGACCCATGCTCCGATCTTCATGTCCCATCCCCATTGAATCCGTTGCTTTGCAGTGCAAATCAACAGTGCTGATTGAAGGTGTGATGGGACTCTATCCAGCGAAAAAAACCCTCTATATCCCAAATCGGCAAATGCATGCGCGCGACGCGCCGTCACGCGGCGCGCAACGTTTGCGAGGGCAATTCGCCGAACAGGTCGCGGTATTCGCGCGCGAAATAGCCGAGATGGGTAAACCCCCAGCGCGCCGCGGCCTCGCCGACGCACAGATCTTCCACCCCGGTCGTGCGCAGCAGCCGGCGCACCGCGTTGAGGCGGATCGTGCGCAGGTACGTGACGGGCGTCACGTCGGCGACGCGCTGGAAGCTCGTCTGCAGCGTACGGCGGCTGCAGCGCAGCGCGCGGCACAGTTCGAGCACCGTCACCGGCTCCTCGGGCCGCTCGCGCAGGTAGCGCTCGCAGCGCCGCACGATGTCGCTGTAGGTGGCGTGCGTGATGTCGCGCCGCTCGTCGCCGACCGCGCCCGCGAGGAAGTCGAGGAACACACCGAGCATGGTGTCGCGGAACATGCGACGGGTGGCCGCGTATTCGAGCCAGGCCGGGCTGCGCTGCGCATCGTCGATGCACGACGACAGCCGGCCGCCCAGCGCCAGCCCCTGCTCTCCGGTCAGGCGGATCACGTGCCGCAGCCGGCGGCCCTCGCCCATGCCCATGCCCAGCTCGACCTCGCACTGCTCGTCGATCATGTCGGAGCCCGCGCTGATCCCGACGAGCCGCATCCCCTCCGGCGTATGGAATTCGAAATCCTCTCCCGCGCGCAGCGCCAGCAGCGCGTAGCCGTCGACCTGCTGCCCCTGGAAGGTGCCGATCAGCGGCGCGAGCAGCGGCACGGCGAGCGAGGTGCTCGACGCGGGCGCCGTGCCCGTCTGCGCGACGCGCCGGTTCAGGGTCTCGCGGAAGAAATGGAAGTCGTCGTACAGCACCTGCGTCACCGTGCCCTTGAAGCGCCCGGGCGTCATCTGACGATAGGTCTGGTGCCAGCCCGCGACCGCGAGCCCGTGGTCGTGGACGTCTTCGAGTGAGCGCGACTGGAACAGCATGGGTGTCTCCGGTGAGAGCCTCGCCCGCCGCGCGGGCGGGCGGCTTGCGCGGCATGCGTCACGCACGGCTTGAACCGCGTCAAATTTGCGCGAGCCCGGCGGCGAAGGCCTGGAACGCCGCCAGCAGCGCCGCGCGCTGCGCATCCGTCACGCGGATATAGCGCCGGAACGACGGCATCCGGCTCACCACTTCGCTGCCGCCGAACGGCACGACGCACAGCGTCCAGCCGTGCGCATCCGCGTCGATCGCACAGTATGTCAGATCGAGCGCCGCGAGCGCCCGCCCCAGTGCGGCGGTATCGAGCAGCGCGGCCACGCGGCGCGCGAACGCGTCGTCCGCATCGGGTCCGAGCCGCGCGGCGACGCCGGTACGCCGCCACCAGCCCTGCTGGCCGATCGTCGCGCGCCCGCGCGCGGCCGGCCCCGGTACCTTCAGGCTCAGGCGCACCAGCACCGTGTGCATCAGGAACTGGCGCTCGACGCACTCCTCCGCCGCCAGCGCGAGGCCGCCGTCCAGCGTCAACCGCCCGCGCGCGGCGACGACGCCGTCCGCTTCGCACGACGCCGCCTGCAGATCGCGCGCCACCCGTGCGAGCGTCGCGCCCGCGCGATAGCCCGGCGCCGGCCCCGGCGCGAACCAGCGCCGCCAGCCGCGCGGCTGCGCTGCGCCCGATTCGGACACGGCGGACCTCACGCGCGCGCCACGTGCTCGTTGCGCAGCACTTCCTCGACCGGCACCGGCCGGAACGGATGCTTGCGCTGCACGACCACGGTCCAGAACAGCGCGTAGAGCGCGGTCAGGCCGAGCATCGCGCCGAACGGCACGTAGATGTCGCGGCTGTTCATGCCGGGCGGCGCGATATACCAGATCGCCAATACGATCCCGACGCTCGACACGATCTGCGGCAACGGAAACCACGGCGACCGGTACGGCCGCGCGAGATCCGGCCGGCGGATCCGCAGCATCACGACCGACAGCGTGACGAGCAGGTAGGCGGTGCCCCAGGCGCAGGTCGCCGCGAGCACGAGGTGCAGGATGCTGTCGAGGTTGCCGCGGATCAGCCACGCATGCGTGATCGGCACCAGCGCCGCGACGACGATCCCGACCACCGGCGTGCGAAAGCGCGGATGCAGGTAGGCGAAGCACTTCGGCAGCGCGCCGTCGATCGCCATCCCGTACAGGATGCGCGGCAGGCCGGCCATCAGCGTGTTGATCGTCGCCGCGCCCGCGAACAGGAACGCGACGCCGAACCAGATCCGCCCGAACGGCCCGAGCACCTGCAGCGCGAACGCCGGGATCGCGCCCGGCGTGTCGAGCAGGTGCGTGAGCCCGTCCGCGCTGACCGCGACGTTCGGCACCTGGCGCTTGATCGCCGCGCCGTAGATGAACATGCACACCGCGACGCCGAGCAGCCCGAGCGCCATCGCGCGCGGGATGGTGCGGCCCGGCGCGCGCATTTCCGGCGCGAGCGGCGTGACGAATTCGCAGCCGACGAACATGAACATCGCCATGCCGACGAGCGACAGCACCGCGGGCGCCGACGCGCCGATCTCGGAGCGGCCGAACCAGCCGTCGAGCGGCACCGCCGGCGCGGCGACGAGCCCGAGCACGCCGAAGGTCAGCAGCGACAGCCACATGCCGGCCGTCAGCACGATCTCGAGCCGGCTGAACACGCGGATGCCGATGATGTTGGTGCACGCGAACAGGACGACGAGGCCGACGCCGACGAGCCAGGAACTGTTGTGCCGTTCGAGCGCGGCGTTCAGCGATTCGAAGTTGACGAGCGCCATGATGCCGCTCAGGATCGTCTCGGCCGTGCCGGCGAACACGTGGACGAGGAAATACGCGGAGATCGTGCCGGTGATCGCGAAGAAGCGGCCGAGGCCGCACGACAGGTAGTCGTAAACCGAGCCCGCCGTCGGCAGCATCGCCGCCGCCTCGGAGAAGGTCGTCGCCTGCGCCTGCATCATCACGAACGCGATCAGCATCGCGACCGCGAAGGCCCAGCCGCCCATGCCGAAGCCCGAGGTGGCGGTGAGGATCACCGGGCTTGCCATGATGAGGCCGACGGCGCTCGCGAGCGCCGTCGGGAAACCGACCGCGCCGGCGGCGAGCGCCGCCTGAGCGCCGCCCGCCTGCGCCGGGGCTGCGGCCGGCGCGCTGGAATACCCTGGTGAACCCGACATGGTCGTCTCCCTGATTGTGTCGTCCGATGTCGAGACCATACGGAGGCCAATATTCCCGCGCATAGCGCAAATTGGCAAACCGGCCGGCCGGCGCCGTCAGGACGGGCGGAACGGCGTTTCCGCGAAGCCCGCCGCGAGCCCGTCGACAAGCCGGTCCAGCTCCGGTCGGCCGATCACGAGCGGCGGCGACAGGATGATCTTGGTGCCCACCGGCCGCACCAGCACCCCGTTCGCACGCGCGATCTCGGCCACCGCGTTCGCATAGCCCGACATCGGATCGATCGGCTCGCGGGTCGCCTTGTCGGCCACCAGGTCGAGCGCGAGCATCAGTCCCTTGCCGCGCACCTCGCCGACCGCCTCGAACCGCTCGACGAACGGTTGCAGCGCCTCGAGCAGGTAGGCGCCCTGCTTCGCCGCGTTGCCGGGCAGGTCTTCGCGCAGCACGATGTCGAGGCTCGCGAGCGCGGCCGCGCAGGCGACCGGGTGGCCGGCGTAGGTATAGCCGTGCATGATCGCGCCGCCGAAATCCGCGTTGGCGGCGAACGCCTCCTCGATCCGCGCATTGACCACCGTCGCGCCGAGCGGCACGTAGCCCGACGAAATGCCCTTCGCGAGACACATGATGTCGGGCCGCACGCCCCAGCCCCGGCTGCCGAACAGGCTGCCGCTGCGCCCGAAGCCCGTCACCACCTCGTCGGCGATCAGCAGCACGCCGTAACGGTCGCAGACCTCGCGCACGAGCGGCCAGTAGCTCGCGGGCGGCACGATCACGCCGCCCGCGCCCTGGATCGGCTCGGCGATGAAGGCGGCCACCGTGTCCGGGCTCTGGAACAGGATCTCGCGTTCGAGCAGCGTCGCGCAGATGCGCGCCAGCTCCTCCGGATCCCGCGTGAACGGATTGCGGTACGGCCACGGCGTTTCCACGTGGAAGCAGCCCGGCAGGTTGGGCTCGTAGTTGCGGCGGAACACCGTGTTGCCGTTGACCGACGCGCCGCCGAAATGGGTGCCGTGATAACCCTGCTTCAACGAGATGAACTTGGTGCGGTCCGCCTGGCCGCGTACTTTCCAGTACTGACGGGCGATCTTCAGCGCGGTCTCGACCGAATCCGAGCCGCCCGAGCTGTATACAGCACGCGGCGCATCCCTTCCGGCTCCATCAGGTCGATCAGGCGCGCCGACAGTTCCTCCGCGCGCGGATGCGACACGCCGTCGAACAGCTGGAAATATTCGAGTTCGTCGAGCTGCGCGACGATCGCCTGCTTGACCTCGGCCCGGTTGTGGCCGACGTTGACGTTCCACAGGCCGGCGACGCCGTCGACGAGGCGATTGCCGCGATCGTCGTAGACATGACAGCCGTCGCCGCGCACGATCCGGATCGGATCGCGGCGCTTCATGTCGTTCGGATGCAGCATCGGGTGCCAGAAACGCGAATCGGTATAGCTCATTGCATGGACTCCAGAATAAAAGGCGCGCGGCTCAGTGCGCGATGCAGACGGATTTGGTCTCGGTGAAGCCCTCGACCGCGTACTGGCCGAATTCGCGGCCGATGCCCGACTGCTTGTAGCCGCCGAACGGCATCGCCGGATCGAGCGGGATGTGGCAGTTGACCCACACGGTGCCGGCCTCCAGCTCCGGCACGAGATCCATGACCGCCTTGAGATCGTTGCTCCACAGGCTCGCCGTGAGCCCGTACGGCGACGCGTTGGCGGCCTGGACCGCCTGCGCCGCATCGTCGAACGGCTGCACGACCACCACCGGGCCGAACACCTCGTCGCGCACGATCGCGCTGTCGGGCGGCGCATCGGCCAGCACCACCGGCTTCACGAAATAGCCGGGCAGCGCCGGCGCGCGCGCATCGCCCGCGAGGAAGGTCACGCCGTCGCGGCGCGCGCGATCGAGATGCTGGAGCACCTTGTCGCGATGCGAGGCGGACACGAGCGGGTTGATCTGCGCCGCCGCGTCGAGCCCGGGGCCGAGCCGCATCGCGCCCGCCAGCGCCGCGAGGCCGTCGGCGAGCTCGCGATACTTGCTGCGATGCACATAGATCCGCGACGCGGCTGCGCACACCTGGCCCTGGTTGAAGAACGCGCCCGCCGCCACCCCTTCGAGCGCCTGCGAGACATCGACATCGGCGAGCATCACGATCGGGTTCTTGCCGCCCAGTTCGAGCGAGAAGCGCGTCATGTTCTGCACGGCGGCCGTGCCGACCAGCTTGCCGGTCGCGGTCGAGCCGGTGAACGAGATCTTGCCGAGCGCCGGATGCGCGGTGAGCGCCGCGCCGCATTCGCGGCCGCCCGTCACGACGTTGAACACGCCGGGCGGCACGCCCGCGTCGAGCGCGATCTCGGCGATCCGCAACGCGGTGAGCGGCGTTTCCGGCGAAGGTTTCAGCACCACCGTGCAGCCGGCCGCCAGCGCCGGCACGAGCTTCCACACCGCGATCATCAGCGGGAAATTCCACGGCACGATCGCGGCGACCACGCCGACCGGCTCCTTGCGCGTATAGGCCGTGTAGCGCGCGCCGGGCACCATCGGGATCGACACGTCGAAGGTCTGCCCGGTGATCTTGGTCGCCCAGCCCGCCATGTAGCGCACGTATTCGACCGTCGCGCCGACCTCGACGCCGCGCGCGACGTTGATCGACTTGCCCTGGTTCAGGGTTTCGTGCTGCGCCAGTTCCTCGGCGTGCGCCTCCAGCAGGTCGGCGAAGCGCAGCAGCACGCGCTCGCGATCGGCGGGCCGCAGGCCGCGCCACACCCGGGTGTCGAACGCGCGCCGCGCGCTCTCGACCGCACGGTCGACGTCGGTCGCATCGGCGTCCGGCACGCGCGCGAGGCGCTCGCCCGTGGCCGGATCGAACACGTCGAGCGTGCGCGCCGAATGCGCGCTCTGGTGGCGGCCGTCGATGAACAGGCCGAAGTCGCGCGCGGCGAAGGCCCTCACCGCGCCGCTCACTGTGACAGTAGTCGTCTGAGTCATATGCGTCTCGTTATCGTGATTGACGGTACGCGCCGGCTTGGACGGGCGCGTCATCCGCGTACCACTCTAGCGAGGGCCGTGCGCGCGCCGTTAGCGCAAATTGGCAGACCCGCGCGCCAGGAACAGCGCGCCCACCAGCTCCGTGCGGTTCGAGACGCCGAGCTTGCGGAACATGCGCAGCAGATGGGTCTTGACGGTCGGCTGGCCGAGCGCGAGATCGCGCGCGATCTCCTTGTTCGAGCGCCCGTCGCGCACGAGGCGCGCGATCTGCTCCTCGCGATAGGTCAGGCGCGCATCGCAGTCGATCCGCTGGATGCCGCGGATCGCGCGCAGATGCGGCAGCAGCGCGGTCTCGACGAGCGGTTGCAGCGCGCCGAGCGCCGCCAGCTCGGCCGCCGTGAAGCGCGCGGCCGCACCGGCGCGCAGCAGCGAGAACGCCGCGACGGTCGCGCCGCCGTCGCGCAGCCACAGCTCGACCACGTCGGATACGCCGTGCTGCCGCAGGAAGCCGGTCCAATAAGGGCAAGTCGCGCGCTGCGCGTCGGGCAGCTGCGACGCGAGCGTGACCACGGATTCCGGCTGCGCGGCGCAGCGCGACGGATGCATGGGATCGAGCGGCCGGTAGCGCCCGACGTAGGCGCGATGCATGGCCTCGGGCATGCCGAACAACTCGAAGTCGGCCGGCTGGCCGTCGGCGTCCAGCCGGTAGAACACCATCGACGACGCCCGCGCGAACGCCTGCAGCGTCGACGCGCTCACGTGCAGCGCGGCGCGCCACGCGGCGGGATTCGGGTCCGCATCCATCGACGCCATCCGTGGGAAAGGTGCGGCACGCGCCGCGAACGAATGCGCGTCAGCTTAGCCACGCGTGCGACGGAGGCGATAGCACGAATTGGCAAATGAAGCGGCGTACCGCGCCCGGGCCCCTTCGTCGCGCCGGGCGCACCGCCCGTCCGCCTGCGTCACGCGCCCGCCGTGTGGCTCTCCGGCAGCGTCGCGCCGCCGTCCACGACGATCGTCTGCCCCGTGATGTACGCGGCGGCGTCGGAGGCGAGGAACAGCATCGCACCCGCGATGTCGGCCGGCTCGCCGAGCCGGCCGAGCGGAATCCCGCGCGCGATCCGCGCGCTCAGCGCCGGATCGCCGAGATTGTCGGCCGCCGGCGTGCGGATCATGCCCGGCTCGACGCCGTTGACCGTCACCCGGTGCGGCGCGAGTTCGAGCGCCGCCGCCCGGATGAAACCGTTCACCCCGGCCTTCGAGGCCGCATAGTGCGCCAGCCCCGGATAGGCGACGCGCGGCCCGGTCACCGACGAGGTCGCGAGCAGGCGGCCCCCGCCCCGCCGCCTGAACGCCGGCAGCGCCGCCTGCGCGAGCCAGAACAACGCGCTCAGGTTGACGTCGAGCGTGCGGCCGAGCACCTCGGGCGTGATCGCTTCGAACGGCGTCAGCGGGAAATAGGCGGCGTTGTGCACGACCACGTCGAGCCCGCCCAGCTCGGCCTCGACCCGCGCCGCCAGGTCGAACAGCGCGTCACGGCTCGCGACATCGACGGGATACGCGTGCACCGTCCGGCCCACCTCGCCCACGGCGGCCGCGAGACGCGCGGCGCGTTCGGTCGCGGCCGTATGTTGCAGGTCGGCGATCGCCACCGACGCCCCCGCCGCGACGAACGCCTCGACGATCGCCGCGCCGATGCCCTGCGCGCCGCCCGTGACGAGCACCGCGCGACCGCGAAATGCGCCGGCGAAGGCCGCGCCCGGCTCGATCGGCTGGCCCGCGCTCATCGTTCGAGCGGATACACGGTTTCGTTCAGCACCGTCGCATGCGCGCCGACCGGGAAATTCGACAGCGCGCCAAAATCACCCCCGCGGTAGCCGAAGATCTTGCCGTCGGTCTTGCGCTGCGCGAGGTCGATCAACACGACGCCGAGCGTCGGCACGATCTTTTCCCGCCACACGAACAGGTACAGCTGGTCCGCGAGCTTGAAGTAATGGCAGCGATCGACGTCGGCCAGCTCCGCCTCGACGCCCGACAGGCACTGCCACGCGTAGAAATGCGCGTTCAGATAGATGTGCTCGTAGCATTCGGTCGCGCTGTAGCGATACATCGTGCGCTTGCCGATCAACTCATCCGTCGGCGCGTGCAGCGGCCCGCGCGTGGGCACGCCCTCGATCGTGCCGTGACGGAAGCTCGCCTCGACCGCCGTGAGCGGCAGGCCGCGCTCGACGCGCGTCAGCGCATCGAGATGCGCGTCGGCCTCGGTCGGCAATACGCCGTCGATCGAGGTCCAGAGGCCGTCGGCGAGATCGAGCACCACGCTCGTCGCCGCCGCGCGGCGGGTCGGATCGAGGTAGTCGACGAAGTACAGGCCGTCGCGCAGCCGCGTCGCTCGATAGGCCGCCTCGCCCGAGGCGGCGCCCTCGCCCTCGCGCCAGTGCAGCGTCGTCGCGCTGACGAAGTGGTACGCGCGCGGCGTCGCGCCGGGCGCGTCGAGCGTCAGCGTACGGCCGGCGAGATCGCCGACCGGCGCGAGCACGTGATTGTCGGGGGCGAAGCCGTCGGCCAGCGCGCCGACCTGGATGAATACCGGGTTTGCTTCCATGCGTATGCTCCGGGCAGGTTGTATGGCGACCATGGTGCCCGCGCGTCGCCGCGCCCGCCATCAACCGGAAGGATGAACGGGCGGCCCGCCCGGCGTACAGTAACGCCCATGCGCGCGCCGCCGCGCCGTCCCCGGAGCCGCCCGAATGCACCGCGTCACCCTGCACCGCTGCGCCAGCCTGCCCATCGAGGCGATGAGCCTCGCCACCGACCGCGCGTTCCCCCGCCATGCGCACGACCAGTTCGGCGTGGGCGTGCTCGCGGCGGGCGCGCATCGGTCGTGGAGCGGACGCGGGCAGGTCGACGCGTGCGCGGGCGACGCGATCATGGTCAATCCCGGCGAAGTCCACGACGGCGCGCCGCTCGGCGGCCCGCGCGCGTGGCGCATGATCTATGTCGAGACGGCGGCGTTCCTGGCGCTGGCCGGCGAGGCCGGCCTCGACACGGTGGAATTGACCCGCCCGGCCGTGCGCGATCCCGTACTCGCGACGCACTTCGCACGGTTGTTCCGGTGCGCGACCGCGCCGGATGCGTCGCCGCTCGCCGCCGACGAAGCGCTCGCACGGGTAGTCGCGCATCTGCTCGCGCGGCATGCGCGCCGCCCGCCGCGCGACGCCGGGCCCGCGCCGTCGGTGCGACGCGCGCTCGCGCGCATCGACGCCGCGCCCGCCGCGCCGGTCACGCTCGCCGAACTGGCGGCGCTCTCCGACGTGAGCCGTTTCCAGTTGCTGCGCGGCTTCGCCAGCGATGTGGGCATCACGCCGCATGCGTATCTGCTGCAGCAACGGGTGCGGCTCGCCCGCGCGATGCTCGCACGCGGCACGAGCATCGCGGCGGCGGCCTGCGATGCCGGTTTCGCCGACCAGAGCCACCTGACCCGGGCGTTCGCGCGGCAGTTCGGCGTCACGCCGGGGCAGTACGTGGCGGCGAGGGGGCGGGGGTAGATTCGGGTCCATGGGCGGCGTCGCGAAGGCGGCCATGAATCAATCGATCCTCCCTGCCCCGGAAAACCGCGGGCGGACGTCTCGCCTCGCCATCCCAATAGCCGGCCTGCATGCAGCAGAATCGTCTTTCCGATCAATCAAAGTCCGATCTGAACGGAACCGATGTGCTTCGCCGTCGTAGCCGGAGCCCCGCTGACGGGTGCGACGGGTAGACTGCCGCCCCCGACCTTCTGCAACACGATTGCCTGAGTTCCAACCGGCTGTAAGGTCAAGACGCTCCCGCTCAGCTGGACCGGCTTCGCGAAGCCCGCCGAAGAGGCCGTCACCTTGGCGCCGGGCCAGGGATTGCGCACCGTCAGCGCAACGTTGGAGCCCGGCTCGATCACCACGCCCGCGGGCACGCCACCGCGGACCTGAACATCGACCCGGGTGTTTCCGCGAACGTACACGGTGCCGTCGTAGTCCCAGCCCGCCGGTATCGCGGGGGCAATCCGGATCAATCCATCGTAGTCCTGGACCAGCGACTCCGCGAGCGTCGTCGCGACCACGCCGATCTGTTCGACATAGGGTTCGTCGCCGACGAATTTCGCGAAGCCGCTGGGGAATTTCTGGTAATTGCCCGTCAGCGTCGCCAGCGTGCTTTTCACCTCGGCCGGCAGGCTCAGTCGCGCCGCATGGATCGGATCGAAGCTCCAATCGTTCTGCGTCTTGTTCGGACGATTGATATAGGTACGCTTCGCCAGCGTATAAAGCGGCGACGCATCGCCGATCTGGTCGTATGGCCAAACCGGTTCGAGACCGATGTTCTCGGAATTACGCGCGGCGGCCGCCGGCTGATAGGACATCGCGATAACGTCGGCGCCCGCCGCATCCGCGGCGGCGGACAACAGCGTCAGTGATCCCGATGCCTGGGTGCGCGGGTAATCGGGGGTCTGCGGCAGCGCCGCGTTCATTTTCGCCGCGAGCACCGCATCGACGGCTTGCCCGGGAACCTGGTTCAGCACCCGCCCCGCGCTCAGCGTGTCGGCATAGAGCGTGCGGATGGCGGCGAGATCGGTCGTCGAATCCTTCACGTCCCATTGCGTTTCATGCGCGTTGGTCGGCGATGTGTGGAGCAGCTTGTCGGTGCCGGCACTTTGGTAAGCAAGCATGAAGCGGGCAGCCGCCTCCATCAGCGGATAGTGCTTGGCGAGGAAACTCCGGTCATTGGTGGCGAGATATTGTGTCCAGATGAAGTGCGACACCTCGGCCCCCGTCGACAGCGTACGGGCATTGTAGAAAGGAGCGGAACCTGCGCTGCAATCCAGTCCGACCACGGCGCCATTCGCCTCTTCGATTCCCTGGCCGTTGAAGCGCATCGTTTCGGGCACGCATATGCCCGACCGCCCCCCCATGTTGGCTGTGGTCCATTGCTCGATGTCGGCGAGATTGCTCTGATAGAGATTGAAGTACGGCGCATTGAGGTCGGGCAGTCCAGCGGACAGGTTCGCCGCGACCTGCATCCGCAGATTCCAGTGCCAATACGCGGCGGGGTCCCACTGATGCGCGTCCTGAGCCGACGAGAACAGACTCGCCACGCCTGCCTGGGAGCCCGGATAAACATCCTTGTTTTCGGCGGCGGACGAATACAGGTAGATGTTCCTCAGATTTTCCATGTACTCGCCGCTACCGTCGGACGACGTCAGCTTGATCAGCCCGGCCCGCGACCAGAAGTCGTTCCAGGCGCTGACGTGCGCGCTCGGCAAGGTATCCGCCACGCTGGCGGCCGCCAGCGCCGCGATCGGCTGGCTGCCGTCATAGTGGGGCGCGCCCGCGACAA
Source organism: Burkholderia sp. FERM BP-3421 (assembly GCF_028657905.1). NCBI lineage: Bacteria > Pseudomonadati > Pseudomonadota > Betaproteobacteria > Burkholderiales > Burkholderiaceae > Burkholderia > Burkholderia sp. FERM BP-3421. Next base: position 1,429,149 of record NZ_CP117781.1, on the reverse strand, counting down.
TGCGGAAGGTTCCGTCGGCGTTCGGCGTGAAAGTCACCGTCACCGTCAGCGGGTCCGTGACCGACGCCGTGACATGACGGCCCTGCGCCGTGATCGCCGAGAGCGCACCGAAGGTCCGCCCCGAACTCCCTTTGACGTCGCCCTTGACACCGTCGGTCCACGACTGCGAGAGCACGCCGACGGCATTCCCGCTGAGCGTCGCGGACGGCGTGCGCGGCGACCACAGCTTCAGGATCGCGGTCTGTGGCTGGGCGGGATTGGCGCCCGTGACATCGATCACCAGCGCATCGGTGTCGGGCTGGACGTAGGCGGTCGCGGTCATGCCGCCGCCGCTCTCGCGAAACTCGCCGTTGTACAGATCGAGGCGGCCGGTGTAGTCGGCGGCGCCGGTCAGCGCGGACAACCCCGGAATGACGACCTGCCCCGGCGAGTAGCGTTTCGGCAAGGTATCGGCACGATTGAGCTGGGCCGTCAGGCCGTTCGCCGACCACAGCGCGACACCGAGGCGCCCGTTGCCGAGCGGCATCGCCTGGCTGGCGGCCAGGTTCGGCTGGCTCAGCACGATGTTCGATCGGGCAACGACGTTGGGCCGATCGATCTGGAAGGTCTTGCCGTCCCAGGCGCCAACGGCGCCCGATGCGACCGCGCCCGATGCGACGGCGCCCGGCGCGACGGCGCCCGGCGAACCGGTCGCTGTCGTGCTGTCGGCCGGCGAGGCGAGCGTGTTGCCGGCGACGGATCCGCCCTCGCCGGACCCGTCGCCGTTGCAGCCGCCCGCGAGCAGCGCCGCGGACAGCGTGGACAGCACGGCCAGTCGCCGCCACTGAAGGATCCGCTGCTGTTTCGCGCGGTATTCCAGTTGATTCATGCGTTGCATTGCCCCTCCTCGTGAGCGTGATGCGAAGCGCTCCAGCGCCTGAAGTGCCTGCCATTCATCCAATGGTTGAATGTCGTGTCCGGCGCGCTGTTTCAACACGCGTCGATCCGCCAAATACTTCGCAGTACTGAGCCGCTGTCGACCCCTGCCGGCTCGTTCGCGAAATGCCGACCAGGGAGCAGGCTGTGACCAACCGGATTTCCCGGCAATCTGCGCGAATCGCGGCGTCGCGCCGCGATTCGCGATCGGCCGATACCTGAACGTTCAATGCCTGCCGGTCAATGGTCCATCTATCAGTCACCCGAGATCCGCAGGATCGACCACAACCCAGCAAGCGAATACCTATCGCACGATGCGGCTCCAGCCGGTTCAATCGCAATCAGGTCGATGAGCGGCTGGAGCGGATGTGTCGATCCGGCGTCTTCAGAAGACGGTCACCACGACGTGCCGCCCCTTCAACGGGATAAGCGGATATCTCTCGATGAGGCCCCGACCAGCACGGAACCATTTGGCATATAAACCCATTTGTGGGCACCGGTATCCCAATAGCTTTGCCTGTCCGGCGGGACGACAACGGCGACGTTCCTGGTTTCGCCCGCCTTGAGCGCCACCTTGGCCCAGTTCACCAGACGCTTGGGCGGCTCACCGAAGCCGCTCGGAAATGCCATGTAGACCTGAGCGACTTCCTGTCCGTCCATGGATCCGGTGTTCGTCACCGAGAACCTCACGGTCTTGGTGCCGTCGGCGGCCGCACTGACCGCGAGCCCCGAATAGGCAAAGGTCGTATAAGACAGGCCGAATCCGAATTCAAAGAGCGGCGACTCGCCACGACTGTCATACCAGGCGTAGCCGACGTTCAGACCTTCCTTATAGATCGGATTGTTCGAGAATGTACCGCCGCCCGTCGGCGTCTGATTTTCGCGGGCAGGGAAGGTCAGCGGAAGTTTGCCGGAAGGATTGACCTTGCCGAACAGGATATTGGCCAGAGCCATGCCGCCGCCTTCGCCTGGATACCAGGCCTCGACGATGGCGGGCACCTGATCTTTCCAAGGCATGAGCACAGGATTGCCGCTTTCGACAACGACGATCGTCCTCGGATTGACTGCCGCGATCTGTTGTACAAGGCCATCCTGATTGGCCGGATTCGCCAGCGTCAAACTGGGCAGATCAATCTGCTCACCGGCGATCTGCGTCACGACGACAATGGCGACATCCGCGTTCCTGGCCGTGGCGACAGCATTGTTGACCTCGGCCTGGGTGTAGTTCCTGAAGGGATTCGTGGTCGGATCGGAGCTATAGCCCGCGTAAGTCACAGTCGCGCCGGGCGCGACCTGTTTGATGGCCGCCACGATCGGCGTCCGGATTTTCTTCCAGGCCTTACTGTAGGTTTCCAATCCCGTCGACGCGTTCCCGGAATTGCTGTTGACGAGTGTCGTCACGCCGCCGAATGAGCCAAGCTGGCCCGCGCCCGTCCCTCCCGATCCGCCGCCACCCAGTATGGCCAGGTCGGCCTCGCCGCCAATCACCGCGATTTTGAGCGACTTGGTCGGATCAAGCGGGAGCAACTTGCTTGAAGACGTCGACGCCGTCGAATTCTTGAGCAGAACCATCGATTGCTCGGCAACCGTCTGGGCGACGTTGAGTCCTGCCGCGAAATCGATGGGGCCCGCACTCGGAATTGCCGCCGGCGGAAAATCAGCGTTGCTCGGTGTCACCGCGAAGCTGTCGATGTTGACCGTCCCACTCGCGCTGGAATCGTGTGCAAGCACCACGCTGTGGTTCCCGGGAGCGAGTTGAAGCGGCATGGCCACGACTTTCCAGGTATTCCAGCTTCCTGTTACCGGCAAGCTGAGGTGGCCGGCACTGACTCCATCGACCAGCACGTCCATCGTCCGCGTCGTGGTCCGGCCGTCGTTGCCCGTCGTGTTCGCGTAACGCACCTGCAAACTATATTGTCCTTGTGCCGGGACCCCCGCCAAGGTAGCGGCGACCTGGGATCCGACCGGGTCAAGGCCGGCAACGAACCCGGCGCCCGTGTAGCCCGCATGGTTGGACGCGCTCGTTGCGCCGCCAGAGAGCACGCCATACTCCGCCTCGAATAATTTCCCGAATGTCATCTCCCCCGGGGCTCCAGGCGCGGTAACGAGCCCCGCCTGGATCATGGCGAAAAGTTTGCGCTTTGCCATATTGAAGAGGCGAGCGGGCAAAAGCGTTCCGCTGGTCAACGCAGTGCCGACGAGCGACAAGTTCACGCTGCTTTCCTTCTCGTCCGTCCCGGCATTCATGGCCGCGATCACATTCTGAGCGGCGGTTGAGTCCCAGTCCGACTCGACCTGACCGTTGAAACCCCATTCGGTTTTCAGCACGTCGGTCAACAGTGCCTTATTTTCGCAAGCTTGGAAATTATTGATGGAGTTGTAAGCGCACATGACGCTTCCGGGCGGATTGGGCCCCTTGATCGCGATCTCGAACGGCTTGAGATAGTGTTCCCGCAGCGTCCGCTCATCGATTTGGGAATTGCCTCCGGGCAATGCTTGTCCGGTTGACGACATCCCTACGCCAACGCGATTGGTTTCCTGATCGTTGCCGACGAAATGCTTGGCCGTGGCAATGACATGATTGTCCTGCGATGCTTCCGTGCGCCGCCGGAGCATGACGCCGCTCAGGAGAGGGTCTTCGCCGAAGAACTCGAATATTCGCCCATACCTGGGATCACGCACCATGTTGACGCCCGCTCCCAGGCCCAGGCCGATGCCGTAACTACGCAGCTGCCTGGCGATTTCACCGCCGTTAAGGTAGCTGATATTCGGATCCCAGCTGGCGGCCACCGCTATCGACGATGGGAAATTCGTCCCGATCGCGCCTGCCCAGTCGCCAACGCCGGTGGTCGAATCATTGATGATGAGATCGGGTATCCCGAGACTGGGTACGCCGGTGATATAACCCGCCCACCCGTGCGGATTCTGCGTACCCAACATCTGCATCATCTGGCTTTGCGACATTTGCTTGGCCAGTGCCGTTGCCGTCTTGTTGATCGATGCGAGATCGACCGCGGCTCCCAATATCTCGGCGGCGCCGCCTTGGGCAGCCCCGTTGCTCGATGGCGCGCTATTGTCAGCGCCTTGATCAGGGGTTGCGGCAATCGCGCTTCTGCCGTCATTGACCGCCGCCGACTGCCCAGTCAACGTGGATGGCGCACCACTACCGTCATCGCCGCCGCAACCGGCGAGGCTCATTCCCAACGCGGATGACAAGATAACGCACGCCAATCTTCGATTATTCGATATATTAATCATTACCCCTCCAAAAAACTGACCATTCCCGCAGCCCACACTTCGCACTCATATTCAGAAAGCCCCCCCTCAAGCTTTCCGGCCGAAACAGTACCCCACCCGCTCCGGCAAACCATCGTCATCACTGACAGTTATCGGATAAATTTACAATTCATTAGATATAAAAATCGAAAATTCAGAAATCCGATACCCTCTCACGCAGCAATCAATGTCAAAATAATTGACTTGCTCGTTCAGAATACCCCCCAGCGCCTGATGTGCCCCCTTGCCCGGACAGCCCACCCAAGCGAGGCACTGCGTTCACCTCCTGCCCACCATCCACCAGCCAACAACTCAACCCATAAAAATATCAATCAATCACTTCAAAAAATATATTCAAAACTCAAAAATCTTTAAATATCGAAAAACCTGACCAAGGATGGAATCCCCCACCTTGAATTAAAATACCTTAATCCACGCAAAATGAAAGCGCGCCAAGCCACCAAACAAGGCGCTATTGAATATAGTTTGCGCGGTGGATGCGGCCCATGGCGCCCCACTCGGCGCAGATGGAATTCAGAAACGTCGCCCGGAAACGGCGCGCCTGGCGATGGAGCGCGGTCCCAAACGGTCGCGCCTTCGCGAAGCCTTCCCGCGCCTTTGGCTGGCTGGTGGCGAATGCGAACCGCCATGTCCTGCGTCTACTCGTCATGGCTGACGATGCCGGGCCGCGGGCGACGCACGCCCGCCCCTCCGCAATTCCGTTCAAGACGCCCGCGCATCCACGGCGCACGATCGCGGCCATGAACTCAAGATATGTCGGATACCTCTACCTGTCGCTCGCGATGCTCGGCGTGGGCAGCACCGTCGTCGCGAGCCGCCTCGCGGGCGACAGCCTCCCTCCCTTCACCGCCACCGCGCTGCGATTCGCGATCGCCCTGCCGCTGTTCTGTATGCTGATGCGCTTGCGCCGCACAGCATGGCCGCGCCCCGCGCGACGCGACCGCCTGCTGCTGCTCGCGCAGGCCGCCGCCGGCGCGGTCGGCTACACGGTGCTGCTGATCGCCGGCACGCATCTGTCGTCCGCCATCGATGCCGGCATCATGCTCGGCACCCTGCCCGCGATGTCGACCCTGTGCGCCGCGCTGCTGCTCGGCGAACGCCAGACTCCGCGCGACTGGTGCGCGGCCGCGCTCGCCACCGCGGGCGCGCTGGCCGTGACGCTCGACAGCAGCGCGTCATGGTCGTGGCGCGCGCTCGCGGGTGATCTCCTGGTGCTGGCGGCGGTCGCGTGCGAAGCCGTGTTCATCCTGCTGAACCGCCGCCTCACGCAAGCGCTCGCGCCACTCGCGCTGTCGACGACGATGGCGGGCCTCGGTCTCGCGCTGTCGCTCGTGCCGGCCGCCTTCGAATGGCGCGCGATGCACATCGCGCCGAGCCTCGGCGCACTGGCCGCGATCACGTACTACGCGCTGGTGCCGACCGTACTCGGCTATCTGCTGTGGTACGCGGGCTCCGCGCGCACGAGCGGCACCGAAGCCGCCCTGTTCACCGCCCTCGCGCCGGCGTCGGCCGTGGTGCTGGCCGCGCTCGCATTCGCCGAGCCGCTGGGCGCCGCGCGCATGGCCGGCCTGTCGCTCGTGCTGGCGGGCGTCATGATGGGCGCGCTGCCGCGCCGGACCGGAAAGGCCCACCGCGGCAATGCCCGCCCGCCCGATGCGGCCGCCCACCCGGAGCACGGCTGCCGCCCGGCGACGCCCGATGCCCAATGAGGCCCGGCCGGCACGCACCCGACAGGCGTGCCGGCTACGTGCGACGACCCGGCAGCGCGAACACCGGGCCCCACGTCCCGCCACCCGACATCGTCACGCACTGGCCGGCCGTCCGTCCCGCCGCCGCCCCGGACACCCCGCGCCGCCGCCCGCGTGCTCAGCCGCGCACCTCGCCCAGCGTCCGCGCGCGCCGCGCCAGCGCCGCGTACTGCAGCAGCATGATGGTCTTGCCATCGACGATCTCGCCGCGCCCGACCATCGCGAGCGCCTCGTCGAGCGTCAGTTCGACCACTTCGATATCCTCGCCCTCCGCCTCGACGCCGCCGCCGCCGCCGACCTTGGCGCCCGCGTCGTAGTCGGCGACGAAGAAGAACAGCTTCTCGGTCACCGATCCGGGGCTCATGAACGCCTCGAACACCTTCTCCACCCGTTCGACGCGATACCCCGTCTCCTCTTCGACCTCCTCGCGGATGCGTGCATCCGGCGTCGCGCGGTCGAGCAGCCCGGCCGGCGCCTCCAGCAGCATCCCGTCGTGCCCGTTGACGAACGCCGGCAAGCGGAACTGCCGCACCAGCAGCACGGTGTCGCGCGCGCGGTCGCGCAGCAGGATCGTCGCGCCGTTGCCGCGATCGTAGGTTTCCCGGCTCTGTCGCTGCCACACCTGGTCGCGACGCAGGAAATCGAAGGTGGTCTTCTTGAGCACGTACCAATCGTCGGACAGCACCTCGGTCTTCAGGATGCGCACGCGCTCGGCGGTCGGGGTCATCGTTCGTCTCCGTTGTCGAAATCGAGACCCGATGGTATCGTGCAGATTCATGCAAAAACAAGAATTTTCGTGCAAGCCCAACCGATGCTCACCGACCAGAGAAAAACCGCGATCCTCACCGCGCTGCGGCGTGACGGCCAGGTGCTGGCCAAGCAGTTGAGCGAAACCTTCGGCGTATCCGAGGATACGATCCGGCGCGACCTGCGCGAGCTGGCCGCCGAAGGCAAGCTGCAGCGCGTGCACGGCGGCGCGCTGCCCGCGTCGGCCGCCGACGCCGACTACGCGCGGCGCGTGCCGCTCGAATCCGACGGCAAGCGCGCGCTCGCGCAAGCCGCCGCGCGCCTGATCGGGGACGGTCAGGTGGTGATCCTCGACGGCGGCACCACCGCCGTCGAACTCGCGCGCCAGTTGCCGCCCGCGCTGAAAGCCACGGTCGTCACGCACAGCCCGAGCGTCGCGGTCGAGCTGGTCGCGCATCCGGGCGTCGAGGTGATCGTGATCGGCGGGCGGCTCTTCAAGCATTCGATCGTCACGGTCGGCGCGGCCGCGCTCGAGGCGCTCTCGGCCATCCGCGCCGATCTCTACTTCATGGGCGTGACGGGCGTGCACCCGCGCGCGGGGCTCAGCACCGGCGACCTGGAGGAGGCCTACATGAAGCGCGCGCTGGCGTCGCACGCGGCGGAAACCATCGTGCTCGCGTCCGCCGACAAGCTCAACGCGGCCTCGCAATACCAGATCGGCGCCCTGTCGCTCGCGACCTCGATCGTGGTCGAGCGCGACGCGGATGCGGCGCACGTCGAGTCGCTCGTCGCGGCGGGCGCGACGATCGTGCGCGCCTGAGCGGCAAGACCCGCCTCCCCAAATGAAAACGGGCCCGCGCAAGCGGGCCCGTGATGCGGCGCTTCGAACAGCCGGACTTACTTCGCCTTTTCGGCCGTATCCGAAATCGCCTGGCCCCCCTTCGAGATGTCCTGGCCGGCGCCGGCGATCGTATTGCAGCCGGCGAGCGCGGCGGTGAGGATCAGCAGTACTGCAGCAATCGAGCGAGTCATTCGCAATCTCCTTGGAAAGAAGGGCTCGCGCCCGCGAGCCGTCGACGCATGCCGCCGCGCAATCGGGCGGGGACCGGTCCCGATTATACGGACCCGTCGCGCCGCTGCATCCGATTGCACAGCGAACGTGGTGAAGCGCGCACATGCCCCCTGGGGGACACGTTTCTCTTGACTTTGGCCGGCGCCGACCTAATATACGCACCGCGTATATTTCATCACCGAAGGCCATCCGATGACCGTCCCTCAACAAGCGTTCCTCCGCGACGCGATGCGCCGCCTCAACATGACCCGCGAAGCGTTCGCGAACCGTATCGGCGTCAGCCGACGCGCCCTCGACACGTGGCTCTTGCCCGACGATTCGCAGGAATCGCGCAGCATGCCGGAGATCGTCGAGCGCTTCGTGTCGGAAATCGTCACCCACGCCGCCCCGGCCGACGGATATACGCAAAGCGTAGATTCCCAGAGCGCATCGCACCAATTCCTGTTCGAGGGCAAGCCGCAGCTGCTGTCGGTCGACCAGTTCTCGCGCGACTCGGTCGAGGCGCTGTTCCGCGTCGCCGACGTGATGCAGCCGATCGCCCGCCGCCACAAGATCTCGCGGGTGCTGGAAGGCGCGGTGCTCGGCAACCTGTTCTTCGAGGCCAGCACGCGCACGCGCGTGTCGTTCGGCGCGGCATTCTGCCGGCTCGGCGGCTCGGTGTGCGACACCACCGGCTTCACGTTCTCGTCGATGGCGAAGGGTGAATCGATCTACGACACGAGCCGCGTGATGGCGGGCTACGTCGACGCGCTCGTGATCCGCCATCCCGAGCAAGGCTCCGTGGCCGAGTTCGCGCGCGCGATCAACCTGCCCGTGATCAACGGCGGCGACGGCCCCGGCGAGCATCCGAGCCAGGCGCTGCTCGACCTGTACACGATCCAGCGCGAGTTCTCGCGGCTCGGCAAGATCGTCGACGGCGCGCACATCGCGCTCGTCGGCGACCTGAAATACGGCCGCACCGTCCACTCGCTCGTCAAGCTGCTCGCGCTGTATCGCGGCCTGAAGTTCACGCTGGTGTCGCCGCCGATGCTGGAGATGCCGGCCTACATCCTCGACCAGATCTCGCGCCACGGCCACGTGGTCGAACAGACCCAGGACCTCGCGAAGGGCCTCGCGGGCGCGGACGTCGTCTACGCGACGCGGATCCAGAAGGAGCGCTTCACCGACGAATCGTTCGAGGGCTACACCCCGGATTTCCAGATCAACCAGGCGCTCGTCGACGCGGTGTGCGGCCCCGACACGCTGATCATGCACCCGCTGCCGCGCGACAGCCGACCCGGCGCGAACGACCTGTCGACCGACCTGAACCGCGACCCGCGCCTCGCGATCTTCCGCCAGACCGACAACGGCATTCCGGTGCGGATGGCGATCTTCGCGGTGCTGCTGGGCGTCGAGCACCAGGTGCCGCATTCGATGCGCGACGCCGCGTGGCGCCCGCCCGCGTACCTCGGCCCCGAGGACGCGGTGTTCCACGGCGTCGACTAAGCCTCCCATCTGTTACACATCGGCGCCGGGCCCCCTGCCCGGCGCCGTTCCACGCCGGCCGTCGCGGCCGCGCGCCGCCTTGCCCGTCTGAATCGAGCCCCGCATTTTTCGCCGACGTTGCGTCAATTTGGCTGCGAATTTGAGATTTGTTCAAGAATACGTAACAAGAACGCTTCTCATTCATGAAGTTATTCACTAGAATGCCCATCGAAAACAATCTGTAATAAATGTGACGAGGTCGCCAAGCGCAACACGGCGGCCTTTCCATCACGCTCCGGCACAAGGAATAACCGTTCATGAAGTCGCGTATCGACGAGCGCAAGCTCGGCCAGTTCACCACGCTTTGCGGCGTGCTCGCCGCCACGCCGGCATTCGCCCAGGATGCCGCGCCGCCCGCCACCGCAGAAAACCATCTCGCGCCGATCCAGGTGAAAGGCCAGGCCGACCACGGCTTCAAGGCGGATACCGCGTCGTCGATCAAGTTCACCGCGCCGCTCGTCGATACGCCGAAATCGGTCACCGTGATTCCACAGGAACTGATCCGCAGCACCGGCGCGACGACCCTGGCCGAGGCGCTGCGCACCGTGCCCGGCATCACGTTCGGCGCGGGTGAAGGCGGTAATCCGCTTGGCGATCGCCCGTTCCTGCGCGGCTACGACACGCAGGGCAGCATGTTCGTCGACGGCATGCGCGATGCCGGCGCGACCACGCGCGAGATCTTCAACACCGAGACCATCGAGGTCACGCGCGGCTCCGACGGCGCGTTCGGCGGCCGCGGCGGCGCGGGCGGCAGCATCAACACCGTCACCAAGATGCCGCACCTCGGCACCACCGCGGCGGGCAGCGCGGGCCTCGGCACCGACCGCTACCGGCGCTTCACGGCGGACGGCAACTGGCAGTTCTCCGAACACGCGGCGTTCCGCCTGAACCTGATGAGCCACAACAACGACGTGGCCGGCCGCGATGCGGTGAACAACGAGCGCTGGGGCGTTGCCCCGTCGGTCGCGTTCGGCCTCGGCACGGCGACCCGCGTCACCGCGAGCTACTACCACCTGTCGACCGACGATCTGCCCGACGGCGGCATCCCGTACTTCTACACGACCGGCAACAAGCCCGCGAACGTCGACACGATCTACCCCGCCCCGGTCGACCGCCACAACTTCTACGGCCTGGTCAACCGCGACTTCCGCAAGACCACCTCGGACATCACGACGGTGCGGATCGAGCACGACATCACGCCGTCGCTGACGCTGCGCAACACCACGCGCTACACCGAATCGACCCAGGACTACATCTGGACCCAACCCGACGACAGCCAGGGCAACGTGATCAACGGCAAGGTCTGGCGCCGCAACAACAACCGCAACAGCGCGATCAACAGCATCGCGAACCAGACCGAACTGTTCGGCGAATTCCGCACCGGCCCGTTCAAGCACAGCTTCACGACCGGGATCGAGCTGTCGCGCGAATGGGGCAAGCGCGATTCGTACACGGTCGCCACCGACACCGGCAAGATCTGCCAGCAGGGCATCGGTGCGATTTCCGGCTACAACTGCACGAGCCTGTGGTCGCCCAACCCGAATGATCCGTGGGCCGGCTCGGTCAAGGCGAACAACGACCCGGCGCATGCGCGCACGGTTACGAAGTCGATCTACGGCTTCGACACGGTCGAGCTGACGCCGCGCTGGCTCGTGAACGGCGGCGTGCGGATCGACGATTACTCGACCCGCTTCACCGACACCCGCGCGAACGGCTCCAAGACCTACACCCGCGACGACACGCTCGTGAACTGGCAGCTCGGCCTCGTCTTCAAGCCGACCCAGTCGAGCAGCATCTACGCGTCGTACGCGACCTCGTCGACGCCGGCCGGCATGATGCTCGGCGAAGGCTCGGAAACCCAATCGCTGACGCCCGGCCGCGGCGGCGTCGGCTCGAACGCCGACCAGATGTCGCCGGAGAAGAACCGCAGCATCGAGCTGGGCACCAAGTGGAACGTGCTGAACGACAAGCTCGCACTGACGGCCGCCCTGTTCCAGATCGATACCACCAACGCCCGCGTCACGCTGCCGAACAACCAGTACGCGATGGTCGGCAACAAGCGCGTGCAGGGCCTCGAACTCGGCATCGCGGGCCAGCTGACCCGCGCATGGCAGGTTTATGGCGGCTACACCTACCTGAAGAGCGAACTGCGCGACAACGGCAAGAACACGGCCGACGACGGCAACCAGTTCCCGAACACGCCCAAGCACAGCTTCACGCTGTGGACCAACTACGACGTGACGCCGAAGTTCACGGTCGGCGGCGGCGCGTTCTATATGTCGAAGGTGTTCGGCGACACGGCGAACCTGCGGGCGGTGCCGTCGTACTGGCGCTTCGATGCGATGGCGCAGTACCAGATCAACAAGAAGTTCGACGTGCAGCTCAACGTGCAGAACCTGTTCAACCGCAGCTACTTCGACCAGGCGTATCCGGCGCACTACGCGTCGATCGCGCCGGGCCGCTCGGCGTACGTCACGCTGAACGCGCGCTACTGATGGCGCAGCCGGTTTCGCTGCGCGAGCTGGCGGCGGTCTCGCCCGACCGCTTCGCCGCACTGCTCGCCGGGCCGCCCGAGATCGCCGCCGCGTGGGTTGCGGCGGCGGCCGAGAACGGCGTCGTCGAGGCGCAGGCCGTGTACGGGCAATATCTGCTCGACGGACAGGGCGTCGCGCGCGATCCGGCGGCCGCGCTCCGCTGGTTCCGGCATGCGGCGCAGGCCGCTCACCCGATGGGCATGAACATGCTCGGCCGCTGCTACGAATTCGGCTGGGGCACCGCCGCGTGCGCGAGCGTCGCCGTGTACTGGTATCGCGAAGCCGCGCGCGCGGGGCTCGACTGGGGTATGTACAACTACGCGACTGCGCTCGCGCTCGGCAACGGCATCGAGGAAGATCGAGCGGAAGCGCTCGCGTGGTTCGAGAAGGCGGCGGCGCTTGGTCATGCGAAATCGCAGAACCTGATCGGCGGCTTCTACGAGGACGGCTGGGTGGTCGAGGCGAACCGCGACGCCGCGCTCGATTACTACCGGCGCGCCGCCGAGGGCGGCGATTTCCGAGGCCAGTTCAACCTGGCCCGCCTGCTCGGCGAGCAGGGCCGCGTGGCCGAGGCGCTCGAATGGCTGGCGCGCGTGCCGCGCACCGCGACGCCCGCGTTCCTCGAAAAAATGCGCGCCCATCTGGCGGATTCGCCGCTCGCCGCGTTCCGCGCGGTCGCGCATGCGCAGGCCGCCGCCTCCACGGAATCCGCATCATGATGCTGCACATCCCCGGCGTGCTGACCCAGGAACAGGTCGGGCAATGCCGCGCGCTGCTCGACAGCGCGGAATGGACCGACGGCAACGCGACCTCGGGCGCGCAATCGGCGCTCGCGAAACGCAATCGGCAGTTGCCGGAAGGGTCGCCCGCCGCGCGTGCGGTGGGCCAGGCGATCGAGGACGCGCTCGCGCGCCATCCGCTGTTCTTCTCGGCCGCGCTGCCGCTCAAGGTGTTTCCACCGCTGTTCAACCGTTATGAAGGCGGCGAGGCCTTCGGCACGCATGTCGACAATGCGATCCGGTTGCTGCGCGGCACCGATTTCAGGGTGCGCAGCGATCTGTCGGCGACGCTGTTTCTCGAAGAACCGGATGCGTATGACGGCGGCGAGCTGTGCGTCGAGGACACCTTCGGCGTGCATCGCGCGAAGCTGCCGGCGGGCGATCTCGTGTTGTATCCGGCGTCGAGCCTGCATCACGTGGCGCCTGTCACGCGCGGCGCGCGGGTGGCGTCGTTCTTCTGGATTCAGAGCATGGTGCGCGATGATGGTGACCGGACGCTGCTGTTTCAGCTCGATACGCAGATTCAGGCGCTGTCCGCCGAGAAAGGGGCGAAGGATTCGGTGGTCATTGCGTTGACGGGGGTTTATCACAACCTGTTGAGGAAGTGGGCGGATGCGTAGGGAGGAGTGAGAACGAGGCTTGATGCAAACAGCCTCCGTCGTGTGGCTCGGGGGCCAGCCGGGCCGTCATTATCGCCTCACACATCGACCGACAAGAACTGCTGCGACAGAACCTCCAAAGTTCCGGGCGAGTCCTTCACGAACCCGCCCGCCAACGATCAGTAGGTACCTGGAATCAGTGCTGATTGGACGTCGAGATGAAGCCTGGCGTGCTGTTGATGAAGTTGTTGATAGCGGAGATGTCGAAGCTGCCCCAGCCGGATGCGTGGTCCCAGCCGGCAGCGGCCGAATAGGCGCCGTTGCTGCCGCTGGTGACGTCATGCACCGGCAGCGTCTTGCCATACGCGTAGAGGGCCGGCGCGGCAAAGCCGATCGAGTTCGTGTGCGCGCTCTCCAGGCGGGCCCACGAGCCGACGAAGAGCGGCGACGCCAAACTCGTTCCGCCGTTGTTGTAGTACCCGGATCCGTTGGGCAGGGGGTTCTGCGAGTTGGCGGTCAGGTAGTAGATGATCGGCGAATTGGTCCAGTCCGCATCGAACGCCACGTCAGGAACTGCCCGATAATTTCCGGAGACATTGCTTTGCCAGGCTGGTTTTGCCTCAATCTTGCTGACGCCGCCACCGCTATACGGCCATACTTTTTCGGAGATGTAGCTGTCCGTGACCGTCGTGCTCAGCGTCGTGCCGCCAACCGCGACGACGTACTGCGAACTGGCGGGATAGCTCACGGCTGCTTGAGTCTTGTCACCGTATTCGCCGTTGAAGTTGGTACCGGCTTGAGCCGCGGTCGGGCAAGGATAAGCGCCATTGTCGCCCGATGAAACCGAGAAGGTTTGCCCTTGGGCCACGCCAAGCTTGAAATACGAATCCGCCCAGGCGGTGTCGGTGTTGGCCTGACCATTCAAGGTGCACACTTCGCCGCCGTCACCCCAGGACATGTTGATGACCTTGGCGGTATTGTCGCTGACAGCGCCATTGATCGCCGCGACGAGGCCAGCGGTCGTGACGGTGCTGCCGTTGCGCCCGTAGTTACTGTAGGCGGTATAGAAAGTCAGGCTTTTCACGCCGCCGCTGGTGCCGGCGATCGCCTGCGCATCCATTGCCCATTCGCCCTGCCCGGAGTCGTCGTTGCCGGTGGCGCCCTTCGATCCGCCATAGGCCTTGATCGTCGTAGGCGTTTGCGGAATGCCCTGGTCTTTCTCCATCTTGACCAGGTCCGCCGCGGACGTCGTCATGGAACCCCAACCCACGATAGCCACCGCGGTTGACGTCGCGGCGGCAAGACTGCCGGCGTCGTACACCGTCGCGAATTCCTGCGGTTTGTAGCCATGCGCATTCGGATTGCCGTCGACGCTGGTGACGACCGAGTAAGCGGGTTTCAGCTTCTGGACGGGCATCGAATAAACCCGCGGCTGATTCAACGTTTGCAGCCCGAGCACCCGATCCACCGTATCGCCGAGCGCCGCCGGCACCTCCACGTTCGCCGTATTGGCGATCGCGTCGCGACCGTGAACGTTGAAGTGGCCGATCGTCGTGCGGAACGCCGAGCGCGCCATGCCTACCGTCCCTTGCGCCGTCACGAGCATCCGGTTGGGCGCGACCTGCACGTTGGTGAAGCCCGCCCGGGTCAGGTGGTCCACCACGGCTTGCACCTGCTGCTCGGTAGGCGTATACGTGGCCACGCTCTCATCCGTGCTCAGGAATTTCTGATACGACGCGCTGCCAGGGCGATGCGCCTCCTTGATGAACTGATCCAATGCCCCCTCGTTGCGAAGCTTCATCGTAACGGCAATCGCCAGCGGCTCCGCATCCTTCGCATCACTGGTGAACTGCCCCCCAGCCACTTCCGCGTGCACGTGATTTCGCGTGTGCACCCAGCTTCCTGCTTCGGTGGTTTGGGTTTGCGCCGCCACCGTCGTGCCGTATGCCGCGAGCGCAACGGTCAATGCAATCGCCAGACGTCCACGCGTCAATGCGCGTGATATTTCGTTTTCAGAAACCGACATATTTCAGCACTCCTGATGATTGATCTTGAAAATTGGACGATCTGCGTGGCCGTGACGTCATACGTTGACGCCGGATACCTCCTTCTCCAAAGGAAACCATTGATCTAGGCGCATCGGCCGTGGCGCGTCGACCCCACTGGAACCCGTCTCATCGAGACCTTCATTCATCAATCGATATATTTTGCACTCCTACTTATATCCCACAAGCCATGTCCGGCATGCGGCGGCGCCTGAATTCTCGGCTTCGGCGGTCATTACGGACTCGTCCGGAGTCTGCCGGATGAAATGCTTGAGGAATACAACGCCCGGAGCCCGGACGTATTCAGCGGCCTCTCCGCACGTCTTCCCGCCGCCGCTTCGGTGGCCACGGGATCATCCACGGCCACCGGAATGCACGAATCAGGAATATCCGTACTCCGTACATTCGATCTATAGCGGCCGGGATTCCTACCGGATTTGAAAATCGTGACTGAGTGCCCTTGCGCCCTCTTGATCTGGCACCCACTCCTGAAATGTATGTATAACTAAATATTTCTGTTAGCATTTTGTTTGGTTTAGACCAAACTGCGATAGCTCTCGGGGCACAAGATAACAATCAAAAATTGCACCAGTCAAACTTTATTTGACTTGTGATAAAAATTTTAAGTGGATTTGAGAATCGCGCTTAGGTTTGGTGCGCGGAGTCGTGTGCGCAACACTGAATTGTCAACCACTGGGGGATGATGTCTGATTGAAATCACATTTTCACTCAGAACGCGATTGAATGCGGTCACACAAACGGTTTGCATGGACGTAGGGAAGCACTGTGACCTGAGGCTGAATTTTGTGACCAATCAGGCAGTGAGTCTCGCGTCGATATTATCGGAATCCAACCAGGCTCGACGGACCGTGGCCGGAGGTTGATAGCGATGCGCGCTATGGGGCCCGCGCTCGTTGTAGAACTGCCGCCAGCGTTCGATGAGTACCTTGGCCTCGGCACGGCTGCGGAACGATTCCGGACCTGTCCGCATTTTTGTGGGCGAGGCGGTTGAACAACCAGTGATCAGCGGGCTTGCGTAAATCGCTCCCCGAACAGAATAGCAAACTGGTTCATCGCGGATTTCCAGTCGAAGGTCGTTCGTACCGACTTGGCCAGCACGTTGCGCAGCGCGAGCCAGAGCAGTTTGACGGCGGCTTCGTCGTGTGGGAAGTGACCGCGGGTCTTGATGATCTTGCGCAGTTGCATGTTCAAACTCTCAATGGCGTTTGTGGTGTAAACCACTCGCCGAATGTCCGGCGGAAACACGAAGAACGGTGTGACGTGCTCCCAGGCGCGCTGCCAGCACTGGACGATCATCGGATACTTGTTTCCCCATGGACCCTCGGCGAAATCCTGTAGCGCTTGCTGGGCCGCTTGCGCACTGGCCGCGGCATAGATCGGGCGCAACGCTCTGGCGAGTACGCTGCGATCCTTGTAGCTGGCAAACTCCAAACTATTACGGATCAGATGCACGATGCAGGTCTGCACGGTAGTCTGGGGATAAACCGTGCCGATTGCCTCGGGAAGTCCTTTCAGACCGTCAACCACGGCAATCAGAATATCCTGGCAGCCGCGTACCTTCAGTTCATTGAATACCTTGAGCCAGAACTTGGCGCCCTCGGTCTGCTCGATCCACAGCCCCAGCACGTCGCGCTGGCCGTCAGCCTGGATGCCCAGTGCCAGATACACGGCCTTGTTGCTGACGATTCCGTCATCGCGGATCTTGACCCGCAGCGCGTCGAAGAACACCACCGGATACATTGTTTCGAGCGGCCGGCTTTGCCAGGCGAAAGCCTCGGCCATGACCTCGTCGGTTACCGAACTGATGAAATCGGGAGACACCTCGGTACCGTAGCTCTCTGCCAGAAACGCTTGAATCTCGCGTACGCTCATGCCGCGCGCGTACATCGCGATGATGCGCTCATCGAAACCGGTAAAGCGGCGCTCGTGCTTGGGAATCAGGATTGGCTCGAAGCTACCGTCGCGATCACGAGGCACTTCGACCCGGACCGGGCCGCGCTCCGTCATGACCGTCTTGCCGCTGGCACCGTTGCGCTCGTTGGCCTGTCCAGGTGGCTTGGGCTGTCCGGACGGGTAACCCAGGTGCAAATTCATCTCAGCACCCATGGCGCGCTCGATGAGTGCCTTGTTGAAGGCCAGCATCAGGTTCTGCACCTCGGCTGGCGTCATTGGACCAGTAACCAACTGGTCAAGCAGTTCTTTGGGCAGGTCCGGCAGCGGGCCCCGCTCCGCCGCCTGCGCAGCGGCTGTTCGTTTTTTCGGCATCGGCATATCCATGACTTTTACCTCTCATGATATGCCCCGCCCACAAAATCCCGGACAGGTCCACGATTCCCGGTTCAGCAATTCGTCACGCAACTTGCCGTTGAAGCTCTCGACGAACCCGTTTTGCCACGGACTGCCTGGCGCGATGAAGGCCGGACCGATTGCAGCGTCTCGCAGCCAGCTGCATGACCTTGGCAGCGGTAAATTCAGCGCCGTTGTCAGGCCGAACGAACGCTGGCTTGCCGTACAGCCGCATCAGTCGCGACAGCGTCAAGATCACATCCTGCGACCGCAAGCTGGCGCCGACTTCGATCGCAAGGCACTCGCGGGTGTATTCATCGATCACGCAGAGCATCTTCAACGCCCGCCCGTCCACCAACTGGTCGTGCACAAAGTCATAGCTCCATACCGAATTGGGTTGTGTCGCACCGGGCAAGCGAATGTCGTTGCCACAACGACGACGGCGCGGACGCCGCCGAGGAATGTTGAGCTGCAAGGCTCGCCACATTCGCCGCACGCGCGATTCGCCCATCGCCAGCCAGGCCGACATCCGCCGGTAGCCGAAGCGCGGCACTTCCTGCGCGGCCGCCATCAGTTGCTCGCCCAGGCTCCGATCCTTCTCCGGTTGCTTGAGCGTATAGGTAGCCACCCGGCGAATCAGCCCCAGATAGCAACATGCCTTGCGTTGCGAGAGACCCCGCCGAGTCAGGACTTCCAGCGCTTCGCGCCGGCCCGTTGGGGTACTCATTTTTTTCGGCTGAATTCCTTCAGACCGTCGATCACCAGCATCTGCTCAGCGATCAGGCGCTTGAGCCGATCATTCTCCGATTCCAGATCCTTGAGCCGGCGGGCGTCGGCCACATCCATGCCACCGAACTTGTTGCGCCAACGATAGAACGTCTGTTCCGAGATGTTGTGGCGCTTGCACTGCTCCTTCACCGGTTCGTCCCGGCTTTCGGCCTCGCGCAAGATCCGGATGATTTGCTCGTCGGTAAATCGCTTCTTCATCGAGTTCTCCTTGCCTCTAGGATAAAAGAGAACTCACTTGCCAAATGGCTACAAGAAACGTCCCAGGTCAACAGGATCAAATAATTTGACAGATAGCGAACGCCAACTATCGAATTGGGCACTTTTTCTCGTCGCGGCTGCCATATTTGATTTTTGCAAAGGATTTAATGCACCAAGTACATATAACGGAATATCTTGGTATTTGATTTATTTTCTTTCTAGCGATGGATTCGCAACTTCTTTTCTTAGACTGGTAAGCTTCGTTTCTTTTATTGGGTGCTCAATCCTCGCACTTAGATACGAAAACTAATGCATAGAATCAATAGCTGAATCGGGGCGATGGTGGCTTTTTACCCTTTCGCTCCTCCGCCGACCAGTCACCGAAGCCACGTAAGACGTCCGACGCTCAACCGATCTCGCCCAGCAGCGGCAGAAGATCCATCGAAATAAGCCGCGCTTCGATGTTGTGAGCAACGACCAAGTGCTCCTCGTTGTCGATCGAGAACACCTCGTCCTTGATGCTGACGAGGATCGTGCCAAGCCGCTTCTTGCCGTCAACTGAATGCACGGGTATGAGTTCCTGCGCTTCCGGAATTTGCTGGGCGGTAAATTCGATGGGCAGGTACAGCATCCAACCGACGCCGGGACGATCATCAAATGCCTGCTTTTGCTCATACCCGCCAGGCGCTGCAGTAACAACCGCAGGTGAAAACTCCAGCGCCAGCCGCTTCACCACACTGGCAACAAGCTCCTTGCTATCGAGAAACGCACCTCGCACGTCAATGGTGACGACATCCGGAAAATCCCCCCCGCAGGCCATCGTCTCAATCGAACCGCCTACGTCATCGCCGGCCACGTTTAGCCAAATTCCGATGACAGCGCTACCCTGACCTTGGTATTTGCCATCCAGCTCCGTGAGCACCGCCGGGTCCGGCGAACCATCAGCCGCATACACGGAAGTCTTTTGTGCTTCTTCGAGGGTATCGCCCCTCATGCGCCAATTCGAGCGAGCGACGGACGCATCGCCGGCCGCCATCGCATCGATTACTGCGCCAATTTTGGCAAAGGTCAGGGCGAAATTCGTCGGGGCAATCCCATCCGCCTTGATGATGCTCTCAATTTTCATGATGCTTTCTTACGGAAAGTGTTCTGACTCAATACCGAGGAAGCGAAAGCGACTCGACATCTTCTGATACGTCAGCGGTCCTTGAAAATAATACCTGAGTCGCGTGGGTGGATTTGCCTTCACCTTCTTGGCCCGCTCCAGCGCCTGCTCCATCATCCCATCCCACCCCGTGAAGAAATCTGTCGCTCTGGGGATAGACCCATCGAGGAACTGATCGTAGTTCCCCTTGGCTTCCTGTAGCAGGCATTCATTCGCCCTGAACCCATCAAAATCGATCCCTAGCCACTCCCACTCATCACTCCAACGGCAATTCTCCGTGTCGAACGCAAAGCCTGTCACACGGGCTTGATACCGATAAGCAGGCCAGTTTGGGCCGTGCCTGCTTCGCATGAGTGCACCCGTCTGCTCCGGCGGACATTTCTTGCAAGGTTCGGTTGAATCCGAGATTGTTCGCGATTCCGTTCTCGACTTCGCCCGATCATCCCCCTTGCTGACGTCACCTCGGAGACTACCGATCCCCGCTACCGCCGCCCCGCCCAATAAAGCGCTTCCAATAGCTGACAATGCCGGACCCGCCTCCGCCGCTAACGCTGTCACCAGGGGGATAAACGGTACTGCCATGTGGGACTCCCTTCAAGCTGTCAGGATGTTGTGATCGCCAGGTGACTTCCTGAACGTAGACGTGAAAACGCTCATCTGCACTGCGACCGGGTTTGGTCAGCCAGGCATGCGTTGCGGGTTTCGCATAGAAGCTCGGCGAATATGCTTCGACCTTCAGAAATTGAACGAGGTGCTCGCTGTCCTGAATGCCAAGCGCATGGGCGGCTTGATACGCCTCCCATAGTCGATTCCGAAGGTCAGTGCCCTGCGTCAACGCAGGATCGGCTTTTATCATGTCGCGTCGCACACCATCCACGAAGTTGCGAGCCTCGCCCTCCGCAAGCGCCGACAGATGAGCAGGCGTGAGATTAAGCGGCATGAGGATGCGCCCTGAATAACTGTCCGTCGATCTCGATCAGCCAATCGAAAGTGGGCGAGAAGAACACTGTCCGTTCGGTCACACTCAGCGCCGGAGCGAAATGGCGCATCACACGAGCGTCGTAGTAGCGAAGCATCACGGATCGACCATCCGGCAACGCGCCCTCCAGTCGTTCGCGAAGCTCTCCCGCAAGTTGACCCGGACGATAGGCACTGATGATCCAGTTCACCCCATACTCACCCCGCGCCATTTGCTCAATCACGCACTGGACCGGACCTTCAACCGTTGCATAGTCGAACAGCCAGGGGCCAGCATTCGCGAGTGACGCATCCGGCGTTCCATCGAGCAGGGCTATCGCCGACTCGCCTGCCCTCTGTGGTGCGGAGCCTCCGAGTTCAGAAAACAACAGGCCGTCCGCGAGCGCGAACAGACGAACCGGAAGGCCCGCCCGCTGCTGCCATGCTGCAAAGAAGGTATGAATGCGCATCGTCCGTCACCCGCGAACGATCATAGAGGCTGCACGCTTGGCGGCCGCAATCATGCACGACAGGCAGAAACCTTCTGACGGCCTGGGTGTCCCGAGATCCAGCACTACCGGACCACCTGTAGCTGAGAAGCCCATTTTGACGAGTGCGTCGGATTCGAAGAACTGATACATCCCGGATTGCAACGCGATCATCGCCGGACGCGGCCTGCACCCACAAGCCACCGTGTCGCCCTCCAACGCCGCTTGACGGCCCATCAGCTCACCCGGCCAGCGCGGTCCTGCCGCAACGATGACCCCAACCTGACCACAGGTCGGACAAGTCACTCTCGCGCCGACGAAGGTCAGCCCAACTCCGTCGCAGCTCATCGTCGGGATGCTGTCCACGACCGTGCCACCGGAAGACGAATGATCACCCACTCTGAGAAAATTCCGTTTCAAGTGGCAGTCCTCTCAATTAATCACCACCATCCCGACGCAATCCGTGCGCCCGCAACGGCATCGGCGCGCTCTTGCCGAGCTACGTCACCGACATAAATAGCGGGGCGTGCTATGAAAAACCGAGATGAACGGCCGCGAACAGCTCGCGAATCTTCAAAACCACACGAGGACAGTCAACCACGACGGCGGCCAGTCACCTACAGAACTTGCAGCGAGGCGAGTCTACGGCCAGACGCATAAGCCGCCCATCCCCAATCACCTCCACACCTGCCTTCACTTTCCCCCGCCCCTTGCCGGAGCAACGGCGCAAGTGGAAAAGCATGCCGACACAAATCGTAGAAAATGCTTTCCAAGCAAGCGGCGCGCATGCCGCGCACCACCATCGACTCTTCTCGCCGCACTTATTTTTTATTGATTTTTAGATACGTCGAGCGTCGACACGGAAAGGAGGTGTCTCGCTTTCCGTGCACCGTCGAAAATTCGGGATATTCACTCGCGGGGAAATCGTCAATCGACCGACACCGGTACGCGCTCGCGCGTACCCTGCGGCGTCCCGTTGCGGTTTCCGCTCAATGCGCAGATCCGGCCGCTAGACATCGGGCGAATCAGGAAAAGTCCAGTCGTCGTTGCAACGACCGGAGCATCACGTGACGGCACAAGTACGCGCCATCACCCACCACCAAACCTACCGCCTCTCGCCTATCCCAGCAACGGACACGCCGTCACCGACGTCCCCCGCTCGACGCACGCACGCTCGTAGCCGCGCAGATAATCACGCTCCACCTCATCGAGCAGATCCAGGTCGATCAGGTCCCAGTCATACCCCACCCACACGATATTCTCGAATTCGACCTTGCCCGCCTCGCATGTCGACGGGTGGATGATCACGACGTTCTCGATCCGCACCCCGCCCTGGCCCGCGAGATAGATGCCCGGCTCCACCGAGATCACCGCCCCCGGCACCAGCCCATAGGTCGAACCCGGGCTGAAGCGCACGCCGCCCTCGTGCACGTGGATGCCGATGCCGTGTCCCGTGCCGTGCGCATAGTCGTAGCCCTGCGCGCGGCAGACCTCGCGCACCGCGTCGTCCACGTCGCCGCCCAGCGCATCCGCCGGGAAATGCGTGACGAGCCCCCTGATCGCGGCTTTCAGCGCAATCGTATAGATCGACTTCTGCCACGGCTGCGCGCGCGTGCCGGGCGTCGCGCTGCGCAGCACGACGCGCGTGCAGTCGGTCGCGAAGCCCGCGTCGTAATACGCGCCACTGTCCATCAACACCAGTTCGCCTTCGGTCAACCGGGTATCCGGATCCGCCGCCGTGTAATGCGTGATCGCGCTATGCGGCCCATTCGCGGCGATCGTCGTGAACGTCAGCGCGACCGCGCCGCGCGCGCCGTACTCGTCGTTGATCCGGCGCGCCAGATCGACCTCCGACGGCGACTCGCCCGGCACGCCGCGCTTCGCCCAGCGCAGCGTCTCGGCAATCGCGGCCGAACTGCGCGAGAACGCATCGCGGAACTGGTCGAGCACTTCGGGCGTCTTGCTCGCGCGCATGGCCTCGACCGGGCTGAAATCGACATGACGCGCCGCCGGCCAGAGATCCGTCACGAAATCCGGCACCGCGCAATTCACGACCGACGTGTCATAGCAAAGCGTGTCGACGCTGAAGCCGCGCAGCACGCGCGCCAGCGCGGCGAGATCGCCCCGCACCACCTGCAACGCGGAACCGGCCTCAAGCTCGACCGGGCACGTGTCGCAACCGTCCGGCAGGAACAACACGATCGCATCGCGCAGCACGAACAGATAACCGAGATGCGACGACGCCTGCGGCAGGTGATAACCGCGGCTGTTCAGCAGATAGCTGAGATCGTCGGCCGTGCAGGTCAGGAAGCAGATGGCCGCGTCGTCGCGGCCGAGATGCGCGCGCAGGCGCGCATCGAGCGCCGCGACCTGATCCGCGACGCGCGCCCCCGTGACCGAAGCCGGCACGCTGAAGATCGGCCTTGCGATCCGCCAGCCGGGCAACCCGATCGCGCGATCGGCCTCGCGCGCGCTGAGCGCGCGCCACGTGAAGTCAGCCGCGGCCGTGCCCGCGACCAGACGCTCGCGCTCGGCGACGCTGAGACGCAACGCGTCGTAGCCGATCACGCGCAGCGATCCGGCGCGCGCGGCCAGCCATTCGACCATCGCCTGCCAGATGCCGAGTTCGAGCGGCAGTTTCTCGACCTGCACGCGCGCGGGATCGCACTGCGTGTCGGCCTGCAAGTGATAGCGGCCGTCGACGAACAGCACGAACCGCTGCGCAATCCCGAGCCGCGCCGCGGCGCCCTCGCTCAGGAAGATGCCGTTGCCGGTCGAGCCGTCGAACGCCGACAGCGCATAGCGCGGGTTGTTCTGACGCGGCAGGTATTCGGTCAGGTACTCGTCCTGCGCGGTCACGATGAATGCATCGAGCCCACCGGCATCCAGCAGCGCGGACAAGCCCGCATGAGTGCCGGCCAGCGACGCCTCATAGTCCGGCACATCGGAAAAGTGGTATTTCAGTCGATCGATCATCGTGGGTCCTTGTTGTCGTTGTCAGGCCGCCCGGGAATGACGAAAAAGTTACAGTCGCCCCGAATTTACGTCAAGCTAAAATTTTAGTGAGACTAAAATCTCACGCGATGTGACAATTCACAACCGGGCGGTTCCCTGTCCATCGGACTGACGATCAAAAAAACAGGCGCGGTACAATGCACGGGCATTGCCGTCGGGACGACTTCGCTGGATAGAGTCAGACGGATGCGCGAGCGCGCGGGGGACGCGCCCGCATCGGCACGTCAGCCAACTGTCGCCTCGTGGGAGATTCATGGATTCGGACATCATGCATATC
This sequence comes from Burkholderia sp. FERM BP-3421, assembly GCF_028657905.1. Taxonomy (NCBI): domain Bacteria; kingdom Pseudomonadati; phylum Pseudomonadota; class Betaproteobacteria; order Burkholderiales; family Burkholderiaceae; genus Burkholderia; species Burkholderia sp. FERM BP-3421. The sequence goes on along the minus strand of NZ_CP117781.1, from coordinate 1,404,693 downwards.
GGCGGACGCATTCGCCGCCTGCGCCGCGAGCTGAAAAAGACGCTGCTGCAAGTCGCCACCGAGGCCAACCTGTCGGTCGGCTTCCTGTCCCAGGTCGAGCGGAACCTGACGGGCATTTCCATCTCGTCGCTCGTCAACGTCGCGAAGGCGTTGAACACGCCGCTCGGCACGCTGCTCGACCAGCCGCGCCAGGATCAGCCGGACTCTCATCAGGGCAGCCGGGAATCGTACGCGATCCGCGCGACGCAGCAGTGCTACGAACGCCTGTCGACGAGCTTCACGGGCAGCCAGCTCAATGCCGTCAAGGTGCAGATGAAGGAAGGCTATTGCTCGGAATGGGTCGCGCACAGCGGCGACGAGTTCGTGTTCATCCTGTCCGGTGAAGTGCGCTATACGATCGGACGCAAGGAGTATCGGCTCGGTCCCGGCGATTCCCTGCATTTCGACGCGCACCAGCGCCACCGTCTCGCCAATCTCGGCGACGGGCCGGCCGAGCTGATCGCGGTGGGCACGTTGCCGCTGTTCGACGACGACCGTCCGGAGTTTCCCTCGCTGCCGCAGGAGCCGCCCCCAACCGAGGCCGCGCGCCCTGCCCGCACGAAGCAGACGCGCGCCGCCGCGGCCGGCATGACGACGGCGACGTTGCGCGCGGGCAAAGGGAAAAAAGCGCGTTCGTGAAGCGCGTAGCGCTGTCGCGTCCGGCCTGATTGGATCAGGCTGGAATGCGGCCGACAACGCGTCGGCCCACGCATCGGCAACGCAGCGCGTCGTTTTCGGCGCACGCGCCCGGGCATGAGCCGGTCACGCAACATCATTCGGTCAATCTTCGGAAAGCCTTCATGTCCATCGAGACGCTCGCCGTCACCATCCGCCCGGCCACGGAAGAAGACTGGGCCGCCCTGAAGTCGATCCGCCTCGACGCGCTGCGCGACAGCCCCGCCGCGTTCGGCCTCAGCTATGCGATCGCGTCCGCGTACAGCGAGCAGCAATGGCGCGACCGCGCATCGAGCAAGACCCCGCCCGAATTCCTGCTGGCGATCCGCCAAGAGCAGGCCGTGGGCCTGATCGGCGACAGCGTCGGCGCGTCGAACGAATACCACCTGATCGCGATGTGGGTGCGCCCCGAATGCCGCGGCGCAGGCATCGCGGACCGACTCGTCGGCGCGATCAAGGCGCGCGCGGTGGCGCGCGGATATCGGCGGGTCGTGCTGAGCGTCGCGCCGGACAACGCGTCGGCCGTCGCGCTCTATCAGCGGCAAGGCTTCAGGTTCCTGCCGGAATGGGAGCCGCTCGCGAGCCAACCCGGCGTCAGCGTTCAGAAGATGGAATGGCGGGACGATCATTGACGGCCCCGGCGCGGCACCCATCGCGCACGACGCATGCGTTTTCCCGCCGCCTTGATCGAGGCGGCCGCCTGGCCTCGACAAGACGATTCGGCACTGCCTCCGAACCGCCTTGACGCCCTCGATCCGTCAGGACAAGGCGAAACTTCGCGCCCATCGCCCGACATCCGCGATGGCGGCGTCCTGCTGTTTCGATTCGACTTTGGCCTCGGCAAGGTACGCGACGACGACGATCGGTTGGCCCGTCGGCGACCAATACACACCGACGTCACCCGCGGCGCCCGTGCCGGCATTTCCGCTTCCCGTCTTATCGGCAAGGCGCCATCCGTCGGGCATTCCGGAACGGAACCGCGCGCCGCTGTATTTCGTCGCGGCCATCCATCGCGTCAACTGTTCCCGGGATGCCGGACTGAGCCCGTCTCCCAGCAGCAATCGACTCAGATTGGCCGCCATCGCAGACGGCGTGGTCGTGTCTCGGATATCGCCGGGCAATGCCTCATTCAGGAAAGGCTCCCCTCGATCGAGGCGCGTATCGGGATCGCCGATCGAGCGCACGTACCCGTTCCACCCAGCGATCCCGCCCAGTTTGTCGAGCAGCAACTGCGTGGCGGTATTGTCACTTTCGGTGATGGCCGCCTCGCACAGATCGCCGATCGTCATGCCCTGCCCGTCGGCGTGCCGCCGCGTGACCGGAGACCAATCCATCAGGCTCGCCTTGGAAAACGACACGCGACGATTCAGGCTGAGTCGCTCACCGTCCACATGGTGGAGTACGTGCGCGGCGACGAGCCACTTGAAGGTGCTGCAAAGCGGGAATCGCTCGTGCGCCCTGTGGCCGAATGCCTGGCCGGCACCCGTCTTCAGGATAGACACGCCGAGCCGCCCACCCGAGTCTTTCTCGAGCGCGGCCATGGCCGCCTCGAGATCGACTGACTCGAATGCGGCGGCGAGTCGCGGCAACCCACCGAGCATGCCGCTACCCATGATGAGGAATGTTCTTCTGTTCATGTGAAAGTATCAAATCGAAATGCCTCGTGATCGAATGAAAGCACTCGATCCGCCGGCGCAATCAGGTATTCGCGTCCGTTCGAGAGGGCTTGACGCGCGCGGCGACAACGTCGATTTCCACCCGCCAGCCTGGATTCGGCAGGCCGGCGATCTGGACCAGGGTGCGCGCGGGAAGATTGGGCTGCGCCTCGGTACCGAAAAACCGCACGTATGCTTCCATGAAACCCCGCGTGTCCATCCTGCCGTCGCTTGCCGGGTCCCCAACCAAGTAGACCTGCATTTTGACGACGTCGCCAAGCCCCAGCCCGAGCTCGCCCAGCGATCGCTCAATCGCCTTGAAGATCCCCTCCGCCTGCTGCCGGGTGCTTTCGCCGTAGGCCCGTATGTCGTCCGTCCGATATTCGGCATGCTGCACCGGCGGCGTCTTGCCGGAGAGGTAGACAAGCGAGGCAGTTGCCGGAATCTCGACGGCAGCCGCAACGGGAACGGTCGAATTGGCGACGCGATAGCGGATCACGTCATCGGCGGCCTGGGTCGCGCACGACGCCATCGCGAGCATCGCAAAGAGCATCGGAATTTTCATCATCGTTCTCCTGCCGGACATTTCACTTGATCAAATCAAGCATCAGCAATCCGGCCCGTTGCGATTGCGTGACCAGGGAATCGACATCGAGCGTTTCCTGTGGCGAATGCTCACCGCTGCCATTCGCGCCGATCCCGACGAGCGCCGTCGAGATATATGGCGCGACATAGGAAATATCGCCGCCACCGCGCAGTTCCGCCGGCAGCAAACTGATTTTTTCGTATCCCAATCGCTGGCTGACCAGATTGTATTTCTCGAACAACTCGCGACTCTCCTCGGTTGAGTTCATTGAAGGCAGGGCCTCCTCGAATGGAAAAACAAAACCAGCTTCAATGAACCAACGCCAATGCACCTTCTTCGCACGCCCATCCTCCATTCACACACTTGAACGCCCTTCCAACCCCCGGCCACCCGCCTCATCATCCATTCGGACAGCTATATTTTCACCAAGGCCAAAGCGCCGGAGCCATGGACAGGCAAATAGGAACTCGTCATGGGTCGGTCTAAAGCAAGGCAGCACCTTCGCCCTGCTGCTGCCGGGGTGGCAGCCTACGCCGTCGAACCTGATCCGATCCGATCGCCCGTTGAGCGCGAAATCGGCGCTTCGTACAGGTGGAAGGCAACTCGAGAGATTTTCCAAACCTTCGGACCAGGCATCGCAGGCAGCGCCAGAAATTTCTTTTTTTAAGTATCCGGAAATTTCATTTTTCTTACAATCAACGATATCTTGGCGCAGCCTATAGAAAAACTATGGACGAGGCGTTTCGTGGGTTGCAGCCTGTCGCCACGCGCCCTTGCGCGCCGATGCGCCGATGCGCCGATGCATCCACGCCACCAAGCCTCCCTTATCCGAACGACAGGCGACCGGAACCCGGACATTTTTTCAATCCGGACAGACGCATCCTTGAGTGCGTCACATGCATCGGAACCGGCATCGTTCAAATTCGCGCGCCCCGCTCCAGTCGCGATCGGATTCAGCCCGGCTCGCCGCGGATCACCGCCCCGCGCTCGGCCAGCAGTTGCCGCAATACGCCGCGATGGCAGCGCGCCTCATCCTCGCAATAACATCCGATCGCGAAATGCGTGCTCGCCGACAGCGCCGCGAGCGTGTCCAACACCTTCTCCGCATCGCCGTGGCCCATCTCCGCGCGAAACTTGCGGACGAACACGCGCCACTGCACATCAGTGGTCGCGGCCTGCGCCTCGGCCACCAGCTCCGCACTCGGAGACAGTGTCGGTAGCCACACGTCGTAATAGTCCCGCGACGCGAACTCCGCCCTCGGCACCCCGCGCGGCGGCCGGCGCACCGTGCCGATGCGCACGCCCTCATCCGCGCCGCGCGGCGCGCCAAGCCTGACGATGCTGATGCTCATCACCCCTCCCGGTCTTCATCCTGCACGACGCGCCATGTGACGCCCCAAAGCAAAACGGCGAGGCTGCGCCTCGCCGTTTTCCGCTTTCAGCGCATGCTGCGCGCCTCAGACACCGCTTGCCAGCACCGCGCCGATCGCCTCCGACACAATCCCGACATTCGACTCGTTCAAGCCCGCGACGCACATCCGCCCCGAGCGCAGCACATATACGCCGTGGTCGTTGCGCAGGCTCTCGACCTGCGTCTCGGTCAGCCCGGTATAGGTGAACATCCCGCGCTGCTTCACGTAGCGCGCGAGCGCCTCGCCCTGCACGTGCGTCCGCAGGCCGTCGTGAATCGCGCTGCGCATCTTCGCGATGCGCCGGCACATCGCGGCCAGCTCCTCTTCCCACTGCGCGCGCAGCGCGGGCGTCGTCAGCACCTTCGCGACGACCTTCGCGCCATGCGTTGGCGGATTGCTGTAGTTCGCGCGCACCGCGCTCGCCAGTTGGCCCAGCACGCGCTCGGCCGCCGTGGCGTCCTCGCAGATCACGCTCAGGCCGCCGCAGCGCTCGCCATACAGCGAGAAGTTCTTCGAGAACGAATTCGCGATGAACGCCGGCATGCCGCGACGCGCGATCTCGCGCACCGCGAACGCGTCGTCGTCGAGGCCCGCGCCGAACCCCTGGTACGCCATGTCAACGAACGGCAGCAGTTCGCGCGCCTGCAGCACGTCGATCAGCTTCAGCCATTGCGCCTCGTCGAGATCGACGCCCGTCGGGTTATGGCAGCACGCGTGCAGCAGCACGACGCTGCGCTTGGGCAGCGTGTCGATCGCCGCCAGCATCGCGTCGAAGCGCAGGCCGCCCGTGGCCTCGTCGTAGTACGGATAGGTGTTCACCGTGAAGCCCGCGCGCTCGAAGATGAAGCGGTGGTTCTCCCTGCTCGGATCGCTGATCCACACCTGCGCATCCGGGAAGTAACGCCGGATGAAGTCCGCGCCGACCTTCAGCGCGCCCGAGCCGCCAAGCGTCTGCAGCGTCGCGATGCGGCCTTCGCGGCGCGCGTCGCTGGTTTCGCCGAACACCAGCGACTGGATGGCCGCGCGATACGCGGCCATCCCCGTCATCGGCAGGTACGGCGTCGGGCCCGGCTCCGCGCCGAGCGCGGCCTCGGCTTCGCGCACGGCGCCCATCACGGGGATCCGGCCGGCGTCGTCGAAGTAGATGCCGATGCTCAGATTCACCTTGCGGGTGCGCGGATCCTTCTGGAAATTCTCATTCAGCGTAAGGATCGGATCGCCCGGATACGCATCGATATGTTCAAACATGGCGGTTTCTGACTGATGGAAAATTCGAGGAAGCCTGCTCAACGCGCCGAGGCGCCGCTCCGTTGCGCATCATAACCCACGTTTTTTTGGCGAAACCGGTAGCCCACGCCGAGCACCGCGAGCCACACCGGGATCAGGTACACGGACAGCCGCAGATCCGGCGTCAGGTACATCACGACCAGGATGCCGGCCATGAACACGAGGCACAGGTAATTCGTCAGCGGATAGCCGAGGCTCTTGAACACGGTGTCCTCGCCGAGCGCGCGCTTGGCCTGGCGGAACTTCAGGTGGATCAGGCTGATCATCGCCCAGTTGATGATGATCGCCGACACGACGAGCCCCATCAGCAGCTCGAATGCCTTGCCCGGCATGAAGTAGTTGATCACCACGCACAGCGCGGTGGCGAGCGCCGACGCGCCGAGCGCGACGAGCGGAATCCCGCGGCGGTTCACCTTGAGCAGCGCGCGCGGCGCGTTGCCCTGCTGCGCGAGGCCGTACAGCATCCGGCTGTTGCAATACACGCCGCTGTTGTACACCGACAGCGCTGCCGTCAGCACGACGAGGTTCAGCACGTTCGCGACGAGGTTGCTGCTGAGCGCGTGGAAGATCAGCACGAACGGGCTGCCGCCCGACACCACCTTCTCCCACGGATACAGCGACAGCAGCACGCCCAATGCGCCGATGTAAAAAATCAGGATGCGGTAGATCACCTGGTTGGTCGCGCGCGGGATACTGTGGCGCGGATCGTCGGCCTCGGCCGCGGTGATGCCGACCAGCTCCAGGCCGCCGAACGAGAACATGATCACCGCCATCGACATCACGAGGCCGCTCACGCCGTTCGGGAAGAATCCGCCGTGCCGCCACAGGTTCGCGACGCCGGCCTCGGGCCCGGCCTGGCCGGTGAACAGCAGGAAAGCGCCGAACACGATCATGCCGATGATCGCGACCACCTTGATGATCGAAAACCAGAACTCGGTCTCGCCGTACGACTTCACGCTCGCGAGGTTGATCGCGTTGATGACGACGAAGAACACCAGCGCCGACATCCAGGTCGGCACGCCCGGCCACCAGTACTGCACGTAGATGCCGACGGCCGACAGTTCGGCCATGCTGACGAGGATGTACAGCACCCAGTAGTTCCAGCCCGACAGGAAGCCGGTGAAGTGCCCGCAATACTTGTTCGCGAAGTAGCTGAACGAGCCGGCCACCGGCTCGTCGACCACCATCTCGCCCAGCTGCCGCATGATGAAGAACGCGACGATGCCGGCCACGCCGTAACCGAGCAGCACCGACGGGCCGGCCATCTTGATGGTCTGGGCGATGCCGAGGAAGAGCCCCGTGCCGATCGCGCCGCCCAGCGCGATCAGCTGGATGTGGCGATTCTTCAGCCCGCGCTTGAGGCCGTCCTTGTTGTGATCCGAACCCATGTCTTCTCCACACGCTCCGCCTTGCTCGAAAGCGGCGCGCCTTCGGGCGGGCTCGCGAGGAGCCGCTCCGGGCGCTGTTTTACTGTTACCGGCAGCCATGCGTGGTCCCTACGCGCGGCGCCGAATCGGGGATTGCAATCTTCATGCAGCGAGCCTCATCGTCCGTCCAGCGGGCTGACCGCCCCCGCGTCCGTCGCGCCTCGGCGCACCGATTTCTTGATCCAGCACAAAAATCGGCGCTCAGTTTAGCGCTGACACGATGAAATGGGGTTTCGTACGCCCTTCATGCAAACCCTACATTATGAGATAAGATTGCATCCAGGAGACGTCTGAGGAAATAAAAATGCAGGAACCTGTTCTCGACCGCATCGATCGACACTTGCTGGGCATCCTGCAGGAGCACGGCCGCACCAGCAATCTCGAACTGGCGAAGGCGGTCGGCCTGTCGCCCGCGCAAACCCTGCGGCGCCATCGCCGGCTGGAGGAAATCGGCGCGATCCGCCGCTACGAAACGCGCCTCGACCCCGACACGCTCGGCTTCGGCGTGACCGCGTTCGTGCAGGTGACGATGGAGCGCGGCCATATCCGCGACCTCTCGAAGTTCCAGACGCTCGTGGCCGAACTCGCGCAGATCCAGGAGTGTTTCTCGGTGACGGGCGACATCGACTACGTGCTGAAGGTGGTCGCGGAGGACCTGAAGGGATTGTCGACGTTCCTGCTCGACACGCTGATGCGTATTCCCGGCGTGAGCGGAGTGCAGTCGAGCGTGTGCCTCGACGAGATCAAGTGCACGAGCGCGATGCCGATCCGGGCCTGAGAACGGCGCGGCCGCGCAGGGTCGCGCGCGCGGATCGGGCCCACCTTCGGGCCGCCCCGCGCAAGCGACGCCCGAGCGCAATGCTCACGCGACGTGCACCTCGATCTCATGCGACGCCCGCGGCGCGGCGTGCGGTTCGAACGCGCGCCCCTGGACGCAGCGGACGATCGTCCTGCCGGCCGCGAGGCCGGTGATCTCGAACCGTTCGTCGACGCTGCGGCTGCCCGGCGCGCCGGGCGCGGCCGCCGGCTCCGCCGCCGCGCGCTCGACGCGCACGACGCCGGGGTCATCGACGGACACCGTCCATCGATAACCCGCGGCGCCGAGCCCTTGAAGCACGACGACACGGCGCTCCTGCACGTTCAGTTCAAGCTGCTCCATGCGACTCCGCCGTCAATGCACGGACCCGAACACCGGGCCCGCGTGCCACCCGCCTCCGTCGCGCCAGAAATGCTGCAATGAGCCGTTGGACAGTTCCGCGACCAGCTCCAGGTTGAACGGGAAGCTCGACTCGATCAGCCCCAGCACCGCCGTCACCGTCTGACCGGCGACGTTCGTCCCGAACGTCGCGCTCTGGCTCCACTCGGCGCTCGTGCCGGGCTGCGGATTGCCGGGCGTCCACCAGTGCTGGATCTGCCCTTTCACGGCCACGCACAGTTCATAGTTGCCGGGGACGGTTTCCTCGCTCGCGCCATACTGCGAGCGGATCATCACAGGCGGGCTCGCGACGTCGGCGCCGAAGGTCTCGCACGCGACCCAGCCCTTGTTGTTCGGGTCGTCGCGCCACCAGCGCTGCATCTTGTTGCCCGCCGCCACGCAGACGAGGTCAAGCCCCGCCGGCGTGCCGATGGTCATGCCGCCGCCCGCGGCCCAGCGCTGCGTGAGCGTCGCGCCGCTCAACAGGATACCGCTGCCGAAGGTCGCCTTCGATGCCCACTGGCCGTTGTTGTCCGCATTGTCGCGCCACCAGTTCTCCAACTCGCCCGTCGCGCGCCGCACCACGACCTCGAAATTGCCGGGGCCGCTGCTGTTGACCTGGATGAAGCCCGGCACGCCCGCGGCGTCTTTCGGGCCGAAGATGCCGCCGTCGACCCACGCGCCGGACAACTGATTGAAGAAACAATGGCGCAACTGCTTCGAGGTGCTCAGATAGACGCCCTCGAAATTGCGGAAGTAGGTCGATCCGAGGAAGCTCGGCACACCCGCGCAATCGTAGCCGCTCGTGTTGAAGTTCGGCGCGAGCGACACCTTGGGCAGCGTCTCCGCCAGCGTCCAGGCCTGCGTCTGGCCGTTGCGGTAGTAATGGCGAATCGCGTTCTCCGGGCCCGGCCCCCACACTTCGAAATTGCGATGCAGGTTGCCGTCGCCGCTCTCGTACATGTTGCCGTTGTGCAGCCGGCGCTTCGACCACGGATCGGGATTCGTCGCGGAACCGAGAATGCCGCAGCACGAGTAATACTCGAGCCCATGCTCACCCTGGCCGTAGCCGAACCAGCCGTAGCCGCCGGTTCCCCATGAGGTCCCCCAACTGTTGCGGATCAGCCAGGCCTGCTTCGCATCGTCATAGCCGACGATGACGATGCAATGCCCGTCGCTCGGCAGATTCTGCGGGTTCTTGTAGATATAGACTTCGTTGTTCTGGCACGCGCCGTCGAACTCCGGATAGCACGCGAAGCAGGCCGTGATCGGGCCGTTGGTGTCGATCCAGGTCTTCATGTCGGCCGCGCCGCCCAGCGTCACGTAGCCGTCGAGCTTGCAGGTGCGGCCGAGCCGGTCGGCGCTCGGCTCCGCCACGCTGCTCGTTTGTTCATAGGGCCAGCAGCCGGGGTCCGCGACGCCGTTGGTCTTGATCCAGTCGAGCACGCCGTTGGGCGAGCCGCCGGCGCATTTCGAATGCGCGCCGAAGAAGAGCGAGACCGCATCGCCCACGTCGCCTTCCGAACGCGGGCACCAGACGCCGTGCTCGATCCTCAGCATCGCCTCGAAAGCGCCCACCGCCGAGAAGATGTAGCAGGACCCGCAGCCGCCCTGGTCCTTGATGTTCGTGAGCCAGGGCCAGCCCCAGCGATTGCGCCAGTCCACCGAGCTTGAGCTCATTTGATGTCTCCTTTCTCGGCAAGCGGCGGGAGAACCACTTCGCGCAATTCGGCCGGCAGCGTCTCGGCCTTGAGAAAGCCTTGCTGGATTCTCAGCTGGCGCAGCATGGGATTGGAGCTATCCACGCCGAGAATCGCGGACAGATCGACTTTCGCGATGTCCGCTGCCTTGGGCACTTGCGAAAGATCGCAACCTCTGGGATATCGGGTAGCCATAACGTCTCCTTGTTCATGGGTTCCTCGTTCGAACGAAAACGCCGTGGCGGCTCGTTGCGCATCGTGTCGGCGGCACGCGGACCATGCGTTTTTCGACATGCCCCCAGCATCGCGGGCATATCCCCACGGAGTCGAATTGTTTCGCAATCCCAATATAGAGGGTGTAATTGAACTCGGCGGAATATTTATCGATCGTTTTTCGGGGGCGGGCGATGCATTGAAAACGGCCCGGCGCGCACCGTCGTGACGCGCGACTGTCATGCGGCAGTCATGCGGACGTCGCGTCACTTCCAGTCCCGAACCGCGTCCCGCACCTGTATCAAGGCCTTCGTGCGGCCCGCTGCGTTCGGTCCCGCTTCTTCCAGATCGCGCTTGACGATGCGATCGAATACCTCGGGAAACGCGCTGCGCAAATAGGCAAGCTGGTTCAGCACACCCGTCACCTGATCGCGCACCAGCGATTCGTAAGTCGTTCGATCGATGTCGTGCGGCAGCAGCAACACCGGCGTCGGCTCGACGAGCGAGCCGTTGACGACGTTCTTGCGCATCAGGTCGGCGCGCGGGAAGTAGGCGTCGCCCGCGCAATAGGTGATCGTGTAGGTCGGATTCGATCGCGCGATACGCAAGCGGAACATGCCGCTTTCAGCCTGCGATTTCGCGGCGTCGAGCGGCGTGTCGCCATAGGTCGGGCATCCCTTGCCGAGCGGATCGCCCGATTTCAGCCCGGGCCACGCCGTGACGTCCGCCGCGACCGGCCGCCCGGTGCGAAACTCGACAACCCGCCCAGGGTGATCCAGGACGCCGTCCGCGTGAGCGAACCCGACCATGCCGCTCCATGCCAATGCGGCCGCGGCCAATGTCACACCCGCTTCAAGAACACGCCTGCGCATATGCATAATGCGACTCCCGCGAAACCGATCAAGCCGAGGTATAAGGACATCGCCGCGACGGACAGCCTATTCACGGCATCCGGTTCATTGCGCACGACGACGCTCACGCGCTGCATGTCGAGCGGCCGGTCGCAGATCACGCTGAGCCCCTGCGGCGCCGCGAAGCGCTGAATCTCGATCATGGGCGTCGCCCTGTCCCAATCAATCTGCACGGCCTGAGTCGGGGCCGCGGGATCCTCATCGAGCATCCGGCACGACGGATCGAGCGGAGACGGCAGCAGCACGCGCAGATCATGCGCGCGGCTCGCGGCGCGCAATTGGAAGCCCCGGGCGTCCGTGGCGGCGTCGAAGCGGATCGTGTCCGAGGCGAACCAGCAGCAGGCCGCGATGCCCGCCGCGATCCAGATCAGGATGACCGCCGCCCATCGTCTACCGCCCCGCGCGATCATGAGTGCGCATATCGACGACACCAGCATCGCGATGCAGTACAAACCGATCGGCTTCACCACCGGATAATCCGGTTTGATCGGCAAGGTTGCGGTCGCAACGGCAATCACCGCCGACAGCAGGGCAACCACCATACTGATCCGTTCGGATTTCGTCATGTCTCGCCAATCCACCGGAAAGATTGAATCCGCGCCAGCCGCATGTGGAACGCGCCGTCGCACGTGACGTCGCCAATCCTGGTCGCTCTTCAATATAGGTCAACCAAGAGGCGAGAAAATCGCGATGGAAACGACGTGCGATGCGGTGACCACGTCGCGCAAGTCGAGAAGGCGGATCAGGGCATCGCGTTGCTTCGTTCGCCGCAGCGATTCGAAGCGGCCCATCACGGCAGCGGCGCGCGCTCGCGGTTCATCGACGAGGCATCGCGATCGGGTTGGCAGGCACATCGGCACGTCGTCGCATGCCGCGATCACGTGCGCCCCGCGCAAGACACGCACTCGCGGCCCCCTACGGCCCGCGCTTTCAGCTTGCCCCGCGTCGCGTCGCCTCGATAAGGAAATGAAAGCGTCGAGTTTTGCATATCCGACAATTCCCCAACACTACCAATTCTAGGTAGCTGCCTCCGCCATCCCATCCAGGCTAAGCTTGGCGCGTGCAATCAAGCTGCACGGGCGCTTGCCGCGCGCCGCCCCGGCGCCGTCGCCCGCTTTACGATTGCATGACCCGATCCGGATTCCGACAGGCGAGCCGTCAGGCGCATCGTCGCGCGCCGGCGCGGCTGCGCGCCGGAACCGGGCAAACCGATCCCGCCACCCGGGATACCTGCGACGCGCCGCGACGACCCGTGCCGGGCTCGCCGCGCGCAGCGCCGCCTCACGTCACTTCACTTGATCCGAGGGGGTTACATGAAGCAGTTGATCCGACGTCCGCTCACTTCCGCCGCCGTGCGCACGCTGGCCGGCGCGCTGCTGGTCGGCTTCGCCGCCGCCGCCGGCGCGCACGGCCGCATCACCGATCCGCCGTCGCGCATCGTGCTGTGCACGCTGGGCCAGAACCCGAACTGCGATATCGACGCATGGCAGGCCAACGCGATGGAGAACGGCAAGTTCTTCCCCGCGACCCAGGGCGGCCTGACCGACCCGTTCGCGCCGGCCGATGCGAAGAACGCACCGCCGCCGCCCGACGGCGACATCGCGGGGGCAAGCACGGGCGGCAGCGTCACGGTGCTCGACGAACAGTCGCCCGATCGCTGGACCAAGGTGCCGCTGCGCTCCGGCGCGGTGCAGAGCTTCAAGTGGGAATTCAGCGCCGTGCACAAGACCCGCCGCTGGAACTACTTCATCACCCGCGCGAACTGGGATCCGACGCAAAAGCTCACGCGCGCGCAGTTCGAAGCCACGCCGTTCTGCACGATCCAGAATCCGGGCCAGCCGTACTGGGATCCGAACGCCAACCTGGTCCCGCAGCAACCGACCATTCACCAATGCCAGTTGCCGGTGCGCACGGGTTATCAGGTGATCCTCGCGGTCTGGGAAGTCGCCGACACCGCGATGGGCTTCTATCAGGTGATCGACGCGTACTTCACCAACGACAGCACGACGCGCCGTCCGTTCTGACGCCGCCGCGCCGCGACCTTCATGCCGCACTGGTCGCGGCGCGCGCCCCCGCCCGCCCGCGTTGTAATTACATCGACAATTCGCAGTAACGCCCGCGAAAGCCTTCCGACTCCATAACTTCATACCTAACTGTTTCAATGCTGCTGCTTCGAAGCCGGACCCGGGCGAACCACGCGCGACCGGCCTCGATGCGACATCCGAAACGTATTCGGTTCATGCCGTCCCACAAGAGCTGTCCCATACGGGGAAGTCAATAAACGGACGGCTTTCCAATGGAGTCCCACAAGATGCTTCGTCGAGCTTTGATCGCCACGGCGTGTGCCGGTTCGGCCATCGCCCTCTACGCCTGTGGCGGTACCGACAGTTCGTCGCCCGCCGCGTCGTCGACCACTCCGGTCGTGTCGTCGCAGGATGCGCTCAAGACCACCACGCCCATCAAGCACCTGGTCGTGATCTATGGCGAGAACGTATCGTTCGACCACTACTTCGGCACCTATCCGAACGCGACCAACCCGTCGGGCGAGCCGACCTTCAACGCCGCATCGGGCACGCCGACCGTCAACGGCCTCACGGCCGCGCTGCTGAACACGAATCCGAACGCGGCCAACAGCGCGAACGGCGCGGGCGCCGCCAATCCGTTCCGCCTCGACCGCACGCAGGCCGCGACGGCCGACCAGAACCACGCGTACACGGCCGAACAGCAGGCCTACGACAACGGCCTCGCCGACCTGTTCCCGAAATACACGGGCTCGGGTTCGAGCGGCGGCGCAGGCGCGTTCGGCACCACCGGCCAGGTGATGGGCTACTTCGACGGCAACACGGTCACCGCGCTGTGGAACTACGCGCAGCGCTTCGCGATGAGCGACAACGCCTATACCTCGACCTACGGTCCGTCGACGCCGGGCGCGCTCAACGTGATTTCCGGCCAGACCAACGGCATGCAGATCGTCAAGACCTCGAAGGCCGTGTCGACGCTCGCGAAAAGCTCGTACTACATCAACGACGGCCAGTCCGGCTACACGATGATCAACGACGTCGACCCGGGCTACGACGTGTGCTCGAGCACGACCGATCAGGCGATGATGTCCGGCAAGAACATCGGCGACCTGCTGAACGCGCAGGGCGTCACGTGGGGCGGCTTCATGGGCGGCTTCAACCTGTCGACGACGAACGGCAACGGCACGACGGGCTGCAAGCGCAGCACGATCGCCACCGCCGTCAACGCCTCGACCGCCGACTACATCCCGCACCACAACTGGTTCCAGTACTACGCATCGACGTCCAATCCGCAGCACACGCGCTCCAGCTCGCTCGCGGCGGTCGGGTCGAGCGTGCAGAGCGACGGCAAGACGGCCGAGCCGGCGAACCACCAGTACGACACGGATGACTTCTTCGCCGCGGTGAAGGCCGGCAACTTCCCGTCGGTGAGCTTCCTGAAGGCCCCGGCCGCCCAGGACGCGCACGCCGGCTACTCGGACCCGCTCGACGAGCAGGCCTTCGTCACCAAGGTGATCAACTTCCTGCAGCAGCAGCCGGACTGGCAGAACACCGCCGTGATCGTCACCTACGACGACTCGGACGGCTGGTACGACCACGCCTACGCTTCGCCGACGCGCGCCTCGTTCGACGCGATCGACCAGCTGAACGGCAACGCCCAGTGCGGCTCCGGCACCGCGACGACGGGCGTCGGCGGCGCGACGGTCAACGGCCGCTGCGGCCCGGGCACGCGCATTCCGTTCGTCGTCATCTCGCCGTGGGCGAAGCAGAACTACGTGAGCCACACGCTGATCGACCAGGCCTCGGTGGTCCGCTTCATCGAGGACAACTGGCTGAACAGCACGCGCATCGGCGGCGGTTCGTTCGATGCGACGGCGGGCGATCTGCGCGATCTGCTCAACCTGAGCGGCAGCGCGAACAGCAACACGCTGTATCTGGATCCGACGCTCGGCACGGCCGTGGCCACGCCGCCGTCGATCTGACCTGAGCGAAACGGGCGGCCTTTCGCCCGTTCGAACGGCCGGCGCCTGGCGCCGGCCTTTAGCCTATCTGGCGCCACGGCGCCAGCCCGACATTTCGCCACGAGACCGCTTCAGCATGACCGAGTTTTCCGCTTCCCGTCCGGCCGCCGGCCCGTCGTCCGACTCCCCTCCCAAGCGTGCGCGCCGCCCGCTGCGCATCGTCGCGTGGCTCGTCGCGGCCGTCGCGCTCGGCGGCGCGGCCCTCGCCGCCGCGTTCCCGGCCGCGCTGCCCGCGCCGGCCGCCGAATTCGTCGCCGACCTGACGGGCGCGAACCCGCACCCGGTGGTGCTGCAACGCCCCGCCGCCGCGCCGCTCAGCGCGGTCGCGCAACTCGGCAAGACGCTGTTCTTCGATCCGACGCTGTCCGCATCGGGCCGCCAGTCGTGCGCGTCGTGCCACAGCCCCGCGCATGCGTACGGCCCGCCGAACGATCTCGAAGTGCAACTCGGCGGCAGCGCGCTGTCGCAGCCCGGCTATCGCCCGCCGCCCTCGCTGACCTACCTGTATCGCCAGCCGAACTTCAGCATCGGCCCCGATACGTCGGAGAACGACGACGCGGCCAGCGTCGCGCAACTCGCCGCCTCGTCGGCCGACGTCGTGAAGGCGCAGAAGACGGCGGGCGTCGCCGCCGCGCCGCAGATGGTGCCGCAAGGCGGGATGTTCTGGGACGGCCGCGCGGACACGCTCCAGCAGCAGGCATTCGGGCCGCTGCTGAATCCGGTCGAGATGGCCAACCCCGACATCGACACCGTCGCGCGCAAGCTCGCGCGGGCGCCCTACGCGCACCAGTTCACGCAGTTGTTCGGCGCGCGCATCTTCAACGATGCGCGGCTCACCGTATCGGAGGCGATGTTCGCGATCGCGCGCTATCAGGTCGAGGACCCGTCGTTCCATCCCTACAGCAGCAAGTACGACCACTGGCTCGAAGGCCGCGCGCGGCTCACGCGGGCGGAACTGCGCGGCCTGCGGCTGTTCAACGACCCGAGCAAGGCCAACTGCGCGGGCTGCCACCTGTCGAAGCCGAGCGCCGACGGCCTGCCGCCGATGTTCACCGACTACCAGTACGAGGCGCTCGGCGTGCCGCGCAATCGCGCGCTCGCGCAGAACCACAACCCGGCGTTCTACGATCTCGGCATCTGCGGCCCGTTCCGCCAGGACCTCAAGGACCAGACCCAGTACTGCGCGATGTTCCTCACGCCGACGCTGCGCAACGCGGCCACGCGCCACGTGTTCTTCCACAATGGCGTGTACCACACGCTCGATCAGGTGATGGACTTCTACAATGCGCGCAACACCGATCCCGGCAAGTTCTATCCACGTGGACCGGATGGCAAGATCCTCAAGTACGACGACATTCCCGCGCAGTATCAGGCGAACGTCGACGTGACCGACGCGCCGTTCGATCGCAGGTTCGGCGATCAGCCGGCGATGTCGAAGCAGGACATCCAGGACATCATCGCGTTCCTGAAAACGCTCACCGACGAACCGGCACGCTGAACGCGGACGCGGCGTTCAGCACGACGCGACGAAGCGCGCGAGCGCGGCGTCGCGGATCTCGAACACGTCGAACAGGCCGAGCGCGCGCAGCGCCGGCAGGAGTTCGGCGAGGTCGCGCGCCGCCTCCTCGCGCGCGGCCGCCGTGCCGGCGGGATCGCCCCAGACGCGCGCGCTCGCCAGGAACGCGCCGACACTGCCCTTGCGGACCGTGACGCCGTCGAGCGTCACGTGGTTCACCGCGTCGGGCAACAGGACTTCAGCTTTCATGGATGACTCCGGAGAAGAAGGAGTCGTCACGATAGAGGGCGCGCGCGGGCGCGGCTCCGCTTTCACGGCCAATCGATACGTCATCCGCGCCATATCCCATTCAGCCATTCAGCCCGTCAACTCACGTATGCGACGCCCGTTCGGTTCCGGATGACGGCGCGCTTTCATTTTCGGTCAGCCACTTTGGAAGATCCGTCCGGGAATCGCGAAGATTGGTCTTTATCTGTCGTGAATCGTACGGCGCTGTACAAGGATGCGCGGCCGGCAACCACCGGCCGCGCACCGCCCCGCTCAGAACAGGTACATGCCGGCAACGAACACGATGCCGGAGAACAGCAGCGTCGTCACGCAATACCCCATGATGTCGCGCACCCCGAGGCCCGCGATCGCGAGCGCCGGCAGCGCCCAGAACGGCTGCGCCATGTTGGTCCAGGCCTCGCCGTAGGCGATCGCCATCGCCGCCTTGCCGAGGTCCGCGCCGAGCGCCTGCGCGGCCGGCATGATGAACGGCCCCTGCACGACCCAGTGGCCGCCGCCCGACGGCACCGCGAAATTGATCACGGCCGAGCTGATAAACGCGAGCAGCGGGAAGGTGTGGACGTTGGCGACGTCGACGAACCAGTTGGTGATCACGCCGGCCAGCCCGGAATGATCCATCAGCGCCTGGATGCCCGCATAGAACGGGAACTGGATCATGATGCCGGACGCGCCGCGCGCCGCGCCGGCCACCGCGCGCGCATAGGCCATCGGCGTCTTGTGCAGCAGGATGCCGGCCGCGAGGAACGCGAGGTTGACGGTATCGATGTCGAGCGCGAAGCCCTTCTGCGCGAAACGCACGCCGAGAAAGCCGAAGCACAGCAGCGCGACGAACGCGGACAGCAGCCGGCTTTCCTCCATCCGTTCCGCGAGCGTCGCGTCCGGGCCGAGCTTGCGCTCGACGCTCGGCGGATCCTCGAGCAGCTTCGGATCGACCGTCACGACGGCGTCCGGTTTCGGCATCATCAGGCGCGCGAGGAACGGCAGCATGACGATCAGGCCGATCGTGATGAACGCGTTATAGCCGGTGAAGATCGTATCGGACACCGGGATCAGGCCGATCGTCTTTTCCATCGGATTGCCCTTGGTCGCCGCCACGAGCGGAATCGATCCGGACAAGCCGCCGTGCCAGCTCAGGAAGCCCATGTAGGCGGACGCGACCAGCAGGCGGTAGTCCGTGCCCGGCACGCGGCGCGCCACCTCGCGCGCGAGCATCGCGCCGAGCACGAGGCCGAAGCCCCAGTTGATCGCGCACGCGAGCGCCGCGACGAACGCGACCAGCATCACGCCCTGGCCCGGCGAGCGCGCGGCGCTCGCGAGCGCGACCAGCACGCGCTTGACGGGCCCCGAGCTGGCCAGCGCGTGGCCCGTGACGAGGATCATCACCATCTGCATCGAGAAGGCGAGCAGGTTCCAGAATCCGGAACCCCACAGCAGCACCAGTTGCGCGGGCGTCTTCGGCGTGAGGCCGAACGCGAGCGCGAAAGTCGCGATCGTGAGCAGCACCGCGAAAATCAAGGGGTCGGGCAGCACACGGTGCACGACCTGGGTGAAAAAGCTCGAAATGCGTTGAATCAACTGTCGTCTCCTCTTCTCTCGTCTGTCTATGGGTTCGCGGTCGCGGCAGTGCGCGGGAACCCGGCGGATTCTTGCATAAAACCGCCTGAATTGCTGCTGAGAGAGGCCGCGCCGAAGGCGGTCGGGCACCTTGCAAACGATGCGGCGGCCTGCCTGCAATCGCATCGAATCGCATCGAATCGGTTGCGATCACAACGTATCGTGGACCGGCCGTGGTTGCGCGAACGCGGCGCGACCTCACGGGCGCGCGGGATGAAAGGAGAATGAAGCACGGGATCCGATGCTTTGCCGGCCGTCATCGCGGCAGCGCCAGCCGAGGATCCGCGGGATCGCCTGCGGCGACGACCGGCTCGACCTGGACGCTACGCCGGCATCGTGTTCCGCCACGCGGGCGATCGCCTGCGGCGCGGGCCATGGACATGCGCGTCATCGGCGTCGGGACGCCTCGCACCGCCGTCGCGCGTCATCGACGATCCGCGCGCGCTGCCCGCCCCGCTGCTGCGCGCATGGCACGCAGCGCCTGCCGTCAGCGGTCGACGCGCCGCGCGAGCCGATCGGCCGTCACGATCGCGCCCGCCACGGCGAGCAGGATCGGAAACAGGAAATCGTGGTCCACGCGCGTGAATTCGAGCATCAGCACCACGGCCGTCAGCGGCATCCGCATCGAGGCGGCCAGGAACGCCCCCGCGCCGACCACCGCATACGCACCGAGCGCCGTGCCCGGCCACGCGAGGCTCCACGCTCCGCCCAGCACGATCGCGAGCAGCGCGCCGTTGGCGATGCCCGGCGTGAGCAGGCCGCCTTCCGCGCCCGCGCGCAGGCTGCCGAGCGTGATCGCCACCCGCAACGCGAGCAGGGTCGCCGCGAGCCCGATCCCGAGGCCGCTGTCGAAACTCAGCCCGGCCGGCCCCTTGCCGTTGCCCAGCAATTGCGGAAACCCCATCGCCAGCACGCCGATACAGGCGAAATTGAGCAGCGCGAACACCGGCAGACGCCAGTCCTTCGGCGCCGCGCCGCGCGCACGCTCGGCGAGCCGCGCGAAACCCCAGGCGGCCGCGCCGAACAGCGGCCCGCACACGGCCGCCCAGACCACCAGCGACGGCGTCAGCGCGAGCGCCGGCACCCGGTACTGGTGTTCGTTGCCGAGCCCGATCCAGGCGACCAGCGCCGCGATCGCCGAGGTGGCGAACGCGGGCGCGAGCGCACGCCAGCCGAACGAACCGATCAGCACTTCGAGCACGAACACCGCGCCGCCGAGCGGCACGTTATACACCGCCGCGAGCCCCGCGCCCGCGCCGCAGGCGACGAGGATCCGGCGCTCGTCGAGCGACAGTCCCGCGCGCCACGCGAGCCACCCGGCCCACAGCGCGCCGATCTCGCGCGGCGCGACCTCGCGCCCGAGCGGCGATCCGAGCGCGACCGTGACGATCTGCAGCAGCGCATGGATCGTCGTGCTCGCGGGCGGCAGACGCGGATCGTCCGACGCCACGGCCCGCCGGATGCTGACGAGCGGCCGCCCGAAGCGGTACAGCGCCCACCAGCCGCCGCCCGCGACCACGCCGCAGCCGATCAGCACCAGCACGCGACGCAGCGGCGTGGTGCCGGTCACGCCTTGCAGGAAACTTTCGTCGCTGATCAGGTGCGCGGCGCTGTAGCCGTAGGCGAGATGCTGGATCCCGTGCAGCAGCAGCGCGAGCGCCATCCCGCCCAGCCCCGCGCCCACGCCCGTCAGCACCGCGGCGAGCGCGAATGCGACGCGCGCGCGCGCCGGCGGGCGCGGCGCGCGAAAGGATTCAGCGGGAACGGAAGACTGGGAGGAAACCGACATGGCAGCGCTCGACGAGAATCACCGAGGCGCCGCCCGGCGCCTCATGGCTGGCGCTCATCGTAGGCGCGGCCCACTCATGAGGCAAATTGATTTTTTGACTGAATCAATGCGCCCGATACATGAGATGCACGCGCCGCCGTCGCTCACACGCCCTGCGCGGCGCTCGCCGGATAGCTGAGCCGCTCGGGCTCGCGCCGCAGGATCACCTCGCCGCCCCGGATCGACACGCGCGCCTTCGCCTGACGGCGCACCGCTTCGTAGTCGCTGTCGGCGTCGAACACCAGCAGGTTGGCGGGCCGCCCCGCCTCGATCCCGTAGCGCTCGCCGAGGTTCAGCGCCTTCGCGCTGTGGTCGGTCACGAAATCGAGGCTGCGCTGCAGGTCGTCGTAACCCATCATGTGACAGATATGCAGGCCCGCATCGAGCACGCGCAGGATGTTGCCGTTGCCGAGCGGATACCACGGATCCTGGATCGAATCCTGCCCGAAGCAGACGTTGAGCCCCGCCCGGTCCAGCTCGCCGACGCGGGTCACGCCGCGACGCTTCGGGAACGTGTCGAAGCGGCCCTGAAGGTGGATGCTCTCGGTCGGGCACGACACGAAGTTGATCGCCGAGCGCTTCAGCAGCCGGAACAGCTTCGAGCAGTAAGCGTTGTCATACGAGCCCATCGCGGTCGTGTGGCTCGCCGTGACGCGCGCGCCCATCCCGCGCACGCGCGCCTCCTCGGCCAGCACTTCGAGGAAGCGCGAATGCGGATCGTCCGTCTCGTCGCAATGCACGTCGACGAGGCAGCCCGTGCGCTCGGCCAGGTCCATCAGGAAACGGATCGAGCTGACGCCCTGCTCGCGCGTGTTCTCGAAGTGCGGAATGCCGCCGACCACATCCGCGCCCATCTCGACCGCACGCTCCATCAGCGCACGCCCATTGTCGAACGACTCGATGCCCTCCTGCGGAAACGCGACGATCTGCAGGTCGATCAGGCCGCGCGCCTCTTCCCGCACCTCCACCATCGCGGCAAGCGCGGCCAGCGTCGGATCGGTGACGTCGACATGGGTGCGCACGTGCTGGATCCCGTGATCGCGCAGCATGCGGATCGCCGTGTGGGCGCGCGTCTTGGTGTCCTCGTGCGTGATCGTGGCCTTGCGCTGCCCCCAGCGCTCGATGCCCTCGAACAGCGTGCCGCTCATGTTCCACTCGGGATCGCCCGCGGTCAGCACGGCGTCGAGATGGATGTGCGGCTCCACGAGCGGCGCGATCGCGAGCTGACCGTCGGCGTCGATGTCGTGCGCCGCCGCGGCGATGCGCGCCGGCTGCGGCTCGACGCGCGCGATCAGCGCGCCGTCGAGCTCGATGCTGAACAGGCCGTTGCGCTTGCGCAGCTTGGCATTGACGATTTTCATGACAGCTCCTGGCGTTGGGCGTCCGCCATCCGCCACGCGAGCAGCGCGACGGAAGCGTTCAGACGGAAATGCGGGTCGGCAAGCGATTGCCCGGACTGCGTCTCGATGCGGCGCAGCCGATGGTTCAAGGTATTGCGGTGGATCGACAACTGCTCGGCCGCCCGGATCGTGTTGCCATTCTCCTGCAACAGCGCCTCCAGCGTTTCGATCAGCATGGTCGGATGCTTGCGGTGGCTGTCGACGAGGCTGCCGAGCGTTTCCTTCACGAAGCCGTCGAGCAGCGAGGGATCGGGAATCGCGGCGAGCAGCTTCAGCACGCCCAGCTCGCTGTAGTCGCACAGGCCCTTGCCCGCGCGCATGCTCTCGGCCACGCCCAGCGCCTGGCGCGCCTCGCTGAGCGCGCGCCCGTAGTGATGCGCGGCGGACACGGTCGCCGACACGCCGATGAACAGCGTCAGCGCGCCGAGCTGGCCGCGCAGCGCGTGGTGCAGCGCGGCCAGCTGCTGCTTGCCCTT
Organism: Burkholderia sp. FERM BP-3421; assembly: GCF_028657905.1. Taxonomy (NCBI): domain Bacteria; kingdom Pseudomonadati; phylum Pseudomonadota; class Betaproteobacteria; order Burkholderiales; family Burkholderiaceae; genus Burkholderia; species Burkholderia sp. FERM BP-3421. The sequence continues at coordinate 1,382,429 of NZ_CP117781.1, read as the reverse complement.
GCGGAACTGCGCATCGTCGCAGGGCATCAGCAGCACGAACAGCTCGCCCTGGATCACGGGCGGCAACGCATCCTCCTGCTCGCGGCTCCAGGCATCGAGGTGCCGCTGCACCGCCTGCCGCGCATCCTGCAACATCGCCTCCGCGGCCTCCGGCTGGTGCCCGTCGAACAGCGCGGGCACGCCGGACAGCCGCAGCGCGACCGCGCGGCGCGGCGCATCGAGCCGCAGTTGGAGATTGCGCGCGCGATGGCTCGCGATCTCCAGGCTCGGGTAGTCGCCCGTCAGCAGCTGGTTCAGGATGTCGCGCTGCGAGCGCAGCGTGTTCTCGTGCCGGACGAGCGCCGTGCCGATCAGCTGCGTGACGATCACCATCTTCAGCAGATACGGCTGCTCGATGAGCGGCATGTCGAGCGACTGCGCGAGCTCGATCACCGAATCGGGAATGCGGCGGATGAACGCCTCGCCCGTCAGGATCACGATGCCCGCGATGCGGCTTTGCGCGCCTTCGCGAATCAGCTGCAGCAGGTTCTGCTCGTCGCGCGGATGATTGATGCCCGTGACGAACACCAGTTCGCCGCCCATCACCCAATCGGCGATGCCTTCGTTCTCCGCCACGTAGTACCAGCGCGCCGCGCGCTGCACGCCGCGTTCGCCCGCGCGCAGCCGCAGTTCGCCGAGCCCCGGCAATTGGAGGATTTCACTGACTGTCAGGCTCATCGGCTTACTCTCCCCGCGCCGGCGCCGCGCCCGCCGGCCGGCGGGCGAACTGCACGAGCACGACATAGCTGAGCGCCGAGGCGGCGATCCCGACGATCGGCGCGATCCACGGCGACGCATAGGCGAGCGCCGCGCCGATCGCGTACGCGCCGAGCCCCGCGACATTGAAGCGCGGCAGCTGCGCCGACGCGAGCGTCGGATAGCGGCCGCGATGGCGATACCAGTAGTCGGCCATGATCACGCCGCCCACTGGCGGGATGATCGAGCCGAGCAGGATCAGGAACGGGATCAGCAGCTCGTACATGCCGCCGATCGCGAGCACGATGCCGATCGCCGCGCCGACGAGCGTGAGCGTGCGGCGGCGCTCGGTGCGCAGCAGATGGCACGCGGCCGCCGACACGTTGTAGATCGTCGGGCCCTGGATCGTCCACAGATTCAGGCACAGCATCACGACCGCCGCGATCGACAGCCCTTGCAGCAGCATCACCTCGACGATGTCGGGCTGCTGATAGACGATCGCGCAGTACGCGCCCGCGATGATCATGAGGCCATTGCCGACGAAAAAGCCGATCAGGCTCGCGAGCACCGCGGTGCGCCCGTTCGGGGCGAGACGCGTCCAGTTGGTCGCCTGCGTCGCACCGCTCGCGAACGTGCCGAACACCATCGTGATCGCGGCGGAGAAACCCATCGGGTGGGTCGGCACGATCTTCACGAGGCCCGCCCAGCCGCCGATGTCGCGCGTCGCGATGCCCATCGAGATCACCAGCAGCGCGAACATCAGCGGCACCGACACGCGCGACAGCGCGTCCATGCCGCGATAGCCGATGATCGCGGTGATCGCGAAACCGAATCCGAACAGCACCATGAGCGGCGTGGTGACGCTCGCGGGCCAGCCGAGCAGCTTCACGAGCACGATCGCGACGGTGGCCGTGCCCCACGCGTACCAGCCGAGCTCGGCGAAGCCGAGCAGGAAGTCGGACAGCTTGCTGCCGATCTCGCCGAAACAGAAGCGCCCCATCAGCACCGAGTTCAGCCCGCTGCGCGACGCGATCAGCGCGAGCGCCGCCGCGTAGACGGCCAGCAACAGATTGCCGATCACCGCGATCCACAGCATGTCGACGATATTGAACGCGACGCCGATCTTGCCGCCCGCGAACATCGTGCCCGTGAAAAAGGTGAAGCTGAGCAGCACCATCGTGATCGACAGCAGTCCCTTGCGCTCCTCTCTCGGAACCTCGCTCAATGAAAACTCGCCCTGCGTACTCATGGTTCTTGATCTCCGGCGTTTCAGCGTAAATGGCCGCCACACTGTGATCTCAGTGTGCGGACCCGTTCGCAAAATCGGCTGACTTGTGCTGGTTGATATCGGAAACAGGGCGTCATGCTGCGGATCGAACAATCAGCATTGTTCATGCTGCACATTGAATCGCGCCTGTTGGCAGCCGCCGCGCTATTTTAATGTGCAAACCGCTGAAGAAAACAGGACGATCATCAATTGAACGGATTTTTATCGAATCAGGAACGGCGGGATACCTGGACAATGAGGCGATGCGCGGAGGGCTATTGGATAATCGGGATGAATTAGATGGGGGAGCGATTCGTTCCGACCGGGATTATTGGCGCGGTAGCGCTGTCGCATTGCTCTTGGCATTCAGGAGCCACGGGCAGACCACGCTCGGGTGGGCGACGGTTACCGGTACGCGTCCTTTCTCCCGTCAGCGTCGACACCTCCAACACAATGCGGACGCTATTGATCTACGACGAATGTCCCGCTCTTGCAGCGATATTTGTGCGCGAGCAGCGCCGGGCTGGTGTGGTTCAACCAGTGGACCTGGAAACCATCGCCGTCATCCGTCCACGTGATCGCGAGATAGAGCTACTTGCTCAAGGCGACATCGATGCACGACTCGTAGCTCCGGCGGAACGGTAAGCGTCAACTGCTTGACATGCCGTGCATTCGCGATGATCACGAACGCCTTCGGTCTCGCACTCAGTTGAACATACTGTGGTGCCGGCGTATGTGCGACAGAGACGGCGCTGACAGATCCGGCAATCGTCACACGAACCGCCGCCTTGATTGTTCCCCATGTGGCCTGCATGGCGGATAGATACTCTTTGACGGATCGTTCATTGCGGCATCAAACGATCTTGCGACATTGCTCCATCGTCGCCCGACTACATCTCATTGCGATTATTTTCCGTACCGGCAAAGAAAAAGGCGAGGTGCGCGACATCGGAACAGTTTTGCGTGGCAGTTGGTGGTGATTTCGGTACATCGCATGTCGCAGCCGATATGATTTGCATCAGCGACGAAGGCTGGGGAAGCGAACTCATTATTTTTTCCCCTCTGGCTCCGGCCGCTCGTCAACGAATTCTTTCGATGCTTCGGCGAAAGCGGTTTCGTCGGGATACACATGAAAAGTGAGAACCTTGGAGTCGCTGGGCAACTCCTGCAAGATCGCAATCGCATGAACTCTCTCACCTAGCCTCGGCATACCTTCCGAGCCGCCGAGGGAGTATTCGATCGTTATTGGACCCGGCTTGACCTTGATGCAGCAGACTGTGGAGCCACCCGCACCGCCAGGGTGATAGGCCATATAGGCACCACCGGCGTATTGGCCATTCACGGCGACGTCATAGATCGCACGAGGCCAGTAGTTATAGATCGAGACGTCAAGATTCATGGTTTTCTCCGAGCAAGCCGTAAGCGGTAGAAGACACATCAGGCCGATGAGCAAGCGGCAAGTCATTCGATGTACTACGATTCCAGGTCTCGTTTTCATTTCATCAATTCAGTAAATCGACCATCAATGACCAGCATCGACCGTCGGAATATCGTGCGGAAAGTGCTTCATGAGATCGTCGAAGGTCAAGGTCTTGCTCGTGACCTGCTCCAGCAGAACGGCAACTCGCGGTAGTAGATCAAATCCATCTCCGTACGCAAGCACAACGCTGCAATAGTTGACGAGGTCGCCCGTTCCTTCAAGTCCATACTTTCGCGCATTGAGTATCTGCGAGCGCACAAATGCGTACTGTGCCAGTTCAGGTATGCGAAGCAGCAGCCCCATAAAATTGAGCCTGATGTAGTGCAAGATGCTGTCTGGCGCGCCGGTTTCAACCAGTTCATCAACCTGATGTTGGTCGAGAATCAGCGGCGGCAAGATGTCCGATCGGGCGTCCGATGCGGAGCCCCCTTCTACGATATCGGTGAACCAAGCGCAGGCGGATATTTTACGAGTGCGGCTCTGCTGATCGATCAAATCAGATCAGGTCAGGTCACGACGATCTTTGCTCGAAGACGCCACGTGGGCGGAAGTAGCTGAATGGTTCGACGTTCGCGATGAAATCAACCTTGGAATTGTGAACGTAGTGCGCAAAAAAGTTGACGACACTATCAGGCGCATTCGTCACCCAGGCATCGAGGCGCCACTGCTCGGGTTTAAACGTATAGAAAAAAACGCGCTCTGCGGCACTTCCGCGATTCGTCACGACAACATCACGCCGCGTCTTTAGCGCTTCGGCATAGGCAGGCGCCTCCAGATCGATCGTCCCCCACATGACATGCTTGACGGAGCTGCTTTTGAACGAGACTTGGCCCGCGAGCGGTTGCCCTTTGCGCGAGAGCGTTCCGTTGGCTTCATAGTATGACTTCATGTGGCACCTCATGTCGGCTTCGACGGAGGTTCCCGGTGGGCGCGCGGCGCTCATGTAGGCTTGATAGTTCTTCTGCGTCTCGGGCTTGACAGTGAATCGATCTGTGATAGGTGCGAGGGTACGTTTGATATCCGCCTGCGACAATAAGCGAACACCTGCCTTGAGTGCTTCCTCATGCATATCAGTCATGGGGATCCGTGCATAATTTCCATCGAGGTTCTGTTCGTTGGGCCCGTATCCACCACCGATATCGGAATGCACACCGGGATAAACCTTCTCTGTCCAACCCGCTTTGTATTTTCCATCCTCGCGAATCAAGTCCACTGGGAACGAGTAACGAAGCTCATTGGCGGCGACAAAATGAACGCAACGTTCGACACAAGCAGGGATCCGGAGATCACGTTGCTGCAAAGGCAGCGTGATGTTATGCGCAGGCATCCCGAAAGAAGCAACCGTGTCGAACACGCCTAGGAACGTGAAACGAACGGGGAAACCACTTAACGTCAGTACACCATCTCCCCGCTTCTTGCACTGTCCGAAGAGCATGTTCACGAATGCTCGAGAGAGGGCCGCTCCGCGAGAAAAACCTATCACGGATATGTTGATGACCTTGATAAGGCGATGTGCTCCGATCGCCTTATTCAAGTCGTTCAGGCTCGCATCCGTGTTCTTCTCCACATATTGCCTGACCTCACCACCCATTTTTTTGGCGTTGTTGACCACGGCTTGACGCAGCGCTTGATTCATGCGCTCTTCGCCATCAAGCAACCGACGATCACCTCCAGCCCCAAATGCACCACCGAGTGCATGGTCTTCAAGCCACACATCGGGTTTATCAACCCACGATACCTCGCCACTGAAGGGCGTGCCGACGCCGCTGATGTAGAAGCTGTAAATTCCTTTGCCGGGAGCATTTATTGCGGCATCAAACAATCGAGCAACATTGCTCCATCGTTGTTCCATCGAATCTATGTTCCGATTGTTTCCCGTACCATCAAAAAAGAAGGTCAAGTGGATGACATCGGAACAGCCTTGCTTCTCTGTCGGTGGTGCTTTCGGAACATCTCGCGTCGCAGCCGAAATAATTTGCATCAGCGACGGAGGCTGGGGAAGCGAACTCATTATTTTCTAGCCCCTGGCTCCGGTCGCTCGTCAACATATTCCTTCGACGCTTCAGCAAAAGCTGTTTCGTTGGGGTATACATGCACAGTGAGGACCTTTGAGTTTCCTGGCAACTCGCGCAACTCTGCAGTTGCGTGAATCCTTTCACCCAATCTCGGAGCACCTTCCGGGCCGCCTAGTGAATATTCAATGGAAATTGGGCCTTGCTTGACCTTCACGCAGCAGACAATTTTTCCTCCGGCATTACCGGGCTCATATGCCATGAATGCACCACCTGCGTATTGACTATTGACTGCAACGTCATAGATCGCACGAGGCCAATAGTTATAGATCGAGACGTCAAGATTCATGGTTTTCTCCGAGCAAGCCGTAAGCGGCAGCAGATACATCAGGCCGACAAGCAAGCGGCAAGCCATTCTATGTACTGCGATTCCAGGTCTCGTTTTCATTTCATCAATTCAGTAAATCGACCATCAATGACCAGCATCGACTGTCGGAATATCGTGCGGAAAGTGCTTCATGAGATCGTCGAAGGTCAAGGTCTTGCTCGTGACCTGCTCCAGCAGAACGGCAACTCGCGGTAGCAGATCAAATGCCTCTCCGTATGCAAGCGCAACGCAGCAATAGTTGACGAGGTCGCCCGTTCCTTCAAGTCCATACTTTCGCGCATTGAGTATCTGCGAGCGCACAAATGCGTACTGCGCCGGTTCAGGTATGCGAAGCAGCAGCCCCGGCATATTGAGCCAGATGTAGTGCAAGATACTGTCTGGCACGCCGGCTTCAACCAGTTCATCAACCTGATGTTGGTCGAGGATCAGCGGCGGCAAGATGTCCGATCGGGTGTCCGATGCGGAGCACTCCTTCCAGTCGATGCTCCGAAGGCAACCGGCTCGATCCCAGTACCACCATTCGAGAACGGGAGCCAGGAAGGCTTGCTTCTGCTCGATCTTCAACACTGGACCGCGAATGTGCTGCGTATCGTCTTCCCTCGCACCATTCAGCACTGCGAGTATAGCGGGGTCCCAGAATGCGAGCGCCATAGTCGTCCCGTCGGGCAGCACAACGTCGACAAATGAACTCAAATGCCTGGCAATCGTCTCCAGGGACATGAAGGTAATGAGAAAGGTTGCACACGGAACACTCGGCGCGTGCTGCTCCAGCCATTCGCCCATACGACGATCATTCTCTTCATCAACCGATATCACGTGCGGTGCAACTGCCGTCACATCGACTGGACCATCAAGCAGACATATCGCTCTCGCTGAATCGAATTGCAGTGCTGCCGGTAAGGTTCTATCTTGAGCCGGGTCAGCAAGCACATATATATATGCGTGTCTCGACCGGGCCGCCTCGAATACGGTCACTGCGCCCATCTCGTCAAGACCTTTTCTTATCGACGAACACCGCTCGCGTATCCGCATGTTTCCGCAAACCTTCCTCACATGCAGGCTGTAGCGCTTGCCGACGTACCTTCTCCGGCGCCGGGATGACGACCGCGTAGGTATGAAAATTTGGTGCAACATCACGCTCAAGTGCTGCTGGGACGAAATACACGTCACACTCCCTTTGTAATAAGCGCAGCGCGAGACGCTGCACGCTTCAACAGACACTCGACACAAATGGATTGAGGGAGGCCGGGAAGCGGATACGGCAGGCTTGCCGGCCCCTCGAATGCGTGTGTCGCGCCCTTGATGTCGATCTTGCCCGGCGCGTGGATCTCGATGTTGCCGCCCGCGATGCGCACGTACGCGCCGCCCGAGGTCAGCAGCACCTCCTTCGGCGAGGCCACCTCGATCGTCTCCGTCGCCGACAGGATCTTCACCGTCTTCTGCGCCGTCAGCTCGATGTTGTCCGAGTGCGCCTGGATCTCCACCTTGCCCTTGCCCGCGAACAGCTTCATCCCCGCGTTCTGCGCGAACAGGCTCAGCTTCTCCGTCACGCTCGCGATCAGCGACTTCCCCGCCGCCACGTGCGTGCTCTTCCCGCTCACCACGTTGATGTGCTGGTCCGCGCTGATCTGCGTGCTCTGCTGCGTCGACAGCCCGATCCCCGCCGGGCTCCCGAACAGCATCGCCGGCTCCTTGAACGCCGCCGCCGAGCCCGTCCCCGCCGCCCGCCGTGCGCCCGCCCGTCGCGCCGCCCGGCTTCGTGTCGCGCGTCACGTCGGTCAGCGCGCCCAGCGCCGCGCGCCCTTCGCTCAAACTCTCCGCGTGATGAGTCGCGCTCGCGTTAGACAGCGCGTCGAGCAGCTGCTGCGCGTTGCCCAGCTGGCGATGCGTGTCGCTCGCGTCGAACGGCTGGCTCGCCGCCGATTTCGGATAGGTCGTCACATACAGGCCGCCGCCCGCGCGCACCGCGCCGTAGGCGTCCGTGCGCAGGTCGAAGCCCTGCCCGAGGAACGGCCCGCGCGCATTCCCGTCCTGCTGGATCAGGTAGCCCAGATGCAGGTGCGTATTACCCTGGCTGCTGAACAACTGCGCGCGGTTCTGGCCCGTCGCATCGTCGAACACCATCTGGTTGTAGCCGCTGCCCGCGTATTCCTTCGTGCGGTAGCCCGACAGGATCCCGTTCGAATGCCACTGCGGCTTCACCGCCCCGTTGTAAACCCGCGCGGTAATCAGCGGCCGATCGCAGTCGCCGCCCACGTAGTCGACGATCACCTCCTCGCCCACCCGCAGCGGATGCACCGCGCCGTAGCCCGCGCCGCTGTCCGAGAACGCCGCGCGCAGCCAGCACGACGCGCGCTCGTCGCCCGCGTTCAGGCGGTCCCACACGAACTGCACCTTGTGACGGTTCAGGTCGTCGGTATACACCTCCTCGCCCTTCGGCCCCACCACGATCGCCGTCTCCAGGTGCATCTCGGGCTTCGCATGCTCGAACGCGCTGCGGTACGGCACCGACGCGCGCTGCGCCTCGATCTCGACGTGGTAGAACCCTTGCGCGCCATCGCCCGCGTGCGGCACGCTCGCCGCGGCGGATGCGCCCGTCGCGCGCGCCTCGGCGATCACACCCGCGAGGCTGTGCGGGAAGTTCGTCTCCCCGCCGCCGAGCGGCAGGTTGTTCTCGATCACGCGCGTGATCCCGATGATCACGAACTCGCGCTGCTCGGCCGCGTCGCGGTCGTGCTCCGGATGCCCGGCGAGATGGAAACGGCGGCCCGCGTCCGCGCCGCGCACGCCGCCCGCGCCGTGGAAACGCTTCGCGCGCGATTCCCATTCTTCGAGCCGGATCGCCGACAGCCGGTCGCCGTTCGTCTGCGGGCCGTAGGTGTACGCACCCGTGTATTCGTAGACCTCGGTCTGCCCCGGCAGCTCGCCCTGGTTCGCCTTGGTCGGCAGCGACGTGCCCTTCGGGTTGTGCGGCGTCGACGGCTGCTTGTAGTCGAACGTGCGCGACGCGAACGACGTGCTTTGCAGCGTGCGCGAGCCGGCCCACTGCGTGAGCGCGTCGCGCTCGCTGCCGAGATCGGCGCGGTGGAAGCGGATCGTGTCCGGCGTCATCGCATCGAGCGACTGCGGCGTGTCGGTGATGACGAACGTATGCGACTTGCCGTCGTCGGCGTGGCGCCAGAAGCCGTACAGGCCCTCCGCTTCGAGCAGGCGGTGCACGAAGTTCCAGTCGGTTTCGCTTTGGCGGCAGTAGGAGCGCGACGGCAGCGGCTTCGACAGCGCGAACTGGAAGTGCCCCCGGGCCTGGGGGTGTTCGTTGAAGACGTCGGCAATGATCGCGTCGGCGGGACGGTCCTGCCAGATGCGCTCGTCGCGCCGGAAACGCAGGAAGTGCAGCCACGACGCGAACACCAGCTGATAGCTCGTCAGGCCGCCGTCCGCGCCCAGGCGTCGGGCGGTGTGCACGTAGCCGTTGAACGGGCGATACGATTTGTCGGCCTGCTGCAGCCATGCGGTGACGGGCTGCGCGATCAGCTTCTTCAGTTCGACGTCGGCCGCCCCGGACACGACATCGAGGGTCCAGCTGAAATCACGACCGAGTGCCGAGACCGCCAACGCGCGCCTGGGAACGAACGTGTTCGCTGGCAGCGGTGTGTCCAGCCGCAACAACCGGTCTTGTTGAAGCAGTCCGGTTCTTATGCTTTCTCTAAGCCGATACTCGTCCATGAAGTCGTGCCCGCTCTTTTTGCATGCCTCTAGTCGACCATGCGCCCAAGACTCTCAAAATATATATTTTTCAAACCGAATATTGCCGACGGATTATATGCCAAGCCTCCCGGAATCTGTAAATCAGAACAAGAAAGAATAATTAACAATTATCTGTCGACTGCAGGGAAGATCATCGGAGCGATGTACGCTCGGCCTCAGAGGTGATGGGCTGCGTATGTGTAGGCGAGACATGCACCACGTCGCTCGGTGTCGCAGTCAATATTTCCTTGCTTCATCTGCATAACCGTCGCGGACAGCCTATCTCATAAAAGGATGCACGCGATTCAGTATCGATTTGCCGCAGAAGCATCAAACACCCCAGCGCCTGAATCCCTCACATCCTGCTTCGCTGGAGCCTATTCACACTATCTGAGGGCGGGGCGAATTCATCGATCGGCTCCTGCGACGCGAACGGAAGTTCATTCGCCGCAGCGCCCGCCCGAGCGTCAATCGACACATATCGAACCCGTCCCCGCCGGATCGCCCGCCGGATGCTCAGAAGCGCGTGCGCAGCCCCGCCGCGACGACCACCTGATTCGCGCTCGACGACGCGCCGCCCGCCGTGTTCATGAACGCGACGTAGTTGCGCCCCACCGCGTGCTGGTACATCCCTTCGAGATAGACGTCGGTGCGCACCGACAGCTTGTACACGGCCTGCAGGTCGACCTGATGCCATTTCGGGTCCGCGCCGTAGCGGGTCGTGTCGTCGACATGGCCGTCGGTGTAGGTATAGGCCGCGCCGAGGCTCAGCGCGGGCGTCACGTTGTACTTACCGTTCAGCTCGTAGTTGTCGAAGCTGAGCGTGCCGCCCGAGGAGCCGAACGAGGTCGAGTTCTCGAATTCGCTGCGCGTGAACACGAAGCCGACCGTGGCCGGCCCGAACGCGTAATTGACGCCGCCGCCGAACGCGCGCTGGCGATCCGCGCCAACCGTGAAGCCACCCTTGCCGTTCGCGCCCGATTCCGCGATGTCGACTGCGCCCGGGCTGCTCGAATTCGTGCCTTTCGAGCCGTTGATCTGCAGGTAGCCCGCCGCCGCGTTCAGCGGCCCGCGCGTGTAGCTCGCGCCGACGCTGTAGACACGGTTGGCCGCGAAGTCGATGTTGTTCGAGAACGCATACAGCGCGCCGAACTTGAATCCGCCGTAGGTATGGCTCGTGTACTTCACCGCATTGCTGATGCGCAGCGAATGATTCAGGTTGTCGTTGTCGAACGGATGCGCGAAGCTCGCGTCGCCGAAGGTGCCCGCCGTCGCGGACAGCGGCGCGACGAAATCGACGAGCGAATCGTATTGACGGCCGAGCGTGACGGTCCCGAGCGTGCGATCCGCGAGCCCGACATAGGCGAACCGGCCGAACAGCTTGCCGTCCTGGCCGAGCTTGCCGTTCTGGCTGTTGAAGCCGTTCTCGAGCACGAACAGCGCGCTCAGGCCGCCGCCGAGGTCCTCGGTGCCGCGCACGCCGAAGCGGTTGCCGTTCACCGCGCCGCTCGTCGCCTGCAACAGGCCGCCGCCCGCGACGTTGTTCGTATACATGACGCCCGCATCGATCAGGCCGTACAGCGTGACCGAGCTTTGCGCCTGCGCGGCCGTCGCCGCCACCACCCCCGCGGTTGCCATCGCAAACCGGATTTTCTTCACAACCAGACTCCTTATTGATTTGAAACCACTCACGAAACGGCATGAGTGTAGAAACTCGCGCGCGTCCGATCATCCGCCCTCGTTGGAGAACAGCTTTGACGCGCGCGGAACGAACCGTCATCGGACTGTCATGAATTCACGTCGTCCGTCTGATCGATTCGCAATCCTTCTGACTTGAATGTTGTGCGATCTGGAAGGCTGCTTGCCCCGATTCACGGTTTTTTCACGCATCGCCGCGCCGTAAACTGCCTGCATCGGTTCGGCCTCCCGGCCATGAACCACCCGGAATCCACCTGGAGATCATCGTGAAATCGCTCGTTACCGCCGCCGCCGTCGTCATGCTCGCCGCACCGGCCCTCTCGTTCGCGCAGGCGCCGCATGGACAGCTCACCCGCGCGCAGGTCGTGCAGGAACTGGTCGATCTGGAATCGGTGGGCTACCAGCCGTCGCGCGGCAACGAGTCGACCTACCCGGACGACATCCAGGCCGCTCAACTCCGCCTCGCGGAAAAGCGCCTCGCGGCGCGCAAGGCCAGCGATACCGCCTACGGCCCGGCTGCCGCAGGTGCGACGCAGGCCGGCGTGCGCGCGCAGTAAGCGCGCGAGAAGCGGCGGGCGCAACGGCCCGCCGCCACGGCGGCGGCGTGAGCGACGCCGCCGTGGCAGATCCGCTTCGCGGGTTTCGCTTCGCGCGGTTCAACGACGAACACCAGAACCGTCTCATCGACCTTCGGCGTCACGCTGTCGGCGCGCCCCGTCGGCGACGCATTTTCTTGTTTCGAACCGGTCGAGGCGTTTTCTATCGCGCCGCCCCGCGAATACGCCGCGACGCGGCGCGCATCCGCCCGGACCTCAATGATTCAGCGCCGGCCCCGCGCGCACCGCCGCACCGGCCGGCCTATCCCCCGTGAACAGATACGACGCATCGCGCCCGAGCGCAGCCAGCACCGCCTCGTCGCGCGCGATCATCTCGGGAATCCGCTCGCGCAGGCATTCGACCCAGGTGCGCACCTTCGCATCGATATAGCGGCGCGACGGATACAGCGCGTAGACGTTCATCTTCTGCAATGTATGTTCGGGCAGCACCCGCACCAGCGCGCCGCTGCGCAGGTCGTCGATCGCGGCATAGAGCGGCAGCATGCCGATTCCGATCCCGCCGCGAATGGCGACCGCGAGCGATTCCGCCGTGTTGGTCTGCACCGGGCCGCTGACGCGGATGCTCTCGACGCCGTCCGGGCCGTCCAGCTGCCATTCGTGCGTCGGGAACGCGGGAGTCTGCAAGGTCAGGCAGTCGAAGGCCGCGAGTTCCGCCGGGCAATGCGGCGCGCCGTGCGCCCGCACGTAGTCGGGCGACGCGCACAGGATGCTGAAGGTCGAGCCTAGCTGATGCGACACGAGTTCGGAATCGGGCAGCGACGACGCGGTCACCACGGCCACGTCGCTGCTGCCGTCGAACATGTCCGGCGTACGCTGCGACAGCGTCACCTCGATCGATACGTCCGGATGCCGGGTCCGGTAGGTGGTCAGCGCCGGCAGGACATAGTGCTGCCCGACGCTCGCGAAGCTGTACATCCGCAGGAGGCCCGCCGGCCGTTCGTGCGCGCAGCTCGCCTCTTCCTCGGCGCGATCGACGTCCGCGAGGATCTGCCGACAGCGCCGCAGGTAGTTTTCACCGGCCGGCGTCAACGCGAGGCGTCGGGTCGAGCGGTTCATCAGGCGCGTGCGCAGACGGGCCTCGAGTTCCGACACGGCGCGCGACATCGCGCCCGTGGTCGCGTTCAACGACTGCGCGGCGGCGGTGAAACTGCCCGCCTCCACCACACGGGCGAATACCCGCATGTTCTGTAGCGTATCCATTCTCGTTCGAGCGGTTCTGAAGAAGCGATATTGTCCTCCAGCCATCCCCCCGCATTGTTACCGCCACAGAAACTGAGGTTTCCCCGCCATTGCGTTAATGCGGGCGCGCGAGGCTCCTACAATCGGCGCCTTTCCGGTCCCACTGGCGTCGTCGCGCAGGCCGGAGCCGTCGATCCGCGCTTGCCAGCAGCCCTATCCCCATCATGAAGCACCTGCCTGCGTCAGCACGAACCTTCGTCGATCCGCGCCGATGGAGGCCTTGGCGGCATCGCGTCGGCCAGCTCGGCCGGCAATGGGCGACCCGCGACGGTCTCGTCTGGCTGCATCTCGGCAAGACAGTCGGCGCGGCGCTGTTGGCGATGGGCATCGCGATGCGGTGCGACCTGTCGCAGCCGCGCATCGCGATGACCACCGTGTTCGTCCTGATGCAGCCGATGAGCGGCATGGTGTTCGCGAAGAGCTTCTACCGCGTGATCGGCACGGGCGTCGGGCTGGTCGCCGCGCTGGTGCTGGGCGGCCTGTTCGCGCAACAGCCGGAGCTGTACATGGCGGGCATCACGCTGTGGGTCGGCGGCTGCATCGCGGCCGCGGTGCGCAACCGCCATTTCCGCTGGTACGGCTATGTGCTCGCCGGCTATACCGCCGCGCTGATCGGGATCCCGGCCGTGATGACGCCGAATGCCCTGTTCCTGTCCGCGCTGACCCGCGCGGCCGAGGTGGCGGTCGGGATCTTCTGCTCGGGCGCCGTCAGCGCGCTGGTGTTTCCGCTCAGTTCCAGCAAGGCGCTGATGCGCTCGCTCGATGCACGGCACGCCGGCTTCGTCGACTTCGCGGCGCTCACGCTCTCGGGCCGCCTCGAGCGCGGCGTATTCGAGCGGCGCTTCGCCGATTTCGTCGACGGCATCGTCGGCTTCGAGGCCACGCGCGCCTTCGCCTCGTTCGAAGACCCGCGGGTCCGCGCGCGCAGCCGCCGGCTCGCGCGGCTCAACAGCGAATTCATGCACGCGAGCACCCGCCTGCATGCGTTCCACCAGCTGCTCAAGCGGCTCCGTGGCGGCCAGTCGGACAACGTGATGCGCGCGATCGCGCCGCACGTCGACACGCTCGCGTCCCTGCTCGCGGCGCTGCGCGCCGAACTCGAGCGCGGCCCGGCCAAGCCGACCGGCGCATGGCTCGATCTCAGCGCGTTCCTCGCGATGCTGCCGCGCCGCGCGCGCGAATCGCGCCGAGCGATCGAGGCGACGGGCGAGGCGGCCGGCGTGCTCGACTTCGACACCGCGATCGAGCTGCTGTACCGCTTCGTCGACGAATTCCTCGGCTATACCGAGACCTATGCGTCGCTCGCGCAGGACAGCCACGTGCTCGAACAGTCGGTGACGCGCTACACGGTCAAGACCAACGCCTACTTCGTCGGCTTCACGTTCCTGCGCACCGTCGTCGCGCTCGGCGCGATGAGCGCGTTCTGGATCGCCTCCGAGTGGCCGAGCGGCGGGCTCGCGGTGGTCGGCGCGGCGATCGCGTGCGCGCTCAGCTCGACCGCGCCGCGCGCGCCGCGCTTCGTCGCGCAGATGGCGGCCGGCGCGGCGCTCGCGACGCTCACGGGCTACCTGTTCGTGTGCCACGTGTACCCGAACATCGACGGCTTTCCGCTGCTGTGCGCCACCCTCGCGCCGGTGCTCGCGTTCGGCGCGTGGCTCGCGACGCGGCCGGGCCGATCCGGCTACGGCATCGGCTTCGCGGTGTTTTTCTGCCTGCTCGCGGGGCCGGACAACGTGATCGTCTACGCGCCGGACGTGCTCGTGAACAACGGACTCGCGCTCGTGGCGTCGATGCTCGCGGCGGCGCTGGTGTTCGCGGTCGTGTTCCCGATCGAGATGCCCTGGCTGATCGGCAAGATCCAGCACGACCTGCGCCGCCAGGTGTCGCTGGCCTGCGACGGCCCGCTGCCGTCGCTGAACCCGCGCTTCCAGTCGAGCGCGCACGAGCTGATGTCGCATCTGCGCAGCCTGCTGCTGAAGCGCTCGAAGCAGCATCGCGACGCGCTGCGCTGGCTGCTCGCCACGCTGGAGATCGGCCACGCCGTGATCGACCTGCGTCACGAGCTGGACGCGTTCGGCGCGACCAAGCCGCGCCAGGCGCAGCGCTGGATCGCCTCGATCGATCGGGTTCGACGCCGCCTGCCGCAGCTGTTCGAGCGGCCCGACGCGGCCCATCTCGCGCGCGCCTGCGGCGCCGTCGACGCGGCGCTGCGCTCGGTCCAGCGCGCGCAGCCCGAGTGGTGCGGCATTCCCGAGGAGCGCCGCCGGATGCAGCGCATCGTGAGCCAGCTGCACTTCATTCGCAGCGCGCTGCTCGACCGCGACGCGCCGTTCCGGCGTCGCGCCCGATCGCGCGCCGATCGTTGAGCGGATTGGAAAGATGCTCCCCGGGCGCGGTGATTAATCCGGACACCTTGGCGTCATATAGTGCGTGTGCCGCCAAGCCCGACGGCGCCACCCAGGAGAAGCAATGAAATCGCCGTACCTCGCCCTCGTCGCCCTGTCGCTGTCCGCCGCCGCCACCGCCGCGTGCGCGCAGGCGACCGCCACGGGGACGACCGTCCAGCCGACGCCGCACGCGCAGTCCGCCCAGACGACCGAGCGCGCGCCCGTCGAGCGCACCCGCCGCAGCGATGCGAACGAATGCGTCGGCCCCGCCAGCTTCTGCAACATCTACTTCGGCAGTTGAGTCGCGCCCGGTCGAGACGCATGAGCGCCGGCCCGGCGAATCGTGTTCCGGATCCCTGCGCTCCGCCGTCAAATCACGGCTGCCGCTGAACGCGCGGCGGCCGACCTCGGGCCGGCCGCCGCCTCGCGCAAGCGCCCCGCTCAACCGGCCCGCATCACCGCCTTCACGCGCGCCTTCGGCACGACCGGCATGTCGAGCACGCTTTGCGTCAGATCGAGCGTGACCCGCGACGTGCCCTGGTAACCCTCAAGCGTCAGCTTCAGCTTGCTGCCCGGCAGAACCGTGAAGTCGCGCGGCATCATCTCCAGCGCGAAATCGTACGGCGTGCCCGCCACGATCGGCTGCGCGGCGTCGAGCCCCTTGTAGAAGCGCGGATTGGCCCAGCCGTACGTGACGTCGCGCCCGTCGACCGACAACGTCGCCTTCACGTTCGTCACCGCCGGTGCGAAGCGGCCGCGCAGCGCGACCCGGATCGCCCCTGCATAGCGCGTCGCATTGGCCAGTGCGCGCGTCTCGTAGCGCACCGCCGAGCCCTTGCTGAAATCGACCGCCGGCGGTTGCGCGCCGTCCGTCGCATCCGGCGTCAGCAGCCCGCCCGCCACGCCGTCGCCGTGCAGGTAGTACGACGTGCGCGTGGTCTTCGGCCACGCATCCTCCTTGATGAACAGCTCGCCCGTCGGAATGCAGTCGCGCGGGCTGTGGCCGGAATGGCAGTGACCGACCAGCGTGTCGCTGCTGTCGTTCTGCCCCGGGTTCGGCCCCGAGCCGGCCGGGAGATCGCCCGCGGGCGTCTCGCGCACATAGGTCGGCTGCTGCTCGACGCCGTTGTTCACGCCGTACAGATAACGCGCGTACCACATCAGGATCTGCTTCTGCCATTCCTTCTGCCACGCGGGATCGTCATGGTCGCGGCTGTGCAGCCACAGCTGCACCGGCTTGCCGGCGCGGTACAGCGCGTCGTACAGCCGCGTCGCGTTGCGCGTCTTCACGTTGTTGTCCGCCTGCCCCTGCGCGATCAGCGTCGCGGCCTTGATCCGGTCGACCAGCGAAACCGTGTTGCGCGCCTTCCAGAACGCGTTGTAGGCGTAGGTGGCGTCGTCGGAATCGGTCACGGCCTTCACGCGCGCCGGCTCGCAGATCGCCGCGCGCGCCTGCGACTGCTCCATCTGCATGTAGTCGCCGAGCGTGACGGTGTCGTCGATGTCGGCGATCACGCCGTCGTAGCGGAAGTAGTCGTAGCCGCTGCTGATGCCCTCCACCGGCACGATCGCCTCCAGCCCCGGCACGCCGGTCGCGGCCACCATCGTCGGCAGCGTGCCGCCGTACGAGACGCCCTCCATCGCGACGTGCCCGGTCGACCACGCGGCGCTGACCTTCCGCCCCTGCTCGTCGAAGCCGGGCGCGGACGGATCCTGGGTCAGCCAGCGCACCGCGCTCGCCATCGCGTCGCGCTCGACCTGGTCCATCACCGACCAGCAGCCGTCCGACTCGTTGGTGCCGATCGAATCCGCATAGACGATCGTGAAGCCCATGCGCAGGTACTCGGCCTCGCCGAGGAACGGCGCGCGCGCCTTCGTCACGTAGGTCGGATCCGCGTAGTAGACCGACGGGCGCACGATCACCGGGGTCTTCAGCCCTTCGGCCACCTCCGCCGGCTGCACGATGCGCAGCGCGATGCGATCCGGCTTGCCGTCGCGATCGGTGTCGAACGGGGTTTGTACCATCACCTTGAAGCGCGTCGGCGCGCGCATCGACAGCCACGGCAGGATCATGCCGTTGTCGACCGTGGGGCCGTCGTGGCCCGGATACAGCGTATCGAGCTTCGGGTACGGCAGGCCGGTCGGCGAGGCCGCGAACTGCGCGCCGACCTCCGCGACCGGCGTCGGCGGCTGGAACGGCGCAGGCGCGGGCGTGACGGTGACGGTCGACGGCTGGGCCGCCGCGCTCACGACAGGCGGCGCGCCGCCGTCATCGCCGCCGCAGGCGGCGAGCAGCGCGGCCGCCGCGAGCGCGGCCGCGCATCCGAGGTATTTCATTTGCATCGGGAAGTCTCCTGGAAAGTATCGAGCGAATCCGGCTCAGCGATTCTGTGTCGCGCGCTGGGCGTCCATGTAGCGCGTGACGTCGTTGAACGACACGCGACCCGAACCGCTCGCGTCGATCTGGCGGAAATGATTCGCGACATAGCCGAGCCCGGCCGCGCGCGCCTGCGCCTGGGTCAGCGTGCCGTTGCGCTGCGCGGCGTCGTTGAATTGCGCCTGCAGCTTGCGCGCGAC
Source organism: Burkholderia sp. FERM BP-3421 (assembly GCF_028657905.1). Taxonomy (NCBI): domain Bacteria; kingdom Pseudomonadati; phylum Pseudomonadota; class Betaproteobacteria; order Burkholderiales; family Burkholderiaceae; genus Burkholderia; species Burkholderia sp. FERM BP-3421. The sequence goes on along the minus strand of NZ_CP117781.1, from coordinate 1,364,282 downwards.
CTGGGCGTGCAGCGCGTCGCCGCGCGTCTCGGTGCCGACGGCCGGCTGGCGCGCGGCGGGCGGCACGTACGGGTCGCCGAGCTGCGCCTGTTGCGCGCGGCTCGCCGCGTCGTCGTCCTGCTGCGCATGCGCGGGCTGCCACGCGATCACGCATGCCGCGAGCGCGGCGCTCCCTGCAAGCATCGATGCCATCTTCATGGTGCGGCTCCTGGTTGGAAGACACGCGCCGCCCGCCCGGGGCGGCGCGAACGCGGCGCGCTCAGTACGCGGCCGGCGTGCGGTTGTAGAAGGACACGAGATCGGTCTTTTCCTCGGGGCGCGACGTATCGTCGAGATACACCATGTGGCCGCCCTGGTAGGTGCGGATCGTCAGGTTCGGCTGCGCGCCGAGCCGCCCCAGATCGCGTTCGGTCTGGTGGAACGGCGTCGCGAAATCGTGATAGCCGTTCAGCGACAGAACCTTCAGCGCGGGATTCAGCGTCAGCGCGGCGGCCAGGTCCGGCACCGTGTCGGGGAGGCTCAGGCCGTCATGCCGCCAGTTCCAGGTGCCGATCGTCTCGCTGTTGCTCATGCCGTACGCGTTCGTCGCCGTGTACTTGAGCACGTTCGGCAGGTAGGTCGCGATCGTGTCGGTGAACGGCTTCGTGATGTACGTGCTCGACGGATCGCCGCCGTTCAACGGGCTGTTGACGGGCACGTTCACGCGCGCGTCGTAGCGGCCGATCGCCGTGCCCGACAACAGGTTCGCGCGATACGTGCCCGGCGCGAGGTTCACGTAGCGCTGCCACAGCGCGGTGGTCGCGCCGGTTGCGCTCGACAGCGCGGCGATCAGGTCCGGCGCGGGCTTCGCGCCCGTGCGCAGATAAGCCTGCACGGCGGGCTCGAACTGGTCGTCGGCCAGCGTGCGCATCTGGGCCGCGTACTGCACGGTGTCGGCCGGATTCGGCTTGTCGAGCTTGTAGTAGGCGCCGACCAGCCCGTAGCTCGGCACGAAGCCGCCGCAGCTCTCGCTGCGCGCCATGTCGCAATTGCTGTTGTAGTTGAGGATCGATGACTGCAGCACGACGCCCGCGAGCTTCACGCCCGCGACTTCGAGCAGGTTCGCGAGCACATCCGTGCGCGGCGTGCCGTACGATTCGCCGAACAGGTATTTCGGCGAATCGCCGCGTTGATTCACTGCGACATAACGGATCACGAAATCGCGGAAGGCTTGCCCGTCCTTGTCGACGCCCCAGAACGTCTTGTTCGTGTTCGGTGCGATCGCCTGCGAATAGCCGGTGCCGATCGCATCGACGAACACCAGGTCGGTGGTGTCGAGCAGCGTGTCCTGGTTGTCGACGAGCGGGAACGGCGCGGGCGTGTTCGCGTTCGGCATGCCGGTTTGCAGCCGCTTCGGGCCGAACGAACCGAGATGCAGCCAGACCGTCGGCGAGCCCGGACCGCCGTTGTAGAAGAACGTGACCGGGCGCGTGCCCGGCTTCTGGCCGTCGAGGGTGTAGGCGACGTAGAAGAACGAGGCCTCCGCCTTGCCGGTGCCCGGTTCGCTCGCGGTCAGGTGGCCCGCCGTCGCCGTATAGGCGAGCGTCTTGCCGTTCAGCGCGATCTGGTGATGCGTGACCGCCGCCCTCTCCACCGCCGCGGCCGCCGACAGCGACCCGCTGCCGCTCAGGGTGTAGGTGTTGGGGTCGCGATAAGGTGCGTCCGCCACCTGTGCGCTCGCGCCGGTGCCGGCCGAGGCATCCACGGCCACCACGCCGGACGTGCTCGGCCCCATGCCGATACTCGAATCGTCTCCCCCGCATGCGGTCAGCCACAGCGCCGCGCATACGGCCACCCATCCTGTCCGGATCCGTATCAATGCCATATCGCCCACCCGATTATTAATGGTTGATAAATAATTATTACCAAAAATTACCGGGTCACTTTAAGCGATGATCGCCACACAATCCAGCGTAAAAAAATATTATTCATTCCGCACCGCACCTTGTTTAGCTTGTTTAAATGAACAAGCGGAACATTATCGACAAGCAGCGCCGATTCGGCTGATGGAGCGGAGATACGACATTTCACGATGACGAGAGGGAAGCAGGCCGGCATCGTTCCGACAGGCTTGGCCGGGCGCGCAAAGGTCCGAAGACCTCATCGACGCCGACATTTAATTGCCTGAAATTAAAATAATGAATCGGACCATTTCTATTATAGAATCACGCCGATCCGGAAATTATCCCTCGCGGCTTTCTCAAGCCCGGGCCATTAGATAGATTTTCGATGCTTTTTTTCGATATGGAGGGCGCCCCGATTCGAATAAACCATTGGATGACGGCGCGCCCGCAGAGGTTGACCAGGTTATGCCGCGTGCGGGATTTTCCTGCGACCGCATGGTGCGGGACGCTCATCTGGTTCATCGCCCATGTCGACGCGGCTCGCATCATGCGAAAAGCATTGCACGACACCGCACCTCGAAATCGAATCGTCCCGACCTCGCCGATCGGCCAGTCCTTAGCATTCCAAGGCAAATAAATCACACTCCTGGAGTGAATCGTTTAATCGATTAAATCAATACCTGCTTCATCGCGCGGTCACATCCCATGCCTATAAATGCAGGACTTTTCACGGCCTCCGCGGCAGCGCCTCGGCGCTGCGAAGCACGAAAAATAGCCCGGCATCCATTCACCAATCCACCCACCGGCCGATTCATTGCCCGCATGAATTTTTCAATGTCGCTCAACGACCAATTGGCGTCGCCATTGGAAAATTTTCCGATCGCGCCGGCTCCTAGGATCAGTTTCGCCGGCTCCGGCTCGCGCCGCCGGCCGCACCCGCCTGGTTCCAGCCCCGCCCTCGCGCGACGCGGCGAACGTCGCCGAGGCAAGCGACCCACGTCCTACCCCGACTCTCAGGAGCGAACCCGATGCCCCGTCTCGACCGACGTACCTTCCTGACCCGCGCGGCCCAGGCGAGCGGCGCCGCCGCGCTCGCGGCCGCGCTGCCGGACAGCATCCGTCGCGCGCTCGCGATCGAACCCGCGCGCGTCACCGGTACGCTGCAGGACGTGCAGCACATCGTCGTGCTGATGCAGGAAAACCGCTCGTTCGACCATTACTTCGGCAGCTTCCCCGGCGTGCGCGGCTTCAACGACCCGCGCGCCGTGAAGCGTTCCGACGGCAAAGCGATCTGGTATCAGAACTACAAGGGCTGGGACTACGTGCCCTGGCACCTCGATACGTCGAAGACCTGGGCGCAGTGGATGACCTCCGAGTACCACGACTGGGAGCCGTTCCATTCGGTGTGGAACGAAGGCCGCAACGATCGGTGGATGGCGGTGCAATGGCCGGAGGCGATGGGTCATTTCAAACGCACGGACCTGCCGTACTACTACCCGCTCGCACAAGCCTTCACGATCTGCGACGCCTATCACCAGTCGATGATGGGGCCGACCAACCCGAACCGGCTTTACCTGATGACCGGCACCGCCTCGCCGAAGGCCGACGGCAGTCAGGTCGCGACCAGCAACGTCATGGGCGACCGCAAGGCATCGGTGTCCTGGACCACGTTCCCCGAGCGCCTGCAGCAGGCAGGCATCAAATGGCGGATCTACCAGGAGGGCGGCGTCGGCTCCTACCACGACGCCTGGAACTTCGTGTCGAACCGCTATTGGATCGACAACACCAACAATTTCGATTGCAACGCGCTCGCGTGGTTCTCGCAATTCAAGGCGGCCGACAAGAACTCGCCGCTGTACCAGCGCGGCATGACGGCGCGCGGCATCGCCGCGCTGCGCGACGACGTGCTCGCCGACCAGTTGCCGCAAGTCTCGTGGATCGTGCCGTCATTCTCGTCGTCGGAGCATCCGTGGTGGGGGCCGTCGTTCGGCGAGGATTTCGTGTCGCGCATCCTCGATGCGCTGACGTCCAATCCCGACGTCTGGGCCAAGACCGTCTTCCTGCTGTGCTACGACGAAGGCGACGGTTTCTACGATCACGTGACCGCGCCCGTGCCGCCGTGGAAGCCGGGCAAGGGCCTGTCGACCGTCAGCGTGGCGGGCGAGATCGAGCAGCAGTCCGGGCTGCCGATCGGGCTCGGTACGCGCGTGCCGCTGCTCGCGATCTCGCCCTGGTCGAAGGGCGGCTGGACCTGCTCCGAGGTGTTTGACCATACCTCGGTGATCCGCTTCATCGAGCAGCGCTTCATCGATGCGCAGCCGCTCGTCTACGAATCCAACATCACGCCGTGGCGGCGCGCGGTGTGCGGCGACCTGACCTCCGCATTCGATTTCGCCGGCACCGCCGACCGCGACGTGCCCGCGGCGCTGCTGAATCTCACCGCGACCAAGGCGCAACTCGAAAACGCCTACTGGGTGCAGTACTACCTGTCGAAGCCCCGCTATCCGTCCGACTATCCGGCACAGGATGCGCCGCTGCCGTTCCAGGAGCCCGGCCAGCGCAAGCTGCGGCCGGTGCCCTACGAACTGTTCGCGGAAGCGGCGCTCGATACGCGCGCGGGCACCTTCAATCTCACCCTGTCGAACAACGGCCGCGCGATCCCCGGCAACACACGCGGGGTTTCGGCGGCGGTGTTCCAGGTCGACAACGCGCTCGGCGTCGACGGCCCGCGCTTCTACACCGTCCAGAGCGGCCGCGTGCTCAGCGACGCCTGGGCGTCCGCGCGCGACGCCCAGGGGCGCTACGACTTCGCGGTGTACGGGCCGAACGGCTTCCATCGCGGCTTTCGCGGCACGCTCCAAGGCGGTGGCGCAACCCTGACGGTCAGCGCGGACTACCTGGCCGACGGCAACCTCGTGGTGCGCGTGCGCAATGCGGGCGCGACGGCCCGCACCGTGACGCTCGCCGATAACGGCTACGGCGCGGCCCCCCGTTCGGGCGTCGTCGCGGCCGGCGCGAGCGTCGAATTGACCTGCGACCTGTCCGGCAGCGGCGGCTGGTACGACTTCAGCGTGACGACCGACGCCGAGGCGGGCTATCTGCGCGCGCTCGCGGGCCATGTCGAAACCGGGCTCGCCAGCGTCACCGATCCCCAGTTCATCCGGACCCGCTGAAGGAGCACGCGATGAACAAGCCTCAATTGATATGGAGCGCGGCCGCCGTGGTGCTGGCCTGCACCGTGATCTCGGGTGTGCTGTTCAGCACCGACGCGCCGCCGCACGGCGCCGCGACGGCCGCCGACGCGCTGCCGCCCGCCGCCCGCCTTCCCGACAGGAAACCCCATGTCCGACACCCCGCCCACCCCACCCGCAGACTTCCGCGCGCGGAGGCCTACGCGAACCAGCGCGATACGCTCGACGCCGCCGCCCGGCAGACCCGTGCGCGGCATCTGATCGACGCACTGCAACGCAACGCGGAGGCGGGCCGGATCGATCCGCATGGGGCGTCCGGGATGGCCGATCTGCTGCTGGACGATGCCGAGCCGGACCCGGCGCAGCGCGCGGTGCGCCGGGACGCGCTGCGCGCGCACCTGCGCGACCTCGCGATGCCGGCGCGCTCGGCCTCGCCGGCCCGCGAGCGGCAGGACCAGATCTACGCGGTGGAGAGCCGCAAGATCATCGACGAGGTCACCGCATCGATCCCCGACCGCGACCAGCAGCGGCCGGTGCTCGAACAACGGCTCGGCGAACTGCGCACGCGCATCTACGGCCGCGACGCGGCGGATACGCCACGCTGACGCGCCTAACCGCGCCAACCCAGCGCGCGCAGCGTCGCGACGAGGCGCGCGCCGCCGAGCGCCTCGACACGCGCGCCGCGTGCGTCGAGGTCGGTCGCCGCGACCAGCACGTTGACGATCGCCTCCTCGACCGCCTCCGCGGCCGCGACGAACAGCGCGGACATATGGTCGTTGTTGACCATCCGGATCGCCGTCGTCGGCTCGCCGACGTGATCGTAGTTCGCGGCGGGCAGCCCGCGATTACCGGTTGCGAACGCAACGAAGAGATCACCGCTCGAATTCTCGGTCCCGCCGCCGACCCGCGACAGCCCGACGCTCGCGCGCTGAGCGAGCCGCGTGCACTGGTGCGGCAGCAGGGGCGCGTCGGTGGCGAGCGTCACCACGATCGAACCCATGCCGGGTTCGCCGACCGGCTCCGGCGCGCGGAACGGAGAATGCACATCGGCGAGCGCCGCGCCCACCGCATAGCCGTCCACCCGCAAGGCATCGCGCCGCCCGTAGTTCGCCTGCACCAGCGCGCCGACGGTCCAGCCGCCCTCGCCCGCGTCGAGCACGCGCGACGCCGTGCCGATGCCGCCCTTGAATTCATGGCAGATCATTCCCGCACCGCCGCCGACGCAACCTTCCTCGACCGGCCCCGAGCACGCGGCGGCCAGCGCGCGCTGCGCATGCGCGGCGCTCACGTGTTGCCCCCAGATGTCGTTGAGCAGGCCGTCGAAGGTCTCCAGCACAACGGGCATGCACCAGTACAGGCGGCCGTTGCGATGTTCGCGCTCGGCCGCGATCAGCGCATCGCGCACGACCCCGACGCTGTGCGTGTTCGTATAGGCGATCGGCGTCGTCAGCAGGCCGGCCTCGCGGATCCATTCGAGGCCGGTCGCGTCGCCGTTGCCGTTCAGCACGTGCACGCCGGCAAAACATGGATCGTCGTGTGCGCGGCCCGCGCGCGGCTCGATCACGGTCACGCCGGTATGGACCGACGCGTCGCCGGCCTCGACGTCGAGCGTGTGATGGCCGACCCGCACGCCGGCGACGTCGGTGATGGCGTTGAAGCGGCCCGGCGTGCCGCGACCGATGCGGATTCCCAGATCCCGTGTGCGCATACTCGATTCCTCGTGGTTCAAAGTTCGCGAAACGTCTTGCTATGGCGCGCCCAGCCCGCATACATCACGAGTGCGAAGACCAGCAGGCCCGCGATGATGTACAGGTCGGTCGGCTTCGCCGCGGCGGCAATGGTGGTGTACAGCGTATAGCCCGCGCCGCCGATCGCGACGAGCGGCGGCAGCGGCCAGCCCGGCATCCGGTACGGATGCTCGACGTCGCGCCGCACCAGGCGGCTCGCGAGCGCGGCGAGGCCGACCGCGAGATAGATCAGCAGCAAGAGGTCGACGGTGAACGCGGTCAGGTCGTCGAGGCTCGACACGAAGATCAGGAACATCGATGGGATCGCGAGCGTCAGCGTCGCGAGCCACGGCGACGCGAAGCGCGGATGGATCCGCGTGAACGCATGGTTGGCCGGCCGGGCCCACAGCGCATGGCGGCCGCTGCTGTAGAGCAGCCGGCCGACCATGATGACGATCGCGATGATCGCGTTGAACACCGACAGGAAGATACCGCCGCTCACGACGCGCGACAACGCCGGATTGCCCAGCTCGCGCACCACGTAGCCGATCGGATCCGCGCTTTTCGCCAGTTCGGTGAACGACGGCGCGCCGAGCACGATCGCGGTCAGCGGCACCAGTTCGACGAGCAGGATCACCGCGAGCGAATAGATCACGGCCTTCGCGACATTGCGGTTGCCGCCCTGGAGATCCTCCGCGAGGAACACCGCCGAGCCGAAGCCGTTGTAGCAGAAGATCGCCGTGCCGACGGCCGGCATGATCGCGGCGGCGGTCGCCGGCACGAGCAAGGCGCCCTGCGCGACCACGGGATGCGCGAGCGCGTCGAAGCCGCGATGCGGCGACGAGAAGCCCAGCGTCGCGATCAGCGCGAGCACGACGATCTCGATCACGAGGAACAGCCCGGTGATCCATGCATTAGTCTTGATGTTGAGGATGCCGAGCGCATAGCTGAGCAGCACGATCACGAGCGCGACGGACTGGTTGCCGAACTGCGTGCCAAGCGCGTTGTTCAGGTACGGCGCGGCCCCGGACGCGAGCACGGCGGGAATGAACACGCTGACCGACAGGACCGCGATGAAAGTCAGGTAGCCGGGCAGCCGCCCGAACACGCGCTTGGCCATCACGTACTCGCCGCCCGCGCTGCGGTGCGCGGCGCTCAGTTCAGCGTAACAAAGCGCGAACGCGAACGCGAGCAGGCCGCCGAGCACGAACGACAGCACCGCGCCGCTGCCCGCCTGCTGGATCGCGAACGGCGCGATCACGAAGATCGAGCTGGCGGGCGTCACGCCCGACACGGTGATCATCACCGCGTCGCGCACGCTGAGCGACCCGACCAGCGCGCCGGGCGCCTCCGACCCGGCGGGCGCGGCCTGGACCGCGCTGGAAGACTCCGACATCATCGCCATCCTGTTCTCCTTTTGCTGCGTGATTTTTGAACGCCCATACTCGGACCATCAGGCTGCGGGCAGTCTAGGAAGCCAAATTGCACGCCGCCATTCCCCCTTGGGGTTACGCCGACGGAACATTCATGGAACTGCTGTTCAGGGAAATGGCGCTGCATCAGGCGCTCGGACGGACGATCGATCAGCTTGGTCAGCCGCGCTTCTGGCGGCACTTGATCCTGTTGCTCAACGAAATGATGCCGTTCGACAACGCGCTCGCGACCGTGATCGGCCGCGACGGCGCGCCCACGGTGCTCGACGAATACGACACGGGCGGCGCCGATGCGCCGTCGCCGGTGCCGCTCTACCTGAATGGGTTATATCTGCTCGATCCGTTCCTGCAGGCCGCGCACGACGGGCTCGCGGACGGCTGCTACCGGCTGGAGGAAGTCGCGCCCGACCTGTTCCGGCAGAGCGAGTATTTCCTCAGCTACTTTCGCGATGCGGTCGGCGAGGACGAGGTGCAGGTCATCGCGCGGGTCGGCGCCGACACCTTGCTGTCGCTGTCGCTGGGTGCGCGCGAGCGGTTCGGCGTCGAGGCGCTCGGCAGGCTCGCCGCGTGCTCGCCGTGGCTGCTCGCGATGTTGCGGCAGCATTGGAAACAACTCGGGCATGCGACGCGCGCCGAAGGGGAAAGCGATCTCGCCGCGCGCGTCGAGCATACGCTCGCGAGTTTCGGCGAGGAACTGCTGACGGAGCGGGAGATGGCGATCGCGCGGCTCGTGCTGCGCGGCAATTCGTCGAAGGCGATCGCGGAACGGCTCGCGATCTCGCCGGAGACGGTCAAGGTGCATCGGCGGCATCTGTACGCGAAGCTCGGGATCTCGTCGCAGCCCGAGTTGTTTTCGCTGTTCCTGCAGGCCCTGGGGCATGCGCCGGGTTGAGGCCCGGGCGCGGCTTGTCGTTGCCGGGTACCGGAATGCCGCACCTCGATTGCTTGCCCGCGCTGGCATTCGGTCTACCTCCGGATGCTCGACCCGGTAAGTCGCCACACGACGGCCCGGCACCGGATCACAACGTGGCTGGTGTCGTGATAGCCCGGCATTTTCAACGTTTTGCGCTGGCCCGAGGCCAGACGCTGATTTTCCTGGTTGCATTTCTTCAGGACTCTTCCGGACATCGATGACCTGCCATTGCTCGGGAATCAGGTGCCTGAAATGCTCATTTTCCGACTCCAGATCCGGGATCCGGTGACCGCCGGTCTTTTCATTCTTCCAAACTTGCTGCACCGACGATGGGCATCTGCTCCGGGATCGTGTGGCAATTGCAAAGTTCTCTCACCCGTTCGCCAAGCGTTCGGCCTCGTGCAGGGTTCAGGCCAATTTCACCTGGAGAAAGCGCAACTTCATGGAACGCTCCTAGCGCCCTGGCTGAAAAAGATTCACTTGGTTGATGGCCACAAGATTTGAATCGGGCAGACTGTAAAGCATTGTTAAAAATAAACAAAACAATCAGTGAATTTTTCTTTTAGTGCTTTAATTTTCGAAAATTAAAAATGATCTGCGTCTATTTAAACAACGTATACGAATAGGCTGGAAGGAAAAATCTGCGTCCCCGGGGCATGCGGGGGAATCGTGATCTGTTCATGGGGGTGGCTGTGAACCGCACATACCGGAGCATCTGGAACGAGGCGATCAGCGCATGGGTTGCCGCTGCCGAGACGGTCAAGGCACGCGGGAAAAAGTCGCGCCGAGGAACAGCGCTCTCGGATGATGGAGCAACCGAACCAAAGTTCACATGCAAAGTAAATGAACGCAGAATAATCATTATTTCATTTATATTTTCTGCATGTTTTAGCATGCCGGCATATGGTCAACAATTCACTGTTAACGATAATGGCGATAGCGGCTGCTATCAGATTACCGATGGTGGAGTGGTAGGACAAACAGGTCTTAATTCCGCATGTAATACCGCCAGCACCACCCGGGTGATGGTGAATAGCGGCAGCCTGATCGTCGGCGGAACGAATGGCACCGGAACAATCGGCGGATTACCGACGTCGACAGGTGGGACGACGACGGCCGGCGGATCGACCGCCAATGCGTATGGTTTCTATGTCCTGTCGAATGGCGCGTATATCAACGGCGGTACGAACGGCACCAACATCGTCGGAGCCCTCCAGGTGTCGGGTTTGGCTTCATTGAATGGAGGCGCCAGCCTCAACAACCAGAAAATCACCAACCTTGCACCCGGAACGGTGTCGGCAGCAAGTACCGATGCCATCAACGGCAGCCAACTGGCGAGTCTGTCGACGAGTACGTCGACGGGGCTCTCGACGGCCAACAGTTCGATCGCTTCGCTGTCCACGTCGGCCTCGACCGGCATCGGTTCGCTCTCGACTGGTCTCAGCACCACTAACAGCACCGTCTCGTCGCTCTCGACCTCCACGTCGACCGGCCTCTCGACGGCCAACAGCTCGATCGCTTCGCTGTCCACCTCGACCTCCACCGGCATCGGTTCGCTTTCGACTGGTCTCAGCACCACCAACAGCACCGTTACGTCGCTCTCGACTTCCACCTCGACCGGTCTCTCGACCGCTAACAGCAGCATCGCTTCGCTGTCCACCTCGACTTCGACCGGCATCGGTTCGCTCTCGACTGGCCTCAGCACCGCCAACAGCACAGTCTCGTCGCTCTCGACCTCCACGTCGACCGGCCTGTCGACGGCCAACAGCAGCATCGCTTCGCTGTCCACCTCGACTTCGACCGGCATCGGTTCGCTCTCGACCGGTCTCAGCACCACCAACAGCACCGTCTCGTCGCTCTCGACCTCCACGTCGACCGGCCTCTCGACGGCCAACAGCTCGATCGCTTCGCTGTCCACGTCGACTTCGACCGGCATCGGTTCGCTTTCGACCGGTCTGAGCACCACCAACAGCACCGTCTCGTCACTCTCGACCTCCACCTCGACCGGCCTCTCGACCGCCAACAGCTCGATCGCTTCGCTGTCCACGTCGACTTCGACCGGCATCGGTTCGCTTTCGACCGGTCTCAGCACCACCAACAGCACCGTTACGTCGCTCTCGACTTCAACCTCGACCGGCCTCTCGACGGCCAACAGCAACATCGCTTCGCTGTCCACCTCGACTTCGACCGGCATCGGTTCGCTCTCGACCGGTCTCAGCACCACCAACAGCACCGTCTCGTCGCTCTCGACCTCCACGTCGACCGGCCTCTCGACCGCTAACAGCTCGATCGCTTCGCTGTCCACTTCGACTTCGACCGGCATCGGCTCGCTCTCGACCGGCCTGAGCACCACCAACAGCACCGTCACGTCGCTCTCGACTTCAACCTCGACCGGCCTCTCGACCGCTAACAGCTCGATCGCTTCGCTGTCCACTTCGACTTCGACCGGCATCGGTTCACTTTCGACAGGTCTCAGCACCACCAACAGCACCGTCTCGTCCCTCTCGACTTCCACCTCGACTGGCCTGTCGACGGCCAACAGCAGCATCGCTTCGCTGTCCACCTCGACTTCGACCGGCATCGGTTCGCTTTCGACTGGTCTCAGCACCACCAACAGCAATGTCGCTTCACTGTCGACTTCCACGTCGACCGGCCTTTCGACCGCCAACAGCTCGATCGCCTCGCTGTCCACGTCGACCTCGACCGGCATCGGCTCACTTTCGACTGGTCTGAGCACCACTAACAGCACCGTCTCATCGCTCTCGACTTCCACGTCGACCGGTCTCTCGACGACTAACAACTCGATCGCTTCGCTGTCCACCTCGACTTCGACCGGCATCGGCTCGCTGTCCACCGGACTGAGCACCACCAACAGCACCGTCTCGTCCCTCTCGACTTCCACCTCGACTGGCCTGTCGTCGGCTAACAGCAGCATCGCTTCGCTGTCCACGTCGACCTCGACCGGCATCGGTTCGCTTTCGACCGGCCTGAGCACCACCAACAGCACCGTCTCGTCGCTCTCGACTTCCACGTCGACCGGCCTCTCGACCGCCAACAGCTCGATCGCTTCGCTGTCCACCTCGACTTCGACCGGCATCGGTTCGCTTTCGACTGGCCTCAGCACCACCGACAGCACTGTCTCGTCGCTCTCGACCTCTACGTCGACCGGCCTCTCGACCGCTAACAGCAGCATCGCTTCGCTGTCCACGTCGACTTCGACCGGCCTCAGCACCACCGACAGCACTGTCGCGTCGCTGTCGACTTCCACGTCGACCGGTCTCTCGACCGCCAACAGCAACATCGCTTCACTGTCCACCTCGACCTCGACCGGCATCGGCTCGCTGTCCACCGGACTGAGCACCACCAACAGTACCGTCTCGTCGCTCTCGACTTCCACCTCGACTGGCCTGTCGTCGGCTAACAGCAGCATCGCTTCGCTGTCCACCTCGACTTCGACCGGCATCGGCTCGCTCTCGACCGGCCTCAGCACCACCAACAGCACCGTCTCGTCGCTCTCGACCTCCACGTCGACCGGCCTCTCGACCGCTAACAGCTCGATCGCTTCGCTGTCCACTTCGACTTCGACCGGCATCGGTTCGCTTTCGACAGGTCTCAGCACCACCAACAGCACCGTCACGTCGCTCTCGACTTCAACCTCGACCGGCCTCTCGACCGCCAACAGCAGCATCGCTTCGCTGTCCACTTCGACTTCGACCGGCATCGGTTCGCTTTCGACCGGTCTCAGCACCACCAACAGCACCGTCACGTCGCTCTCGACTTCAACCTCGACCGGCCTCTCGACCGCCAACAGCAGCATCGCTTCGCTGTCCACTTCGACTTCGACCGGCATCGGTTCGCTTTCGACAGGTCTCAGCACCACCAACAGCACCGTCACGTCGCTCTCGACTTCAACCTCGACCGGCCTCTCGACCGCTAACAGCTCGATCGCCTCGCTGTCCACATCGACCTCGACCGGCATCGGCTCGCTTTCGACTGGTCTCAGCACCACCAACAGCAATGTCGCTTCGCTCTCGACCTCCACGTCGACCGGCCTCTCGACGGCTAACAGCAGCATCGCTTCGCTGTCCACCTCGACTTCGACCGGCATCGGCTCGCTCTCGACCGGCCTCAGCACCACCGACAGCACCGTCTCGTCACTCTCGACTTCCACGTCGACTGGCCTCTCGACCGCTAACAGCAGCATCACTTCGCTGTCCACCTCGACTTCCAGCGGCATCGGCTCGCTCTCGACCGGCCTGAGCACCACCAACAGCACCGTCTCGTCGCTCTCGACCTCCACCTCGACCGGTCTCTCGACCGCTAACAGCAGCATCGCTTCGCTGTCCACCTCGACTTCGACCGGCATCGGTTCGCTCTCGACCAGCCTCAGCACCACCAACAGCACCGTCTCGTCCCTCTCGACTTCCACCTCGACCGGCCTCTCGACGGCTAACAGCAGCATCGCTTCGCTGTCCACCTCGACTTCCACCGGCATCGGCTCGCTTTCGACGGGTCTGAGCACAGCTAACAGTACCGTCTCGTCCCTCTCGACCTCCGCGTCGACCGGCCTCTCGACGGCCAACAGCAGCATCGCTTCGCTGTCCACCTCGACTTCGACCGGCATCGGTTCGCTTTCGACTGGTCTCAGCACCACCAACAGCACCGTTACGTCGCTCTCGACCTCCGCGTCGACCGGTCTCTCGACCGCTAACAGCTCGATCGCTTCGCTGTCCATCTCGACTTCGACTGGCATCGGCTCGCTCTCAACCGGCCTCAGCACCACCAATAGCAATGTCGCTTCGCTGTCGACCGTGACAGGCAATCTGGGCAGCAGTACGGCGGCAGCTCTGGGCGGAGGCGCAACCTTTAACCCGGCTACAGGGACGATCAGCGCGCCTGCCTATACGACGTACAACGCGAACGGTACGACGAGCACGGTCAACAATATCGGCGCGGCAATCGATAACATCAACAGCCAGGGGATCAAGTACTTCCATACAAACTCCACGGCACCTGACAGCCAAGCACTGGGGACGAATAGCGTGGCAATCGGTCCGAACGCGGTAGCCAACAACGCAGGAGATGTGGCGCTAGGCAGCGGATCAGTGACGACGGCAGCAAATCCGACCGCGACAGGCGCGATTGGCGGCGTGACTTACAACTACGCAGGCACAACACCGTCGAGCGTGGTGAGCGTGGGCGCGCCAAGCGCTGAACGTCAGGTCACCAACGTGGCGGCAGGTCAGGTGACGGCAACGAGTACAGACTCGGTCAACGGATCGCAACTGTTCGCAACAAACACAGCGATCAACAGTCTGTCAACGTCCGCCTCGACTAGCCTCAGCACGACCAACAGCACAGTTTCATCGCTCTCGACCGGTCTGAGCACCACCAACAGCACGGTCACGTCGCTCTCGACCTCCACGTCCACCGGCCTCTCGACCGCTAACAGTTCGATCGCTTCGCTGTCCACCTCGACCTCGACCGGCATCGGTTCGCTCTCGACCGGCCTGAGCACCGCCAACAGCGCCGTCTCTTCGCTCTCGACTTCCACGTCGACTGGCCTCTCGACGGCCAACAGCAGCATCGCTTCGCTGTCCACGTCGACTTCGACCGGCATCGGTTCGCTTTCGACTGGTCTCAGCACCACCAACAGCACCGTCTCGTCCCTCTCGACCTCCGCGTCGACCGGCCTCTCGACGGCCAACAGCAGCATCGCTTCGCTGTCCACCTCGACCTCGACCGGCATCGGTTCGCTCTCGACCGGTCTCAGCACCACCAACAGCACGGTCTCGTCGCTCTCGACCTCTACGTCGACCGGCCTCTCGACCGCCAACAGCAGCATCGCTTCGTTGTCCACCTCGACCTCCACCGGCATCGGCTCGCTCTCGACTGGCCTCAGCACCACCAACAGCAATGTTGCTTCACTCTCGACCTCCACGTCGACCGGTCTCTCGACGGCTAACAGCAGCATTGCTTCGCTGTCCACCTCGACTTCGACCGGCATCGGTTCGCTCTCGACCGGTCTCAGCACCACCAACAGCACCGTTACGTCGCTCTCGACTTCAACCTCGACTGGCCTGTCGTCGGCCAACAGCAGCATCACTTCGCTGTCCACGTCGACATCGACCGGCATCGTTTCGCTCTCGACTGGTCTGAGCACCACCAACAGCACCGTCTCGTCGCTCTCGACTTCCACGTCGACCGGTCTCTCGACCGCTAACAGCTCGATCGCTTCGCTGTCCACGTCGACTTCGACCGGCATCGGCTCGCTCTCGACTGGCCTCAGCACCACCAACAGCACCGTTACGTCGCTGTCGACCTCCACGTCGACCGGTCTCTCGACCGCTAACAGCAGCATCGCTTCGCTGTCCACCTCGACCTCGACCGGCCTCAGCACCACCGACAGCACTGTCGCGTCGCTGTCGACTTCCACGTCGACCGGTCTCTCGACCGCCAACAGCAACATCGCTTCGCTGTCCACGTCGACCTCGACCGGCATCGGCTCGCTCTCGACTGGCCTCAGCACCACCAACAGCACCGTTACGTCGCTCTCGACCTCCACGTCGACCGGCCTCTCGACCGCCAACAGCAACATCGCTTCGCTGTCCACCTCGACCTCGACCGGCATCGGCTCGCTCTCGACTGGCCTCAGCACCACCGACAGCACCGTCTCGTCACTCTCGACCTCCACCTCGACCGGCCTCTCGACCGCCAACAACTCGATCGCTTCACTGTCCACCTCGACCTCGACCGGCATCGGCTCGCTCTCGACTGGCCTCAGCACCACCAACAGCACCGTTACGTCGCTGTCGACTTCAACCTCGACCGGTCTCTCGACCGCTAACAGCAGCATCGCTTCGCTGTCCACCTCGACTTCGACCGGCCTCAGCACCACCGACAGCACTGTCGCATCGCTGTCGACTTCCACGTCGACCGGTCTCTCGACCGCCAACAGCAACATCGCTTCGCTGTCCACGTCGACTTCGACCGGCATCGGCTCGCTCTCGACTGGCATCAGCACCACCAACAGCACCGTCTCGTCACTCTCGACCTCCACCTCGACCGGCCTCTCGACCGCCAACAGCTCGATCGCTTCGCTGTCCACGTCGACCTCGACCGGCATCGGTTCGCTCTCGACCGGTCTCAGCACCACCAACAGCACCGTTACGTCGCTCTCGACTTCAACCTCGACTGGCCTGTCGTCGGCCAACAGCAGCATCGCTTCGCTGTCCACCTCGACCTCGACCGGCATCGGTTCGCTCTCGACCGGTCTCAGCACCACCAACAGCACCGTTACGTCGCTCTCGACTTCCACGTCGACCGGCCTCTCGACGGCTAACAGCAGCATCGCTTCGCTGTCTACCTCGACTTCGACCGGCATCGGCTCGCTTTCGACTGGTCTCAGTACCACCAACAGCACCGTTACGTCGCTCTCGACCTCCACCTCGACCGGCCTCTCGACGGCCAACAGCAGCATCGCCTCGCTGTCCACCTCGACTTCGACCGGCATCGGCTCGCTCTCGACCGGTCTCAGCACCACCAGCAGCAATGTCGCTTCGCTCTCGACCTCCACGTCGACCGGTCTCTCGACCGCTAACAGCAGCATCGCTTCGCTGTCCACCTCGACTTCGACCGGCATCGGTTCGCTCTCGACTGGTCTGAGCACCACCAACAGCACCGTCTCGTCGCTCTCGACTTCAACCTCGACCGGCCTCTCGACCGCTAACAGCAACATCGCTTCGCTGTCCACCTCGACTTCGACCGGCATCGGCTCGCTTTCGACTGGTCTCAGTACCACCAACAGCACCGTTACGTCGCTCTCGACTTCAACCTCGACCGGCCTCTCGACGGCCAACAGCAGCATCGCCTCGCTGTCCACCTCGACCTCGACCGGCATCGGTTCGCTCTCGACCGGTCTCAGCACCACCAACAGCAATGTCGCTTCGCTGTCGACTTCAACCTCGACCGGCCTCTCGACCGCTAACAGCTCGATCGCGTCGCTGTCCACGTCGACCTCGACCGGCATCGGTTCGCTCTCGACCGGTCTCAGCACCACCAACAGCACCGTTACGTCGCTCTCGACTTCAACCTCGACCGGCCTCTCGACTGCTAACAGCTCGATCGCTTCGCTGTCCACGTCGACCTCGACCGGCATCGGTTCGCTTTCGACTGGTCTCAGTACCACCAACAGCACCGTTACGTCGCTCTCGACTTCAACCTCGACCGGCCTCTCGACGGCCAACAGCAGCATCGCCTCGCTGTCCACCTCGACCTCGACCGGCATCGGTTCGCTCTCGACCGGTCTCAGCACCACCAACAGCACCGTCTCGTCGCTCTCGACCTCTACGTCGACCGGTCTCTCGACCGCTAACAGCAGCATCGCTTCGCTGTCCACGTCGACCTCGACCGGCATCGGTTCGCTCTCGACTGGTCTCAGCACCACCAACAGCACTGTTTCGTCGCTCTCGACCTCTACGTCGACCGGCCTCTCGACCGCTAACAGCAGCATCGCTTCGCTGTCCACCTCGACTTCGACCGGCCTCGGCTCGCTCTCGACCGGTCTCAGCACCACCAACAGCACCGTCACGTCGCTCTCGACTTCAACCTCGACCGGCCTCTCGACCGCCAACAGCTCGATCGCTTCGTTGTCCACCTCGACTTCGACCGGCATCGGCTCGCTCTCGACTGGCCTCAGCACCACCAACAGCGCCGTTACGTCGCTCTCGACTTCAACCTCGACCGGCCTCTCGACCGCTAACAACTCGATCGCTTCGCTATCCACCTCGACCTCCACCGGCATCGGTTCGCTCTCGACTGGCCTCAGCACCACCAACAGCACCGTTACGTCGCTCTCGACTTCAACCTCGACCGGCCTCTCGACTGCTAACAGCTCGATCGCTTCGCTGTCCACCTCAACTTCGACCGGCCTCGGCTCGCTCTCGACCGGTCTCAGCACCACCAACAGCACCGTCTCGTCGCTCTCGACCTCCACCTCAACCGGCCTCTCGACCGCTAACAGCTCGATCGCTTCGCTGTCCACTTCGACTTCGACCGGCATCGGTTCGCTTTCGACAGGTCTCAGCACCACCAACAGCACCGTTACGTCGCTCTCGACTTCCACCTCGACCGGCCTCTCGACCGCTAACAGCTCGATCGCTTCGCTATCCACCTCGACCTCCACCGGCATCGGTTCGCTCTCGACCGGTCTCAGCACCACCAACAGCACCGTTACGTCGCTCTCGACCTCCACGTCGACCGGCCTCTCGACCGCCAACAGCTCGATCGCTTCGCTGTCCACCTCGACCTCCACCGGCATCGGTTCGCTCTCGACTGGCCTCAGCACCACCAACAGCAATGTCGCCTCGCTCTCGACTTCCACCTCGACCGGACTCTCGACCGCCAACAGCAACATCGCATCGCTGTCCACCTCGACCTCGACCAGCATCGGTTCGCTTTCGACCGGCATCAGCAACACCAACAGCAACATCGCTTCGCTCTCGACTTCGACCTCGACCGGCATCGGCTCGCTCTCGACCAGCATCAGCTCGATCACCACCAACACCAACAACCTCGGCACCAGCACCGCCGCGGCGCTTGGCGGCGGCGCGACATATGACCCGGCCACCGGCACCATCTCCGCCCCGGCCTACATCACCTACAACACCGACGGCACGACCACGACCAACAACAACGTCGGCTCGGCGATCGACAACATCAACGCGAAGGGCACCAAGTACTTCCACACCAATTCGACCGAGGCCGACAGCCAGGCCACCGGCCAGAACAGCGTCGCGATCGGACCGAACGCAGTCGCCAACGTCGACAACTCAGTCGCGATCGGCAACGGCGCGACCACGTCCGCCGCCGTCCCGGTCTCGTCAGCGACCGTCGGCGGCCTGACCTTCGGCAACTTCGCGGGCAGCAACCCGGTCGGCGTGGTCAGCGTCGGTGCGCCTGGCGCGGAACGCCAGGTCACCAACGTCGCCGCCGGCCAGATCAGCCAGACCAGCACCGACGCAGTCAACGGCAGCCAGCTGTTCGCGACCAACAGCAACGTCGCCTCGCTGTCCACCGGCATGAACACGACCAACAGCAACCTGACCTCGCTGTCGACCTCGACCTCGACCGCCGTCAACTCGCTGTCCACCGGTCTGAGCACCACCAACAGCACCGTCTCGTCGCTCTCGAGCTCGACTTCGACCGCCGTCAACTCGCTGTCCACCGGCCTGAGCAGCACCAACAGCACCGTCTCGTCGCTCTCGACCTCGACCTCGACCGCCGTCAACTCGCTGTCGACGGGCCTGAGCACCACCAACAGCAACGTCGCATCACTATCGAGCGGCGTGACCAACATCAACACCCAGCTGAACTCGTTGTCGACGACGATCAACAACACGACCCGTTCGACCAGCACGACCGGCATCGCGGCCGACATGAACGGCACCGGCAACGACAAGCCGACCGTCACCGCCGGCTCGAACTCGGTCGCGATCGGCGCGAACTCCACCGACGGCGGACGCTCGAACGTGGTCTCGGTCGGCAGCAGCACCGATCAGCGTCAGGTCATCAACGTCGCGCCCGGCACGCAAGGCACCGACGCCGTCAACCTGAATCAATTGAATGCCTCGCAGGCCTCTGCGAATTCGTACACGGATCAACGCGTCGGGGCACTACAGCAGGGCATAACGGATCTCGCTCGCAATGCCTATTCCGGCGTGGCCATCGCAGGCGCTTTGGCCGGCTTGCCGCAAGTCGAGAGCGGGAAAACTGTTTCGCTAGGTGCCGGATTCAGCAACTACAGTGGCTACACTGCCGTCGCGATAGGAGGAAGCGCACGCTTGACCCAGAGCACGGTCGTCAAGCTCGGCGTCGGCACTGTCAACGGATCGCGCATGATGATCAACGGCGGAATTGGGTACTCTTGGTGAAAATTGCATAAACAAAAACCTAACCGAAAAAAGCACCCGGATCCGGGACAAGAGGCTCGATGGTGAGGGACGATCCATCGTCCACACGCCAATGCCGTATCGAGGCGGTGCCCTTCGGCACCGCCCTATTGCTTGCCATCGCTCAGAACAGCGGCCGGCTCATGGACGTCCGCCAACCACCATCCTCTTCCAGCCATTGCCTGAAGCCGCCTCTCTACGCGGAACTTCAGTTTGCCTTGACCTCCTGTTGGCGATCCTGTGTCGGCGGCCGACCGGTCACGGCGACGAGATGAACGGCGCGCCGACTCCCGACCGATGAGCGCATTGGGCTCGGCCAAACGCCGAATGCGGTTTTTTTGCACCCCGGCAGCCGTTCATCGACGGTGGACAGGCCCAGTGGAGACGGGAAAAGAAAAGGAGTAGATTGCTGCATCGTGGCATCCAGACGAACGTCGTGCCGGCAATCGGCAATCGGCAGTTCGACGTGTCGTCGTTGCGCGAAAGCCGACCATACGGCAACACACCGAGAAAATGACTGCACGGCGCGCAACAATCGGCGTTCCCGGTTTTACCCATGTCGTGTCACATCAACAGGAGATAACAACATGAAGATTGCCTTGGTTGCCGGTGCTGTATTGTTCAGCCTCGCCTCGTTCGCCGCTCAGGCCGACGATATGCCGGCGATGGCGTCGGGCGGCATGCTGGTCGCCGCGAACGGGATGACGCTCTACACCTTCGACAAGGATCCGGCGAACGCCGGCAAGAGCGCCTGCAATGGCCCCTGCGAGACCTACTGGCCGCCGTACAAGGCCAGCGCGACCGATCACGCGATGGGCGACTATACGATCATCAAGCGCGACGACGGTGCGCAGCAATGGGCGTACAAGGGCAAGCCGCTGTATTTCTTCCAGAAGGACATGGCCAAGGGCGATATGAAAGGCGATGGCTTCAAGGACGTCTGGCACGCGGTCAAGCCGTAAACACCAGAGCAACGCGGCCGGCGTCGCCCGCAACGCCGCCGGCTTCGCGCCGGAAAACCCGGAGCACGCGCGCCACCAAGCGCGCGTTTCGTCCGGCGCACGCCGACGATCGCCGGCAATCGATTCCTTCGCCTCATGCGTCGCCAAACAGGCAGAAGGTCCAATAGCACAACGGGAGAGTCAGCGGCCGGGGCTGATCGAGGTCGATCCACGCGGAACCCTCGTGTTCATCGCTGAACAAGATATCGCGCGCGTCGAATTCGCGGTCGAAACAGACGACCAGCGCGAATTTCCCGGGAATCGCCGCGAACGGCCTGCTGCCGACATAGCGCGCGCTCGACACCACCGCGCGCATTCCTCGCGCACGTCCCGTATCAGCACCGCTTCGAGCGACTCGCCGAATCCGGGTCGCCCGCAGGGCAATTCCCATTCGCCACGAGGATTGCGCAAGAACAGAACATGCCGCCGCCGACGAAGGATCGCCTTGACGCGGACCGGAACCATGACTGACCGGCTCCCGAGACAGCGAACCGTCACCGGCGGCATCCTGTCGCACACACGCCGGCTCTGCCACCCGACGCCTTTGCCGTTCCACCGGTTCATCCCGATCGATGCACGGCATCAGCGACCTCAAGTGATGCGGCGTCGGCGGCAGCAGCGATATTTCGCTGCGCGCCACCGGCTGCCGCTCGCTTATTTTTTTATTCGATCGCCCGTTCCATGACGACAAGCTCGGCCGGGAATCGCGGATTGCTCGCCCGGGAACGTTCCTGGAAACCTTCGCGCCGCCAGAACGCATGCCCACGCAGATTCGTGGCGAGCGTCGCGATTTGCATGCTGACGCATCCCCACTCGCGCGCGATGGCTTCGATCAGCGCCAGTGCGCTCGCGCCATGGCCTCGTCCCCGGTGCCGCTCGGAAAAAAGCAACAAGCCGATCCAGGCGCAGCCGTCGTGCGGAAACGCACGGATCACGTCGGCGCAGCCGATCATGTCGCCGTCGACATAGAGGCCATAGACCGCCTTGTCCGATGCATCCTTGCTGTCGGGCTTGCCGTCGAAGAAATCCTCGACGTCGGCTGAAGAAGGCGAGCGGCCCTCGTGAAGTTCGACGTAAGACGGAGATTCGAGAAAGATCCGCAGCACGCTCGAGTAATCGTCGGGCGACGCTTTTATAAGAGGGAGGAGAGTCAGCATGCCGGGCAAGGCGACGTGAACGATGCCGGCCATTGCATGGCTAATCGGCTTCTCACCCGAACCTGACCGACGGAACGGTTCTCCGGGAAATCCGCGCCTTTCGTCGGGAATTGAATTCGAGCATGATTCGAGCCCGGCCCACCCATTTCTGGACAGGAAATCCCATGTTTGATCATGTGGTATTCGGCGTCAGCGACTATGCGACGAGCAAGGCGTTCTACCTCAAGGCACTCGAACCACTCGGCATCGCGGTCGTGCACGAAGGCGAACTCGGCATCGAACTCAGCTCGGACGGCAAGACGTCGCTGTGCCTGTTTCCGGCCCAGGAGAAGCCCGCGCATCTGCACCTGGCCTTCGTGGCGGAGAACCGCGAGCAGGTCGACGCGTTCCATCGCGCGGCGCTGGCGGCGGGCGGCAAGGACAACGGCGCGCCGGGCCTGCGCCCGCGCTATCACGCGCATTACTACGCGGCATTCGTCATAGATCCGGACGGGCACAACATCGAACTGGTTTGCCACAAGCCCGAGGCCTGAGCGCGGCATCGAACCGGCCAGCGGATCGATCAGGTCGCGCCGCATGCGTCGACCCGATCGCCTCATCCAGCCGGCGCGCGCAGGACGAATGCGCGGCGGCGCCGGCCTAGGCGAGCCACGCCAACACTGCCTCGATCGACAACACCGTGGTGCGCGAATCGAAGGCCGTGGAGAACAGATGCTCATGGACGACCTGATCCGGGTCGTAGCAGCAATCCTTGACCGTATACAGGCGAAAGTCCGCATCGCTCGCATAGGCGACGGACGAGAGTACGACGCCGGTCGAGGCGATGCCGACCATGATCAGCGAATCGATCCCTTGCGCGGACAGGCGCACCTGCAGATCGGTGCCGTAGAACACGCTGGCGCGATGCGCGAGGACGATCGGTTCATGCGCTTGCCGGCCCAGGTCCGGCGAGAGCCGATCCTCGACGAACAGGCCGAGCTGCTTGATACCCTGCCCGTTCTTGTTCGAGGGGCTGACTTCCGGATAGCCGGGGCTGAAACGGAGATTGGCGAAATAGACGCTGACGCCCCGCGCGCGCGCCGCATCGCATAACGCCCGCGTGCGGGCGAGCAACCCCGGCGCGACCTCGGGGAAGAGCGCGAGGATGTCGGTCTGGTAATGCATGACGAGAAGCGCGGTCCGCGCCGGCGTGACGGCCGGAAGCGGCGCGCGCGCCTGCCGTTCGGCTGCGCCGCCGGCGACGTTCACGCGGCTTGCCGGTGCGCCACCCGCCAGGTTGTCCGGGTTCATGACGGATGCCGCCCAATTGCCCACCTCAGGCTGATTGATTTCATTGACACCGCTCCTTCAAGGCAACACGCGGTTCGTCGTCGCAACCGGAAAACATCGAACGCGCGCGGTATAGAGGATCAAAAGAATCTATCGATGCGGTCGAAATAATACGTCACGCCGCCGATGCGGCAATCATCCACGCACAATAAATCGCAAAAAGACCGGTGCTCGCAGACCTGCGCCAAATACGACCCCGCGGCATTTCCGAACCGCCTGCCCGCTCATCCGCCACACCATAAAAAAACCCGCCTGACGGCGGGCTTCCTGCCTACACGGATTCCTTCACCGGTTCGACGGAAAACTGAACACCGTCCCTTCCCGCACACCCGCCGACGGCCAGCGCTGCGTGATCGTCTTGCGTTTCGTATAGAAGCGCACCGCATCCGGACCATACGCATGCAGGTCGCCGAACAGCGAACGCTTCCAGCCGCCGAACGAGTGATACGCGACCGGCACCGGCAGCGGGACGTTGATCCCGACCATCCCGACCTGGATGTTGTCGCTGAACCAGCGCGCCGCCTCGCCGTCGCGCGTGAACAGGCACGTGCCGTTACCGTATTCATGCGCGTCGATCAGGGCCATCGCCTCGTCGAGCGACCTGACCCGCACCACGCCGAGCACCGGCCCGAAGATCTCGTGCTGATAGATCGGCATGCCGGGCTTCACGTGATCGAACAGGCAGGGCCCGAGGTAGTACCCGCCGTCGTGCCCGTCGACCTTCACCGAACGCCCGTCCACCACCAGCGTCGCGCCGGCCGCGACGCCCGCATCGACGAAGCCCTTCACCTTGTCGAAATGCTGCTGCGTCACGAGCGGGCCCATGTCGCTGCCCTGCTCGACGCCCGGCCCGACCTTCATCTTCGCAATCTCGGCCGTGAGGCCCGCGACCACCGCATCCGCGGTCTCGTCGCCCACCGCGACCACCAGCGGGATCGCCATGCAGCGCTCGCCGCACGAACCGTACGCCGCGCCCATCAGCGCGTTGACCGCATTGCCGATATCGGCGTCCGGCATCACGACCGCGAAGTTCTTCGCGCCGCCCAGCGCCTGTACGCGCTTGCCGTGCGCGCAACCCGTCGTGTAGATGTATTCGGCGATCGGCGTGGAGCCGACGAAGCTCACGGCCTTCACGCGCGGATCGGTCAGGATCGTGTCGACGGCCTCCTTGTCGCCGTTCACGACATTCAGCACCCCGGGCGGCAAGCCGGCCTCGAGCGCCAGTTCGGCCATCCGCAGCGTCGACGACGGCGTGCGCTCCGACGGCTTCAGCACGAAGGTATTCCCGCACGCCACGGCCATCGGCCACATCCACAGCGGCACCATCACCGGGAAATTGAACGGCGTGATCCCCGCGACCACGCCGAGCGCCTGGAACTCGCTCCACGAATCGATCGCCGGCCCGACGTTCTTGCTGTGCTCGCCCTTCAGCAGCTCCGGCGCGTAGCTCGCGTACTCGACGTTCTCGATGCCGCGCTGCAGTTCGCCGAGCGCATCGGGCAGCACCTTGCCGTGCTCGGCCGTGATCAGCGCGCACAGTTCGTCGGCATGCTCCTCGAGCAGCGTCTTGAGCCGGCTCATCACGCGCGCGCGCTTGAGCGGCGGCGTGTTGCGCCAGGCGGGATAGGCGGCCTGCGCGGATGCGATCGCCGCCTCGACGGTCACCCGGTCGGCCAGCGCGACGCTGCGCCCGGACACGCCCGTCGCCGGGTTGAACACCGGCTGGACGCGGCTACCGCCGTCGACGCGCTGGCCGTCGATCAGGTGCCCCACAGTGGACGTGACGTTGCTGTCGTGTTTCATGACTTTCTTTCCATGCAAATGCAATCGGGCGAATGCGGTTGAATACGACGCCGGCCGCGACGCGCGGCCGGCGCGATGGGATGCGGAGGCGTCAGTCGACCTCGTGCAGCGCGTCGTGGAGCGCCTGGATCAGGTTGTCGATCTCGCGCGCCTCCGAGATGAACGGCGGCGCGAGCTGGATCGTGTCGCCGCCGTAGCGCACGTAGAAGCCCTTCTGCCAGCAGCGCATCGCGATCTCGTACGGGCGGCGCGCCGGCTCGCCGGGCGCGTGCTCGATCGACAGGCCGGCCGCGAGGCCGCAATTGCGGATATCGACGACATGGCGCGCGCCCTTCAGGCCGTGCACCGCGGCCTCGAAATGCGGCGCGAGCGCGCGCACGCGGCCGATCGCGTCTTCCTTGACGAGCAGGTCGAGCGCCGCGAGGCCCGCCGCGCAGGCGACCGGGTGCGCGGAGTAGGTATAGCCATGCGGGAATTCGACCAGATACTCGGGGCCGCCCGCGGCCATGAAGGTCTCGTAGATGTCGCGCTTCGCGATCACCGCGCCGAGCGGTTGCGCGCCGTTCGTCACCTGCTTCGCGACGTTCATGATGTCGGGCGTCACGCCGAACGCTTCCGCGCCGGTCAACGCGCCCGTCCGGCCGAAGCCCGTGATCACCTCGTCGAAGATCAGCAGGATGTCGTGCGCGGTGCAGATCTCGCGCAGCCGCTTCAGATATCCCTTCGGCGGCACGATCACGCCGGCCGAACCGGCGAACGGCTCGACGATCACCGCCGCGATGTTCGACGCGTCATGCAGCGTGATCAGGTCGAGCAGGCGGTCGGCCAGCTCCGCGCCCTGCTCCGGCTGCCCGCGCGAGAACGCGTTCGCGGCCAGCTGGGTATGCGGCAGGAAGTCGGCCTCGATCCCCTGGCCGAACAGCTTGCGGTTGGCCCCGATGCCGCCCACCGAGATCCCGCCGAAATTCACGCCGTGGTAACCCTTCTCGCGGCCGATCAGGCGCGTCTTCGTGCCCTTGCCCTTCGCGCGCCAGTACGCGCGCGCCATCTTCAGCGAGGTGTCGGTGGCTTCCGAGCCGGAACCGGTGAAGAACACGTAGTCGAGGCCGTCCGGGGTCAGGTCGCGCAGCTTGTTCGCGAGCGCGAACGAGGTCGGGTGGCCGAACTGGAACGCGGGCGCGTAATCGAGCTGCCCGATCTGGCGGCTCACCGCCTCGGTGATCTCGGCGCGGCCGTGGCCGAGGCCGCAGCACCACAGACCCGACAGCCCGTCGAAAATCTTGCGGCCCTCGGCGTCGGTGTAGTACGCGCCCTTGCCCTCGACGATGATGCGCGGGTCGGTCTTGAACTGCCGGTTGCCGGTAAACGGCATCCAGTGCGCATCGAGCCACGCGGCGTCGGTGCGGGGGGTCTCTTCCTGATTGGGTGCGGTAAGAACGGTCATGTCGGTCAGCGCCGCGCGCTCCTCGTTGATGGGTATGTTGCGCATTGTTGGCTCGCCGATTAGTCTTTTGAATATCTCGATATCAATGTTTACTTGAGCTTTTATGCAAGTAAGAAAACCGAAGAGTCGCGCGCTGCTCGGGCAGCTCAGCGACATGGATCTGCGGCTGCTGCGCGTGTTCAAGGGCGTGGTGCAGTGCGGCGGGATGGCCGCGGCCGAGCTAGAGCTGAACATCGGCATCTCGACCATCAGCCGCCACGTGAAGGACCTCGAAACCCGGCTCGGCCTCGTGCTGTGCCGGCGCGGCCGCGCGGGCTTCACGCTGACGCCCGAGGGGCAGGCGATCTACGAGGAGACGCTGCGGCTGCTGGCGTCGCTGGAGGCGTTCCGCAGCCGCGTCGACGGCATCCACGACCGGATGGGCGGCGAACTGCACATCGCCGTGTTCGACAAGACCGCGACCAATCCGAACGCGCGTCTCGGCGACGCGATCGGCCGCTTCCACGACGAGGCGCCCGAGGTGCAGCTCAACCTGCATGTGGCGTCGATCAACGAGGTGGAGCGCGGCGTGATCGACGGCAGCTATCAGATCGGGATCATCCCCGCGCACCGCAACTCCGGCAGCCTGGTCTACAGCGAGCTGTTCGACGAGCGCATGCTGCTGTATTGCGGCATGCGTCACCCGTTGTTCGACGCGCCGCACGGGCGGCTGACCTGGAGCCAGATCCGCGCCCATCCGTTCGCCGGGCTCGGCTTTCATTCGCCGAACATGGAACTGAGCCACCGCGCGAAGCTCACGCGCAGCGCGAACGCGTCGGACCAGGAGTCGATCGCGACGCTGATCCTGTCCGGGAAGTATCTCGGCTTCCTGCCCGACCACTATGCGCACAGCTTCGAGACCCAGGGCCTGATGCAGGCGATCGCGCCGCAGCGCTTCCATTACGCGTGCCGGTTCGTGAGCCTGCTGCGCCGCTCGCCGCAACCGTCGCGCGCGGCGCTGCTGTTCCAGACCCACCTCGCGGAAGCCCACGCGCCGCGCGGCGGGGGGCAAGCAAGCCGAAACGGCAAGGAAGGCGGGCGGTAGCGGCGGGCGATGCGGGTTGCGGGTTGCGGGTTGCCGGTCGCCGGTCGCCGGTCGCCGGTCGCCGGTCGCCGGTCGCCGGTCGCCGGTCGCCGGTCGCCGGTCGCCGGTCGCCGGTCGCCGGTCGCCGGTCGCCGGTCGCCGGTCGCCGGTCGCCGGTCGCCGGTCGCCGGTCGCCGGTCGCCGGTCGCCGGTCGCCGGTCGCCGGTCGCCGGTTGCCGGTTGCCGGTTGCCGGTTGCCGGTTGCCGGTTGCCGGTTGCCGGTTGCCGGTTGCCGGTTGCCGGTTGCCGGTTGCCGGTTGCCGGTCGCCGGTCGCCGGTCGCCGGTCGCCGGTCGCCGGTCGCTCACGGCTCACGGCTCATGGCCCGTCGCCCACGGCTTACCGCGCGCCATCGGCCACTGCTCGCCGAACACCAGGCGCCGCCGGCCGCGCGCGTTGTATCATCCGACCCTGCCACGCTCGTTCCGGCCCCCTTCTCCACACGGAAACCCGCCATGTCCCGCTCCCTGCTCGTCGTCCTGGGCGCACTCGCGCTGCCCGCCCTCGCCCACGCCGCGCCGCCGGCCCTGGACGGGCGCTATCCGCCGTGCGCGAAGCTGAACAACGTGCGCGACACGTCGACCGGCTCGGAGGCCGCGATCCGCAGTGCGGGCGCGGGCGCCTGCGCGGCGCAGTACCGGCTCGAACACGGCCTGTTCGCGCTGCCGGCGGGCAGCGTGTTCAAGATCACCTGGCCTGACGGCTCGTCCGAACGGATGGTCGTCACCGATCCGCTGATGTCCGCCGGGGCCGAACCGCTGCCCGGCACGCAGCGCGCGCCCGCGCGGCCGCAGGGCCGCACGGCGCGAGAGTAGGCGGCAGCGGGCAGGCGCGCCGCTCCGGTCTGCGATAATCGCCGCTCCGAGCCCTTCCCGACGCCGCCCGCCATGTCCGACGCAACCCCGCCCATCGCCCTGCCGCCCATCTCGTGCCTGCAGGACGACGACCTGCCCTGGCTGCCGATGGCCGAGCACCTGCCGGGGCTCGCGATCAAGTACCTGCACATCGACGCGGCCGGCGACGAGCTGACCGTGCTGCTCCGCATGCCGGTCGGCATGACGCTGCCCCGCCACCGCCACGACGGCCGGGTGTTCGTCCACACCCTCGTGGGCGAATGGCGCTACCGCGAATACGACTGGATCGCGGGGCCCGGCAGCACGGTGCTCGAACCCGCCGGCTCGCATCACACGCCGGAGACCCTGTCGTCGCCGACCGGCCACGTGATCACCTTCAACGTGATGCGCGGCGACCTCGTGCTGTTCGACGACGACGGCCGCGAAGCCGCCCGCGAGAACTGCCGGGTCGCGCTGCTGCGCCAGCGCAGGCACGCGCGCGGCGCGCCCGGCGCGTCGGCGCCGTTCATCACGCGCTGACGCGGCCCCGAGCGCGGCCTCGCCCGGGGGCCGCCTGTTTCGAGCCTTCTCGCCCCCGCTTGGCGGTGGCCGTGGCCATCACCATCGCCGGGCCACTGCCCTGGCCCTGGCCGTCGCCGTCGCCGTCGCCGTCGCGCAACTATGCCGACATTCGCACCACCGACCGTGACCGTTACGAAAACGTCACCTAAAAGTCACACCTCCCCGAACCCAGCGTCCCTTTACCTTACAAAAACTAAAGAATCCTTTCCAATTGCCGTAGACCTCCGATGAGCGAGCGGTGACGCGTGCGTTCCGCCACCCCCTCTCTGCAATACCGCAACACCGGAGTTTTCTTTACATGAACGTGTCTTTCCTCAAGCGCGCGAGCGTGGGCGCACGCCTCGCCGTTTTTTCGTGCGCGCTGGTTGCCCTCTTGTTTGCCGTCTTCACCTGGGCCCTGACCCACATCGCGGGCACCCAGCTCAGTGATCAGGCCCATGCCCGCATCGACGAGAAGGATCGCTCGATCGCCGCGATGATCAGCTTGTTCGACAAGGCGCTGTCCGCCGAGGCGGGCCGCTCGATGAATCTGCTCGCGAGCTTCCTGCCGCCCGACTACGCGCTCGATCCCGCCCAGAAAGTCGAGATCGGCGGTGTCGCGACCCCGGTGCTGAACGCGGGCGGCCGCGCGCTGAACCTCGATTTCTCGATTCCCGACCAGTTCCTGCAGAAGAGCGGCGCGATCGCGACCGTCTTCGCGCGCACCGACGACGATTTCGTGCGGATCACGACCTCGCTGAAAAAGCAGGACGGCAGCCGCGCGATCGGCACGCTGCTCGACCGCAAGGGCCCCGCCTATGGCCCGTTGATGGCCGGTCAGGCTTATACGGGCTTGGCCGCGCTGTTCGGCAAACGTTACATCACGCAGTACCGGCCGATCACCGACGCCGGCGGCCGCATCATCGGCGCGCTGTTCGTGGGCATCGACGTCGGCGCCGAGGTCCGTCTGGTCGAGGCCGGCATCCGCGAACTGAAGATCGGCGACAGCGGCTATTACTTCGTGCTCGACGCCTCGAACGGCCCGACCCGCGGCACGCTGCTCGTCCACCCGGACCGCGCGGGCCAGCGCGCCGACGACGCGATCGCACCCTACGCGCAGATGCTCGCCGCGAAGCAAGGCCAGATCGCCTACCGCTCGGCCGATTCCGCCGCCCACGACGACGGGCCGCGCGCGAAGTTCGTCTCGTTCGTCACGGTGCCCGAGTGGCAGTGGCTGGTCGGCGGCATCGCGATCGACGATGAAATGACGGCCGACACGCGCCGCACCCGCAACCTGTTCCTCGCGATCGGCGGCGCGTTCGTGCTGGCGTTCGCGGCGCTGTTCCTGATGCTGGTCAAACGTCTCGTGAGCCGGCCGCTCGACGAAGCCGCGCGCGCCTCGGAGCGTTTCGCGGCGGGCGACCTCAGCGTCCGGATCGGCGGACGCGGAACCCGGGACGGACGCGCCGACGAGATCGGCCGTCTGGTGCAGGCGGTGGACGGCATCGGCGACGGGCTCGCGCGGATCGTCGCGCAGGTGCGGCGCGGCTCGCACGACATCGCGCACGGCACCGTGACGATCGCGGCCGGCAGCACCGACATGGCCGCGCGCATCGCCACCCAGGCGAGCAGCGTCGAGGAAACCGCGGCGAGCATGGAGCAGATCACGGCCGTCGTGCAGCAGAACGCCGAGCACGCGGCGCAGGCGAACGACCTCGTGTCGGGCGCCTCCGAAGCGGCGCAGCATGGCGGACAGGCGGTGCAGCGCGTGGTCGCGACGATGGGCGACATCCAGCGTTCGTCGCGGCAGATCGCCGACATCACCGGCGTGATCGAGGGCATCGCGTTCCAGACCAACATCCTCGCGCTGAACGCCGCCGTCGAGGCGGCGCGCGCGGGCGAGCACGGACGCGGGTTCGCGGTGGTCGCCGCCGAGGTGCGCGCGCTCGCGCAGCGCAGCGCGGCGGCCGTGAAGGAGATCGAGACGCTGATCGCAGGCTCCTCGTCGACGGTCGAGCACGGTTACCGGATCGCCGAGGAAGCGAGCGCGACGATGCAGGGCATCGTCGAGCGGGTCGAGCAGGTGCGGACCATCATCGGCGAAATCAGCGCCGCGTCGCGCGAGCAGTCGACCGGCATCGAGCAGGTGAACCTCGCCGTCACGCAGATCGGCGCGGCGACCCAGCAGAACGCCGCGCTGATCGAGGACGCCGAGCATGCGGCGACCGAGCTGCGCGACCAGGCGGCGCAACTCACGCAGGCCGTGAGCGTGTTCAAGCTCGGCCACGGGGACGACGCGCACGCGGCTTGATGCGCGATCGCGGGCTCGGCGCGCGCCGGCCCGCCGCCATGAGACGGCGGGCGCGCCGCCCCCTCACTTCACTTCACGGTGAACGTGTAGTGCCCCTGCGTGCGGTGCCCGTCCACCGCGACCGCCACCCACGCGACCGCGTACACGCCCGGAGCGAGACCGCCGACCGCCAGCGACAGGTGCTTGCGATCCGCCGGATCGACCACGGCCTTGGCGGCGGTCACCGGCTTGCCGGCCGCGTCGGTCACCGCGATCGAGCTGAATGCGGGTTCAAGCGCGTCGTCGAACTCGATCGCCACCTGCGCGGGCGCGGCCACGCTCGCGCCCGCGCCCGGCGTCTGGTGAACCGGATACGCATGCGCGCAGGCCCACTGCGCGCCCGTCGCGAGCAGCAGCGCGGCGGCGCCGCGCGCGATGCGCGCGCCGATGTCGAGATGTCTCCCTGACCTCATGATCGCGTCTCCTCAGTGAATCAACGGTTGACCCAGCGAATGCGGCAGCACGTCGTCGAAATAGACGTGGGCCTGCAACAGGATGCCCGGATGCGAGCCCGATGCCCGGTTCAGCGGGATCTGCGCCTCGATGCCGAACTGGCCGTAGCGGTTCATCCACATCAGCCCGGGGTTGATCGTGCCCGTCGTCGCCGTGCCCGAGCAGCCGCTGCCGGTGCAGGTGTTCATCGGGAACTCGATCACCGGGATCAGGTTCGCGAACGGCTGCGGCAGGCCCAGGTCCTTCACCTGCGACTGCAGGTACGGGATGCTGTACTGGAGCGTGAGGCCCCAGTCGAGCGAGTTCGGCGCGCTGCGCGCGGTGGTCAGGTTCGGGCCGATCTCGCCCGTGAGCGCGAGCGGCCGCAGATAGGCCAGCGACGCGGGCAGATCACCGAAACCCTTGCCGAAATAGACGGTCGGCGTGATCGTCGAGTAGGCGTTCGCGATCGACTTCGCGCCGCTGCCGCCGAGCGCCGCGAGCACGCCCGCCGACAACATGAATTCGTGCGGCGCGTTGCGGTACACGAGGTACTTGAGGCCGACCGTCAGATTGTCCCAGCCGCGCGCCGAACCGCCGTCCGGCGCGTTCTGTCCGACATAGGAACCCGCGACGCTGAAACCGAGGTCCGAGGTGATCAGCTTGTCCCACTCATAGGACACGGTGTTCACGTTCATGTCGCCGCCGCCGTCGGCAGGGCTCTTGATGTGGCCGTATTGCAGGTCGAATTCGTCGCCGACGCCCGGGTCGTCGACGGCCATCGTGGCGGGAAACACGCGGTCGCCCACCACCGCGTGGGCGGCGGCCGTCATCGGGGCCGCGAAGCCCGCGGCCGCGCCGGCCGCCAGCAGGCAGGCGCGCGCGGGCGCCGCATAACGCTTGAAAAGTTCTTGCATGAGGGTACTGCTCCTGTGTCGTGCGCTGGGATCGCGCCGCCGCGTGCGGGCGACGGCGCGCCGCGTCGCCGTGCGCGAACGCGGATGCCGGAAGGCGATCTCAGGCCGGTTCGGGCGGCGCGCGCGCGTGGGCGCGGCTGAACAGCGGCGCGAGCCGGACGGCGCTCGCCGCCGGCAGCACCAGGAACCCGCTCGCCGCAACCGCGCCGATGGGTGCGCGCGCCACGCCGGGCAGCACCGGCGCGTGGGCGAACAGGCCGCAATACGGACACGCTTCCCAATGCGACGCCGCCGCGTGGCCGGCGTGCGCATGGCTTTCGACGGCGCGCTCGATCGGCGAGGCGGAACAGTAGGTATCGAGGATCCGGTGGAGGCGGCCATGCTGCGCGAGCAGCTGCGACACCGTCGGCGCCAGCGCGATCAGCAGGATCGCGAGCAGGCCGAGCCAGCTGCCTGGCTTTCGAAACGGTAAACGCGCGTGCGTCACGATGGCCCGGGACCGGATGGGAGGGGGTGCTGATTATGACACGCGGCCGGGAAGCGCCGGCCCCGCCGGACAAGGCGCGGCGAGACCCCATGTCACCGCCCGTTACAATCGCCCGATGTCCACGTTCCTCACCCTCGGCGGCCTGTTCGCCGCGTCGCTGCTCGCCGCGACCCTGTTCCCGCTGCAATCCGAAGCGCTGCTGGCCGGCCTGCTGATCGCCGGCAAGCAAGCTCCGTGGCTGCTGATCGCCGTCGCGAGCGCCGGCAACATCGCCGGCTCGGCGCTCAACTGGGTGCTCGGCCGCTTCATCGAACACTTCCGCACGCGCCGCTGGTTTCCGGTCAAGCCCGCCGCGCTCGAACGCGCCGAACGCTGGTATCGCCGCTACGGGCGCTGGTCGCTGCTGCTCAGCTGCTGGGCGCCCGTGATCGGCGATCCGCTGACCGTGATCGCCGGCGTGCTGCGCGAGCCGTTGCCGACGTTCCTGGCGATCGTCGCGTGCGCGAAGATCGCGCGGTATCTCGTGGTGGCGTGGCTGATCCTGCCTTGACGACGCGCGCGCCGCACCCGGCCCGCTTCGTACGCGACAAGCCGCGCGGCCGCCGCGCCCGGCGCATCGCGCGGGCAACGCCGCCCGCGTCGCGATCGACCCGCACGCCATGCCGATGCCGCCCCGCGCCGCCGCAGGCCGGCACGATGCCTCACCCCTGCTTTCCGTCGCCCGCCAGATCGATCGCCTGCCCCGAGCCCACCTGCGTGCGCAGCTGGAACTTCTGGATCTTCCCGGTCGCGGTCTTCGGCAGCTCGCCGAAGCGCACCGCCTTCGGCAGCTTGTAGCTCGCGAGCAGCGTGCGGCAATGCGCGATGATCTCCGCCTCGGTCGCCTCCATCCCCTCGCGCAGTTCGACGAACGCGCACGGCACCTCGCCCCACTTCGGATCCGGCAGCGCAACCACCGCCGCGATTGCAACGGCCGGGTGCCGGTACAGCGCATCCTCGACCTCGATGCTCGAAATGTTCTCGCCGCCCGAGATGATGATGTCCTTGCGGCGATCCTTTGATGCGGATATAGCCGTCCGGCGCGAGCACGCCGAGATCGCCGGTATGGAACCAGCCGCCGTGGAACGCCTCCTCGGTCGCGCGCGGATTCTTCAGGTAGCCCTTCATGCACATGTTGCCGCGAAACATGATCTCGCCGAGCGTCTCGCCGTCGGCCGGCACCGGCGCGAGCGTATCCGGGTCGAGCACGGTCGCGCCCGCCTGCAGGTGGTAACGCACGCCCTGCCGCGCGTTCAGGCGCGCGACCTCGTCGTCGCCGAGCGCGTCCCACTCCGC
Organism: Burkholderia sp. FERM BP-3421; assembly: GCF_028657905.1. Classification (NCBI taxonomy): domain Bacteria; kingdom Pseudomonadati; phylum Pseudomonadota; class Betaproteobacteria; order Burkholderiales; family Burkholderiaceae; genus Burkholderia; species Burkholderia sp. FERM BP-3421. The sequence continues at coordinate 1,329,415 of NZ_CP117781.1, read as the reverse complement.
CTGCTTCGCGCAGACCGAGGCGGGCCCGTAGGTCTCGGTGAGCCCGTAAACGTGGGTCAGCACGAAACCGATCTCCTTCATCTTCGCGATCACGGCGGGCGCGGGCGCCGCGCCCGCGACCTGCGCATGCACCGCGTGCGTGATGCCCGCCCGCCACGCGGCCGGCGCGTTGGCGATCGCGCTCTGCACGATCGGCGCGCCGCTGTAGTGGGTCACGCCCTCCGCGCGGATCAGTTCGAACACGCGTTGCGCCTCGAAGCGGCGCAGGCACACGTTGACGCCCGCGCGCGCGGCCACCGCCCACGGAAAGCACCAGCCGTTGCAGTGGAACATCGGCAAGGTCCACAGATACACCGGGTGCTTCGGCATGTCCCATTCGAGGATGTTGCTGAGCGCGGCCAGATACGCGCCGCGATGGTGGTAGACCACGCCCTTCGGGTCGCCCGTCGTGCCGGACGTGTAGTTGAGCGCGATCGCGTCCCACTCGTCGGCGGGCGGCGTCCACGCGTAGTCCGGGTCGCCCGTCGCGACGAACGCCTCGTAGTCGAGCGCCGCGTCGAAGCGGTCCGGGTCGGCGGGCTGCGCGTCGGCGACGCTGACGATCACGAGCCCGGGCAGTTCCTGTGCGGCGCGCTGCGCGAGTTCGCCGTACTCGGTGTCGACGATCAGCAGCTTCGCCTCGCCGTGCCGGAGCATGAACAGCATCGATGCGACGTCGAGCCGCGTGTTCAGCGCGTTGAGCACCGCGCCCGCCATCGGCACGCCGAAATGCGCCTCGACCATCGCGGGGATGTTGGGCAGCAGCGCGGCGACCGTGTCGCCCGGGCCGACGCCCGCGCTGCGCAGCGCGCTCGCCAGGCGGCGGGTGCGCGCGTAGGTGTCGCGCCAGTTGCGCCGCACGTCGCCGTGGACGACCGCGAGTCGGTCGCCGTAGATCTCGGCGGCGCGCGCGATGAAATCGATCGGCGTGAGCGGAACGTAGTTCGCGTCGCGCCGGCCCAGCCCTTCCTCGAATCGCTGCGTCATGTGTGTCTCCTGCGAGGCAGGCGGCCTCGATTTTTCAATGATTGGTATGGGTGTGAGCGGGCCCGGGCCCGATAGCCCGCGAGTGTAGCGACCCGATCGGCCGGCCGTCTGTCATCGGAACGACAAACCCGGCCACGGTGGACGTCATCCCGCTTGCCGCCCGCCCGACCCGGAACCGACGAACTGAGACACCTCGGTCCGTTTCCTCCGACAAGATCGCGCTCCGCCTGCACGCTCGTGGAAAACCCGGAAATCCCGGTGCGCGGATAACCGTGGATTCATCTTATTTTCGAACCAATACCAAAGACAAGTGAAGTTTTCCTGGCTACGATCGCACCAGCCAAAATCGCGGTCTTCTTTCTATATATCGGTCCACGCAAGCGAATATCTTTCAGCCACGCACTAACCTCACGCTCCTTCGTTTCGCGCATTCTCAAATACCTTATCCACGACGGAGCGCTCATATTGGGAGCGGAAATTGGACCTGGGAAAAATGCCTCGATGGAATGAAATAAGTCGACTCATTTCGTGTCTGCGGGAGCGGATCATTATTGATTGCGGGCACCTCCCTATCCGCGGGTGCGACCAGGGGTTCTCATTTGGCGAAGTCGCCGGGCCCAGCGCCTCAACGCTGGAGACGCTGGAACTCGGCATCGCGATCAGCCGCCGGCTGACCGCCGAGGGTCGAAAAGCGATTCTGAGCATTTGCCTCTCCGACACATCGCGCCTGCTCGGGGACGGAAGCAAAAGGGAAGCATTGGCCGCAGCCGTTTCGCAGCGGAGTTGGTCCGCTGTTTTACCGCCGGAATATCTACATCGGCTCACGCCCATCGAACTCGATCAGGTTTCCGTCACGCTCCAGACAAGGAATAGCAATCGGTTTTCAGCGGCCTTGAAGAAACTGAAGGCCAGGGCGCTCCGTGCATCGACGCCTGAAGCGTTCTAATGCGGATTCCTCCCTCACGGCTCAACAGCACGATCCGGATCTCGTTTTCTTCGGCCACAACGCTCCACGAGGTCGACAACCTGGCCGCGCACATCATCCAGATAGGCCATGCATCCGGCTGCGCCTAAGTACCGAACGTCCCGAATACCTGCCCATGACAAGCACCACCCCGTCGAACCGAGAACACTGATGGAAATCCTCGTCATCGAACCGTGCTACTTCGGCATCGGTTACCTCGAAGCAGCGCGGCACATGCACTTGGCGTGCTGGGTCGTGACCAGCGACGCATCGCTCCCGGACCAGCATCGGTATCGCCGGCACGTGGACGGCGTGCTGGTGTGCCCAGTGAACGACGAGCATGCCATCTGGCGCACGCTCGGCGATGCCGGCCGATTGTCGTCAATCTCGGCCGTGGTCGCGGGAAACCAATTCGTCACGACCACGGCCGCGAAACTGGCGTCCTTGCTTGGCCTACGCGGAGTCGCTCCGCTCGCGGCTGAGAGAGGCGTGCACAAAGACCTCGCCAGATTCGCCTATAGAGCGGCGGGCGCACCTTCGCTCGATTACGCGCTCGTCGAGACGATCGGCGAGGCGCAGGCCGCCGCGCGCCGCATCGGCTATCCGTTGGTGATCAAGCCTACAAGCTCCGCTTCCAGCAGAGGCGTCGCGCTGTTGAGCGACGATGACGCCCTGCAACAAGCCTGGCTCCACCTCGAGCAAACGGACTTCGGCATGTTCGGCCTCGTCCGTCGCAAGACATATCTGCTGGAGGCGTTCGCGGACGGCCCTGAATTCAGCGTCGAACTGGCGATGGTCGACGGCGCGGTCCGGTTTGCCGGCGTGACGGAGAAATGGGTGACGCCGCCCCCCTTCTTCGTCGAACTGGGGCATGTTTTCCCGGCGCGGGTGTCCGAGCCGCAACGGCAAGCGCTCATCGCCGCGGCCCGATCCGCGGCGCAGGCACTCGACCTGCACGACGGGGTATTCCACATCGAACTGAAGTGGACCTCGACCGGGCCTCGCATCATCGAGACGAATCCGCGACCCGGCGGGGATCACATCACGACGGACCTGATACCGCTCGCAACCGGCGTCAACCTCTTCCAGCTTCACCTCAACGCCCTGCTCGGCAACGGCGATGCGGCGCCGGCCCATCACGGCCACGCCGCAGCGATAGGTTTCGTCGTCGCCCCGGGCGACGGCATTCTGAAAAGCGTGGATGGCTGGGAAGACATGACGCGACGAGACTATGTCGTCCGGTCCGGGCTCGAAAAGCGGCCCGGAGATCGAATCCGCCCCCCTGAAAACTCCGGCGATCGAATTGGTTTCGTCATCGTGAAGGGCGATACCGCCGAGCAAGCTGCGGCACGCATACAATCCATCCTCCGTGAACTCGTGGTCAGGACCGTGCAATGAACCGGCCGCTCTGGACGCTGCTCGTCTTTCACGGACTGGACAAGCTCCTGTTCTTCGCGATCACGCCGAACAAACCTCTGTCCGCGTGGCAAGCAGGCTGGCTAAGCGATGCCGGCCTTGCCCTCTTCTTCGTCATCCAGATCTTTCTTTACCGTCTGTTCCCCTTACTGGGCGGCTTTCTCGCCGACCGCTACCCAGGCCGCCTCGTGATCGCCTTCGGTTCGGCCGTGCAGGCGCTCGGATTGACGGCGCTCTGTCAGGCCGATACGCCGCTCACGCTGTTTGCGGCGGGCGGCATCGCCGGAATCGGCGGCGGAATACTGAATCCCGCCGTGTATTCGATCCTGAGTCAGGTCTCGGGCAAGCAGGGCGGCCGGGCTTTTTCCACGCACTATCTCCTGATCAACGTGGGCGCCATGGCCGGCCCGCTCCTGCTGTGGCCGAGTCTCGGCAGCACCAGCCTGTGGCTGTTGCTTCCGCTGAGCATCGCGGTGGCAGGCGTCCTCGCCATACCCGTCGCGCAGCAACGGACTCCGGGCCAACCCGGATCGACATCCTGGTTCGCGCCGTTGCGGGATCCTTTTTTCATCAAGGTATTTGCGCTCTTTTCCGCGATCTGGGCGTGCTACACCATGATCTTTTCCAGCGCGCCGCTGATCGCCGCGGAATTGGGATTGCGCCCGCGGGGCAACATCTGGCTCGGGTTGAATTCAGCGACGGTCCTGTTCGCCTATCTATGGACGATGCGCCGGCCGGCAAGCGCAGGAATCGCCTGGCGCAGCGTGTCGATCGGGCTCGGCTTGACAACGGCGGGCGTCCTTGCGGTAGGGGTTTCACCCAATGACCTGGCGGTCGGGGCGGGCGTCGTCGTCCTCAGCATCGGCGAATTCATGTCGATCCCCGTGCTCTACCACCTGGTTTCCGAGCACGCCCCGGCACAGGCGCGGAGCCGCTACTTCGGCTTCATCTGGGTAGCCGGGGCAATCGGAGAAGCCGGCGCTCAGGCCTTGCTGTGGATATGCCCTCAGCCGCGCCTCGTTTGCATACTGGCCGCGGCGACGCTCGGGGCAGCGATGCTCCTGATGCGTGCGGTGCGGGCCCGCACCATCGAGATCAATACGCGCCTCACGGCATCGCAGGCGGCGTCCTGACGCCCGGTTCGCGGATTTCAGCCGCCAACGCCGCCAGAAACCCCGCCATCCGCGCCTCGTGCTCCGGCAGGCGCAATATCGCCGCAGCCTCCTGCGGCGACTTCCCGATCAGCGGTATCCGCACGAACACGTGCTCCAGGAACCGATCGCTGACCGTCGACAGCACGAGCCTCAGCGAAGTCAGCATAGCGTCGCCCCGATGGGATGCATGCGCGAGCGCAATGGGCTTCCCGACGACCTCGAACCGGGCAACCATCCAGTCGATCGCATTCTTGAGGCCGCCTGGGATGGCCCGGACATACTCCGGGCTCGCGATGACGATGCCGTCGGCCGCCGATACCCGTTCAAGGAACGCGGTCACGGCGGCGGGCGTCCGCTCGCCCTGCGCATCGGGCGAAAAAACCGGCAAGGTGTCGAGTCGATGAAAAACCGACACCGTCATGCCCGCCAGCGCGCACGCGCGCATCGCCGCCAGCAGGGTGGTATTGGTCGATGCCTCGCGCGTGCTGCCTGAGATAGCCAGGATCTTCATGCAGGTCTGGGGTATATCCCGGTCGAGAAGGTGTCAGGTGGCGGCATTCCATTCGTCGGAGCATTGCCGTCCGCATTATACGAACCACCGGGTCTGCCACGCCCGCAGGCGGCATTCGTCACGGCCCCGCTTCCGATCTTCGATATGATGCCCCTACCCGCCGCTCCGCGCGGCTCCCCCGTGCCCGCCTACGCCACGCCATGTCCGATCTCCGCGCGGATGCGCCCCCCACCGACGCCCTGCCCGCGCTGTTCGCCCGCTGCGGCTGGTTCACTCCCCTCGCCCCCGAGCACCAGGCCCTCGTCCTCGCCGACGCGCACGCCGAGCACCACGACGCCGGCGACTGTATCGCGCGCCGCCAGGCCCCCTCCGACTACTGGATCGGCGTGCACGAGGGGCTCGTCAAGCTCGCGATCCACAACGTCGCGGGGCGCGGCTGCACCTTCTCCGGCGTGCCGTCGGGCGGCTGGTTCGGCGAAGGCAGCGTGATCAAGCGCGAACTGCGCAAGTACGACGTGATCGCGATGCAGCGCTCGCTGGTGCTTTACGTACCGACCGCCACCTTCCACGCGCTGCTCGACACGAGCCTGCCGTTCACCGGCTTCGTGATTCGTCAGTTGAACAACCGCATGGGCGAGTTCATCGCCTCGATCCAGAACAGCCGCCTGCTCGACGTCGAGGCGCGCGTCGCGCAATCGCTCTCCCAGCTGTTCAACCCGGCGCTGTATCCGGACACCGGCCCGTCGCTCGCGATCTCGCAGGAGGAACTGGGCATGCTGGCCGGCGTGTCCCGCCAGCGGGTCAACCAGGCGCTGCGCCATCTCGAGCAGTGCGGCATCCTGCGGATCGCCTATAACCAGATTACGGTGGTCGATCTGGCGCGGCTCGCCGCGTTCGGCATGGAGCAGATCTGACGCGCAGGGGCGCGCCGTCCGAACCTGACAATTCCGCCATTTTGGCGTCAGCCTTCGGTCCGGACCTGTTCTTTATCATGCGTATCCATTCACCGTAACGCGCCGCCCGCTCCCTCCCACCGCTCCTGCCGTTTCCCATGTGGATTGTCGACCTCGCGCTCCGGCGCCCGTACACGTTCATCGTGATGGCCATCATGATTCTGCTGGCCACCCCGCTCGCGCTGATGCGCACGCCGACCGACGTGCTGCCGTCGGTCGACATCCCGGTCATCAGCGTGATCTGGAATTACAACGGCTTGTCCGCGCAGGAGATGGCGAACCGCATCACGTCGGTGCATGAACGCACGCTGACCACCACGGTCAGCAACATCCAGCATCTGGAATCGCAGACGCTGCCCGGCATCGCCATCGTCAAGGTGTTCCTGCAGCCCGGCGCGAACACCCAGACCGCGATCGCGCAGACGGTGTCGTCCGCGCAGGCGATCGTGCGGCAGATGCCGCAAGGCGCGACCCCGCCGCTCATCATCAGCTACTCGGCGTCGAGCATTCCGGTGATCCAGCTCGGCCTGTCGAGCCATTCGATGTCGGAGCAGGCCCTCGCCGACGTCGCGATGAACTTCCTGCGGCCGCAGCTGATCACGATCCCCGGCGCGCAGGTGCCCTATCCGTACGGCGGCCGGACCCGCGTGATCGCGGTCGACCTCGACACCCAGGCGCTCACCGCGAAGGGGCTCACGCCCGCCGACATCGTCAGCGCGGTCAACGTGCAGAACCTGGTGCTGCCGACCGGCACCGCGAAGATCGGCCAGACCGAATACCAGGTCGGCACCAACGCCTCCCCCGACACCGTCGCCGAACTGAACCGGATCCCGGTGCAGACCGCGAACGGCGCGACCATCTATCTCGGGGATGTCGCGCACGTGCGCGACGGCTTCTCGCCGCAGACCAACATCGTGCGCAAGGACGGCCAGCGCGGCGTGCTCGTGTCGGTGCTGAAGAATGGCGACGCCTCGACGCTGCAGGTCGTCAACACGCTGAAATCGCTGCTGCCGGCGATCGAGCCGACCCTGCCCGAGGATCTCAAGATCACGCCGCTGTTCGATCAGTCGGTGTTCGTCGACGCGGCGATCCAGGGCGTGATCCACGAGGCGCTGATCGCCGCGCTGCTGACCGCGATGATGATCCTGCTGTTCCTGGGCAACTGGCGCAGCACGCTGATCATCGCGATCTCGATCCCGCTGTCGATCTTCACCTCGCTGCTGGCGCTGTCGGCGCTCGGCCAGACCATCAACATCATGACGCTCGGCGGGCTCGCGCTCGCGGTCGGGATCCTGGTCGACGACGCCACCGTGACGATCGAGAACATCGAGCGCCACCTGCATCTCGGCACCGGCCTGCGCGAGGCGATCCTCGAAGGCGCGGGCGAGATCGCGGTGCCGGCCTTCGTGTCGACGCTCTGCATCTGCATCGTGTTCGTGCCGATGTTCTTCCTCACGGGCGTCGCCCGCTACCTGTTCGTGCCGCTCGCCGAGGCGGTGGTGTTCGCGATGCTCGCGTCCTACGTGCTGTCGCGCACGCTGGTGCCGACCCTCGCGCTGCTGCTGTTCCGCGGGCACGCCGCGCCCGATCCGCACGCGAAGCCATCGCGCCTCGCGCGCCTGTACCACGGCTTCGACCACGCGTTCGAGCGGCTGCGCGCGTCGTACATCGTGCTGCTGAGCGTGCTGCTGGTGCGCCGGCGCGTCTACGCGACGGCCTTCCTCGGCTTCTGCGTGCTGTCGACGGGCCTCGTGTTCGCGCTCGGCCGGGATTTCTTCCCGAGCGTCGACGCCGGCAACATCCGCCTGCACATGCGCGCGCCGACCGGCTACCGGATCGAGGAAACCGCGCGGCTCGCCGATCAGGTCGAGCAGGTGGTGCGCGAGGTGGTGCCCGCGGGCGAGCTGGGCACGATCGTCGACAACCTCGGCCTGCCCGTCAGCGGCATCAACCTGTCGTACAGCAACTCGGGCACCATCGGCTCGCTCGACGGCGAGATCATGATCGCGCTGAAGCCCGGCCACCGGCCCGCGCAACGCTATGTCGAGCAGCTGCGCGCGCTCCTGCCCGCACGCTTCCCCGGCATCGAGTTCTTCTTCCAGCCGTCCGACATCGTCACGCAGATCCTGAACTTCGGGCAGCCAGCGGCGATCGACGTGCAGGTCCAGGGCGACGACCTCGCGGCCAACACCGCGATCGCCAGCCGGCTGATGAAGCAGATCCGCGCGATTCCCGGCGCGGTCGACGCGCACGTCCTGCAACGCAACGACACGCCACTCCTGACCGCCGACATGGATCGCACGCGCATGCAGCAGCTCAACCTGTCCGCGCAGAACGTCGCGCAGAACATGCTGATCTCGCTGTCGGGCAGCACGCAGACCACGCCCGCGTTCTGGGTCAGCCCGAAGACCGGCGTACAGTACCCGCTGACGATCCAGACGCCGCAATACCAGGTCGCGTCGGTCGGCGACCTGCTCGCGACGCCGGTGTCGGCCAGCACCCGCGCGGGCGCGCCGTACCAGTTGCTCGCGAACCTGGTGTCGATCCGCCAGGGCGTCACGCCGGCGATCCTGAGCCACTACAACATCCGGCCCGTGATCGATCTGTACGTGAGCGTCGAGGGCCGCGACCTCGGCTCGGTCGCGGGCGACATCGGCAAGCTGGTCGACCGCGCGCGCGACACGCTGCCGCGCGGCGCGAGCATCGTGATGCGCGGCCAGGTCGAGACCATGCGCACCTCGTACCTCGGCCTCGGCGCGGGGGTCGCGATGGCGATCGTGCTCGTCTACCTGCTGATCGTCGTGAACTTCCAGTCGTGGCTCGATCCGCTCATCATCATCAGCGCGATGCCCGCCGCGCTCGCCGGGATTGCCTGGATGCTGTTCATCACGGGCACCCACCTGAGCGTGCCCGCGCTGACCGGCGCGATCATGACGGTCGGGGTCGCGACCGCCAACAGCATCCTGGTGGTGGCGTTCGCGCGGCAGCGGCTCGACGCCGGCGCGCCGCCGCTGACGGCCGCGCTGGAGGCCGGCGCGACGCGCATCCGGCCCGTGCTGATGACCGCGCTCGCCATGATCATCGGCATGGTGCCGATGGCGCTCGGGCTCGGCGAAGGCGCCGAGCAGAACGCGCCGCTCGGCCGCGCGGTGATCGGCGGCCTGTTGTTCGCGACCGTCTCGACGCTGCTGTTCGTGCCGCTCGTGTTTGCCGGGGTCCATCAGCGTCTGGCGAAGCGCCGGGCGCGGCTGACCGCTTCATCCTGACCGACTGAATTCGCATTGACTGGTTGATTCCATGGAAGAGAAACATCACAGCACCGTCGGCCTCCACGTCGACGAATCCGGCCTCGATCTCCCCGCCCGCGCGCAGGTGTGGACCCGCGCGCGCTTCGCGCTGCTCGTGATCGGGCTGCTGCTCGCCGCGCTCGCGCTGCGCACCGTGATCGCCGACCTGATGAACGGCAACCGGCTCGACGCGCTGACCGCGCAGAACGCCCGCCAGTACGTGAACGTCGTGCAGCCGAGCACCGCGACGGGCGACGCCCACGTGGCGCTGCCCGGCACGCTGCGCGGCTACGTCGAGGCGCCGATCTACGCGCGCGCGAGCGGCTACGTGCAGCGCTGGGAGACCGACATCGGCGCGCGGGTCCGCCAGGGCCAGCTGCTCGCCGTGCTCGATACGCCCGAACTCGACCAGGAGCTGGCGCAGGCAAGCGCGCAGCGCCAGCAGGTCGCGTCGACGCTCGCGCTCGCGAAGACCTCGTTCGACCGCGCGCAGCAGCTGCGCCAGCGCGATGCGGTGTCGCAGCAGGAACTCGACGATCGCCAGGGCGCGTACAACCAGGGCGTCGCGAACCTCGCGGCCGCCGATGCGAACGTGCGACGCCTGACCGAGCTGAAGGGGTTCCAGCGCATCGTCGCGCCGATCGACGGCGTGGTCACGCAGCGCAACATCGATGTCGGCGACCTCGTCAACGCGGGCAACGGCGGTACCGGCCGTGCGCTGTTCACGGTGGTGCAGGCGGACCGGCTGCGGCTCTACGTGCAGGTGCCGCAGACCTACGCGCAGCAGATCAAGCCCGGCCAGCACGTGTCGGTCACGCAGTCCGAGCTTCCCGGCCAGCAGTTCGACGGCACCATCACGCACACCGCGCAGGCGATCGACGTCGCAAGCCGCACGCTGCAGGTCGAGATCACGCTGCCGAATCCGGACGGCCGCCTGCTGCCCGGCGCATATGTGAAGGCGACGCTGCCGATGGCGCCCGTCGGCACGCTGACGATTCCCGCCAACACGCTGCTGTTCCGCGCCGAAGGCCCGAACGTCGCGGTGGTCGGGGCGAACGGCCAGATCCGGCTGCATCCGGTCACGATCGCCCGCACGCTCGGCCAGACGCTCGAAATCGACAGCGGCATCGGCGCGAGCGACCGGCTCGTGCTGAATCCGAGCGATTCGCTCGCCAACGGCGACGAGGTGACCGTCGCGCAAACCGCCAGGCCGGCGCGCGCCGCCAGCGCGGGAGCGCGTTCGTGAGCGCGTACCGCGACATGGCCGGCAAGGCCGCGCCCGGCCGCGCCACGGCCCGCCTGATCCGGCCCGGCCCGCTGCGGCTCGCGGCGGCCGCGGCGCTGCTCGCGCTCGCCGGCTGCACGGTCGGCCCCGACTACCATCGGCCCGACGTCGCCGCGCCGGCTGCATGGCGGCTCGATCCCGCCGACGCCTACTGGCGCCCGGCCGCGCCCGCGCGCGCTTCGCTCGCGCCGGACTGGTGGCAGACATTCGGCGACCCGCGCCTCGATGCGCTCGAAACCGAGGCGCTCGCGCACAACCAGAGCGTGCAGGTGATCGCGGCGCGCTACGACCAGGCGCGGGCGACGCTGGCCTCGGCCGCCGCCGCGCAATGGCCGAGCGTCGGCCTGACGGCGGGCGCGAGCCGCGCGCGGATCTCGTCGGATCGGCCGCTCACCAATTACGCGACGCAAAACACCTCGACGGTGCAGAACGACGTGCAGGCCGGCGCGCGGGTCAGCTACGAGCCCGACCTGTTCGGGCGGATCCGGCGCACCGTCGAGGCCGCGCGGGCCGGCGCCGAGCAGGCCGGCGACGATCTCGCGAACGCCCGCCTCGTGATGACCGCGAGCGTCGCGACCACCTACCTCGCGCTGCGCTCCAGCGACGCCGAGATCGACGTGCTGAACCGCTCGGTCGCGCTGCAACAGAAAGCGCTCGATTTCGTGACGGCGCAGCACGACCTCGGCGCGGTGTCCGGCCTGAACCTGCTGCAACAGCAGGCGCAACTCGACGCGACCCGCACCGAGGCCCAGTTGCTGCTGAATCAGCGCGCCCAGTACGAACATGCGCTGGCGACGCTGGTCGGCACGCCCGCGCCGTCGTTCTCGATCGCGCCGGCCGTGCAGGTGCTGCCCGCCCCGCCGCTGCCGGCCGGCCTGCCGAGCGACCTGTTGCAGCGGCGGCCCGACGTCGCGTCGGCCGAGCGCGCGATGGCGGCCGCCAACGCGCAGATCGGCGTCGCGCGCGCGGCCTATTTCCCGCGCATCACGCTCGCGCCGGACCTCGGCTGGGACGCGACCCGCTTCGCGAGCCTGTTCACGGTGCCGAGCCTGCTATGGTCGGTGGGCGCCTCGATCAGCCAGCCGCTGTTCGAGGGCGGCCGGCTGGCGGCCGGCGTCGACTTCGCCAAGGCCGGCTACACCGCTGCGCAGGCCAACTACCGGCAAACCGTGCTGACTGCGTTCGAGGAGGTGCAAAATGCGGTCACGGGCCTGTCGGTGCTCGACGAGGCCAACCGCCGCGCGCAGGCCGCCGCCGACGATGCGCGCCGGCTCGTCGGCCTCGCGCAGGATCGCTACGCGGGCGGGCTCGCCGCGTACATCGACGTGATCAGCGCGCAACAGCAGCTGTTGACGAGCGAGCGCCAGCAGGTGCAGATTCGCGGCCAGCGCGCCGCGCTCGTGGTGTATCTGGCGAAGGCGCTCGGCGGCGGCTGGAGCGCGGCGGAGGTGGATGCGGCAGGCGGCCCTGCGGCAGGCGGCCCCGCCGCCAGCAGCACCGTCACGACGCCCGCGCCGGCCTCGTGACGGTCAACCGGGAACGGATATGAAAGTATTGATAGTCGAAGACGAAGCCAAGGTGGTCGATTACCTGAGAAGCGGCCTGTCCGAGGAAGGCTGGGTGGTCGACGCCGCGACGGACGGCGAGGAAGGCGCGTGGAAAGCGGTCGAATACGACTACGACGTGGTCGTGCTCGACGTGATGCTGCCGAAGCTCGACGGCTTCGGCGTGCTGCGCGCGCTGCGCGCCCAAAAGGATACGCCGGTCATCATGCTGACCGCGCGCGACCGCGTCGACGACCGCGTGCGCGGCCTGCGCGGCGGCGCCGACGACTATCTGACAAAGCCGTTCTCGTTCCTCGAGCTGATCGAGCGGCTGCGCGCGCTGACGCGCCGCGCGCGCGTGCAGGAGGCGACGCTGATCTCGATCGGCGACCTGCGGGTCGACCTGATCAGCCGCCGCGCGATGCGCAACGGCATCCGCCTCGACCTGACCGCGCAGGAATTCCAGCTGCTCAGCGTGCTTGCGCGGCGGCGCGGCGAGGTGCTGTCGAAGACCACCATCACCGAGCTGGTGTGGGACGTCAATTTCGACAGTAACGCCAACGTGGTCGAGACCGCGATCAAGCGGCTGCGCGCGAAACTCGACGGCCCGTTCAGCGACAAGCTGCTGCATACGATCCGCGGCATGGGCTACGTGCTCGAAGTGCGCGACGAACCCGAACCGGAGCCGAGGCGCCTATGAAACGCTCGATCTCGCTGCGCCTGTCGGTGATGTTCGGCATCACCTCGTTCCTGGTCTTCACGCTGATCGGCGTCGGCATGTTCGCGGTGATGGAGCGGCAGCTGTTCGCCGAGCTGCGCGCGACCTTGTCCACGCGCGCGAAGGTCGCCGAGATGATCGTGCTGCACGCGAACACCCCGGAACGCTGGCGCATCATGCACGAGAAGCTCGCCGACCTGGAGCCGCCGAGCGGGTCCACGCGCTACCAGGTCGACAGCGACAACCCCGCGTTCCGCTTCGGCCAGCCGGTGCGCGGCGCGCCGGCGGGGCCGGCGTCCGGCGCGTTCCAGCTGCTGCGGCTCGACGACAGCGGCTACGACGTGATGGTCCACACCACGCTGCTGCCCGCGGCGGCCGGGCGGCCGCCCGGTCGGCTGATCGTGTCGACCACCTGCGAGCGCACCCAGAAGATGCTCCGGCACATCGGCCTCACGCTCGCCGCGCTGATCGCGGGCGCGACGCTGATCTCGCTGCTGCTGAGCCGCGCGGTCACGCGCTTCGGGCTCGAACCGCTCGTGCAGCTGTCGCGCGAGGCCGCCGAGCTGAGCCCGGCGAACCGCCGCCAGCGGCTGTGCGCCGACGCGCTGCCGCGCGAGCTGCACGACCTCGCCAGTTCATTCAACGGCGCGCTGGAGCGCATCGAGCATGCGTACGACCGGCTCGAATCGTTCAACGCGGACGTCGCGCACGAGCTGCGCACGCCGGTCAGCATCCTGATCGGCCAGACCCAGGTCGCGCTGACCACGCGTGACCGCTCGGCCGAGCGGATGCGCCAGACGCTGCAGTCGAATCTGGAGGAGTTCGAGCGGCTGCGGGTGATCGTCAACGACATGCTGTTCCTGTCGCGCAGCGATCGCGGCGAACGCGCGACCGACCTCGCCGACGTCTCGCTCGCGGCCGAGGTCGCGCGCATGCTCGACTTCCTCGAGATCCCGCTCGACGAGGCGCAGCTGCGCGCCGAGCTGACGGGCGACGCGCGCGCGCCCGTCGATCCGTCGCTGTTCGGCCGCGCGATGACCAACCTGCTGATCAACGCGATCCAGCATTCGCGCGCGGGCGCCACGCTCCAGGTGCGGATCACGCCGCGCGGCGAGCAGGTGGAGATCGCCGTGTCGAATCCGGGCGAGCCGATCGACCCGGTCGCGCGCGCCCATATCTTCGAACGTTTCTATCGATTGGAGGAAGCGCGCGCGAACAGCGAGGAAAACCACGGCCTCGGCCTGTCGATCGTGAAGGCCGTGGCCGAGATGCACGGCGGCGCGGTGTTCGTCACCTGCGGCGACGGCAGGAATACGTTCGGCTTTTCGGTCGCCGCGCACGCCCGCCCGCCGCTCCCCGACCTGCCCGCCGAGCGCGACCCGGGCGAGCGCCGGCCGGCATTGCGCGCGGGATAGCGCGCGCCGTCGCGCACGCGGGTATCATCGACGGGTTTCGCCAACCCGCGCCGGCCCCGGCGCCCGTCCCGGACCCGCATCGCGTGAGCCCCGCCCCACACACCACAGCGCGCTTCTGGCGCGACGCCGCGCTCCCGTTCATCGAAGCCCGCGCGATCGACGACGGTCGCTCGCTGTGCTATGCCGCGCATACGCACGACACGTTCTCGATCGGCACGGTGCTGGGCGGGCGCAGCACCTATCTGAACGGCCGCGCGCGCGAGACGATCGGGCCGGGCGCGGTGGTCGTCGTCAATCCCGAGCAGGTCCATGCCTGCAACCCGCGCGGCGACGACGCGTGGCGCTACCGGATGCTCTATGTCGACGCCGGCTGGCTGGCCGGCTTGCAACGGCAGTTGGGCTTCAGCGCAAACCAGGATTTCCAGGCGTTCCCGGCCGCGCTGTCGTGGCAGGCCGATCTGCATGACGGGTTGAACCGCTTCCATCAATTGCTGGTCGGCCCCGACGAGGGACCGCTGCACAAGCAGGAGGCCGCGGTCGCGTTTTTCGCGGCCGTGCAGCGCAGCCTGAATCCGGCGCCCGCGCCGCGCGCGCCGGCCGCGTCGCCCCGGCTCGAACGCGCGGCCGACTACATCGACGCGCACCTCGCCGACGCGCTGACGCTCGACGACATCTGCGCGGCCGCCGGGCTCTCGCCGTCGTACCTGATCCGCGCGTTCAAGGCGTGCTACGGGATGACGCCGCATGCCTACCTGGTCGATCGGCGGATCCACTACGGCCGCGCGCAGCTGAAGCGCGGCCGGCCGATCGCCGAGGTCGCGCTCGAAGCGGGCTTCGCGGACCAGGCGCATTTCCAGCGCGCGTTTCGCAAGCGGGTCGCGGCCACGCCGGGCCAGTACCGGGGCTGAAGCCGCCGCCCGCCCGCTACGCGCCGAGCAGGCCGATCGCGCTGCCCGCGAGCAGCACCGCCATGGCGCGATTGAGCAGCCGCACGCGTCGCGCGTCGCGCAGGTGCCGCGTGAGGAAGGCACCCGCGAACGCCCAGCACGCCACCGACACGTAGCACACCACCAGATAGATCGCCGCGAAGCGCCAGACCAGCGCGCTGTCGCCGTTCGCCGCATAGGCGCTCATGCCCGCCGCCGACGCCAGCCACGCCTTCGGATTCAGCCACTGCATCGCCGCGCCGCCGAGCGCGGACGGTGCCGCCGCGCACGCGTCGACGCCGAGCCGGCCGTCGTCGATCGCGAGCCGCCGGGCGAGATGCAGCAGGAACACCACGCCCGCCCACTGGATCGCGGCCGTCAGGAACGGCCAGCGCGCGAGCGCCTCGTGCAGGCCGAGCCCGACCAGCAGGAACAGCGCGACGAAGCCGATGGTCGCCCCCGTCACGTGCCGCAGGCTGGCCGCGAAACCGTGGCGGGCGGCCGCGCCGAGCGCGACGAGATTGACGGGGCCGGGCGAGATCGAGGCCGCCAGGGCAAAGGCGGCCATTGAAAGCAGCAGATTCATGCACGTATCCTCGTGACGCTCGGGTTGATCGAGCGCCGAGGATAGAAGGCGGCGGCGCGCCGGTATTGAACAAAACTACCCTGCCGGCGCGCCCTGCCCGTTCGCTACGCGCCGCGCTCGCCGCCCCAGTTCGCGACGTAGTCCGGCGTGCCCGCCGGCGCGCCGTCGACCACCGGCGCGAGCCGCGCGACGCCCATCGGCAGCACGCCGGCCCAGACCGGCAGCACGAGATCCTCTTCGTCGTCCTTCGGCCCGCCGGCGCGGATCTTCGTGACCGCCTCGTCGAGCGCGATCCGCATCACGGTGGTCGCCGCCAGTTCCTTCGCGCTACCCGGGCGTGCCTCCTGCCCACGGCCCGGCGCGAGCTGCTCGAGGAAGGTGTCGAGCGCGGCGGCCTTGTGCGCGTCCGGCACGACTTCGAACTCGCCGTAGATCACCGCCGAACGGTAGTTCATCGAGTGATTGAACGCCGAGCGCGCGAGCACCAGGCCGTCGAGGTGGGACACGGCCACGCAGACCTGCGCGCCCGTCGCGGCGAGCTTCAGCATGCGGCTGCCGTTCGAGCCGTGGATGTACAGGTGGTCGCCTTCGCGCCAGCATGCGGTCGGAATGCAGTGCACGCCGTGCTCGTCGGCGAACGCGATGTGGCACAGATAAGCGTCGTCGAGGATCGCGTACAGCGTGCCGCGATCGTAGTGCGCGCGATTCGCGACGCGACGCACGCGGGTCCGCTCGCTCGACGGCGCCGCGGTGTCGGTGGGGGCGGTGGACATGTTCGGGCTCCAGGTTAATAGTTGAAAAATTGACCATGTCGAAACAATAAGAAAACTATGGCACCATGCGTAGACCCATCCCGTATCGATTTCTTGGAGCCATGATGGATTACGGCGTGCTGCTGGCCAACTTCGAACGCGCGAACGCCCACGAGGCGATGTCGCGCGCCTCGCAACAGCACCGCCTGTATGCGTGCCTGCGCACGGCGATCCTCGACGGCACGCTGGAGCCCGGCACCTTCCTGCTGCCGTCGCGCGCGCTCGCCGAGGCGCTGCGCATCGCGCGCAACACCGTGCTGTACGCCTATGAACGTCTGGCCTCCGAAGGTTTCGTGGTCGGCCGGCGGCAAGGCACGATGGTGATGCACGTCGGGCTGCCGGACGCGGCGCCCGCGCCCGAGCCCGCCGCGCCGCCCGTGCTCGCGCGGCGCGTCGCGGAGCTGCGGCGGTTCGGCAACGAGCAGGACCTGCCGCTGCCGTTCGTGCCCGGCATGCCCGCGCTCGATCAGTTCCCGCTCACCGCCTGGCGGCGCTGCGTCGAGCGCGCGTGGCGGCAGCTCGGCCCGGCGCAGCTCGGCTACCTGCCCGTCGAGGGCAACCTGCGGCTGCGCCGCGTGATCGCCGAATATCTGCGCGTGTCGCGCGGCATGAAGTGCGAGGCCGAGCAGGTTTTCATCACCGACGGCACCCAGCACGGCCTCGACCTGTGCGCGCATGCGCTCGCCGACGCCGGCGACACCGCCTGGCTCGAAGAGCCCGGCTACAGCGGCGCGCGCGCCGCCTTCCAGGCCGCCGGCCTCGGCATCGAGCCCGTGCCCGTCGACGCCGACGGCCTTGCGCCGCCGCCCGCGCTGTGGCGCACGCGGCCGCCACGGCTCATCTACATCACGCCGTCGCACCAGTACCCGCTCGGCGCGGTGATGAGCCTCGAACGGCGGCTCGCGCTGGTGCGGCAGGCGCGCGCGGCCGGCGCGTGGATCCTCGAGGACGACTACGACAGCGAATTCCGCTATCACGGCGCGCCGCTGTCGGCGCTGCAGGGGCTCAGCGACGATGCGCCCGTGATCTATCTCGGCACCTTCAGCAAGGTCATGTTTCCCGCGCTGCGGGTCGGCTTCGTCGTGACGCCCGTCGCACTTGCGCCGGCGCTGCGCGACATCTTCCATGCGCTGTCGCCGCGCGGCCGGCTCGCCGAGCAGCTCGCGCTCGCGGATTTCATCGAGGCCGGCCATTTCACGCGCCACCTGCGGCGCATGCGCATGCTCTACGCGGAACGGCGCGACGCGCTGCAAGCCGCGCTCGAACAGCACCTTGGCGACTACCTGACGGTCTCGGGCGGCGCGGGCGGCATGCACCTGTCCGCGCGGCTCGACGTCGCGGTCGCGGACCACGCGGTCTGCGCCGCCGCGCAGCCGCGCGGACTCGTGGTGCGTCCGCTGTCGCAGTACTGTGCGAGCGCGGCGGGCGCGGCGCGCTACAACGGCCTGCTGCTCGGCTACGGCAGCGTGCCGGTCGAGCGCATGACGGCCGCCGTGCAGCAGCTGCGCGCGGCCATCGACGATGCGCGCAGCGGACGGCCGGAGAACGCCGGGCGCCCGGCGGCGTGACGGCGTGAGGTATGCGCGAGGTTTCGATCAAATGCCCGGCACGGTATCCGCCCGCGCCGGAATCGGCCGCTTTATTTTAATTTCATCCGGTCGATCCACGAATTCCCATGAGCATGCCTTCGGTCATTTTGGAATAATCTCGCAGGCCATTTTCATGATGACATCGCGGCACGCCGGATAATCCTCCAGCAGTTCCGACCGAGTCAGGAGCTGGTAATCCGCATCATCGTAGCCGGGCACAACCAGGCAACTTGCCAGGCCATAATCCCCTTCATCGACCGAGGCGCCGAAAATCCATCCGGCCCGCATCACGGCCGACAAGGATTCGCCCCGATCCGGATCAGGGCCGATTCGCATCGTGCGATATTCGCCCTGCTCATCGATGATATGCATCGTCAGCACCGATCCCGCGTGGTAGCACCAAATCTCATCGGACTTCATCCGATGAAAATGAGAGGGACTGTCGTGCGTGACCATGAAATGGATGCCGGAGTAGTTTCTACGATCCTCGCCGTCGGCGGTCTTTCGCCACACCTCGGACCCGAATA
Source organism: Burkholderia sp. FERM BP-3421 (assembly GCF_028657905.1). Lineage (NCBI taxonomy): Bacteria > Pseudomonadati > Pseudomonadota > Betaproteobacteria > Burkholderiales > Burkholderiaceae > Burkholderia > Burkholderia sp. FERM BP-3421. The sequence goes on along the minus strand of NZ_CP117781.1, from coordinate 1,310,702 downwards.
AATATTTGAAATATCCGCCCTCGACATGAGGGATCATGCCGAACTTGCCGATCCAGAAGGATCTCGGTTTTTCCAGATGATCGATTTTTCTTTCTCCATCGCATCGCTTACGCAAACCATCGGAAGCATTGAAAATTGCCATGCGGCAATTATTCGCCCAATTGACTCGAAGCTTCTATTTTCAGGCAAAACGATATCATTCAAGCAAACCGCTCGCCAACCCGCCGCGCCTCGCGCCGGTCAAAAAAGCCAAATCGACGGCTGCCTGCGATGCAAACGAACATTCGCCTCAACGGGGACAACCACGGGCCTCCATTCGCTTCATCCGCCACGCTCTAGGCAACCACGGGCCGCACCGGATCCGCCCTCCGTCTCAAATCGACGGGCAAGGGCAAGCCGGGCATTCTCAGGTACGCTCATCCTTGCCGCACGCCTGAAAAGTTCGCCGTACGGCGACGTGCGCGAACCCGGGCGCGGTCACGGTCAAGCATCGGTCCGGCCGCTCGCCGTTCGCCCCCTCCCACCCCTTTCAGCAGCAAGACCACGCCATGCACATCGACCTGACTGGCAAGACCGCCCTCGTGACCGCCTCGACCGCCGGCATCGGCCTCGCGATCGCCGAAGGGCTCGCGCGCGCGGGCGCGCAACTCGTCGTCAACGGCCGCAGCGACGAATCGGTGAAGCGCGCACTCGCGCACCTCCGGGTGGCCGCGTCCGGCGCGGCCGTCACCGGCGTCGTGGCCGACCTGTCCGACGCGGCGGGCGCGCAACGGCTGATCGACGCGGCGCCGTCCGCCGACATCCTCGTCAACAACGCGGGCATCTACGGGCCGAAGCCGTTCTTCGACATCGACGATGCCGAATGGGAGCAGTACTTCCAGGTCAACGTGATGTCGGGCGTGCGGCTCGCGCGACACTACATGAAGGGGATGCTCGCGCGCGACTGGGGCCGCGTCGTGTTCATCTCGTCGGAATCGGCGCTCAACATCCCGGCCGACATGATCCAATACGGCTTCTCCAAGACCGCGCAGCTGTCGATCTCGCGCGGCCTCGCGAAGCTCGCGGCCGGCACGCGCGTGACGGTCAACGCGGTGCTGCCCGGTCCGACGCTGTCGGACGGCGTGAAGGCCATGCTGAAGGAGCAGGCCGCGCGCGACGGCAAGAACGTGGAGGCCGCCGCGGTCGATTTCGTGCGCGCGCACCGCGCCAGCTCGATCATCCAGCGCCCTGCCAGCGTCGAGGAAGTCGCGAATCTGGTGGTCTATACCTGCTCGCCGCAGGCATCGGCGACGACGGGCGCCGCGCTGCGCGTCGACGGCGGCGTGGTCGACACGCTCGCCTGATCCGGTGCGGCGCCGCAGCCGCGGCCGGACGCGAGGCCGTACCGCCGCCCCGCGCATGAGCGGGCGGCGCGCTTCACGCGTTCAGCCCGCGTCCGTCACGGCCCGCAACAGGCCCTTGCGGTCCGCATCCATGCAGGTCGCGAAGCCGTAGCGGGTGACGACACCTCGCTTATCGAACACGACATAGTAGGGGCGCCGCTCGTCACCCTTGTGCAGCATGTAGTTGTAGCAGACGCCGCTGCCGTTGCGGACCATCCACACGCTGTTCGGATTGCCCCCCGCCTTGACGACCTGTTCCTGCGTCGCGCCCGCATGCGACGCCGCCTTCGGCACCGGCAGGCGCGAGTACGAGAAGGTCCCGAAAAAGCCGAACCACGAACAGCCGGACATCATCAGGATGCCGGCGGCAAACGGAAGGACAAGCGCAGCTCGAGTCGTCGGAAATGGCATGCCGGGGGACAATGCGGCCGGAGCCGTCGCAAGGTAAAAGCTGCATGCTAATCGACGATCCGGGGTCGTTTGTTTAAATTTGTGAAAACAACAACGAAAAAAACGCCTCCGGTGCGTATGGAACGCGGCTAAAGCATGGCAATGCGAAGCACTATTCAATCGGCACGCCGCCGCGCGCCGCGCTTCTGTCACGAACACGAGCGCTAAGTCGCGCTACTGCGTCGATTGCCCCGCTTGCTTCTTGAGCTTCTTGAGCTTCTTGGGCTCCGAGGACTACTCGGGCTTCTCGTCGCACCACCGCGCCGCTCGCAGTCAGCAGACCCACTCCGCCCACAGCACCGTGAGCACGGTCATCAGCGCGGGGCCGATGAACAGGCCGAGCAGGCCGAAGGTTTCCGCGCCGCCGAGAATGCCGAACAGCACGAGCAGGAATGGCAGCCGCGCGGAACTGCCGATCAACACCGGCCGCACGAAGTGCTCGGCGACGAACACGACCACGAAACCGAACGCCGCGAGGCCGATCGCCCACCCGGCCATGCCCTGCGCGAACAGCCACAGCGCGGCCCCGCAGAACACGAGCGGTGCGCAGAACGGCAGCATCGCGGCCACCGCCGTCACGAGCCCGAGCAGCGCCGCATGCGGCACGCCCGCGAGCGCGTAGGCAACGCCGAGCAGCGCGCCCTCGCCGAGCCCGACCACGACAAGCCCCGTCACGGTGCCGTGCACGGCCGCCACCATCCGCTGGATCAACGCCGCGCCGTCCGCGCCGAATGCGCGCTGCACGCCCTTCAACAGTGCGTCGGACAGGCGCGGCCCGGCCTGGAAGATCACGAACAGCGTGATCAGCATGAAACCGAACAGCACGCCCGCATGCGCGATCCGCGAACCGAAATGACGGCTGAACGCGAGGAAGTTCTCGCCGTTGACGCCCTTGACGGCGCTCGCCGCATGCAGCGGCTTGGCGAGATTCTCCTGCCACCAGGTCGTGGCCTGCTGCGCGCCGAACGGCAGGTGCTGGAGCGCATCCGGCACGGGAATGCCGTTCTGCTGCGCGCTGCGCCCCCATTCGAACAACGCGTGCGCCTGCCCGGCCGCCTGCGCGAGCCCGATCACGACGGGCACCACCAGCAGCAGCGCCACGGCCGCCGTCAGCCCGACGGCGACGAGCGTGGTGCGGCCGCGCAGCGGCGGCCACGCGTCGATCCGGTGCAGCGCGGGCCACAGCGCGATCGCGATCACGCAGGCCCAGACGATCGCGGGCAGGAAATCGCTGATCACCCACAGCGCGAGCGCGACGAGCAGCATGTACAGCACGCCGAGCGCGATCGCCTGGGCTTTCGGGCGGGAAGACGGATTGGGGGAAGAGGATGGAGTCGAAGCCATGGGCAGTCCGGTGTCGGGGTCGATCGGGCGCGGCGCGCCGCCCGTCATCTTAGCTTCGCCGCGTGACGGCGCGCGTGCGGCGCATGACGGATGAGCGTTCAGCCAAGCTGCTTGGTCATGAATACGCGGCTCGTTCCGGGCGGATCGCACGGCACTTCGCCGAACCGGGTCCAGCCGAATTTCTCGTAGAAGCCCGGTGCCTGAAAGCTGATCGTATACAGCACGGCGCGCCGGCAGCCGCGCCGCAGCGCCTCGTCCTCGGCGCGCCGCAACAGCTCGCCGCCAAGCCCCGTGCCGCGCAACGCATCCGGCAGGTGGAACAGATCGATGAACAAGAGCCCGAGCGAGGTGCGGCCCGTGAGGCCGCCCAGCGCCTCCCCCGTTTCCGGATCCCGTGCGAGCACCGCGAGCGGCCGGTTGTCGTCGATCCCGGTGTGTTCGAGGTTGAAGACCCTGAGGCCGTCTCCGATCTGCGCCTCCACGCATGCATCGGGCTGATCGGTGATGACGATGTGAACGGCGGACATGCAGGCTCCCGGAGGCACGATGCGCGATCTTAGCGTGCATCGTGTCCTGCTGTGAAGCCGCGATGGCGGCGGCCGGACGGTTCGTCCGAATCGGCCCCGGGGAGCGAGGTCCAGCGGATATCCACGCATCCCGGCGTCCTGCAGGCCTGCCCCGGGAGCCGCTCGACCGGCGCAAGGCAAGCAGCAGCAGCCCCGCGTCGACAGGCGGCCCGCGCGCCGGACGCGTGTCAGGTGAGGCGGGACAGGTGCGGCCGGGAGATGTGGTCGGCTGGGTGTGGTCCGCTGGGTGTGGTCGGCTGAATGCGGTCGGCTGAATGCGGTCGGCTGGATGCGGTCGGCTGGATGTGGTCGGCTGAATGTGGTCGGCTGGATGTGGTCGGCTGGATGCGGTCGGCTGAATGTGGTCGGCTGAATGTGGTCGGCTGGATGCGGTCGGCTGGATGCGGTCGGCTGAATGCGGTCGGCTGGATGCGGTCGGCTGAATGCGGTCGGCTGAATGCGGTCGGCTGGATGCGGTCGGCTGGATGCGGTCGGCTGGATGCGGTCGGCTGAATGCGGTCGGCTGAATGCGGTCGGCTGGATGCGGTCGGCTGGATGCGGTCGGCTGAATGCGGTCGGCTGAATGCGGTCGGCTGGATGTGGTCGGCTGGATGCGGTCGGCTGGATGCGGTCGGCTGGATGCGGTCGGCTGGATGCGGTCGACCAGGTGCAGCCATACTGAGTGTGGCCGACTGGGTGCCAGCCGACTGGGTACGACAGGCCAGGCGCAGCCGGGCGACACCGGTTACCCGTGCAAGGTTGGCTAAACGCGGCCGACTACCGTACGGCCGACCACTGCGCTATCCGCCAAATGCGGCCGGCCATACCTGGGCCGGCCGCAACGAACGCAGGCGATTCGCCTCAGTCCGTGCCGTACTTCGTCGAATGCGGCCCGTACAACAGGCCGTTGGGCGGCCCGGCGGACAGCATGCGCAGGCTCGCCAGACCGGCCACGTCGACGCTGTCGTCGGCCAGCGTGTGCGCGATCTGCTTGACCGCGGCCTGCGCCAGCATGCCGATCAACCCGTACGAGTTGAGATTGAGCTGCGCGCCCACCTCCTTGCCGTTCGCCTGCCCGGCGCCCTGCCACAACACATCGCCCGTCCTCAGGTCGACGAGCTTGGCCGAAGCGGACACGATCGTCGTGCTGTCGACGACCATGTATTTCGACCCGTACTGCGTGACCCGCGTGTACAGCGCCGCGTCCGCGCCGAAGATCTCGCGCAGCTTGGCGGGCGCCACCTGCTCGATGTCCACCGGCGTGGTCAGGCCGTTGTGCTTGAAGGTTTCTTCCATCGGCACGACGGGAATCACGTAATAACCCGATTCCGCGAGCGGCATCGTCATCTGCGACAGCACGCCGTAGGTCGCCTTGATGTCGGTGGTGTCGTTCACGGGCGGCAGCACGAGAATCGAGCGCGGCTGGCTCTTCTTGAACGCGGTGTAGTCCGGACGCTGCGCCGGGCCTGCGCAGGCCGCGAGCAGGCCCAGCACGGCGAGCACGCCGATGAGCTTCACTGAAATGAATGTGCGCATGGTCATCTCTTATTTTTGTTGGGATCGCTTCAGCAGGAAATCCATATAGGCCGTGGATTCAGGAAACGACTGCTTCTCGGCCTCGAATGCCTGCTCGGCCTGCGTGTCGTTGCCGACGCTCGCGTACAGCACGCCAAGATGCGCCTGGAAGCCCGGCGGCGGACGGTTGCCCTTCGCGCGGATCCGTTGCAGCGCCTGCTCCAGCGCATCGATCTGCTGCTGCGGACCGGTCTGCCCCTTGAAGTACTCGTAGACCTGCGGTTGATAGCCATCCCACTGATACAGCGGCGGGGTCTTGGGAGTCGCGCAGCCGGCCAGCAGCAGGCCGCTTGCGACGAGCGGCAGCCAGGCCGCTCGCGTCGGAAGCTTGATCGTCATGGTAGGGATATCGGTAAGCGGATCGATGGAAACGATGCGGTTCACTTCGCGCGGGCGCCCAGCGCCCCCGCGTCGACCTGATCGACCAGATGATTGACCGCCTCCTGGATCGCCAGATCGAGCACCTTGCCGTTCAGCGTCGAGTCATAGCTCGCGGTTCCGCCGAAGCCGATGACTTCGCGATTCGACACGCTGTATTCGCCTGCGCCCTGGGCCGACAACACGACTTCCGAGCTGGTCGTGTCGACGATGTTCAGATTGACCTTCGCATAGGCCACCTGCTCCTTCCCGCTCCCAAGGATGCCGAACAGCTGATGGTCGCCCACTTCCTTCCGGCCGAATTCGGTGACGTCGCCCGTCACGACGAAGCGTGCGCCCTTCACGGCCTGCAACTGCTTCAGGAAGCCCGCTTCCTGCTTGATCTCTTCGAGATTGTCGCGATCGAGCACGTTGAAGCGGCGGCTCTGCTGCAGATGGGTGATCAGAATCGTCTTCGCCTGCCCGCCGAGACGATCGACGCCGTCCGAAAAGATGCCGCGCATATAGCTCGAACGGTTGTCGAACTTGCCGAGCGCGATTTCGACCGGTTTCCCCACGGGTGCGGTACGCGCGCGGTCCGCGACCGGCACCGGCAGCGCGCGCGACGATTCGGTCGCGCAGCCGGCCAGCGTGGTGGCCAGCACGGCAGCCGAAATCAGGAGGGTAGGACTGGAAATTATTTTCAAAATGGACTCCCCGTTGCATTGCATGAAGCGGCTTACACCCGTTCTTGCGTGGGTGCCGGCAATCGGTGCGCGCGATGCCGCCGCCATGCATTCCCGGCATGGTCCGGTCAACCGGACAAGCCGTCAGCGCGCCTGGACTGCGGACATGCCGACAGCCGACGCCGGACACCGGCGCTGCGCGCAAAGGTGGCCCGGGCGGACGCGTGTGTGCTGGAAGGAGGTGACGTTACCGCTATCCCCGATCGTCCGGATGGTCTCCGGTCACTGCGACGCCAGTCTTGATTTTTTCGGATGGCGTTGCCCGTGCGTTCAAGCCGGGCGACACACATCCCGAACTTGTCGCTCGCGACGGCAGATCTGCTCCACGACGGCTCGTGGCGACTTCACACCTTGCGTGCACCGTTATGAACGGGCGGCGCGCGATGCAAAAACGTGAAGCAGAATGCGCACTTCGCGCTGACACGGAAGCGCGAGTTTAAATGAGGAACAATCCCGGTGCAATATGTGTAGCACGGCGAGTCCGGCCACCTCAAGAATCAATGCGATTCGAATTTCAAAAATTCATCCATTGAAGTGTATTAAATTGTCAATTTTCGATTTTAACGGCCTCAAAACCGACAACTCTCCGAGAGGATGAGGTTGGAACGACGCACGGTGCATATCGCGTATTTGCCACTTCGATCCCTGTCGATCAGCCCCGTCTCCATGCGACATCGACGCAAGCGATCCCGAATGCCGGCATGCAACTCCCCTCTCAAACGAATCGCACATCAAAATATATAAATTGAAGATAAATTCAATACATCAAGATTTTATCTATTTAATCAATCAATCTTGAAATTAACCCTGCGATGGAAGAATCGGGCAAGACCGATACAACACGCATGCCACACGCGCTTCCTTCCGAAATCAATCGATCCGCACGCGCCGTCTCGCAATAGCGACGCAAGCGATCCCGAATGCGGGCCCGCGCCCCGACCACGGGCGAGGCCGGGCTTCAAGGCGGCGGCGTCGCGAACCGCTGCGCGACGCCGCCTTGAACCTTACCGCTCTCCGCGCGTCGCCTTGCGCAGCTTCGCGACCTCGGCCGCCTCGATCGTCGGGCCGCGATTGTTCCAGCCGGCGCGGATGAAGGTCAGCACGTCCGCGATCTGCTGGTCGGTCAACACGTCGGCGAACTTCGGCATCGGATACGCGGCCGGCAAGCCCTGGATCACGAGGTCCTCGGTGCCGTTCAGCGTCACGTTGATGAGCGACGCGGGATGCGGCTCCAGCACGGTCGGATTGCCCGCGAGCGGCGCGAGCAACGGCGCGAACGCGCGCCCGTCGACGCCGTGGCAGTGCATGCAATACGCCGCGTACACCTTCGCGCCCGGGTTGCCGGCCGGCCGCGCGAGCGCCGCCTGCGTGTCCTTCGGATCGTACTGATACGGCGGCGCGCCGTTGCCGCCCGCCGCGGGCAGCGACTTGAGATAGCGCGCGATGGCCGTGAGGTCGTCGTCGCTCAACGCCTGCGTGCTGAGGTTGATCACGCTCGTCATCGAGCCGAACGCGCTTGCGTGCGTATTCGCGCCGGTCTTGAGGAATTGCGTGAGATCGGCCTCGCTCCAGCGGCCAAGCCCGACGTTGTGCTCGCCGGTCAGATTCGACGCGAACCAGTTGTCGATCAGCGCGCCGGACAAAAACGCCGACCCGCGCTCGTCGAGCGCCTGCTCCTGGAAGCCGACGCCGCGCGGCGTATGGCTCGAGCCGCAGTGCCCGAGCCCCTGCACCAGGTACGCGCCGCGATTCCACAGCACGTCCTTGTCCGGTTTCTCCGCGTAGACCGTCGTGTCGAGGAACACAGCATTCCACAGCTTGAGCGGCCAGCGCAGGTTGAGCGGCCACGGGATCTCCGCCGCGCGGTTCGGCGCGAGCACCGGCTCGACGCCGTTCATGAAGTACGCGTAGAGCGCCTTCACGTCGTCGTCCCGCACCTTCGCATACGACGGATACGGCATCGCCGGGTACAGGTTGTGCCCGTCCCTCGCGACGCCCGCGCGCAACGCGCGCGCGAACTCGGCCTCGGTGTAGCGGCCAATGCCCGTGTCGGGGTCGGGCGTGATGTTGGTCGAATAAATCGCGCCGAGCGGCGTGACCATCTTGAGTCCGCCCGCGAACGGCCGGCCATGCGGCGCGGTGTGGCAGGCGACGCAGTCGCCCGCCTTGGCGAGATAGGCGCCGCGCGCGACCAGCGCCGGATCGGCCTGGGCGGCGCCCGCCGCGCCGGCGAACGTGAATGCGAGCGCCGCGCCGAGCGTGCGCGCGACGCCTGTCAGGGTCTTCAATGCCATGATCGGGATCCTCGCTCAGGCAGGGTTCGAGGCGCGCAGCTGGTCGCCCACGGGCAACTGCCGCAGGCGCTTGCCGGTGGCCGCGTAGATCGCGTTCGCGACCGCCGCCGCGACCGCCGCCGTGCCCGGCTCGCCGATCCCGCCCGGCGCTTCCGCGCTCTTCACGATATGCACGTCGATGCTCGGCGTCTGGTCGATCCGCAACATCCGGTAGTCGGTGAAGTTGCGCTGCTCGACGCGGCCGTCCCGGATCGTGATCTCGCCGTACAGCGCCGCCGTGATCCCGAAGATGATCCCACCCTGCACCTGCGCCTCGATCGTGTCGGGATTCACCACCATCCCGCAATCGACCGCGCACACCACACGCCGCACGCTCACCTCGCCGTTGTCGACCGCGACGTCCGCGACCATCGAGAAATAGCTGCCGAACGCGTACATGACCGACACGCCGCGCCCCTGCCCCCTTCGGCATCGACGCGCCCCACCCCGCCGCCCGCGTCGCGGTGTCGAGCACGTTGCGCGCGCGCGGCGACTTGCCGAGCAGCGCGCGCCGGTACGCCACCGAGTCGGCCTTCGCCTGCGCCGCCAGCTCGTCGATGAAACTCTCGACCACGAAGGTGCCGCGCGTCGGCCCGACGCCGCGCCAGAACGCGGTCGGCACGTGGCGCGGCTCCTCGCGCACATACTCGATGCGCTGGTTCGGCAGGTCGTACGGCAGATCGGCCGCGACCTCGACCGCGTCCGGATCGACGCCGTCCTTGAACGCGGGCGGCGCGAAGCGCGCCATGATCGACGAGCCGACGATCCGGTGCCGCCACGCGACCGGCCGGCCGTTCGCATCGAGCCCGGCCGAGATCCGGTCGTAGTAGTACGGCCGGTACATGTCGTGCTGAATGTCCTCCTCGCGCGTCCACACCACCTTCACCGGCGCATTCACCTGCTTGCCGATCTTGAGCGCCTGCTCGATCATGTCGGTCTCGAGCCGGCGCCCGAAGCCGCCGCCCAGCAGATGATTGTGGATCGCGATCTTCTCGGCGGGCAGCCCGGTCACCCGGCGCGCGGCGTCCACCGCGCGCGTCGGCACCTGGGTGCCGACCCAGACGTCGCAGCCGTCGGGGCGCACGTGCACCGTGCAGTTGACGGGCTCCATCGTCGCGTGCGCGAGGAACGGCTGCTGATAAACCGCGTCGACGCGGGTCTTCGCGTCCGCGAAACCGCGCTCGACGTCGCCGTCGCGGCGCGCGACGGCGCCCGGACGCTCGGCCGCGCGCGCGAGATCCGCGACGATCTCGCGCATCGACACGCGCGCGCCCGCGCCCTCGTTCCACTGCACGACGAGCGCCGACGCGCCGCGCTTGGCCGCCCACGTGTGGTCGCCCACCACGGCGACCGCGTTGTCGGCGCGCACCACCTGGCGCACGCCCGGCACCCGGCGCGCCGCGCCGTCGTCGACGCTCGCGACCGTGCCGCCGAACACCGGGCTGTTGACGATCACCGCGTACAGCATGCCCGGCACGCGCACGTCGAGGCCGAACTGCGCGCTGCCGTCGACCTTCTCGGGCGAATCGAGCCGCTTGACCGGCTGACCGATCAGCTTGAAGTCCTCGGGTTTTTTCAGCGCCACGTCCTTCGGCGCCGGCAGCTTCGCGGCTGCATCCGCCAGTTGCCCGTAGGAAGCGCGCCGCCCGCTCGGCGCATGCAGCACCTCGCCGTTCTGCGCATGGCAACTCGCCGGGTCGACCTTCCACTGCGCGGCGGCCGCCGAGACGAGCAGCGTGCGCGCGGTCGCGCCCGCGCGCCGCATCGGCTCCCATGCATAGCGGATCGACGTCGAGCCGCCCGTCAGCTGGCCGCCCAGCAGCGGGTCGAGGAACAGCTTCTCGTTCGGCGGCGCATGGTCGAGCGTCACGCTCGACAGCGGCACCTCCAGCTCTTCCGCGATCAGCATCGGGATCGACGTATAGACGCCCTGTCCCATCTCGACCTTCGGCATCACCAGCGTGACCTGCCCGGCGCGATCGATCCGGACGAACGCATTCGGTGCGAACACGCCCGGCTGCGCGCCCTCGACGGCGTCGCCGCCGAGCACCGAGCGGCGCGCATCGCCGCCCGCCGCCGGCACGCTGAAGCCGAGCAACAGGCCGCCGCCCGCCGCCGCGCCGAGCGTGATGCCGTACTTGACGAATGTGCGCCGCGACAACCCGGCGCGCGCGGCCGCCCGGCCGGCCTCGATCAGTCCTCGCGACATGTCAGGCCTCCTGAGCAGCGTGCTTGATCGCCGCGCGCACGCGGTTGTAGGTGCCGCAGCGGCAGATGTTGCCGGTCATCGCGGCGTCGATGTCGGCGTCGGTCGGGCGCGGATTCGATGCGATCAGCGCCGCCGCCGCCATCACCTGTCCGGACTGGCAGTAGCCGCACTGCACGACGTCGAGCGCGCGCCACGCCTCCTGCACCTTGCGGCCGGCGGGCGTCGCGCCCACCGCCTCGATCGTGGTGATCTTCTTGTCGCCGACCGCCGCGACGGGCAGCACGCACGAACGCACCGCGATGCCGTCGAGGTGCACGGTGCAGGCGCCGCACTGCGCGATCCCGCAGCCGAACTTGGTGCCGGTCAGCCCGACCAGATCGCGCAACGCCCAGAGAAGCGGCATATCGCCGGGGGCGTCGACCTCGTGGGGCGTGCCGTTGATGGTAAGCGTCGTCATGGTGGGAACTCCGGGACTTGGTTGTAATGGTGGGGTGATTCGCACACCGGACAATCCGCGCCGACCGGCGGCCCGCCGCCAGGACGGACCGCTGTCGTTCAGGCCGCCTTCGAGGCGGTCTTGTAGCGTTCCAGCCAGTGCGCGTACGGCGCGGGCAAGGTCCACGACGGACGTTCGACGCCCAGCGTCTTCGCAGCGTAATACGGCCAGTGCGGATCCGCCAAGTGCGCGCGCCCGACCATCACGAGATCGAGCTGGCCGTCGGCGATCACGCGCTCGGCCAGTTGCGGCGTGTCGATGCCCCACGCCGATGCGACCGGCAGCCGCGCGTCGCGGCGCACCCGTTCGGCGATCGGCGCGAGGAAGGCCGGCCCCCAGGGGATCTGCGCGGTCGGCGTCGAGAAGCCGATCGTGACGCTGAGCAGGTCCAGCCCCACCTCCTTGAGACGCCGGGTCAGCGCAATCGACTCCGCGAGCGTTTCCTCGTCGCGGCCATCGTACTCGATCACGCCGAAGCGCGCAGTCAGCGGCAGGTGCTCGGGCCAGACCCGGCGCACCGCCGCCAGCGTCTCGACCAGGAAGCGGCCGCGATTCTCCGCCGAGCCGCCATACGCGTCGTCGCGCTGATTCGAATGAACGGAAAAGAAACTCTGGCCCAGATAGCCGTGCGCGAAATGCAATTCCAGCCACTCGAAGCCCGCGTCGCGCGCGCGTTGCGCGGCCGCGACGAAGTCCGCCTGCACCCGCGCGATGTCGTCGAGCGTCATCGCGCGCGGCACTTTCGGCAGGTGCGCGCCGAACGGCACGGCCGACGGCGCGATGAGCGGCCAGCCGCGCGGATCGTGATCGGCGATGTGATCGTCGCCGTCCCACGGGCGGTTCGCGCTCGCCTTGCGGCCGGCATGCGCGAGCTGGATCCCGGGCACCGCGCCCGCCGCCTTGATGGCGGCCGCCGAGCGCGCGAAGGCCTCGGCCTGGGCGTCGTTCCACAGGCCCGCGCAGCCCGGCGTGATGCGCCCTTCGGGCGCCACCGCGGTCGCCTCCGCGATCACGAGCCCCGCGCCACCGCGCGCGATGCCGGCCAGATGCACCTGATGCCAGTCGTTGATCAGGCCGTCCTCGGCCACGTATTGGCACATCGGCGGCACCGCGATACGGTTGCGCAGCGTGACGTCTTTGAGCTTGAAAGGTTCGAACAAAGCGGACATCGATGACTCCAGGTCAAGGTGGGGCGATTCGGAATACGGAACAACGAGGGGCGGCGGCCGGCGCGACGCGCCGGCCTCGCGGGTTCAGGCGCGGCCGAGCAGCTTCAGCAGCGCCGCTGCGGCGGGTTCGGACGAGGCAGGGTTCTGGCCGGTGACCAGCAGGCCGTCGGTCTCGACGTGCGGCGCCCAGTCGGCGCCGCGGAAGAACTGCGCGCCGTTCGCCTTCAGCATGTCCTCGACAAGGAACGGCACGACCTCGGTCAAGCCCACCGCCGCTTCCTCGGTGTTGGTGAAGCCGGTCACGCGCAACCCCTTGACGAGCGGCTCGCCCGACGCGCGCTTCACGTGGCGCAGCACACCCGGCGCATGACAGACCGCGCCGACCGGCTTGCCGGCCTCGAACGCACGCTCGATCAGGGCGATCGAGCGCGGATCCTCGGAGAGATCCCACAGCGGACCGTGGCCGCCCGGGTAGAACACGGCGTCGTGATCGTCGATCGACACCTCCGTCAGTGAACGCGTCGCGGCCAGCGCCGCCTTGGCTTGCGGATCGGCGTCGAAGCGACGGGTGGCGTCGGTCTGCGACGCGGGATCGCTGCTCTTCGGATCGAGCGGCGGCTGGCCGCCGAGCGGCGACGCGAGCGTCAGATCGACGCCCGCGTCCTGGAAGGCGTAGTACGGTGCGGCCAGTTCCTCGAGCCAGAAGCCGGTCGGTTGGCCGGTATCGCCGAGGCGATCGTGGGAAGTCAGGACGACAAGAACTTTCATGGTGCGCTCCTTGCGAACGAAACAGGACAATCCGGCATGCGACACGTCGGGCCTGCTGCCCTGCGCACCCCATGCCACTTGAAAACCCGCTGCCGGCACGCGACCGTCCGGATCGGACGTCGCGGCGCGGTGTTTGACACCCGGTGGTACGGCGGGTGCGACGCGTGATGCCGTGCCAACACGCACGACCTCAAACCCGTGACGGCTTTCTTTTTCTCGACATATTAGACCAGTCGTCTAATTCAAAATCGCCATGCGGTTAATCCAGCGTCGACCTCACCGAGGCAGGCATGACGCTATCCCGTGCCGGCGCCCCGCGCGGACCCGCCAAGCATCGCATGCGCGCATGGCGGTTGCACGACGCGACGCCCACGCGCCTTGGGGTCATACCGCGACACGACGACGCTACGACGTGCGCAGCGACCGATGACACGCCCCCCAATATCCACGATGCACACCCACACTCCGGCGGGCAACGCATCCCCCCATGTCGCGCCGCCACGAAAACCCTCGCATCGGCATCGATGGCCGCTTGGATTGCGGCCCCATCCTCATATGCCATGTCCGATTCAATCGGCCACGTCACGACGCCTTGCCAGCCCCCTATCGTCATGGAGCCAGATCATAAATCAAAATTAGACCGGTCGTCTAAAATCAATGACTCCCATCTCGACGCGTCGAAGCGATCCGCCTCGATTCACTGACCACCCCGAGCCCGGCCAGCGCCCGGCCATGATGCGCCGACACCCGGAAAGAGCAACAGCCTCACCGTCTGCGCCCGCCGCGCCGCTGCGGGAAAAAGCGCGTGAAAGTTTGCCTCATGCAAATCCGTCTCCCGACTTCCGCCACCCTCGCCGCCTCCGGCCGGCAGGCCCGAGATGAACCTGAACCGCCTGTTCGCCGCGCTGTCGTTGACGGGCCTCGTGCGCGCCGCCCGACGCGGCCGCGCGGCTGCCGTGGATCTGGCTGCTGCACGGCGGCTGCATCGCGCTGCTGTTCGCCTTCGGCGTAGCCAGCCGGCGACGCTTCGCGCCCCGCCGGCAGGCCCGCCAATTCGCGGCGGCGCTCCCGTCGGCGGCTCGCTGCCCGCTGCCCGCACGGTTCCCGTACCTGCCGATCAACACGCTGATCTTCGTGCCTCGAACCGACGGCGGCTCGCCCGCGATCGAACGTGCCGAAGGACCACGGCAAGCCGCTGCGCGAGCTGACCGCGAGTGAATAGGCGGCCTACCGCACCAACGAGATCCGGAGCTTCTCCACCCCGTGGCTGCCGCGCTACGCCATGCCCTTCGCCCATTTCGCATGGATTGCCCCGCCCCCGCCCGCCGCCGGGCGGCGCGCTTAGGCAGGCCCGTTGTCGCGGCGCAACCCGCCACGCAGACAAGCGCCACGGAAAACTGTATATTCATACAGGTTTGCGGATTGGCAACGCTCGACGGGACATCGCCTCCCGGCCCGGGTATCATTCGGCCCGCCGCGCATCCGGCGCATCGCGCCGAACGTCATCGGCGCCATACGGAGAACACAGAGTGAAACGAGCGGGATTCGGGTTGTGCTTACTGACATGCGCGGCGCTTGCGCATGCCGGCGACCACTACGTAGAGATCTGGAATCCGCCCGAGGCGCGCGGCGCGGCGCCGCGCGCGCCGGCAGCCGCGCCCGCGCCGGCGAAACCCCGGCGCGCCGCGCCGCACGTGGTGCCGGCAAACGTCCGTCGGGCGCCGGCCATCGCTGCCACACCCAAATTCACCGCCCGGCCGCGCAGCGGCGCTCCGTCGGTCAGCAGTGCGCCGCGCGGCGATATCGAACGCACGACGCCGGATATGTCGGCCACGCCGCAGATCCCGCGAATGATCACGCCAGACGGCAACGTGCTGCAGGTCGGCACCGGCCGTCGTCACGCCGAGGTGGTGCGCTGATGGAAGCAGAAACTTACCTGGGCTACCAGATCTGGGGCCACGCGATCCTGCAGCAGGAGGAAATCCTGCAACCCGAGCGCTACGCGGCGAGCGGCACCATCACCCGCGCCAACAAGCTGATCGAGGCCTCGAGCGTGCTGGGCGTGTTCGACACCGAGGACGAAGCGCGTCACGCCGGGCTCGATTGGGCGCGCGCGTGGGTCGACAGCCACGGTTGAACGACAGGGCGGTCGCGCGGCGCCCGCCTTCGGGAAGCAGTCGGCGCCCCGCGCGCAGCGTTCGTCCACGTGATCAAACCGCAATTCATCCGCCCCATCTTCTCCGCGCAGGGAATCCGGGCGCGCCCGTCGGCTTACGCTGAACGCGCAAGCGCATCATCCAGCCACGCACCCACGTCACGTTGAACGATGTCCTTGTTGAACCCGTTCAATATCTCGTGACGGTCCCCGGGATAGAAGCGATACGCCAGTGCAAGATGGCCCTGGCGCATGTAGCGGGTAATCAAGGACTGTATCGAGACGGTGTTCCCGCCGACAAGATCCTGAGTGCCGGCCACCACCAGGATAGGCAGGCTTACCGGAATTCTGGTTTCGTTTTCCGGAACCCACAGGCTACGGAATCCATCCAGCACCGAGTAAAGCATGCTGTTGGAGAACGGCTTCCCGCAAAGATCGTCGCTCAGGAAGCGCTGGATTTCGGCTGGGTCTGTCGCCATCCATTCGCAGCCGGTCACCGGCTGACCATCCTGGGCAAATGGTGCGTTGAGCGTATGCAGGACTTTCCCGAAAAGCGCCGAGGGCTGATCGCCCTCGGCGGAATGCGCCACACCCTCGAGCGCCGTCACCTCCGCATCGTCCACCCCCGGCAACGCGCCCAAGGTGCCGCACAGCACGGCAGCCGCCAGCAGGTCGCCGTGATTCTGGATGTGCGACTGCGTGAGCGCGGAACCCATGCTATGGCCGAACGCGACCAAAGGCAGGTCGGCATATTCGGATTTCGCCAGCCTCGAGAGCTGGGCAATGTCGCTCGTCATGTCCGCCCAGCAAGTCAGCCCCGCTTGTCCCAGGCCGGCCGCGCCGGCCGTCCGACCATGACCACGCAAGTCGAGTGCGTAGACGACGTAGCCCCGCTCGCCGAGGTACCGGCCGAACCGGTCATATCGCCCGCCGTGCTCGCAGATTCCGTGCGTGATCTGGACCACGGCCCGAGGCTCGACCCCGACCGGCGGGGTCCATTTTCGGAGGAATATTTCGGCGCCGTCCACCACTGACGAGAACGACCGTTCCTCGTACCCACTACCGGCATGCGCAATCATAAGTATTCCTTACAAGAAAGTAGAAACCTTCCGGCTCGGATTCAGCATATCAGGAACAATATCGGCACAATATCAACGCCGGCGGAGTAATCGAAGGCGATTCGTAATCGGCGACCTTCGGGGGCAACGCGCAGCCGCGATTTGCCGGCTCAAGCATCCCGCAGCGTTCGTGCTGCAATTCGCCGCGCACACCGCCGCGAAACCGGTTCGTGTCCCAAAGATGGCCGGCCTTGCGGGTGGATCCACCGTGCACCGATACCCTACACGATTTCGATCCCCTCGCGTTCTTCCTGACTCGACAGGCCGGCACGCCAGCATCGCCGGCCCGAACGGATCAGCGTCTCAATTCCTGATATTTTTTTGCCCCGACGCGCTGGCGGCCATATTGGCAAAGCCCCGTGCCAGCACCTCAAATACTTGCATGGTCATGGGAACCAGCGACGGCTCCGCGAACTGTGACTTGTCCGGCCGGCTTACGTCCGCGGCGCTCGTCCGGCTCGATGCCGACGGCGCGCCCATGACCGGCAAGGGCGGTTGCTGAATACCGGATGGCGCGCCGCCATCCAGATTCAGAACGTCAGCCTCGGTGCACATGGCTCGTGACAGGACCGCACGTTGAACAGCCTCATCCCAGCCACTTGCACTCGCCACACCCGCGACCATCAGCCCCGGTAGTATCAACAGTCGATTGCGCCACATCCCGTCTTCAAACCAGTAGAAATATTAAGTAGAGAACCTTAGCAGTTCGTCACGTCGCTCAATGTGGCGTTTCGTCACGATGCCGTTCGCCAGGGCTGAACCGGCATCCGGCAAGACCTCTGCCTCTTCGCCGACCCGAACCACGCCCCCGCTGTATCAGCATCGTTGCGCATCGCTTTGGAACAGTCGGAACCCCATACGGCCGCGAACCCAGCGCTCTGTCGCGTGAATCGATTCGGCCGACCGTCCGATGATGCTCAACCCGCGTCGAACGCGGAAATCACGCCCCCCCGGCGCATAATCCGGGGGCGTGCGCTGTCGAGCCCGCCGCGAACATCAGCGTGATGCGTCCCCCCGGGATATCCCGCCCAACCGAGCCTCCCCACCCGCCAAGCCGAGGCTGTTCACGGGATTCGGCGACGGGAAATGCATGCTCGATGCAAACGACGTTGATCGCCGCCCCCAAAAACGAACAGCCGGCCCCGGGCCGGCTGTTCGTCCATCCATCGGCATCACGCGGCAGATACGCCGCGCCGCATCAGAAGCGGTGGATCATGCCGACGCCAACCGCCACCTGGCTGCGCGACGACGACGGCGACGAATTGAAGCCGTCGCCGATCGATGCGGTCGCATCGATGATCTTGCCGCCCGCGAGCGTCTGGCCATTCGCGCGCTGGTAGGCCTCAACCGCGTACAGGCCGGTGCGCTTCGACAGGCTGTAGTACTGCGACAGCGAGAACTGGTGGTATTGCGCAGCGCTCGTCACGCCATTCGAGAGGGTTGCGCGCGTGTAGCTGTAGCCGCCCGCGAAATCCCACGTGGCCGTCGGCTTGAAGTGCAGCACGGCGCCCGCGGTATTGAAGATCGCGGTGTTGCGGAAATTCGAATTCGTACCCGGGATGTACTGTACGTTCGAGTACGACACCGACACGTCCCACGCCGACGAGAACTGGTAGCCCGCCGTCACCGCGACGCGCTGTTGCGCCTGCGCTTGGGAGTAGCCGCCGTTGATCGCCGTCACGGCCGTCTGCGCACCACCGTTGCTCGTCGTCGAATTCGCGCCCCACACGGCGCCGCCGCCCGGCGTCGAGTTGTTGACGCGCTGGAATGCCGCGGCGATGCCCACCGGACCGTTGATGTATTGAATCCCCGCGCTCCAGGTCGAGCCCGCGTTCACGCTGCCCGGCGTGCCGCCGAACGAGTACGAACCGCCGACCGTGAAGCCGTAGAACTTCGGCGACATGTAGACGAGCGAGTTGTTCGCGCGGTAGCTGGTGTCGAGCGAATCGATATCGCCCGGGTGCGCGCCGAATGCGCCCGTCAGCCACGTGGTCGGGCTGTACGGCGACAGAAGCGTGTAGTAGGCGGTGTACTGGCGGCCGGCCGTCAGCGTACCGTAGGCCGGGTTGGTCAGGCCGATCCACGCCTGGCGCGTGAAGATCCCGCCTGCGTACTGCGACGTGCCGTTGGTGGTCGAGACGCCTGCTTCCAACTGGAAGATCGCCTTCGTGCCGCCGCCCAGATCTTCACCGCCCTTCAGGCCGAACCGGCTGCCGGCCCACACGCCCGTCGACATCTTGACGGCGGAATGGCCGCCCGAGGTCGCGCCGACCGATGCGGCGCTGCTCTGGTAGGTCAGGCCATTATCAACGATCCCGTACAGGGTGACGCTGCTCTGGGCATGGGCCGTGGTTGCGGCGGCAAGACCGGCGGCCGTCATGACGACTGCTACGCGCTTCTTCATTGATTCTCCGTCCTCAAAATTCTTTTGTATGGTGTGGTTTGCTGCACATGGGCGAGTCCATGCGGGCGCCATTCTGACGGATTACCCAATATTTCAAAATGCTGAATAAACGACCGTGGGCTCGGCGCAACGCTCCGGATCGCCCGGAACCCATCGCGGCGAGCGCCGCCGTGGGCCTTGTCGCGCCGTCACCCCGATCGATGGAACCGGTCCCGGAAAAACCCTGATTTACTTCCCGGAAAAGCTTCCACGAAGACTTCGAATCCCTTACGGATCAGCCGCGCAACCGCCGCCTCCCAGTCGCGCCCCGCCGGCCGGACCGACAGCGCGTCGCGCGCGTGCGAAAACCGCCGTGCGGGGCTCTTGCCCGCCGCGCGCCTGCCCCGTCCCATTGCGCCGCCGACCGCCGAAACGCGCGACCGCCCCCGGGTTTGACGATGCCCCGAAAACGCGGCACGATGCCGCTTCGGCCGATGCAGCCTGCCGCTCGCCTCCTGCCCGGGGATGGTGAATGCATCACGACATCCTTTCCTTGCACCGCGTCCTTCGGGCCGGCGACGGATCGGCAATGCGAGCCCCGACGGACCGTCGCCGAGACCAGGAGTCCACCTTGCCCACCATCGACCAGGCCAAAGCCATGGCCAGGCGGCTGCGCGCCGCACTGGCCGCGCGCGACGTCGGGATCCCGCATGCCGCCGCGCTCGAACTGATCGCCGCCCAACTCGGCTACGCCGACTGGAACACCGCGTCCGCCCGGCTCGATCCGGACCCGGCCGACGGCATCCGGTTCCTGCGTGCGGTGCCGATCCTGCGGATCTTCGACGAAGCCAAGGCGCGCGAATTCTATTGCGGCTTCCTCGGCTTCGCGGTGCAGTTCGAGCATCGCTTCGAGGCCGACCTGCCGCTCTACCTGTCCGTCGCGCGCGCCGGCATGACGCTGCACCTGTCCGAACACCACGGCGACGCGAGCCCCGGCTCGACCGTGTACGTGCCGATGCAAGGCGTGCAGGCCTACCACCGCGAACTGATCGACAAGCACTACAGTTACGGCCGCCCCGGCCTCGAATCGCAGCCCTGGGGCGACGTGCTGGAAGTGCACGACCCGTTCGGCAACCGGCTGCGCTTCTGCGAGGAACGCGACTAGGCATTCCGCCCTGCCGGCATGCGTCCGCGCGCACCGGCATCGTCCCGGCCATCCGCCGGGACGCGCCACTATCTGGCACAATCAGGAGCGGTCCGTCGCGGGCCGCCCTCCTCCCTCCCGATTCATCCGAGCCAGCGTCATGCCTTCCATCAGCGCCCTTTTTACCTACCCGATCAAATCGTGCGGCGGCATCGCGCTGTCGCGCGCGCAACTGCTCTCCACCGGGCTCGAATACGACCGCAACTGGATGGTGGTCAACGCCGCCGGGAACATGTTCACGCAGCGCACGCATGCGCAGCTGGCGCGCGTGAAAACCGCGTTCGACACCGGGCACCTCGTGATCCGCGCGCCCGACATGCCCGAGCTGCGCACGCCGCTCTCGGCGGCGGCGCTCGCCGATGCCGAACCGCTCGCCGCGACCGTCTGGCGCGACACCGTGGGCGCGCTCGACTGCGGCGCACAGGCCGCGTCCTGGTTCAGCGAATTCCTGGGCGAACCCGCCCGTCTCGCGCGTTTCGCGCCCGCGGCGCGCCGCGCGGTCAGCAGCAAATGGACCGGATCGGTGGCCTCGCACACGCAGTTCGCCGACGGCTTCCCCCTGCTCGTGATCGGCCAGTCCTCGCTCGACGATCTCAATGCGCGGCTGCGCGCGAAGGGCGCGCCCGCGATTCCGATCGACCGCTTCCGGCCGAACCTCGTGCTGGATACGCTCGACGCCTACGAGGAAGACTACGTCGAGGAACTCACGTGCCGCGCCGACGCGCACGAGGTATTGATCCGCCTCGTCAAGCTGTGCACGCGCTGCCCGGTGCCGAACATCGACCAACAGACCGGCGCGCCCGACCCTGCATGGCCGCATGAACCGACCGACACGATGAGCGGCTATCGCGGCAGCCCGCAGTTCGACGGCGCGTTGACATTCGGCAAGAACGGCATCGTCGTGCGCGGCGAAGGCGCGCACCTCGAGGTCGGACAAACCGTCGGCGCGGAACTCGGTTTCGGCGACTAGCCGCGCACGCCGCCGCATGGGGGTGCGCGGTGTGCGGCACCGGGTACAGGACGCCAAACGCCGCGCACCCGGCCCCCATCCGCGCGATGGTTCACTCCCTCCACACCGGCAAGCTCACGCGCACGACCAGACCTCGCCCCGAGCAAACGCCGCCCGACGGACCGCCGCCCGACGCGTCCAGCAGCGCGATCTCGCCCTGATGCACGCGCACGATCTCGCGCACGATCGACAGCCCCAGCCCCGTCCCCTCCACCGCCTGCGTCGCCGCGCTGCGATAGAAGCGGTCGAACACCGCATCGCGTTCGTCCGCCGCGATGCCCGGCCCGTTGTCGATGACCTCCAGCACCGCCTGCGCGCCCGCGCGCGCGACCCTCACCGTGATCACCGCCTCATCGCCCGCATAGCGGATCGCGTTGTCGATCAGGTTGCCGACCAGCTCCGCCAGCAGGTCCGCGCGCCCCGTGACCGTGACGTCCGCGTCGTGCTCGAAGCCGAGATCGATCGAGCGCGCGCGCGCGACGGGCGACCAATCGAGCGTCACGCCGCGCGCGATCTCGTGCAGCGCGATCGGCTTGCGCTCGATCGCATAGCCGCTGTCCGACTCCAGCCGCGACAGCGACAGCAGCTGCTGCACGATCTTCGCGGCCTGCCGCACCGCGTCGTCCGCGCGGCCCAGGTGCGCCTGCGCGCGCGGCGCTTCATCCGGCCGCCGCGCCAGCTCGACGCCCGCCTGCACCGCGGCGAGCGGCGTCTTCAGCTGGTGCGCGGCGTCGGCGAAGAAGCGCCGGCGCGCGCCCTGCATGCGCTGGGTGCGCGCGATGTACTGGTTGAGCGCGTCGACGAGCGGCGCCAGTTCGCTCGGCATGCCGGCCGTGTCGAGCGGCGCGAGATCGCCGTCGGCGCGCGCGGCGACCGTCCCGGACAAACGCCTGAGCGGCCGCAGGCCGCGCGCCACGCCGAACCACACGATGCCGAGCGCGAGCACCACCAGCAGCCCTTCCTGCTGCAGCGAGCCGACCAGGATCTCGCGCGCGAGCGCCTGGCGCGCCTCGATCGTCTCGCCGACCATCACCCACACAACCCGCGTCTGCGCGCTCGGCACGTCGTGCACGGGCAGCCGCAGCGCGGCCATGCGCAGCTGCTCACCGCGATAGAGCGCGTCGTAGAAGCGCGTCTCGAACAGCGCCACGCTGGCCTCGCGCGGCCTCGGCAAGTCGGGATAGCCCGTCACCGCGCGCCCGCCGTCCTCGCGGATCAGGTAGTAGATCTTGCCGCCGTCGTTCGATTCGAACATCTCGAGCGCGAGATACGGCAGGTCGACCTCGATCTCTCCGTTGCTGAGGCGCACGCCTTCGCGGATCGATTTCAGCGACGACGCGAGCGTGCGGTCGAACGCCGTGTGCGCGGCGCTCATCGCGCGCTGGTAGGTGAGCCAGGAATCGAGCGCGAGCAGCCCGAGCAGCGGCAGCAACAGCCACAACCCGACCTGCATGCGCAGGTTGACGCGCGTCATGACGCCTTCGCCTCGAGCAGGTAGCCGAGGCCGCGCAGCGTGACGATCGCGACCCCGCTGTGTTCGAGCTTCTTGCGCAGCCGGTACACGTAGATCTCGATCGCGTCGGCGTTGACCAGTTCGTCAAGGCCGAAGATCTTCTCCGACAGCGTCTCCTTGTTGATCGCGCGGCCGTTGCGCAGGATCAGCACTTCGAGCACCGAACGCTCGCGCGGCGTCAGCGCCACCACTTCATTGTTC
Source organism: Burkholderia sp. FERM BP-3421 (assembly GCF_028657905.1). Taxonomy (NCBI): domain Bacteria; kingdom Pseudomonadati; phylum Pseudomonadota; class Betaproteobacteria; order Burkholderiales; family Burkholderiaceae; genus Burkholderia; species Burkholderia sp. FERM BP-3421. Next base: position 1,287,724 of record NZ_CP117781.1, on the reverse strand, counting down.
AGACGAAAACTACGATCGACGCTGTCGTATTCGAGCGGCCCGCACTCGACGCGCGTGTGCTCGTGGCCGAGGCTGCGGCGGATCAGCGCGCGGGCGCGCGCCTCCAGTTCGGTCAGGTCGAACGGCTTCGCGAGATAGTCGTCCGCGCCGAGGTCGAGTCCCTTCACGCGATCCTCGACCGAGCCGTGCGCGGTCAGGATCAGCACCGGCACCGGGTTGCGCCGCGCGCGCAGGCGCCGCAGCACCTCCAGCCCGTCGAGCTTCGGCAAGCCGAGATCGAGGATCACCAGTGCGTAGTCCTGCGTGTGCAGCACGTGGTCGGCCGCCTCGCCGTCCGCCATGTGGTCGACCGCGAAACGCGCGGCCGTGAGCGCGGCCGTCAGCGATTGTGCGAGCAGGGGATTGTCTTCGACCAGCAGGACGCGCATGCATCACCTCGGGAAATCCATGACCTAAAGACCGCTATTGTTACGCGAAATGAAAGCAGGCTGAAAGTGCCTCACACTTACCATCCGCCTCACTCATACCAAAGCAGTCCATCTTGGAGGAAGACATGCAGTTTGCATCGAAAGGTATCGCCGCGCTGCTGGCGCTCGCCGCAGGTACCGCATTCGCGCAGGCGCCGGCCGGCTATCCGGGTAACTACCAGGGCATCATCGATGCCGCCAAGAAGGAAGGCAAGCTGATCGTCTACTCGACCACCGACACGGGCCTCGTGCGCCCGCTGATCAAGGACTTCGAAGGCCTGTACGGCGTGAAGGTCGAGTACAACGACATGAACAGCACCGAGCTGTACAACCGCTTCGTCAGCGAGAGCGCCGCGAAGAGCACGAGCGCCGACGTCTTGTGGAGCGCGTCGATGGATCTCCAGGTGAAGCTCGTCAACGACGGCCTGATGCAGACCTACGAATCGCCGGAAGCGGGCAACCTGCCGCAATGGGCGCAGTACCAGAAGCAGGCCTACGGCACCACCTTCGAGCCCGTGTCGATCGTCTACAACAAGCGGCTGATCGCCGAGAACGAAGTGCCGAAGACGCGCGCCGACCTGATCAAGCTGCTGCAGTCGCAGCCCGAGCGCTTCAAGGGCAAGGTCACCACCTACGACATCGAGAAATCGGGCGTCGGCTTCAACTTCATCACGCAGGATGCGCACGTCAACGAGCAGGTCACCTGGGAACTCGTGCGCGCGATCGGCGCGACCGGGCCGAAGCTGCAGTCGAGCACCGGCGCGATGATGGAGCGGATCTCGTCCGGCGAGAACCTGATCGGCTACAACATCATCGGCTCGTATGCGTACGCGAAGGCCAAGAAGGACAAGTCGATCGGCTATGTGTTCCCGAAAGACTACACGCTCGTGTCGAGCCGGCTCGCGACGGTGTCCAAGCAGGCGAAGAACCCGAACGCGGCGAAGCTGTGGATCGACTACCTGCTGTCGAAGCGCGGCCAGACGCTGATCGCGAACCAGGCGAACCTGTATTCGATCCGCGCGGACGTCTCGGGCGAAACGTCGATGGCCGGGCTGACCAAGGAACTCGGCGACGCGCTGAAGCCGATCCCGATCGGCACCGGGCTGCTCGTCTACCTCGACCAATCGAAGCGCCTCGCCTTCCTCAAGCAGTGGCAGCAGGCCGTCAAGCGCTGATCCGGCGCGCCTGAGCGCGCCGTCTCGCGCGCGCTCCCTCCTCCCTATTTCCTGACAGGCGGCCCGCGGGCCGCAGGGGCGAACTCATGCTTACCACCAGCACCGGCGGGACACCTCCCGCTCTTCCGCGCGAGCGCGACGGCCGTGTGCCCGCGCTGCCCGCGCCCACCCTGGGGCCGCTCGCGGGCCTGTTCCGCTGGCTCGTGATCGCGACGCTGACGATCGCGGTCGCGCTGCCGCTCGGCTTCATCCTGTTTCAGAGCGTGTTGACCGCGCCGTTCTTCGACGCGAATCGCGCGCTCGGCCTCGACGGTTTCCGCTTCATCTTCAGCGATCCCGACTTCTGGTCCGCCACCCGCAATTCGTTCGTGATCGCCAGCGGCATGCTGTTCATCTCGATCCCGTTCGGCGGCATCCTCGCGTTCCTGATGGCGCGCACCGACCTCCCCGGCCGCCGCTGGCTCGAACCACTGCTGCTCACGCCGGTGTTCGTGTCGCCGATGGTGCTCGCGTTCGGCTACGTCGTCGCGACGGGGCCGGTCGGCTTCTACTCGGTGTGGTTCAAGTCGCTGCTCGGCCTCCACGAGGTGCCGTGGAACGTCTACTCGATCTTCGCGATCACGGTGATCGTCGGGCTCACCCACGTGCCGCACGTGTACCTGTACGCCTCCGCCGCGCTGCGCAACCTCGGCTCGGACGTCGAGGAAGCGGCGCGCGTGGCCGGCGCGCGGCCGTTCCGCGTCGCGCTCGACGTGAGCCTGCCGATGACCATGCCCGCGCTGCTGTTCGCCGGCGTGCTCGTGTTCTTCCTCGGCTTCGAGGTGTTCGGCCTGCCGCTCGTGCTCGGCGATCCGGAAGGCCACCTGGTGCTCGCGACCTACCTGTACAAGCTCACCAACAAGCTCGGCGTGCCCTCGTATCACCTGATGGCGGCCGTCGCGGTCTGCATCGTCGCGATCACGTTCCCGCTCGTGCTGCTGCAGCGCCGGCTGCTGCGCACCGCGAACCGCTTCGTCACGGTCAAGGGCAAGGCGGGCCGCGCCACCGTGCTGCCGCTCGGCGGCTGGCGCTGGGTCGCGCTCGCGATCGTCGCGCTGTGGCTCTTGCTGACGGTGTTCGTGCCGCTCTCCGGGATCGTGCTGCGCGCGTTCGTCACCAACTGGGGCGAAGGCGTGCCGCTCGCCGAGGTGCTGACGCTGTCCAACTTCGTCGAGCTGTTCGAGCAGGACAACCTCGTGCGCGCGATCGTCAACACGCTCGGCATCGGCGTGCTCGGCGGCGCGCTCGCGATCGGCTTCTACACGCTCGTCGCCTTCGCCGGCCACCGCCGCCACGACTGGGCCACCAAGCTGCTCGACTATCTCGTGCTGCTGCCGCGCGCGGTGCCGGGGCTGCTCGCCGGCCTCGCGTTCCTGTGGATCTTCCTGTTCGTGCCCGGGCTGCGCGAGATCAAGAACTCGATGTGGAGCATCTGGATCGCCTACACGGTCGTGTGGCTCGCCTACGGGATGCGCTTGATCCAGAGCGCGCTGCTGCAGGTCGGGCCGGAGCTCGAGGAAGCGGGCCGCAGCGTCGGCGCGACGCGCGCGCGGGTCTCGCTCGACGTGACGCTGCCGCTCGTGCGCTTCGGCCTGCTCGCCTCGTGGCTGCTGATCTTCATGATCTTCGAGCGCGAGTACTCGACGGCCGTCTACCTGCTGTCGCCGGGCACCGAGGTGATCGGCGCGCTGCTGGTGTCGCTGTGGGCGACGGGCGCCGTCGATCAGGTCGCCGCCCTTTCTGTCATCAACATCGCGATGGTCGGCGTCGGACTCGGCGTGGCCCTGCGTTTCGGAGTGAAACTTCATGGATAAGCTGACCGTCGACAACCTCTTTCTCAGCTACGGCGCGAACCCGATCCTCAAGGGCGTGTCGTTCGAACTGAAGGCGGGCGAAGTGGTCTGCCTGCTCGGCGCGTCGGGCAGCGGCAAGACCACGCTGCTGCGCGCGGTGGCCGGCCTCGAACAGCCGTCGGACGGCCGCATCCAGCTCGACGGCAACGTCTTCTTCGACGGCGCGAACCGCATCGACCTGCCGGTCGAGCGGCGCGCGCTCGGCCTCGTGTTCCAGTCCTACGCGCTGTGGCCGCACCGCACGGTCGCGGACAACGTCGGCTACGGGCTCAAGCTGCGCCGCGTCGCGTCCGACGAGCGGCAGCGCCGCGTACAAGGCGCGCTCGATCAACTCGGGCTCGGCCACCTCGCGCAACGCTATCCGCACCAGCTGTCCGGCGGCCAGCAACAGCGCGTCGCGATCGCGCGCGCACTGGTCTACAACCCGCCCGTGATCCTGCTCGACGAACCGCTGTCGAATCTCGATGCGAAGCTGCGCGAGGAGGCGCGCGCGTGGCTGCGCGAGCTGATCGTGTCGCTCGGGCTGTCCGCGCTGTGCGTGACGCACGATCAATCGGAAGCGATGGCGATGTCGGATCGCATCCTGCTGCTGCGCAACGGCCGCATCGAGCAGGAAGGCACGCCCGCCGAGTTGTACGGCGCGCCGCGCTCGCTCTACACGGCCGAATTCATGGGCAGCAACAACCGCATCGATGCGCGCGTCGCGTCGATCGACGGCGAGCGCGTGACGCTCGCGGGCGACGGCTGGCAACTGCAGGCGCTCGCGCGCGACACCTTGCAACCGGGCCAGGACGCGCAGGCCGTGATCCGGCTCGAACGCGTCCAGGTCGCGGACGGGCCCGGCGCGAACCGCCTGCAGGCGGAACTCGTGACCTCGATGTATCTCGGCGATCGCTGGGAATACCTGTTCCACTGCGGCGCGCTGCGCCTGCGCGCATTCGGGCAGGTGCCGCGCGCGGCGGGCCGCCACTGGATCGAGTTCCCGGCGAACGACTGCTGGGCGTTCGCGAAGGCGGGCTGAAGCATCGCGCCGCCGCCCCGCCGGGCGCGCGGCGCACCCCGTGCGCGGTCATGCGCCGTGCGCGACAACAAGCACGACCACAACAGGAGACAGCGTCAATGAACAAGCAGCACCTGCTGGCCGCCTCGGCGGCCGCCGGACTCTCGATCGCCGCGCCGGCCGCCCACGCACAATCGAGCGTCACGCTCTACGGGATCATGGATGCCGGCCTCGAGTTCACGAACCACGCCGCGCCGGAAGGCGGCAACGCGGTCCGCCTGAAATCGGGCAACAAGAACACCTCGCGCTGGGGCCTGCGCGGCGTCGAGGATCTCGGCGGTGGCCTGAAGGCCGTGTTCCGGCTCGAAAGCGGAATCGACCTCGCGAACGGCGGCCTCGACGACGGCCCCGACTCGATCTTCGGGCGGCGCGCGACGATCGGGCTCAAAGGCCGCTGGGGCGAACTGACGCTCGGGCGCAACTTCACGACCACCTACGACTACATGCTGCAGTTCGACCCGATGGGCTACGCGCAGAACTACTCGTGGGCCACGGCCTCGACCGCGACCGGCGGCCGCAAGGACGGCCTGTTCACGCGCTCGTCGAATGCGGTGCGCTATGACGGCGAATACGGCGGCTTCAAGTTCGGCGCGATGTACGGCTTCGGCAATATCGCCGGCAGCGTCAAGGCCAGTTCGAAATACGACGTCGCGCTGGGCTACGAAAGCGGCCGGTTCGCCGCCGTCGTCACGTTCGATCGCCAGAACGGCGCGGGCGACAACGTCACGCCGGCCGATCCGGTCGACTACATCCAGGGCATCCACGCGGGCCTCAGCTACGACTTCGGCAATCTGAAGACGATGGCGGGCTATCGCAACTATCGGCGCACGTACCACACCACGGCGGCGACGCAACTCAGCGACATGTACTGGGTCGGCGGCTCGTATCAGTTCACGCCGACCTTCTCGCTGATCGGCGCGGTCTATCACCAGGACCTCAAGGGCGGCACCGACGCCGACCCGACGCTCGTTTCGTTGCGCGCGCAATATGCGCTGTCGAAGCGCACCGTGCTGTACGCGGCGGGTGCATTCGCGCTGGCCAAGCATGGCCGGAACGTGAGCGTGTCGCGCGACGTGGCCGGGTATGCGAGCACGCAGGTCGGGGTCACGGCGGGTATCCAACAACGGTTCTGATGTAACGGGGCGCAAGCGGCGCCCCGCAGCGGTGAAACGGGAGCGCGGGCACATCCGCGTTCGCTGGGTTGGCGCGACAGTGGAAACGCTGTCGCGCTTTTTTTCTCGGCGCGGCGCCACGCGGCGCCGCCGGGGCGGACCGGATCGCAACAGTGGCCTGCTGCGTTGACGATTTCGTCCACCGTGCCTACCGCTCCTACGCAAATCACGCGACGCGGCCTATGATCAAACGGTCGGCCGATGAGGCATGCATACAGCGGAGCGGACATGGACAAGTCAGCGGGCCTGATCTCCCACGGCGGCGAGACCGATGCGTCGAGCCCACGCGCCATCGCCTCCATCAAGGCGCGGCTGCGCGCCGGCAGCGATCTTCCCGCTGCGACGCTGGAGAAGGTGCTGAGCCTGGTCGACCAACTGGCCGAATTCGAGCTGGGCAGATTCATGCTGGTCAATCGCGGGCTCGATGCGCAGTGGATACATCGCATCGTGACTTACCGGCCCGGCAGCCTGCGCGCGGGCGCCGTTCCCGATCTCGAATACCAGGTGTTCGAGAATCTGCCGCTGATGCGCGCGACGCGCGAACGCTTCGGGATCTTCCAGACCCTCCTGCAGGAGCGGATCACGCCGGGCAGTACGCTCGCATCGGTGCCGTGCGGATGGATGGGCGACTTGCTGCTGCTCGATTACGCACACTGCCCCGACGTCAGGCTGATGGGCATCGATCTCGACCCGCAGGCGCTCGACGGCGCGCGCGCACTCGCGGCGGAGCGCGGCCTCGGCGCGCAATTGAGCCTGCATCTCGCCGATGCATGGAAGCTGGACCTGTATGCGGTGGCCGATACGCTGACGAGCAACGGCCTCGACGTCTATGAATCGGACAACGCGCGCGTGGCCGCGCTGTACCGCAAGTTTCACGACGCCCTCAAGCCGGACGGTCTGTTGGTCGCGAGCTTCCTGACGCCGCCGCCCGGCTGCTCGGCCGCATCGCCGTGGGACGCCGCCGCCATCGACCCGGACGCGCTCGCGTTACAGCATCTGCTGTTCGCGCAGGTCATCGGCGTCAAGTGGCGCAACTACCATACCTATGCGCAGATGCGCGAGCAATTGCAGCATGCGGGCTTCGTCGACATCCGCTTCATCGACGACCGCGCGCGCATGTACCCGACCGTGACCGCGCGCAAGCGGTGCTGAGTCGCAGGTCTAGGCTACGACCGTGCCATCGCCGGCGGCTTTCTTTGCCCGCCAGAGCCAATGCATGTCCGCGTCCCGCGCGCTGTCGAGCAAACGCCCCTCCAGGTCATCGCCGGACAGTTCGCCAATCCGCCCGCGGATCCGCCCGCGGATCTGCTCGCGCAGCGTCTCCCAGTGCTGGATGGACGGATGGGATTTATTGATTTCGTGCCCGGCCTGATCGTGCCCGGCCCCCTCGACACCCGACGCATCCACGCCGTATTTATCCGCGAACGCGAGAACCTGACTTTTCAACTGCGCCCGCTCCATCTTCAAGGCTGCGACGCGCTCCCCCGGTATAGAGGAGTTCAACGGCAGTCTCATCGTACTGCCCGGCCCGGTGAGCTTGACGGGGCGCGTCCCGCCTTGCGCCAGCCCCGTCAGATTCTGTTTAATTGTATTTCTCGCATCGGGTACGGCATGAGCAATATTGCCGGTCCGGAAAACCACTGCGAGGCGAATCGGAAGCCGGGTCGCGAAGCACGAAGCACAGGCTGCGCGGATGCATCGCCCATGCGCCGCGCGCCCCATCCGTCGTATAGTGTGATCCGGCGACGCGCACCGCGCCGCCTCCCCTCCACGTTGTCACACGCTCGCGAATACGCCATGAACCCAAACGCCAGCCAGCACAACCAGACCATCATCTCCCAGTTCTCCCGCCAGGCCGTTCCGTTCGCCGCACTGCCGGGCCATTCCACGTCGATCCGGACGCTGATCGACCTGTGCGAATTGAACGGCACGGAAACCGTGCTCGACGTCGCTTGCGGCCCCGGCCTCGTGGCCAATGCATTCGCCGAGCACGCGGCGCACGTCACGGGCCTCGACCTCACGCCGGACATGATCGAGGAAGCCCGCCGACGCCAGCCCGCCACGCTCGACAATCTCGACTGGCGGGTCGGCGACATCCGCGCGCTGCCGTTCGCGGACGCAAGCTTCTCGGTCGTCCTGACCCGCTACACGTTCCACCATTTTCTCGATCCGCAGGCGGCGCTGCGCGAGATGATGCGCGTCTGCCGGCCGGGCGGCCGGATCCTGATCGCCGACATCGTCCAACAGCCGGACAAGGCAGCAGCCTACGACCACCTCGAACTCCTGCGCGATCCGTCGCATGTGCATGCACTGACGTTCGCCGAGATGGACGCGCTGATCGCCGGCTCGGGGCTCGCGGACATCCGCACCGCACGCTACAAGATCGACACGCCGCTCGACCCGCACCTGGCGGCCTCGTTCCCGAACCCGGGCGATGAAGCGAAAATCCGCGACCTGTTCGCGGCGGAACTCGAAGAGGATCACCTGGGCCTCGACGTGCGCCGCACCGGCGACGGCATCGTCTTTTCGTTTCCGATCCTGGTCGTGACCGGCATCAAGCCGGCCTGATCGCGCCTGCCTCGACCGGCGCGCGGATGCGCGCCGGCGCATCGAAGAATCGAAGAATCAGCGAATCAGGTCGCAGTGAATCTGCAGGCTCTCGGTCGGGTTGCGGTGGATGCGAAACCCCTGCGCCGCGAGCGCGGCCTTGACCGAGGCAAGCGCCGGCCCGCAACGGCGCGCGCGTCGGCGCTGCCAACCCAGCGGCGTGAACACGCCCAGCGGCAGCATCCGCACGCGGCGGCCGTCGAGCCGCAACGATACGTCGACGTGCGTGCCGTCGACGTCATGTCCGTTCGCGCCGAAGATATCGGCGATCTCGTCGCGCCGCGCCGGATACAGCAGGCGGAACATCGCCCTGCCCGCCGCGCGAAATCCGTTGCGCGCGAAACCCAGCGAAGACGACCTCGGCTCGAAACCGCGCGTGAGCACGAGTTCGATCGTCGCGGGCAATTGCGCCTGCGCGGCCTGCAGCATGCCGAGCACCTCGGCCTCCACCGCCACCTGGCGCGCGGGCCAGCGCGGCCGGATCAGCACGCCGGCCCGCGCGCCGCGCGTCAATACCAGCACATTCGTCTCCCCTTGCCGCGAACCCGCGCCGCATGCTGCCAGCGCGGCCCGCGACCGCCCGCCCGGCTCGATGAGAGCAGGGCGGGCAAGCTCATCACATCTTCACTTCGTCGAGGAAGGTCTTCTTGAGGTTCTTGTAGCTGTACAGCGAGATCACGCTCTGCTTCAGGTCGCCCTTCGCATCGAACATCGTCTGACCGATCACGCCCTTGTAGTCCGTCGCCGGCATCGCCGCGAGAATCTTGGCCGGATCGACCGAATTCGCGCGCTTCATCGCATCGACGACGATATACACCGCGTCATACGCGAACGGCGCATCGAACTTGATCGCCTGGCCGAAGCGCTTCTGATACTTCGCGAGGAACGCCGCGCCGCCCGGCATCTTCTCGAGCGCCGCGCCCGCCTGCGAGCAGACGATGTTCTCGACCGCTTCGCCCGCGAGATCGGACAGCTGCTCGGTGCACACGCCGTCGCCCGAGAAGATCTTCGCGCGCAGGCCCAGTTGCCTCGCCTGCTTCGCGAACGGGCCGCCCGTCGCATCCATGCCGCCGTACATGATCGCGTCCGGGTTCTCGCCCTTGATCTTGGTCAGGATCGCGCGGAAGTCGACCGCCTTGTCGTTGGTCGCGTCGTGCGACAGCACCTTGAGGCCGAGCACCTTCGCCTTCTTCTCGAACTGGTTCGCGAGACCCTGGCCGTAGGCGGTCGAATCGTCGACCACGGCCACGCTCTTGATGCCCTTCGATTGCGCGTAGCTCGCGAGCGCCGGGCCTTGCTGCGCATCGGTCGCGACCACGCGATAGGTGGTCTTGAAGCCTTGCTGCGTGTAGGCCGGGTTGGTCGCCGACGGCGAGATCTGCACGATGCCTGCATCGCTGTAGATCTTCGACGCCGGGATCGAGGTGCCCGAGTTCAGGTGGCCGATGACCGCCACGACCTTGTCGTCCACGAGCTTCTGCGCGACCTGCGTGGCCGTGCGCGGATCGGCCGCGTCGTCCTGGCCGTCGAGTTGCAGCGTGATCTTCTGGCCGCCGATCGTCAGGCCCTTCGCGTTGATTTCCTCGACTGCGAGACGCGCGCCGTTTTCGTTGTCCTTGCCCAGGTGAGCGATCCCGCCGGTCAGTGGCTCCACGCTGCCGATCTTGACGACCTGATCGGCCAGCGCATCGGCCGCCGCAATGGAACACAGGATCGCTGCCGTACCCACCACCATGGACTTGCGCGCATTCTTTTGTTTCATCTGTATCTCCTGAAAAGTGAGAGACCGCCGCATCCTGGCCCGGATGCCTGTCGATCCGCCCTACGCCCAGCATGCGCCGCCGTGCGCGCTTCCCCCCGCAGCACGGCCCGCATGCCGGGCATCGGCTATCGTATCCCGACAAAAAACCGGCTGACTCCCATGTCACCCTCTAATCACGAATGGCGGCGACTGCCATCCATTCCCGCATCGCCCGCATGGAATCTTCAATCGTTCAAAAACGCGCGATCGCGTGTTTTAACGCTTCATTCGACGCCGAAGCAAAACGATCGGGGAAACATCGCGCAGCGAATCCGCATACGGCCGGCCGATGCGCCCGGTGTCTCATACGATACGCGCAGGCCGATGCCAGATCCAGCGTGACCGTGCCGTCATCACGGTCCTTTGCTTCCCGACAAACGACGCAATGAACGGACAGGCACTTTTCGTATTGAAATCGAATGGCGGCCAATCGGCTTTTTCATGGAATTCGCTCAAAAAATCGCGTCATGCCGCGCATCGGTTTCTCATGAAATCGACTCGCCGCCTTCAACGCGCCGCCGACGCGCGCGACTTTGCCGCCCGCGCATCCCGCGAGTGATAATGGCGGGCATGCCGCGCCGCGCGGCAGCCTCCCTCACCGACAGCCCCGCCGACACATGCTGAAAGCCGTCCTGGGTCTCACCGCCGCCATGATGGCGACCTCGCCCGCGTGGAGCGGCGCGCCATCCGTCGATCTCCACCTCCCCGGCCCTCGGGGCGAGCTGGCCGGAACGCTCGTCGCGCCCGCCGGCAGCCGTGCGGCCGTGCTCATCATTCCGGGCTCGGGGCCCACCGACCGCGACGGCGACAATCCGCTCGGCGTGCGCGCGCGTCCCTATGCGCTGCTCGCCGATGCGCTTGCGCGCGAACGGGTGAGCACCCTGCGCACCGACAAGCGCGGCCTGTTCGCGAGCCGGCAGGCGATCGCGGATCCCAACGCGGTGACGATCGACGACTATGTCGACGACACGCTCGCCTGGGCGCGCCTGCTGCGCGAGCGCACCGGCGCGCGCTGCGTCTGGCTGCTCGGGCACAGCGAGGGCGGACTCATCGCACTCGCCGCCGCCGCGCGCCATCCCGACACGCTGTGCGGCGTGGTGCTGGTCGCGACGGCCGGCAGGCCGCTCGCCGAGACGATCAAGACGCAGTTGCGCGCCAATCCCGCGAACGCACCGCTGCTCGATACGGCGGATCGGGCGCTCGACGCGCTCGCGGCCGGCCGCCGGGTCGACACGGCCGGGCTGCCCGCTCCGTTGGCCGCGCTGTTTCATCCGTCGATCCAGGGCTTCCTGATCAGCGCGTTCGCGCGCGATCCCGCGCAACTGATCGCGCGGATCGACAAGCCGGTCCTGATCGTCCAGGGCGCACGCGACCTGCAAGTCGGCGTCGACGATGCACGGGCGCTGCAACGCGCGCAGCCGTCGGCGGCGCTCGCCGTCTTCGCGGACGTCAACCACGTGCTCAAGGCCGTTCACACCGACGACCGCGCGGCGAACCTCGCGACCTACGCCGCCCCGGATCTGCCGCTCGCGCCCGATCTCGCCGACACGATCGCGCGCTTCGTCACGTCGCCCCGGCGCTGAACCGACACCCCGGGCCGGACGAGACGGCACTCACCGCGCCGCCCGGCGAAAACGCCCGGCGCGGCGCGCACCGCCTCGCCACCCCGCGCCCGCGCTCATATCTTCCCCGACTCAATCGCGGCCCAATAATATATTGGACACCCGGCCCGGCGCCCCGCATCCTTGCATCGCAATCGCCCCGGCCGCACCGTCGGCCGCCCTCATCGAGCGACGCCCACGATGCCCACGATCCGCCCGGCCTGTCCGATCCGCTGCCGCACGCCCCCGCCCGCCCCGACGCGCGCCGCGCGCCTGACGCCGTTCATTGCCGCGACCTCGCTCGGCTATTTCGTCGTGCAGCTCGACGTCTCGATCGTGAACCTGAGCCTGCCCGCGCTGCAGCAGGCATTCCAGGCCGGCATCCCGATCTTGCAGTGGATCGTCAACACCTACACGCTGGCATTCTCGGTCGCGCTGCTGTCGGCCGGCGTGCTCGGCGACCGCTATGGCAACCGCGCCTTCCTGATGCTCGGCTACGCGCTGTTCGCGCTCGCCTCGCTCGCATGCGCGGTCGCGCCCGATGCGCCGCTGATGCTCGCCGCACGCGTCGCGCAGGGTCTTGGCGCGGCGCTCGTGGTGCCCAATTCGCTCGCCGTGATCAATCAGCGCTTCGTCGACGACGAACCGACACGCGTGTCGCTGGTATCCGGCTGGGTGACGTTCGGGGGCGTCGCGCTGACCTGCGGCCCGCTGATCGGCGGCCTGATCAATGCGTTCGCGAGCTGGCGCTGGATCTTCGTGATCAACCTGCCGATCTGCGCGCTGGGCCTGCTGCTCGCCGCGCGCCATGTCGACGCCGCGCCGCGCCGGACCACCGCGCCGCTGGACTGGCTCGGCCAGGGGCTGCTGCTCGCGTGCGCGACGGCGCTGCTGGTGCTGATCATCAACCACGCGGCGCTGAGCCGCGACGTGCAGCTCGCGCTGCTCGCCGCGACATTCGGCGCCTTCGGCGCATTTCTCGCCGTCGAGCATCGGCACGCGCATCCGGCGATCCCGCTCGGCATCTTCGGCAATCCGGGCCTGCAGCAGGGGCTCGTATACGGCGGCCTGATCAACTTCGCGTACTTCGGCATCGTGTTCTTCGCGAGCCTGTACTTCCGCGGACAGCTGGGCATGAGCGCGGCCCGCGCGGGGCTCGCCTTCATCCCGATCACGCTGCCGCTCGTGCTCGGCAATCAGGCCGGCGCGCACATCGCGCGGGCCCGCGGCCCCGAACGCGCGATCGTCACCGGCTTCATGCTGATGATCCCAGGCCTGCTGCTGCTCGCGCTGCCCGCGCTGCGCCACGGCTATCTCGCGATGCTGCCCGCGTTCGCGCTGACCACCTTCGGCATCGGCTTCATCCCGCCGCTCGTCACCGCGATCGCGATGCGCTCGGTCGGGCCGGAGCGCGGCGGGATGGTGTCGGGCCTCGTGAATTTCTTCCGGCAGATCGCCGGTGCGTTCGGGGTTGCCGTGTTCGGCGGCTTTGTCGCGCCGACGCATGGCGCGACGGGCTATGCCGCGTTCAGCCTCGCGCTCGTCGCGATCGCGCTGGTGCTGCTGGTTGCGATCGGCGCATTCGCCGCCGCGGCGCGGCGAGCCGCGCGGGCGTGAGCCGCGCGGCGGCCATATTCGCGCGACGAACACCTGCGCCGCGCCTCGACCTTGAAACATGCGCCGAGCGGTTCCACGCTACATGCAGGCGCGCCGTCCAGCCCCACGACGCGTCACGCCGCATGACCGTGAATCGCGGCACCACCACGCTCGGCGGGCGGCATCGTCGCGCGCGGCTCCCTTGAAACGCCCAACGAACGGCACCGCGTTATCGGAAGGCGCGCCGTCGCGCATGACCGTGAATCGCGAGGCCACAGCGCGGCGGCCGCACTCGCTCGGCGGGTGCCATTGTCGCGCGCCTCTCCCTTGAAACGCGCGACGCGCGGTGCCGCGTTACATGCAGGCGCGGCATCCCGCCCCGCGACGCGTCACACCGCGTAGACGCGAGCCGCGCCGCGGCCGCGCCCGCTCAGTCAGTAAATACCATCGCCGCGCGCCGACCCGCGCGTCTCGCCCTTGAAGCGCGCGGCAAGCTGCTCCGCGCTGCGCGCGAGCAGCGTCGTGTCGACGCCTACCGCGACAAACGTCGCGCCCGCCGCCAGATAGCGGCGCGCGGCCGTCTCGTCGGCGCTGAGGATGCCCGCCGCCTTGCCGGCCGCCACGATCGTCGCGAGCGCGCGGTCGATCGCCGCCTGGACCTCGGGATGCCCGGGTTGCCCCAGGTGGCCAAGATCGGCCGCGAGATCGGCCGGGCCGATGAACACCCCGTCGACACCCTCGACGCGCGCGATCGCCTCGATCCGCTCCAGCCCCGCGCGCGTCTCCACCTGCACCAGCACCGCCATTTCGTCGTTCGCGCGCGCCAGGTAGTCCTCGACGCGATTCCAGCGCGACGCGCGCGCGAGCGCGCTGCCGACCCCGCGCACGCCGTGCGGCGGATAGCGGGTCGCGGCCACCGCCGCGCGCGCCTCCTCGGCGCTCTGCACCATCGGCACGAGCAGCGACTGCGCGCCGATGTCGAGCACCTGCTTGATCACGACGGGGTCGTTCCAGGGCACCCGCACCACCGGGTGCGACGGATACGCGGCCAGCGCCTGCAATTGCGCGAGCATCCCGGGCACCTGGTTCGGCGCGTGCTCGCCGTCGATCAGCAACCAATCGAAACCCGCCCCCGCGACCACCTCCGCGCTGTACGGACTCGCGAGCCCGAGCCACAGCCCGATCTGCGCGTCGCCGCGCGCGAGCGCCGCCTTGAATGGATTGACCGGCATCCGCATCGTCGCCTCCTCAGTCGAAATGGCAGTGAATCGCGCCGAGCGGACCGTAGTCGACGCTGAAGGTGTCGCCCGGCCGCGCCGCGCACGGCCGCGTGAACGACCCGCCGAGAATGATCTCGCCCGCCGCGAGCGTGACGTCGAAGCGCGCGAGCCGGTTCGCGAGCCACGCGACGCCGTTCGCGGGGTGATTGAGCACGCCCGCCGCCACCCCGGTTTCCTCGACCACGCCGTTGCGCGACATGATCGCCGCGACCCAGCGCAGGTCGACGTCCATCGGCCGCACCGGGCGGCCGCCGAGCACGACGCCCGCGTTCGCCGCGTTGTCCGCGATCGTGTCGAACACCTTGCGCGGCCGCTGCGTGGCGGGGTCGATCGACTGGCTGCGCGCGTCGATGATCTCGAGCGCGGGCACCACGTAGTCGACCGCGTCGTAAACGTCGAACAGCGTGCAGCCCGGCCCCTTGAGCGGCTTGCCGAGCACGAACGCCAGCTCGACCTCGACGCGCGGCACGATGAAGCGCCCGGTCGGGATCGTCGCGCCGTCGTCGAAGAACATGTCGTCGAGCAGCGCGCCGTAGTCGGGCTCGTCGATCTGCGACGACGACTGCATCGCCTTCGAGGTCAGGCCGATCTTGTGGCCCTTGAGCGCCCGGCCCTCGGCCAGCTTGAGATCGACCCAGCTGCGCTGGATCGCATAGGCGTCGTCGATCGTGATGTCGGGATGGTCGAGCGAGATCTGGCGGATCTGCTTGCGCTCGCGCTCCGCGGCGTGCAGCCGGCGCGCGAGCTGGTCGATGGTGGCGGTATCCAGCATGGTGGGAAGTCCCGGGAGTCAGGGCGCGCGCCGGTAGCGCGCATGGATGTTGTTGTGCTTGTACGTGCCGGCCTCGCTGAATTCGATCAGCTCCATCGACAGCGCCAGATAGCGGCGCGCGTACAGCTCGGCGAAATGCGCCTTGATCGCGTCGAACAGCGCGTCGCATGCGGCCTGCTTCACCGCCTCGTCGCGCCCCGCGCCGATCTTCAGCGTGACGTGCACGAAGGCGTCGTCCTCGCTGCCGTCGGCCACGCGGTAGTCATGCAGTTCGAGCGCGCGCGAGCGGATCCCGCCGATGGGAAACGCGCCGCCCTGCGCGATCAGCGTGTCGTTGATCGTCTTCAGCAGCGCGGGAATCCGCGCGTCGTCGCGGATGTTGTCGGTGTACTCGACCACGATGTGCGGCATGGAAAACCTCCGTTGCGTCGCGCAGGCTCAAGGCAGCGGGAAGATCGCGTTGATCTGCCCCGTGCCCGAGCTGGCGAAATAGTCGGTGACGATCTCGACCGGCTTGTCGTAGCGATCCCAGCCGAGCAGCCCGAGCAGCATCGCGGTGTCGTGCATGCCGCCCTCGCCGAAGCAATGCTGGTTGTACTCGGGCAGCATCTTGCAGAAGGTCGCGAAATCGCCCTGCTTCCACAGCTCGACGACCCGCAGGTCGACCTGCCGGAAGAACTCGCGGCTGATCTCGTGGATCGATTCCTCGGGGCTGCCGTTGTCGTTGAAGCGGTGCGACAGCGAGCCGCTCGCGAGGAACGCGACGTTCGCGCCGCTGGCCTCGATCGCCTCCTTGAGCGCGACGCCGAAGCGGCGGCTTTCGTCGAGCGTGTGCCACATGCACCAGCCCGCGATCGACACGACCTTGAAGTGCTGGTCGGCGTTCATGTAGCGCATGGGCACGAGCGTGCCGTATTCGAGTTCGAGGCTGTCGATCTCGTGCGCGCGGGTGCCGATGCCGTGCTCGTTCGCGGTCGCCGCGATGAGCCGCCCGAGTTCCGGGTTGCCCGGGTACGCATACTGCATGTCGCGGATGAAATGCGGCAGTTCGTTGCTGGTGTAGATGCCCGAGAACTGCCGGTTGCAGTTGATGTGATAACCGGCGTTGACGAGCCAGTGCACGTCCGACACGACGATCGTGTCGACGCCGAGCGCGCGGCAGCGCTCGCCGATCAGCCGGTGGCCGCGGATCGCCGCTTCCCGGCAGCCGTGATGCCTGCCGGGAAGCTCGGACAGGTACATCGACGGCACGTGCGTGATCTTCGCGGCGAGGGACAGCTTGCCCATCGTGAGTCTCCTGCCGCCTGCCGGCGGATCGCGCGGCGGCGGCCTTGCGGTTCGTCTTCAGCCCCTCACGCGCCCCAGTGGGGGATGTGGTGGCTGCCCATCGAAATGCACACGTTCTTGATCTCGGCGAACACCTCGAAGCTGTACTCGCCGCCTTCGCGCCCGGTGCCCGATTCCTTCACGCCGCCGAACGGCTGGCGCAGGTCGCGCACATTCTGGCTGTTGACGAACACCATGCCCGCCTGGATCCCGCGCGCGAGCCGGTGCACCTTGCCGACGTCCTGGGTCCAGATGTACGACGCGAGCCCGTAGGCGGTGTCGTTCGCGAGCCGCAGGCCGTCGTCCTCGTCGTCGAACGGGATCAGGCACGCGACCGGCCCGAAGATTTCCTCCTGCGCGATCCGCATCCGGTTGTCGACGTCGGCGAACACCGTCGGCCGCACGAAGTTGCCGTCGCGCAGATGGCCGGGCAGGTTCGCGGGCTTGTCCGCGCCGCCCGCGACGAGGCGCGCGCCCTCCTGCTCGCCGATCCGGATGTAGCCCGTCACCTTGTCCCAGTGCGCGCGCGTGATCATCGCGCCCAGTTGGGTCGCCTCGTCCGACGGATCGCCGACGATCAGCTTGTTGGCGCGGCGCGCGAACTCGGCGACGAACGCATCGTAGATCGAGCGCTGCACGAAGATCCGCGAGCCGGCCGTGCAGCGCTCGCCGTTGATCGAGAAGATCGTGAACAGCGCGGCGTCGAGCGCGCGTTCGAGGTCGGCGTCCGCGAACACCAGCACCGGCGACTTGCCGCCCAGCTCCATCGAGTACTTCTTGAGGCCCGCGCGCTCCATGATCTTCTTGCCGGTCACCGTGCCGCCCGTAAACGACACGGCGCGCACATCGGGATGGCGCACCAGCGCATCGCCGGCCGTCGCGCCGTAGCCCTGCACGACGTTGAGCACGCCGGCCGGGATCCCGGCCTCGAGCGCGAGGCGGCCGAGCTGGTCGGCGGTCAGCGGCGACAGCTCGGACATCTTGAGCACCGCCGTATTGCCGAGCGCGAGGCACGGCGCGGTCTTCCAGGTCGCCGTCATGAACGGCACGTTCCACGGCGAGATCAGCGCGCACACGCCGACCGGCTGGTACAGCGTGTAGTTCAGCATCTGGTCGTCGACCGGATAGGTGCGCCCGTTCATCTGCGTGCACACCTCGGCGAAGAAATGGAAATTCTCCGAGGCGCGCGGAATCAGCTGCTTCCTGGTCTGCGCGATCGGCAGGCCGGTGTCCTGCGTCTCCAGTTCGGCGAGCATCGGCACGTTGCGCTCGATCAGCTCGCCCAGGCGGCGCATCAGCTTCGCCCGCTCCTTGGCCGGCGTGTTCGCCCATTTCGGAAACGCGTCCTTCGCCGCGCGCACCGCCGCGTCGATCTCGGCCTCGCCGCCCGCCGCCACCTCGGCGATCACCTCGCCCGTCGCGGGATTGGTCGTCGTGAAGGTCTCGCGGCTCGCCACCTCGCGGCCGTCGATCCAGTGCTTGATGCTCATCTGACTCTCCTTGTGCGACGGGTTCAGCCCGCGCGATGATAATCCGCCTCGGCGACGATCGTGTTGACGAGCCGGCCGACGCCCTCGATCTCGGTCACGACCTCGTCGCCCGGCTGCGTGTCGGCCAGCCCCTCGGGCGTGCCGGTCAGGATCAGGTCGCCCGGCGCGAGCGTCATGAAGCCGCTGATGTACTCGATCAGCGCGGCGACGTCGAAGATCATGTCGCGCGTGCTGCCGCGCTGCGTCTCGCGGCCGTTGACCGTGGTGCGCAGCGTGAGGTTCAGCGGATCGTCGATCTCGTCCCGGCTCACGAGCCACGGCCCGAGCGGCGTGCAGGTGTCGCGGTTCTTCACGCACAGGTTCGGACGGTAGTAGTTCTCGAGATAGTCGCGGATCGCGTAGTCGTTCGCGACCGTGTAGCCGAGCACGTGATCGAGCGCCTGCGCGCGCTTCACGTTGCGCGCCGCGCGGCCGATCACCACCGCCAGCTCGCACTCGTAATGCATGTGGGTCGCGTCGCCCGGGCGCACGGTCTGCGCGCGATGGCCGACGAAGGTGTTCGGCCCCTTCAGGAAGATCAGCGGCTCGCTCGGCGCCTTGAACGCCAGTTCCTTCGCGTGGTCCGCGTAGTTGAGGCCGAGCGCGAAGGTCGTGCGCGGCGCGACGGGCGGCAGCCAGACGACCTCGGTTTCGTCGAGCACGCGCCCGGTGTCGAGGCGGATCCGGCCGTCGGCCGCGGGTTCGGCCGCATGCAGCGCGCCGTTGTGGATCACTCGCGCCGTTCTCATCGCGCGTCCTCCGCCACCAGGGTATGCCGCAACACGCCGAGCCCCGGCGCGTCGATCTCGACCACGCTGCCCGCGCGGGCGCGCGGCGCGAGCGCCGCGACGCCGAGCAGCAGCACGTCGCCCGCGTCGAACGACATGAACGCCGACACCTCGGCGATCAGCTGCGCGATCGGCCGCACCAGGTTCGCGGTGTTCGCCTCGAACACGGGCGCGCCGTCGATGCGCACGCCCAGCGCGAGCCGGCCGGGATCGCCGAGACGCGCGAGCGGCACGATCGCCGGGCCGAGCGGACAGAAGCCGTCGCGACACTTGTGGCGCACGGCCGGCCGGTAATAGTCGGGATGCGGAACCGATACATCGCTCGCGAGCGTCAGCCCCTTCACGTGCGCGAGCGCCGCATCGGGCGACACCCGCGTCGCGCGCCGCCCGAACACGACGCCGAACGCCGCGCCGATCTCGAGCGCCTCGACGCCCGCCGGCACGATCACGGCCGCGCCGTCGGGCGCATGCGTGTTCGCGGGCTTGAGATACAGCACCGGCGCCTGCGGCGGCTTGCCGTAAGGCGGCTGGTGGACCGCGTCGCCGAGCGCGGCGAGCGCGCTCCGGTCGTTCAGCAACGCGCCGTAGACCGTGCCGATGCGCACCGCCTCGGGCGGCCCGGCTTCATGAACACAAGACAGCTCCATGCCAGCTTTCCTTGCCGCGACGCGGCTCGATGTCATTAGTTAATATATTAACTATACGCCGGAAAAAGTACAACCGCGATAACCCGTAGACGCCGGGACCATGCCGCCCCCTAATCCGCCCTGCTAAGATAAGGACATCATACGTCTTCCCCGGATCCCCATGAACCGTAAGTTGGACCACCGCAACCTGGCCATGCTGCTGCTCGAGGCGCGTGAATCCCTGATGGGCCGGTTCCGGCCGATCCTCAAGGAATTCGCGCTGACCGAGCAGCAATGGCGGATCATCCGGGTGCTCGACAGCGAGGCCTCGCACGAACTGGAGGCCGGGCAGATCGCCAAGCGATGCTGCATCCTGAGCCCGAGCCTCACGGGCGTGCTGGAGAGAATGGAGCGCGACGGCCTGATCCTGCGCACGCGCGCGCAGGAGGATCAGCGCCGGCTGATCGTCAGCCTGACCCCGCAGAGCCAGCAGCTCGTCGCGGAAATCGCGCCGCGCATCGACGAGCAGTACCGGCTGCTCGAACAGCGCTTCGGCGCCGAGGCGCTCGGCGAGGTCTACGCCGCGCTCGACAAGCTGATCGAAGTCGGCGGCGCGTCGTCGTAGACGCGCCGGCCGGCGCGCGTCACGGCAGATCGGCGCGCATCTGGTCGAGCACGCCGATGCCGCGCGAGGTGCGCATGCACTCGTTCACGTAATCGACGAACGGCAGCGGTTCGAAGTCGATCTCGTCGCGCGCGCGACCATTGTCGAAGATATGGTCGAGTTCCGCGTAGCCCGCGTACAGGTGCAGCGCCTGCTCGACCAGCCGCTCGCGCGCGCGGTCGCGCCGGCCGATCAGGCCGCGCGCGATCAGCGGAAATTCCGCGCTCCCGCACAGCGCATAGCGCGGCACGCCCTCCATCCCCTCCGCCTCGTCCATCGCGCGCACGATCTGCGTGACCGTCGGCGCCTCGTCGCCCACCGAGACGTGGTACAGGTCGTGCGCGAGCGCCGGCTTGACCGCGAGCAGCATCAGCGCACGCGCGCAGTCGTCGACCGAGATCACGTCGACGCGCGTCATCGGGCGCGCGGTGAAACGCCGCGCCGCGTGAATGATCCGGAACATCCAGAAGGTGCTCGACGAAGGCTGGGTGCCAAGCATCGTATGCCCGACCACGCTCGACGGCCGCGCCAGCACGAGCGGCAGGTCGAGCCCGCGCAGCCGTTCCTCGACCTTGCGCTTGCTGCCTGCGTAAGGCGTCAACTCGGCGCCGTCCGCGCCCGCGTCGTCGTGCTCGAACACCGTGCCGCTGCCGTCGCCGTCGCTGACGAACGCCGCGCTCACGTGCAGGAAACGCTGCAGGCGCGCGCTGCCGGCGAAGCGCTCGGCAAAGCGCAGGCTGTCGTCGACGTGCGCGGCCGCCTCGGCCGTCTTCGGCGACAGCGTCGTGAGGCCCGCGCAGTTGATCACGTGCGACGCCGCGCGCAGCTGCGCGTGATCGTTCGCGGAAAGCACGCCGCCCAGCTCGCCGACGATCACGTTCGCCTCGGTGAGCCGCTCGACCCAGTACGGCGCGAGCCCGCCGCGCAGCGCGGCGGCGCGCAGCCGCTCGAGCCCGTGGGCCCGGTCGCGCGCGCGCACCAGGCAGCGCACGCGGTCGACCAGCCCCGCGTTGACGAGCGCGACCAGCACCGCGCTGCCGATAAAACCCGTCGCTCCCGTCAACACCAGCCGCTCGACATTCGCCGCGGCCGCGGGCGCGCTGGACGGCGACACGAGACTCGTGCGCCAGTTCAGCGACAAAGCGGTTTTCCAGATCAACACGTTACCTCCTTCCAGCCCCTCAGAATCGGTACGACACCGCCGAGAAGCCGTAGTAATTGGTTTTCGACTGCACGATCGGGCTGTTGCCGTACTCGCCGAACAATCGGGTGACGCCGGTGGTGCTCGTCACCGACCAGCGTTTCGAGATGTCATACGTCCACATGAGCGCCATCGACGCGCTGTCGATGCCGCCCTTGGTCGAATACGGCCGGAACTGGCTCGTCATCGACTGCGCCTCGGTCACGCCGTAGAACGTCTGCATGTAGCGGCCCGAGCCCGCGTGCACGGTGCCCGTCGCGACGAGCAGGTGCTGCGCCGACTTGAAGAACGGCACCGCGAGATCGACGTGGCCGGACAGGCCGCGCGACGTATGCGTGACCGGCGTGTCGAGCGTCACGCTCAGCTGGTTCTCGCCGAGGAACTTGACGCCGCCCTGCAGCGACACGATCACCGAGCCCAGGACATTGCCCATCCCCTTCAGGTAGTCGGAGCCGTCCAGGCCGAAATGATTGCTGTCCTTGCGGCCCAACGCATAATTGACGGCGGCCGAGACGAAGAAGCCGTGCGGCAGATCGCGCCGGTAGCCCGCCCCGTCCGTCGTGCTGATGAACAAGCCGTTGCCGAACTCGGCGGAGAAGCCGGGCCCGATCACGCCGCGATAATCCTTGCTGCCCTGGTAGCGGGGCGAGAAGCCGCCGCCGAGCGAGAAGGTGTAGGTGTTTTCCGCTTGGGCGGGCAAGGCCGCCATCAAACCAATCGCGGGCAGGCAGTAACGCAGGGAGTTGAGGCTGGCGCGCACAATTTTGAGATATAAGTCAGGGAGTTCGCAGTCTAGAAGCACCTGCGTTTCCAAACTGTCCCTAAAGTTGCGGGAATATGTGCGAAATTGTGTTCGATTGTCGGCGATTGTCTCGCCCGCTCGCCCCGTGGCGGGTGCGCGGCTAAAATCCGGCTGCTCCGCCCCCCGCCCGGCGTGGGGGCGGCTCGCCGTCATCCGAGGAGACCATGAACGAAGTTCCGCTCAAATACCGTGTGTTGCTCATCGAAGACGACGATCGTCTCGCGCAGTTGATCCGCGAATATCTCGACAGCTATGAATTCGCCGTGACCGTCGTGCGGCGCGGCGACCTCGCGGTCGCGGCGGTGCGCGAGCACCAGCCCGCGCTCGTGATTCTCGACCTGATGCTGCCGAACCTCGACGGCATGGAGGTCTGCCGCCGGATCCGCGGCTTCTCGAATGTGCCGGTGCTGATCCTGACCGCGCGCGCGGACGTCTACGATCAGGTCGCGGGCCTGGAGACGGGTGCGGACGACTACGTGACGAAGCCGATCGAGCCGCGCGTGCTGGTTGCGCGCGCCCGCGCGCTGCTGCGCCGGATCCAGCCGCCCGCGCCCGCCGAGGCGCCGCCCGTCGGGGCCGAGGGCCTGGTGTTCGGCGAACTGGTGATTTCGCCGCCGAACCGCACCGTGACCTGGCGCGGCGAACCGGTCGACCTCAAGACCACCGAATTCAACCTGCTGCTGATCCTCGCCCGCTCGGCCGGCACCGTGCTGAGCCGCGACGATATCCTCAAGCAGCTGCGCGGCATCGAATTCGACGGCATCGACCGCTCGGTCGACTCGGGCATCTCCAAGCTGCGGCGGCGCTTCGAGGATGCATCGTCGGAGCCGCACAAGATCAAGACCATCTGGGGTCGCGGTTACCTGTTCAGCCCTTCCGCCTGGGACGAATGAATGTTCCGCTCGCTCATCAAGCTGTATCTCGTGCTGCTCGTCTTCGCCACCGCCGGCGTCTTCTTCGTCAACAACTCGTTCAAGCGCGTGTTCTATGAACGCTTCGCGGAGAGCGAGCGCGCGTCGCTGCACACCTACAAGTTCGTGCTGTCCGACTACCTGGAGCGCCATCCGGGCGAAGCGCGCACCGCCGCGCTCGATGCGCTGAACGAGCACGGCAGCGACGGCTTCAGCCTGACCAGCCTCGATGCCGTGAAGCCGCTGATGAGCGACGTGCAGTGGCGCGACCTGCTCCACGGCGAAATCGTCATCAGCTACGACGCCAAGGATTACTACATGCCGCTACCCGACGGCTACGTCGTGCACGCGCATCCGACCTCGCCCGGCGACCTCGACCTCCGTATCTACGCCTACTCGACGATCGCGTTCATGCTGCTGATCGCCGTCGTGTTCTGGGCCAGCTATCACTGGCGCGATCTCGACAAGCTGCAGGCGGCCGCGCGCTCGTTCGGCTCCGGCAAGCTGTCGACCCGCGTGAATCTGCCGAGGAAATCCAACATCTACGAGCTGTCGCAGCAGTTCAACGACATGGCGCAGCGGATCGAAGCCTCGATCCAGCAGCAGCGCGACATGATGCACGGGATCTCGCACGAGCTGAAGACACCGCTCGCGCGGCTGGAATTCGGGCTGGCGCTGCTGTCCTCGTCCGACGAGACGGTGCGCCTGCGCGAGCGTCAGGAAGCGCTGCGCCGCGACGTGCGCGAACTCGACGAGCTGGTCACCGAGCTGCTGACGATCGGCCGCCTGGAGCAGGGCGAGGCGCATCTCGTGCCGATGCAGGTGATGGTCAGCGAACTGATCGACAGCGTCGCCGCGAGCGTCGCGGACGACGTCGCCGACCTGAACCTCACGCTCGTGGTGTCGACGCTCGGCGCGCCCGCGCGCCACATCTGCGATCCGAAGCTGGTCGCCCGCGCGCTGCTGAACCTGATCCGCAACAGCTCGCGCTACGCCGCGACCACCATCACGGTGAAAGCCATGCTCGGCGACGCGGGCGCGCTCGTGCTGACGGTCGAGGACGACGGCCCGGGCATTCCGCCCGTCGACCGCGAACGCGTGTTCGAGCCGTTCCAGCGGCTCGATTCGAGCCGCGACCGGCAGACCGGCGGCTATGGCCTGGGGCTCACGATCGTGCGCCGCGTCGCGCTCGTGCACGGCGGCGAGGTGCGCCTGGAGGAAACCCCGCTCGGCGGCGCGCGCTTCGTCATGACGCTGCCGGCGAAGGAACTGTCGGCCGAGCCCGACGGACGCGTGGGCAGCTACGCGGGCTGAGGGCGCGCGGCCCGCGCGCCCTGCGCGAGCCGCCCTCCCTCGCCGCGCCGCGCGTCAATCCGCGTCGGGAATCCAGCGGGCCCGCGCGGCGGCGCTCGCGCGGAACGCGGGAAATCTCGCGCCCAGCTCGGCCACCGTGCGGATGTCGTGGCGAATCAGGTCGTCGCGCGTGATCAGGCTCGGCTTCACGACGATGCGCGCGCCGGGGTCCTGTCCGGCCAGGAGCAGCGCCGCCGCCCGCACCGACACCGCGCCCACCACGGCCGGATTGGTCGCCGCCGTCGCGACCCAGGCGCTGTCGGGCGCGCGGATCGCGGCGATGTCGGCGGTCGAGATGTCCGCGCTGTAGATCCGCAGCTTGCCGCCGAGCTTCGCCTCGTTCGCGGCCAGCAGCGCTCCGCGCGCGAATTCGTCGTACGGCGCGAACACGACCCGGATCTCCGGATGGGCGCGATACACGGCGGCGGCCTGATTCGCGACCGACTGCGCGATCGGATTGTCGACCGTGCCCCAGCGCGCCTGCTCGCGGATGCCCGGCCGCGCCGCCTTGAAGGCGCGCCACACCGCGTCGCGGCGATCGAGCGGCGCGAACCCCGCGACATACACATAACCCGCGTCGAACGCCGGCCCGTTGTCCTTCACCGCCTGATCGAGCACGAGCGTCGCGAGATCGCGGTCGCTCTGCTCGATCTGCGGCACGCGCGGATTGTCGAGGTCGACGTCGAACGCCACCACCTTGACGCCCTTGTCGAGCGCGCGCTGCACGACGTCCTTCAGCGCTTCCGGCAGGCCGTGGTTGACGATGATCGCCGCGACCCCGAGGCTGATCGCCTGCTGGATCTGCTCGCGCTGCTCGGCGGCGTCCTGGCGGCCCTCGTAGACGCGCAGGTCGACGCCGAGCGCCTTCGCCTGGCGCTGCGCGCCCGCCGCGTAGGCCTGGAAGAAATCGCCGGTCGACAGATAATTGACGAGCGCGATCTTCACGCCGCCCTTGTCGAACGGCGGCGGCGCTTCCTTCAGCGGTCCCGCGAGCGCGGCGGCGCACGCGAATCCGGCGACCGCGACCGCGATGCGACGCCCGACTCGTGCCGGCGAATTCATGGCAACTCCTTCCTGGTCGAAGAGAACGGTCCGCGGATGCGCGGCGCGGCGTCAGCCGCGCGCGTCGACGCGCGCCGCGGGCTCGCCGTGCACGCGGCGGCGCGCGCCCGGATGGGTCGCGGCGAGCCGCGCGCCCGCACCGTGCAGCTTCTCGCGCAGCGTGCCCGGCGCGTATTCGGTCTGGTAGACGCCGCGCCGCTGCAACTCCGGCACGACGAGCTCGACCACGTCGACGAAGGTCTCGGGCGTCACCGCATACGCGAGGTTGAACCCGTCGACGCCGGTTTCGTCGACCCACGACTGGAGATCGTCGGCGATCTCGCGCGGATCGCCGACCGACACCGGGCCCAGCCCGCCGATGCCGCCCCAGCGCGCGATCTCGCGCACCGTCCAGGTGCGGGTCGGATCGGCGCTCGACAGCGCCTCGACGGCCGACTGGATCGCATTGCTGTCGACATGCCGCAGCGGCTCGTCGAGCGCGTACTTCGACAGGTCGATCCCGGTCCAGCCCGACATCAGCGCGAGCGCGCCCTCGTCGCTCGCGTAGCGGCGATAGTCGGCGTGCTTCGCGTGCGCCTCGGTCGAGGTGGGCGCGGTGATCAGCGTGTGCAGGTTGAAGATCAGCACGTCGTGCGGATCGCGGCCGAAGCGCCGCACGCGCTCGCGGATGTCGGCCACGAACGCCTTCAGGATCGTGCGCGACGGCGCGGCGACGAAGATGCATTCCGCGTGCTGGGCGGCGAAATCCTTGCCGCGCCGGGATGCGCCCGCCTGATAAAGCACCGGCGTGCGCTGCGGCGACGGCTCGCACAGATGGATGCCGGGCACGTCGAAATGCACGCCGTGATGGCCGATCGGATGCACCTTCGACGGTTCGATGAACTGGCGGCGCACGGGATCGCGCACCACGGCGTCGTCCTCCCACGAGCCTTCCCACAGCTTGTAGCAGACGTCCAGATACTCCTCGGCGAGCGCGTAGCGCGCGTCATGGTCGACCTGGCTCGGCAGCCCGAGGTTGCGCGCCGCGCTGTCGAGATAGGACGTCACGACGTTCCAGCCCACCCGCCCGTCGGTCAGGTGGTCGAGCGTGGACATGCGCCGCGCGAACGGATACGGATGCTCGTACGACAGCGAGCAGGTGATGCCAAAGCCGAGATCCCGGGTGACCGCCGCCATCGCCGAGACGAGCAGGATCGGATCGTTGACGGGCACCTGCGCGCCCTGCCGGAGCGCCGCTTCGCCCCCTGCCCTGGTAGACGTCGTAGATACCGAGCACGTCGGCGATGAACAGGCCGTCGAACCTGCCGCGCTCGAGCAGCTGCGCGAGCTCGGTCCAATAGCCGAGCTGCCGGTAGCGCCATGACTGGTCGCGCGGATGCGCCCACAGGCCGGGCGACTGGTGCCCGACGCAGTTCATGTCGAAGGCGTTGAAACGGATCGGACGGGTCATCTTCTGGGTTCTCCCGGCGGCGGCGGCCGCGCTGCGCCTACAGCGCGCCGTGACGCGGCGGCAAGGCGTCGTTCAGGTAGTAGTTGGCGATCGCGACGTACTTCCAGCGCACCGGATCGTGCAGCGTGTGCGTGCGCGCGTTGCGCCAGTGGCGGTCGAGCGCGTGCTCCGCGAGCACGGCCTGCGTGCCCGCGAGTTCGAGCAGCCGCGACGACGCCTGCAGCGCGATCCCGGTGGTCGCCGCGCGCGCGCCTTGGCGACTGCGATCGACGCGGCCGCGACCGTGTCCGCGGTCGCGTCGGCGATCGCCGCGTCGACCCGCCGGCCCGCGCGCTCCGTGAGCGCATCCGCCGCGTCGAGATCCAGCGCGAGCTTGCCGAACAGCTCAAGCGTGAGCGGGTCGTCGCTCGCGCGCTCGACCCCGCTGTCGATCCACGGCCGCGAGCGCTCGCGCACGAAGCGCCGCGCATCGGCGAACGCCGCGCGCGCGATGCCGAGATCGACGGCCGCGTGCAGCAGCTGGCCGAGCGGACCGACGGGCGTCGGCTTCTGATCGAAGGCCGCGCTGTACGGCACGACCGCCGAGGCATCCACGTAGACGTTGTCGATCCGCGTGGTGCCGCTACCCGTGGTGCGCTGGCCGAAGCCGCTCCAGTCGTCCTCGACCGTGAGCCCGGGGGCGCGCGCCGAGGCGAACGCGACATGCAGCGCATCGTGCGCGTCCTTCGCGACCACCGGAATCCAGTGCGCGAACAGCGCGCCCGTCGAATAGAACTTCTGCCCATTCAGGCGGAAGCCCTCACCGTCCGGCGTGATCGTCGTGCGGTAGTCGCGCACGGTCTTCGTGCCGCGCTCGGACAGCGCGTTGCCGAAACGCTCGCCGGCCAGCGCGCGTTCGAAGTAGAAGCGCTGCTGCTCGGGCGTGCCGTTCACGCGCAGCACTTCGAGCATGTAGAAATGATTCTGCGGAATCTGGCCGATCGCGGGATCGGCGGCCGACACGCGCGCCGTCACTTCCGCGAGCGTGGCCGCCGACACGCCCGCGCCGCCGAATGCGCGCGGCACCGCGATACCCCACAGGCCGGTCGCGGAATAGGCGTCCAGCTCGTCGTGCGGCAGGCGGCGCGTCCGGTCGCGCTCCGCCGCGCCGTCCGCGATCGAATCGGCGAAGGCGCGCGCCGCGTCGAGGGCCTCCTGATCCGATGCGATGCGGTGCGCGCCCGCCGCGGCGGGCGCATGGACAAAAGCATTCATCGATTCAGTTCCAGGGGTGACGCGCGGGCTTCACGCCGTTCAGGTAGTAGTTGCCGACCAGGTGATACTTCCAGCGCACCGGGTCGTGCAGCGTATGCGTGCGCGCGTTGCGCCAGTGCCGGTCGAGGCCGTGCTCCGCGAGCGTCGCCTGGGTGCCGGCCAGTTCGAGCAGCTTCTCGCTCGCGAGCAGCGCGATCTCGGTCGTCAACACCTTCGCCTCGCCGACCGCCACCGACGCGCGCGCGACGTCGTCCTCGTCGATCGCCGGCTGCGCGGCGATCGCATCGAGCGTGCGCGCCGCGCGTTCGAGCAGGGCGTCGGCCGCGTGCAGCTGGATGAACAGGCGCCCGGTCTCGCGGATCGTGAGCGGATCGTCGCTCGCGCGCTCGACCCCGCTGTCGATCCACGGCCGCGACCGCTCGCGCACGAAGCGCAGCGTATCGTCCAGCGCGGCGTGCGCGATGCCCGCGTCGATGGCGGCCTGGATGATCTGCGAGATCGGCCCGTTCAAGGTCGGCAGGTCCGACACGCGATGCGCGGGAAACACGTGCGACGCCGGCACGCGCACCGCGTCGAGCCGCACCGTGCCGCTCGCCGTGGTGCGCTGGCCGAAGCCCGACCAGTCGTCGATCACGCTCAAGCCCGGCGTGCCGGCCGGAATATAGGCGAGCCAGCCCTTGCGATCCGCATCGAGCCCGAGCACCGGCACGTAGTGCGCGAACAGCGCGCCCGTCGAGTAGAACTTCGCGCCGTCGACCCGGTAATCGTCGCCGTCGCGCGTCACCGTCGTCTTCAGGTCGAGCACGTTGCGGGTGCCCTTCTCCGAGAAGCCGTTGCCGAAACGCTTGCCCTTCAGGATCTCGCCGAAGAAAAAGCGCTGCTGCGCCGCGCTGCCCGTCAGCGCGATCACGTCGACCAGGCCGAAGTGATTCTGCGGCAGCTGCCCGAGCGAGGGGTCGGCCGCCGAAATGATCTTCACGACCTCGACGAGGGTCGCGTACGATGCGCCCGCGCCGCCATGAGCCTTCGGCACCGTGATGCCCCACAGCCCCGCTTGCGAGAACCAGTCGATTTCCACGTATGGCAGGCGGCGCTCGCGGTCGCGCTCGATCGCGCCCGCCGCGAGGCGCGCGGCGAGGTCGCGCGCGACCGCGAGCGCCTCGGCGTCGCTGCCGATCACGCGCGCGTCCTCCGTCACTGCATGCGGCGCGCGCGCCGCTTCGAGCGTTGCAGGCATCCCTTTCTCCCGTGGCTGGCACAAAGGATCAATCTATCAACCGCGCGCGGCAGGCCAAACCGATGGATTGTGCGAACCTTATTCCCGCCTGGAAATTGCGCGTCGGCGCCCCGCCGTCAGCGCGTCGGGCGCGCGCCGATGCCGAACGTGAACGCGAGCGCGCACACGAGCAGCAGGCCCTTGATGAAATCCTGCATGTAGTACGGCGCATTCAGCATCGTCAGCCCGTTCAGCAGCACGCCGACGAAGACCGCGCCGAGCACCGTGCCCGCGACGTTCGGCCGCTTCGCGCCCCAGGCCGCATAGCCGATCAGCGACGCCGCGACGGCATCGAGCAGCAGCGCATGGCCCGCGCTCGCGTCGCCGCGCCCGACGCGTGCGGCGATCAGCACGCCGCCGAACGCCGCGAGCGCGCCCGAGGCCGCGTACGCGATCAGCCGGTAACGCGTGGTCGGCGCGCCCGCGAGACGCGCGGCCGTCTCGTTGCCGCCGATCGCATACAGCACGCGGCCGAAACGGGTCGCCTCCGTCGCGACGCAGGCGACCACCGTCACGGCGGCGAGCGCGAGCACCGGCAGCGGCACGAGGTCGAACAGCCGCAGGCGGCCAAGCGCGAGGAAGGCGTCCGGGAACACGCCGGTCGCCTCCGTGCCGTCGGGCAGCACCGCGCCGGTCGACAGCGAGCGCCCGCCCGTCGGAATCAATTGCAGGCCGGCCAGCAGGAACAGCGTGCCGAGCGTCGCGAGCGGGTCCGGCACCCGCAGCCGCGCGATCAGGACGCCGTTGAAGAGGCCCGCGGCCACGCCGAGCACGAGGCAGGCGGCCACCGCCAGCGCCGCGCTGCCGTGCCAGACCACCAGCACGTAGCTCGCCGCCATCTGCGCGCAGGCGGCCACGCTGCCGACCGACAGGTCGAAACCGCCGACGGCGAGCGTGATGGTCACGCCGATGCCGAGCAGCGCGACGATCGATACCGCCTGCAGGATGCTGAACAGGTTGTCCACCTGCAGGAACGCGGGCTCGCGCAGCGCGAAGCCGACGATCAGCGCGGCGAGCACGAGCACGATGCCGAGCCGCTCGGCCCGGGCGCGCAGGCCGGGCCGGACGTCGAGGGGCGGCGCGTCGGGCGCGGCGGCGGAAGAAGCGGAACGTTTCATGCGAGCGGCGGCCCGGGAATCAAGCGGTGGACAGGATGGTGCGGTACGAATCGCGTACGCGGCCGTCATGCGCGCGTGGCGCCGCGAGCGGACAAGAACCGGCGCACGCCCGTCAACCCAGCACGGGATAACCTTGCGCCGCCGCTTCGCGTTCGAAGCGTTCGATCGGCGCGTAGTCGTTCCATCCGAGCGCGTCGAAGCCGCGCAGCCTCAGCGCGCGGGCGCGCTCGGGATCGGCGGCCAGCGCGCCGTCGAGCGCCCGGCGCAGGGCGTCGGCCCACGCCGCGTCGAGCGCGCGCGAGGCGACGAACGGCAAGCCCGGCGCACGCGCCGTCGCGCCGATCACGCGCACGTCGCGCAACGCGTCGAGCCCGGCATCGCGCGCATAGGCCCAGGTCACGCAGTCGATCGACGCGCAATCGGCCTGCCCCGCGCTCAGCGCGCGCAGCACGTTCAGATGCGAGCCCAGCGCCGTCGCCGACGCGAAGAAGCGGCCCCCGCGCGCGTGCGGCGCGACCGCGTGCCGGAAGGCGTTCATCCCGCTGTGCGAGGTGTCTTCGTTATATGCGGCGCGAAGGCCGCGGCACGCGGCGAGCGTGGTCGCACCCGCCTCATGCGCGGCCGCCGAGACGACGAGCACGCTCGAATAGGTCGCGTCGACGCAGCCGTCGACGGCGAAGATGGGCGTCGCGATCGGCTGCACGTGGTCGGCCAACCCCAGCATTCGATAGGGATAGCCGCAGGTTTGCGACAGCAGCAGGTCGGGACGGCGCCAGAGCGAGCGCAGGTCGTCGAAGGGCTCGTCCGGGACGGTAACGTCGGCGGGACCGCCCGCGCGGGCGAACGCGTCGAGCGCATCGGCCAGCAACGCGCGCCACAGCGCGGCAAGCGGCGCGCTCACGTTGTACATCGGCAGCGCGGCGACCCAGCGGCTCATGCGCCTGTGCGCCGGCGCGCGGCGGAACCGGGTATGCGGTCGGCGCGCGGCGCGCGAGCCGTCGACCGCGCGCCGCCGCACCGCACCGCGCCGCCGGCGGCGTCTCGCGGATGAGCCGCGTCCGGCGCGGCGTTCGTCGGGGCGAACAGCGATCCTTTCATTGACGTATCGGAATAAGCAGACGAGACGATCCGCTACCGCGGATGAAGGCACGACTATAGGCGCGGCGCAGGCGTGCGCCAACCAATGATTTCAGCATTGGTTTCCCGCCCCCGGCGAAAAGCCGCGCGGGGCAGATAAGCAAATGCGAATCGATTGTTTGCCGGCCCGGGAAGGGTTCGATAGATTTTCCGTTCCAACAGACGCGTCGCGCGAGCCGTCGCGATCGTCTGCACTGCAATGTATCGGACTGGAACACCCGTCGCCCATGAACCCCCTCGGATCGCTTCGCCCGACCGATTGTGCGTCGCCCGCGGCCCTGGCCCTGGCGACGGCGCTCGCGCCCTGCTGGATCACCGTCTGGCCGCCGCGCTCGACCGGGTGCGATTCACGGGGCGCGCGCCTCGATCGCCGGCCCGATGCGCGTCGAGGCGCAGGCGATCCGACGGCCCATCCGCGCGGCGGCGCTTCGCTCTCCCGCCCGCGCACGACCATCGATACCGCACCGTGCCGGCCGGATCCCGCCTGCTCGGACGCGACACCCGACGCGCCCGGCTAGCGGCCCATCCGCACATCGCCTTCCTCGACATCCCCGCCCACCTCCAGCCGGCGCATGGCGACCGGCTGCCCCGCTTCGCACCATGGCCGAATACTTCGACGTCGATCACCTGCACGCGATCCGCGCGCTCGACACCCGTCTCGCCGCGCGCACCGAGTGGCCCACCTGGCTGCTGATCGCCGTCATCTACGGCGGCTGGATCGGCATCCTGCTGCTGGTGCGCGCCCACCGCCTGCCGCTCGCGGCCGCCACGCCGCCGCTGATCGTGCTGGGCGCCTGGCACATGTCGTTGCAGCACGAGCTGATGCATGGCCACCCGACCCGCTTCGCGTGGTTCAACCAGCTGCTCGGCTATCCGCCGCTCGCGATCTGGTATCCGTACGCGCTGTATCGCGACTCGCACCTCGAACACCATCGCGACGAGGATCTGACCCGGCCCGGCGTCGATCCGGAAAGCAATTACCTGTCGCACGAACGCTGGGCGACGTTGCCGGGCTGGCAGCGTCGGCTGTGGCTCGCGCGCAAGACCTTCGTCGGTCGGCTCGTCGTCGGGCCGCCGCTCGACGTCGTCACGATGCTCGCGGCGGCCGCCCGCCGTATCGCGCGCGGCGATCTGCGCGCCGTGCCGATGTGGCTCGCGCATGCCGCCTGCGTGAGCGCGCTGCTCGCGGGCGTGCATCGTCTGATCGGCATCCCCTGGTGGTACTACCTGCTGGCCGTGACGTGGCCCGCGCTGTCGCTCGCGGCGATCCGTTCGCTGTACGAGCACCGCGCCGCCCCGCATTCGAAAGCGCGCATCGCCATCAACGAAGCCGGCTTCGTGATGCGCCTGCTGTTCCTGAACAACAACTACCACCTCGTGCACCACGACCTGCCCCGCCTGCCGTGGTTCCACCTGCCGGCGGCGTACCGGATGCGGCGCGATGCGTATGCCGTGAAATGCGGGGGATTCGTGATCCGCGGCGGCTATGCGGAGCTGCTGCGCCGCCATGCGTGGCGACCGACCGACGCGCTGGTGCATCCGCTGCGGCATGGCAGCGTGCCGCTGTCGATGGGGAGGGGGAAAGTCGCCGCGGTCGACGAATGTCTGCAGATCAGCAGTTGATGATCCGCCGCGTCGATGCGCGGGATGCAACGACGGCGCATCCCGGTCACGTCCGGGACGCGAGCGGGCACGGCGGAGAGATTCGTGCGGCGAATCGCGCGACAGATCGCCAAACGAAAAATCAGCGGACCGCGCGCGAAGCTTCCGCGCGGTCCGCATGCCTCAACGACGAGGCGGCGCCCAAGCACGGGCGGCCCGGTTGCGGGGCAAGCCGTCGATCAGGTCGCGACCGCGAGCAGGCGCAGGCTGACTTCTTGCCGCGACATCGCGCCGATTC
Organism: Burkholderia sp. FERM BP-3421; assembly: GCF_028657905.1. NCBI lineage: Bacteria > Pseudomonadati > Pseudomonadota > Betaproteobacteria > Burkholderiales > Burkholderiaceae > Burkholderia > Burkholderia sp. FERM BP-3421. The sequence goes on along the minus strand of NZ_CP117781.1, from coordinate 1,253,904 downwards.
GATCGATACGCTGCCGTCCCCGCATGCGTGACGACCTTATTTCACCCAGTGGCAGCTGCGATGGTGATGATGGTCGACATGACACTCGCGGTGCGAATGGGCTTCGGCGAGCGCCGGCGTGAGCACGACAAGCGCGACGATCGTCGCGGCCAGCGTTCTTGCGATGCGAATCATGACAATTCTCCGTGAAGGTTGGGCAGCCTGCCATCCAGCTGCTGTCTCGTTAACGCACGGGCCGCGCGATGCGTGTACCTCGCAACGCCTGTTTTAACGATGCTTAATGGTCGCCACAGTCTCCGAGGCGCGGAAAATCTCAATGCTTGACGAAAGCCTGACGGTATCGGCGGTGACGTACAGCGAAACGTAAGCAGTCCGTTCATAAAGCCTCGGAGAAGCGGCTTGCTTTCCCGGGGACGCGTCGACCTTGGGCAGCGGGACTGTGGAATCCAGAATGCCGTCCACTCTCGAAACGCCGCGCCTTGCACCTCATCGACCGGCATGAACACATCGTTCCAATCGAAATTCTGAACAATTGTCATTGATCGATGATCTGAAAATAAAACGATCAACAACACGAAACGCACACAAATCAAAACAAACACATTGAAATTATTCAATAACATTCGTGCAACTCAAACTTATTGAATGTCAATGAAGCGAATTCTGTCGATACTTTTGGCGGCATCCCTGGCGGGATGCTTCGGCATATCCGATCGCATCTCGACGATGCGTGTATTCGGAGGTCAGCCTGTCGAGAAGGCGTCCGTCCAGGTACGTGGCGGCCCGGTGCCGACCACGAGGGATGTTTTGGCGGCGCAGAAGCCGCTTCGCGTCAGCAAAATAAGAAATAATTCGCTGATTTGCTACGATTATCTCCTGAGCCCAAGAGAAGCCGGCGGTCAATCAAACTCCTCGACCAAAACGCAAAATTTCTATGTCGCCTTCAACCTGAAAAACGAAGTTGTCGACCGTGGATACATGGATTGCCACACTTTTGAAAAGAATCCCAACGCTCACTGGTGGGTCGAGTAACTGAACCTGTGCCGCATGCCTGCCATACCGGCAGGCATGCGGCGAGGCGCCTGGAAGTTCCCCCGCTGACAGGGGCATCGTTCAGCGATAGCGACGGGCCGGAACTGCTCATGCCCTTGGCGTCCGGCACGCACCGACTACAGCCCCCCACATCCCGATCTTGCGCGGAAACGCGCGAACGCCACGATTCAGGCGCCCTCGCACGTGTCGAGCATGATCTCGATGTCGCGTCGGAGGCCACGGAATCCGTATCCGGCAGCAGGACCACCTGATGTCGCAGCAGCCGGCTCGCCATCGGTTTCGTGCAGCCGGTTGTGAATCACCACAACCGGTCAGCGCTGCGCCGGCCGTGCGCCTACCTCCGCCTCACACCGCAGGAAGCCGGCTTCCTGCGTATCGGCCCGCACGCACATGAGCGGAACACAGCCGACGTCGGGGGCCGCGAAGGCGAACGGATCGCGCATCATCGGCGTGCTCATGCGCGGCGGCCGGCGCGGACCGCGTCGCCGACGGTCGGCGCCCTTCCCGACCGTCCGATTGAATTCGCCCCCCCCGGCGAGCCATCGGCTGAAGCGCCCGCGAAACATGCCGATCGCCGGGTTACGACTCCACGCTTTCGCGCGTCCCGCGATCGAAGCGCACGACGCGATCGGCGAGCGCATGCGCCTCTTCCAGGTCGCTCATGAACACGAGCGTCGCGCGCGCGGCGGCTTCGCGGCGCAGCAAGGCGATCAGGTCGGCGCGCGCGCCCATGTCGATACCCTGGAACGGTTCGTCGAGCAGCAGCAACCGCGCGGGTTCCAGATGCCAGCGCGCGATCACCGCCTTTTGCTGGTTGCCGCCCGACAGCGTGCCGAGCCGATCGTCGGGGCCCGTGCAGCGAATCCCGAAACGCGCGATCGCCGCGCGGGCGGCGGCGCGTTCGCGGGACCGGCGCACGAGTCCGGCCGGAAACCAGCGCGCGAGGAACGGCAGGCTCAAGGTGCCCGCGAGCGTCGCGCACGGCGTGCCGTCCGGAAACAGCGACGCGCGCCAGCGATCCTCGCCGGCAAGGAACACGCCGCCGCGAATCGCGTCGGCGGGCGAGCGCGGACGCCACGGCGCGCCGTCGAGCCGCATGTCGCCCTCGACGAGCCGCCCCGCGCCGAAGATCGCGTGCGCGAGCCGCGACTTGCCCCCGCCCACCGGCCCCACGAGCGCGACGATCTCGCCGCGCCGCACCGCGAGATCGAACGGCGCGCTGTGCGGATACACGCGCAGCCCGCTCGCGTGGAAACCGTCGCCGGGCGCCGCGCGCTCATCGCGCGGATCGGATTCATCGTCGCGCCCGGGTTTCGCCGCGCGCGGCAGCGTACGACCGATCATCGTATCGATGGCTGCATCGAAATCGAACGGCGGCGACGGGGTCGAAACGATCCGGCCGTCGCGCAGGATCGCGACGCGATCCGCGATGCGCCGCACATCGTGTGTGCGATGCGACACGAGCAGGATCGCGACGCCATCGGCGCGCAGGCGGTCGACCAGGACGAACAGGCGCTCCGCCTCGGACGCGGACAGGCTCGCCGTGGGTTCGTCGAGGATCAGCAGCGCCGGCTGATGCGCCAGCGCGCGCGCAATCACCACGCGCTGCTGCGCCGCCAGCGGCAGCGACCCGAGCGGCGCGCGCAGATCCACCGCGAGCCCGACCCGCTGCGCGAGCGGCGCGGCGGCGCGCAGACGCGCCGCGGGCGTGACGAACCCGCCCGCCGGCGACGTGCACAGGCTGTCGAGCAGTAGATTGTCGGCGACCGACAGCGTCGGCACGACCGTGTCCGCGATCGATTGATGCACGGTGGCGACGCCCGCGCGCTGCGCGTGCCGCGGCGAAGCGGGCGCATAGTGTGCACCGCGCAAGACGAGCGCGCCCGCGTCGGCGGCCAGCACGCCGCTCGCGATCTTGACGAAGGTCGACTTGCCTGCGCCGTTCGCGCCCATCAGCGCGACGGCCTCGCCCGCGCACAGCGACAAATCGACGCGCGCGAGCGCGACCGTCGCCCCGAAACGCTTCGCGACCCCACGGACGGAAAACACGACGGACGACATCGGCGAGCCTCGCGACGGAAAGCAGAGCGCGATCCTAGCGAGCGCGGCGGGACCGGCGAACCAAGCGTTGCTCATATGCATATGCGACGAAATGCGCATGACGTTATTGCGCAGCGCATCTTGCGTTCCGCCCGAAGCTTTCTAGACTGAATGGATCGGCACCATGACGTCTTTCCTACAGGAGACTACGCAATGCGCCTCACCATCAAGATCGATCGACGCGATCAGGCGATGAAACAATCGTTCGCGGTGTTGTGGCTGGATACGGAAGAACAACTGTGGTCCAGGGAGGCCCACCAGGGCATCGATCTCCCGACCTGGGGCAAGGTCAAGGACGTCGAGGGCGCGATCGCGCTGTGCTCGGCGGACAGCGGCGAAGCGGTCTGCCGCCTGCAAGGCCTGTCATTCGACGACATCGCGGCGGTGGCGTGGCAGGGGCGCGGCAAGGCCGTCCTCGCTCGCCAGCAGGCCGATGGCGACTGGCGGCTGCAAGCCGTCGAAACCGGCACCGTGCAGCCGGAAACGCGCGGCTTCACCGTCGTGCGCTGAAACACCGCGCGCCGTCCACGCGGCGCGCATTCGATCCCGCGCCATACATCGCGCGAAACGCAAACGGCGCGATAGAACCGGTTCCGAGCGGCAGTCGCGGGATACTCGCCCATCCAAAGCCGACGCTCCCGCCCGCGCGGGTTCTTCCCCGATGAACCATCGCATGACGCCACCGCGGCTGGCCGCACGTGGCGACATTTCATGCGTGCGCGGTTTCCCGCGACTTCCTTCTCGTCCACGATCGCACCGCCTCGCGCGAAAGTCCCTGTGCGCCCGACGGTCCCCGGCACACGCCGACGTGGGGCCTCCATTCGAGTATCGTTCGCCGACGGGCACCGTGCATCGCGCGCGGCATCACAATTCGCCAGCATGATCGTCTGATTAAGCTGCTGTTAAGGCGACGTGCGTCTCTCTATGCTCGTGGGTGTCGCGATTGTTGCGGTACATCGGGGCCGGACCAGGACCGGCCGCGCGATCCGCCGATCCCGGCGCGGGATCCATTGTCACAGGGAGTGAACCGACCTGACGAGCACATTCAGGAAGATCATCGAAGGTGCGTGGCTGTTGAGCGCGGCCGCGGCGCTGTCCGCCCATGCCGTAACGGGCGCGGCCGTTGCCACCGGCAAGCGGGAAGTCCTGTTGCAGGCGCAGCAATCCTGGAACGGCCTGACCTGCCCGCACTATCCGACCGGCCGGCCCGAAATCACGATGATCCGTCTGACGATCGCCCCGCATGCCGCGTTGCCGTGGCATACGCATCCGGTGATCAATGCGGGTTACGTGCTGTCCGGGACACTGACCTTGCATGACCGGGCGAGCGGCGCGACGCGCGTGTTTCACCAGGGCGACGCGTTCGCGGAGTCGGTCGACGCCGAGCATCGCGGCGAATCGGGCGACGAGCCGACGGTCCTGCGGCTGACCTACGCGGGCACGCCCGGCACGCCCACCTCCGTGCCGGCGGCCGGCGAGAAGCCGGAGTACTGAGCGGGTCCGCGCGAGGGCGCGCGGCTGAACGGCGGGAGCCACCCGTTGAATCTCCGGCGAGGCGGGACAGGCCACGCAAGGCCCCTGCCCGCGCCGTTCGACAGAGGCGTCGGCTCTATCGAACTGCGTGCCCTTCTGGATGAGTTCGATCCGATAACCATCCGGGTCCTCGGGAAACGCGATCACCGTGCGGCCATGTTGCATCGGCCCCGCCTCGCGGACGACGCGGTGGCCAAGACGCTTCGCGTCGAGACACGTCGCGGCCGCATCGTCGACTTCAATCGCCACATCGCCGCGCGCGTAGGCGTGCTTGTCCCAGTTGTAGGTCAGTTCGATCGCGGCTTCCTCGCGTTCGTCGCGACCCAGGGCGCGGAGGCGACGCTGATCGGCGGGCCGCAGCAAAGCGCCGAGGGCCTGTTCAAGGCCAACGGCGCCTGTCTCGCCGCACGCAACGGCTTGGTCGGCGGCACCGCGGCCGGCCCGAATCCGGTCCGCGCCGAGGCCTGCCCGACGCTCGCCGCGACTGAATGCGCCGGCGGCGGCGCGTTCAGTCGCGCGCTGTGGGTGCGGGCGGGCGACGGTACGATCCAGACCAAGCACACCTATTGCCTGACCGCGCCGCAGGCCCGGATCGGCGGCCAGATCGTGCTCGAAACCTGCGTGAGCGGCGCACGCGCGCAGCAATGGCAGGTGGTGCGGCCGGCCGGCGCGAATGGCAACGCGCAGTTGGTGTCGAATCAGAACGGCCGCTGCCTGACGCACGCGGCGAACGGCGACCTGAGCCTGCAGCCATGCAACGCCGCCAACCAGATCTGGACGACCCCGGGCCGACGCTTCGCCTATTGAGGCGGTCCCGCCCGCCGCGTTCCCGTCAGGCCGCCTCGCCCGCCTGGCGCGAACGCCCGAACACATCGCAATCGCGCGGCGCGTCGCCGTAGGCGGGCAGGGTCACCCAGCCCCGGCGCACGCCCTCGTGCACGAAGCCGAGACGTTCGAGCACGCGCCTCGACCCGAGGTTGTCGACGTCGCAGAAGGTCCACAGGCGTTCGAGCGCGGCGCGGCGCCAAGCGCGCCCACCACCGCCCGCCCGCCTCGGTCGCGAGCCCCGCCCCCAGTACGCGCGGGCGAGGCCATAGTGGATCTCCGCCTGCGCCCCGTCCGGCATCGCGATGAACACGCCGATCGGGCCGTCGTCGTCGCGGCGCGCGACGACCCAGCCGAACGGCCCGTCCGGATTGCGCCACGCGGCGTCGAACCAGCCGGCCAGCATCGCGCCCGTCTGCCCGACCCGCGCGTGCGGCTTGCGCCGCAGGAAGCGCGCGCATTCGGGATCGCCCGTGTAATCGAGAAACAAGGGCAAGGCGTCGTCGTCCCGCGCCCGGCGCAGCACGAGCCGCTCGGTGCGCAGTTCGACCCGCTCCGGCGCGTTCGTCATGCGCTCACTCGCCCATCACCGCTTCGCGGCGCCGCAGTTGCACGACGTCGCGCAGCGGCGGCGCGCCGAACAGCCGGCTGTACTCGCGGCTGAACTGCGAGGGACTGTCGTAGCCGACCTGCAGCGCGATCGAGCCGACATCCCCGCTTTGCTGGAGCAGGCGCCGGCGCGCCTCGTGCAGACGCAGCTGCTTCTGGTACTGCAAGGGGCTCAGCGTCGTGAAGTTCTTGAAATGATGGTGCAGCGACGACACGCTCATGTTGACCGTGTGCGCGAGCGCCTCGACGCGCAGCGGCTCGGCGTAATGGTCGCGGATCCACTCGATCGCGCGCGCGATCCGGTACGACTGGCTGCCCGCCACCGCGAGGTGGCGCAGCCGCTCGCCCTGCTCGCTCGTCATCAGCCGGTAGAGCAGTTCCTTTTCGATCAGCGGTGCAAGAATGGGTATGTCGCGCGGAGTATCGAGCAAGCGCACGAGCCGCAGCGCGGCGTCGAACAGCGGCATCGACAGCGCCCCCGTCGAGATGCCTTCGCCCGCCGGCACCAGGTCCGGGTCCGGCTGCCTCAGCTCGGCGGCCAGCTCGACGATGCGGCGCGGATCGAGCGCCAGCTTCAGGCACAGATAGGGCGCGTCCGGCGAGGCCTCGACGACCCGCGACAGCATCGGCAGGTCGACCGAGGTGACGAGCGAGCGCAGATGGTCGTAGCGGTACGCCTGCCCCGCCACCGTCACCTCCTTCGCGCCCTGCGCGGCGAACACGAAGGCCGCGCGCGACACGCTGCAGCCGAGATCGACGGGCGCCGAGCACCGGTAGAACGACAGCGCCGGAATCGCGCTCTGGTAGCGGCCGTCGACCGGCAGGAAACGGCCGATCAGCGCGGCCAGTTCGCGGCGCGCCGCCTCGCGCCGCCCCATCATGTCAATAACCGACAGTGCTTGTTCCATCGCAGTCCCCCCGCATCAGCGGATCCGAGCATACCGAAGCGCGGCCGCCGCGCCGAAGCCGGCCGCCGTGATTTGCAGGATTGTTCAATATTTTTGCAGGATTGTGTACGCGCGCGCGACGCCGGCCGCGCACACTGCCGCGTAGCGGCCGGCGTCCGACCGGCCCTCGTCCCCCTGGAGAACCCATGGCCACCACGTTTGTCCTGAACGGCACGTCCGTCACGCTCGATGCCGATCCCACCATGCCGCTGCTCTGGGCGATCCGCGAGCAGGCCGGCCTGCACGGCACCAAGTTCGGTTGCGGCGCCGCGCAGTGCGGCGCCTGCACGGTACACCTGGAGGGCCAGGCGACCCGCTCGTGCGTGCTGCCGCTCGCCGCGATCGCCGGCAAGCGCATCACCACCATCGAAGGCTTGAAGAGCCGCCCCGCGCAAGCCGTCCAGGCCGCCTGGGTCAAGCTGCAGGTGCCGCAGTGCGGCTACTGCCAGTCCGGCCAGATCATGTCGGCCACCGCGCTGCTCGAACAGAATCCCGCGCCGTCCGACGCCGACATCGATGCCGCGATGAACGGCAATCTGTGCCGCTGCGCGACCTACGCGCGGATCCGCGCCGCGATCCACGACGCCGCCGCCACGCTGAGGGCCTGAGCCATGTCCAGTCAACTCACTCCTTCGCGCCGCACCTTCCTGAAAGCCGCGGGCGCCGGCGCCGCGGTCGGCCTCACGATCGGATTCAACTGGCCCGTCGGGATCCGCCGCGCGCTCGCGGCGGACGCGCCCGCCGCCGCGTTCGCGCCGAACGCCTTCCTGCGCGTGACGCCCGACAACCGCGTCACCGTCATCGCCAAGCACGTGGAAATGGGCCAGGGCGCCTATACCGGCCTCGCGACGATCGTCGCGGAGGAACTGGACGCGGACTGGCGCGACGTGGGCGTCGAAAGCGCGCCCGCCGATGCGAGCCGCTACGCCAACCTGCAGTTCGGCACGGTCCAGGGCACCGGCGGCAGTTCATCGATGGCCAACTCCTGGACCCAGCTGCGCGAGGCCGGCGCCAAGGCCCGCGCGATGCTGGTGGCCGCCGCGGCCGCGCAATGGGGCGTCGATCCGGCCACGCTGAGCACCCGCGACGGCCGCGTGATCGACGCCGTCCACCAGCGCGAGGCCACCTACGGTTCGCTCGCGACGGCGGCCGCGCGGCTGCCCGTGCCCGCGCACGTGACGCTGAAGTCGCCCGACGCGTTCCGGCTGATCGGCCGACGCCCGCCGCGCGTCGACGTCCCCGCGAAAACCGACGGCACCGCGCAGTTCACGCTCGACGTCACCTTCCCCGGCATGCGCGTCGCGCTGCTGCAGCGGCCGCCGCGCTTCGGCGCGACCGTGAAGTCGTTCGACCCGGCCGCCGCCCGCGCGGTGCCGGGCGTCGTCGCCGTGGTCCAGGTGCCGCGCGGCGTCGCGGTGGTGGCGACGGGCTTCTGGGCCGCCAAGCAGGGCCGCGACGCGCTCAAGGTCGAATGGGACGAGACGCAGGCGGAAACGCGCAACTCGGACGCGATCGCCGCCGAGTATCGCCGGCTCGCCGCGCAGCCCGGCGCGTCCGCGCGTCGCGAGGGCGACTCGGCGCAGGCGCTGGCGGGCGCCGCGCGGCGGATCTCCGCGACCTACACGTTCCCGTATCTCGCGCACGCGCCGATGGAGCCGCTCGACGCCGTCGTCAAGCTCAGCGCGGAACACTGCGAGATCTGGGCCGGCGACCAGTTCCAGACCATCGACCAGGCGAACGCCGCGCGCGTCGCCGGGCTCAAGCCGGAGCAGGTGCAGATCCACACGCTGTACGCGGGCGGCAGCTTCGGCCGGCGCGCGAACGCGTGGTCCGACTACATCGTCGAGGCGGTGTCGATCGCGAAGGCGCTCGGCGCGGACGGCACGCCCGTCAAGCTGCAATGGACCCGCGAGGACGACCTGCACGGCGGCCTGTACCGGCCGATGTACGTCCATCGGATCGAGGCGGGGCTGACGGCCGACGGCAAGCTGAGCGCATGGCGGCACCGCATCGTCGGCCAGTCGATCATGGCGGGCACGCCGTTCGCGGGGCGGATCAAGGACGGCGTCGATCCGACCTCGGTCGAGGGCGCGGCGAACCTGCGCTACGCGATTCCGAACCTGTCGGTCGAGCTGACGACGACCCGCAGCCCGGTGCCCGTGCTGTGGTGGCGCGTGGTCGGCAGCTCGCACACCGCGTTCGCGGTCGAGGCCTTCATCGACGAAGCCGCTCACGCCGCGGCCAAGGATCCCTACGCGTTCCGCCGCGACCTGCTCGCGCAGGAACCGCGCATGCGGGCGGTGCTCGATCTCGCCGCGCGCGAGGCCGGCTGGGACCCGGCCCACCCGCTCCCGGCCGGGCGGGGGCGCGGCATCGCGGTCGCCGAGGCATTCAACAGCTTCGTCGCGCAGGTCGCCGAGGTGTCGGTCGACGCCGAAGGCAATGTGAAAGTCGAACGCGTGGTGTGCGCGGTCGACTGCGGCACGGCGATCAATCCCGACATCATCGCCGCGCAGATGGAGGGTGGGATCGGTTTCGGCCTCGGCGCGGCGCTGCACGGCGCGATCACGCTGAAGGACGGCAAGGTCGAGCAGAACAACTTCGACGGCTACCAGGTGCTGCGCTTCAACGAGATGCCGCGCGTCGAGGTGCATATCGTGCCGTCCGGCGAAGCGCCCACGGGCGTCGGCGAACCCGGCGTCGCGCCGATCGGCCCGGCCGTCGCGAACGCGGTGTTCGCCGCCACCGGCCGGCGCATCCACGCGCTGCCGTTCTCCGCGGCCGACCTCAAGCGGGCCTGATCCGCCCGCGCCACGCACGCCGGGCAGCCCTGCCCGGCGTGCGTGGCGCCGCGTGCTGCGCGCACGTTACGTCCCCCCCCCGTTACGTCGACGTAACGCCGCCGTTCATGCTACGTAACACACCTTCAATTCGTTTCGAATTATTACGGCGCCGTCCCTTTACATCCCTCCCCACCTATTCCAAAGCCTTTCAATTCAAGGGCCCTGGCCTGCCGATTCGGACATTCCCTCTACTCCCCGCGAGCTGGCCCAACAATTGCACAGAGTTCCTCGTACCAATCGCAAATCAATCTACGTGTCGCGAGGACCATCATGGATTGCAAATACCTGTACATCGACAACATAAAAATCAACTTCGTGCGCCGCTGCATCGAGATCGACGGCCAGTTGATCTGCATGACGCCGCGCGAATTCGACGTCGTTGAATTCCTGCTCGACAACATGAACAAGATCGTGCCGCGCGCGGCGATCCAGGAAGCGGTCTGGGGGCGCGAGCTGGGCGTGTCGTCACGCACGCTCGACACGCACATCTCGCGGATCCGCGCCAAGCTCGAACTCGACAACGACAAGAACATGCGCATCATCCCGATCTACTCGGTCGGCTACCGCCTCGTGCTGTTCGGCGCGGCGATGACCCATACCGAGGATCACGACGAAACCAGCACGCCGCGCGCGACCGTCCATCACGAGATGGTCGCCGAATGGCACTGAGCGGCAAGGCCACCGCTCGGCCAACCTACGAGGAGGGACATCATGTGCCCATTGACGTTTCGCGCGCTTCTGGCGGGCATCGCCCGCCCGGACGGCCGACCCGCCGCCCGTCAGCCCGGCGCCGCGCGCCGCCCGGGTCGCCCGCACGCAGCGACCCGCCCCGCCGCCGGCCTGCGCCATGCACGGCCGACCCGCGCCCGCGCCGCGGCCTCGCCACGCACGCTGCGCATCAGCCCGCCGCGGCACCCGATCGCCACGCCGTCCGACGGGCAGCCGTCGCGTTGACGGGAATCGCGCGCGGCGGATCGACGCCGCCGCGCATGCGACATCGGTGCGGCGCATGGTCGGGGGGAGTCCGCCCGGTATATCGCATGCATGCCTGCCTGCGTCGTCGTCACCGGTTGCGCGCGGCGCGGCTCGCATTCGCATCCCCGGCGCAGCGTCGTTCATTGACCGGCAGCGGGCCTTCTGCGCATTGATCGAATTCCGTTTGAAGCAGTCGCGATGACCATACGCGTCACGGTCGCGCGTGCCCTTGCATCAAGTCCGCACGCTTCCGGCATGCGCGAACGCCGTGCGCGCACTGGAGCCGGCTTCGGATTCCGGAGATCGTCGGCACTCGCTGCGTCGGCACGACCAGCCCACATGACCAGCACGATGCACTCGCTCAACACGCGCGGACGACGCACGCCGATCAACGTTCACGGCGCGCCGAATGCGCGACCGGCAACGGCGTGCGATGCGATCTCCTTCGTCTGCGTCATACCTCTCGCGTGCGCAACGTGAGCCACGTATCGCGTCCTGCTCCATTCATCCGATCGCGCGCCTCGATAAGCGTGCAAATACGCGTGAAATGACGGCCGGCTCGCGCACGCGTGCTTGAGCGCTTTCCCTTCAAGCTCGATGCGCTCTCCCGACATGCGGGGCGACAGGCTTCGAGCCACGCTCAAGGCACGCAAAACGTGCGGATCGGCAACAGCGTGCGTTGCGATCTCCATCGTCTGCGTCGTTCCTTTTTCATGCGCAGCGCGATCCACGCATCCTGTCCTGCTCCATTCATCCGATCGCGCGCCTCGACGCGCGAGCAAATGCCCACGACATGATGACCGGTTCGCACCTCGTCGTCTTCGCGCGCTTTCCATTCAATTACGGCGCGTTCTCCCGACGCGCAAGGACAACGAACTTCAACGAACGCTCACGACACGTCGTGACATGCGACCGACAACAACGTGCGTTGCGATTTCCATCGTCTGCTTCGCGCCTCTTGCGTATGCAAGCGTGAACGCATCACGTCCCACTCCATTCATCCGATCGCACGCCTCGATGAGCGAGCAAATGCCCGCGACATGACGACCGGCTCGCACCATGTGGCCTTCATGCGCCTCCCATTCGATTACGATGCGTTCGCCCTACGCGTCAGGACGACGAACTTCGACGAACGCTCACGACATGCCGAACGTGCGACCGGCAACAGCGTGCGTTGCGATCTCCATCGTCTGCGCCATACCTCTCGCGCGCGCGGCGTGGTCCACGCATCACGTCCCGCGCCATTCATCCGACCGCACGCCTCGATGTGCGAACAAATGCTCGCGACATGAAGTCCGGCTCGCACACACGCGTCTTGACGCTTCCCATCCAATCACGATGCGCGCGACCGACAACAGCGTGCATCGCGATCTCCGTCGTCTGCATCGTGCCTCTCTCATACGCAGCGTGATCCACGCATCACGTCCCGCTCCATTCATCCGACCGCACGCCTCGATGTGCGAACAAATGCCCGCGACATGACGGCCGGCTCGCGCACACGCGCGCTTTGGTATTTTCCGTTCATCAACAATGCGCGCGATTTCGCCTCGTCGTTCAACCGATATGACGCACGCGCGGACGCATCGCCGCCACGCGTCACATTGCTCCGCGCCAGAGCATTGCTTCGCTCGGCGCAACCGACCTGACAACGCTTCCAGCTTTCGAATCGATCTGGAATCCTCGATATTGGATGGGTCGCTGCCGTTTCGCGCGGATCGTGCGCGAAGGAGGCACGCGACAATGGTCGAGACGTTCACACTCATAGAAACCCAACAACATGGAGCGCACCGTGCATATCAAGAAGAACTGGAAAAAAAAAGCTGCAACCATGCTGCAAGCCGTCTTGGGCGTCACCGCGATTTCGCTTGTACTCGGCATGACCAGTGAATCGGCGACAGCCGCCGTCGCCGCCTGGGCCCCCGATACCTACTACGCCGCGGGCACCGTCGTGACCTACAACGGCAACCAATACCAGGCCACCGTCAGCCAGACCGACTACTCCGCAACCGGCTGGAATCCGACCATGACCACACTGTGGACACTGATCGGTTCCGCGCCCGGCAATCCGCCGACCAACCCGCCCACGAATCCGCCCACCAACCCGCCGGGCAGCGGAACCGGAACAGCGTCCGGCTTTATTTACAGCCCGTACAAGGACACGTCGATCTCGATGAACTGGAACACCAACGCGATCTCGACGAACGTGACCGGTACGCTGAGCCCCGTGCTCTCCGTGCTGCCGTCGGGCGTGCGCACCCTCACGCTCGCGTTCGCGACCGGCGAGTGCGGCAGCGAGAACTGGGCCGGCGTCGGCGGCGCGGCGCTCGCCTCCGCCAACCTCGCGCAGTTCAGCGCGGCGAACGTCAACTATGTGATCTCGACGGGCGGCGCGGCGGGGATGTTCACGTGCGGCAGCGACGCGGGCTTCTCGACCTTCATCAATCGCTACGCGTCGAAGAACCTGGTCGGCATCGACTTCGACATCGAGGGCGGCCAGACCCAGCAGATCATCAACGACCTCGTGCAGCGCGTCGTGGCGGCCCAGAAGCAATACCCGAACCTGCGCTTCAGCTTCACGCTCGCGACGCTCGCGCCCGCACCGGGCTCGGCGACGCAGGCAACGTCGTGGGGGGCCAGCGCGCCGGACAGCTTCAACGTGTACGGCGACTGGGTCATGTCGGCGATCAAGACCTACGGGCTGACGAACTACACCATCAACCTGATGACGATGGATTACGGTTCGGCCACGCCGGGCAACTGCGTGGTCTCGGGCGGCACCTGCCAGATGGGCCAATCGGCGATCCAGGCCGCGATGAACCTGCATGATCACTGGGGCGTGCCGTACAACCAGATCGAGGTCACGCCGATGATCGGCGGCAACGACACGGCGGGCGAGTCGTTCACGCTCTCGGATGCGGATGCGCTGTCCGCGTTCGTGAACCAGAACAAGCTGGCCGGCGTGCACTTCTGGTCGTTCGATCGCGACGCCGATTGCGGACCCGGCGCGGCCTCGCCGACCTGCAATTCGATCGGCGGCGTGGGCGCGCTGGGCTACAGCCTCCGGTTCGCCACGGGTCTCAGCAGCAGCACCAACTGACGTCGCGCGCCGGATGCGGCCGGGCCGGGCCTGACGCATCCGGTACGTTCGTCCGCGGGCCGGGGGTGACGCCCCGGCCCGCCTCGACGGCGCGCCGATCGTCGCGCATGCGGGGCCGGCGCCGACGCAAATCCGGCGAAGACGACCGTGCTTCGCTCGCGGCCCGCCATCCCAGCGCCCGGGCCGCGTCTCGCGAGACCGCGTGCGGCGCCTTGCCGACCATCCGCTCCGCTTCCCGAGGCGCTCCCTGCTACGCGCGCTGCGCGTCGAGCCACGCCTGGAACATCAGCACCGTCCACAACGGATGCTGGCGATTCATCAAGCCCGCCTGATGCTGCCGCCACAGGCGCTCGACCCGCGCCGCGTCGAAGAAGCCCTCCTCGCGCAAACGCCCCGGCCGCAGCAGTTCCGCCGCCCAGTCGCGCAATTCGCCGCGCAGCCAATCGCCCACCGGCGCGCAGAAGCCCTGCTTCGGCCGCTCGATCAGCGGGCGCGGCACGTAGCGGTACAGCAGCTTCTTCAGCAAGCCCTTGCTCTCGCCGTCCGGCATGCGCAGCGCGGGCGGCAGGCGCCAGACGAATTCGATCACGTGGCGGTCGAGGAACGGCATGCGCGTCTCCAGGCTCACGGCCATCGCCGCGCGATCGACCTTCGCGAGGATGTCGCTCGGCAGATAGGTGCGCGTATCGACCGCCATCGCCTGCTCGGCGAACGTGAGCCCGCCGGGCCATGCGGACGGCGTGTCGAGCAGCGTCGGCGGCTCGCGGCCCGCGAGCGTGAGACGCTCGGGGTGATGCACCGACGACATCAGCATCCGGTACAGCGCGATCGGGCTGTCCGCGGTCATCACGTTCGCGAGCTTGTGCAGGCGGTCGCCGACGCGCGGCGCGAGTTCGCGGCGCGCCGCCCCGCTCCACGCGCCCTGCGCGAGCGCGGCGAGCTGGTCCGCGTGGTCGGGACGCAAGGCATGCAGCGCCGCCGCGATCCGCGCGCGCACGGCCACCGGCACGCGGCGCAGCCGCTGCCACAGGCGCGGCGTCAGGTAATAGCGCGGGTAGCCGCCGAACAGTTCGTCGCCGCCGTCGCCGGACAGGCTCACCGTCACGTGCCGCCGCGTCATCTCGGCGACCAGGAAAGTCGGGATCTGCGAGGCGTCCGCGAACGGCTCGTCGTAGATCGTGGGCAGGCGCGGCACGATCTCGAGCGCATGCGCGGGCGTCACGTACAGCTCGGTATGGCGCGTGCCGAGATGACGCGCGACCGCCTTCGCATAGCCCGCCTCGTCGTAGCCCGACTCGTGGAAGCCGATCGTGAAGGTCTGCACCGGCTGCGCGGCCTGGGTCTGCATCAGCGCGACGATCACCGACGAATCGACGCCGCCCGACAGGAACGCGCCCAACGGCACATCGGCGCGCATCTGCCCGGTCAGCGCGTCGCGCAATACGCGGTCGAGGCGCGTGACCGCCGCGTTGGCGTCACCGTCGAACGGCGCCGCGCGGCCTGCCGCGATCACCTGGTCGAGCGACCAGTATTCGCGCGGCGCGGGATCGTGCGCCGCGTGCTCGAATTGCAGATACGCGCCGGGCGGCAGCTTGCGCACGCCCTCGTAGATGGTGTGGGGCGCGGGCACGCTCGCGTGCCGCAGGTACAGGCACAGCGCGTCGCGATCGATCCCGACGCGCTCGAAGCCGGGCATGCCGCGCAGCGCCTTGAGCTCCGAGCCGAACGCGAGCGCGCCGCCGATCCTGCCGTAGTACAGCGGCTTCTCGCCGATGCGATCGCGCGCGAGCGTCAACACGCGCGCGCGCCGGTCCCACAGGGCGAGCGCGAACATCCCGAGCGCGCGCGTCAGGGTCGGCTCGACGCCCCACGCGGAAAAGGCCGCGAGCAGCACTTCGCTGTCCGAATGACCGCGCCAGTCCGGGGCCGCGCCCGCGCGCACCAGCTCCTCGCGCAGCGCATCGAAGTTGTAGATCTCGCCGTTGAAGATCATCACATAGCGCCCGCACGCCGACACCATCGGCTGGTGTCCGTGCGCGGACAGATCGACGATCGACAGGCGCCGATGGCCGAGCGCGATGCCCGCGTCCGCGTCGAGCCACGCGCCCGCATCGTCGGGCCCACGGTGCGCGAGGCTGTCCGTCATCCGCGCGAGGGTCGCGCGCGCTGTCTCCGGGTCGAATGCCACAGGGCTCAGAAAGCCGCTGATTCCGCACATGACGAATATCCCGTTCGGTTGGTATGCGTCGTTCTGGTCGGGGAAGCAGGCGTCGGCCACGCGGACGGGCCGAGGCCCGCAGGCTGACAGCATGGTAAGAAGAAAATAATCGTCAATTATTCGGGTCGGCCAGCCCCCCTTTTTTTACCTGAAAAATATTCGCATCCAGCCCGCCGAGAGACACAAAGCCCGCGACTATTACGCTGCGCGCGCACCGTTCACCCATGCATCCGCCGTGCGGCGAGATAGGCAAGCTGCGCGCGGTTGCGCGCGTTGAACAGCTTTTCGAGCATGCGGATCTGCGCGCCGACGCGATGCGTGGACATGCGCATCGCGTCGGCGATCTCCTGATCGGACAGGCCGCGCACCAGCCGTTCGAGCACGCCCGCCTGCTCCGCCTCGAGCGCGGCCGGCCGGCGCGCGCCGATCCGCGCGTCGAGCCAGGGCTGCGCCGCGCGATGCACGCCGAGGCTCAAGGCGAGCGCGCCGCCGACCACGCGATCGTCGATCCAGTCGGCGTCGGGCAGGGGCGAATCGAGGTTCACGACGATGCGCAGGCCGAGGCGCGGCTCGGCCAGGCTGAACATCACGCCGCTGTGCATCGCATGCGCGCGCAGCAGCGCGGCGAGCGAACGCGCGCGCGGGTCCGCCTCGCGCCGCGCCTCGGCCTCGAGCGCGTCGAGCCGCCAGGCAACCGGAAAACCGCTGCGCCGCAACTCGGCGAAGCGCGCATCCGCGTCGTGGAGCCCTTGCGCCAGGTAGGCGCGCGCAAACGACGCCGGCGCGAACGCGCTCAGCACGTAGGCGCCGAGCACGCGCCGGCCGATCATGTCGTAGGCGCTGTAGCCGAGCGTGGCGAAGCCTGCGCGGCGCAGCCGGTCGGGCGTGTCGGCGAGCGCATAGCCGAAGCAGTCGGATTGACCGAAGACGGAACGGGGCCCGGTAAGAACGGCCGGCGCCTCCGAGGCGGGCCCGGCGGCCGGCGCGCGGCACGCCGCGAGATCGGCCAGGGAAAACCATTCGACAACAGGCAGGCTGTCTGGAGCAGTCATGGACGAGTGCGTTCCCGATACCAATGTGTTCAAGAACCCCGTCATGCGCATGGTTTTTGGCGCACGCTTCGCGGCGGCGGCGTGCGCAGTTAGTATTACCGGATATTACGCGCAAGCCCGCGTGTTTGTACAACCCTGCCGCACCCAGAGGCTGCCTCCGATGTCCGATGTCGTCCTGCGTGAACCCGCCACGGCCGCGCCCGCCGCCGCCGCGCCGATCGAAGTCGTCTGGTGCCGCGACGCGCGCGAGCGCGAGCCGGCGCCCGAACCCGCGCCCTGCCACGCCCCCCGGCTCGGCGTCGCCGACATGCTCGCGCGCGCGCAGGGCGCGGCGGAGCGCGGCCGGATCGTCACCAGCCTGCTGCACCTGACCGGCTTCGCGACCTTCGCGTACTTCGCGCTCGAATACGCGCAGGAGCGCGTCGACGGGCTGTATCTGCATGAAGCGTTCACGCCGGCCACCTATCGCGGCGACTACGTGCGGCACCGGCATCATGACGTCGATCCACGCACCGCGCTCGCGCGCCTGTCGAACGTCCCGATCGTCTGGGATCTGCAACAGCTGCGCCATGCGGCGCAGGCCGACGCGGAATGCGTCGACGGCTTCCTGCGCACCCTGCGCGACGACGCGCTGTGCAGCGGCGTGATGTATGCGATGCCGGTGCCCGGCACGCGCCTGCATGCCTTCATGAGCTTCACCGCGCCGCGCCGCTCGCGCGACTGGATCTCGCCGGCGACGCTCGAACAGACGCTGTCGATCGGTCTCTCCGTGCATCGCTTCGCGTCCTCGCACCTGATCGCCGCCTCGCGCACGCGAGCCGCCGACCGCCTGAGCGCATTCGAGCGCGAACTGTTGCTCGGCATCGCCGAGGGCGCGTCCGACAAGGAGATCGGTCGGCGGCTCGACACCAGCGCGCACAACGTCGACTACCACCTGCGCAAGCTGCGCAAACGCTTCGGCGTCGCGAACCGGATCCAGCTGACCTACCTGACCTCGAAGCTCGGCCTGATCTGAGCGGCGCCTCTCGCGGCATCAAGTTGCAATTTGCAACCACACGATCTAAGCTGGCGGATCCGGCGAGCGCGCGCCGTCGCACGCGCCTGCTGCACGCGCCCACTCCTCCGTCACCTCCGGCTCCCGACATGCACCCGACACTCGCTTCCGATCTCGCCGACCTCGATACGCTGCTTGAGCAGGTGCGCGCGCACGCGCTCGCCACGCTCGCGGGGCTCGACCGCCGCCCCGCGGCGCTCGCGCCGCCGGCCGCGCAACCCGCGCCGCTCCCCGAACAGGGCGCGGGGCTCGCCGGCGCGCTCGCCGCGTTCACCGCGCGCTGGGCGCCCGGCTTCTCGGGCAGCGCGGGACCGCGCTACCTGGGCTTCGTCACCGGCGGCGCGACGCCGGCCTCGCTCGCGGGCGACTGGCTGACGGGCGTCTACGACCAGAACCCGACCGCCGGCATCGACAGCGCCGCGCCCGATCTCGAACGCGAGGCGGTCGCGCAGCTTCGCCAGCTGTTCGGGCTCGGCGACGCGCAGCACGGCGCATTCGTGACGGGCGCGACGATGTCGAACCTGGTCGGCCTCGCGATCGGCCGCGAATGGATCGGCGAGCGCCGGGGGCTCGATGTCGCCGAGACCGGGGTGGCCGCGCTCGGGCCGGTCGCCGTGCTGTCCGCGACCGCGCATTCGAGCGTGTTCAAGGCGCTGTCGGTGCTCGGCCTCGGGCGCGGCGCGCTGCGCGGGATCGCCGCGCTGCCCGGGCGCGAGGCGATCGACGTCGGCGCGCTCGAAGCCGAGCTGGCCGCGCGCGAGGGCGAGCCGGTCATCGTCGTGGCGAACGCGGGCACCGTCAATACCGTGGACTTCGACGATCTCGCCGCGATCGCCGCGCTGAAGGCGCGCTATCCGTTCTGGCTGCACGTCGACGCCGCCTTCGGCGCGTTCGCCGCGCTGGTGCCCGAGCATGCGCCGCTCGTCGCCGGGCTCGATGCGGCCGACTCGATCTGCATCGACCTGCACAAGTGGCTCAACGTGCCCTACGATGCGGCGCTGCAATTCACGCGACGGCGCGACCTGCAACTGCGCGTGTTCCAGAACAGCGCGGCCTATCTCGGGCTGCCCGGCGAGCGTCCCGATTTCGTGCACCTGACGCCCGAGAATTCGCGCCGGCTGCGCGCGCTCGCGTCGTGGTTCGCGCTGGCGGCGTACGGCCGCGACGGCCACGCGGAGATCGTCGCGCGCAACGTCCGGCTGGCCCGCGCGCTCGGCGCGCGCATCGACGCCCAGGCCGGCCTGCGGCTGCTCGCGCCGACGCGCTTGAACGTGGTCTGCTTCACGCTCGACGGCGCGCCCGACGAAGCGCGCGTGCAGGCCTACGTGCGCGCGGTGCGCGATCGCGGCGACGCGTTCATCACGAGCACCGTATACCAGGGCGTGTGGGCGTTGCGGGTCGCCTTCTCGAACTGGCGGACGAGCGACGCCGACGTCGCGCGGGTATTCGAGTCGCTGGTCGCCGCGCTGGACGATCCTTCGGTCGCGGCGCGCTGACGCACTTGCGGCGGTCGCTTGGGCGCGCGCCTCTCGACGCAGGATGCCGCTCCAGGCGTACGCCTCCCGATGCATGACGCCATTTCGCGCACTCGCCGATCAACGCGCGACACCACTTCGGGCGCGTGCCTATCGATGGGCGGTATCGCTTCGACCACGCGCCTTCCGGCACACAATGTCGCTTCGCGCGCGCCTCTCGATGCAGAATGCCGCTCCAGGCGTGCGCCTCCCGATGCATGACGCCGCATCGCGCAGCCCCCCCTCAACTGGCAACGCCGCCACACGTCGCGCTGACAACGCCTCGCCCCTGCAATCCCCAGCGGAGACCACCGGCACGCCACCCATCAAGTTGCATTTTGAAACTTGTTGATCTAGCATCCAAGCAAGTTTCGTTTTGCAACCACAAAAGGAATCGCCATGCCCCCGGACCACGACGGCGCCGTTTGCCTCGACGCCCCCGCGCCCGCCTTGCACCCCGCCGCCGCGCCCGCGCGCGCACGCCGCCCCGCCCGCGCCGTTCGGTCGCGCCATCACCCTGCTGTGCTCGGTGGCCTGCGGCCTGGCGGTCGCCAACGTCTACTTCGCGCAACCTTTGCTCGACGAGATCGCCGCCCGGTTCGGCATCGGGCATGCGCTGATCGGCGCGGTCGTCACCATCACGCAGATCGGCTACGGCGCCGGGCTGCTGCTGCTCGTCCCGCTCGGCGATCTGCTGCCGCGCCGCCGCCTGATCGTCACGCAGTCGCTGTGCTCGGCCGCCGCGCTCGCCCTGGTCGGCTTCGCGCCGAACGCGCCGCTGTTGTTCGCCGCGATGGCCGCGATCGGCCTGCTCGCCGTCGTCACGCAGATCCTCGTCGCCTACAGCGCGACGCTCGCCGCGCCGGAGCAGCGCGGCCACGTGGTCGGCATCGTCACGAGCGGCATCGTGCTCGGCATCCTGCTCGCGCGCACGGTCTCGGGCGCGCTGTCCGACCTCGCGGGCTGGCGCGCCGTGTACTTCGCGTCGGCCGGCGCGACCCTCGCGATCACGCTGCTGCTGCATCGCGCGCTGCCCGCCGCCGATCTCGCGCGCGCCGCCACGCCGTATCCGCGCCTGATCGCGTCGGTGTTCACGCTGTTCGTCGAAGCGCCCGTGCTGCGCATCCGCGCGCTGATCTCGCTCCTGATGTTCGCCGCCGCGATGGTGCTGTGGACACCGATGGTGTTGCCGCTCAGCTCGCCGCCTCATGCGCTGTCGCATACGGCGATCGGCCTGTTCGGCCTCGCCGGCGCGGCGGGCGCGCTCGGCGCGGCGCGCGCGGGCGCCTGGGCCGATCGCGGCCGCGAGCGCCTCGTCACGGGAGGCGGCCTGCTGCTGATGCTCGCGGCATGGCCCGCCGCGCATTGGATCGAGCACAGCCGGTGGCCGCTCGTGATCGGCGTCGTCGCGTTCGACCTCGGCCTCCAGGCCACCCACGTCGCGAGCCAGAGCATGCTCTATGGCGTGCTGCCGCCTGCCGTGCACAGTCGCGTCACGGCGGGCTACATGCTGTTCTATTCGATCGGCTGCGCACTCGGCTCGCTCGCGTCGACGCTCGCCTACGCGTGGCGCGGCTGGGATGGGGTCTGTCTGCTGGGCGCGTCGATCAGCGCGCTCGCGCTGCTGTGCTGGGCGCTCACCGTGCGGCACACGCCGGCCCGCTGGTCCGCGGCCCGCGTCGCGCCCCTCGCTTGACACCCGGGCGGCCCGGCGGGCGGACCGCGCGCCGCCGGGCGTCACCGCGCGTTCAATCGCCGTACAGATCCAGCAGTTTCAGCGTCACGCCGTTGGTCCAGCCGAAGCCGTCCTGCAACGGATACTCACCGCCGCCTCCGCCGCCCGTACCCGCGCCCTCGACCACGTATTTCTCGACCAGCTTGCCTTCGCTCGCATAGACGCCCTTCACGTCGTTCAGGAAACGCGTGCCGATGTCCCGCGCGAGCGCGGGCTCGCCGTAGCGTTGCAGGCCGACGAGCGCGATCCAGTGCAGCGGCGCCCAGCCGTTCGGCGCATCCCACTGCTGGCCGGTATTGGTGGTCGTCGTGACGAGGCCGCCCGGTTGCAGCAGCGTCGCGCGCACCTGCCGCGCGGTCTGCCGCGCGCGCTCCGGCCACGCGACGCCCGCGAACAGCGGATAGAGCGCGGCGGCCGACAGGATGTCGCGCGGCTTGCCGAGCTGCCAGTCGTAGTCGCCGTAATAGCCGTTGCGATTCCACAGATAGCGGTTGATCGCGGCCGCGCGCCGGATCGCGCGCCCGGAGAATTCCGCGACGCAGCGCAGGTCGCGCGTCACGCCGCAACCCTTCACGATCGTCGTCTCCAGATTGAACATCAGGCTGTTCAGGTCGACCGGCACGATCGCGGTCGTGCGGATCGTCGCGAGCGTGCGGCCGTCGCCGAACCAGCGCGAGCTGTAGTCCCAGCCGCTTTCCGCGCCCGCGCGCAAATCGCGCCACACGTCCGCCGCCGGCCGGTTCGGCACCTGTTGCGCGGTCTGCACGTCCTCCAGGTAGGACTCGTCGCGCGGCGTCGCGCGCGCATCCCAGTAGCGGTTCAGCACCGAGCCGTCCGGCATCGCGACGACGTTGCGCGTCGCCGCGCCGCGCCGCGTCGTGCGCTCGCCCTGCATCCAGTACGCATACTCCTTGCGCAGCGCGGGCAGGTATTTCTGGTACACCTTGTCGCCCTCCGCGCGCGCGGCGAGCGTCACCATGTACGCGAAGAACGGCGGCTGCGAGCGGCTCACGTAGTAGGTCCGGTTGCCGTTCGGCACGTGGCCGACGGTGTCGATCAGATACGCGAAGTTGTCGAGCATGTTGTCGACGAGATCCTCGCGGCCGGCCTCCTGCAGGCCGAGCATCGTGAAATAGGTATCCCAGTAGTAGCCCTCGCGGAACCGGCCGCCCGGCACCACGTAGGGCTTCGGCAGCGCGATCAGCGAGCTGTACGCGGGCACGCTCGTCGTCGTGCGCGTGAGCTTCGGCCACAGCCAGTCGATATGGGCGCGCAGCGTCTGGTTCGGGGGCGGCGTCACGGTCTCGTCGACGGGCGGCGTGAAGTACTGGTCGACGAACGCCTTCAGCGAGAAGCCGGGCGCGCCCTTCTGCTGCTGGTAGCGCTGGACGATCGTCGCGGGATCGGCGTTGGGCGTCGCGTCGACGAAGGTTTTCTGGTCGGGATAGATCTGCGCGGTCTGCACCGCGACGAACAGGTCGCCGTACAGCTCGCTCGGCGGCGGCGTGATGGCCGCGGCGGGCGCGGCAGAATCGGCGAGCGCGAGATTGCAGCCGGCCAGCCCGAGACAGGCGGCGAGACCGGCGGCGCGCCACGACGGCGCGACGCTCGAACGGATGCCGCGCGCGGCGCGCGACGGATGCTGCGTGGACGACGACTGCGACGAGACCATGCTTCCCCCTCCCTCGATAGGATCAACGGTTGTGGGGTCTCCCGCCGCGTGGCCCACGCAGGCACGGCATGCTTATAGGCATTCGGAATGCGGGGGCAGCTTCGCACGAAAGCCGGGCGACGCGCAAGCATCGGTTGCCGCTGCACGCGCAGAACAACTGTTGCACCGGCCTACACGGCGGCATCGATCGATGCAATAATGGCGTCTTTGCCGCGCATCGTCCCCATGCCGCTCGCCATCCAAGCCTTCATCGCACCGCTGATCGTCGCTTGCGCGCTGTTCATGGAGACTGTGGATGCCAACATCATCGTCACGGCCCTGCCGGCGATGGCGCGCGACTTCGGCCACAGCCCCGTCACCCTCAACATCGCGATCACGAGCTACGTGGTCGGCCTCGGCGTGTTCATCCCGATCTGCGGCTGGCTCGCCGACCGCTTCGGCGCGCGCACCGTGTTCCGCACCGCGATCGGCATCTTCGTCGCGGGCTCGCTGATGTGCGCGGCGTCGAACAACCTCGAGCTGTTCACGTTCGCGCGCTTCGTGCAGGGCGTGGGCGGCGCGATGATGGTGCCCGTCGGGCGCATCATCATCTTCCGCTCGGTGCCGCGCGCCGAGTTCGTGCGGGCCATGAACTACCTGAGCGTGCCGGCGCTGTTCGGCCCCGCCGCGGGGCCGCTGCTCGGCGGCTTCATCACCACCTATCTGCACTGGCGGCTGATCTTCTTCATCAACGTGCCGATCGGCATCTGGGGCATCTACCTCGCCAACAAGCACATCCAGAATACGCACGAGCCGCACCCGGGGCCGCTCGACTGGGTGGGCTTCGCCCTGTCCGCGACGGGCGCCGCGCTGCTGTTGATGGGCCTCACGCTGATCGACGGCGCGCTGACCTCGCGCTCCACCGCGTTCGGCATGCTCGCCACCGGCGCGCTGCTGCTCGGCCTGTACGTGCTGTACGCGCGCCGCGCCACGCTGCCCGTGCTCGACCTGCGCTTCCTGCGCATCCCCACCTACCACGCAAGCGTCGTAGGCGGCTCGCTGTTCCGCATCGGGCTCGGCGCGGTGCCGTTCCTGCTGCCGCTCGCGCTCCAGGAAGGGCTCGGCATGAGCGCATTCCACTCGGGCCTCATCACCTGCGCGACGGCGTTCGGCGGCGCGATCACGCGCATGCTCGCCACCCGCACGCTGCGCCGCTTCGGCTTCCGCACCGTGCTGATGTACAACGCCGCGTTCTCGGGCCTCGCGATCGCCGCGTACGGCACCTTCCACCCGGGCATGTCGACCTGGGCGATCTGGACGATCGTGCTGGTCGGCGGCATCTTCCCCGCGCTCCAGTTCACGAGCCTCAATTCGGTGATCTACGCGGATATCTCGGCGCGCGACGTCGGTCGCGCCACGAGCCTCGGCAGCGTGGTCCAGCAGATGTCGCTCGGCCTCGGCGTGACCGTCGCGGGGCTCGTGCTGCATATCTCGCACTGGGCGCAAGGGCATGCGGCGATCGTCTGGTCGGATTTCTGGCCGGCGTTCCTGGTGGTGGGCCTGTGCTCTTGCGCGTCGATCCCGATCACGCGGCGGCTCGCGCCGAATGCGGGCGACGAGATGGCGCGCGGCAAGCGCGGCTGAACATCACGACGAAGGAAAACAGGAAAGCGGGAAGCGGGACGGCGGAAGATGCGCGCGGCGCGCACAAAAAAACCAGCGGACATCCACCCGGGGCCGGTAATGAACCGGATGGATGTCCGCCTTGAACGCGCTCCGGGTGTCCCGACGGGGGTGAGACACCTGGATTCGCTCCCTGCGTGCCATAGAAATATCGTGCGTCGGGAGCAGAACCTGCCATGTGCGGGCTGGTACGGCGTTGGAAAAACTATAAGGAATCTTGAGCAAACCTTCTGTCAACGATTGTCAGAAACCCGTCAGCCGAGCAATTTTGCAACGCATCTCGCCCCGCGCCGATTCGCGCTACAGTGTCGAACCGCACCCTTATTTCCCGTTCCGCACGTGACCACGCTCTCCGTCAATGCAGCGCGCGCGCTGCATCTTTCCGCCCAGGGATTGCTGACCCCGCCCCGCCGCAAGGCCGTGAAGGCCGACGTGCTGACGGCCATCCAGCGCATGGCGCAATTGCAGATCGACACGATCCACGTGGTCGCGCGCAGCCCTTACCTGGTGCTGTTCAGCCGGCTCGGGCCGTATCGGCAGCAGTGGCTGGACGAGCACCTGGCCGAGGCGCGGCTGTTCGAGTACTGGTCGCACGAAGCCTGCTTCCTCCCCATGGACAGCTTCGGGCTGATGCGGCACAAGATGCTGAATCCGGCCGGAATGGGCTGGAAGTATCCGGCCGAATGGCACGCGAAGCATCGAAAGGAAATCGACAGCTTGCTCGCGCGAGTGCGCGACACCGGGCCGGTGCGCTCGGCCGACTTCGCGCGCGACGGCGCGAAGGGCAACGGCTGGTGGGACTGGAAGCCGGAAAAGCGGCATCTCGAAGTCCTCTTTTCGACAGGAGACCTGATGGTCGCGGAGCGGCGCAACTTCCAGCGCGTCTACGACGTGCGCGAGCGCGTGCTGCCCGATTGGGAGGATGCGCGCGACCTGCCGCCGCGCGAGCGGGTGTTGCCGCAGCTGCTGGACAACACCTGCCGCGCGCTGGGCATCGTGCGCGCGGACTGGGTGGCCGATTACTACCGCCTGCCCAAGCGCGGGTATCACGACGCGCTGCGCGCGCTCGCCGATGCGGGCACGCTGCTGCCGGTGAACGTGACGGGCTGGAAGGAGCAGGCGTACGTGCACCGGGATTGTGCGCCGCTCCTCGACGCGGCCGGCCAGGATGCGCTGCGCGCGACCGCCACCGCGCTGCTGTCGCCATTCGATCCCGTGGTCTGGGATCGCCGCCGCGCGTCGACGCTGTTCGGCTTCGACTACACGATCGAGTGCTATACGCCGGGGCACAAGCGTCGCTACGGTTATTTCTGTCTACCGATCCTGCATCGGGGCCGGTTGATCGGGCGCGTCGATGCGAAGGCGCACCGTGCCCAGCAGGTGTTCGAATTGAAGGCGGTGCACATCGAGCCCGGCGTGCGGCTCGGCGCGGGCCTCGCGGCCGATCTCGGCCGGGCGGTGCGGCGGCTCGCCGACTGGCACGAGACGCCGGTGATCCGGGTGGGGACGGCGCCCGCCGAATTGCGCGCGGCGCTCGAGGGCGATTGACGCGCGCGTCCGGATTCAGTCGCGCAGTTGGCGAAACCGCGGGGTGCCGTCGGCGAGCGTGCCGTCGAACATCTCGGTCGGCCGCACCCACAGGCCGCGCGCATGCGGCCACAGATGTTCGTAGACGACCACCGACTCCTCGGTTTCCGAGTGCCGCGCGACACCGATCTTCCGGTACAGCCCGCCCTTGTAGTGGCGATGGGTGGCGAGTTGTTCGGCTTCCTGCTCGGTCATGTTGCGCTCCGAAAAATAAAGAGCGCAATTGTATGCGAAGGTCCCCTCAGCTCGCCGCCGCCGCGTAAATTCCCGGGCGGTGCAGCTCCATCCAGTTCTCCGGGTGCGCAGGCGCCTTGAACCCGACCGGGCGGTACAACGCGTGCGCATCGGAGGTGACGAGCATCATGCGACGCAGCCCTTGCAGCGTCTCATGCGCGAACACGTGATCGATCAGCGCGCGGCCGTAGCCGCGCCCGCGAAACGCACTCACCACGAACACGTCGCACAGATACGCGAAGGTCGCGTAGTCGGTCACGAGCCGCGCGAAGCCGACGAGCCGATCGTCGAGATACGCCCCGAAGCACATCGAGCCGTCGATCGCGCGCTCGACCACCTCGCGCGGAATCCCCTTCGACCAGTACGCCTCGCCGGACAGGAACGCGTAGATCACATCGCGGTCGAGCGCTTGCTTGTCGGTCGAAAAGCGCAGGACGGGCGTCGGGACGGTGGACACGGACGATCTCCGGAAGGAAACGGCGGGCGGATGGACGGGAAAGCACCGACGATAGCGCGCACGGGGCCCGATCACAAGCGTCGGATTCGACGCGCCGCTCAACCGAACGGCCGCACCCCGATCAGCCAGCCGTGCAGCACGAACGCGAACAGCACCCATGCCAGCAGCCCGGCCGCGGCCGCGACGCCGTCGCGCGCGAGCGAGCCGGCCGGATAGCGCACGCCGTCACGCCGGTCGCGCGCGCGCGAAGCGAGGAAATCGACGAGCGACCACGCGAAGAACGCACCGAACAGCAGCGCCGCATGCAGCGTCGCATTGGCGAGCAGATGCGCGACCGCCCAGACCATCACGCCGGCCAGCAGCGGATGGCCGACGAGCGCCTTGATCCGCGTGCCCGGCACCCAGGCGGCCGCGAACAACACGAAGGCCGCCGCCGTGAGCAGCCCGGTGAGATGACGGATGCCGACAGGCGGGAGCCACAGCAGCGTCGCGCCGTCGCGCGCGAGCCCGTAGCCCCACACGATCAGCGCGAAGCCGCCTAGCGCGGCGAGCGAATACACCCCCTTCCAGCGTTTGTCGCCGTGGCGCGCGATCTGCTCGGCGCGCCAACCGTCGGCGACGATCCGGATCGAATGCAGGCCCAGGAACATCAACAAACCGAGGATCAGGACAAGCATGAGCATCTCCAGTGGGGAAGCGTGTTGTCGATATGGTCAGGGTTGCCGCCGGTGCAGCCGTGCATCCTATCGCGCGACGGTCGCCTGCGCGACCCTCGCCGGCCCCGCTGCGCGCATCAGCCGCGCCGCGCGCGCCGTGTCCTGCCGCCCGCGCCGGCAAGCGCCGCGCGATACGCGTCGCGACACCAGCGCTGCAGCTCGCCGACCTCCTCCAGCACGTCCGCCGGCGCGGTGTAATAACTGGCCATCACGACCGTCCTGCCGCGCGATGCGTAGGTGAAGGGCTGCATCCCCGCGCCGATGAACGCGGGCCGGCTCAGATCGTCGACCCGCAGGTACAGCGTGCCGTCGTAGAGCAGCGCGAACGGCACGCCGGCGAGCCGCAGCGACACGCAGCTGAACAGGCGCTGCAGTTCGACGGCCCCCATCCCGGCCAGGTGCGCGGCCAGTTCCTCCGCGCGCGGCAGTTCCGCCTTCCAGCTCATGCGCCGCCCTCGCCCGCCGCGAACGGTCGATACCCATGCACGGCGCCGCGCCGCAGGTGTTGATGAACGCGCCGGACGAGGCCGCCGGGCACGAAGCCGCGGCGCGCATGGAAGCGGCAGGCCGCCGCGTTGCTGTCCAGGGTGTCGAGTGTCGTCAGGCCGCCGAGCGTATGCGCATGCGCCCAGTCGGCGGCCCGGTCGAGCCGCGCGCGGCCACGCGAAGAAGCGCGCTCGACGGCGATCTCGTCGAACCGCGCATCGCCGTGCCATTGCGCGGATACCGCTGCGCGCGCAACCACCCGGCGGTCGCCGCACGCGAGCCGCGCCTCGCCTGCACCATCGTCGCGATCGAGCGGTTCGAGCAGTTCGTCACGGGTGCTCGCGCCACAGGCTTCGCGCAAGACGGGCGCGACCGCTTCCTCGCGATGCGCGAAGCGCCCGTCGGCGTCGACCGACACGCGCCGACGCGCCGCGACGTCGAGCGACGCGGCGGACCAGGACGTCAGCACCGGCTCGGCGTCGGCCAAGGGCATCGGATGCACGCCGGGCTCAGCGGGCGGCGGCCACCACGTCGGCGACCGCGGCCGTCAGCCGCTTCGCATACGGCACGTGCAGGAATTCGTTCGGGCCATGCGCGTTCGACTTCGGCCCCAGCACGCCGCACACCATGAACTGCGCCGACGGGGAAGCCCGCCTTCAGCACGTTCATCAGCGGAATCGTGCCGCCCAGCCCCATGTACGCGCAGTCCGCGCCGAAGTGGCGACGCGACGCATCGTCGAGCGACGCGGCGAGCCACGGCGCGAGGTCCGGCGCGTTCCAGCCGGTCGCGGCGCCCGCGTCGGGGCGGAAGGTCACCTTCGCGTTGTACGGCGGATCGAATTCGAGCAGCGTCTTCAGCTCTCCTGCACCGCGCGCGCCGCGTCGACGGTCGGCGGCAGCCGCAGCGACAGCTTGAACGCGGTGCGCGGGCGCAGCACGTTGCCGGCGTTGGCGAGCGCGGGCAGGCCTTCCGCGCCGGTGACGGACAGCGACGGCCGCCAGGTCGAATTGAGCAGCGCCTCGCGCGGATCGGTGGTGGTCGGCAGCACCTTGCGGCCGTCCTGCCCGCAGGCCCACGGCAGCCCTTTCCAGACGCTGTCGCCGAGGATCGCGACGGCGGCCTCGGTCTCGCGCAGCCGGCTCGCCGGCACCTCGCAGTGGAACGAACGCGGCAGCAGGTTGCCGCTCGCCGCATCCTCGAGCCGCTCGAACAGCTGGCGCATGATGCGGAAGCTCGACGGCGCGATCCCGCCCGCCGTGCCCGAATGCAGCCCTTCGTCGAGCACCTCGACCTGCAGGTCGCCCGACACCAGCCCGCGCAGCGACGTGGTCAGCCACAGCTGGTCGTAGTTGCCCGCGCCCGAGTCGAGGCAGATCACGAGGCTCACCTGGCCGAGCCGGTCGCGCAGCGCGTCGACATAAGGCAGCAGGTCGAAGCTGCCCGATTCCTCGCAGGTTTCGATCAGGCCGACGCAGCGCGGCCGTTCGATGCCTTGCGCGTCGAGCGCCGCGAGCGCGGTCAGGCTCGCGTAGATCGCGTAGCCGTCGTCGGCGCCGCCCCGGCCGTACAGCTTGCCGTCCTCGAGCTTCGGCGTCCACGGGCCGAGGTCCGCGCGCCAGCCGTCGAATTCCGGCTGCTTGTCGAGATGGCCGTACAGCAGGATCGTCTCCGTGCTGCCCGAACGCGTCGCGGGCGACTCGAAGAAGATCACCGGCGTGCGGCCCGGCAGGCGCACGACCTCCAGCGTCAGCCCCTTGACCGGCTGCCGCTCGGCCCATTGCGCGGCGTCCACCACCACGCGTTCGAGCAGGCCGCGCTTTTCCCAGTCGGGATCGAATGCGGGACTCTTCGCGGGCACCGCGATGTAGTCGGTCAGCGCATGCAGGATCTCGTCGTTCCATTTGCGCTCGATGAAGTCGTTGAGCTGCGCATGGTCGATGGCGGAAGTGGTGTCGGCGGTGGTCATGGTGGCGGTGGGAACGAGACTGGCGAAAGCCACGATGATAGCGCCGAAGCCCCGTTCGCCGCAGCCCTGGCGCGTTGTGCGCCGCAACCGGCCGCGCGCGCCGACGCCGCCGCGCGACAAGTCGCGCGCAAGGTGAAATAACCCTGCCGATTGGGCATGTCGCACCTCGACTTTCAATTCGCCGCGTCAATCCATTCATTTTCCGGACGGCATGGAATACGCCATTCAATTCCGCTCACATTCCCGTGCGGAAAGGGCTTGCGGCAAATCGACGCGTCCATTCATTCAATTGATCTCAATGATCGAAGTCAATGTTCAATAAATCGTCATTCAAATCCGATTTATTAACCGTAATCACGCGGGATAACATCGCCTCAAACAAATTCCGGACGATGCATCGCAACCCGCCACACGCCGCGCGCGAAGGTCGTCCGCTCCACCCAACTCACTGGAGGCTCGCATGTCAGATGCCCGTTCAACCGCCGTGTCCGCGTCGTCCACCGCGTCCGCCCCGAAGATCGGGGTCGTTCCCGCCACGTTGATGGTGGCGGGCAACATGATGGGCTCCGGCGTCTTCATGCTGCCCGCGAACCTCGCCGCGACAGGCGGCATCGCGCTGTTCGGGTGGCTCGTCACGGTGGTCGGCGCGGTCTCGCTCGCGCTGGTGTTCGCCAAGCTGGCCGCGATCGACCCGGTCGCGGGCGGCCCCTATGCGTATGCGCGCAAGGCCTTCGGCCCGTACATGGGCTACCAGACCAACCTCATCTACTGGCTCGCGAACGTGCTCGGCAACGTGGGCCTCGCGGTCGCCGGGCTCGGCTACCTCACGCATTTCTTCCCGATGCTCAAGGAGCCGCTCGTGTTCGCGCTCGCGCAGATCTTCGTGATCTGGCTGTTCACCTACGCGAACATCCTCGGGCCGAAGGTGGTCGGCCGCGTGCAGTCGGTCACCACGATCTTCGCGCTCGTCCCGATCCTCGGGATGGCCGTGTTCGGCTGGTTCTGGTTCAGCAAGGACGTCTATCTCGCGGGCTGGAACGTGTCCGGGCAGGACAGCATCGGCGCGATCGGCGCGACCCTGAACTTCACGCTGTGGGCGTTCATCGGCGTCGAAAGCGCGTCGGTGTCGGCCGGCGTGGTCGAGAACCCCTCGCGCAACGTGCCGATCGCGACCGTCGGCGGCGTGGTGCTCGCCGCGGTCTGCTACGTGCTCAGCTCGACCGTGATCATGGGCATGATCCCGAACCAGGCCCTGCTCGCGTCGAGCGCGCCGTTCGCGGACGCCGCGCGTCTCGCGCTCGGCAGCACCGCCGCGAACGCGGTCGCGATCTGCGCGGCGCTCGGCTGCCTCGGCTCGCTCGCGGGCTGGACCCTGCTGGTCGGCCAGACCGCCAAGGCCGCCGCCGACGACGGCCTGTTCGGCAGCGTGTTCGCGCGCGTCAACTCGAAGAACGTGCCGTCCGCCGGGCTCGCGATCGTCGCCGTCATCATGTCGGTGCAGGTGCTCGCGACGATGTCGCCGACCGCGAGCCAGCAGTTCGGCAAGATCGCGTCGATCGCCGTGATCATGACGCTGCTGCCCTACATCTATTCGTGCATCGCGATCAAGGTGCTCGGCTACGGCAAGATGCCGTCGCGCCAGTTCAGCTTCTACACGATCGTCGGCCTGATCGGCGCGGTCTACGCGCTGTGGGCGATGGTCGGCTCGGACGGCCAGCAGACGCGCTGGTCGCTGATCTTCGTGGTCGCGACGATCGTGTTCTACGAGCTGTCGATCAACCGCCAGCGCGAGATCGAGGAAACCCACGTGCATCCGGGCGGCCGTTCGCCGCACTGGGTCCGCTACCTCGCGCTCGGCGTCACGATCGTCGCGCTCGTCGCCACCTTCTGGATCTCCGTGGGCCGTCACGAGGCCTTCAATCTTCATGCCCGCTCGCCGGCCGCCGGC
Source organism: Burkholderia sp. FERM BP-3421 (assembly GCF_028657905.1). Taxonomy (NCBI): domain Bacteria; kingdom Pseudomonadati; phylum Pseudomonadota; class Betaproteobacteria; order Burkholderiales; family Burkholderiaceae; genus Burkholderia; species Burkholderia sp. FERM BP-3421. The sequence goes on along the minus strand of NZ_CP117781.1, from coordinate 1,221,620 downwards.
GCGGGCGTCACCGCAACCCAGCAACAGGGGAAATGACATGACTTCCTTGACTCAACAGGCGTTCCGTCGCCTCGGCATGAAGGCGCTGCTGGTGCAGCACGACGTCGACGCGCGCACCGCGACCGGCCGCGCCGCCAGCGCACTGGCCGAGGAGCTGCGCGAGCGGCTCGTCGACGTGGTGATCGCGACCTCCGCCGACGATGCGCGCGCGGTCGTGCAGGCCGATCCGGCGATCCAGTGCCTGCTGCTCAGTTGGGAGCTGGGCGGCGATCCGAGCCACGAACAGGCGCGCTCGGTGCTGGAGGCGCTGCGCGCGCGCAGCGCGACGGTGCCGGTGTTCCTGCTCGCGAGCCGCGCGAGCGCGGCCGCCGTGCCGGTCGACACGATGCGCCAGGCCGACGACTTCATCTGGATGCTCGAAGACACGACCGCGTTCATCGGCGGCCGGATCGTCGCCGCGATCGAACGCTATCGCGAGACCGTGCTGCCGCCGATGTTCGGCGCGCTCGCGCGCTTCTCGCGCGTCTACGAGTACTCGTGGCACACGCCCGGCCACACCGGCGGCACCGCGTTCCTCAAGTCGACGGTCGGCCGCGCGTTCTTCGAGTTCTTCGGCGAGCCGCTGTTCCGCTCGGACCTGTCGATCTCGGTCGGCGAGCTGGGCTCGCTGCTCGACCACTCCGGCCCGATCGGCGAGAGCGAGCGCTACGCGGCGCGCGTGTTCGGCGCGCACCGCTCGTACCACGTGACGAACGGCTCCTCGACCTCGAACCGCGTGATCCTGATGGCGAGCGTGACGCGCAACCAGGTCGCGCTGTGCGACCGCAACTGCCACAAGTCCGCCGAGCACGCGATGACGATGTCGGGCGCGATCCCGACCTACCTGGTGCCGTCGCGCAACCACTACGGGATCATCGGGCCGATCCGGCCCGAACGGCTCACGGCCGCCGCGGTGCGGCTCGCGATCGACGCCAACCCGCTCGTGCGCGGCCGCGACGGCGTCAACCCGACGCCCGTGCACGCGCTGGTCACGAACTCGACCTACGACGGCCTCTGCTACAACGTCGCGCGCCTTGAGGATCTGCTCGGCCAGAGCGTCGACCGCCTGCATTTCGACGAAGCCTGGTACGGCTACGCGCGCTTCAACCCGCTATACCGCGACCGCCACGCGATGCACGGCGACCCCGCGCGCCACGACGCGAGCAAGCCGACCGTGTTCGCGACGCAGTCGACCCACAAGCTGCTCGCCGCGCTGTCGCAGGCCTCGTTCATCCACGTGCGCGACGGCCGCAACCCGATCGAGCATGCGCGCTTCAACGAAGCGTTCATGATGCATGCGTCGACCTCGCCGCAGTACGCGATCATCGCCTCGAACGATGTCAGCGCGGCGATGATGGACGGCCCCGGCGGCGTCGCGCTGACCACCGACGCGATCCGCGAGGCGGTGACGTTCCGCCAGATGCTCGGGCGGCTGCATGCGGAATTCGAGGAGAAGAGCGACTGGTTCTTCGACGGCTGGCAGCCGGACACCGTGGTGGACCGCAAGACCGGCCGCCGCCTGCCGTTCCATGAGGCCGACGAAGCACTGCTGGTCACCGAGCCGTCGTGCTGGGTGCTGCATCCGAACGACGCATGGCACGGCTTCGGCGATCTCGAGGACGACTATTGCATGCTCGATCCGATCAAGGTGTCGATCGTCACGCCGGGCATCGCACCGGGCGGCGGCCTGATGCCGGTCGGGATCCCCGCGACGGTGGTGACGGCCTACCTCGACCGGCACGGCATCGTGGTCGAGAAGACCACCGACTTCACGATCCTGTTCCTGTTCTCGATCGGCGTGACCAAGGGCAAGTGGGGCACGCTCGTCAACACGCTGCTCGACTTCAAGCGCGACTATGATGCCAACACCTCGCTCGAACAGGCGCTGCCGGAACTCGTCGCGCGCTATCCGGCGCGTTACGCGAAGCTCGGGCTGCGCGACCTGTGCGACCTGATGTTCAACGCGATGAGCGACCTGAAGACGACCGAGATGATGTCGCGCGGCTTCTCGACGCTGCCGAAGCCCGACTTCAGCCCGGCCGAGGCGTACGAGCACCTGGTGCACAACGAGATCGAGATGCTGGAGCTGGCGGAGATGGCGGGGCGCACGGTGGCCACGGGCGTGGTGCCCTATCCGCCCGGCATTCCGCTCCTGATGCCCGGCGAGAACGCCGGCCCGGCCGACGGCCCGCTGCTCGGCTACCTGAAGGCGCTCGAACAGTACGACCTGCGCTTCCCGGGCTTCACGCACGACACGCACGGCGTCGAGGTCGAGGACGGCGTGTACCGGATCGCCTGCATCAAGTCGGGCGTGCCGCCGACCGCGCGCTGACGGGCGCGCCGCGTCAGCGCGGCTCGAAGCCCCGCCGGTAGGCGGCGGGGCTCGTCGCCGCGACGCGCCGGAAATGCCGGCGCAAGGATTCCTCCGAGCCGAAGCCCGCGCGCGCGGCCACCTGCGCGAGCGGCAGCGCGGCATCCGCCTCCAGCCATTCCTTCGCGAGCCCGACGCGCTCGCGGATCAGCCATTCGTAGGGCCCGACGCCCGTCGCCTCGCGGAACTGCCGCTGCAGCGTGCGCGGGCTCATCGCCGCCCGCGCGGCGAGCGACGCGAGCGTATGCGGCTCGGCCGCCCGCGCGCGCATCCAGTCGATCAGCTTCGCGAGCCGGTCCTGCCCTTCCGGCCGCACCGGACGCGGCACGAATTGCGCCTGCCCGCCGTCGCGATGCGGCGGCAGCACGAGCCGCTGCGCGACGCGGTTCGCGATCGCGCTGCCGTGATCGCGGCGCACCAGATGCAGCAGCATGTCGAGCCCCGCCGCCGAACCCGCCGCCGTGACGATCGTGCCGGCGTCGACGTAGAGCGCGTCGGGATCGACGCGCAGCGCCGGGTAGCGCGCCTGCAGGCGCGCCGCGTAGCGCCAGTGGGTCGTGACCGTGAGGCCGTCGAGCACGCCCGCCGCCGCGAGCACGAACACGCCGGAGCAGATCGAGCACAGGCGCGCGCCGCGCCGATGCGCGGCGCGCAGCTTGCGCAGCAGCGGCTCGGGCGGTATTTCGTCGGGATCGCGCCAGCCGGGGATCACGATCGTGTCCGCGCGGTCCAGCATCGCGAGCCGGTACGGCACGGCGACCGTGATGCCGCCCGCCGCGCGGATCGGCCCCGACTCGGCCGCGCAGACCGCGAAGCGGTACCAGTCGACCTCCAGCTCGGGGCGCGGCAGCGCGAACAGTTCGACCACGCAGCCGAATTCGAAGGTGCAGAGCCGGTCGTAGGCGAGCGCGGCGACGAGATGGGCAGTCATGGCGCGATGTTACCGGAACTTGTCGATCGCGCCAGTATCGGTCGCGGCGCGCCGAACCGATACTGAAGGCTCGTCATCGTTCACGGAGCCCTGCCCGATGTCCTACGTCACCGACCTTGCCGCCGCCGACAGCGCCGCCGCGCTCGCCCACTTCGAAGCGTCGCTGCGCTACGAGACCGATTGCTGGGACGTGCACGATGCGTTCGCGAACGGCGCCGCCGATTTCGTGCTGCTCGACGTGCGCAGCCCCGAGAGGTATGCGGCCGGCCACGTACCCGGCGCGCGCTCGATGCCGCAGCGCAAGATCGTCGCGGCGCGGCTCGCGGACGTCCCGCCCGACACGCTGTTCGTGGTCTATTGCGCGGGCCCGCATTGCAACGGCGCGGCGCGCGCCGCCGTGCGCCTCGCGCGTCTCGGCCGGCCGGTCAAACTCATGATCGGCGGCGTCACCGGCTGGCTGGACGAAGGTTTCACGCTCGCCACGGCCGAACTGCCCGACGCGGGCGCGGCCGGCTGAAGCGCGCCGGGCACATGTAACCGGCGACATTTTCCGCAACAATCCGTTGCCTGCACGACATCCGGAAAAGCGCGACAATCCGTCTCACCGCATGCGCCGTTTTTGTCGCATTGCAGCACGGATGGAGAAGCACCATGCAGATGGAAATCCTGATCCAGATTGCCGGCGCCGTCGTCGCGATCGCGCTCTATTTCCTGCCGGCGATCATCGCCGACCGGCGCGCGCGACACGACAAGCTCACGATCGCCCTGTTCAACGCGCTGTTCGGCTGGACCGTGGTGGGCTGGGCCATGACGCTCTACTGGTCGTTCCAGCCCAATCCGGCCGCGGACCTCGCGAACGAAGTGGTGCTCAAGCGCCGCAGCCTGAGCATGCGCACCTTCTCGACGGGCCTCGTCGAGCGCGTCCAGCGGCGCGCCACCGCCCAGGAACGCTGGGCGCACAAGCCCGGCAGCCACTGATCCCACCCCGTTCCGCTCAAGCCGGCGCCGCGAAGCGCGGCAGCCGCGCATTCGCGGACGCGCGGTAGCGCCACGCCGGCAGGCCGCGCGGCGGCCGCCCCCAGTCCTTCACCAGCTCGCCGAGCGCCGCGGCCGCGATCGCGTATGCGATCCGCTCCCCCGGACAACGATGCAGCCCCGCGCCGAAGCCGAAGGTGACGCGCGCGGGGCGCGCCAACAGGAAACGCTCGGGGGCCGGGTTGGCGCGCGGGTCGCGGTTCGCGGCGGCCAGCAGCACCAGCACCGTGCTGCCCGCCTCGAGCGTCACCCCGGCCACCTGCGTGCGCGCCGCGACGTAGCGGCGCGTGTTCTGCACCGGCGGATCGTGGCGCGCGGTCTCGGCGACCAGCGCCGCGACGTCCGCGCCGGGCCGCCCGTCCAGGGCCGCCGCGAGGCCCGGCCGGGTCAGCCACGCAATCAGCGCGTTGCCGAGCAGGCCCGCCGTCGCCTCGTAGGTCTGTGACAGCAAGCCGACCAGATTCGCGACCCGTGCCTCGGCATCACGCCAGCCGGTCGCGCGCGCGGCGCGCTGCACGGCGGCGACGAGCGTGGCGTCGCCGGCGTCGGTCGCCGCGACAAGCGCCGTCATCCGCGCCATCAGCGCCTGCGCCGCGTCGTTCGCGCACGCCAGTTGTTTCGGGTCCGACAACGGCGACAGGCACGCGACGAAGGCGTGCAACGCCGCGCGCACGGCCGGCCAGTCGTCCGGCGCAAAGCCCAGCCAGTCCGCCAGCACGGTCACGGGCGTCGCGAACAGCCACGCGTCGAGGGCCGCTCCGTCGCGCGGATCGGGCCGCTCGCGCCCGGCGAGCACGGCGGCGCGACGCGCCAGCCTGTCGGGGTCAAATCCGTCGAGCGCCTGCCGCAGCGCGTGTTTCGGGGTGGCGTGCCGCTCGGGGGTGTCGTTCATCCGTACGAGCCGGGCGAACAGGTCGCCCGCCGGCAAGCCGGCGCAGGCGCGCGGCACCGGTTCCGAGGCGGGCCGCACCCGGCAGGCCGGCTCGGCGAGTACGGCTGTGACGCTGGCCGCGCGGGTCGCCAGCCAGACGCCGAGGTCGCGGTGATGGACGAGCGGCGGGCCGGCCGTCAGCGCGGCATAGTACGGATAGGGGTCGGGATGAACGACGGCGGCGAGAGGATCGGTCGGATGCATGCGGCCAGTATCGGCCGCGACGCGCGCCGGATGTTTCAGCCCGTGGTGAAACGTGGTCGCGCCGGCCTCAGGCCTGCAACGGGCCGCGCGACAAGGCGCGCGAGCGCGGGCGCGCGAGGCCGGAGATCATGACGCGCGGCTCCAGCACCACGGTTTCGTTCTGAAACATCTCCTGCCGGCATTCTCCGCGCTCGTCGAACCATTGGCAGATCAGCCAGTGGTTATCGTCGAACACCACCGGGCCGGCATACGTGACCGTCATGCGCGGACCGCCTGTCTTGAGGGTGACTACGTCGCCGATGCGAAAGTGGGTGATATCGATATCACGATAAGTCGTCATGGCCTTCTCGGATGGGTTTTTATAGACTTTTTCCCGGATTCTCGACCCGGGTATTTCGCCACCCCGGGAGATTAGCAATCGATCTAATATCGAGCAAGCCACTCTTTTAAAGAATGTGGTTTTTTATCGGCTTCTTAGAAGTATTTCAGATGCATTTTTCACGAGCCTTGCCCTTGCCGAACATACCTGGCGAGGCTTTCCGCGAAGCTTAGAGCATCCGTTCGGACTGACTATCCGATCTAAAGAGATTCAGGAAAACGCCGTTATTAGGTTTACAGACTCCTGTTAACGGCGCTTTATTTTTTCGCGCCGGATTATGGAAACGTTTCCATTAAAAATTGCAATTTCCTTAATAGAAGCGATCCAAAATCGATACGATCTCGGCGCGCAAGCGTTTGCGCGCGAAATGCCGCCGGGGCTCAGGATACGTACGCGCCCTTCGCGTGCAATGCCGCCTCCGCCCGTTCAAGGGCGGCGACCGCGCTGTCGCCCTCGAGCGCGAGCAGTTGCGCGACGAGCGCCTCGGCCAGCGCGTGCGCGGCCACCAGCGACGGGAAGAACGACGGGCTGTCGTGCGTGAAGATCAGGTGCGCGTCCGCGTGCAGCGCGATCGGCGACACCGCGCTGTCCGTGATCGCGACGATTCGGCTGCCCTGTTCGCGGGCCGCCTGCGCAACGCGGCCGGCTTCCGCCGAGTAAGGCGCGAACGCGATGACCAGCGTGACGCTGCCCTTCGCGATGCCGCGCAGCTCCATGTCGAGCGAGCCCGCGAGGCCCGTGAGCAGCGACACCGTCGGCCGGAACAGGCGATAGCCATAGACGAAGCCGAACGCTACCGGGTGGCACGAGCGGAAACCCGCGACATGGACGTGCGGCGCCTTGCGGATCAGTTTCGCCGCATCGAGGATCGCCTGCGCGTTCTGCGCCGCGGTCACGGCGAGGTTGTGCTGCTGCGCGGCCGTGAGGTCGCGCGCGAGGGAGGCTTTCGCGTTGGGGCGCACGAGCGAGCGTGCGCGCTGCGTGAGCGGCGCGGGGCGGGTGCGCACGCGCGCGACGAACAGGTCGCGCAGCGCGCTCCAGCCGGGAAAGCCGAGCACCTGCGCGAGCCGCACGAGCGACGCGGGCTGCACGCCCGCGCGCTGCGCGACCTTGCGCATCGACGAGACGGCGACTTCGTCCGGATGATCGAGCAGAAACGCCGCGCCCACCTGGAATTGCGGGCTCAGCTCGGAAAATTGCGCCCGGATCAGGGACGCGAGTTCGTCGAAAGTGGCGGGCATCGTGATGAGCGGGAAAACTGGCGCGACATGGTATCACTCGCGCCCGCGCGGGCCGGGTCAAGACGCGCCGGCCTGTTTGAAAGCACGGGCGCGGCCCCCTTAGATTGGCAGACCTGGAGAGATCCCGCGCACGCCCGCATCAAGACGTTGATCCGTCGGGCTTGCGCGGTTTCCGCCGGAAAAACGGCACGCAGCCGCATGCTTGATCGGAAGTAGCACTAAGTATTCGGAAACTCGCTTGACTCGCTTGACTCGCTTGACTCGCTTGACTCGCTTGACTCGCTTGACTCGCTTGACTCGCTTGACTCGCTTGACTCGCTTGACTCGCTTGACTCGCTTGACTCGCTTGACTCGCTTGACTCGCTTGACTCGCTTGACTCGCTTGACTCGCTTGACTCGCTTGACTCGCTTGACTCGCTTGACTCGCTTGACTCGCTTGACTCGCGCTCATCGCTCGCGCGCCGGCTTTTCCACAGAATATGTTGGCAACATTGGGGATATCCTGCGCATCACCCATGCAAGCCTTTGACGTCATTCAGTTTTTCCCGCGGGATCACACATGCGGCAGGCGCGCCGCGCCATGCTGCGTCGTGACGCGCGAACGCACCACCGCGCGTTGTCCACAGTTTTTGCTGGCAAGCTTGTGCATATCCTGCGCACTCCCGCCTCAAGTCCTTGATGCGCAAGAGAGTTTCGATCCGGGTCAGATGCGCGGCACCGCGCCCTTCTCCCGCCCGCCGAGGGTCTTCAGTTCTCCACAGATTATGTTGGCAACACTGGGGATATCCTGCGCACGACGACGCCAACACATTGACGAGAAAAGGTTTTCCTCGCGGCGACACGCACGCGGCAACGCCGCCGCGCGCGGCGTGCGGCGGCGGCCCGCCCTTCGTTGTCCACAGTTTATGTTGGCAAGCCTGGGGATATCCTGCGCATCGTCCGGTTAACTCATTGATGCGATTCGTCTTTCATGCGCGGATCAAGCGGGCGGCACGCGCCGCGCCGCCGAAGGCGCGATGCGGGCCGCCCGCGTTGTCCACAATTTTTGTTGGCAAGCCTGGGGATATCCTGCGCATGCGCGGCCCAAACGCTTGATCCGGCGGGCTTTTCCCCGAACCGTCGCGAATGCGGCAACGGCTGCGCGCCACGCACTCAATCCGGGTAGTCGAGTTTCGGATACCAGGCGTCGCCGCGCCCTTCGGGCGTCATGTCGAGCACGGTCCACAGGGGCATCGGGTCGGGCGCGCCGCGCGGATCCTGGCCCGGATCGGCCGTCCAGAATCCCATCTCGCCCGACCAGAAATGACGGATCTCGCCGTCGCGCCGGGTGAAGACATTCAGCGCGGGCATCTCGTCGCCGTCCGCGTCGAGCCCGTGATAATCGCGCGTGTAGCTGCCGTCCAGGTCCGTGTACAGCATCAGGTCGCGCCAGCCGCGCGCCTCCTTGACCGCGACCAGCCGGTCGAGCGGCGAGCGCGCGACCACCGCGAGCGCCACGCGCTGCCCGATGTCGCGCGCCTCGCCGGCCCATGCGCCGAGCAGCGACGTGCACATCGGACAGGGCCGTTCGCGCTGCGGACCGAACATGTAGCTGTAGACGACGAGCGTCGTCCGCTCGCCGAACAGCCCCGCGAAATCGAGCGGCCCGCGTTCGCCCTCGAAACGATAGTCGCCCGTCACCGCGCCGCCCGGCGGCAGCGCGCGGCGTTGCGCCGCGACGGCCTCGATGTGCCGGCGCAAGGCGATCTCCTCGGCCAGCAGCGCATTGCGCGCGTGCCGGTAGGCCGCGCTTTCATTCGGAAACCTGATCGGATTGCGACTCGCCAGCTCGACGGCCGGCACGATCGCTGTGGGTTGCGTCATGTCTGTCTCCTGGTTCGAAAACCGCTCAATCGCGCTCGGGCGCGCCGAGCGGAAACAACGGCCGGTAAGGACGCGCCTCGTCCACCGCGCGCGCGAACGACGGCCGCGCGAGCAGGCGGCGCCGGTACGCGAGCAGATGCCCGAACGACGGATCGATCCGGTGCGTCCAATCAGCATAGAACAGGAACGGCGCGGCGCCGCAGTCCGCGAGACTGAACCGCGCGCCCGCCGCCCATTCGCGATCCGCCATCCGCGCATCGAGCCACGCGTACGCGGTATCGAGCATCGCGCGCGCGTCGGCGACGCCGCGCGGGTCGCGCGCCTCGGGCGGACGCAGGCAGTCGAACACGATCTTCTGCTGCGGCGTCGACACGTAGTTGTCGAGGAAACGATCGAGCGCGCGCACGTCGAGCGCGTCCGCCGGCGCGTCGGGCAAGAGCCGCACCGGCCCCGGATGGTGGAGCCCGAGATGTTCGATGATGATCGTCGCCTCGACGACGGTGCGGCCGCCGTCGACCAGCACCGGCATGCGCTTGAGCGGCCACAGCGCGGCCCAGGCCGCGAGCGTGTCCGGATCGTCCTGCGACAGCAGCCGAAGCGTGAACGGCGTGCCGTTCTCGTAAAGAGCGACCAGCACCTTCTGGCAGTACGACGAGAACGGATGCGCGTACAGCGTCAGGCCCGTCGCGCCGGCGTCGCGGCCGTTCACGAGCGCGCCGCCATCTGCGCCATCCCGGCCCGGATCTCGTCGGCGCTCAGGTCGCGCTGATGCGTCGCGACCGACCACGCGTGGCCGAACGGGTCCCGCAGCTGGCCGTAGCGGTCGCCCCAGAACATGTCGGTGACGGGCATCGTGACGGTCGCGCCCGCCTCCACGGCCTGCGCGAACACCCGGTCGACATCCTCGACGTACAGGTGCAGGAACACCGGCGAACCCTTGAGCGCATGCGGATCGCGCACGCCGCAGCCCTCCATGCTGTCGGCGAGCATCAGCACCGAATTGCCGATCCGCAACGAGGCATGCATCAAGCGGCCGCCTTGCGGCGCGTCGAGCCGGCTCAGCTCGACCGCGCCGAACGCGCGCACGTAAAACGCGATCGCGTCGGCGGCGCCGTCGCAGATCAGGTGGGGGGTCAGCGTATGCATCCCTTCCGGGATGGGTTTGACGGAACTGGACATGGCAGGGCTCCTGACGGGAGGAAGTAAGCGGTTCACGAATCGAACGCGCCGCGCGGCGGCGCGTTCTCTCCTACGACGCGCGGCGCGGGCGCGAATCGACATGCGCGCCGATATTTTTTTGCGCCGCCGTCCACTGCGCTTGTCAGTCTGGTCCCGGCACGCTACGTTATCCTCAGTTTTTGTTGGCAACCATGTGGATATCCTGCGCATGCGGCCGCCAAGTCATTGAACTGACACACTTTTCCCGAAACCCGCCCGGCCCGGGCACGCGCCCCGCCTCTCCGATGCCCGAAGCCACCGTCACGCTGCGTCCGGCGACCGAAGCCGATCTCCCGTTCCTGCTCGCGCTGCGCGAGGCAACCATGACCGAGCACCTGCTGCGCGCGGGCGAGCCGACCGACTCCGCGAGCCACGCCGCGCGGGTGCGCGCGCGGCTCGACGACGCGCAGATCGTATGCCTCGACGGCGCGCCGGCCGGCCTGCTGAAGGCGTACCGCGAGCCGGACAGTTGGGTGGTGATGCAGATTCAGATCCTGCCCGCGCATCAGCGGCAGGGCGTCGGCGCGCGCGTGCTGCGCCGCGTGCTCGACGAAGCGGACCGGCAGCGCGTGCCGGTCTCGCTGAAGGTGCTCAAGGGCAATCCCGCGCAGCGGCTCTACGAACGGCTCGGTTTCCGGATCGCCGCCGAGGTCGACGCCGAGTACCTGCTCACGCGCCCCGCCTGAACGGCGCGGGCCGCGCCCGCTCAGCCGGCGGCGTCGCGCTGCAAGTGCGCGGCGAGCGTCTCGATGTCGTGCTGCGCGTACACCGCGATGCCGTGCCGCGCGAGCAGCGCCGCCGTTACGCCCGCGCCGCCGTGGCGACGGCCGCTGAACGAACCGTCGTAGATCGCGCGGCTGCCGCACGATGGGCTCGCATCGGTCAGCAGCGCATGACGGCAACCGTGTTCACGCGCCAGCGCGAGCGCCGCCCGCGCACCGGCGACGAACGCCTCGGTCACGTCGTGACGCGCCAGGTCGACGACCCGCGCGACGCCGTCCAGCACCGCGTCGCCCGAGGCCGCGCGCTGGATCTCGGCGGGCGGGCGCGGCGTCGGCATGCCGCCCGCCCACTCCGGACAGATCGGCACGAGCCGGTTCTCGGCCTGCCATTGCGCGAGCAGCGGATGGCGCAGCGTCTTCGGGGAACCGTCGTAGCGGACCGGCGCGCCCAGCAGGCACGCGCTGACCAGAATGCGGGGAGGTGTCATCGGGGGAGGCTCCGGGGCGCGCGGCCCCGGTTATCAACAGTTTTTGTTAACAAGCATGTGGATATCCTGCGCACGCGCGCGGCAACGCATTGAATCCAAACGGGATTGCCGCCGCGCCCTCGGGCGGGGCAACGGCGGCGCCGGCTCAGTGCCGGTCGAGCGTGGCCTTCAGTTCGCTCGCCTTGTCGCGCAGCGCCTCGTAGCCGGAGCGCGCGTGCTCGGGCAGGTCGGGATCGCCGATCAGCGCGCCGAGCGTCTCGACCAGGCTGAACAGGATGCCCTTCGCCGCGCCGGCCGCGATGCGCTGCGACGCCAGCGATTCATGCAGATGATCGACCGCGGCCTCGAGCTGTTCGAGGCGCGCCGGATCGCGGTCGGGCTGCGGGTCGTTCGACATGGTGAAGTCTCCTGGTTCGGGTGGGCGCGAGGCTGCGCGATACCGCCATTCTAGGCCCGGGGTCGCAAACGCGGGCCGGCCTGGCGCAAGCTACAGCGCCGCGACCACGCGCGCGCGCCCTTCGGCGGACGCCACCACCTTGCCGTCGACCCGCCGGAAGGTCAGCGACACGCTCTCGTCGCCGACCCGCAGGCCGTCGAGCTGCAGCCAGTCGACCCCTTCGGGCAGCGCCGGCCGCTCGACCCGCACCTCGCCGCGCGCCGCGTCCACGCTGACGCCCAGGCACGCCTGCAGCATCATGAACGGCGCGCCGGCCGCCCACGCCTGCGGCAGGCATGCGACCGGATACGCGGTGGGCGGCTCGCCGCGCCGGCGCGGGAAGCCGCAGAACAGCTCCGGCAGGCGCATGTCGAAGCTCACCGCCGCCTCGAACAGCGCGCGCAGCAGATCGATCGCGGCGCGCTTGTCGCCGTAGCGCGCGAGGCCGCGCGCGGCGAGCGCATTGTCGTGCGGCCACACCGAGCCGTTGTGATACGCCATCGGATTGAAGCGCGGCTGGCCGGCGGCGAGCGTGCGCACGCCCCAGCCGGTCTGGAACAGCGCCGAGCCGAGCACGCGCGCGACCGCCTCGCCGCGCGCCGGCTCCGGCAGGCCGAACGCCAGCAGGTGCCCCACATTCGACGCCAGCACCCGGCACAGCTCGCCGTGCCCGTCGAGCGCGATCCCGTAGAAATCCGCCTCGGGCATCCAGAACAGCGTCTCGACCTGCTCGCGCAAGGTGCGCGCGCGCTGCGTGTAGCGCACCGCGTCGGCCGTGTGGCCGCGCCGCTGCGCGAACCCGGCCATCGCGTCGAACGCGGCGCAGGCGTAGGCCTGCACCTCGACCAGCGCGATCGGCCCGTCCGGGAAGCGCCCGTCGGCGTGGAACACGGAATCGTGGCTGTCCTTCCAGCCCTGGTTCGCGAGCCCGCGTTCGGAGGTGCGCTGGTAATCGAGCAGCCCGTGCGGATTGCGGTCGCACACGCGCATCACCCACTGCGCGGCCCGTTCGAGCGCGGGCCAGAGCTCGTCGATCAGCGCGTGGTCGCCGGTGTGCTCCAGATAGGCGCCCGCGAGCACGATGAACAGCGGCGTGGTGTCCACGCCGCCGTAGTACAGCGCGAACGGCACCTCGCCCGTGGCCGCCATCTCGCTGCGGCGGAACTCATGCATGATCTTGCCCGGCTCGGCGTCGTGGAACGCCGAGGTCTCGCGCGCCTGATGCGCGGCGAGAAAGCGCAGCACCCCGCGCGCGAGCGACGGCTGCAGCCACAGCATCTGCAACGAGGTGACCACCGCGTCGCGGCCGAACGGCGTCGAGAACCACGGAATGCCCGCGTACGGATACGGGCCGGTGTCGAGCTGCGTCGTCAGCAGCCCGAGGTCGGCGAGCGAGCGGTCGAGCCATGCGTTGAACAGCGGATTGCTGGTGCGCACCCGCGCCATCGCGCGCCGCCGCTCGCGCATCGCGCGGTGCACCCGCACCAGCGCCTTGCGCAGCGCCGGCCGTCCGCCCGTTTCGGCCGGCCGCGCGGCGGCCGTCGCGCCCGCCGCGCCGACCCGCGCCTCGACCGTCAGATAGATCGACACGCAAGCCTGCGCCGCGATGCGCAGCGTGTAGTCGGCGCGGTCGGGAGAGAGCGCGTCCGGCTCCGGCGAGAAACGGATCCGCACCGTGCGCTCGACCTCGTCGAGCCCGACATAGCCCAGCCGCACCGCGCCCGCGTCGACGCACGGCGGCGCGATCGCGCCATGCCGCTCGCGCGCGGTGCCGCGCACCTCGAACATGTCCTTGAAATCCGCGCCGAACGAGATCGACAGCGGCACCTCGGCGTCGCTCGTGCCGTAGTTGGTCAGCGTGAGCCCGTCGTACAGCACGTTGTCTTCCAGCACCCGCATCCGCTCGATGTGGATCACGCCCTCCGGCGTCTCGTGCCCGCCCAGCGGCGGCAACGGGCGATTGGTCAGATGCGCGGTGAAGGAGGCGTTGTCGGCGCTGGTCGCGCCCGACAGCAGCGACGGCGCACGGCCGCCGAACGTGAGCCGCCACTGCGACAGCACCCGCATGTCGTCGACGAACAGGCCGTCGTCGTGACCGCCGATGTCGCCGAGCGCGTCACAGACCACGAACGCGTCGCCGGACTTCAGCACGAACTGGCTGCCGCGCACCGGCTTCTGCGTATCGGGCTCGGGCGCGATGAACAAGGGCGCGGCCGGCTTGAGGTCGGCCTGCGCGGCGGGGGAGGAAGAATCGGCGGCGGGACTGCTGGGCATTGCGGCTCCTGTCCGGTGGCGGCGCGCGACCTGCGCGCCCGGTCCGCACAGCATAGGGCAGAACCCGGGCGGCGCGCAGCGACGCCCGGGTGACGCAGTGCGGCAAACCGCGTGGGTGGCGCTTCGCGCGTCGCCGCCGGGCCGTCGAGACGCCGTTGATCTTGATGGTCCGAGCCGCCCGCCCCGACGGGCATGCAGCCCGATCCCTCGATCCCGCCAACCCCAGGTCACCGACCTCCCATCCGCGCGGGCGGGCGCCGCGCGCTCAGGCCGGACGGCGCCAATCCGGAAACGGATCGTCGCCGCCGCGCCACGCGGATTCCGGCAGCGCCAGTTCCGCGTCGCTGAGCAGGCAGGCGTCGAACGCCGCGCGCAGCGCCGCCTCGTCCATCCCGGTGCCGATCAGCACCAGTTCCTGCTGCCGATCGCCGAACCGGTCGTCCCAGCGGCCGCGGATCTGCGCGAGCGCGTCCGGATCGCGCGGCCACGCCTCTTCCGGCACGGCCGCCCACCAGCTGCCGGCGCGCCCGTGCCGGGAAATCGCCCCGGCCTGCGACCATTCGCCGACCGCCTCCGGCCGGGACGCAATCCAGAAATAGCCCTTCGAGCGCACCACGCCCGGCCATTCGCGCTGGATCCAGTCGTGCAGCCGGCGCGGATGGAACGGCCGCCGGGCGCGGTACACGAAGCTCGTGATGCCGTATTGTTCGCTCTCCGGAATATGTTCGCCGCGCATTTCCTTCAACCAGCCCGGCGCCAGCGCCGCCGCCTGGAAATCGAAGCGGCCGGTGTCGAGCACCTCGTCGACCGGCACCGCGCCGAACCGGCTCTCGACGATCCGCGCCCGCGCGTTCAGCGCGCGCAGCACGCCCTTCAGGCGCGCCAGCTCGTCCGCCGTCACGAGGTCGGTCTTGTTGAGCACGATCACGTCGCAGAACTCGACCTGCTCGGTCAGCAGGTCGACCACCCTGCGCGTATCCGCGTCGCCCATCGATTCGCCGCGGTCGGCGATGAAGTCGTGCGAGCCGTAGTCGCGTGCGAAATGGAACGCGTCGACGACCGTGACCAGGGTGTCGAGCCGCGCGACGTCGGACAGGCTGCGCCCCGCCTCGTCGCGAAACGTGAAGGTCTCCGCCACCGGCAAGGGCTCGGAGATGCCGGTCGACTCGATCAGCAGGTAATCGAAGCGCTGCTCGCGCGCGAGCCGCCCGATCTCGACCAACAGGTCCTCGCGCAGCGTGCAGCAGATGCAGCCGTTGCTCATCTCGACCAGCCGCTCGTCGACCTGCGACAGCGCGCTGCCGCCGTCGCGGATCAGACGCGCATCGATGTTGACTTCCGACATGTCGTTGACGATCACGGCGACCCGCCGCCCTTCGCGATTGTTCAGCACGTGATTGAGCAGCGTGGTCTTGCCCGCGCCGAGAAAGCCGGACAGCACGGTGACGGGAAGCTGTTGCATGGGGACGGCCCTCGTGTGGCGAGGCGCGGCGGCAAACGGCTGGCCTCGAATCGAAATGATATAACATATCATTTCGATCGCGCTCGACGGGCCTCGGATATCAGCGCCGCGCGGCGCATCGCCCCGGCGGGCGGCCGGGGCCGGCCCGTCAGGCCTCCGCCTCGGTCTGCAGGCGCCCCATCGCCTGACCCGCGCCGCGCACCGCGCAGCTGAGCGGCTCGTCGGCCACGCGCACCAGGAGCCCGGTTTCGTCGTACAGCCGCTTGCCGAGGTTCGCGAGCAGCGCGCCGCCGCCCGTCAGCACCACGCCCCGGTGCGCGATATCGGTGATCAGCTCCGGCGGCGCATTCTCGAGCGCCCCCTTGACCGCGCCCACCACCTGCTTGAGCGGCGCCGCGAGCGCGTCGGCGATGTCGTGGTTGGTCAGCTCAATGGTGCGCGGCAGCCCGTCCTCGACGCTGCGCCCGACGGCATGCATCGATTCGCGCGGCACGCCGTAGCTCGCCGTGCCGATGATCTTCTTCACGTGCTCGGCCGTTTGCTCGCCGAGCAGCACGCCATAGAGGTTGCGCACATGATTGACGATCGCCGCGTCGAACTGATCGCCGCCCACCCGGATCGCTTCCTGGTAAACCACGCCGCCGAGCGCGATCACGGCGACCTCGGTCGTGCCGCCGCCGATATCGACCACCATCGACCCGACCGCGTCCGTCACCGGCAGCCCGGCGCCCAACGCCGCCGCCAGCGATTCGCCGATCAGCGTGACCTTGGAGGCGCCCGCCGCCGCGGCCGCCTCGCGGATCGCGCGCCGCTCGACCGCCGTGGCGTTCGACGGCACGCAGATCGTGAACTCCGCGCGCCGGCCGAACAGCGCGCGCGTGCGCGACATGTCGATGAACTGACGCATCATCTGCTCGGCCGCGTTGTAGTTTGCGATCACGCCGTGGCGCAGCGGCCGCACCGCCTGCAGATGCTCGGGCGAGCGGCCGAGCAGCGCCTTCGCCTGGTCGCCGACGGCCTCGACGCGCGCCTTGTCGACCGCGCCGCCGGGCTTGCGGAAACACACCACGGACGGCTGGTTCAGCACCACGCCGCGATTGTGGACATAGATGAGCGTACTCGCGGTGCCCAGGTCTACCGCGATGTTGTGCGCGAACAGCCTTCCGAGAAGGGGGGTCGACATGATGAAGCCTCTACGGACGAACGAACCGGTGGAAGGTCTATGCGGGGGACGCCGGGTCGTCGTAACACCGGTCTCTCGCGCCGGACGGCGACTGTTAAGCGCTTAGCGGCAGCATGCACCAATACTTTAGGTGATTTCGAATATTTTCCCCAAAATATTGGCGACGGTTCGCTCATCCCCGTCCACAGTCTGTCACGGAGATTTTGTTGGTTCTTTCCGGCTCAAAACACGGTAACCTTGCGGTTTTGCACGAATTCCCGACCGCCTCGCGGTTGTCCGACCACCCCCGAACCACAACGATGACGGTGCACGCCCCACGCGGTCGGCAGAATCCTCGCGCCGGCAAGCGCTTCGCCGCCGTCCTGTTCTGCTGCGCAACAGCATTCCCTGCCCTCGCCCAGCCGCTGCCGCCCGTCGCGGCGTCCGAGCCGGCGTCCGTGCCGATTCCGATGCCCGCCCCCGCGGCCGCGGCGGTCCCCGTGCCGACGACGAACGTCTCCTGCTCCCCGGACGGCGGCCCGGCGAACCGGCCGCCGATCGGCCTCGTGCTGTCGGGCGGCGGTGCGCGCGGCTATGCGCACCTGGGGGTGCTGAAGGTGCTCGAGGACAACCGCATCCCGGTCGACTGCATCGCCGCGACCAGCATGGGCGCCGTGGTCGGCGGCCTGTATGCGAGCGGCATGCATGCGGCGGAGATGGAAAAGCGCCTGTCGCAGATCAACCTCGCGGACATCGCATTCGACGTGACCAACCGCGCGGATCTCCCGCAGTCGCAGCGCGAGGACGAACAGGTCTATGCCGATGCGCTGACGATCGGCTTCGGCACGAAGGGTGTCAAGACGCCGGCCGGGCTCGTGCAGGGCAACCGCCTGCAGGCGCTGCTCGCGAACTGGACGGCGGCCGTGCCGGCCAACCAGCCGTTCGACCAGCTGCCGATCCCGTACCGCGCGATCGCGACCGACCTGCGCACCGGCCAGATGGTCGTGCTCGACCACGGCTCGCTGCCGCTCGCGATCCGCGCGAGCATGGCATTGCCCGGCCTGTTCGCGCCCGCCGATATCGACGGCCGCACGCTGGTCGACGGCGGGCTCGTCAGCAACCTGCCGGTGGACACGGCGCGCGCGATGGGCGCGAAGGTCGTGATCGCGGTCGACATCGGCTCGCAGCTGCGGCCGCTCGACGCGCTCGCGTCGCCCGCCGACGTGATGCAGCAGATGATCGGGATTCTGATCCGGCAGAACGTGTCGGCCCAGCGCGCGCAGCTCGGCGCCGACGACGTGCTGCTGCAGCCGGCGCTCGGCGCGCTGAGCTTCACCGATTTCCAGACCGCATCGCAGGCAATCTCGGCAGGCGCGGCGGCCGCCACGGCCGCGCTGCCCAAGCTGCTGCAATACCAGCTGACGCCCGAGCAGTACGCGGCCTATGAGGCCGCGCACACGCTGCCGCCACAGGAGCCGGTGCGCATCACCTCGATCGACGTCCGCATGAACGGTCCGGTGCCGAAACGGGTCGTCACCGACGCGCTGCACATCCACCCCGGCGACATCTACGACGCGAAGTCGGTCAGCCAGGACCTGCTCACGCTGACGACGAGCGGCAATTTCGAGAGCGTCTCGCAGCAGGTGGTCAACGACGGCGACAGCCACAAACTCGTGATCGACGCGCGCGAGAAGTACTGGGGGCCGAACTTCCTGCTGTTCGGGCTGGGCGTGTCGAGCAGCTCCAGCGACGTCGGCGGGTTCCGCCTGCACGTCGGCTACCGGCGGCCGTGGCTCACTCAGTCCGGGCTCGAATTCCGCGCCGACACAACGCTCGGCAGCGACCTGCAATCGGCCCACGTCGATCTGCGCCAGCCGCTGACCGAACGCGGCGGCTACTACGTCGCGCCGTATGCTGAAATAGAGCGCCGCTACGCGAACCTCTACGACGACAGCGGCGAGGTCAAGGTCAACCAGTACCGGCTGCGCACGCAACGGGTCGGCATCGACTTCGGCGTGCCGATCGGGCGTCTCGGCGACTTCCGCGTCGGGCTCGCCTACGCACACGGCACCGCCGCGCCGAATTTCGTCGCGCCGATCGGCGTGTACGACGCCGCCACCGACGACAGCGACCTGATCTTCTTTAACCCGTATCCGAACATTACGTCGCAGGCCCTGACTGCGCGCGCGCGGCTCGTGATCGACCAGCTCGACGATCATCTGTTCCCGCGTCGCGGCTACTTCACGGAGGTTCGCGTCGAGCGTTCGCTCGCCACCAGCACCACGACGACCTACGATCTCTTCGGCTCGGATACGGACAACACGCCCTATACCGAGGTGCGCGGCAAAGCGATGATCGCCCAGCAGTTCGGACGCCACAGCATCAGTGCGGGCATCGAGGCCGGCAAGACCTTCGGCGGCGGCACCCAGAATGCCTTCAACAGCTTCGACTTCACGCTGGGCGGCTTCCAGCACCTGGCCGCCTACGCGGCGGACCAGTTGAACGGCGACGCGCTCGTCTACGGGCAGGTCACCTATATGAATCAGCTGATGACGTTCAACGCGTCGCCGATCAAAGCGCTGTATCTGGGCGCGAGCGCGGAGATCGGCAATGTCTGGTCGAGCGGCGCGCGAGTGGGCGGCGGCGCGCTCAAGCAGAGCTACACGCTCTTCACCAGCCTCACGACGTCGTTCGGGCCGCTCTACATCGGGATCGCGCTCGCGCCGGCCGGCCGCCGCAACCTGTACTTCCAGCTGGGCCGGACGTATTGACGACTGGCGCGACAGGCCGCGTGCGGTGCGCGGCGTGCGGCGGGTGCTGCCCGCCGCCGCTCACACCGGCCAGCTGATCTCGAAGCGCGCGCCCGGCAGCACGCGCGGGTCGACCACCGCGATCCGCCCGTTGTGCGCATGCAGCACCTGACGCGTGATCGCGAGCCCGAGCCCGTAACCCGCGGTATGACGATCGAGCCGCACGAAGGCCTCGAAGATCCGGTCGCGTTGCGCTTCCGGCACGCCCTGGCCGTCGTCCTCGACATAGATCTCGATGTTGCCGTGGCGCATCTCGATGCCGACGACGATCCGCGACTGCGCGTACTTGCTCGCATTGCGCAGCAGGTTGCGCATCGCGTACGACATCAGCCGCTTGTCCATGCGCACGCGCAGCTCGCGCGCGATGCCGATCCGCGACTCGATGGCGATGTTCGCGTACAGCAGCGCCGCGTCGTTGACCTGGTTCTCGAACCACGCGGCGAGGACCGTCTGTTCCAGGTTCGACTGCAGCGAGCTGTATTCGAGCCGCGCGTAGGTCAGGCTCATGTCGATCAGCTCGTCCAGCTCGGTGACGTCCTGCGCGATGCTGTCGAGCGCGTTCTGGTAGTCCCGCGCCGAGCCCGGCTCGCGCAGGATCTCCAGCGCGAAGCGCACCCGCGCGAGCGGCGTGCGCAGCTCGTGCGAAATGCCGTTGGTCAGGTCGCGCTGCGCGGCGATCAGCCGCTCCATGCGCATCGCGAGCGCGTTCAGCGTGCGCGCGAGCGGCCCGATGATCACGCTGTGCGACTCGCGCGCGCGGGTGTTGAAGCGCCCGCCGCTGAAATCGATCGCGCGCTCGCGCACCATCACGAGATCCGACCACACGGGCCGCATCCACCGGTACGCGGCCAGCGCCGGCGTCACCGCGACGAACAGGAAGATCAGCAGCGCGCCGCCCGGCAGCGTCTCATAGGCACGCCACACCACGCGGGGCGTCAGCACGACGCACAGCGCGAGCACCGGCACCAGCGTCGTCAGCAGCACCACGCCGATCAGGTGCAGGTAGGTCCGCACGTACAGACGCGACCAGCTCGGGATCCGGTCGGCCCGCATGTCGGTCCACGAGCGGCGGAAGTTCAGCCAGCGCCACTTGCAGTAGCGCAGCGGGGAAAGACGAGGGGCGTGGCTGCTGTTCATGGTCTTGGGCGGGCGGGCATCCGGAACGGCGGGGAGGAGCGGGACGACGGCGCGATGCCGGGCGCGAACCCGGCACGGAAGGACGCAAAAAGCGGAATTATTGAATGATAGACATCAATTCGCGGCAATGATGTCAACTTACCTGCCAACTGTGTCGATTTATGTAACGACGCGGCGCGGGCCAGCCGCGCGGCCCGGCCGCCGGCCATCCCCGCTTTACTCCCAGGCGTGCTTGCTGAACTGGTAGCCCTTGCTGCGGATCGTCTTGATGCGCTGCGGGCTGCCCGCATCGTCGCGCAGCTTGCGGCGCAGCTTCGAGATTCGGCCGTCGATCGTGCGGTCCAGCCCGTCGAACTCCACGCCGCGCAGTTGCAGCATCAGGTCGTCGCGGCTCACCACCTCGCCCGCGTGGCACACCAGCGCCCACAGCAGGTCGAACTCGGCGGAGGTCAGGTCCGGCGTGCTGCCGTCGGGCAGCCGCACCGTCCGGTTCGCGCGGTTGATCGAAAACTTGCCGAACGTATAGCTCTCGGGCTGCGCCGCCGTCTCCGCCTGGCGCACCGGCGCGCGGCGCAGCTGGGCCTTGATCCGGGCGAGCAGGATGCGCGGCTCGACCGGCTTGTGCACATAGTCGTCCGCGCCGAATTCGAGGCCCAGCAGTTCGTCGAACTGCTCGTCGCGCGCGGTCACCATGATGATCACGCCATCGTAGTGCTCGCGCGCCTCCCGGCAAATCTCGAAACCATCCTTGCCGGGCAGGTTCACGTCGAGGATCACGAGGTCCGGCTGGCCGCTCAGGATCGCGGGCACGGCCTCGTCGCCGTGCAGCACGGTCTCGACTTCATAGTCATGTTTGCGCAGGTAGCCCGCGATCAGCGTCGACAGACGATTGTCGTCCTCGACGAGAAGAATCCGGA